>NZ_BOMM01000056.1 GCF_016862195.1 Paractinoplanes ferrugineus | reverse complement strand
ACTAGTACGGCCAGGACTAGGACTGCGACTCCAAGGACTGCGGCGGCCTTCTCGGGCGGGCCGGGTCGGGGCAGGCTCGGAGGATGCGAAACGAACGGGTGCTTATCGTCGGTGGCGGGTCCGGGATGGGGCTGGCGCTCGCGCGGCGGCTTCTCGGTGCGGGGGCTGAGGTGCACATCGCGGGGAGGTCGGCGCGGCGGCTGGCCGGGGCGGTTCGGGAGTTGGGTGATCCGGGAAAGCTGACCACAAGCGTCGTCGACATCGGGGATGAGGACGGGGTGCGGGCGCTGGTGGCAGCGGAACGCGACCACGTTGTCGTTACCGCGGTGGAGGCGGTTGGTTCCTACTATCCGATTCGCGATTTTCCGCTGGCGGACGCCCGGAAGGTCCTGGCGACCAAGGTGCTTGGTCCCTGGCTGGTGGCGAAGCATGCCAAGCTGCGGGCGGGGGGTTCGATCACCTTCACCTCGGGGGTGGCGGCCTACCGGCCGGGTCCGGGTTCGTCGGTGCTGGCCACGGCGAACGGCGCGCTGGAAGCCCTGGTGCGGACCCTGGCGGTGGAGCTGGCCCCGATCCGTGTCAACGTGGTGTCGCCGGGCTGGGTGGACACCGGGATCTGGGACGTGCTCGCGGGTGCGGCGAAGAACGAGCGGCTGGCTGCGATGGCCGCGAAGTTGCCGGCCGGTCGGGTGGGCCGGCCGCAGGACATCGCGGCGGCTTTCGAGGCGGTCATGACGAACGGTTTTCTGACCGGCGAGACCCTGCACGTCGACGGCGGGCATCGGCTCGTCTGACGTTGTGTGTGATCGCGTGCAACTCTTGGTGCATGTCTGACGCCAGCTTTGCACGACCGCGCGGGGAAAGCTTTGAGTATGCCGGGGCCACCGTCGAGCTGATCGAGGCGACAACGGTGCTGGCCGCGGCCCGGGTCAACCCGGTTGATCTGCTTCGTCATGCCGTCTGGCCGGCGCCGGTGCGGCGGGTCGACCTCAGTGTGTCCAGTGCGGAGCGGGGCGCGGACGGGCCGGTGCACGTGTTCTCGGCGGCGGTCAGCACCGCCGACGAGCCGCTCTCCAAGGAGCGCATCCGTGCGCTCGTGCTCGGCAACGATCCGGTCGGGGTGCTGCTCGCCAAGCGGATCGAGCAGGGCGACCCGATCGCCACGCGCATCGTGGACGGTGTCGGGGCGGCCGCCGCTGCCGCGTACCGCAAGCTTGGTCTGGACAAACCCGCTCAGCCGGTGGCTGACCGCCGGGCCGAGACCATCGCCGATGCCGTCGTCGGCCTGCAGGCCGGCGTGACCTACGACGAGAGCGGGACCGTCGTGCGCCTCACCGCCGAGGTGGCGCGCGACGAGGTCACGCCCGCGCACCTGCAGGCGTTCGTCGGGCTCACCCTGCAGACGGTGATCGAGCTCGCCGGGCCCGACTCGATCAAGGGGCGGCGCTATGTGATCAGCCGGGAGCAGCTTCCGCAGACGCCGGCCACCACGCAGACCGTCACGCTCGACATGGTGGGCGGCCTCACCGAGGTGGTCGCCGAGCTGCGGCAGATCGCGGTGTCGTTCCGGCATCCGGAAGCCATGGCGCGGTGGGGTGCGCGCCGGCCGCAGGGCCTGCTGATGTACGGGCCGCCCGGCACCGGCAAGACGATGCTGTCCCGCGCGCTCGCCAACGAGATCGGCGCCGACTTCCGGGAGATCCGCACCCCGGAGATCCTCGACAAGTGGCTCGGCGGTTCCGAGCGCAACATCAAGCAGATCTTCCGGGACGCGCGCCGTTACCGGGTGCCGACGCTGATGCTGTTCGACGAGTTCGACTCGATCGTCAGCTACGCCGGCGTCGGAGGCGACGCGGCCAGCCAGGCGCTCAACGCGGTCGCGGGCATCTTCAAGCAGGAGATGAACGACCTGATCGAGGAAAATCCGAACGTCATCGTGGTTGCCACCACCAACTTCCCGCATCGAGTGGACGACTCGCTGATCAGGTCGGGCCGCTTCGACGTGAAGATCAGCGTGCCGAAGCCGGACGAGGCCAGCCGGGCCGAGATCTTCCGCAAGATGATCCAGGGCCTGATCGGCGCGCACGAGCAGCCCGGTTTCACCATGTTCGCCGACGACCTGAACCTGCAGGCACTGGCCCACGCGAGCCACGGCATGACCGGCGCGGACATCAAGGAGGTGCTGCGTCGAGTGCAGCTGACCAAGGCCATGCAGGACGCGCGCACCGGAGGGAACGTCTCGCCGATCTCCCAGGACGAGTTGCTGGCTAGCGTACGGGAACTGCTCGGTCCGCGCTGACCCGCTCCCGACAGGGCAGCAGTACCGAGCTCGCGGCCACCAGCAGGCCGCACACCAGCAGCGCGAAGCGCACGCTGGTGGCGGCGGCGAGCGCACCGCCCAGCAGCGTCGCGAGCGGCTGGGTGGTGCGTGAGGTGACCTGCCATGCGGCGATGACCCGGGAGAGGTAGCGGTCCTCGGTGTGGGTCATCCGGTAGGTCGCGAACGCCGGGTTGAAGACGCCCGACCAGAACAGGGCCAGCAACTCGACCCCGATCAGCAGGAGCAGCCCCGGGGTGCCGGCCGGTATCGCGGCCAGGAAGACGAACCAGACGGCCCGGCCGACCCCGGAGATCAGCAGGATCCGGCGGTCGCCGAAGCGGGCGGACAGCGGTTTGAGGGCGAGGGCGCCGAGCACTCCGGCCGCGCACGGGATGCCCCAGCCGACGCCGTACTGCCACGCGGCGAAGTGCAACTCGCCGATCATCAGGACGGAGAGCAGCGGCGTGGCGGCCATCATCGAGGCGCCGAACACCTGCGAGTTGAAATAGAGGGAGCGCAGGCCACGGTGGGCGAGGATGTAACGCCACCCGGCCCCGATCTCGGCCCACCGGTCGGTGCCGGCGACGCGCACCGGCGGGGTCGGCTCGGGCGCGCGTAACCGCCGTACCCAAAAGGCCGAAAGCACGAAGCTGAGGGCGTCGGCCGACAGCGTCCACCAGACGCCCAGCCAGGAGGTCAGCCCGCCGCCGGCGGCGGGGCCGACGCTGTACGCGGTCCAGAACGTCGCCTCGAAGCGGCCGTTCGCGGCCGCCCGGTCCGCCGGGCCGGTCAGAGCCTTGAGGTGGGCCCCGCTCGCCGCGGTGAACGCGATCGCGCCGACCGCCTGGAGCACCGACACCACGCAGAGCTGCGCGAACGTCAGGAATCCGAGGGCCCACGCGATCGGCACACTGATAACCGCGACGGCCCGCAGCAGGTCGGCGGCGATCATCACGGGACGCTTGCGGCGGAACTCGATCCACGGGCCGGCCGGCAGCCCGAACACCGCCGCGGCCAGCCCGCCCAACGCCGCCAGCAGTGACACCTCGAACGCGGGAACCTTCAGGACGAGTATCGCGACCAGGGGGATCGCGCCGAAGCTCAGGCCGGTGCCGGCCTCACTTATCGCGTACGCCGTCCACAGCCGCCGAAAGTCCGCACCGAGAGCCACCCGGGCACTCTAGACGGCGGCCACCGGCCGGTGGTGGAAGTCCGGTTCCGCCGCGGGTCGGCCGAAATGGTAGCCCTGAGCGAACTGGTAACCGAGCCGATAGAGCTCGGCCGCCTGCTCGGCGGTCTCCACGCCCTCGGCCACCGCGGTCAGCCCCAGACCGTTGCTGACCTGGATCAACGCGGTCGCGATCACCGCGTGCCGACCGGCCATCGTCAGGTTGTCGACGAACGACTTGTCGACCTTCAGGACATCGACCGGCACCGTCTGCAGCAGGCCGAGCGACGAGTGTCCCGTGCCGAAATCATCGAGCGCTATGTGTACGCCGAGAGCCTTCAGATCCTTGACCGCCTGCACCGCCGTGCCCCCACCGAACACCGCCGTCTCGGTGACCTCCACGATCAGGTGGTCGGCGGACATCCCGGTGTTCTCGAGGACGTCCGCCACGAGCTGGGCGAAGCCGGGCTCGTTGAGCTGCCGTGCCGACACGTTCACGCTGATCCGCTGGGGCGCGTCGACGCCGTGCTGGTCGCGCCACCGGATGAACTGGGCGCAGGCGGTCCGCAGGATCCACTCGCCGAGCTCGACGATCAGGCCGTTCTGCTCGGCGACCGGCACGAACTCGGCCGGGCTGACGAACCCGCGCTCCGGGTGCTGCCAGCGCACCAGCGACTCGACGTAGCGCAGGCGGCCCTCGGGCAGCGCCACGATCGGCTGGTAGACCATCCGGAACTGGCCGGTGTCCAGGCCGGTGCGCATCTGGACGCCGAGGCGCGCCGCCTCGTTCGTCTGGTTGTCCAGGTCGGGGGAGTAGCGGCGGTGCTGCCGGCTGCCCGCGTCCTTGGCCGCGTACATCGCCACGTCGGCGCGGCGCAGCACCTCCACCGGATCGTCGGTGCCGGCCGTGTCGGCGATCCCGAACGTGGCCGCCACCAGCAGCTCGTGGCCGCCGACCGAGACCGGCTCGTGCAGCGCCTCGACGAGCCGCCGCACAACGGCGTCGCCGTCCTCGACCCCGCCGGCCACCAGGACGGCGAACTCGTCACCGCCCATCCGGGCGACCAGATCCTGCTCACGCAGTGCCCCGGTCAGGCGAGCGGCCACCTCCACGAGCAGGCGGTCGCCGACGGTGTGCCCGTACAGGTCATTGACGATCTTGAAGCCGTTGAGGTCGAGCAGGCACACCTGGGCCGGCCCGGTCACGACCGCCCGCGTCACCGACTGCTCGAAGAGCCGGCGGTTGGCGAGGCCGGTGAGGTCGTCCCGCATGGCCAGGTCCTCGAGCTTGCCGGCCTGGTCGCGCACCTGCCCCACGAACCCGCTCAGCCGCGCCAGGACCAGCAGGAACAACGCGACCGCGCCGAGTCCCACGGCGAGCCAGTTGATCTCGTCGCGCCGCAGGCCCTGGGTGAACAGGACGGCCGGCACCAGCAGGGTGCAGGCGGCCAGCAGGGTCAGCCGGCCGCGGCCGAAATCCTTCGGACCGGCCGGCTTCTCCACGCGCGGATGCACGGTCGGGTGCAGCGCGGCGGCGGCCCAGGCGACGTACCCCAGCAGGAAGCCCGAGTTGATCACGCCGCCGGAGTACTGCGAGAACGAGGCGGTCAGCGTCCACGCCACGTCACAACCGAGGTTGAGCAGGCAGCCGGCGGCCAGCAGCAGCACGCTCGGGGTGCGACTGCCGGTCCGGGTCAGCATCCTCGTGACGACGGTGCACATCAGCACGTCGAACGTCGGATAGGCAACCGAGACCAGTCGCGTCAGCGCCGGCGTGCCGTGGTCGGTGAGCGTCGGCTCGATGAGGAACACCCAGTAGACCAGCCCCACCCCCACCGCGATCACCGCGGCGTCGATGACTCCGGCCAGGTCCCGCGGCCGGTCACCCCGCCGCCGCCCGCGCGACGCCCCGAGCAGACCGGCCCACAACATCGGATAAGCAACAAAATAAAAGGCGTCATCCCAGTACGGGTATGGGTGTGTGCCCAGTACGAGGCCGCTGACCTCGTACATCACGTCAGCGAGTACGAACGTGAGCACCCCGCCCGCGAACAGGTACCACGACCCACGGTTGGGCGCCCGGTTCCGCCGTACCCCCACGATGATCACGGCGAAGGCCGCAAACCCCACCCCGTTGTACACGAGCGTGGACGCCACACTGCCCTCAGGAATGGCCAGGTAGCCGAGGGAAACCAGCACCCCGACCGTCAGCCACGCCCACCACCCCCGCATGCCCAGCGAGATCGACAAACCAGCCGCCCGCTTGAGCCCCCGCCGCCCGCAATCTCGCCCTGCCGTTCCACCCGGCCCTTTCGCAGTGGGCGCCTTGTCCCTCCCGCAATGGTAGCGAGCGCATAGTCCTCCTTTCACCCTATTGTCCGACCGCGCAAACCTTGATGGATGCCCGCCGCCGATTCGCCATTTATCCCTACTACGGCTTCCTCGTAGGCCCATGCCGTATCCGTGCGGAATTCGTGCCGCGAGTCCCATTCCGGTGTCGATGGTGGTGGGATCATTTGCTTTGCCTTGCAGGCGCTCCGACCACCCGACTCATACCTTTCGGACCTTTCGGACCGCTCTTGTCGCTTGGATCGCTTGGATCGCTTGGATCGCTTGGATCGCTTGGATCGCTTGGACCGCTTGGACCGCTTGGACCGCTTGGACCGCTTGGACCGCTTGGACCGCTCGGGCCGCTCGGGTCGCTCGGTGGCCGGCCGCGGCGTGCCAGGGCGGCCTGGCCCGTCGCCTCGTGCTGAACGAGCTCTCGGGCCCGGCCGGCGGTCCTGAGTCGCGTGGCGGCGTCTCTGGGCCTCGTGGCGTTCCCGGATGGGCAGCGACTGGGGTCCGTTGGTGGGCCCGGATCGGCGCCGCGCGGCTGGTCTGGGTTGAACGCTCGGCCCTAAGTCGTGCGCCGCCGCGTCTCGGTGGGGCTGTCGACCAGGGTTCGGGCTGTGCCGCCACTCCGGGTCTTGGGTGGGGCTGTCGGTCTGGGCGGTGGGCTGGGTTTTGGTTGGGCGATGGGCCCGGTCCCGGCTGTGTCGTCGGTCCAGGTCCGGGCTGAGCCGTGTTTTTTGGTTGAGCCGTGGGTCTGGGCTGGGCTTTCGGTCTGGGCTGGGCGGTGGGTCTGGGTTGAGCCGTGGGTCTGGGCTGGGCTTTCGGTCTGGGCTGGGCGGTGGGTCTGGGTTGGGCGGTGGGTCTGGGCTGGGTGCTCGGTCTCGGCTGGGCGGTGGGTCTGGGTAGACCGAAGGGTCTGAGCTGGGCGGTAGGTCCGTGCCGAGTGGTAGCTCGAGGCCGGACCTCCTGCCTGGGTTGGCCGGCGGACCGAGTTTGAGTAGCGGGTCTGGCCTGGGCGGTGGACCCGTGGAGAGGGGCGGGGCTGAGCTGGGGTGCACTGGGGGGCCGAGCCGCGGGCGTGGGTCGGGCGACGTGCGAGGGCTGGGCTGGGCTGGGCTGGAGTTGAGTGGCGGCCCAGGGCTGGGTGAAGGGCCTGGGATGTGCAGCGGGTCTGGGCTGGGCTCTGGGCTGGGATTGAATGTCGGACCCGGGCGGTGCGCTGGGCCGAGATGGCGCGCTGGCCGAGGTTGAACGGTGGGGCCTCGGTCGAGTGCTGCACCTCAGCGGGGCGCCGAGCCGGGCCTGAACCGCTGGCCCCGGCTGAGTGTCGGAACTCGGCTGGATGGCGGCCCGGGGCGGAGTGGCGGGTCTCGACTCGATGGCAGTTCTGGGATGGATGGCGGGCCGGGGTTGAGCGGCGACTCCTGGCTCGGCGACGGCCCCTGGCTCGGCGGCGGGCGCCGGTTGAGCGGCGGGCCTTGGTTGAGTGGCGGGCGCCGGTTGAGCGACGGGCCCTGGCTCGGCGGCGGGCTCCGGTTGAGGAGTAGGGCTTGGTTGGGCGGCGGGCCGGGGTCGGGCGGCGGGCCGAGGTGGAACGGCGGGCTGCGACTGGGTGGCGGGCTTGGTGGGGTGCGTGGGTGTGGCGTGCGCAGGGGACTTGGGTCGCGCAGTCGGATCCGAGGGGGGTGCCGGGTCGGTCGGGCGTGTGACGGGCGGGGCTTGCTGGTCGGCTGGGGGGTGGTTAAGTCCGGACGGGGTCGCTCTGCTCGGTGGCGCTGGGGAACGTGGGCGCGAGGGCGTTGCGCCGTCGGGCCAGAGCAGTGGGGCTACGGCTTCGAACTGGTCGTGCAGGCCCAGCTCGCCGCACTCGCGGGAGCAGCCTCTCAGGCGGCACTTCTTCAATCCGTGGCGGCGGGCTAAACCCCAGCGCCGGCGACGGGCGTGATCGCGGCGGAATTCGTCCATTCCCGGTGAATAGTTGCGTGCCTTCGTTCGGTCGCGCATAGCGGCAGTCTCGAGCCGGGTGAACAATGGAAGCTGCTGATAGCGCATGCAAACATTATCCCGCCCCCCAATGGGGCCCGCTAAGACTCGATCATGCCAACCTTGGAGCAATTGTCGAGCGGGTATCTCGTCGTTTCGTGCGGTGGCGCCAATTTGTAAGACGGGCGGCGAATAGCAAGGCTTGTGCGGCGGCCGGCGAAAGGGACTTCGGTCTTGGTCTGAGTGCGGAATTGGTGCACGAGGTCGGCGAAGATTCCGGTGTGGGCGGTTGGCTCGCACTCGCGGGAAGGGCGCGGGGGCGGGTGAGCGCGGCGGGAAGGGAGCGCCGGGTCGACGGTGGGCAAGCCGCTGCCCGCCGGGACGATTGTCGCCTCCGGCGGAAGAGTTGCCGACGGCCTAAGGAGGCGGCAGGAGGACGCGGGAGGCAACGGGAAGAGGAGGAGGCGGGAGGCGGCAGAAGAGGGGAGGAGCCAGGAGCAAGAGGGATGAGGCGGTAGGCAGGAGCAAGGGGCAGCGGCAGGCGCAAAGGGGAGGCGGCAGGAGGGGGGAAGCGGCAGGAAGCGGGAGAACCGTCAGGGAGAGGGGGAGGCAGCAGGAGGGAGAGAGGGGAGGCAGGAAAGACAGGAAGAGGGAGAAGCCTGGGGAAGCGGCAGGAAGAGGGGGAGGCAGCAGGAGGGCGAGGGAGAAGACAGGAAAGAGGGGAAAGAGGCGGGAGGCGGCACCGAGAGAGGGGAGGCGGCACCGAGAGAGGGGAGGCGGCACCGAGAGACGGGAGGCGGCGCGAAGAGCCGAGAAGCGGCAGGGAAAGGGGGAGAGGGCGAAGGGGGAAGACGGCGAAGGGGAAAGGGAAGGGGCGGGAAGAAGGGGGTTGGCGCGGTCAGGAAGAAGACCAGCGGCCTCGGTGGACTACGTCGGTTTTGGGGCGGCGGCGGCTGCTCAGGTCTCGGGGTGGCTCGGTGCTGTAGCCGATGGAGATGGCGCCGATGGGGTTGAAGTGGGGCGGCACGCCGAAACTGTCGCGGAAAGCGGTTATGCGGTCGGTGGGGAGGCCGAAGAAGCAGGCGCCCAGGCCCTCGTCGACGGCGGTGAGCAGCATCAGGAGGGCGGCGAAACCGGTGTCGATGTCCCAGTACGGGGCGGGCCACCACGAGTCGGAGCGGTCCAGGTGGCCCTTGTCGGTCTGGGCGTAGCGTTCGAGGTAGACGTCCTTGTTGGCCAGCGGGACGATCAGCAGCGGCGCTTCCACGTTGGCGGCGAACCAGCGGTCCGGGTCGTCGGTGGCGCGGCAGACGGTGCGGAAAAGCTCGATGTCGGCGGGGGCGTCGAGGACCAGGAAGCCCCAGCCCTGGGAGAAGCCGGCCGACGGGGCGCGCAGGCCGTTGTCGACGATGCGGTCGATGATCTCCGGGGGGATCGGGCGGTCGGCCTGGTAGTGGCGAATCATGCGGCGGCGGCGGAGGACGTCCTGAAACTCCATCGAGGCAAGGTATCAGCGCGGGCCGCCGAGCGTGGGGCCTGCCGAGTGGCTCAGAGCGAGGGGAGTTCGCGGCGCATCACCTTGCCGGTGGCGTTGCGGGGGAGGGCGTCCAGGAAGACGACGTCGCGGGGCACCTTGTAGCGGGCCAGGTTGGCCCGCACGTGGTCCTTGACGACCTGCGGGTCGCGGGTGGAGTCGGCGGTGGGCACGATGTAGGCGCGCAGGCGCTGACCGAAGTCGGGGTCGTCGACGCCGATCACGGCGGCCTCGACCACGTCGTCGCGGGCTGCGAGCAGGTTCTCCACCTCCAGCGGGTAGACGTTCTCGCCGCCGGAGATGACCATGTCGTCGTCGCGGCCGTCGATGAACAGCAGGCCCTCGGCGTCGAAGTGGCCCTGGTCGCCGGTGGCCATGTGGCCGTCGATCACCTGTTTGTGCTGGCCGTCCGTGTAGCCCTCGAACGGGATGCCGGTGCGGACGAAGACCCGACCGTGCGCCCCGGCCTCGGTGACCCGGCGGTCGTTCGCGTCGTAGAGGGCGACGTGCACAGTGACCGGTGGCTTGCCGACCGTGCCGGGTGCCCGGCGGGATTCGGCCGGCTGGGCCACCGAGGCGACGGCCACCTCGGTGGAGCCGTAGACGTTGTAGACCACGTCGCCGAAGACGTCTTGGAATCGGGTGGTCAGGTCGGGGGCGAGGGCCGAGCCGGCGACGAAGACGGCGTTGAGCGACGACGTGTCGTACTTCTGGATGGTCTCCGGTCCCAGCGCGAGGATCCGGGTGAGCATGGTCGGGACCGCGACCAGCATCCGTGCCCGGTGTTCGGCGATCGCCCGCAGGATGGCCTCGGCGTCGAAGCGGCGCAGCAGGACGGCGTGGTTGGCCAGGGACAGCCCGACCGTCCAGGCGCCGAAGCCGGTGCTGTGGAACAGCGGTGACGCGAACACCGCCGCACCCTGCCGGGGGAACGGGATGCGGTCGGCGATCAGGGCGCTCGCGAGCGGCGACACCTTGGTGCGGGGCGCGCCCTTGGGCAGGCCGGTGGTGCCGCTGGTGAGGATGATGAAGCCGCCCGGCCGGTCGGGCAGCGGCAGCGGGGTGACCGGGTGTGCGGCGATCAGCTCGTCGATCGTGGTGCCGGGCGCGGAACCCCACGTCAGATAACGCGGGACGGTGTCCGGCAGAGCGGCGGCGACGTCGGCGAACTCGCTGTCGTACAGCACCACCCGGACCTTCTCCCGGGCCACCACCTCGGCCAGCTGCTGCTTGGCCAGGCCGGTGTTCATCAGTGCCAGCCGCAGGGTGGCGCGGGCGGTGCCGCTGATCGCCAGCAGCAGGCCGCGATGGTCGCGGGCCAGCACGCCGACCACCGACCGGTCCGGCAGGCCGAGCCCTTTCAGCGCGTGCGCCAGGGCGTTCGACTGCTCGTCGAGCTGCCGGTAGGTCAGGGTGCCGAGCTCGTCGGTCACGGCCGGGGCGTCCGGATGTTCGGCCGCCGCCTTCATGATCAGGGCAGCCTGCGGGCCGAGCCGGGAGTTGTCCGCGGCCGCCCGCAACAGCCGGTGCGGTCGGGTCAGGTTGATGATGCCTATCTGGTGCATGCGCAGGACGGCGCGGAGGTGCTCGATCATGGTCGGGCCCTTCGAGCGGCGGACGGCCTGGCGTGACCGTAGAGGAGCGCGCTCGGTCAGGGCAAGAGCGACAACAGCTTGTCGAGACGAACCGGCAGATCGCGTACGCGGATCCCGGTCGCGTGCCACACCGCGTTGACGATGGCCGCGGGGGAGCCGACGATGCCGATCTCGCCGATGCCCTTGCTGCCCATCGGGTTTATCCGGTCGTCGTGTTCGTCGAGCCAGGCGGCGTCGATGTCCTCGACGTCGGCGTGCACCGGGATGTGGTACTCGGCCAGGTCGTGGTTGACCCACTCGCCCATGGCCGGGTCCAGCACCCCCTCCTCGTGCAGCGCCATGCCCATCCCCATGATCATGCCGCCGAGGAGCTGGCTGCGGGCGGTGCGCGGGTTGAGGATGCGACCGGCCGCGAACATGCCGAAGAGCCGGGACACCCGGACCTCGCCGGTGACGGCGTCGACGCGTACCTCCGCGAAATGCGCCCCGAAAGCGTGCCGGCCGTCCTTCTCCTGGTGTTGCACGAGCTCGCTCGAGTCGAAGGTCGCCTCGTCCCGGCCGGAGGCGCGCAGCTCGCGGCAGGCACCGGTGACGGCCCAGCCCCAGGACGCGCTGCCGGACGAGCCGCCGGCGACCGAGGCCTTCGGCAGGGTGCTGTCGCCGATCCGGATCCGGATCCGCTCGACCGGTACGGCCAGGGCGTCCGCCGCGATCTGGGTGAGGATGGTCCGCGCGCCCGTCCCGAGGTCGGTCGCCCCGATGGCCACCTCGAAGGCGCCGTCGGCCAGCGCCCGGACCCGCGCGGTCGAGGGCTGCGCCATGGTCGGGTAGGTCGCCCCGGCCATCCCGGTACCGATCCACCAGTCGCCGTCGCGCCGTTGCCGTGGCCGGGGATCACGGCCGGCCCAGCCGAACCGCTCGGCCCCCGCGCGCAGGCACTCGACGTAGTGCCGGCTGGTGAACGGGACGCCGGTCTCCGGCTCGACCGCCGGCTCGTTGCGGACGCGCAGCTCGATCGGGTCGATGCCGAGGCGCTCGGCCAGCTCGTCGAGGGCACACTCGAGGCCGACCATGCCCGGCGCCTCGCCCGGCGCGCGCATCCACCGCGGCGTCGGCATGTCGAGCCGGGCCAGGCGGTGGCCGGTGCGTCGGTTCGGTGCCGCGTACATGTGCCGGGTGACTACCGTGGTCTGCTCGGCGAACTCGAACAGCCGGCTGGTCTGCTCGGTCGCCTGGTGATCAATCGCGGTCAGTGTGCCGTCCGGTTCGGCGCCCAGCCGGATCCGCTGGATCGTCGGCGTGCGGTGCCCGACCATGCTGAACATCGCCTGGCGGGGGAGCACCACCTTGACCGGGCGGCCGACCACCTTGGCGCCGAGCGCGGCCAGCACGGCGTTCGGCCGGGCGGTGCCCTTGGAGCCGAAACCGCCGCCGACGTGCTCGGTGATCACGTGCACCCGCTCGGGGGGCAGGCCGAACAGCGCGCCGACAGTCGCGGCCACCCCGGACGGGTGCTGGTTGGAGTCGTGCAGTTCCAGGTCGCCGTCCTGCCATCGGGCGATGGTGGCGTGCGGTTCCATCGGGTTGTTGTGCAGCGCCGGGGTGCGGTAGGTGACGTCCACCGCGACCGCTGCGGCGGCCAGCGCCGTGTCGACGTCGCCGCTGCTGGTCTCGGCCGGGAAGGCGGGGTTCACCCTCTCCGGCGTGTAGAGGCCGGGATGGTCGGTGCGCAGCAGCGCGTCGTGCTCCTCGGTGGTGATGTCGAGACGCAGTTCCTGGGCGGCGCGCCGGGCGGCCTCGAGGGTGCCGGCCACCACGAGCGCCACCGCCTGCCCGCGATAGCTGATCCGGTCGGACTGCAGCACGTCGAGCTCGGGGTCGTCGCCGGACTTCAGGCGCGGCGCGTTTCCGTGCCAGAGCACGGCGAGCGTGTCGGCCGCCGGGTCGGCAAGCACGGCGTTCAGGCGGCCGCGCGGCACGGGGGACTGCACGACCCAGCCGTACGCGACCTCACCGGTCCGGTATTCGGCGGCGTACTTGGCCGTGCCGGTGACCTTTTCCGGTCCCTCCAGGCGCGCCAGCGGCGCACCGACAGCGGTCGGCAGCGTCGCGGTCATCGGGCCTCCCCGGCCAGCCGGGTGAGGACCGCGGCGGTCAGATTCCGGATCAAATCGATTTTGTACGCGTTGTCGCGCAACGGTCTCGCCGCCTCGAGTTCGGCGTCCGCGGCGGCCCGGAACGACTCCTCGGTCGCCGGCCGGCCGCGCAGCACCTCCTCGGCCACAGTGGCCCGCCACGGTTTCGGGGCGACCGCGCCGAACGCCAGCCGCACCTCGCGCACCACGCCGTCGTCGACGTCCAGCGCGGCGGCGACCGAACCGACGGCGAAGGCGTAGGAAGCGCGGTCACGAGCCTTGCGATAGGCCGAGCGGGTCGCGAACGGCAACGCCGGCAGGTCCACCGCCGTGATCATCTCGCCGTGCTCGAGCACGGTGTCGCGCTGCGGGGTGTCGCCGGGCAGGCGGTGCAGGTCGGTCACCGGGACGGTCCGCTCACCCGCCGCGCCGTCCACCCGGACGACGGCGCCGAGCGCGGCCAGCGCCACCGCCATGTCCGACGGGTGGGTCGCGACGCAGGCCTCCGAGCCGCCGAGGATCGCCAGGTTGCGGTGATCGCCTTCGCGGGCCGGGCAGCCCGTACCCGGCGCGTGTTTGTTGCACGGCTTGGTGGCGTCCATGAAATAGCGGCAGCGCGTGCGCTGCAGCAGGTTGCCGCCGGTGGTGGCCATGTTGCGCAACTGCCCGGAGGCGCCCGCCAGCAGCGCCTGGCTCAGCACCGGGAAACCCCGGCGGATCCGCGGGTCGGCGGCCAGGTCACTGTTGCGTACGGTGGCCCCGATGCGTACGCCGCCGTCCGGCCGCTCGGTGATCCCGTCCAGGGGCAACTTGGTGACGTCGACCAGGACGTCCGGGGTGGCGACACCGAGCTTCATCAGGTCGACCAGGTTGGTGCCACCGGCCAGGAACATCGCCTCGGGGGCCAGGCCGGCCGAGGACCGGTCCGCCGTACGGTAATCGAAGGTCTTCATCGCCCGGCCGCCTGCCGGATGGCCGGCACCATGTTCGGGTAGGCGCCGCAGCGGCACAGGTTGCCGCTCATCCGCTCGCGGATCTCCGGATCGCTGAGCAGATCCGGGTCGTCGCCGGCGGTGACCGCGCTGGGCCAGCCCCGCTCCACCTCGTCGAGCATGCCGGCCGCCGAGCAGATCTGCCCCGGCGTGCAGTAGCCGCACTGGAAACCGTCGTGGTCGAGGAAGCCGCGTTGCAGCGGGTGCGGCTCCTCGGCGGTGCCCAGCCCCTCGATCGTGGTGACCCGGGCGTCCTGCTGGGCGATCACCAGCACCAGGCAGCTGTTGACGCGCCGTCCGTCGAGCAGGACGGTGCACGCCCCGCACTGCCCGTGATCGCAGCCCTTCTTGGCGCCGGTGAGATCGAGATGCTCACGCAGGGCGTCCAGCAGCGTGGTCCGCGGGTCCAGATCCAGGTCGTGCTCGACGTCGTTGACGGTGAGACGCATGTTCGCCCGGTTACCCCGTCCCTGCCGGTTCAACCGGCGGGCCGCTCACCAGGTCGTGAACAGCAGGTGGTTGACCAGCAGGGCGGTGCCGGCCTGGGCCACCAGCCAGAAGCGCCGGTGCCCGGCCGGGATCAGCGCCGCCCCGGCCGCGAACCACACCGCGAACGGCAGCCAGATCCGTTCCACCTCGGCCTTGCTGTAGCCGGACAGGTCGGCGGCCAGGACCGACCCGGCGGCGGCCAGCGGGAGGAGCCAGACGACCGAGATCCGCCGGAGTCCCGCGAGACTCCGGGGACGCAGCCGGCCGCCCTCGGACCCGGCCCGGCGTAGGACGACGGCGGCCGCCGGGCCCGCGCTGACGGCCAGCGCGGCCAGGTCGGCCCAGACCCAGTAGGCGTAGGCGCGGTGCGAGGCGATCCCCTGGTAGTACCGCTCGACGACCAGGTGGTAGCCGGTCCACCAGGAGAAACCGGCGGCGGTGAAGGCGACGGCCACCGCGGCGGCGCCGAGCACCGCCCAGAACACCCGCCGGGCGCCGCCCAGGAGTACGGCGGCGGCGACCACCGGGGCCATCAGTACCAGACCGTAGGACAGGTAGCAGGCGAAGCCGAGGAGTACGCCACCGGCCAGCGCCGCGAGCACGGACCGCCGGACCGCGCCCGCCGTCACGAGCGCCACGCCGGCCGCGGTGACTCCGGCGAACAGGCCGTCGGCCGAAACCCCGATCCAGACCGCGCCGGGGAAGAGGACGGCGAACGGTACGACGGCGCGGGCCGCCTCGTCGGTGCCGAGCAGGCGGACGGTCTGCGGTACGGCCACCGCCGTGCCCGCGCCGACCAGGATGCACAGCAGTCCCGCCCAGCCGCCGCCGGACAGGCCCAGCCGGTCGAGCCAGACGAAGACCAGCAGCGCGCCCGGCGGGTGCCCGGAGACGTGGGTGGTCCACGAGTCCGGCTGGAAGTCCAGGATCCGAGCACTGAAGCCGCGCAGCATGGCCGGGATGTCGGTGACCCCCGGCACCTCGTGCAGGTATTCGTGCTGGGTGGTGAGCCGGTCGGCGACCCCGGCACGCCATCCGTCGACCAGCGCCAGCGCCAGCGTCCAGCCGACCGCGGTGGCATAGCCGGCGGCCAGCAGACGGCCCCAGGACAGTCGCCGGGCCAGCGGCGGACCGAACCGGACGACCGCCGCCGCGACGAGCAGGGCCGCCGGCGTACCCGGACCGAGATGCGGCCACCAGTCCGCGAACAGGGGCGCCGCTCCCGCTCGTACCGGGTGCCCGAGCCGGGCGAGGACGACGGCGGTGACCGCCGCCGCGGCCACCAGAACCACCGCGACGACCGCCGCCGTCCGGTCCGCGCGGCCGGGAACCCACGTCCGCCCGGTACTTCCCCGACGCCCGCGGGCTTCCGGGCGGTCGGGGGCTTCCGGCCGCGCGGGGGCTTTCGCGGGGACGGGGGCGGTCGGGCGGGCGCCGGGGCCGGGGGCGGTCATCCGCGCAGCGGGGCGGTGGCGAACTCGGTCAGGCCGTCGCGCAGGCCGACCGCGGCGCGGAAACCGAGCTCGGCGGCGGCCCGGGACGGGTCGGCCACCACGTGCCGCACGTCGCCGAGCCGGAACTGGCCGGTGACGACCGGCGGCGGGCCGCCCGCGGCCCGGGACAGCTCGGCGGCCATGTCGCCGATCGTCGCCGGCCGGCCGGAGGCGATGTTGTAGGCCCGCCAGCCCGGCCGGTCGGGGGCGGCGGCCACGGCGGCGGCGTTGGCCGCGGCCACGTCCCGCACGTGCACGAAGTCCCGCCGCTGGGCGCCGTCCTCGAAGACCCGGGGCGGCTGGCCGGCCGCCACCGCCGAGCGGAAGATCGCGGCCACCCCGCTGTACGGCGTGTCCCGGGGCATGCCCGGCCCGTAGACGTTGTGGTAGCGCAACGCGGTCACGTCGCCGCCGGTCTGCCGGGCCCACGCCGCCGTCAGGTGTTCCTGCGCCACCTTGGTCGCGGCGTACACGCTGCGGGGGTCGAGCGGGGCGTCCTCGCTCACCAGGTGCGGCGTCAGCGGCGCGGCGCAGCGCGGGCAGCCGGGCTCGAACCGGCCGGCCGCCAGGTCGCCGGCATCGCGGGCGGCGGGGCGCACGTTTCCGTGCCGCGCGCAGTCGTAACCGCCCTCGCCGTAGACCACCATCGAGCTGGCGAGCACCAGACGGCGGATGCCGGCCGCGGCCATCCCGGCGAGCAGCACGGCGGTGCCGAGGTCGTTGCAGCTCACATATTCCGGCAGATCGGCGATGTCGGCGCCGAGACCGACCATGGCCGCCTGATGGACGACCACGTCGACGCCGGGCAGGCAGCCGGCCACCGCCGCCGGTTCGCGCAGATCGACGCGGCGCACCGGGATGCCCGCGACCTCCGCCGGCAGCGGACCGCGATGGGCGCCGGGATGACCGGAGTCCAGCACCGACACCTGGTAGCCGTGGTCGAGCAGGGTGCCGGCGATGTGCGAGCCGATGAAGCCGGCGCCGCCGGTGATGAGCACATGAGTCACGGCGCCGAAGCTAGAGCCCGCGCGGCGTCCGTGGGAGGAGGTGCGGCAATCGGTCACCGGTCCGTAAGAAGTGTCCCCGTCCGGTAAGGGTTCGTCATCGGTACGTAAGACTTTCCGGCTGCCCGCGTGATTACCGTCCGTCAAATGATCGATGTGGTGCTGCCCTGCCGGGACGAGGCGCCGGCCCTGCCCGGCCTGCTGTCCCGGATCCCGCCCGGCTATCGGGCGATCGTCGTCGACAACGGCTCGACCGACGGCTCGGCCGAGGTGGCCCGGGCCGCCGGCGCCGAGGTGATCACCGTGGACCGGCCCGGCTACGGCGCCGCAGTGCACGCCGGGATCGAGGCCGCCGCCGACGGTCCGGTGTGCGTGATGGACGCGGACGGCTCCTTCGACCCGGCGCAGCTGAGGCTGGTCGCCGACCCGGTGCGGACCGGGGCGGCGACCCTCGCGGTGGGCCGCCGCCGTCCGGTCGGCCGGGGCGTCTGGCCGCTGCACGCCCGGATCGCGAACGCGGGGCTGGCCTGGCGGCTGCGCCGCACCACCGGCCTCGGCGTGCACGACATCGGGCCGATGCGCTGCGCCTACCGCGCCGACCTGCTCGCCCTGGACCTGCGCGACCGCCGGTTCGGCTATCCGCTCGAGTTGCTGATCGCCGCCGGCCGGGCCGGCTGGCGGGTCGTCGAGGTGGACGTCGACTACCACCCGCGGGCGGCCGGCACCCGCTCCAAGGTGACCGGCACCGTGCGGGGGACCGCCCGCGCGATCCGCGACATGAGCGCGGTGCTGGCCCGATGAGCGGACAGATCCTGCTGCTGGCGAAGGCGCCGGTGCCGGGGCGGGTCAAGACCCGGCTCTGTCCGCCGTGCACACCCGAGCAGGCCGCCCGGGTCGCCGCCGCGGCCCTCGACGACACCCTGGACAGCGCGACCGCGACCCCGGCGATGGGCCGGGTGCTGGTTCTCGACGGACAGCGGCAGGCCCCCGCCGGGTGGACGACCGTCGCCCAGCGCGGCGGGCCGCTCGCCGACCGGCTGGTCGCCGCGTTCGCCGACACCCGGCGGCCGGGCGTGCCGGCGCTGCTCATCGGGATGGACACGCCGCAGGTAACGCCGGAACTGCTGACCGAGGCCCTGCGGCAACTGGCCGAACCCGGCGGCCCCGACGCGGTGCTCGGCCTGGCCGTCGACGGCGGCTGGTGGGCGCTCGGTCTGCGCGAGCCACGCGACGCCGAGGCGCTGCGGCACATCGTGACCTCGACCGCCACCACCGGTGCCGAGACGCTTGCCGCCCTGCGGGAGCGCGGCCTGCGGGTCGGCACCCTGCCGCGCCTGCGCGACGTCGACACCGCCGCCGACGCGCACCTGGTCGCGGCCGTGTGCCCGCCGGGTGGCCGGTTCGCCGGGACGGTCCACGGCAGTGTCCCGGAGCCGGCCCGACCGGAGCCGGTCCGATGAGGGAGATCTTCGACGCGCTGTTCGCCGACGTGGCGGCGGGCCGGCCGGCCGCGTTCACCCTGCACCACGCGAACGGCGGGAGCCACCACTACGAGCCGGCCGCCTGGTTCCGCGACCGGCTGCCCGGCGACCGCGGGCTGCTCGACGCGTGCACCGGACCCACCCTCGACGTGGGGTGCGGCCCGGGCCGGCTGGCCGGGGCGCTCGCGGCGGCCGGCTGGCCGGTGCTCGGGATCGACATCAGCGACGCCGCGGTGCGCCATGCGCAGCGCCGGGGCGCCCTCGCCCTGCGGCGCGACGTGTTCGAGCCGGTGCCGGGGGCCGGGCGCTGGCAGCACCTGCTGCTCGCCGACGGCAACATCGGGATCGGCGGCGACCCGCGGCGGTTGTTGCGGCGCTGCCGGCAGTTGCTGGCCCCGGGCGGGCGGCTGCACGCCGAGGTGGCGGCGCCGGGCACGCGGGGCTGGGCGGGCACGGTCACGGTCGGCCGGGGCCCGGGTGCGGCCGAGTCGACGATGCGGTGGGCCGCCGTACCCCTCGACGAGGTCGCCGCCCTGGCCGCCGCCACCGCGCTGCGGGTGATCGACACCCGGACGGAGGCCGGACGATGGTTCGTCTCGCTGTCGCCGCGCTGAGCAGCACGCTGCGGTCGCCGCGCCTGACCAGCCTGCTCGGGGTCGCGCTCGGCGTGGCGTTCGGCGTGTGCTTCGTGACCGGGCTGCTCAGCCACCTGATCCAGCACCCGCCGGGGTGGTTCTGGTGGCCCTCACGGCCGGTCCAGCTCTACCGGTTCACCCAGGGGCTGCACGTGGCGACCGGGCTGGCGACACTGCCGCTGCTCGGCGTGAAGTTGTGGGCGGTCTACCCGAAACTGTTCGGCTGGCCGCCGGTGCGCGGGATCCTGCACGCGGCCGAGCGGGCGAGCGTGGCGGTGCTGGTGGCGGCGGCCCTGTTCCAGGTGGTCGGCGGGCTGTTCAACGTCTACCACTGGTACGGCCTGATGCCGTTCTTCTTCACCACCGGGCACTACTGGGTGGCGTGGCTCGCGGTCGGGGCGCTGCTCGTGCACATCGCCGTCCAGCTGCCGGTGGTGCGCGGCGAACTCGGCCGCGGGAAGCCCGCCGACCCGGCTCGCCGGCGGCTGCTCACCGGCACGGCCGCGGCCGCCGGCCTGATCACGCTCGCCACGGCCGGGCAGACCGTGCGGTGGCTGACGCCGGTCTCGGTGCTGGCCCCCCGGCGCGAGAAACTGCCGGTGAACCGGACGGCCGCGGCGGCCGGCATCGGGGTGATCGGGCCCGACTACCGGCTCGTGGTCACCGGCGGGACCCGGGAGATCGCCCTCGACCTGGCCGCCTTGAACGCGCTCGACCAGCACACCGCCGAGCTGCCGATCGCCTGCGTGGAGGGCTGGAGTGCGACCGCGACCTGGTCGGGAGTGCGGCTGCGCGACCTGGTGACCCTGGCCGGCGGTGACCCGGAGCGGGCCGAGGTGCTCGTCGAGTCGCTGCAGCAGGGCGGCCGTTACCGGGCCAGTGAGCTGCCGGCCGAGCATGTCCGTGATCCGTTGACGCTGCTCGCGCTGCGGGTGGACGGCCAGGTCCTGCCGCCCGACCACGGCTACCCGGTCCGGCTGATCGCGCCGAACCGGCCCGGGGTGCTGCAGACCAAGTGGGTGGGGCGCCTGACCTTGCGGGAGCGGTCATGACAGTGGTGCGGCGGCTGCTCGGCGTCGCGGGGGTGCTGCTCATCGCGTACGCGACAGTGGGTGCCCTGACCGACGCCGACCTGAACCCGATCGGCGTGCTGGTGTTCCTCGCCGCCGTCCTGATCCTGCACGACGCCGTGTGGATGCCGGCCGTCCTGGCCGTGCTCGCCCTGCTGAAGACGACCGTCAACCGGGCGGGACGTAAGGAGTGGGAAAGAAGTCGTGGGCGGGGGCACGAGTAGCGTGATCGGGATGGGATATCGGGTGCTCGTGGTCGACGACGACCCGACCGTCAGCGACGTCGTCCGGCGCTACCTGGAGCAGGACGGATACGGCGTGCGCCTGGCCCGGGACGGCATGCAGGGCCTCGCCGCGGTCCGGGCCGAACGGCCCGACCTGGTGGTACTCGACCTGATGATGCCGGGTTTGTCCGGTCTCGAGGTGTGCCGCCGGTTGCGCGCCGACCTGCCCGACCTGCCGATCATCATGCTGACCGCGCTCGGCGAGGAGAGCGACCGCGTGCTCGGCCTGGAGGTCGGCGCCGACGACTACGTGACCAAGCCGTTCTCGCCGCGCGAGCTCATGCTCCGGGTGCGCTCGGTGCTGCGCCGGGTCGCCGGACCGCCGGCCGGCGCCCCGGCCACCGCGACCCTCACCGACGGCGAGCTGACCGCCGACACCGCCCGCCGGATCGCCCGGCTCGGCGGTGCCCCGCTGGCCCTGACCGCCCGCGAGTTCGACCTGCTGACCTTCCTGCTCACCCATCCCGGGCAGGCCTGGTCGCGCGCCCAGCTGCTGGAGAAGGTCTGGGGCTGGCAGTTCGGCGACGACTCGACGGTGACGGTGCACGTCCGCCGGCTGCGCGAGAAGATCGAGAAGGATCCGGCCGAGCCGGGGCGGATCCTCACCGTCTGGGGCGTCGGTTACCGGTACGAGCCGGTGGCCCCCCGATGACCGACATGATGCTGATCGGGCTCTACGCGCTGGCCGCCGCCGGGGTGGTGGGGCTGGCCGGGGCGGCCGTGCTCCGGCTGCTGCGCCGCCGCTCGATCCTGGTGCACGTCATCGCCATGCTCGTCATCACCGTGCTCGCGGTGGTCGCCGGGGTGGCGACCGTCGCGCAGGCCATGTTCCTCTCCGGGCACGACCTGTGGGTCGTGCTCGTGACGGTGACCGCCGCCGCCTCGATCAGCCTGCTGCTCGGCGCCGCGTTCGGCCGGCGGCTCGCCTCGGCGGCGGTGTGGGCCCAGGCCGCCCGGGAACGGGAGCGCCGCCTCGAAGCCAGCCGCCGGGAACTGGTGGCCTGGGTGTCACACGATCTGCGTACGCCGCTGGCCGGCATGCGGGCGATGGCCGAGGCCCTGGAGGACGGGGTGATCGCCGACCGGGACACGCTCGCCGAGTACCACCGGCGGATCCGGGTCGAGACCGACCGGATGACCCGGCTCGTCGACGACCTGTTCGAGCTGTCCCGGATCAACGCCGGTGCGCTGCGGCTGGTCCCGACCGTGGTGCCGCTGCGCGACGTGGTGTCCGACGCGATCGCCGGGGTGGCCCCGCTGGCCGCCCGCCGCAACATCACCCTGCGGGCGCGGGAGACCGGGTGGCCGACCGTCCGGGCGGGGGAGCGGGAGCTCGCCCGCATCGTCACCAACCTGCTCGTCAACTCGGTGCGCTACACCCCGGAGCACGGGTTCGTGGACATCGAGGCCGGCCACGAACGGGGCAGCGTCTGGCTGTCCATCTCGGACACCTGCGGCGGCATCCCGGCCGAGGACATCGATCGGGTCTTCGACGTCGCGTTCCGCGGTCAGCGGGCCCGCACCCCACCCGGGGGCGGCGGCCTCGGATTGGCCATCGTCCGCGGCCTCGTCGAGGCGCACGGCGGGAACGTGGAGGTCTGCAACACCGGCCACGGCTGCCGGTTCGAGGTGCGCCTCCCGGTTTCCGCCTGAGTCACGTCCGGAAATCGGGCTCCGCACGAATCTCGCGGGGTGCCGTACCGCGAGGTCCGTGCGGAGTGCTCTGATGCTAGTGGGCGGCGCGGCCCCTGCATACCTGTCGCTATGCCATGATGTTGGGTTTCTGACCGCCCGGCCGGCTGTCCGCTCCGTTGCCCGGCCGGCTGTTCGCGGGGCGCTGGGCGGCTGTTCGCGGGGCGCTGGGCGGCTAATCCGGCGTGGACGCTACCTTGCTGGTCAGCGTAGGGTTCGAGCGCCGGGCAAAAGGTCGACGAAGGGCGGGGCGGTTGACGACGGGCGTGCTCGCCGAGCTTGCCGATGCCCGTGCCCTGGCCGGCGCCGCGCAACGCGCCGACCTCGTGCAGCGCATCGATCTCGCGGTCGAGCGGATGCGGGCCGACGACGCGACGGTGGCCGTCGTGGGTGAGTTCAAACAGGGCAAGAGCACCCTGGTCAACGCGTTGCTGCGGACCGACATCTGCCCGGTCGACTCGGACATCGTGACAGCCGTGCCCACCGTTCTGCGGTTCGGCCGGCCGCCCGCCGCGTTTCTGCAGGTGCCGCAGGACGACGGAGCACTGGCGTCGGTGCCGGTCGGCTTCGAGGAACTGCCCCGGCACATCGCCGAGGGCGACAAGAACGGCGTGCGCGCGGTCGAGGTGCGGCTGGACCGGCGGCTGCTCGGCGCCGGACTGTCGATCATCGACACCCCCGGCGTCGGCGGGCTCGACTCCGCCCAGGGCAACCTCACGCTGGGGGCGTTGTCGCTGGCCGGGGCGGCGCTGTTCGTCACCGACTCGGCCCAGGAGCTGACCGCGCCCGAGGTCGAGTTCCTGCGCCGGGCCCTCGAACGGTGCCCCCGCGCGTTCTGCGTGCTGACCAAGACCGACCTCTACGGCGAATGGCGGCGTATCGTCGAGATCAACCAGGGCCACTTCGAGCGAGCGGGTCTGGACGTACCGATCGTGGCCGTCTCGTCGTTCCTGCGGATGCGGGCGCAGGCCCTCGACGACACCGCGCTCAACGCCGAGTCGGGCTTCCCGCGCCTGGTCGAGCTGCTGCGCCGGGACGTGCTGGGCGCGGCGGCGGAGAACAAGGTGGCGGCGGCGCGGGCCGAGGTCAAGTTCGTCGTCGGGCAGCTGCGCGAGCGCATCGACGCCGAGCAGGCGGTGGCGGCGGAACCGGCGAAGGCCCCCGAGGTGGCCCGGCGCTACGCCGAGAAGACCCGGCGCAGCGCCGGCCTGGCCGGCGGTTCCTGGCAGACCGTGCTCGGCGACGGCATCCAGGACCTCAGCGCCGACGTCGAGCACGACCTGCGCGAACGCCTGCGGATCATGGTGCGGCGCGGCGAGGACCTGCTGGCGGAGTCGGATCCGCGGGAGACGTGGCGCGACTTCCAGGCGTGGGCGCAGCGGGAGGCGGCCGCGGCGGCCGTCGACAACCTGATGCTGCTGGTCACCCGCACCGAGCAACTCGCGCACGACGTCGCCGAGCGGTTCGGCATCGAGTACGACAGCCTCGACGTCGACCTGCCGGCTCCCGATCTGGCCCTGCGCAAGGTGGACGAGCTGGACGTGAGCTTCCAGAAGTCGGGCATGCAGCAGTTCCTCGGGGCGTTCACGGCGGCCCGGGTCACGTACGGCGGCTTCTACATGCTCGGCGCCGTCGGCGCCTTCTTCAGCGTGGCGTTCGCGGCCCCGCTGGGCCTGCTCGCCGGGGTGACGCTGGGCCGCCGGATGATGAAGAGCGAGCGGGAGCGCCAGGTGCAGCAGCGACGGCTGCAGGCCAAACAGGAACTGCGACGGTACGTGGATGACGTCGGCTTCCACGTCGGCCGCGACTGCCGGGAGGCGACCCGGCGCACCCAGCGTTTCCTGCGCGACGAGTTCTCGGCCCGGGCGCAGGCCGCGGAACGCTCGGCGGCGGCCACCGCGGCGGCCGTCCAGGAGATCGCCGGCCTGCCGCCGGAGGAGCGCCGCCGCAAGGCCGACGCCCTCGCCGAGCAGCGTCGCCGGCTGGACCGGCTGGCCGCATGAGCACCCTCCTCGGCCAGGTCCGCGCGCTTCTCGACCGAGCCATCGCGGAAATCCCCGACGAGCGGCTGGTGCAGGCCCGGCGCCGCGTCGACGAGCCGCTCCGCGTCGCCATCGCCGGCAAGGTCAAGGCCGGCAAATCGACACTCCTCAACGCCCTCGTGGGCGAGGAGCTGGCCCCCACCGACGCGGGCGAGTGCACCCGCATCGTCACCTGGTACGCCGACGGCCGCACCTACGCCGTGACCGCGCACCTCAACGACGGATCGGCCGAACCCCGCCCGTTCACCCGCCGCGACGGCGCCATCCAGATCTCCCTGGGCCGTCCCGCCGAGGAGGTCGAGCACCTGGAAGTGCGGGTGCCGAGCAGCCGCCTCCGTCAGCACACTTTGATCGACACCCCCGGCATCGCGTCGTTGTCGACCGACGTGTCGCTGCGGACGATGGCGTTCCTGGAAGCCGAGGGGGACCGGGCGGCCCAGACCGACGCGGTCATCTACCTGCTGCGCCACATGCACGGCAGCGACGTACGGTTCCTCGAGTCGTTCCACGGTGACGGCCTGTCCAACGGCACCCCGGTCAACGCGGTCGGCGTGCTGTCCCGGGCGGACGAGATCGGCGGCTGCCGCCTCGACGCGATGGAGTCGGCGGCCCGGGTGGCCGCCCGCTACGCCACCGACGAGCGCCTGCGCCGGCTGTGCCCGGTGGTCGTGCCGGTGGCCGGGCTGCTGGGCGCGGCCGGGGCGACGCTGCGCGAGGAGGAATACCGGATCCTCGCCGCCGTCGCCGCCGAACCGATGGACCGGATCGTGGAGCTGCTGCTGACCGCCGACCGGTTCGCGGCATCGGGTCCGCAGCGCGCGCACGTGCTGTCCCGCCTCGGATTGTTCGGGGTCCGCCTCGCCGTCCGCCTGATTCGCGAGCGAGTGGTCAAGGACTCGGCCGAGCTGGCGAAGCAACTCACCGAGCACAGCGGCATCGACCGCCTGCGGGAGGTCTTCACCGCCCAGTTCGTCGGCCGCAGCGAAGTCCTCAAGGCCCGGTCGGCCCTGGCCGTCCTGGACGAGTGCATCCTGGCCGGCTCACCCGGGGCCGGCTCACCCGGGTCCGGCTCAGCGCCGGCCGGCTCGTCGGGGTCCGGCGCACCGCTGGCCGGCGAGGCCGAGCGGATCCGGGCGAGCGCCCACGAGTTCGTCGAGCTGCGCCTGCTGCACCAGTTGCGATCGGGTCGCCTGCCCGGCACCGACGAACAGCTCACCGAGATGGACGCCCTGCTCGGCGGCTCGGGCGGAGCCGCGTACCACCGCCTGGGTCTGCCCCCCGACGCCGCCGCCGGACGCATCGCGGCCGAGGCCCGCGAGGCCCTGGCCCGCTGGCAGAACATCGCCGAGCACCCGTTCTCCCCGCGCGAGCTGAAGAACGCCGCCCGCGCGGTCGCCCGCAGCTGCGAAGGCCTGCTGGTTCAGAACCAGCAGGGGTGAGCCTCCCGCGCCCCCGCCTTCGTCAGCACCCGCTCGCCGGTGCCGGTCGACCGCTGGATCACGACCGTCGGCCGGTCACCGGCCAGCCGCACGAACGCGAACCACGCCCCGTCCGGGGAGAACGTCGGGTCCATCTCGATTGCCGGGTTCGAGGTGACCCGGTGCGGGTTCGAACCGTCGGTGTTGACCAGCCAGATGTCCGACGTCCCGTCCTTGGCCAGCGTGAACAGCACTTGATCGCCACGCGGCGAGTAGACCGGGTCGTTCGTCTGCCCCAGCGACGCCTTGGTGATCTGCCGGCCCGGCTCCTTCGGGTTGGCCACGGTCAGCTCGTAGATCTGCCGCACCCCACCCTTGTTGAGCCAGTACAGGATCGACTTGCCGTCCGGCGACCACATCGCGTCGTCCTTCTCCAGCGACGAGCGGGTCAGCTGCTTCAGCTCGTTGGTCACCAGGTTGAGCACCGCGATCTGCTTGATCCCGGCGAACTCCTTGATGAACGCGATCTTCTTGTCGTCGGCCGACCACGCCACCCGGCCCCCCGCGTCGTCGGCCACCCGATGCCGCCCGGAGCCGTCCGCGTTCATGATGTCGATCGACACGTGGTCACCGTCGACGTGCGTGATCGCGATCTGATTGCGGTCGCGCGACCATTTCGGCAGGGCGTCGCCCACCGTGCTGTTCGGCAGCAGCGTGCGAGCATCCTCGCCGGGCTTGAGCGTGTAGATCTTCGAGTTCCGCTCCTCCGACCCGGCCTGCGGACTGTCGACCCGAATCAGCATGGTGTCGGTCGGCGGCGCCAGCGGATCGACAACCGCCTGCGACGCCGGCGCGCTCGCCACCGCCGAAGCGGTCACCAGCGGCGCCGTCGCCGCGGTGTCCTTCTTGTCAGCCTTGTCATCACCCTTGTTGAGCAGAATCAGCCCCGCCGTGGTTCCGCCCGCGATCACGGCCACCACCAGGGCCCCGACCATCAGGACCTTGGACAGGTTGCGCTTCGGTGCGCCCGGCAACGGAGGCGGCGGCCAGGGCCGAGCCTCTTGCGGTACGCCCGGAGCGCCGCCCCCGGAAACCGGCACCGCTCCCACCACAGCCGTCTGCGCAAGCGCGACCGGCGCCCCTGATCCCGTGCCGCCTCCTGCTCCGTTTCCTGCGCCCAGCGCTGTCGGAGCCGTGCCCGGAGCCGGCGCAGTCCCCGGTACCGCCGCCGACCCCCGCGAGTAGGCGACGCCCCCGCCGCCCGCTGTCCCGCTGCCGCCGCTCGCTGTCCCGCTGCCGCCGCCCGCCGTCCCGCTGCCGCCGCCCGCTGTCCCGCTGCCCATCCCGGTGCCGGCTGGGCCGCCGCCGGTGGGCGCCTCGTTGCCGCCATAGGGTGGGCTGCTCACCGCCGCGTTCCCGCTGCTGACTGTGCTCGCCGCCGCGGACCACCCCCCAGCTCCCGCGCCACCCGCTCCTGGGACGCCCGCTCCTGGGACGCCCGCTCCTGGGACGCCCGCTCCTGGGATGGCTGCTCCTGGGATGGCTGCTCCTGGGATGGCTGCGCCGCCCGCTCCCGCGCCGCCCGCTCCCGCGCCGCCCGCTCCCGCGCCGCCCGCTCCTGGGATGCCCGCTCCTGGGATGCCCGCTCCTGGGATGCCCGCTCCTAGGCCGGCCGCTCCGGGGATGGCCGCTCCTACGCCGGCGGGTGGGCCGCCGCGCCGCGGGGAGGAGGCGGCCGAGTGGCTGCCATGGGGCTCGGGGGTGCGGGGTGGGGGGACGGCGGCGGAGAAGGGGGAGGCGCCGCCGATGACGACGGAGGTGGCCACCGCCGCGCCCATGGCGATGCTGTGTTCCGGATGGGGGTCGGCCACGACCGGGCGCTGGAACTCGGTGGACAGCAGCTCGGAGACGAGGGGGATGCGGGAGGAACCGCCGGCCAGCAGGAACGCGTTCACTTCGGCGGGCGCCACGCCGGCGGAGCGCAGCGCGCGATGGGTGGCTGAGATGGTGTCGGCGAGGGACGGGGCGATCATCGACTCGAGTTCGGAGCGGTTGAGGCGTACCCGGGTGTGCATGCCGGGCAGCGCCACCGGGATCATCGTCTCGGTGTCGAAGGACAGCGACTCTTTCGCCTCGACGCAGTCGCGGCGGAGGCGGGCGAGCGCCGACACCGCGTCCGGGTCGGCCGGGTCGAGTTGGGCCTTGTCGCCGAGCACCTCGAGGACGTGGCCGAAGACCGCCTCGTCGAAGTCGATGCCGCCCAGCTGCTCGACTCCCTCGGGCTCGCCGAGCAGCACGAAGCCGTCGCCGTCGCGGCGCAGCACGGCCACGTCGAAGGTGCCGCCGCCGAGGTCGTAGACGGCCACGGTCTCGCCGGGGGCGATGCGCCGGGCGGTGGCGTGCTGGAGTGCGGCCGCCTCGGGTTCGCTGCGGAAGACGACCGGGCCGGCGTCGGCCAGCTTGATCGCCTGGTCGAGCTGTTCGCGTTTGTAGGGGCCCCAGTTCGCCGGGTGGGTCACGGTGATCGCGGCGGGCGGCCCGTCCTGCAGTTGGGTGACGGTGTCGAGGACGTAGCGCAGCAGTTTCGCGGTGAGGGCGTGTGCCGAGAACGGCGTGCCGCCGACCAGGATCGGCACCGGGTCGCCGATGCGCCGCTTGAACTCGCGGGCCAACCGGGCCGGGTCGGCCGCGCCGCGGCGTTCGGCGGCGTCCCCGATGAGCAGGCCGCCGTCGGGTGTGACGAAGACCAGCGAGGGGATCTCGGCCCGGCGGCCGCCGAGGCGCACGACCTCGACCCGGCCCTCCGCCCGGACCGCGGCCGCGGTGTGGGTGGTGCCGAGGTCGATTCCCAACCCGTACTGCATCGCGCTGCCCCCTAGGACGTGACCTTGCATTTCGGTGCCACCGAACGCCACTGCGCGCAGTACTGCTCGGCAGCCGGCGGCGATCCGAAGCCATCCTGCAGCAGAACCCAGTAGCCGTCGGGATCGTCGGCCAGCGTGTCGGAGGCGAGGCTGTCGACGAGCCGCACCGGCATGCCGGCGGCTTGGAGCTTGGCGAGGGCGGCGTCGGCGACCCCGCGGCCGCCGTCGGCGCCCTTGTGCGGGAAGACATCGACCAACGCGTACGGCTTGCCGATGGTCACCTTGGCGACGGGTGCGGTGGTGCTCGTCGCCGCCTTCTTGCCGAACGGCAGGAAGTCATGGTCGCCGGTCAGCAGGATCGCCGTGCTGGCACCGACGGCCAGGACGATGGCGGTCGTGAAGAGCACAGCGGTCGGCACGCGCGGCTTGCGTTTACCGGTGGCCACTTCGGTCAGGAAAGGCTCCCGATCCGGATCGTACGCGTCGGAGACCTTGACCACGACGGCGAAGGAGCGCGGCGATCCGCTGAAGGGTCGCCGGGGTTTCGCCCGGATCGCCACGACGGCGGCCTGACCCGGGTCGAGCAGCACCGCGTCCGGTTCGACCGTCACCGAGCCGGCCGGCGGGTCCAGTTCGGCCGTGACCCGCAGCGGCGCCTGCACGCGCGTGTCGTTGGCCAGCCGGAGATCGTACTCGTGCGAGGGTCCCTCTTTCGGCACCAGTTTGCCGGTGACCGGGACCGGAAGTGCGACCTTGAGCAGCGCGGTGGCGAAGCCGGCCGGTTCGCCGGTGGCGGCCTCCTCGGCGTGCACCGTGAACGGGACGAGGGAGGAACTGGGCGGCTGCTCGGGCGGCGTCCGCAGGACGACGGTGACCTCGGCGGTCTCGCCGGGGCCGAGACGCAGGCCGGCCGGGTCGACCGTGGCCCATCGCTCGGCGCGTCCGCGAGCCAGGAAGACACGCAGGTCGAGCGACCCGGCGTAGGGGTTGCGCAGCTGCACCGGCACCCGGGTCGGTACGCCGGGGGCGAGCGTCACCGGCTCGTCCGGCAAGGTCAGTTCCACGTCCACGATGGTCGCATCAACCGGGTCAGGGGAGATCGTTCACGTCGGTAAACTGACCGCCGGGGAGTTGGGCGGTCCCGAGCGCCCCACCGGTCCCGAGCGGGTTCTGGCCCAATCCGTTCTGGCCCAATGCGTTCTGGCCCAGAGCATCCTGGCCCAGCGCGTTCTGGCCCAGCGCGTTCTGGCCCAGCGCGTTCTGGCCGAGCGCGCCCTGCTGGCCCGCGCCGGCGCCGTGCAGCAGCGGGTTGTCGTGGGCGTCGAGCGGGTTCGAGCCCGAGTGATATTCGAGGGCGTCGCTGAAACCGTCCGAGTCGGAGTCGGCCAGCTGGGCGTTGAGGCCGAGCACCTGTTCCAGGCTGTCGTCGAGGCCGTCGTGGTCGGTGTCGGTTTGCTGCAACGGGGTGAGCGCGCCGTCCATGTGACCGTCGGCGTCGGAGTCGGGTGAGCGCGGATCGAGGCCCTGGGCCAGCTCGAACGCGTCGTTGAGCCCGTCGCCGTCGGTGTCGGCCTTGCGCCCGTCGGTGTGATGGGTGACGAGCTCCTGGGCGTCGGTCAGGTTGTCGCCGTCGGTGTCGGCGCGCAGCGGGTCGAGGCCGTAACGCCGTTCGAGGGCGTCGCTGAGCCCGTCGTTGTCGGTGTCGGGGCCGCCGAGCGCGACCGGCTCCGGTTGCAGCGGCACCGTGGTCTGCGGGACCAGGCTCGACAGCGGGCTCATCACCGGGTTGGCGATCGGGGTGGCGGTGCCCTCGGAGATGCCGGGGATGACGGCGGCGAACTCGAAACGGTTGCCGGCGTTGGACTCGCGGACACCGACGCGCGGGTTGGCGGCCTCGACGACCCGGCCGTTGCCCAGGCTGATCGCCACGTGCGCGCCGGGGGTGCGGCCGTCGCCGGCGCGTGGTTCGCGGTCGAAGGAGAAGAGCAGCGCCCCCGGCGTGTTCTTGGCCTGCGCCGGATCGATCAGCAGACCCTTCTCCTTGAAATGCAGATATTGCGCGGTGGCGCCGTCGGGGATTTTCTCGCCGGCCTGGTAAGCCGCCCATTGGGTGAATTCGGAACAGTCGAAAACCGCCGGATTGGGATCGCTCAGCTTTACTTCCGCGCCGAACACATAACGGTCGCCGATTTGCGCCTTGGCCACTCGGATAAAGGTGTCGAGAGCGGCGTTGTCGGCGGGCGCCGCAGCGGTCTGGGCCGACATCGCCGTCATCGGCGGGCCGGCGACGTCGTGCAGCGCGACCCCGGCCGGGTCGTCGCCGTCGTGCGCCGGCTCGTGATCGCCGTAGCCGCGGGTGCCCGTCCACATGCCTCGGCCGGCACCGTCACCGTAGGCGACCGCGGCTGCCTGAGCGTCCTCTTTGAATCGAACATAACGCGAGCTGAGGCCGCCGTGCGTGGTCGTCCAAGGTGAGACGTCCTCACCTCGGTGGGAGATCTCGAAGGCGGCCTTCGCGTTGTCGACCGGGTCGTACAGGTTGTATTTGGTCAGGAAGTCGGGGTGCGCCCGGCCGTTGATCTGCCACAGTCCGCGGGAGTCCTCACCGACCGGGTTGTGGGCCTTGCTGTTGCCGCCGGACTCGGCGAGCGCGATCGCGGTCATCGTCGCCGACTCGTCCGGCGAGAAGCCCGCCCGTCGGGCGAAACCGTAGATCTGTTCCGCTGAGTACCTCGGCATGGTCACGAGGGTAGACAGGCCATTCCACTCTGTATACGGGCCGAACGGGTTGCACTAAAGGGCAGCGAAAGGGGCAACAGAGTTGGATCAACGACAGAGCCGAAAGAGCTATTGTTCTGATCGACTTGGCCGGTCCATCATGGGCGAGCGGTTCCTCCGACCCGGGGGCACTGACCAGGGGGAACGCATGATCTCGCAACGGCCGCCAACGGTGTGGATCGACGACAGTCACGCCATAGTGCGGCGTGGCATGGCTGCCTGCCTTCAACAGGCCGACTTCGTCGTGCGCGGGGAGAGCGCCGTGCTGTCGCCCGAGCCGGTCCCCGACGACCTCGACGTCCTGGTCTTCGAATACGGCGCGTCCAGCCTGCGCCGAGCCGTCCGCCTGGCCGAGGGACGACCGACCCGCCTGGTCGCCACCGTTCGTGAGGTCACCGAGCAGAGTGTCCGCGAGATGGTCGACGCCGGCGTGAGCGCGATCCTGCCGCACAGCACCCTCACCGCCGACGCGCTCATCACGAGCCTGCGCTCGGTGGTCGCCGGCAACGTGGCCCTGCCCGGCGACATGCTGACCCGCCTGCTGCTGCACGTCACCCAGACCTCCCACCTCGGCCCCGGCGGTCTCAACACGAGGGAGCGCTCGGTGCTGCGCCTGCTGGCCGACGGCATGGACACCCGAGGCATAGCCGAAGACCTCTGCTTCTCCGAGCGGACCGTCAAGAACGTCGTCCACGATGTGCTGACCAAGCTCAACTGCCGCACCCGGGCCCAGGCCGTCGCGGTGGCCACCCGGGAAGGCGTGATCTGAGCCCCGAGGTGGAAGCCTGGACCGCGCTGGCCGACGCGCTGCTGCAGCGTGAGGCGCTGATCTGCCGCCTGGGGGAGGGTCGCCCGCCCCGGGACTTCGCCGGGCTCTACGTCGCCGACGACGAGGTGGAGCGGCTGCTCGCCACGCTGCCCGGCCTCGACGGCCCCGGCCTCGAACGGGTCGCGGCCATGCGCGCCGGTGCCGCCGGTCCGGTCGTGGCGGCCCGTGCCGCGTTCGCCGCGGATCCCGGCGGTCCGTTCGCCGACCTGGCCGGCCGCGCCGGTCTGCGCACCGGCGAGGCGGAGGTGCTGGCGCTGCTGGTCGCGGTCGAGATGTCGCCGGCCCGGCAGCGTCTGGTCGCCTACATCCAGGACTCCGTGCAACTGCCCCGGCTGACCCTGGCCACCCTGCGGCGCGTCTTCTTCGAGGACGACCACCCGTCGGCCCGCGCCCTGTCGCCGGGCGGCGCGCTGGTCCGCGCCGGTCTGGCCCGGCTGACCGGCGACGGCCCGTGGGCGACCCTGACCGCCGAACCCGCGGCCCGGGTGATCTGGCACCTGACCGGTGACCACACCCCCGACCCGGCACTGCCCGCGGGCGCCACGATCCGCCACCCCACCCCGACGACACCGCCCGCGCCCGCTTCCGGCGGTGCGGTCTCGGCTGCCGGCGGCCCGCCTGCCGGCGGCCCGGCTGCGGGAGGCCCGGCTGCCGGCGGCGCGGGCTCGGCGTCCGGCGATGCGCAAAGCGGCGATGCGCAAAGCGTGGGCGCGCGAGACGGGGGTGCGCGAGACGGGGGTGCGCGAGACAGAGGTGCGCGAGACGGGGGTGTCGGGCTGGTCCTGGTGCATGGCGGCGACCGGGAGAGCCGCATCCAGGCGGTCGGCGACATCGGATTGCTGATCACCGCGCCGCCGTCGAACGAGGCGGAGTGGCAGGCCGTGGTGCGGGAAGCGACGATCGGCCGGCTCACGGTGCTGCTCGACCTGGCGGAGCCGCTCACGGCGGCCGGGCGGGATGCGATCGGGCGTGCGGCGCATCTCGGGTGGGTGTTGTCCTCGGCCGGGGAACAACCCCTGGAGGCCCTCCCCGACCTGCCGTGGCGGGAGCTTCACGTGCATGACGGGGTGGCCGGGGCCGACGACTGGGACGCCTTGCTCGGGCGGGCGCCGGACCCGGCGTACCGGCTCAGTCGGGAGCAGTTGCGGCTCGTGGCCGCCGCCGCGGCAGCCGATGGTGGCCTGATCGCGCCCGCGGTCCGCCGGCTTGCCGGTGGGCACCTCGACGGTGTCGCCGTGCGCATCCGGCCGCGCCGCGCCTGGCCGGACCTGATCCTCCCGCCGGAGGAGGCGGCGCAGCTGCGCGAGCTCTCCGAACGGCATCGGGGACGGGACACCGTCTACGGGCGGTGGCAGTTCAGTGCGGCGCCGTCGACCGGGGTGGTCGCGTTGTTCGCCGGGCCGTCCGGCACCGGCAAGACCCTGGCGGCCGAGGTGGTGGCCGGTGAGCTGGGGCTCGACCTCTACAAGGTCGACCTGTCGGCGGTGGTGAGCAAATACATCGGCGAGACCGAGAAGAACCTGGAGCGCATCTTCGGGGCGGCGGCGGCCGGCGACCTGGTGCTGTTCTTCGACGAGGCGGACGCGCTGTTCGGCAAACGCTCGGAGGTCAGCGACGCGCACGACAGGTACGCCAACATCGAGGTCGCCTACCTTCTGCAGCGGCTGGAGACCTACGACGGGCTGGTCGTGCTGGCCACCAACCTGCAGCGCAACATCGACCCGGCGTTCCTGCGGCGGATCTCGGTGGCGATCGACTTCGTGCCGCCGGAGGAACCGGAACGGCGGCAGATCTGGGCGCGGACCTTCCCGCCGACCGCCCCGATGTCCGACCTCGACCTCGACTTCCTCGCCCGGCAGTTCAAGATCACCGGTGGCGTGATCAGCAACGCCGCGCTGGGGTCGGCGTTCCTGGCGGCGGCCGAGGACTCACCGATCACGATGCGGCACGTGGTGCTGTCGGTGAAGCGCGAGTTCCAGAAGATGGGGCGGCTGCGCACCGAGAAGGAGTTCGACCGCTACTTCGACCTAGTGAACAGGGACGCCAATGCTGCACCTGCTGGATGAGACGCTCGAGGCGTTCCTGCGCGAGGTCGTACCGCTGCCGGCCCGGGACGTCGACGTGGCCTTCGAAGCGCCGGACGGCGAATGGTCGGCCGCGCTGTCGTCGCGGCCCACCGTCGACCTCTACCTCTGGGACGTACGGCCCAACCTGGCCGAGCGCGACTACGGCGAGGTGATCGTCGAGGACGCCGACGGCAAGCGTTACCGGCGTGACCCGCTGCCCCGAGTTGATTGCCGCTACCTGGTGACCGCCTGGACGAGCGAGGTGCGCGACGAACACTCGCTGCTCGGCGACGTGCTGTCGGCCCTGCTGCTGCACCCGGTCATCGAGGTCTCGCATCTGCGCGGCGCGTTCACCGAGGTGCGGCCGCTGCCCGCGTTGCGGTTGCGCAGCGGCGACGGCAGCGAGAACTCGGACTTCTGGTCGGCCCTGGGCGGCCAGCTGAAGCCGGGCCTGGACCTCGTCGTCACGGTCACGGTGGACGCCGCCCTGCGCGCGGTGGCCGGCCCCCCGACCGAGTCGATCACGGTCCGCACCACCGGTCGTTAGGCGTTCTTGAGAAGCGCGTTCAGGGCCGCGTGCAGGTCCTGGATGCCCTTTCGCCCGCGTTCGATGTCGGCCTTGCGGTTGGGCATGAGTTTCTCCGCGTCGGGGTCGACCGAGGCGTTCACCCACTCGCCGAGACGCAGGAAGACGACGTCGGCGGCGGTCTGCACATTCAGCTGCCGGGCCTCGATGGTGGCCGAGTCGCCGGTCGGCGGCTCGGCGCGCAGCTTGACGGCGTTGAAGAAGAACTCGAACTTCTCGGTGATGTCCTTGTCGATGCCGCCGAACTTCTTGGAGTGGGTGTCGCCGTCGGCCGGCTGCGCGCCCTTGTCGATGACCATGTCGTATACCTCGTCGTCGAGCAGGGTCTTCGCCTGCGACATGCCGTTGACGAGGCTGCGCGCGTCGGCGGTCTCGCCGAGGACCTTCGTGCACAGGGCCGCCCACTTGTTCAGGCCCTTGCGCAGACCGACGGCGAATACGTGGTCGCCCTTCTTGCGCGAGGCGGAGATCTCCCCGGCCGGGCTGTCCTTCTTGGGATTGACCTCGCCCGCCACATGCACCGTCTTGATCTCCTCGTTCTCCTTCTCGACGACGAGTTCGAGTGACTTGAGGCGGTATTTCTTGACCAGCTTGGGCAGCGCCGCGTTCACCAGGTCGATCGAGCTGTCCGGCTTCTGCACCAGCGTGTAGGCCTCTGCCACGCCCTGATCCAGATCCGCCTGCTTCTGCTCAGGTGTCCGCTCGTCCGGCTCCTCCTTGCCGCCGCCCAGCCCGAGCGCTTCCAGCGCGGCCTTGCCGAGTTGCATCGCCTTGGCCATCAGCCAGTCGATCGCCTTGTCGACCAGTTCGCGCAGTTGGCCGATCAGCTTGACCAGTTCCTCCGGCACGTTGCCGAGACCGACCTGGTTGGCGAGGAAGCCGATCGCCACCGGCACGGCCGAGGCCAGGCCCTTCTCCACTTTCTGCGCGCCGGCTTGCACGTTACCGGCGGCGACGGCGGCGAGGGTGGTCACGTAGTCGTTGACGATCATGAGGATCTCGCGGACGTACTCGATTACCGACTGGACCGCCTTGAAGAAGGCGATCGAGCTGTTCACCACGGCCATGATGCCTGTCGGGTCGAGCATCGAGAGCAGTTTCGCGGTGGCCTTCTCGACGATCTCCCCGACGATCCAGTCCTTGACCATCCCGAGCAGCGTGTCCCACAGGTTGCCGAGCTGACTTTCGACGTGTTTCCAGATCGCGGCTACGCCGTTCTCCTGTACGTCCTTGACGAAGTCGAACGCCCCTTCGGCCATCGCCGCGCCCTTGCGGATCTTCTCGACGGTTTCCGGGCCGATCTGCTCGCCCAGTTTCTTCCACAGCTTTTCGGCGGTGATGTCGAGGACCTGCAGCACCAGCGTGAGAATGGACCCGAACGACAGGTCTGCCGGTTTCTGGATGCCGATCGCCCCGAGCCCGCGGAAGAGCCAGTCGGCGAGGCCGTTCAGCAGATAGCCGACGGCCCGGTCGACGAAGCCGAGGAAACCCTGTTTGAGGGCTTCGAGCATGTTGAGCAGGAAGGCGACCGGGTCCCGTTCGATGTCCTCGATCGCCGCCATCGCGTTCGAGATGATGCTGTCCAGGATGCCGGGCGGGAAATTCATCAGTCGGAGGACCAGGGTCAGGACGACCTTGAGGACCTCGCCGGCGAACTCGACGATGCGCAGCAGCGGTTCGCCGAACTTCTCCAGGATCTTCCCGAACGCTCCTATCGGGTTGACCAGGTCTTCCAGGGTGAGGGTGTCCCAGATGCCGTGGAAGGTGCCGACGATCATGTCGGTCGAAATGCCGAGGCGCGACATCGCGCCCTCGATCTGCGCGGCGGCGTCGGCGATGACGCCGGCCTCGGCCAATTTCTTGTACGTCGCCTCGCCGCCCGGCAGCAGCGCGATGAACCCGCCGATGAGGTTCTCCGCGTTGCGCGCCACCGCCTTGCCGGTCACCGGATCCTCGCCGAGCATGACCGTCATCAGGCGGTATCCGCGCAACTTGGCGGCCTCGGCGCTCAACCATTCGAGAAGCGCTTCCTTGATGAGCCGGACGACCTCGGTCAGCACGTCCTTGGCGAATGCGCCGATCCTGGCGATCAGCCCTTTGGCCTGGGTGGCCAGCTTGCTCAGGTTGTCACCCAGCTGCGCGATGTTCTCCGGCTGAATGGCCTGCCAGCCGGCTTGGAAAAGCGCACTCAACTCGCCGAGGATGCCGAGGAACTGCGCGATCCGCCCGTCCAGCCAGTCGGCCGTCTTCTGCAGGGTGCCGCGTTCGCGCATCTGGGCGAGAGCGTCCTGCTTCCCGATCAGAGTGAGGAAGTCCTCGAGAATCTCGACGGTGGTCGCCTCGACCGGGGTGCCGCGCAGCGGATCGGACCGCAGCACCTTCTTGGTCAGCTCCCAGACCGGCGTGCCGACCAGGTATTTCTCCGCCAGCCCGACGGCGGCGTCGCGGATGAGCTGCACGATCTGGTCGTAGATGCCCTTGACGAACCCGAGCGCGTCGGCATGGAGCCCGCTCACGTGCCGCCGGACGATCACCAGGGCGCCGTCCGGGTCGGTGAGGTCGATCTCCTTCCACGCCTTGTCGATCTCGCCCTGGATGCGGGCGAGCGTCAGGTTGTGCGCGGTCAACCCCTCGTCGAGCATGCGGTAGGCGGCCTGCACCACGCCAAGCTCGATCAGCTTGCCGGCGACCACGTTGCCGAACGGAACGAGCCCGAGCACGCCCCGCGTGAGGTTTTCCGGTGACCGGTCGACATTACGGTTCGCGATCGGGTCGTAGCCCGCCACCACGGTCAGCATGTCGTAGCCCGGCACGCTTCTGACGAGGCCGACTATCGGCCCCATCAGGTAGTCGGAGGCGTCGCGGTAGATGCCGACCGACGTCTGTTGCACCACGTGGGTGGCCTCGTGCGCCATCAGGGCGAGGTCGCCGGCCGACTCGCCGGCGCCGAGGAAGATGTGCTGCCCGGTGGTGAACGCGCGGGCGCCCAATTGGGCGGCCGCGGCCTGCGCCTTCGGATCGGAATGGACGAGCACGCCGCCGAGCGGGAAGCCGAGATGCTCCTCGATCTTGGCCCGCACGTCCGGCGGGAGGGGCGCGCCGCCGCCCGGCGAGGTGATGAGCCGTTCCAGCTCGGGTGGGGTCTCCGGGGGTTCGCCGGCGGCCGCCGCCGGGGTCACGAGCCGGGAGATGGTCGGGACCGGCCCGCTGCCCTCGGTGATCGCCTCGGAGACCGCGTCGGCCTGCCGCTCATATGGGTCACCGGGCTTGCTCACGCTGAGCTTGGGCTGGGCCAGGCGCTGTAACGCGCTGTTACCCCCGCGGGCGAGGGCGGGCATGGCGGCCGGGTGCCGCGGCATGCGCTGCAACGCCGAGTTGCTCTCCTGAGGGGTACGGGCTACCACTTCCACAACCGCAGGCGTGGGGCTCGCCTTGTTCTCGGCAAGGGTCGGCACCTGCCGTTCGGACAGCTTCACCGGCCCACCTCCGGCCTTCAGCATCGGACGCCCCGCCGTGGCCGACAAGTCCCGGCAAGCATCGGTGCACCAATGGCTGCACCGCCGCACCTTCTGTCCACGTGCGACGCGAGAGACCCTCATCCCGGCGGTATTCATTCTGGGTGGGGTGAGGCGATGACGCGGGTCCTCATGGGGGATTTCGAGGCTCTGCACCGTCTCGGCCTGGAGCAGATCCTGCGCGTCGACGGCATCGAGCTCGTCGACACGGCCGGCGGCGAGGTGCTCGACCGGTTGCTCGAGGCGTTGCCCGACGTGATCGTTCTCGACCTCGACAAGGTCAGCACCGGCGACATCGTGCACGTGATCGTGCACCGGTTCCCGCGGGTGAAGGTCGTTGCCTGCTCGTCGCAGCATCCGATGATGCGCATTTTCCCGCCGTTGCACTACGGGGAGTTCTACGAATCCGACCTTGACCCCGCGCTGTTGACCAGCGCGGTGCAGGCCTGACAGGGGGAAGACTTCATGGCCGCGTCATACGGAGCACCGGGCGTCTACATCGAGGAGCAACCGAGCGGTTCCATGCCCATCGAGGGGGTGGGCACCGCCGTTGCCGCGTTCGTCGGCTTCACCGAGCGCTACGACATCGAGCAGGGCGACCCGACCGACCCGGCCGGTGTGAAACCGCAGCTGGTGACCAGCTGGCCGCAGTTCGAACGGATCTACGGCGGTTTCGTGCGCGGCGCCCTGCTGCCGCACGCTGTCCGCGGCTTCTTCGAGAACGGTGGGGGCAAGGCCTACATCTGCCGCATCCCGACCACCGACGAGGACGGTGAGGGCCTCGGCCGGGGCAAGCCGTCGCTGTCGCTGCCCAGCGCCGACAACCCGGGCCAGCCCAGCCTCCAGCTGTCGGCGGTGCGCTCGGACGCCAACCTCGAGGTCGAGGTGGTGCCCCCGGCTCCGGCGCCCGACGCCGACGGGGACGGCGGCGCGAGCAGCAACGGCGCCGGCGGGGAATACGTCCTGCGGGTCTATGAGGGCGGCGCGCTCCGGGAGGAGATCGGCGGCATCCAGTTCAGCGGCCGCAGCGCCCGCACCGTCGAGAAGGCGGTGAACGAGCGCTCCAAGTTCGTCCGCATCGAGGTGCAGCCGCTGCAGGGTGCCTCGCTCGCCGAGCGCAGCCCGGCCGCCGGCCGCTACACGCTGCAGGCGCCGCCGGTGTCCAGCAAGTCGGTCACCCCGGCCGACCTGGTCGGCAACGAGAGCGACCGCACCGGCTATCAGGGCCTGGCGATCGCCGCCAACGTCACCATGGTGTCCATCCCGGACCTCGTCACCGTCGCCACCAAGGAGGACGGGTCGATCGACGAGGAGATGTACCTCGCCGCCCAGAAGCAGCTGATCGACTTCTGCGAGGCCAGCCACAACAAGATGGCCATCCTCGACACGCCGCCCGGCCTCAACGCCACCCGGGCCCTCGAGTGGCGTGGCCGGCTGGCCCGCGACTCGGCATTCGGTGCGCTCTACTACCCCAACGTGGTGGTCAGCAACCCGCTCGCCCGCCCCGGCGCGACCAACGGCGAGCTCTACCTGACCGTGCCGCCGTCCGGCCACGTCGCCGGCGTCTGGGCCCGCACCGACGCCGCCCGTGGCGTGTGGAAGGCGCCCGCCAACGAGGCGCTGCGCGGCATCGCCCGCCTGGAAAACGACGTGACCAGCGGCGAGCAGGACCTGCTCAACCCCGAGGGGGTCAACTGCATCCGGTCGTTCGGCAGCTATGGCACCAAGATCTGGGGCGCCCGCACGCTTGCCAAGACCGACCCGTCGTGGCGTTACATCAACGTCCGCCGGCTCTTCAACTTCATCGAGGAGTCGATCCAGCAGGGCACCCAGTGGGCGGTCTTCGAGCCCAACGACTACGACCTGTGGCAGCGGGTCAAGCGCAACATCACGTCGTTCCTGCGCGGTCTGTGGCAGCAGGGCGCGCTCGTGGGCGCGACCCCCGAGCAGGCTTTCTACGTGCTGTGCGACGAGAGCAACAACCCGGCGTCCTCGGTGGACGAGGGCAAGCTGATCGTCGAGGTCGGCATCGCCCCGGTCAAGCCCGCCGAGTTCGTCATCTTCCGGATCAGCCAGTGGCAGGGCGGCGGAGCCGCTTCCGAGTGATGAGGAGGGCCTCGTGCCTGATTTGATGACTACCTTCTCCTTCTTCCTCGAGATCGGGGGAGTGGAGATGGCGAGCTTCCGCAAGTGCTCCGGGGTCGAGTCGGAGACCGAGATCATCGAATACAAGGAAGCCACCAAGGACGGGAAGATGCTCATCCGGAAGGTCCCGGGGGCGATGAAGTGGAGCGACATCACCCTGGAACGCCGGATCGACGAGTCCAAGGCCCTGTGGGAGTGGCGTAAGCAGGTCGAGGACGGTGACGTCGACTCGGCCCGCCGGGACGGCTCGATCGTCATCAAGGACTCGATGAAGACCGAGGTCGCCCGCTGGAACTTCGAGAAGGGCTGGGTCTCCAAGTGGACCGGCGCCGAGCTCGACGCGGGCAGCAACGAGATCGCCACCGAGAAGATCACGATCACCCATGAAGGGGTCCACCGGGCATGAGTGGTTTGCAGACCGAGTTCCCGTTCACGCTGCCGAAGGGCTACGTGGACGAGGACGGCACGCTTCACCGCACCGGCGTGATGCGGCTGGCGTGCGCCCGCGACGAGATCGAGCCGTTGCGTGACGGCCGCGTGAAGGAGAACGAGGCCTACGCGACGGTGATCGTGCTCGCCCGGGTGGTCACCCAACTCGGCACCGTCTCCCGGATCACCACCAAGACGATCGAGTCGCTGTTCGTCTCGGACTTCTCCTACCTGCAGGACCTCTATCGGATCGTCAATTTCCAGGACCCGAGCATCCTCGAGGCCCTGGAGCCGGGCACCCCTTTCCCGCGGACATCCGTGGAGGTGGGTTAGGGCACTACGCCCAGGACGAGCTGTGGCAGGAGATCGCGTTCCTCGCGTACCACCTGCATTGGGATTTTGATCGTCTGCTCGACCTGGAACACGGTGACCGCATCCGCCTCCTGCGGGAGGTGGGCGGCCTGAACGAACGCGCGTGGCAAGGAGTGGCCGGTGGCTGACGACATCATCCGACCGCCCTTCGTCGGCAAGTTCCACTTCAAGATCGGTGACCTGGACATCGGCCAGTTCACCGAGGTGACCGGCCTCGCCGTGTCCATCGACGTGGAGGAGCTGGCGGAGGGCGGCCAGAACGCGTACACCCATAAGTTGCTCGGCCGCATGCGCTGGCCGAACATCGTGTTCAAGCGCGGCCTGACCAACTCCGACGCCCTGTTCACGTGGCTGTCCGGCTTCTCCGGTGCCGGCCTGAACGGCAACAGCAACAAGATCGTCCCCGAGACCGGCTCGATCACCGTCGTCCACCAGAACGGCAAGCCGTTCCGCAGTTGGTCCCTGATCGGCGTGAAGCCCATCAAGTGGAGCGGCCCCCGCCTGGCCGCCTCCTCCCGCGACCTGGCCGTAGAGGAGTTGGAGGTGTGCCACAGTGGCTTCACTGTCACCTAGCGGCGCGCCCCGCCCTCCCCGCCCCCTCCGTCCGCTTCGCCGCGCCGCCCGCTTCCTGGCCCGCCTGCTGCCCCGGTCCCTGCGACCGGGGCTGACCGCTTCCACCCACCCCGCACCGGGCCCCCCGGTAAGCGCCGGCCTGACCGACGGCCTGCGCGTGCGCACCTCCTGGTCGGCCCTGCGCTGGTACCAGGCGAGGCGCCCACAGTCGCCCACCCCGGTCTCCCGACACATCCCCCTCGCCCGCCGCCGGCCCGCCGCCACGCCGCACCCGGGCTCCCCCGGCTCCGGCTCGCTCAGCTCCGGCTCGCTCGGCTCCGGCTCGCTCGGCTCCGGCTCGCTCGGCTCCGGCTCGCTCGGCTCCGGCTCCGGCTCGCTCGGCCCGGGATCGCTCGGTGGTGCGTCGCATCGGCCGGGGGTGATGGGTGCCGGAACGCGTGACCGGATGCTCGCGCGCTCGTCGATCACCGCCGGCCGCGCGGCGCTGATCGGCGCACCAGCCGGCGGCCCGGAGGTGCGGCCCGGCAACGAACTTGCCATGGGCCCCACGCTCGGACTGCTGGCCGGCCTCGGCGCAGGCATGTCGGACCAGGCCCGGGTCGGAAATCTGCTTGCGCGCGACGCGGTCGGGGGCGCAACCTCCGGAGGGGGACCTCCGACTCCGGCCGGGTGGGCGAGCGATGGTGGTCGTGCCGGTGCCACGGGGCACGATCGGGGGCGCGGGCACGGTGACCATCCGGCGCATGGCGCGGCCGGTCACCACCACACCCACACACCCGCCTCGCGCAGCCCTGCGCTCGCTTTCCGCAGCTCTGCGCCCGCCTCCACGCGCGCTTCCGGCAGCTCTACGTGGGGCGCCCACGGCCCTTTCCTTCCTGCTTATGACCGATATTACGGACATGGTCCTGGCGGGTTCGCCCGCGAGCGAGCCGCCGGACCGGCTGGCAGCGGTCTCGCCGGCAGTGGTCTCGCCGGCAGCGGACCCGCCGGCAGCGGTCTCGCCGGCAGCGGACCCGCCGGCAGCGGTCTCGCCGGCAGCGGGCCGGGCGCCGGAGCGGGATGGGGGCCGGGAGCCGGAGCGGGGATCGGCCCGGGAATCGGGGCCGCTTCGGGCGCGCTCGGTCGGCTCGGCTCTGTCGGGGACGGTCCCGATGTGAGCTGGTCCGAGGTCGGTGGACTGACCCCGTTCGGGCTGGCTGCGCTCGGGCCGACCGCACAACGGCGCGGCGGCCCGACCGAACCGTCCGGCCGAGGCGCGGGCGTAGGCGCAGGCACGGGGATAGGCACCGCATCCGCGGCCGGATCGCCCGGTGACGCGCTCGGAGCCGGCCGGTCCACAGTGGCGGTGACCGGCCCCGGAGCTGACGCCGCCGGCCGAGTTCACGCCGGGTTGGGCCACGCCGGAATGGGCCACGCCGGAATGGGCCACGCCGGGAGAGGCGAGCTCGGGCGGTCGCTTGTGGTGCGACCGGGGGACGGGCCGGTGGTCAGCAATCCGGAGCCGGCGTCGGACTTCCGGGTTCTCGGGGCGGCCACGCTGCCGCCGGGGAGCGTTCCCGATCCCGGCGGGGCTGTCAGCGTCGGGCCGTCGGCGGGGGTTCGGGTCGGGGCGGGAAGTCCGCGGGAACGGTGGGAAGCAGCGGTGGCCGCCCGGCCCCTCGAGTCACCTCGGGCGCTGCCGGGGGTGCTGCACGCGATGGCTTCGGCGCTCAGTGGGCGGGCTCGGCCGCCGCTCTACACGACCGGGCCCAACACCCGGCACGCGCTTGCCGTGGCGGGGGCGCTCGGGGCGACGACCGGGACGGTGGTGCATCTGCCGGCCGCGCCGCCGTCCGGGCCCGCGGTGTCGGCTGTGCTCGCCCATGAGCTCATGCACACCCGCAGCCCGGTGCGGCGGCCGCGGTTCCTGCTCGACGGCGCTTCCGGGCTGCTCGACGATGACGAGCGGCAGGCGCTCGCGGCCGGGAAGCAGGCGTTGACCACCGGCGCGGGGATCGTCGACTCGCTGCCCGTCGGCGGGGGGATGGGCGCGGTCGGTGAAGTGGCCACCCGGGCGGCGAAGGCCGCGGTCAGCGAAGCGGCCGGCGACGCCTTCTCGAGCCTGGGCGGCATGGCCGGCAGCGGGCTGGGCGGCATGGCCGGCAACGGCCTGGACGGCATGGCCGGCGGTGCCCGGCAAGACATGAGCGGCCTGCAGGACAGCGGCGGCGGACGGCAAGGGCTGGGCGGTCGGCAAGGGCTGGGCGGCGGTCTGCAGGACATGGCGGCCGGCGGGATGCAGCAGGCGGCCGGCGCGGCCGCCGGTGGGGCTCGGTCGGCGCTGGAACACGCCGCGGGGGGCAGCGGGATGGCGGGGGGCGGCAAGCCGGGGCTCGACGCGGATCAGGTGGTCGAGATCGTGGAGCGGCGGCTGCTCCGGGAGATCGAGCGGCGCGGTGGCCGGTGGGCGGGGATCTTCTAGATGGCAGGTGAGTTCTGATGACGGGAGTTCCGGCGGCGCCGGCCAAGGCTGAACTGCGTACCGAACTGAAGGATGTCATTCCGTTCCTGTTCAACCCGGCGGAGTTGACGATCACCAAGTCGGCGTCGTGGCAGGCGGCCGACAACAAGGGGGCCAACGCGCCGCTGTTGCGCTTCCAGGCGGGGCAGCCGGGCACGCTCGCGTTGAGCATCACGCTCGACACCACCGACAAGGGCACGTCGGTCACCGAGCACACCGACAAGCTGATGAAGCTGGTCGCGGTGGACAAGAAGCTGCCCGCCTCGGACAAGAACCGCAACAACTTCCGGCCGCCCTGGGTCACGTTCCACTGGGGGCCGCTGCAGTCGTTCAAGGCCGTGGTCGAGCGCCTGACCCTGAAGTTCACCTACTTCGCGGCCAGTGGCATGCCGCTGCGGGCCAAGGCCGATCTTGCCCTCAAACAGTACGAGGACGAGGAGGTCAAGCCGCTGCAGAACCCGACCTCGCACACGCCTTCGCTGCAGACCGTGCACCGGCTGCAGCACGGCGAGACGCTCGACCGGCTGGCCGCCAAGCATTACGCCGACTCGACCCGGTGGCGGCTGATCGCCGAGGCCAACAACGTGGTCGACCCGCTCGCGCTGGAGGCCGGCATGCTGCTGATCATTCCCGAGTTGCCGGTGCGGCGCCGTGGCTGAGCAGAAACGGCGGCTCGACGGGGCGCAGCTGACGGTGGACGGCCGGCCGCTGGCGCCGGAGAACTATCCGCGGCTGACGCTGGTGCGTGTCGAGGAGTCGGTGCAGCTGCCCGACTATTTCGCGATCCACTTCGACGACCCGCACTTCGAGCTGTTCGACAAGGGGACGTTCTCGATCGGCACCCGCGTCGAGATCGCGTTCCGGGCCGAGGGCGACCCGGTGGTCGTCACCTCGGGGGAGATCACCGCGATCAGTGTCGAGCCGGGGTTGTCGGGGCGGCACGAGCTGGTGCTGTCCGGTTTCGATCTGACCCACCGGCTGGCCCGGGTGCCGAAGTCGCGCAGTTTCCAGCGGGTCACCGACGCCGACATCGCGTCCCGGATAGCCGGCGAGTACGGCCTGGACGTGGATGTGGACGCCACCGGCGCCACCCACGACTACGTGCTGCAGGCCGGTGAGACCGATTACGCGTTCCTGCGCCGCCGCGCCGCCCGGATCGGCTTCGACGTGTGGGTCAGCGAGAAGAAGTTCTACTTCAAGAAGACCCCGAGATCAACGGCCACCCCGCCCAAGCTGACGTACGGGCAGAACCTCGCCAGGTTCGCGACCCGGTTCTCCGCCGCCGAGCGCAGTGACGAGGTGGAGATCCGCGGCTGGGACCAGCTCGGCAAACAGGCGATCACCGGGCGTGCGGACCGCGCCGACCCGGGCACCGACGCGCCCGCCGCCCAGGAGATGACCGACGCGGCCCGGCGGGCGTTCGGCCGGGTCAAGCGCAACGCCGGCCAGTTCCCGGTGACCGACCAGGCCGAGGCCGACGCGCTCGCCGGCTCGCTGCTGCTGCGCGCGTCCGGCGAGGAAGTCGTGCTGCGCGGCGAGGCGATGGGTGACCCGCTGATCGGGGCGGGCGCGAAGGTGCACATCGAGGGCGTCGGCTCGCGGATGACCGGGCACTACCGGGTGACCCAGGTCGAGCACTCCTACGGCGCGAACCGGCCCTATCTGACCCGCTTCACCTGCGGTGGCAAGGAGCCGGCCGGCCTGGCCGACCTGACCGGTGCCGGCCGCGGCCCGGCGAAGGCCGGGTGGGCCGGTCTGGTCGTCGGGATCGTGACCAACAACGACGACCCCGAGAAGCTGGGCCGGGTCCGGGTCAAGTTCCCCACCCTGTCGCAGGACGACGAGAGCGCCTGGGCCCGGATCGCCACGCCCGGCGGTGGCCGGCGGCGGGGTCTGCAGTGGATCCCGGAGGTCGACGACGAGGTGCTCGTGGGCTTCGAGCTGGACGACACGACCCGGCCGGTGGTTCTGGGCGGACTGTGGAACCGGCGCGACGCTCCGCCGGAGCCGGGCGCCGCGGACCGGGGCGAGGTCAACAAGCGGATGCTGGTCAGTCGCCAGGATTCCCGGCTCGTCTTCGACGACGACCGGCTGGAGATCGATCTGCTGCTCGGCGGCACCCCGTGCGCGCTGAAGCTGGAGAAGTCCGAGTCGTCGCTGACTGGCGACCAGAAACTCGTCGTCACCGCCACCCAGATCGAGATCAGGGCGACGTCGAAGCTCACCCTCTCCGGCGCCCAGATCGAGATCAACGCGTCCGGCCCGCTGACCGCGGCCGGCAAACCGATCAAGCTCAACTGAGGGAGGGTACGGACCCATGCCGCAACCGGCCGCACGGCAGAACGACCCGGTCACCGGGACCGACATCCACATCCTCCTGGTGCCGTCGCCGGGTGGGCCGGTGCCGACCCCGACGCCGCTACCGTTCGCGGGACAGTTGATGCTGAGCCTTTCCACCGACGTACTCATCAACGGGTTGCCCGCCGCGACCCAGGGCAGCGTCGCGCAGAACATGCCCCCGCACCTCGCCCCGTCGCCGTTCAGCAAACCGCCGACAAACCAGGGCCGGGTGCTCCTCGGCTCGCCGACGGTGCTGGTCAACGGCAAGCCGCTGGCCCGGCTGGGCGATCAGGTGGCCACCTGCAACGACCCGGTCGACGCGCCGACCTGCGTGATCAGTGCCGGCTCACCCGACGTGCTGGTGGCGTGATGGCCAACGACGACTTCATCGGCAACGGCTGGGCGTTCCCGGCCGCGATCAACCGCAACGGCAGCGTCCGGCTGGTCACCGGCACCGAGGAGGTCGACGCGGCGATCCGGATGATCCTGTCGACGGTGCCGGGGGAGCGGGTGATGCGGCCCGAGTTCGGCTGTTCGATGTGGGAGCAACTGTTCGCCCCGCTGACCGCGGGCACGCTCGGCCTCATCGAGCAGGCGGTCAAGGAGGCCCTGGAACGGTGGGAGCCGCGCATCGAGTTGCAGGCCGTGACGGCCGACGGCGAGCAGTCGACCGGGACCGTACACATCACTGTCGCCTACCGCGTGAAGTCCACGAACGACGTACGAAATTTGGTATTTCCGTTTTATACGATTCCCACCGAGGAGCCGGCGCCATGAGCCTGCCCGCACCAAATCTCGACGATCGCCGTTTCCAGGACATCGTCGACGAGGCGAAACGGCGGATCAACCGGCTCTGCCCGGACTGGACCGACCACAACGTCTCCGACCCCGGCGTGGCGCTCGTCGAGCTGTTCGCCTGGATGACCGAGATGACGCTCTACCGGCTCAACCAGGTGCCGGACCGGCTCTACGTCAAGTTCCTCGAGCTGGTCGGGGTGGAGCTGTTCTCGGCCGTGCCGGCCCGCGCCGACCTGCTGTTCCGGCTGACCGCGGCGCGCGAGGACGTGGTGCGGGTGCCGGCCGGCACGCAGGTCAGCACCGAGCGGCGCGACGACGAGGCGCCGGTCGTCTTTCTCACCGACTCGGAGCTGCAGATCCGGCCGCCGAAGCTGATGGCCTGCCTGACCCACACCGGCGACCGGTACGCCGACCACTGGGAGGAACTGCGGCGCGAGGCGGCGACGGTGCAGCTGTTCCCGACGCTGCAGGTCGACGAGGCGGTCTATTTCGGGCTCGAGGAGTCGGCCGCCGGCAACCTGCTGCGCCTCGACGTCACCACCGGTCCGGAGGGCGCCGGTGTCGACCCGCGCCGGCCGCCCCGCGTGTGGGAGGCGTGGGACGGCACCGCCTGGAAGAACGTGCGGATCCTCGACGACACCAGCGCCGGCTTCAACTCCACCGGCGAGGTGACACTGCTGCTGCCGATGCGGCACGAGGCCCTCGCGATCGGCTCGAAGCGGGCGTTCTGGCTCCGCTGCCGGCTGGTGCAGCCGGTCGAGGGCCAGCCCGACTACACCAACCCGCCGATCCTCGAGCGGCTCGCCGCGGTCGCGCTGGGCGGCGCCGTCCCGGCCCACCACGCCGAACCGGCCCCGGCCGAACTGCTCGGCACCAGCACCGGGCGGCCCGGCCAGGTCTTCCAGGTACGCCGGGTGCCGGTGCTGCCGCGGCGCTTCGACGAGACGGTGCGCGTGGTGCTGCCCCGGCACGAGCGCGCCGGCGAACCCGAGGAGCAGGAGTGGACCGAGGTCGCCGACCTCTCCGACGCGGAGGAGGACGACCAGGTCTTCACGTGGTCCGGCGCGACCGGGGAGATCCGCTTCGGGCCGCGGGTGCTCGACCGGGAGGGCCGGGTCTGGCAGCACGGCGCGATCCCGGCGATCGACTCGCAGCTCTACGTGACCGGTTACCGCTTCGGCGGCGGGCGGCGCGGCAACGTCCCGGCCGACCGGCTCACCGTGCTGCACACGTCGATCCCGTTCGTGGCCGGGGTGACCAACCTCGACGCGTCCACCGGTGGCGTCGACGCCGAGACGGTGGAGAACGCGAAGGTGCGCGGGCCGATGCTGCTGCGCGGCGGCCGGCGGGCGGTCACCGCCGAGGATGTCGAGCGGCTCACCCTCGACGCTGCCCCGAGCGTCGCGCGCGCCCGCTGCCTGCCCCCGGACAATCCCTCCGAACCGGCGCGCCTGCTGGTCGTTCCCCGAGTCGATGTCGCTCCGGAGAATCTGACCCTGGACGATCTGGCCCTCGCCGAGGAGCTGGAGGAGACGATCAAGGCCTATCTGGAGCCGCGGCGGCTGCTCACGATGCGCCTGCGCATCGACGCACCGCGATATCAGGGGGTCAAGGTGGTCGCCGAGGTGCGGGCTGCGCCCGGTGTACGCACGGAGACCGTGCGCGAACGAGCCGAACGTGCCCTCTACGAATACCTGAACCCGCTGACCGGCGGCCCCAGTGGACAGGGCTGGCCGTTCGACACCGACCTGCGCCTCGGCGACGTCTACGGCGTGCTGCACGGGTCGTTCGGCGTGCAGGGTGTCGAGGCGGTGCACTTCTTCTCCGCCGACCTGCGCCGCAAACGCACCCTCGACCAGGTGGAACAGCGCTTGCGCCTGTTGCCGGAGGCGCTGTTCATGTCGTATGAGCATCGGGTGGTGGTCCAGCAGTGACGATTTCCGCGTCTCGTGGCCGGCTCGTCGACCAGTTGCCCCGCGTGATGGCCGCCGACCCGGTGCTGCGTGACTTCGTGACCGCTTTCGAACAGGTGCACGACACGGTCCGCGAACGCATCGACGCCATCGAGTTCCAGATGGACACCGGGCTGGCCAGCCCCGAGATGCTCGCCTACCTGGGCTCCTGGCTGGGTGTCATGCTCGAACCGACCGACCCCGCCGACTACCGCCGTTCGCTGGTGCGCGAGGTCGGCAAGCTGCTCGGCTGGCGCGGCACCCGCTACGGCGTCGAGGCGCTGCTGCAGGCCGCGACCGGCGCCCGGGTGACGGTCATCGACGCGGGCGGGGTCTACGGCAGCGGCGACCAGGTGCCGCCGCCCGACCCGGTGGTGGTCGTCCAGATGGATCACACCGGTCACCTGACCGAGAAGCAGGTGATGGCGTTCCTGCAGAGCGAGGTCCCGCTGGGCGCCCGCATCCAGTTGGACGTCCGATTCCAGGCGCAGCCGGCCCGCGGCCGTGCCCGCCCACCCGGCAGTGGAGGCGAGAGTGCCTGAGACGTACGGCCAGGTCCGGCAGATGCCCTGCCCGGACTGCGGCAACCCGGTGATGCCCGATCGCGACCAGTTGTGCGCCAACTGCGGCTACCCGCTGATGTTCCTGCGCAAGGGCGGCGGCACCGACGACGCCGGCGCCCAGGCGATCCCCCGCAAACCGAACGAGGCCGCCGACGAGACCAGCCTGCGCGCGGTGCCGCAGCCCGTCCCGCGCACCGACACCCGCCAGTTCCCGGCCACGAACTACGGTGCGCAACGAGGACAGGCCCCGTGCCGCAGTTGTGGTTACCCGAACGAGGCGGCCCGGGTCCGGTGTGAACGGTGCGGTTTCGAACTGCGCCCGGCCCGCCCGAACGCCCGTACCCTCGCCCCGGCGATGGTCGCCCGCCCGCAGCCGGTCGCCCGGAGCTGGGGCTGGCTGCTGATCCTGCTCATCGTCCTGGCCGGGCTGTCCGTGCTGACCCTGGCCGCCACCCTGGTCTGGTATTACCTGGGCTGACGGGTTCGGGCCGCGCCGGTCCGGGGCCCGGCGCTCAACCGCGCCAGCGGGCCAGAACCTCGTCGATCCGGTCGCGGATCCGTTCCCGCGCCTGGTCCCTCGGCACGCCGGTCATCAGCAACTCGTCGTAATCGGTGTCCTCGTGCCGGACCGAGGCGACGACGGCCCGGGTCACCGCGTTCGGGTCGAGCTCGCGGGCGGCGGCGCTGCGGCCCACGCGACCGCTGCCCCGAGTGCCGGTGTGCCGGCCGATCTCGGCGGCCCGGGCCGGCGGGCAGCCCGGGAACAACCGGCCGATCTCCTCGGCCAGTTGCTGCTGGAACGTCTCATCGGCCGACTCGCGCCGCTCCCGGTCCCGCTCCCGGCGACGGGCCCGCGCGTCCTCGTCGGACAGGCACAGCTGCTCGGCCTGTTCGAGCGCGGTCTGCTCGACGAGCAGGCCCTGCCGCTCCTGGCGCCGGCGGGACCGGCTGAACCTCACCACCACCGCGGACAGGCGGCTCGCCTGTTTGGCCCGGCGGGTCAGGGCGGCGTCGCCGGCCGGCAGGAACACCAGATGATCGAGGTCGGCGCAGGTGAGGCAGAGCGGCCCGGCATCCTCCATGATCAGCATGTCGGCGTGGGTCTGCCCGCACCCGGTGCAGGTGAACTCGCGAACCGGTTGCACCACCACCAGGTCGGGGGCCTTGCTCTGCCGGGTCGTCAGCCGCTCGCGCTGCTTCGCCGGCAGGTCCGCGCGCGTCCAGTGGGTGCGGTACGCCACCTCCCGGGCCGGGTCGGCGCCGGCGGTGAAGACCAGCGGGCGCCGATCGCGGGTGGCGGCCAGATATTCGACCTCGCTCGGGTGCAGCCCGCCGGCCGAGACCCATCGGTGCAGGATCTCCAGCGCGTCGGCGATCCGGTCGGCCGAGACCGCCGCGGTGCCCTCCAGCAGCGGCGCACGCCCCTGCCGCCACATCGTCACCGAGCCCGGGGTCAGCCAGCCGATCTCGGTCAGTACGTCGAGTGGACTCACGTAACGCTGTCGCTCGAGCACCCGCTCAGCGGCGGTCACCACCCGGCGTTCCAGCTTCGAGGCAGGCCGCATGGCCGGCAGGCTACCCGCGGTCGGCGCCGGCCGGTGGGGGCGGGGCGACCCGGTGGCGCCTCGGCTGAACCAGGACCGAAGCCATGCTCAGCTGCACCACGAGCGCCGCCGTGACCTCGCGCATCGGGGTGTGCGGGGACAGGAACAGGGCCGGCGGGAGCACGAAGGACAGCAGAGCGAGCGAACGGAACCAATACCACGGCAGGTCGGCCAGCACCCGCAGCAGACCCGGGAAGGTGCCGAAGCCCGCCGTCAACAGAGCGAGGACCGGCCCGCCCCAGCCCAGGATGACCAGCAGCCCGGCGAACTGGAACGGCCCGACCCACGCCACCGCGGCCGCACTCAGTACCAGGTAGAGCCCGGCGTGCGCGCCGAGCCAGGCGTTGGCCGGCAGCTCCTCGGTCCACCGCCGGCAACCCCGGACCCGCAACGCGTCGACGCTCATGCCGCGAGCCTACGAAACGCACGCTCGCCCGGCGGGTGGGCCGGCCGCCAGCCGGGGTCCGGCTCGGCGATCTTGCTGAAGGGCCGTCAGGTGGGCCGCTCGATGCGGGTCGGGTTGCCGCGGACCAGGTCGTCGTGCACCTGCCAGCGTGCGGTGACCGCGGCCTGGGCGGCGGACTGGTTGCCGTCGGCGATCTTCGAGCGCAGCAGTTCGACGGCGAGGCGGCGGTTCTGGCTGAGTTGCCGCTCGGTGTCGACCACGACGGTCAGGCCGGTGGGGCGGTGGGTGGCGCGTACCGCCGTGCTCGCCTTGTTGCGGTGCTGCCCGCCCGGACCGCCGGTCCGGCAGGGCACGAGGTCGACGTCGGTCTCCGTGAACGCCGTGGTGGCGACCTCCGGGTCGACCGGCTGCGAGATGACGTACCAGTTCTTGCGCCCGACCTTGCGGTAGGGGCTGGCCGCCCGCCAGCACAGGGTGCCGCTCCAGCTCGCGGCGAACGCGGCGGCGCCCGGCCCGTCGATGCGCACCAGCACCGACCGCAGGGTGCCGGGCCGGTCGCCGGGCACCGACTCGACGCGGGCCACGGTGATCTCGGGGCGCCCGCGGGCGGCCGGGCCGTCGGCGGTGGCCGAGGACTCGAGCCGGCGGGTCAGTTCGGCCACCGCCCAGGCGCATTCCAGCGGTCCACGGCCGGCTGACAGGAGCAGGTGCAGGGTCATCGGCGTACCCGATCGGCGGTCTTGTAGGTGACCAGCGGAACCGTCGCGGCCAGCGGCGTCGCCAGACCGAATTCGGTCAGGTCCCCCACCACCTGCTCGATCTTCTTGTACGCCGTGGGCGCCTCCTCGAACAGCAGCTGCCGGTCGCCGCACACCACGAACGAGCCCACCGGGGTACGCCGCAGCTCCTCCACCGTGTGCTTGGCCCTGCCCCGGCGCAGGGCGTCGGAACGCGACATCTTGCGCCCCGCCCCGTGCGCCACCGACCAGCCCGCCTCCGGGCCGGCGTGCCCGCGCACCAGGTAGGAGCGGGTGCCCCGGGTGCCGGCGATCAGCACGTCCCGGCCGTCGCCGTTGGCCGCGCCCTTACGGTGCAGGTAGCCGCCGTCCCGCCACTCCACGAGGTTGTGACACTCGTCGACGATCGGGTCGGCCGGGTCGGCGCCGAGGGCGCGCGCCACGCGGGCGGCCATCAGCCGCCGATTGAGCGATCCCCACCGCACCGCCTCGTCGTGCGCCTTCAGGTAGTCGGCGGGCGAGGCCGCGGGCCCCGCGCCGTGCTGCGACGTGTGCTCGCGCAGAATGCTCTCCCCGAGACCACGGGATCCGCTGTGCACGATCAGCACCAAGCTCCCCGGGCCGGCCGGCGGCGATCCGGCTCCGACCGGCTCGACCCGGGCCAGCTCGACGAAATGGTTGCCGCGGCCGACGGTGCCGAGGCCGGCCAGGTGACCGAGCGGGACGTCGCGGCCGACGAAGTCCCACGCCGGGTCGTCCGGTGCGGGGGAGTGGTCGAGATCGGGAAACCGGCCCGCCAGTTTCTCCGGGACGGGCCGTTTCAGCGAGATCGGGAAAACGGCGATGCCGCACCCGATGTCCGAGCCGACCAGGACGGGATAAAGGACCTCGGAATGCATGGCGGCGCCGATCGGTGCGCCCTTTCCGGGGTGCAGGTCGGGCATGCCGGCCACGTGTCGCATGCCGTCGAGGGCGGCCACCTGGTGGCACTGATCGACGGCGGCGGACTCGATCCAGCTGGACGCGGACGCGAAGACGCGAACGGAAGCAGACAAAAGAATGACGCTCTTTTCGAAAGCGGGAAATCACCGCAAAGCTCGGGGTCGAAAGTCAGCGCGTCATGCCGACAAGGATCGCGGAGCGGCGAACCAGGGGCAATCGAATTACCGACGAGCTCGGTGGCCCGGCCGCGGCGCGGGGTGCCGAGCGTCACGGTCGGTGACCGGTCTCGGTGATCTTGCGGAACGAACTTTGTGGATGTTCGGGCCCTCGAGTCGGCTTCCAGCCTGCTTTACGCCAAGCGATTCCGATATTCTTCGGGCTCAGGGATTTGCCAAACCCGCTCGGTGAAAAGAGAAGCTGTGTCCGATCCGCACACTCCTCTCCTCGAGGCGCTTCTCCAGGTGCCGGGTCTCGAGAGGCGCGACACCCGGGACGCCCGCATCGCCGAGCTCAGCCGCACGCTGACCCGCGACTTCGCGTTCGAGCGCTCCGACGTGCCGCGCGACGACCTGGCCGCCCTGCTCGAGGTGTTCGCCACCGCACCGGCCGACCTGCGGGTGTTCGGGGAGATCATCGCACTGCGGCATCCGGGTGCGCAGGCGCAGCGGTTCGCCGAGCTGACCGTGGTCCGGCCGCGCTCGGCCCGCCGGCACGTCTACCGCCCGGAGGAGCGGATCATCGGGGACATCCCGATCCGCAACCGCAACTTCACCGGCCGCGTCGAGCTGCTCGAACGCCTCGGTGAGGCCCTCGAGACGGCGCTGGAGCGGGGCACCCAGACGTCGGTGCTGCCACCGGCCGTCAACGGCATGGGCGGTGTCGGCAAGACCCAGCTGGTGACCGAATACGTGCACCGCCACCTCGATCAGTACGACCTGATCTGGTGGATCCCGTCGGAACAGACGTCCACCGTCCTGGCCGCGCTCACCCAGCTCGCCCAGCGCCTCGACCAGCCGGTCGCCGACGACCAGCAGGAGACCGCGCGTACGGTGCTCAACTGGCTGGCCGGCAGCGACCGCGAGTGGCTGCTCGTCTACGACAACGCCGACGACCCGGTGAGCCTGACCCCGCTGCTGCCGACGACCGGCGGCCACGTGATCGTGACGACCCGGAACGATCAGTGGAGCCGCATCGGCATCGCGATCGAGGTCGACATCTTCCGTCGCGACGAGAGCGTCGAGCTGCTCTTCAAGCGCACGACGGATCAGAACGGCAAGGGCACGGTCAGTGCCGCCGAGGCCGACCAGCTTGCCGACAAGCTCGGTGACCTGCCGCTGGCCCTGGAGCAGGCGGCCGCGTGGTACGTCGCGACCGGCATGCCGATCCCCGAATACCTCGAGCTGCTCGACGACCGCATCGAGCTGCTCGACGAGGGCCGCCCGCCGAACTATCCGCTCTCGGTGGCCGCCCTCGTGGCCGTCGCGCTGGAACGGCTGCGCAACACCGACGAGGCGATCGCCCAGCTGTTCGCCCTGTTCGCGTTCCTCGGCGGTGACGGCATCCGGCAGTCGGTGCTGCGCCGCGGCAACAACGCCGAGCTGTCCTCGCCGCTCAAGGAGTCGCTGCGCAGCCCGATCCGCACCGGCCAGCTGGTGCGCGAGCTGCGCCGCTACGGCCTGGCCCGGACGGTCAGCCGGGCCCCGTCGTCGTCCACCCCCGAGGCCGCCGACAAGTCACCCCGCCTGCAGGTGCACCGGCTCGTGCAGCGCGTGCTGCGCGACACCCTCGACCCCGAGCAGCGCGAACAGACCCTGCTGAACGTCCAGAACCTGCTGGCCGCCGCGGCCCCGGGCGACCCCGACGAGATCGGCGAGCTCGACCTGCAGGCCGAGATGGGCCCGCACCTCCGCACCGCCGACATGATCCACGCCCGCTCGGCCGACGGCCGCCAGACCGTTCTCGAGTACGCCCGTTTCCTCTACCTGACCGGTGACTACCAGAGCAGCCGCGCCCTGGCCGAGGAAGCCGCCCGGGAGTGGGCCCAGGCCACCGGCGGCGAATACGATCTCGGCCCCGACGGTCAGGCGACGCTGCTGGCCAAGTCCCAGGTGGCCAACGCGACCCGCGCTCTCGGGGACAGCCGCACCGCCAGCGTCATCCTGGAGGAGGCCTACCAGGGGATGCTGGCCAGCGCCAAGGTCGGCCCGGAGCACGAGTACACCCTGGTCACCAGCAACCAGGTCGGCCACGACCTGCGCATCGCCGGCAAATATCAGGAGGCCCTGGAGTTCGACGAGGGCAGCGTCGAGGCCCACCGGCGCGCCTTCGCCGAGGACGAGGTCTACATCCTGCGCGCGATGGGCAACCTGGCCGTCGACTACCGCCTCATCGGCGAGTTCGCCGCCGCGCTCAGGCTCGACGAGGAGATCGCGTCCTACTACGCCGACGCCGGCGTGATCGACCTGCAGGTCATCCACATGAACATCAACGTGGCCCGCGACTACTACGGCCTCGGCCACTATCGCGCGGCGATCCAGCGGCTCGAGGAGTGGATGCCGATCCAGGACCGCATGCTCGGCAAGGGCCACCCGTCGGTGCTGCTGGCCGAACGGACCCACGCCATCACCATGCGCAAGCTGGGCCGGCTGCGGCCGGACACCCGCCCCGGCCACGAGACGCCCGGCGCGCTCGACCTGATGCGCGAGGCCCGGGATCGTACGGTGCGCAAGTTCAACCCGAACCACGAGCACGCGATCGCCGCCAACATGAGCGTGGCCAACGCCCTGCGCCAGACCGGCCAGTACGCCGAGGCGTCGAGCCTGATCGACGAGGCGCTGACCCGCTACCGCAAGGACTTCGCGGTCGACCACCCGCTGACCCTGGCCGCCGAGGTCAATCAGGCGATCCTGCTGCGAGCCACCGGCGACGTCGAGCGGGCGCTCGCCGTCGACGAGACGACCTACGCCAAACTCCAGGCCAAGCTGGGCGCGAAACACCCGTACACGATCTGCGCCGGCACCTCCCTGGCCACCGGTTATGCCTTGATCGGCCGGGCGCCGCAGGCGCTCGCCCTGACCGAGCGAATGGTCGAGATCAGCGCGAACGACGCCGAAGGCGAGCGAGCCCGAGGCGGCGCCGACCACCCGTACGTCCTGATGCGCACGGTCAACCTGGCCCACGACGTCCGCGCCGCCGGTGACGAGGACCGAGCCACCGCCCTGTTCGACGACGCGGTCGGCCGCCTGAAGGCCCTGCTGGGCCCGGAGCACCCCGAGGTGCTCGAGGCCACCGCCGGCCGGCGCCTGGAGAACGACATCGAGCCGCCGCCGACCTAGGAGGGCATCTGATCTCAGCCCTGGACACCTGATCACGAAGGGTGTCTGGCTGTCGACGCTGCTTGCCGGGCTGAAATCCGCCGGCCCGTCAGCCGCGTCGGCGTGTATTCAGCGGCCCGGGGCTCTATCGATGTTCGGCGGCAGGGAAACCAAATTGATTGTCGGGCTGGTGCCGACGCGCGCCCGTCGTGCTTGGGCGGCATTGGGGCCCGACATCTTGGCCGAGCGTCAGCTGAGGTCGCCCACGTACCCTTCGTCTTCGAGCACCTGGTGTGCCTGATCGCCGCCGCCGATCCCGCCGAGCATCACGAGACGCTGGGCCCACGCAAAATGGATCGCGCGGTGTCACCCCGCCCCCGAGTCCGTCGACCGATCTCGGCGATGGGGCGGGACGGCGCAAGAGGCGCATGGATGGTTTCCGAGGGCCGGCTGTCGCGTTGCGCTTGCCGTTGACGTGGATCTCCCGGACGCTCGGCCGGTGAACGGGGCCCGGGTCCACACCGCACACTCGTCGCGTGAGCAGCAAGGCGATCTATCTCACCGCGATGTTCAGCGGAATCATCACCGTCATCCTGGTCTTCGTCCTCCTCTACGTGCGTAAGCACCAGGAGAAGTGGACGATCATGTCATTCGTGGCCGCTCTCCTGTTCGGCTTCGCCACGGTCGCCCAGGTCGTCCTGGCCGCGTCGCCGCCGGGGTCGGGCGGGTCCGGATCCGGCGGATCGGGGTCGGGCGGATCGGGGTCGGGCGGATCGGGATCCGGTACGCCGGCCGCGCCGACCGCCGGGCCGGTCACGTCGGATCCGGCGTCGTGCCCGACGGCGGGTGACCTGCGCTATGAGCTCGTCGCGACGCGCGACGGTGCGCGGTCGGTAAAGGTCACGGCGAAGGCTTCCGGGCGGCCCGAACCGGGGCTCACCTATTGGTTCGTGCTCGAAGTGGATTACGGCAACGGCAACTCCGAGTTCTACCCGCGCCAGACGATCACCGCCTGTCCGTCGCCCTTCCAGGTGGGGATACCGGCCGAGGCAGACCCCAAATATGTGCGGCGTGGCCGGGTCTACGGCCTCGACAGCACGTTGAACGCGCAGGCCGAGGTCCTGGTCCAGCGGCAGACCACGACACGCGTGGACGACTTCTTCAAGGATGCGCCCGGCAAGCCGGTGTCGAACGAGGTGTCGTTGCCGTTCTGATCAGCCGTCGCCTCCGTCGCCCGGCTCGACTCCGGTGACCGCCGGCATCTCGCGGCCGATCATTTCCGGCAGTGGCACGTCGTCGCGGTTGGTGAGGATCACGCCGACCCAGTCGGTGTCGGGGTAGATGCTCCGGTTGGTGCCGACGCCAGGGTTTCCGCCGGCGCGCTGGAGCGCCCACTGGTCGCCGACGATCTCGGCCGGCGGGCCGTAGGTGCCGAAGGCCGCCGGGCCGAGCGGAACCTTGGGACCGAGCAGCACGTCCGCCCAGGGCCGGTCCAGGAGCGTGCCGTCGCGCCGGGCGCGGGCGAAACGGACCAGGTCGGGGGCGGTGGCGAAACCGCCGTCCCCGAGGCTGTCGATGAAGGCGCGGCCCGGGTTGCGCCCGCGGAGATGATCGTACGGGCCGCGCGTCGGTGAGCCACTACGGCCGGGTGCGGGAAAGCCGTCGCCGGCCGATACCCCGTGGGGTCTGCATGCCTCCACCGAGGACGATCGAGCGTCTCAGCGGAACACCCGATCGAGTTGCGCGTCGACGAGGGCCAGCGCCTCCTCGGCGGTGTAGAGGCCGACGAGAATCGGCCCGATCAGGCCCTGGGTGAGGAAGTAGAGCGCCGGCGCCTCGACGTCGGGATCGCTGCCGTCGCGCAGTTCGCCCAGCTCGGACGCTTGGCGGAAGTTGGCGACCGACACCGTCAGGATGCGGCCGTAGCCGTCGCGGAGCTGGTCGGCGAACGCCGGCGTGACGGTCGCGGCCGAGAAGAACGCGATGTTGACGCATGCCTCCTCCCGGCCGGCCGGGTCGACCGGCAGCATCACCGCGGTCGCCGCCCGGATCAGGTCGCGGCGGGCCGGCGCACGCAGCGCGGCGACGGCGGCCTGCAGACGGCCCGTCACCCGTTCCCGCATGTGCGCCAGCGCGAACAGCAGCATCTGCTGTTTGGCCGGGAAGTAGTGCTGCACGGTGCCCATCGACACGCCTGCCTGCTCGGCGACGTCGCGCAGGCTGACCGCCTCGAAACCGCGGGTGCCGATGACGGCGAAGACCGCCTCGGCCAGCTGGCGGCGGCGCTGCTCGTGATCGACCTGCTTGGGCACGCCCCGAATCTATCCCATGCGGTCGCATTGCCAACCGACGCCGTACATCGTTACCATGCGAGTGCATTATAAAAACGGGGAAGGACGAACAATGCCTGTCGAGTACGCCGTGAACGGCCCCGCCAAGATCGCGTACGAGACCTTCGGGACGGGCGGCGAACCGCTGCTGCTCGTGCTGGGGCTCGACTATCAGATGGTGTGGTGGGACGACGCGTTCTGCGAGCGCCTGGTCGACGCGGGCTTTCACGTCGCCCGTTACGACAACCGCGACACCGGCCTGTCCACGCACTTCCCGCAGCCGGCCGGCGGCAGCCCGTGGCGGGCGCTGCTCGGCGGCACCAAACCCGTCTACACGATGGCCGACATGGTCGACGACGGGCTGGCCGTGATGGACGCGCTCGGCTGGACCGCCGCCCACGTCATCGGCGGCGCGTCGGCGATCGCCCAGGGCATGGCGCTGCTGCACCCGGCGCGGGTCCGCGGCCTCACCCTGTGCATGAGCAGCCCGGCCACCGCCGGCATCCTGCGCACCCTGCGCTATCTCAAGTTCGGCATCTTCCGCGAGTTCCGCAAGCTGCCCAAGGCCACCACGCCGGAGCAGGAGATCGACAACATGGTGCGGCTCTACCGGGCCCAGGCCTCACCCGGCTACCCCTTCCCCGCGGAGTGGGTACGCCAGGTCGCGACGCTCAGCCACCACCGGGCGCCGAACAACCCCGGCACGACCCAGCGCCACCTCGCCGCGGGCCGGGCCACCAAGCTGCCGCCGCTGTCCGGCCTCACCGTGCCCACCCTGGTCGTCGCGGGCGCCGAGGATCCGATGCTCAAGCCCAGCGCGGGCCGTGATCTGGCGGCCCAGATCCCCGGCGCGCGACTGGTCGAATACCCCGGCGTCGGCCACGACTGGCCCGAGGGGATCTGGGACGACGTGATCTCCCGGATGCCGCGCTGAGGCCTCAGATCTTCCGGGCGCGCTGCGCGATCCCCTGCGGACCGTACGGGTATTCGCCGATCACCGGGGTGCTGGCCTCGGTGAGCAGTTCCGTCTCCTTCTCCGACAGGTGCAGGCCGGCCGCGCCCAGGTTGTCCTCGAGCTGGTCCAGCGTGCGGGCACCGAGGATCACCGAGGTGACCGCGGGCCGGTCGGCCAGCCAGGCCAGCGACACCTGCGACATCGACACGCCGCGTTCCTCGGCGACCTGGCCGACCGCTTCGAGGATGCGCCAGGTGCGGGTGTCGGAGTTGCGCGGACCGTACGCCTCCATGCCGCGACCCGGGTCCTCACCGAGGCGGGTGGCGCCGGTGGGGGTGGCGTCGCGCCGGTACTTGCCGGTGAGCCAGCCGCCGCCGAGCGGCGACCAGGGCAGGATGCCGATGTTCTCGTTGCGGCACACGTCCACGAGCTCGAACTCGATCTCGCGGACCAGCAGGTTGTACTGCGGCTGGAGGGTGACGATCGGGGCGAGCCCGCGGACCTGGCTGAGTAGCGCCGCCTTCTGCAGCTGCCAGCCGAGGAAGTTGCTGACGCCGGCATAGCGGATCTTGCCGGCCCGGACGGCGTCGTCGAAGAACGCCAGCGTCTCCTCGATCGGGGTGAGCGGGTCCCAGGCGTGGGCCTGGTAGAGGTCGATCGTCTCGACACCGAGGCGGCGCAGGCTCGCGTCGAGCGCCCGCGACAGGTTCACCCGGGTCAGCCCGGCGCTGTTGGGGTCCTCGCCCATCGGGAAACGGCCCTTGGTGGCGATGACGAGCTGGTCCCGTACCCCTGGATGGGCCTTGAGCCATCGCCCGATCACCTCCTCGGAGGTGCCGCGGGAATAGACGTTCGCGGTGTCGACGAAGTTGCCGCCGACCTCGACGAAGCGGTCGAGCTGGGCGTGCGAGACCTCCTCGCTGCTCTCGTTGCCGAACGTCATCGTGCCCAGACAGAGCGACGACACGATCGTGCCGGTGCCACCCAGGGTGCGGTACTCCATTTGCTGCTCCTCATGCCTCGATCGACCCCCAGAGTCCCCCGGGCGGCGGCGGTTAATCCACTCCGGCGTGCTTCGGGGTGAAGAACCGCACGATGTCCTCGGCGGCGGTGGGGGACAACATCATCGCGTGCACCCGCGCGGACCTCGCCGCGATCGGGTGGATTCGAGCAAACATCGCCTTCTCGTACGCCCGGATCGCCGCGCCGGGATCGGACGGCTCGGCGGCGAGCTCGCCGGCCAGTTCCGCGGCGTCGAGCATGGCCTGGTTGGCGCCCTCGCCGACGGGCGGCATGAGGTGCGCGGCGTCGCCGACGAGGGTGACGCCCGGCCGGTGCGCCCAGCCGGTGCCGGTGGGCATCGCCTCGATCCGGTGCGGGGCCGGCGGGCCGTCGGCGGCCTCGATGAGCGCGGTGAGGCCGGGGTCCCAGCCGGCGAACATCTCCAGCAGGCCACGCTTGCTGCGGCAGGCGTCCAGGTCGCGGTCCGCGGGCAGCGAGACCCCGACCCGCAGGTCGCCGTCGCCGAGCCGTTGCGCCGACAGGACCTGGCGCACCCCCATGGCCCACAGGTTGCCCGGCCCGACCAGGTCGGCGAGCTCCGGGTGGCGCCGGGCGACGTCACTGACGGTCAGCTCGACCACGATGGACACGGGTGCCGGGCGTACGTCGGTGAGCAGCGGCCGGACCGCCGAGCGCGCCCCGTCGGCGCCCACCAGCAGGTCGCAGCCGGCCCGGTGACCGCCGTCGAACTCCAGCTCGAAGCCGCCGCCGGGCCGGGGCGCCGCCGCGACGAGCCGGCGCTGCCAGGCCACCGTGCCGTCGGGCAGGGAGTCGAGCAGCAGGTCGCGCAGGACGGTGCGATCGATCTCGGGACGACCGGCGAACGAGCCGGGCCGGGGCAGGTGGTGCACGAGGGTGCGGCCGGCCGGGTCGAGGATGCGGTGTTCCTCGCCCTCCGGCCGCGCCTCGGACTCGAACCGGCCGATGAGTCCGGCCCGGTCCAGGGCGTGCTGGCCGGACTCCGGGTGCAGGTCGAGCATGCCGCCCTGGGAGCGGGCCGACCGGCCGGCCTCGCGTTCGTAGACCACCGCGCCGATGCCGTGCCGGTGCAGGATCCGGGCCAGGGTGAGGCCGCCGAGGCCGCCGCCGGCAATCGCGATTCGCATGGTCAACCCCCGATAACGTACGCTGTACCTCATGGATACGCCGTACGGTAACGTACCGCTGCCCGTCTGGGAACGGCCCGAGCCGCAACCGCGCGCGGCGCCGGTGCCACTGAGCCGGTCGAAGATCGCCGCCACCGCGATCGCCGTCGCCGACGAGCACGGCCTCGACGGGTTGTCGGTCCGCAAGATCGCCAAGGAGCTCGGCGTCGGCCCGATGCGCCTCTACGACTACGTGACCAACCGATCCGAGCTGCTCGACCTGATGGTCGACGTGATCTACGCCCGGATCGCCGAGGCCGTCCCGCAGGCCGACTGGCGGACCACCCTGTTCGCCGTCGTGCGCCGGACCCGCGAGGTCGCCCTCGACCACGAGTGGTTCGCCGACCTGCTCGGCGCCCGCCCCCACCTCGGCCCGCACGCGCTGGCCGTGGGCGAGGCGACCGCGGCGGCGCTGAGTCAGGCCCCCGGCATAACCAGCCTGGACGACCTCCAGCGAGCCTCGGGCGCCCTCAGCGCGTTCCTCGCCGGAGCCCTCCGCCGGGAGATCACCGAACGCCGCACCGCCCGGTCCACCGGCACCGACGTGGCCGCCTGGCAGGCCGGTCACGGCCCCTACCTCCGGCGCATGCTCGACACCGGCCGCTATCCCACGATCGCCCGCCTGGTCGTCGACGGCGCCCACCTCGACCCCGAGGAGACCTTCGACCACAACCTGACCACCGTCCTGGACGGCCTCACCGGCTCTAGGCTTGAGCCATGAAGGTTCTGTCCATCCAGTCGGCGGTCGCCCACGGGCACGTCGGCAACTCCGCGGCCGTGTTCCCGTTGCAGCGCATCGGGGTCGAGGTCGTGCCGGTCCCCACAGTGAACTTCTCCAACCACACCGGCTACGGTGCCTGGCGCGGTCCGCTCATCCCGCCGTCCGACGTGGCCGAGATCATCCTCGGCGTCGAGGAGCGCGGCGTGTTCCCGCAGATCGACGCCGTGCTGTCGGGCTACCAGGGCTCGGTCGGCATCGGCGACGTGATCGTCGACGCCGTGCGCCGGGTGAAAGCCGCCAACCCCGCGGCCGTCTATGCGTGCGACCCGGTGATGGGGAACGCCAAATCGGGTTGCTTCGTCGCCCCCGAGATCCCCGACCTGCTGCGGGACCGGGTCGTGCCGGTCGCCGACATCATCACCCCCAACCAGTTCGAGCTGGGTTTCCTCACCGGCACCGAACCGGCGAGCATCGAGTCGACACTGGCCTCGGCCGACCTCGCCCGGGCCAAGGGCCCGTCGACCATGCTGGTCACCAGCGTCGAGCGACCCGACCGCGAGGAGGGCACCATCGAGATGCTCGCGGTCGACGACACCGGCGCCTGGCTGGTGAGCACCCCGCACCTGCCGTTCAAGGCGAACGGGTCGGGTGACGTCACGGCCGCCCTGTTCACCGCCCACTATGTGGCGAGCAGGAGCGCCGGGGCGGCGCTGGAGCGTACGGCGTCGAGCGTCTTCGACCTGATCGAGATGACCTATCGTTCCGGCGAGCGTGAGCTCCAGCTGGTGCCGGCCCAGGAGTTCTTCGCCACCCCGCGCATGCAGTTCAGCGCGCAGCGGGTGCGCTGAGCAAACCCGTCCCGACCAGCCAGCACACCGCCACCAGGAGCAGCGCCCGCTCGAGCAGAGCACCCACCGTGCCGCGCCCGACGAACAGCATCGTCAGCGCCATGGCCGCCGCCAGCGGCAGCGTGAGCACCAGAGCGACCCCCGCCAGCCGCCGCACCGCCTTCCTCACCCCGGCGTCACCAACCGGCGGCGCTCCCGCTGCGGCCCCGGCTTTGGCCCCCGCTGTGGTGGCCTGCGGGGCGGCCGGGCGGGCGGCGGTCCACCAGGTCACGGCCATGGCGGCGGCCAGCACGGCCATGCCGAGGATGCTGGCGGCGGTGTGCACGAGGTCGGCGGTCGTCGTCGGCTCGAACGGCGGCAACGGACATCCCGCGCTGCACGGCACCACGCTCGACGTGCCCGCCAGCCCGGCCGCGACCAGCAGGAGCAGCGCGGCGTGGCGCCGGGCCCGGCCGAGCAGCGCCACCCCGAGCGCGAGCAGACCAAGACCAAGGCGATAACTGACGGCGTACGGCTGACCGGCCGTCCCCGCCTCGCTCACGTAGCCCTGCCACCACCGTCCCGGCCCGGCGACGAGCGTGAACAGCATGACACCGGCGCCCCCGGTGACCGTGACGGCGGCGGCCACGGCAAGCCGGTTCCGGATCATTCCGTCATCATGATCGGTGCCCGCCTCCGGCGTACCCGTGGGGTGATGATCGAATGGTCCGCATGCGCCGAACTGTGGTGGTGACGGGCGCGAGCTCGGGAATCGGGCTGGCCGCGGCGGTCGCACTGGCCCGCGCCGGTGACGACGTCGTGCTGCTCGGCCGGGACCCGGCGCGGCTGGCGGACGCCGTTTCGCGGGTCCGGGACGCCGGTGGGCGGACCCCGACGTCCTACCGCGCCGACTTCGCCGAGCTGGACCAGGTGCGCGCGACGGGCGCGGCCATCGCCGCCGACCACGAGCGCATCCACGTGCTGGCGAACAACGCGGGCCTGCTGACCTCGGTGCGCCATCCCACCACCGACGGTCACGACGCCACCCTGCAGATCAACCACCTGGCCGGCTTCCTGCTGGCCCACCTGCTGCTGGACCGCCTGCGTGCCGCCGCCACCCCGGAGACCCCGGCTCGCGTCGTGACGACGTCCTCCATCGCCGAGTCCTGGGGCACGCTCGACGTCGACCACCCCGGTCGCCGCCAGCGCAGCCGCTGGCTGGCCTACGGTGCCAGCAAGCAGGCCAACATCCTGATGACGGTCGAGGCCGCCCGCCGCTGGACCGCCTCCGGCGTCGTGGCCACGTGCTATTTCCCCGGCCTGATCCGCAGCGGTTTCGGCAGGCAGAGCCCAGCTTTCAGCGTCGCAAGCCTGGCGCCGGGCCTGTTCCGCTCCACCGAGCAGGGCGCCGACACCCTGGTCTGGCTGGCCACCGCGCCCGAGGCCCTGATCCCGGGCGGCTACTTCGCTTGGCGCGCCCCGTTCAAGGCGACTCCGCGCTCGACAAGCAAAGCTCGCGCCGAACGCCTGTGGAACTCAAGCCTGAGCGCGGTCGGCTTGACCCCCACCCAGCCCCCCGGCTCGTAGGCCGCCGGCCCGAGCCCGGTCCGCCCCCTGCCACCCGCTCACGCCCCCGCTTGGCAAACCTTGTCCGATATGCGCCGGTAAAAACTCCGTGCTCGCCTCCTTCCCCGGCTCCCCGCGGCTACCGGGCTGCCAGTCCGCGGTTCCAGCCGGACCCGAACCGTCGCCCCCGCCGCACTGCGACAACCCGAATCGGATAGCGCGGCCCGTCTCGAAAAGAGCGCGGACCAGCAATTGTTGTTTCTCGCCGCCACCATCCCGTTGAACGCGGCAGTCGATAACGCCCCGCCCATCAAATCGCAACTGACATTTATTCTTCCGGCACCCAATTCCGAGCATTCTCGGACTTGATCGACCGGCCGTTTCCAGCGGCGACCGGTTGGTGGTTGCGGGGCGTAGCCACGCCGGTGCCGCAGACCGGCCGAGCCTCGAGGGTGGCGATCGAGCGCTGCCCCTGGGATGGCATCGGGCGGTCGATGGCGCTCGTGCCACGCAGCCGATCCACGCCGGCCACCCACCGCGGCCCTGGCGCGTGATTCCGGTCCCCGGCGCGAGCCCGGACCGACGTGCGGATCGCGCCGCGGCCGGCCGCCCGGATCGACGTGCGGGCTCGGCGCGGCTTGCGGCCTCCGGTGTATGCGCGTGTTCGTCCGCGGACGCGGGTGCGGCCTGGCGCGTGGATCTGGTTGTGGGGGTGGCCGGGCGTGGGGGTGCGGGCTGGCGCGTGGACCCGGCTGCGGGCGCGGTCGGGCCTGCGGGATCGGGCTGGGGCATGAACCCGGCTGCGGGAGTGGCCCGGCCTGAGGATGTGGGCCGATGCGTGGATTCGGCTGTGGGGTCGGGCCGATGAGCGGGGTCCGCTGCCGGTGCGGGCTCGGGCCGACGCTCGACTGTTGGAGCGGGATGGGCTCCGGGGGTGCGGTCGGGTCGGGGCGCCGGGTCGACGTGGCCCGCGTCCGGCGGCGAGCCAACGTCACCCGGGCGGCTTGCGGCCGTCGGGGCATTGCCGATCGATGGCGGCGATGACGGGCGCTGCGTCAGGGTTGCCTCGGCGGGCCGGATCAGGGGCGGGAGTGCGTCGGCCGGATCGGGTAAACCCAGTTCGCCGCACTGCTGTGAGCAACCGTGGGCGCGGCACAGTTTTTCGCCGTGGCGCCGAGCGAGTCCCCATCGCCGCCGGAGTGCCTGGGCGCGGCGGAATTCGTCCATTTCCGGCGACCAATTGCGCGCTTTCGAGCGATCCCGCATGGCGAGTGTCGCCGGCCGGGAGAATAGTGAAAGCTGCTGGTGCCGCATGCGAATATTATCGCCCACCAGGAATGGGCCAAGCCAATATTCGATCAGGCCGATCCGCGGATTGGAGAGGGGCGGTGGGAGAGATGTTCCGGGCCCGATTCGCCGGATCTCGGCTCGGCGGAGGCGATGCGGTGAATGGCGGTGCGGTGAATGGCGGTGCGGGTCGGTGCGCTGAGTGAGCCCGGAAAGAGACGGAGGGGTTGAGGGGTGGGTCGAGCGGGCATTTGCCGGGATATGAGCGACCTGGCCGAGGAGAAGTTCGTATCGCTGACCACCTATCGGCGTACCGGTGTGCCGGTTGCGGTGCCGGTCTGGATTGCTCGGGACGGGGACGAGTGGGTGGTGACCACGCCGGCCGACACGGGGAAGGTGCGCCGGCTCCGGCACGATCCGCGGGTGGAGATGCGGCCCAGCAGCCGTTTCGGGCGGGTCGAACCGGATGCCGAAGTGGTGGGAGGCACCGCTCGGGTGATCGAGGACCCGGCCACCTGTCGGCGGATGGCGGATCCGATTCGGCGCAAATATGGCGTTCAGTATCGGGTCATGCTGTTTCTTGAGAAGTTGTTCTCCCGCAAGAGCCGGGACCGCGTGATTCTGCGGATCACCCCCGGCGCGGCCGGCTAGATGAGCTGGCGGCGGCGCTGCTGCCAGGCGGTGTAGGTGTCGGCAAGTTTGCGGCGGGCGTCCTCGTCGGCCTGCGGCGGCAGCGGCTCGGCGAGCAGGCGGTCGGTTGTTTCCCGCAGGGCGGCGACGAAAGCTGTGCCGTCGGGGGTCAGAGCACCGGACTCCTCGACCGCGGTCAGGCCCCGGTCGGCTTGCAGGCGTGCTTCGGCGAAGCGGGCGGTGGCGACCTCGATCTCGGGACGCAGCGCACGCCAGGTGTCGGCCACGCCGACGAACGCATAGACGCCCTGCAGCAGGCCGGGCAACGGGCGCGGGTCCTCGCGCCACGGGGCGAAATAGTGCCGGTCGTCGGCGGGGTCGGTCAGCTGGGCCAGGTCGAGGAGCGCGCTCAGTTTCGAGTGCTGGAACTCGTGGACCAGGGTGACCGCGAAGTCGTGCGGGGTGCGCGGCAACGTCAGGCCGAAGACGCCGAACGCGTGCCGCAGGGTGGCGGCGCGGGCCGAGCGCGGGTCCGTCTGCACGAGCGGTACCAGGGTCTCCAGGCCGGTGGCCAGTTCGGCGGCGCGGGTCGGCAGATGGGTGGCGAGCAGTCGCCAGGCCTCGGTGAAGGACGTCTGCCAGCGGTCGAGCGCCTCGTCGGAGAGACGGTTCGCGGGTGGCGCGTGGTGGCCGTGCCGGTAGGGGTGCAGGTCGTCGAGGGTGAGCCGAATGGTCAGGCCGCCCGCCGCGGCAGCAAGTCCACGCACCGGCAGCCAGCCGCCGCCCGGAGAAAGAGCGGCGCTGGGGGAAAGAGCGGCGCCGGAGGAAGGGGTCGCAGCGGGGGAAGAGCGGGGGAAAACGGCGCGGGGCAGGGGCGTTGTGACCCGCAAGAAGGTTGCGGGGAGGGCTTCGAAGGCGCCCACGCCGGGCAGGACGGCGCGGCCGTCGTGGACTGGGACGTCCAGGGTGGCCGCAAGGCCGGCGGCGTCGGCGGCCACGAGCGCGATGGCGTTGAGGAAGAGTCTGTCGGCCTCGGCCAGCACGTTGTCGTCGGCGGCCCGTGCGGCGATGGCCGCCCAGCCGGCCACCAGGGGCGCGCCCAGGATGTCGCGGTAGTGGTCGGGCGCCGCGATCCGCACCCGTTCGAGCAGGTCGCGGGCGGGGTCGGTGAGCAGGAAGCGGATCAGCAGGAGGCGCTTGCTCAGCTGGGCCGCGCGCAGTTCCCGGATGGCCGCCACTCCGCCGGCGCCGGACGCGAGCCGTTCGAAGAGGCCGGGGGAGAGCTGGTGGACGGCGGTCATGACGGGCTCCGGAGGTGAGCGGGCAGGTCGGCGGTGACGCGGTCGTACACGTGGCGCAGGAAGACGCGCAGGTCGGCGCAGTAGACCGAGGGCGACCGGAAGCCGGCGCCGGGGCGATAGCGGTGGGCGTAGTGGCCGCCACCGCAGAACGCGACAGCCGGGCAGGTGAGACATTCGTCGGCGAGGGCGGCGCGGCCGATCTGCCGGGCCACGATGCCGGGGTGGTCGAGCACCGCGTCGAAGCCGGCGGTGAGCACGTCGGTTCCGGTGGAGCAGGCCCCCGGGTACGCCGTTTTCAACGCGTCCACCTGTTCGATCGCCCCGTCCGACTCGACCACGACGACGCCGGACGGGCTGAGTCCCAGTTGTTCCCCGCGCGCCGAGCCGCCGAGCATCAGCGCGATCGCGTCGTCGAAGAGCCGGATCCGCACCGGTGAGGAGTCGGCGTACCAGCGGTCGAACACCGTGATCAGCCAGTCGGCGTGACCGGTCGCCGGCGGCGTGGCCCAGTTGGCGTGCGGGAGAAGGAGATCGATGGCGGGCGGTTCGAACGCCATCAGCTGCTCGTAGCAGGCGATCGGGTCGGCTGCCACGTTGACGGTGCACAGCAGACCCCCGTACACCTGCCTGTTCTCTTGCCGGCGGAGCCGTCGCAGGGCGGCCGAGACGGCGCTGAAGCTGCCCCGCCCACCCGGAGTTCGCCGATGTCTGTCGTGCACGGCCTCGGTGCCGTCGACGCTGACGCCGACCGCGACGCCCACCGAGCGCAGCATCGCCAGCATCGGCTCGTCGAGGAGCACGCCGTTGGTCTGCATGCTGAAGTCGACCGGGCCGGGCACGGTCGCGCGTGCTCGGCCGACCAGCTCGGCGAGACGGTCGCGGCCGTAGAGGAGCGGCTCGCCCCCGTGCAGCACGATCCGCACCCGCCCCCGCGCGTGCTCGGCGATGCGCTCCAGGGTCGCGGTGAGCACCTCGTCGGACATCGTGCGGGGGCGGTCGCGCCAGCTCTGGTCGGCGTGCTCGTACATGTAGCAGTAGTCGCAGGCCAGGTTGCACCGCTGATGGATCTTCAGGACGAACTCGCGGAACGGCACGCGCGGATGGCCGCCGGCCCGGAGGGCGGCGACGTCCAATTGAGCGTACGGCCAGGGTGCCGCGCTCAGATGCGCCGCCGCGACCTCGTCCACGACGGTCTAGTCCTCGGGGAAAGCTGAGCCGAACGCGCTGAGCACGCCGTTGCGATCGTGCAGGCTGTCGAGCACCCGGCGCAGCGACCGGCCGAGAACGCTGTCGTCGTCCGGGCTCAACGGCTCGAGGGGGAGGCGGGACACGTCGACGAGGGGCGTCCAGCGCTCCCCGTCCGGGTAAGGGTCAGCGGCGATCATTATGGCCTCCGTCGCACCGAGCATGGCCTGAGCCTGTCGGAGGGCGTCAAAATTGTGCGGAATACGAATCGGGCGAAGCCCGACCAAACTAATCGGCGGTGAACCGCTTCCGTGCCGATTCGGACGTCAGCTGACAAGATTTGACAACAGTCGGTGTCAGCCTGACGGGAGCTCCACGTCGATCGGCACCCGCATCCCCGTGGAAAGCCGGGTGACCAGCGGATGATCGGCTCCGAACAGGCGGCGCAGGGTCGCGATGATCTCGTCGGGTCCCGGGGTGCCCGGCGTGTCGTCGGCGGCGGCCACGACGAGCGTGTCGGGGTGCTCGGCACCGAAGACCGCCCTCGCCCGCGCAAACGACGGAGCCTCGTTGACCTCGGCCGCCACCGTGAAGGGGTGGTCCGGGCCGAGCCGGTCGGCGAGAACACCGTACGCCTCGTCGAACTCCGTCGTTGACTCTCCGCTCGCGAGAGTGGCCGCCGCCCGGTTGATCCGCGCCACCTGGACCAGTGGGTTGTCGGCGCCCATCGCCCTGGCATAACCCGTCACGGCGAGCGTGCAGTAGTGCAACGCGGTCTCGAACTGGCCCAGCTCGCGCAGCGCGTTGCCGAAGCTCATGCCGGCGGCCAGGGTCAGCTCGCGGTCGGGGCCGAGCCGGCTGACGCACTCCTGGTAGCACAGGCCGAGCTGCTCGGCGGCGTGGCCGAGCCGGCCGAGCCGCCGCGCCACGATCCCGGCCGTGCGACGCGCCCGCAGCAGTTGGCGCCCCGGTTCGAGGCCGAGCAGCGGACGCACCAACTCCTCGGCCTCCCGGTAGCGGCCCAGCGCGCAGAGGTCCTCGGCCAGCGAGTTCGCCCAGCGCACCTGGCGCGGGTCGGCGAGCTCGCGCAGGCGGTCGAGATCGAGCTTGTCGGCCGCCGCGGCGTCGGCATAGCGACCGTGGAAGCGGCGACTGACCGAGAGGTTGTAACGGCTCGCCACCGTACGCAGATCGTGCTCGCCGTATTTGGCGGTGTGCCGCCGCATGGTCTGCTCGTCGAGGTCGTGGGCCCGTTCGAACTCGCCGGCGATCCGCAGGTCGTGGCCCCAGCTGCGGGCCAGGTCGAGCGCCAGGTCGGCGTCGGTGTCGGCGCTGACGTCGGCCATCGTCTCGGTGGTGAGCCGGTAGGCGTCGAGATAGCGGCCGTCGGCCCGCAGCGTCCCGGCCAGATCGCGTTTGATCTGCAGCACCAGCTCGTCGGTCGGGGCCAGGGCGTCCTGCCCGGCGAGCGCCGCCCGCGCCTCCTGCCCGAGCAGCCGGGCCGCCCGCAGGTCACCGGTGAGGAACAGGAACCGCACCTGGTGGTGGATGGTGCGGTAGGCGGTGGGGCGGTGGGTGTCGACGAGCGCGGCCGGCCGGATGTGCGGCGCGATCGCGCGGTGCTCGGCCCGCTTGTCCGGGTCGTCCGGGTGACCGGGGTCGCAGCCGACCAGGATCTGCACCACGTCGTGCCGGTTGACCTCGCCGTCCGCGTCGGGCAGCAGCTCGCGCAGGACCAGCCGGATGATCGCCGGGATCTCGATCCACTCGTTGTCGGGATGCCGGCGGCCGAGACCGGATCCGGCCAGGATGCGCATCGCCTGGCCGAGACCGGCCTGGTCGCGCAGCAGCCGGTGGACGCCGGCCGAGACGTCCCAGTTGACGTCGGCGCGCAGCATCCACCGCCAGACCGGGCTGGGCCCGAAGCCGAGCAGGAGGGTGAGCAGGCGGATCAGGACGGGATCGCCGGCGAGCGAGTCGTGCACGCGCCGGACCTCGCGCGCGACCTCGCCGTCCAGCAGCTCGCCCGCCCGGCCCGCCTCGGCCAGGCCGGCCGGGGACCGGCCGTACCGACCGGCGAGGCGGGCCATCTCCGCCCGCGTCATCCGCGGATCGAGCTTGCGCAGCAGCTGGGCGGACTCGCTCGGGTCGAGGTCGGGGATCTCCAGCTCGGCGTGCGGACTGTCCCGTGCCCAGCCACCGTTGCGGGTGGTCGCGATGACGTTGCCGCCGCGGGTGTTGAGCAGCTTACGGACGTCGCCGCTGACCACCCCGTCGAAGATCAGCAGGTACGGGCCGGCCTGGTGGAGGTCGACGCCGAGCCGGCCGGCCAGGTCCCGCAGCGACTCGCCGGCCTGGTCGGCGTTCACGGCCGGCACCCACCACGTCACCGCGTACCGGTCGCGGTGCAGGCGGGCGTACTCGGCGGCGAGCTGGGTCTTGCCGGAGCCGATCGGGCCGAACAGCACGAGCGGCTTCTCCGGCTCCTCGGTCAGCTGCCGCGCCATCGTGTCCAGCAGCTGCTCGCGGCCGGTGAACAGGGCGGCCCGCGGGGGCAGTTCACCGTGGATCCGGGGGGCGACCACCGGCGCCCGGAGGGCAACGACCTCGGCCGCGGCGACGGGTGCGGCGCGGGGCGGTTCGACGGCGGGGCGCGGGGGTGTCTGCGGTGACTCGAAACGACGCCACAGAAGGTTGAAGCGGACCAGTTCCTCGCTGACGTCGACCTTGTGCACCGAGGTACGGCACAGCGCCACGATGATCGACTGGAGGCGGGCCCAGCCGGGAACCTTGTCACCGCGCAGCAGGGCACTGATCGTCTCGTAGGACACCGATTCGAGCTTCTCGTCGTCGATGCGCTTGCTGATCACCCGGGTCGCCGGCTTGCCGGCCTGGCTGTAGAGGTCGTGAAGTCGCACGAGCAGGTCGCGGTGGGGTCCGTCCGGCACCTTGTCGGGGCCCGGCAGGGCGATGGACAATCCGCACGCTCCGAGTCGTTGCCGGGGCTTCAACCGCGCGACAAGGATCGCATGTGGCCGGTCCGGTGAACAACTGACCGATCTCGACAGATCCTGTCAGGCCCGGGACAACAGATGTCAGCGCGGCCCTGGTCAGCGCTTTTCTGCTCGTAGCGTGGTCGCAATGCCGCGACTGGACGAGGAGAGAAGGAAATGCCGGACCCCGTGATGATCGCAATAGCGTTGCTCGCCTGGCCGTTGACAAGATCTCTCGTATTCATGGGGGCGGCGCTGACCCACATGTGGTCACGCAGCCCGCACCGGCGCTCCGCGGCCGAGCGGATCATGCGGATCATCGGCACCGATTCGACCTAGGCGCGCCGGTCCAGGAATTCGTAGACGTCCTGGTTGTCGACGCCGGGAAAGGTGCCCGGAGGCAACGCGGCGAGGAGATGGGAATGGACCCGGGCGCTGGGCCAGGCGCTGCCGGCCCAGCGATGCACCAGGTCGGCCGGCGGCCGCCGGCAACAGTCCGGGTCGGGGCAGCGGGAGACGGTACGCCGGGTGGTGTCGCCGCCGCGGAACCAGCGAGCATGCTCGTACGGCGTGCCGACGGTCACCGAGAACTCGCCGGAACGGGTCGACTCGATGTGCACCGTGCACCAGTAGGTGCCGGCCGACGTGTCGGTGAACTGGTAGAACGACGAATAGGGGTCGTCGGCCTGGAAAATCGTCCGGGACGCCCACTTGCGGCAGATCGGCTGACCCTCGATGGCCCCGGTGACATCCGACGGGAATCGAACACCGTCATTCTCGTACGCCTTGTAGACGGTGCCGTTCTCGTGCACTCGGGTGAAGTGCACCGGAATGCCGAAATGGTGCGTCGCGAGGTTGGTGAACCGGTGTGCCGCGGTCTCGTAGGACACCCCGAACGCGTCCCGGAAATCGTCGATCGCCAGGGCCCGGTCGGCCTTGGCCTCGCGCAGGAAATCGGCGGCGAACTTCTCCGGCATGAGCAGCGCCGCCGCGAAATAGTTGGCCTCGACCCGCTGCCGCAGGAAATCGCCGTAGTCGCTGGGGTCGTTGTGCCCGAGCACGAAATGGCCGAGCGTCTGCAGGACCACCGCGCGCGGATCGTGGCCCTTGCCGCTGGCCACCTGGGGCAGGTAGATCCGCCGGTTCTTGAGGTCGGTCACCGAGCGCGTCGAGCCGGGCAGGTCGTTCACGTAGTGCAACGAGAAGCCCAGGGATGCCGCGATGTCGAGGATGCCGCGCTGCGACAGCGGCCCGGTCGTGTAGCGCACCGACTGCAACACCTTGACGGCGGCCGCCTCGATCTCGGGGAAGTAGTTGTCACGGTCGCGCATGTCGACCCGGAGCTGCGCGTTGGCCTTGCGCGCCACCTCGGGTGTCGCGCTCTGCTCGGCCAGGACCCGGCCGAGCTCGCGGTGCAGGCCGACCAGCGCCTCGAGCGCGTCCGTCGGCAGCCGGGGGCCACCGCGAACGACCGGCAGACCCAGGCTCGCGTACGCGGTTTCGCGCTGAAGGTGGGCCAGGTCGATCTCGAGTCCGGCCCGCCGGGAGGGGGCTTCCGGGCGGAGCAGATCCTGCAGCGGTACGCCCAGGGCGGCGGCGATGGCCTGCAGGACGGACAGCTTCGGTTCGCGCTTGCCGTTCTCGATCATGGAGAGCTGCGACGGGGCCCGGCCGACCGCCTCGCTCATCTGCTCGAGCGTCATGTTCTTCGATTTGCGCAGGTGGCGCAGGCGCTGGCCGAGGGTCACCAGATCCATCTCGGGGCCGGCGGAAGGTGAAGCGGTCACGGGTTTGACGCTAGCAGAAATTCGGCGTTTCTTCTGCTCACAAATGGCTGCCAAGGGGGTTGCGGGATACGCGACAGTCGAATTCTTCCACCGAGCACCACGGCGACAGGGCAGGAAAGGGATATTTCGATGACTGATCAGCTGACCCGGGGCGGTACCGCAGCGGACCTCACTCAGCAGTGGGCCGGCGATCCCCGTTGGATGGGCATCAAGCGCACGTACACCGCCGACGACGTGGTCAAGCTCCGGGGCAGCCTCCAGGAGCGGCACACTCTCGCCGAGCGGGGCGCGCAGCGGCTGTGGGAGCTGCTGCACAGCGAGGACTACGTCAACGCGCTCGGGGCGCTCACCGGTGGCCAGGCGGTCCAACAGGTGCGGGCCGGCCTCAAGGCCATCTACCTGTCCGGCTGGCAGGTCGCCGCGGACGCGAACCTGTCCGGCAACACCTACCCGGACCAGTCGCTCTACCCGGCCAACTCGGTCCCGGCGGTGGTCCGGCGGATCAACAACGCCCTGCTGCGCGCCGATCAGATCGACCACGCCGCGGGGAAGAAGGACCGCGACTGGTTCGCCCCGATCGTGGCCGACGCGGAAGCCGGCTTCGGCGGCCCGCTCAACGCGTTCGAGCTGATGAAGGCCATGATCACGGCGGGGGCGGCGGGCGTGCACTGGGAGGACCAGCTCGCCAGCGAGAAGAAGTGCGGCCACCTGGGCGGCAAGGTGCTCATCCCGACCCAGCAACACATCCGTACGCTCAACGCGGCCCGCCTCGCCGCCGACGTGGCCGGGGTGCCGTCGCTGGTCATCGCCCGTACCGACGCGCTGGCGGCGGACCTGCTCACCACCGATGTGGACGAGCGCGACAAGCCGTTCATCACCGGCGAGCGGACGGCCGAAGGCTTCTTCCGGGTGCGGCCCGGAGCCGAGTCGGCGATCGCCCGCGGGGTCGCGTACGCCGATTACGCCGATCTGCTGTGGGTCGAGACCGGCAAGCCGGACCTGGAGTTCGCTCGCAGTTTCGCCGAGGCGGTGCACGCCTCGCACCCGGACAAGATGCTCGCCTACAACTGCTCGCCGTCGTTCAACTGGAAGAAGAACCTCGACGACGCCGACATCGCCCGGTTCCAGAAGGAGCTCGGCGCGATGGGCTACAAGTTCCAGTTCGTCACCCTGGCCGGCTTCCACGCGCTCAACCACTCGATGTTCGAGCTGGCCCGCGGCTACGCCGAGACCGGCATGACGGCGTACGTGCAGCTGCAGGAGGCCGAGTTCGCGGCCGAGGCCGACGGTTACACCGCGACCAAGCACCAGGCCGAGGTCGGCACCGGCTACTTCGACGCCGTCTCGACCGCGCTCAACCCCGACAGCTCGACCACCGCGCTGGCGGGCTCGACCGAGACGGAGCAGTTCTGATGAACGAAGAGGTCACCATCACCGGTACGACCGAGGGCCGCTACGCCGAGATCCTGACCCCCGAGGCGATCGCCTTCGTGGTGGCGCTGGACCGCGAGTTCGGCGCCCGCCGGGTGCAGCTCCTGGAGCGGCGGCGCCGGCGGCGGACCACCCGCACCGACTCGCTCGACTTCCTGGCGGCCACCCGGCCGGTGCGTGACGATCCGGCGTGGCAGGTCGCCCCGCCCGCGCCCGACCTGCTCGACCGCCGGGTCGAGATCACCGGGCCGCCGGAACGCAAGATGACGGTCAACGCGCTCAACTCCGGGGCCCGGGTGTGGATGGCCGACTTCGAGGACGCCACCTCGCCCACCTGGGAGAACGTCGTGCTCGGCCAGGCCAACCTGCGCGCCGCGCTGGACGGGACCCTCGACTTCACCGACCCGTCCGGCAAGGAGTACCGGGTCAACGGCTGGACCCCGACGATCATGGTGCGGCCGCGGGGCTGGCACCTGCCCGAGGCACACGTGCGGATCGGCGGCCGGGCCGTCTCCGCCTCGCTGTTCGACTTCGGCCTGTACTTCTTCCACTGCGCCCAGCGCCAGCTCGACCGGGGGAGCGGCCCCTACTTCTACCTGCCCAAGCTGGAGTCGCACCTGGAGGCCCGCCTCTGGAACGAGGTCTTCCTGTTCGCCCAGGAACAGCTCGGGCTGCCGCGCGGCACCATCCGGGCCACGGTGCTGATCGAGACGATCACCGCGGCGTTCGAGATGGAGGAGATCCTGTACGAGCTGCGCGAACACTCGGCCGGCCTGAACGCGGGACGCTGGGACTACCTGTTCAGCATGATCAAGAACCGGCCCGACGTGGTCCTCCCGGAACGCTCCCAGATCACCATGACGGCACCGTTCATGCGGGCGTACACCGAACTGCTCGTCCGTACCTGTCATCGGCGCGGAGCGCACGCCATCGGCGGCATGGCCGCCGTCGTCCCCAGCCGGGATCCGGTGGCCGCCAAACGCGCGCTCAACCAGGTCCGCCAGGACAAGCGGCGCGAGGTCGGCGACGGTTTCGACGGCTCCTGGGTCGCGCACCCCGGCCTGGTCGACACCTGCCGGGACGTGTTCGACCAGTGGCTCGGCGACGAGCCGCACCAGATCGTCCGCAAGCGCGACGACGTCCGGGTGACGGCGGCCGACCTGCTCGACGTCAAGGCGGCCGGGGTCCAGGTGACCGAGGTGGCGCTGCGCACCAACGCGAGTGTCGCGCTCCGCTACATCGCCGCCTGGCTGGGCGGGCGCGGGGCGGTGGCCCTCGGCGGTCTGATGGAGGACGCCGCCACCGCCGAGATCTGCCGCGCGCAGCTCTGGCAGTGGATCCACCACGGCACCCCGACCGACTACGGCGTCCCGGTCTCGGCCGCCCTGGTCACCCGGATGCTGCGCGAGGAGCTCGACGTGCTGAGCGAGACCGGCGCCCTGGACGAGGAGCAGGCCTGCCTGTTCGGTCAGGCCCGCACCCTGCTCACGGTGCTGATGACCGAACGCACCTGCCCCGAGTTCCTGACCCTGCCGGCGTACCTGCGCCACATGTCCGGTGGCGCCGGCACCCCGGCCACCGAGCAGGCCACTGTCGCGGCCTGACCGGTGAACGGAGGACGGCGCGCCGCACGGCACCGCGGGCGCGCCGTCCTTCTCAGCCCGTGCCCAGAAGCAGACCGCTGATCAGCGCGTTCGAACCGGCCACCGACAGGCAGCGCGCGTCCAGATCGCTCCAGACCCGTTCGTACGCCGCGATCTCCGGCGGCCGGTCCAGATAGAGCGCGCCGGTCAGGCTCCGGACGTAGACCGTCGGTGGCTCCGGGGCGTTGCCGTCCCCGCGGGCCGGTGGCGGGAACTCCAGGATCGTGAACCGGCCGGTGCGCGACGCCCGATGGAGCGCGACCGATCGGGGCAGCACCCGGACGATCGCCCGGCCCTCCTCGTTCGCCTTGAGCAGATGCCACAGCTGCTGCTGCATGGCACCTTGCGGCTCCACGTCACCGAGGAGCGCCGCCTCGGCGAGGATCACCTCCAGCCGCGGTGGCGGCGGGAAGTGCCGGGAAAGCAGCCGCTGACGCTCCTGCTCGACGCGGATGCCGGCCTTCACCTGCTCGTCCGAGACGTCCGGCGGGCCGGCTCGCAGAACCGCCTCCATGTAGGCGTGGGCCTGCAGCAGTCCCGGAACCACCTGCGGGTCGTACTTGCGGATGCGGCCGGCCGCCTGTTCCAACCCGACGTGCAGCTCCGACCACTCCGGCATGGCGAGGTCGTCGAAGGACTGCCACCAGCCCCGGGCCCGGGTCTGCTTGGCCAGGCTCACCAGCGCCTCGGTGAGCGCCGGGTCGGTCCCGTAGAAGTGGCACAACTGCTTCACCTCCGGCCCGCGCACCGGGACGGCGCCCTTCTCGATGCGCCACAGCTTCTGCACCGAGCACTCCATGTACTCGGCCGTCACCTTCAACGTTCGCTCCGCGGCCTCGCGCTGCTGCCGGAGGAACCGCCCGAGTTGACGCCGGGGAACCGAGGAGCTGGCTCGGTCGGCGCTTTCGGTCTCCATGGAATGTTGCCTCGCCTTCGTGCCTCTGAACTATTCGCCATGGAGTCGGTTCGTACTCCATCGTGGAATGCTCGTAAGTCCTTCGTGGAATGCCTGTCGAGAAATCTCGCCGAATACTGGCGAGTAGCCGAAATTCATCCGTGCGGATCGTTGTGCACCCCAATCGCCGTAGCCACGATGGGCCTCAGGCGCGGCGGGCACTCGTCCCCCTACGGGTGTCCGTCGCTGCCACTCGACCAGCATCGACTTGTCACGGAAGGCGTGTGGCATGCACGAGTCCAGAGCTTCGCTGCCTCGGCGAATTCCGGGATCCCACCTGCACCCGGGACTACGCGCTGTCGGAAGAGCGCATGTCCCGGCGGGGCTCCCACCACGTGCTCCTGGCATCAGCCCGGCGGTCGGCGCGACCACGCCGACACACGACCAGTTGATGCGCGTCCTGGAGCGGCTCAGATCTTAACCAGCCCCGATTCCCCCTGGCAATTCCGAGTAAAGGAAAAGACAATGACGCGGACCGAAATGCTCGTCCTACTCGGGCGAGCGCAGGTCGAGGAGTCGCGTGGCCGGCATCCGCGATCGGGCGGCGTGCGCCGGTGCGGCCGGTCGGCCCGCGGCGGCAACCATCAACCCTCGACGAGGGCGGGTAACTCGACAAGCAATTCGGAGAGGGCGGCGAAATCGCAAAGGCCCATTCGCGTACGCCGCTGAATCGGGCGATGAGGCTTTCCGAGCAACGGCCGTTTCGACGCCAGGTGACGGTCCTTCTCAGGTACTCCGGTCGTGTTCGACGGGCCGGATCACCAGTGCTGCACAACGAGTCCGGGCGTGTCCACCCGACACCCACCGACCAGTACTCATAGCACTCAGGTTGTTACGCCGAAAGCCTCACTGGTCGGCGCCGCCCCGGCCGAACAGCGGGCGGTGAAATACTTCGACTTCGTCTCGACGAACCTCCTCTCGGCGTACGACGTGAGCGAACTCGGGGCCGCCATGTGCCCGTGCTGTGCGGGCGTGACCTGATGTTCGACTGCAGCAGACCGGCGAACACCATCGGCGTGTCCACTCTGGCCTTCGCCCTCGACTGTCTTGTCGACGCCATGCGGGACGAGTCCTGGCAGCTGGGCAGGAGGCTGCGGGAGCGGGTGGGCTGAGCGCTCGCGGCCCGGTCAGGGGTAGCGGACGGCGTAGCGGTGCATGGTCACGCCGTCCTCGAAGGCGGCGTGTTCCAGCAGGTCCAGCTCGATCGGCCGGGTGTGGTGGTCGAACAGTGGGCGGCCGGAGCCGAGGATCACCGGGTGGGTGAAGAGCAGCAGTTCGTCGAGCAGGCCCGCGTCGAGCAGCTGGGTGGCGAGGGTGGCGCCGCCGACGCCGATGTCGCCCTCGGTCTCGGCGCGCAATTCGGTCAGTCGCTCGAGGGCGTCGTCGTCACCGCCGATGGTGCGGGTGTTGTGCTCGGTGGTGGTCCGGCTCCGGGAGACCAGGATCTTCGGCTTCGAGGTCCAGATCTCGCCGTATTCCCGCAGGACGTCCTCCAGGGTGTCGTCGGTGCGGGCGGCCGGCCAGAACGCCGCCATGGTGTCGAAGATGACGCGCCCCTGGACCATGGTCGACAGCTTGCGGGCTCGGGCGTTGAACTCGCCGTGCAACTGCTCCCCGATCCGCATCCAGTTTCCGCCGCCCTCCTCGCCCGCGGCGTGCTCGATCTTCAGGTCGGCGGACACGTTCATCCAGTACACGAATCGTCCAGGCATGCGGATGACCCTAGGAAAAGCAGTGGTAGATTGCAACCACTATGGCGCCGGAAGACACCCCCCGGTCGGGTTGCCCGATCAATCAAGCCGTCGAGGTGCTCGGCGATCCGTGGGCGATGCTCGTGCTGCGCGACATCATGTTCGGCAACCGGCGGCACTTCCGGGAACTGCTCGCCGACAACGAGGAGGGCATCGCCTCCAACATCCTCAGCAGCCGGCTGAAGCGGCTCACCGAGGCCGGCCTGCTGACCCGCGAAGTCGCCCGGCGCGGCCAGCGAGCGGCCTATTCGCTCACCGAATCGGGCATCCAGGTACTGCCGATCATGGTGGCGCTGGGTGCCTGGGGGCTGGCCCACCGCGAGGGCGAGCGACGCCTGCGGGTGCGCGCCGAACTGCTGCGGGACGGCGGTCCCGAGCTCCTCGGCCGCCTGATGGACGAACTGCGCGAGACCCACCTCGGCACGCCGCGGCCGGATCCGGAACGGCCGCGGGCCACCGCGGAGCTTCGCGCCGCGTACGAGGCCGGTTCGCGGTGACCGGGGGCGGGCACAAGATCAGGTGACTCGGTCGCCGGTGACCTAGGGGCTTCGGTGGGATGCTGGCAGTCATCCCCGATCCACCGCCGGGAGGTCATGACCGATGCTGCCGCTCAATAACGCCAACCTGAAGTCCCTGACCGACGTCGCCGTCCCGTCCTACGACCGGTCGCGGTTGCGGGCCGGGATCGTGCATTTCGGCGTGGGCGGTTTCCATCGCGCCCACCAGGCGATGTACCTCGATCGGCTGATGACCGAGGGCAAGGCTCTCGACTGGGCGATCTGCGGGGTCGGGGTGATGCCCGCCGACGAGCGGATGCGTCAGGTGCTGACCGCGCAGGACGGCCTCTACACCCTCGTCGTCAAGGCGCCGGACGGCGGTCTCGAGGCCCGGGTCGTCGGGTCGATAGTCGACTACCTCTACGCGCCGGACGATCCGGCGGCGGTGATCGAGAAGATGGCGGCGCCGGAGATCCGGATCGTATCGCTGACGGTCACCGAGGGTGGTTACAACGTCGACGCGGTCACCGGCGAGTTCCGGGCCGACAACCCGGACATCCAGCACGACCTGGACCCGGCAAACCCGCCCCGGACCACGTTCGGGCTGGTCACGGCCGCGATCGAACGGCGCCGCGAGCGCGGCCTGCCGCCCTTCACGATCATGAGCTGCGACAACATCCAGGGGAACGGGGATACGGCCCGGCGCAGCTTCGTCGAGTACGCAAGACTGCGCGATCCCGGCCTCGCGTCCTACGTGGCCGAGCACGTCGACTTCCCGAACAGCATGGTGGACCGGATCACGCCGGTCACCACCGACGAGGACCGCGAGCAGGTCGGCAAGCGGTTCGGGGTGCGGGACGGCTGGCCGGTGGTGTGCGAGCCGTTCACCCAGTGGGCCCTCGAGGACGCGTTCCGCGCCGGCCGGCCGCCGTTCGAGGAGGTGGGCGTGCAGGTGGTGGCCGACGTCGAACCGTACGAGTTGATGAAGTTGCGCCTGCTGAACGCCTCCCACCAGGGCCTGTGCTATTTCGCCTGGCTGGCCGGTTACCGCCTGGTGCACGACGCCGCCCAGGACCCGCTGTTCGCGAAGTTCCTGCTCGGCTACATGGAACGTGAGGCCACCCCGACCCTCGAACCGGTGCCCGGCGTCGACCTGCGCGAATATCAGCACCAGCTGATCGACCGGTTCTCCAACTCGCAGGTCCGTGACACCGTCGCCCGGCTGTGCGCGGAGAGCTCCGACCGGATCCCGAAGTGGCTGCTCCCGGTGATCCGCCGCAACCTCGACACCGGCGGCGACATCCTGCTCTCCACCGCGATCGTCGCGTCGTGGGCCCGGTACGCCGAGGGCGTCGACGAGCGGGGCGAGCCGATCGAGGTCGTCGACCGGTTGGCGGAGACCCTGACGGCGGCCGCGGGCCGGCAACGGCGGGAGCCGCTCGCGTTCATCTCGAACCGGGACGTCTTCGGCGACCTCGTCGACCACGAGCGCTTCGTCTCGGCGTACCGCTCGGTGCTTGCCGGCCTGCACCGCAACGGAGCGCGAGCGACGCTCGAAGATCTTGTGTCGGGGATCTTATAGAGCTTTGCTCGACGCGAAGTGACAGCATGAGCGGGTGACCCTGCCGCTGCGTGTCAATGTCGCGCCGGAGCGGGCGGATGCCTCGCCCGGCGACAACCTCCAGTTCGACGTCACCGTGCGCAATGCCAGTGACATCGTGGAGCATTACGGCGTCGAGTTGCTCGGCCTGCCCGACGGCGCGACCGTGCGCACCGAGCCCGAGGTCGCCAAACTGCGCCCGGCCGAGAGCGGCACGCTGATCGTCAAGGTCAACCTTCCGGTGCAGCCGCCCGCCCCGGCCGGCACCTATGTGGTCGGCGCGCTGGTGCGGTCGAAATACCGGCATGACGTGTCCCGCTGCGTCGAGGTGCCGATCGAGCTGGCCAGCGTCGAGGCGATCACCCTGCGCACGACGCCCGAGGTGGTGACGGGCGGCGGTTCGGGCCAGTATTCGCTGGAGGTCAGCAACGGCGGCAACGCGCCGGTGCGGCTCTACCTGACCGCGACCGATCCGGAGCGGCGGGTCAGCGCGGTCTTCCAGCCGGGCTGGCTCGACCTGCCCCCGGGCACGACGGCTCGGGCGCTGCTCGACGTGTCGGCGCCGGTGCCGTGGAACAAGGAGAAGCAGCGGCAGCTGACGCTGGCCGCGACGCCGGATCTGCCGGGGGCCACGCCGATCACCGGTACGGCCACGTTCGTGCAGCAGCCCCGGATAGCGTCGAAGTTCATCAAGATCGCCGGGATCGCGGCCGGGGTCGTCGTGCTGGCCGCCGCCATCGCCGTGCCCACGCTGCTGACCAAGACCAAGGACGAGCCGGACCCGGCCGCCGGGCAGCAGCCGGCTGTCGTCCCGACCGCGGCCGCCCCGGCGACGCAGCAGTCCGCGGCCGCCCCGCCGGCCCAGGCGCCGTCCGCCGCCGCCCCGCCCGCTCAGCCCAGCGCCGCCGCCCCCACCTCGGCCGCCGCGGCCACCACCACCACCGCGCCGCCGGCCGGTCGGGGAGCGCGCGAGGTCGACCTCACCACGCCGCCGCCCGGGGCCGTCGCGAGTGACTTCTTCCGCAACGACGGCTTCCTGGTCAGCGCCGACCCCAACGCAATAGTGGTGGCGGGCTGCGAGAACGCCCGCAGCGCCGCCGTCGTCGACGACCCGACCGGCAAGTTCATGACCTCGGCGCTGCCGGACGACCCGACCCGGTGCCATGAGGTGCCGCTGCTCATCGACTTCCTCCAGGACACCCCGGCCGGGGCGATCCAGGTCGTTCCGCTCACCCCGAACACGCTGACCATGGAGGTCACGTTCCGCGACCTGTCCCGGCAGACCGTGACCAACCTGACCGTCCCCGCCGACCAGGGCGCGGCCAAGGGCGGCATCGATCAGGTGCTGCTCAAGTCGTCGATCGGACCGGTCGCCGTGACGAAGCTCCGCCTCGCTCCGCTGACCTGAGGATGGCCCAGCTCATCAGGGTGATGCAGAGCGCCCCGTTGAGGAACGACGCGGTCACGTCGGAGGGGTGGTGCATGCCGCGGTACATCCGCGACGTCGCCACGAAGATCGGCATCAGCACCAGCGCCCAGCACAGCCATTTCTGCCACGTCCGGTGGACCAGGCCGGCCAGCACCAGGGCCAGGCCACAGTAGAGCGCGACCGCCGCCGAGGTGTGCCCGGACGGGAAGCTGGAGGTCGGCGGTGAGGCGTCGAGGCGCTTGACCGCCGGGCGCTGCCGGTCGATCACCAGCGTCGTGAAGAAGAAGACGAGCGCCTGGGCGGTCACCGCCGCGCACAGGTACAGCGGCTCGAACCAGCTGTGCAGCCGCCAGAGCAGGATGAGCGCGGCGACCGCGGTGAGCGCGATGATCACCGGTGTGCTGCCGAACAGGCTGCCGATGAAGGTGACCGTGTTCATCGTGGGCGTGCGGTGCGCGGCGAACCAGCGGTTGACGCTGTCCTCCACGGTGAACGGCCAGATGTGCTCGGCGACCCGAGTGATGAGAAGGCCTAGCGCGATCATGCCGAGCAGCAGCGCGATCAGCCAGGGAAGGATGCGTTTGCCGTAGTAGACAGCCCGGTGTTCGAGTACCGCCCGATTCGCCAGCATGAGCGGGCCGTTTACCCGGATCGAGAGTCTTTCATGCGTGCAGACCCTCGGTTGCCACATGTGCCTGCTTGCGGCGGCTGCGAGCCAGGTAGGCGGCCGCGGTGGCGGCGGCCAGCGCGACCCCGAGGAACCAGGCGGCCAGCACGTCGCTGGTCCAGTGCACGCCCAGCGCGACCCGGCTGACCGCGGTCATCAGCGGGATGACGATCGCGCCGGCCCACAGCAGCGCCCGCTTCGCCGTGCTGCCCCTGGTGTACGGCAGCAGGATCAGCAGAAACACCGCCGCGCCGAGCGCGTTGTTGAGCACGTGCCCGGACGGGAACGAGTAGCCGGTCGCCTGGGCCACCGGGTCCAGCAGATCCGGCCGGTGCCGGCCGACCAGCAGCTTCAGCACCGCGCCGAGGACGCCGCCGGTCGCCATCGTGATGCCCGCCCACCACGCCGGCGATCCCTGCCCCCGGCGGATCAGCCAGATCACCAGGCCGAGGACGGCCAGCCGCCAGGAGTTCGGGTCGAAGACGAGGCTCCACGCCTTCATGAACCACACCCACCCCGGGTGGTGCAGCGCGTAACCGTGCAGGCCGTTCGTGACCGCCATGTCCAGGCTGTGCAGCCAGTCCACCCTCCCCACGACCAGGGCGCCGACCATCGCGGCCGGCATCAGGAGCAGCGCCGCGGCGGCCGCGGCAACCGTCAGGCGTACGCCGAGGGGGTGTTCTCGCATGAGGCAGCTATACCCATCTCCACGCCGTCGCCACCTCGACGTTTCACGCGGTACATCGCCTCGTCAGCCAGTTTCAACGCCTCGTTCAGGTCGGCCGCGTAGGAACCGGCCACCCCGATGCTCACCGTGGCCGGGCAGTCCGGGATCGCCCGTACCGCCGCGACCATCCGCTCCGCCACGCTTGCCGCGCCCGCCGCACCGAGACCCGGCAGCAGGATCGCGAACTCGTCGCCGCCCAGCCGGGCCAGCAGATCCTGCTCCCGCAGCTGCGCGCCGAGCGCCACGGCGATCGCCCGCAGGGCCGCGTCGCCGGCCGCGTGCCCGGCGGTGTCGTTTATCTGTTTGAACTTGTCGGTGTCCACCACCATGACGGTGACCCGGTCGGCCGGGTGCTCCTGGGCGGCCCGGACGGCGCGGTCGAAGGCGCCCCGGTTCGCGATGCCGGTCAACGTGTCGAGCGCGGCCGCCCGTTCGGCCTGCGCGTGCTCGGCGCGCAGCAGCTCCAGCGACTTCATCGCCTCGACCGACTGGAGCGTGCGCAGCCGGTGCCGCCACATCGCCGCGGCCAGCGCGTCGCCGTACCGCAGGCCGATCTCGGCGTCGTCGCTGCCGAGCAGGACCGCCCGGGTGCGGTGGGTGGCCGAGGTGATCAGCCAGCCGGCGTCGGCGGTCAGCTGCGCCACGGCCTGCTCCATGACGGCGAGCGCTTCGGCACGACGGCCGGAGCGGCGCAGGGCCACCGCGTGGAAGGGCCGGGTGTAGGCCAGCGCGGTGCCGCCGATGCCATGGCCGTCCACCTTCTCGAGGTAGATCGCGATGTCGGCGGCGGCGCCCTCCGGATCATGCCGGTCGGCCCGCGCGCAGGCGGCCGCCAGCAGGGCGAAGTCCCGCCACCGGGCCGCGTCCGGTCCCTGCGCCTCGTCGGCCGCCCACAGCGCGTACCGTTCGGCCTGCGCGGTGTGGCTCTCCGCGGCGTCCGGCTGGTCGACCTGGTACAACTCCAGCGCCCAGAACAGGTGCATCTCGGCCTGGTTGAACAGCCACATGGCGCGGTTGCCGTTGCCGGGCGGGCTCATCTCGTACGCCGCGTCGTAGTGCGGGCCGACCAGCTCGTACAGTCGAAGCTCGAAATAGCCGATCGCGACCGCGACCCGCCCGTTGACCGCGGCCACCGGCTCGGTCTCGGCGGCGACCGCCGCCTCCGCGGTGACCAGGTCCTGCAGGACGCCGCTCTCGCCCTCACCCTCGCCGAGCCGCAGCTGGGCGGCGGCCCGGCTGGCCAGCGCACAGGCCAGCCAGCCCGGCCTGCCCTCGCGCACCGCGGCCGTCGCCATCAGGTCGAACGCGGGGACGGCGGCGTGCGGCTCACCGAGATTGGTCAGCGCGAGGGCCCGGACGAAATGCATGCCGGCGCTCTCCTGGTGGGCGAGAGCCGCCTCCGCCCGGGACAATGCCTCGGCGGCACGGCCGCTCTGCGCCATCTCGAGCAGCCGTGCCGCTTGTCGCGCGTTCTCGCTCATCGGCCCTCCCACGGACGGCCTATCGGCGAGACCGCGCTCAGTTGAGGGAAATCACCTTGTTGATCAAGGCGCCGCCCGGGAAATCGAGCATCAGCACGCCCGCGCGGACCACCGAGCCCTGGTTCAGGTAGCTCAACAGGAACGGGTCGACGCCCTGCACCCCGAACGCCCCGCCGGCCACCTGCTGGGGCTGCGCGAAGAGGCTGGAGCCGCCGGCGAAGTTGACGTAGATCTTGCCGGCGTCGCCCGCGCTCGTCGCGTCGAGGAAACGGCGCACCTGGTCCCGCTTGGTCGCGATGGCCCCGATGTTGGGCACGTCGTAGTTGTCCTGCACATAGGTCGACGAGCCGTCGTTCCAGTCGCTGAACTGGGCGAGCCCGTAATTCGCGTACCGTCCGCCGCGCGCGCCGTTCATGACGGCGAGCACGACCTTGCCCCGCACCGCACCGAGAGCGGGCACGGCGGCGTTCGTCTTGTCGACGCTCGCCGTCCAGAACAAGGCCGGTCTTCTCGCGACGTAGGAGTCGAAGATGTCGGTGAATCCGGCCTGTCCCGCCGCGTCCGTGCAGGAGCCGATCTCCCCGGTGCATTCCTGCTTGAGCCGTACCAGCACGGTCTCACCGGGATGAGCTCCCAGAAAATCCGACAACTTGGTCAGTACGTCGTCGAAGTTCGCGTTCTGGTAGGTGGCCCCGTGGTGGATGGTGAAGGTGTTGCCGCTGTTCACCCGGGCCCGGATGTCGATCATCCGGATCCCGGCGGCGAGCTGCGCCGTCAGCGTGCCCCCGGAGTCCCCGAAATTCTCCTGGGTCTGGGTCCAGGCCCCGCCGTGGACGGCCATGGTCTCGTGCGTCCCCGGAATGCTGAGCGAGGCCAGGCTGCGGGAGTCGGCCAGCCCGCGCATCCAGTCGGTGTTCGTGGCGGTGCCGAGGGTCCGATAGGAGGGGTCGGCCGCGAAGGCCGCCGTGGGAGTCGCGACGAGCAGGACGGTCGCTCCGGCGACGACGGCGGCCCGCCGCAGGACCTTCGAGGCGTTCATGCCGGAAAGATAGTCATCAATCCCCGCCGCCGGAAGTCGTGGTCCTGCGGGCGGGACCTGTGGCCCCGCCGGGTGGGGAGCAAGTCCCTGGTCCGGGGTCCCGGGGGCGCACAGACTTCGGTTGATCGAACAAATGACCAGAGTCTCCGAAGGTGCACGATGCGACGCAGGACTTTCGACATCATTCTTACCGCGGTCGGTGCGGTCCTGGCCGCCGGCCTGCTCCTCGCCGGTGGGCTGCTCACCTGGGGTTACAGCTTCGCCAACTCGACGGTGCACGACCAGCTCGCGGCCCAGGAGATCTACTTCCCGGCCCAGGGCAGCGACGCGTTGAAGTCCGACGAGATCGGGCCCTACCTCAACAAGTACGCCGGTCAGAAGTTGACGACCGGCGCGCAGGCGGAGGCCTATGCGGACCATTTCATCAAGGTGCACCTGGGCGAGATCGCCGGCGGTAAGACGTACGCGCAGATCAGCAGCGAGGCGCAGGCCAACCCGGACGACGCCAAGCTCGCCGGTCAGGTCCAGACACTGTTCCGGGGCGAGACGCTGCGGGGCATGCTGCTCAACGCTTACGCCTTCTGGAAGTTCGGCCAGATCGCGCTCTACTCGGCGATCGCCGCGTTCGCCGGCGCCCTGATCCTGCTGGTCCTGACCGGCCTCGGCTACCGGCACGCCAGGACGGTCAGCCCGGAGAACCAGCTCTTCGAGTCGGCCGCCGCCTGACCGCTGCGGTTGAACAACCCCACCGGCGGGCGTGGACGAGATCCCCCCGTCGGTGGGTCCGCTGCGTGCGGGTGTCAGCCGGCGACGACCCGCTTGACGAAGCCGTGCAGGTTGGTCATCGCCCGGTCGACCCGGTCGTCGAGGGACAGGGTCTCCTCCTGGCCGACCAGGCGGCCGCGGGGCCGGCGCTTTCCGCGCAGGTACAGCGAGCAGGCCAGGTCGGTGCAGATGTACTCACCGACCGAGTTGCCGTTGCGGCCGGCCGCGCCGGACAGCGGGGCGACGAACAAAGTGACGCCGTTGGAGCTGTGGCCGGTGAAGCAGATGCGGCACATGCTGGAGCGCATCGCGCTCGTCCGGCGGGCTTCGGGGCGGCGCAGCAGCACGCCCACCGGCTCGCCGTCGAGGGGGACCACCAGCAGGGCTCGTTGCGGGGCGCCCGGGTCGGTCCAGCCGAGGAAGTCGAGGTCGTGCCACGGCTGAACCGCCAGGTCGAGCGGCATCTTGACGCGGCCGGCCTCGCCCTTGGAGCAGTTGACGAAGGACCCGCGGATCTGCTGCTCGGTCAGTGGTTCCATCGGGCGAACGTAACGGATCGCCCGGGACCGGGCAGCTGATTAACGACGCATCGAAAAACTTCGTTAGGTCTCTTTACTGTTAACAACCTTTAACTTATGTTCGGGAGCAGGAACGCCGTCCCCCTTCATGAAGAGCCCACAACGACAAGGAGCCCTCCATGAGACGTAGGTTCGCCCTGCCCGTACTGACCGTCGCCGCGACGGCCGCCGCCCTGATGGTGGCCGTGTCCCCCGCGTCGGCGCACGGCTACATCTCCTCCCCGCCCAGCCGCCAGGCCAACTGTGCCAGCGGCGCCGTCGCCGGCTGCGGCGACATCGTCTACGAGCCGCAGAGCGTCGAGGCAACCAAGGGCTCGACGCAGTGCAACGGCGGCGGATCGCGGTTCGCCGTGCTGAACGACAACTCCAAGGCCTGGCCCGCGGCCGCCGCCGGGCAGACCGTCACGTTCAACTGGGTGCTGACCGCCCGGCACTCCACCAGCACGTGGGAGTACTTCATCGGCAACACCCTGCTGGCCAGCTTCAACGACGGCGGCGCGCAGCCCGGCGCCACCAAATCGCACACGGTCGGCATGAAGGGCTTCACCGGCCGGCAGACCGTGCTCGCCCGGTGGAACGTCGCTGACACCACGAACGCGTTCTACTCCTGTGTCGACCTGAACATCGGCGGTGGCGGCACGACACCCACCACCGCGCCGACCACCGCCCCGACCACCGCCCCGACGACCCGGCCGCCGACCACCGCGCCGACCACCGCCCCGCCGTCGAGCGGCACGTGGAAGGCGGGCACGGCGTACAAGACCGGCGACGTCGTCACCTACAACGGCATCTCCTACCGCTGCCGGCAGGGGCACACCGCCATCGCCGGCTGGGAGCCGCCGAACGTCCCGGCCCTGTGGCAAGCCGCCTGATCCGGCTTGTTCTGCTCGTGGCACTGGTCGCCGGCTGCGCGAAGCAGCCGGCGGCCGGCACCGCGGAGCGGGCCCGGCCGTTCAACGCCGTCGACGTGATGTTCCTGCAGATGGCGCTGGCGCAGATCGCCGACGGCAGCCAGGTGGCCGAACTGGCCGAGACACGTGCCGGCGGCGAGACCGCGACGATCGCGAGCGAGCTGAAGAAGCAGTGGTCGGTGGAGGACGGCACCATGCGGCGCTGGCTTCTCGGCTGGCAGCAGCCGCTCACCGCCGACCCCGACCGGGCAGCCCACGCGGGGCACGGCGAGCTGCACCGGTCGCGTCCCCAGGACCTCGAGGAACTGCGCGCAACCCGGGGCCGGGCGTTCGACCGTACGGCGGTGAGCCTGCTGCTGGGTCACCTCGGGAACTGTGTCGAGACGTCCAGGATGGAGCAGGCCGGGGGAGCGTATCCACCCGCCCGTACGCTCGCGGAAAGCATGACCACCGGCCACCGCGACCAGATCGCGCGGCTCCTGCGGATCGCCGCCCTAGGGTAGGCGGCATGCCGAAGTTGATCGAACCGACCACCCGCCTGCACCACGCCTGGCTGGACGCCCGCGACGAGTGGGGCCGAGGTGTCCACCAGGACGGCTCCGGACTCCGCCCGACCGACGACGTCGACTCCGCCGACGGGTTCGCGGCGTGGGTCGCCCGCCTGCTCGCCGAAGCGGACGTGACCCGGCCCGCCGAGCCCGGCTGGGTGCACTGCACCTACCGCTGGATGGTCGAGGGCGACCGGGTGCTCGGCACCATCTCGCTGCGCCACGAGCTGAACGCCCTGCTGTTCGAGGTGGGCGGCCACATCGGTTACGGCGTGCGCCCGGCCGAGCGGGGGCGCGGCCTGGCCGGCTGGGCGCTGGCGGAGATGCTGGTCGCCGCGCGGGCCCTCGGCCTCGACCGCGTCCTGATCACCTGCGACGACACCAACGCCGCGTCCGCCCGCACGATCGAGCGCGCCGGCGGCGTACGCGAGGACATCCGCGAACACGACGGCCGCCGCTACCGCCGTTACTGGGTCAGCACCTGCAGCCCGGCCGGGGTCAGCTGATCAGGCGGCGTTCCCAGGCCCAGGCGGCGATCTTCACCCGGTTCTGCACGCCCAGTTTGGTCTGCACGCTGCCCAGGTGGGTCTTCACGGTACCGACCGAGATGAACAGGGCGGTGGCGATCTCGGCGTTCGTCAGTCCCTTCGCGACGAGTTTCACGACCTCGAGCTCGCGCGGGGACAGGCCGGCGTCGTCGCCTTTCGGCGCCGGTGGGGACAGGTGCTCGAGCAGCCGTACGGTGATCGACGGGCTGATCAGGGCGTCACCCGCGACCGCTGCCCGCACCGCCTCGACGAGCAGGGCCGGGCCGGAGTCCTTGAGCAGGAAGCCCGCCGCGCCGTTACGCAGCGCCTGATGGACGTACTCGTCGAGGTCGAACGTGGTCACCACGACCACCCGCACCGGGTCGGCCACGCCGGGACCGGCCAGCAGCCGCAGCGCCTCGAGTCCGTCCATCCTCGGCATCCGGATGTCGAACAGCGCCACATCCGGGCGCAGCTTGCGGGCCAGGGCCACCGCCTCGACGCCGTCGGCGGCCTCGCCGACCACCTCCATGTCGGCCTGAGCTCCGATGATCATGCCGAAGCCGGTGCGGACCATTGCCTGGTCGTCGGCGATGAGGACTCTGATCATGAAATCACCTTGGCATCCAGCGGGAACGCGGCGTCGACCACCCAGCCGCCCTCGATGCCGGGGCCGGCCGAGATGCGGCCGTCCACCGCGCGGACCCGTTCGGTCAGGCCCACCAGACCGTACCCGGAACGTTCGCCCGGGCGGCCGGGGCGTGCCGTGCCGTCGTTGGCCACCCGCACCAGCAGCCACTCCGGGGTGCGGCGGATCCACACGTCGACGACCCGGGCGTCGACCGCGTGCTGGCGGACGTTCGTCAGCGCCTCCATCACCACGCGGTAGGCCGAGGTCGACACCTCCACCGGGATGCCGTCGACCGTGCCGTCCAGGTGCAGCCGGCCGAGCGGGCCGCCGGCCGCGGTGAACTGCTCCAGCAACTGCTCCAGCTCGCCGACGCCGGCCACCGGGGCGAGCGGGGCGTCCGGCTGGGTCTGCGGGTCACGCAGCACCCCGACCATGCGGCGCATCGAGGCCATCGTCTCGGCGCCGGCCTGTTCGATCTGCTCCAGCGCGAGGAGTACGCGTTTGGGGTCCTGCTCGGCGATGAACCGGGCGCCCTGGGCCTGCACCACGATGCCGGTGACGTGGTGGGCGATGAAGTCGTGCAGGTCGCGGGCGAACTCGGCGCGCTGCTCCGCCCGTACGGCATCGACCGCTCGTTGCCGTGAACTTTCGAGAATCCGCAGGTAGAGCCCGATGCCCAGGGCCGCGGCCGCGGCCAGGGCCTGGATCAGGCCGAAGATCACGTAGTCGGTGGAGCGGCCGGCGCGCAGCGGGATGAAGCTGACCGCCGCGCCGGTGGTGATCACCGCGGCGACCGCCCAGCCGGGCTTGGCCCGCCGCGCCACCACCATCAGCACGCCGAGCAGGGCGAGCGATTCGGCCAGACCCCAGCTTCCGGTGGTGTAGTCGGAGCTGGTGACCCCCGTCGCGAAGGTGACCGCCATCGACACCAGGCTCAGCCAGATGGCCGACTTGGGCAGGGCGGTCGAGTTCGGCCGGTGGGCGGGCAGCCAGACGGCCGCCGCGCCGACGGCCAGCAGGATCCGGAGCAGACCCAGGCCGTTGTCGCCCGACAGCAGGCCACCCTGGGCCACGTCGAAGAGGCCGAGCAGGGCCATGATCCCCAGCGCGCCGACCTGACCGAGGCGCAGCAGGACGAGACGGTTCGGGTTAGGTTGCATCGTGACCCAGCGTAACGGCAGGTCAACGCGGCCATATCGGCCGAAAGACAGATCCATGTTCCTTGCTCTCGGCAGATGTTTTCCGGCCGCGGGGGCCCGCAGACTCTGAGCCGACATCGATTTCTCCTGACGCGACGAACTTTCTGAACCGGAGTTGGACATGCAGACCCAGATGGCGGCCCAGGACACGCTCGCCGCCGTCGCGGCGGTGGACCTCGTGAAGGTCTACGGCAGCGGCGACACGGCAGTACGCGCCCTGGACGGGGTGACCGTCGGGTTCACCCGCGCCCAGTTCACGGCGATCATGGGGCCGTCCGGCTCCGGCAAGTCGACGCTGATGCACTGCCTGGCCGGCCTCGACACCGCCACCTCCGGGCAGGCGCTGCTCGGCGGCACCGACCTCACCCGGCAGTCCGACCGGGTGCTCACCAAGGTGCGCCGGGAGCGGATCGGCTTCATCTTCCAGTCGTTCAACCTGCTGCCGCAGCTCACCGCCGAGCAGAACATCCTGCTGCCGCTGGAGTTGGCCGGCCGAAAGGCGGACCGGAAGCTGTTCGACCACCTGACCGAGTCGCTCGGCATCACCGCCCGGCTCAGCCACCGGCCCAGCGAGCTCTCCGGCGGCCAGCAGCAGCGCGTCGCCGTCGCCCGGGCCCTCGTCCCCCGGCCCGAGGTGGTCTTCGCCGACGAGCCGACCGGCAACCTGGACTCCCGCTCCGGCGCCGAGGTGCTGCTGTTCCTGCGCAACTCGGTGCGTGAGCTCGGCCAGACCGTCGTGATGGTCACCCACGACCCGGCCGCCGCCGCCTATGCCGACCGGGTCGTCATGCTCGCCGACGGCCGCGTCGCCGGCGAGGTCGAGCGGCCCAGCCTCGCGTCGGTCACCGAAGCCCTGCAGGCGCTGGCGGCCAACCGATGAACGCGGTCCTGCGCACCCAGCTCCGCGGCATCGGGCGTCGCCCGGCCCGGCTGCTGCTCACCGGCCTGGCCGTGCTCGTCGTGTCGTTCGTCGTCTTCGCCACCGTGCTCGCCCAGACGATCACCGAGCGGAGCGTGCTCAACGGCCTGTCGGGTACGCCCGAGGCCGTCGACCTGGTGGTCTCCAACGGCACCGTCGGGACCACCGAGCTCGCCGCCATCGCCAAGCTCCCCGGAGTCGCCGAGACGGTGGGCCGGGTCGAGGCGGGCGGCCAGATCGGCGCCGAATACCTCAACGTCTCCGGCGACCCGGGCAGCGGCCCGTTGTCGGTGATCAAGCTGACCAGCGGCCGGCTGGCTACCGCACCCGGCGAGGTCACCGTGACCGCGCGGACGGCCGACCGGCTCGGACTCAAGGTCGGCGGCACCACCAAGGCCACCTTCGAATACTCCGACGAGGGCAAACCGCTAAACCCCCGGACGCTGACGGTGGTCGGGATCGTCTCCGGCCCCGAGGATTACGGCTTCCAGGCGTACGCGCCGCAGAGCACCGTCTCCACACTGATCAACACCAAGTTCCTGCAGCGCATCGACGTACGCCTGGACGGCGGCTCGGACACCTCCGGCGTACGCGACCAGATCGCCACGATCGTCGCCGCCGGTGCCGCCAAGGTGAAGGACGGCACGAAGCCGGCCGTCGAAACCGGCGCCGAGGTGCGGCTGGCCGAGGCGCGGCAGAAAGCCGCCGACGTCGACGACGTCTTCACGGTGATCTTCGTGTTCGTCGCCGTCTCGGTCGTCGCAGCCGGCCTCGTCGCCGCCTCCACCTTCCGCATCGTCTTCGCCCAGCGGATGAAGCAGCTCGCCCTGCTCCGCGCGGTCGGTGCCGGACGCGGCGGCCTCAGCCTGTCGCTGGCCGTCGAGGGCGTTCTGACCGGCCTGGTCACCGGCACGGTCGGGGTCCTGCTCGCCCTGGGCGCCGGGCATCTCGTCCCGGCCCTGGCCCGCGCGTTCGGACCGGACATCGCCTCGCCCGGCTTCCCGCTCGAACCGGCCCTGCTCACCATCGTGCTCGCCGTGGTGATCACCACGGTGGCGGTGGTCTCACCCGCCTTCACCGCCGCCCGGGTCTCGCCGCTCGAAGCGCTGCGCGGCTCCGGCACCACCGGCGGCCGCACCGACATCGGCAAGCTGCGCTGGGCGGTCGGCCTGCTGATGTTCGCCATCGCGGGCTCGCTCGCCGCATTCGTCATCAGCCAGCTGCCCGGCCGTGACCCCAAGGACTACGACCCCACGCAGAACATGCTGGCCGTCGTCGCCTCCGGCGGGTTCGCCTTCCTGGCCCTCATCGCCCTCGGCCCGGCCCTCGTGCGGCCCGTCCTCGCCGTCCTCGGCATGCCGATCCGGCGCTCCGGCCCGGTCGGCCGGCTCGCCGCCGGGGGCGTGGGCGGTGCCCCCCGCCGGGCCGCCGCGGTCAGCGTGGTCGTCGCGCTGGGCGTCACCCTCATCGCCGGCGCCCTGGTCGGCGGTGCCTCCATCCGGCTGCTCGCCGACCGCGAGGTCGCCTCGTCGGCCCCCGCCGACTACGAACTGACCGCCCGCGACGAGCCACTGATCACCGCGGCCGCGGTCGACACGCTCAAGAGCCGTAAGGAGCTCACCAATGTCACGCCGTACCGGCGCCTCGAGATCCAGTTCGCCGGCCACGACATCAAGGGACTGGACGCCAACGACCTGAACATCGCCGCCCTGCCCGAACTGAAGAAACTCGACGTGGCCGCCGGCAGCCTGGCCGACCTGGGCCCCGGCAAGATCGCGATCTCCGGCTTCACCTCCGACCTCACCGGCCTGCAGGTCGGCGACAAGGCAACGGTGTCGCACGAGGCCAAGAAGGCCACGCTGACCGTGGTGGCGAAACTGCCCGACTCGGCGCCGCTCGGCTCGGCCGCCGTCATCGACCCGGCCGACCTGACCGCCCTCGGCGCCGGCGCCGGCTTCTCCGGCCTGCTCGCCGACGCCTCGACCACCGGCGAACAGGGCCGCACCGACGGCCGGCGCGCCCTGACCGACCTCAACGCGCAGTCCGGCGGCGGCCAGTGGGGCGTCAACGTCCTGGCCGACCAGCGCGACGAGATCGACCAGCAACTGACGATCCTGCTCGGCATCGCCCTGGGCCTGATCGGCCTGACCGTGATGATCGCCGTGGTCGGCGTCGGCACCACCACCGCCCTCTCGGTGGTCGAGCGCGTCCGCGAATCCGGCCTGCTGCGCGCGGTCGGCCTGTCCCGAGGCGCCCTGCGCATCATGCTGACCACCGAGTCCGCGCTCTACGGTGTGATCGGCGCCGCGCTGGGCCTGCTGCTCGGCGTCCCGTACGCCTGGCTGCTGGTCAAGGCCCTGGGCGTCAACGCACCCTTGAGCCTGCCGGTCGCTCAGCTGGCAGTCGTCTTCGTCATCCTGGTCCTCTTGACCGCAGCCGCCGGCATCCTGCCCGCGCGGCGTGCCGCCAAGGTAAGCCCGGTGGCCGCCCTCGGCACCGAGTAGGTGCGGCCCGGTGCCATTGCCGGCACCGAGTAGATGAGCCCCGATCGGCGGTCGCCCGCTTGCCCCCGGCGACCGCCGATCGGCTTCGCTCCTCCGGAAGATCAACAAGACCGGGCGGCCTCCACCCTCGTGGCCGGTGGCCTCATTTCGCGGCCGGCGGTCTTGTCTCCGCGGCTGACGGCCCCTTTTCCATGAAGATCGGCGACTGTCGAGGCGTGGTTCGGAAGCTGTCCATCGGCGGCGGCTACTCCGAGTCACGAGGTCAGGGCCATTCAGCTGTACGGGGCGACTGCCGTCACCGACGCCGCCCGGGTGTTCGGGGACGTGACGACGCCGACGTTCCCGGGGCGCCCGGTGTCGTGCTGCGAGGGCGGAACCTGTTCGACCGCGTACGCGCCGGTGACGTTGACTTATCGGGCCGCCGATGACGTGCGTGTCGGGTCGCTGAACGGGACCGCACCGGCGAAGGCCGCACTGTCCGTGACGTCGACCTCGTGGAACAGTGGAGTGCGGCCGAACACCACGACCACGTTCACGATCTCGGCGAAGGATTGGCCGGGCCGTGCCCGTCGCGGAGAGCTCGGCCAAACGCTCAGGTAAATGGTCGTCGCGGTCCGGTGGGTCTTGTCTGGGCGGCAAGGCGCTCGTCGCCGGTGCCAAGAACGCAAAGCTGACCTGGACGTTCACCGGGCGGTCGGCGGCGCTGTGGGTCCGCAGTCTGGCCCCGGGTAGACACACCGTGGCCGTGGTCGCGCCGGGGTCGAACGTCGTTTCGGACGGTTTGTTCTACATTCCCTAGAAGGAGATCGACACGCTGCTACGGCCGTCGCTGACGCGGACGCTCCGGCCGTCGAACTCGGAGGTGACCGGGCGGCCCGCCTCCGCCGCCCGGGCCAGCCACGCGAAAGCGGCGGCCAGTGGCAGTGGCCGGCCACCGTCGGTCACGCGGGTGTCGCTCCAGAGCGCGACCGAGTCGAAGCCGTCATCGGCCTGCGGTTGCCACAGCAGGATCTTCTCGGCGCCCGCCTCGACCATCCGGGCCAGCGCCAGCAGCGTGATCGCGGCGCGGCGTGGCGAGTCGGCGGGCAGGCTGTCGTCCTCGACCTCGGGGTAGATCTCCGCCCACCACACCGGTAGGCCGGTGCGTCGGTAGAGCTGGCGGGTGATGTCGGCGAACTTCTGGGTGGCCGCCGCGTCCCCGCCGGGCAGCTTCTCGTCGCGGGTCGCGTTCGAGCCGTCCACCACGATGAAGTCGGCGCCGACCTTGTGCCGCATCCAGTAGTCGATCGAGTCGACGATCCGCTGCTCGACGCCGCCCCACGGGCCGCTCATCGACGAACGGTCCTCGGCCCACGAGATCATCACCATGTAGGGGCCACCGATCCGGGCCTGCGGGTTCGCTTTCTTGACCGCCAGGTAGACCTTGTTGTAGAGCCGGGTGTAGGCCTCGATGTCCCAGGTGTTCCGATCAAGGTCGAAAAAACCCTTGAGTTCATTCCAGACCAGAAAATTACGCACGTACGGGTACCGCGCCGCCACCGCGCCGGCGAGCCGGGCGAAGTCGTCGAAGTGCTTCTCGACGGGCGGCGCCTCGATCCTGGTCCAGTCGGTCTGCCCGGCCCGGCCGCCCTTCATCCAGTCGGGCGCGCAGCACAGGGTGATCACCGGGTCGGCGGTGGTCTGCTTGAGCAGTTCCATCCGGTGATCGAGCGACGCCCAGTCGAAGACGCCCGGGGCCGGCTCCGGGTTGAGCGCGCCCCAGCCCATGATGTGCTGGTTGCCGGCGATCGGCGCGGACGCCAGGTAGTCGCGGGCCCGCTGGTCGGCGGCGCTCAGCCCGTCGGCGGTGAACTGCGTGTGCGAGACCCCGAGCACCGGGCCAGGATGACGCGGCGTCACCTTGGCCGCCGCGGGCAGGGCATTGAGTACGGCCAGTGACAACGCAACGACGAGCACCTTCCGGACGCGGTCAGCGGTGGCGGAGTTCGACATACATCCGCAGGAACAGACAGACGGCCAGGGCGGCCAGCAGCACGATCAGCATGATCTTGGCGATCACGTGGAACTGCCTGCCCCGTACGGTCACCGGCGGCGTGTTGCCGGCCGGATTGCCGTCCAGCTCGGCCACGATGCCGCGGCCGAGCGCGGTCGCCAGCACCAGTACGAACAGGATGCCGGACATGATGTTCAGCGCCTGGATCAATTGGTCGTGGCCTCCGTGTTCGTGCGGACCAGCACGATGCCGTCGCTGTTCTGGGTCAGTACGCGGTAGAAGCCGTCGCTGACCATCTTGGTGATCTCCAACTGGGCCCAGTCGGCCGGCATGCCCTCACCGAGCTGACCCCACTTGACCATCGACCGCGTCACCACCACCGTGTCGGCGTTCTGCTGTCCCGCGCAGTCACTGAGGGCGACCTGCTCGCCGCACACGCCGCCGACCGACGCCCACTGGATCGTGGTCACCCCCTCGGGCCGTTCCGGGCCCTGGTCGCGGGCGAACATCAGGACGCCGTTCCGGGGCGTCGCCGCCACCGCCGCGTCCACGATCTTGACCTCGTTGCCGGAGATGTACGCGAACCCGTCGTTACCGCCGCGCACCAGCACCAGCGCGCACGACAGCACGGCCAGCGCGGCGATCGGCACGACGGCCAGCTTCGGCTTCCACGAGCTGAGCCGGTCGAGCGCCTCGCCACCCATGACCGCACACACCGGCATGGCGAACAGCGCGACCCTCAGGAACAGCTCGCCGCCGTAGCTCTGCACCACCGCCGGGAACGGCGCCGCGATCAGCAGGGCGGGCAACCAGAACGAGCGGTCGGCCCTCCAGAGGCGCCAACCCGCTTTCGTACGCCGTAGCCGCAGCAACAGCCCGATCGCGCCCAGCAGCAGGGTGCCGAGGAAGTAGACGATGCGCAGCTTGCGGATCACCGCGATGCCCTCGTCGACCGAGACGATGCGGTCGGTGAGGTTGACGCCGACCGACGCCCCGACGTCGCCGAAGTTGTCGGTGAGCAGCTTGAGCGCCTGACCCGACCAGAACTCGTGCGCCCCCAGCACGAACCACGTCAGCAGCGACGCGGCCAGCACGACGATCGCGGTCCACACGCCCTTGACCGCGCGTACCTTGCGCCGCGCGATCAGGAGGACGACCAGCTGCGCACCCAGCATGAACGGGGTCAGCTGGTGGGTAACCACGATCGCCATCTCGAAGATCGCGACCAGCACGAGGCTGCCGACACGCTCCCGGGCCCGGCGCTGTTGCGGCTCGGCCAGCAGCAGCACCACCACGGCCAGCGAGAGCATGAAGCCCACCGACTGCGGCGAGAAGTAGTCCTGCTCGATCCAGTTCAGCACGCTGGCCAGCGCCGCCGCGTACCAGGCACCGCGATAGGAGACGTCCAGCGCCCGCGCCAGCCGCCAGATCAGCGCCGCCGTGAGAAGCGCGCACGCGAGCGGCCACCAGTTGGCGACCTGGGCGACCCGCTGCGCCCCGATCGCGTCGGTCAGCATGCCCCACCAGGAGAAGAAGCCGGGCCAGCTGAACCGCGCGTCGATGTTCTTGGCGCTCTCGCCGAACACCGCGTACTGATCGATGAAGCCCAGGTGCACCCAGGCCGTACTGGTCCGCGCCCAGCCCTCGACGAGCGGCGGCAGGCCGAACATCTGGAAGATCAGGAGGCCGAGCGTGACGCCCAGCTGCTCCCGCGCCAGCCGATGGTGGATCGCCCAGGCCAAACCGCCCGCGGTCAGGACCAGGCCGGCCCACACCGGCCACGGCAACACCGACGCCAGGCCCCAGCCGTTCGCGTTGCGCGGGTTGGTCATGATCGCGCCGACCACCCAGAGGATCACCCCGAGCAGGGTGGTGCCGGCGGCGATCAGGGTGTCCCGGTCACGCCAGGCGTGCCCGGTGGCGGGGGCGGGGGCCGGCTTGGCGGCCGTGTCCGCCCGCGGTCCGGTTGCGGCATAGACGGTCACAGGTCACGGCCCTTCCGGAGAATGTGCGGGATGGCGGCGCCGGCGGCCAGCACGGCCCACGCGGTGACCCAGATCCGCGAATGCCACAGGTGGGTCTGCAGCTGGGTCATCGCCAGAATGATGCCCATCGACGCACTCAACGCCACCGACGCGACGATCTCGACAAGCCGCTCCCGGAACCGGATGTAGGCCACCGCGACCCACCCCGACACAAACCCGGCGAACAGTACGGTGAACGCCATGCGACCCGGATAATGCAGGTCGGCCCCCGTGCTCAAGGCCACCACCACCGACACGATCAGGGCCGCGATCGCGGCGTTGCGCGTCTGAACCGCATGCGTGGGATTCGGTGGCGGCTCGTCGACCACCAGCACCTCGGTGAGGTCCGGCGCATCAGCGCGCAGAATCTCCGTCATCGCCTGCTCCGGCGGCGCCGCCGGCTTCTTCTTGCCCTTCTTCGCCTTGACCCCGGCGGACCTCGTCTCGGCCGGCTCTGTCTCAGCCAATCCTGTCTTGGCCGGCTTCGTCTCAGCCAGCCCTATTTCAGCCAGCCCCGTCTCGGCCACCTTGTTCGCGGCCGACTTCGGGCCGGCTGCGTTCTTCCCAGCCGTCCTCGAGTCAGCCGGAACCACGGGCGGCATCGCCGTCGTGGCGTCGACCTTCGTCCCCGCCCGGTCGGCACCTCCGGGTCCGTCGGTCCTCGGTCCGTCGGTCCTCGGTCCGTCGGTCCTCGGTCCGCCGGCCCTCGGGTCGGCGCCCATCGGTTCGGCGGCCCTGAGTCCTGTGGCCCTCGGTTCGGCTGCCCTCGGTTCGGCGGTCTGAGGCTGGGGGGCCTGGGGTTCGGCAGCCTCGGCCTCGTCGGCCTTCGGTTGCGGCGCGCCGTAGACCCGGGCGGCCGGCTTACCCGGCGCCGAGCCGGACGTCGGCCGGCCAGGCACTGCCGGCACCGAGACGGTCGGCGAGACGAAGTCGGGCATCGCCGGCTGTTGGTCGGTCCTCGACTGGCTCCCCCCATAGACGCCACCGGACCTGGCGGCGGACGTGGGCTTGGCCTGCGGACCGCTGTTCACGTCGTCCTCTGACGCGGGCGACGTGGATTCGGCCGGCCTGCTTCGGGACCCGCCGTAGACGCTGCCGCCCTTGGGTGGAGCGGACTTGGGCGCTGCGGATGTGGGCGCGGCGGACGTGGGTGCGGCGGGGGCCGGTTCGGCCGGGGTGGCTTGCGGTCCGCCGCCGTAGACGCTGCCGCTCCTGGGGGCGGACGTTGGTTCGGCGGGCTTGGCCTGTGCGCCGCCGCCGTAGACGTTGCCGGACCTGGGCGTGGCGGACGTCGGGGCGGCTGGGTTGGCTTGCGGTCCGCTGCCGTAGACGCCGTTGGACCTGGGAGCGGCCGACGCTGGTGCGGCGGATGACGGCTCGGCGGGCTTCGCCTGCGACGCGCCGCCGTAGACGTTGCCGGACTTCGGGTCAGCCGGCTTGGCTTGCGGTCCGCCGCCGTAGACGGCGCCGCTCCTGGGGGCGGATGACGGTTCGGCGGGCCTGGCTTGCGGTCCGCCGCCGTAGACGGCGCCGCTCCTGGGCGCGGACGACGGTTCGGCGGGCTTGGCCTGCGGGCCGCCGTAGACGTTCCCGGGCCTGGGCGCCGAGACGGGCGCGGCCGGCGGCGGGGCGGCGGGATTCGCCGCGGGTGCACCGCCGTAGACGCTGCCGGACTTGGGGGGCGCGGGCTTGGGCGGCGCGGACTGAGGCAGGCCCGGCTTGGGTGCGGCTGGGGCGGGTGCGGCGGAGGGCTGGGTGGCCGGGTGGGACTGGGCGGCCGAGGAGGGCGGGGCGGCCGAGGGGGACTGGGCGGCCGAGGAGGGCTGGGCGCCGCCGTACACGTTGCCGGGGGTCTGTTGTTGCGGGTGCGATCCGTTGGCCGCGGCGGGCTCGTCGTCGGAGTCGTGGGGCTGCGAGCTGCCGTAGACGCGGCCGGCGGGCCGGTTCTCAGCGCCCACGGCGCACCGCCTTCTCGAGCCGGGACAGCATCGCCTGGGAGATGCCATCACGGTAACAGCGGCGGTGGTTCACGAGGTCGAAACTCCTGTCGAGGGCATCGGTGGGCGGGCCTGGGACCGGTCAGCGACCGTACGCCATCCGGCTGAACGTGGGCTGGGGCCTCTTGCGGGAGCGGCGCTGCTCACGCATGATCGGGCGAGCCAATTCTCCCGTCCCGCACCGGGTCGGGCGCAGCGCCCTAGGTCCAGCGTTCCGCGCCGGTCGGCAGTGTGGGTCGACCGCAATGGTCTGTGGAATTTGCCGCTTTGGCCAGCCTCCGTTCGCTGGGGAGACGCAGTCGCAGATATGGACAAGGCAGGCAACTCGCGATTCCCGGACGAAAAGGCCGTCCGGCATGTCGCCGGACGGCCTCGGTGTGTGTAGTTACGCGGCTTTGGTGGGTTGGCCGGCGGGGACCTCGTGCGGGGCGCCGAAGCCGAAGCGCTCGCGCATGATTGTGCGGACCACGCGGAAGCCGTCGCGGAAGGTGAGCAGGTTGCTCTGGCCGAACATCCGCCGGAATTCGAAGCTGGCGACCTCGTCGATGCGCACCTGGGCCTTGGCTACCCGGGTGTTGATCAGGGTCTCGATCTCGAAACCGTCGCCCCAGCGCGGGCCGCTGGTGTCGGCGTGGTCGGGCAGCGCGAAGATGGTCACGCACTCCTTGCGGAACGCGTTGTAGCCGTAGCAGAGGTCGGAGAAGCTCGTGCGGAACAGCACGTTCGTCATGTAGTTCAGGCCCCAGTTGCCGACCCGGCGCAGGGCGGTGATGTCGTCGCTGCCGCCACCCTCGGCGAACCGGCTGCCCTTGGCGTAGGCCGCGCCGGCGTCGAGAGCCGCGGTGAAGCGGGGGATCTCGCGCGGGTCCATCGACCCGTCCGCGTCGATCATGACGATGTAGTCGCCGGTGCAGGCGGCGAAGCCGGCGGCGAGGGCGTTGCCCTTGCCGCGGCGGGCCTGCTTCACGATCTTGATGCCCGGCCAGTTGGCCTCGGCGACGGCGATGGTGTCGTCGACCGAGTTGCCGTCGACGAGGATGATCTCGTCGATGTCTTTCGGCATGTGCCCCAGAACATGCGGAAGGTTCCGGGCTTCGTTCATGGCCGGGATCACGACACTGACCCGCGGGCGACTGCTGTCGCCTGCACGGACCGGCGCTCGCGGCACGGTGAGTTCCGTGGATCGGTCGCTGCCAAGGATGTCGTCGACGGACACACAAGCTCCAGGATCGTGGGGTTGCTTAGTCCTTAGCCGCGGGTTAAATCCGTGGCGGCGGACTCGGCAATCCTGCACGTTTTCTGAGATAAATCGAGGACGCTGTCAGTTGCGTGTTGCTCGACGGTCGGCAGTTGTTTCCAACCGTCCGGGCTGGCCGAATTTACCCGAACGGCCGTCCGGGCTCACACTCGGGGGTGGCCGAGTGGCGAGGTTCCACACGCTATTAGGCCTAAGCGCCACAGGTCAAGGCTTGTTTGTCCACTGTCCGAAATGCCGTATAAATCGGTCAATAAGGACTAAAGCTATCGGAATCCTCGATTCTAACATAAGCGGATCAATGCCAATTTTACGCGCAGAAAACGATCTACCGCGCTTCCCTGATAAATGATCCACAGCGCGATTGTTAATCTCTTGCTGGACGGCAAATAAGAACGTCGTTCCATTCCGAAAGCTGAGACAGCGAATTGGATTAATGAAAACTTAAAGTATTTCAAATCGTTATCCGTGTTTGCGTGCTTGCGCTCTGCGATCGCCGTTGACCGCCGTAGCCGCCGGCAGGGTGAACCAGAACGTCGCGCCCCGGCCGTCCTCGCCCTCGGCCCAGATCTCCCCGCCGTGCCGCTCCACCGCGCGGTGCACGGTGGTCAGCCCGATTCCGGTGCCCGGGAAGTCCTCGGCCCGATGGAGCCGGGCGAACGGGCGGAACAGCTCACCCGACTTGCCGGCCGGGAACCCGGCCCCGTTGTCCCGCACGAAGAACCCGAGCGTGGTCGAGCCGATCTCGATCGCCGGGCTCGGGATCTTGCCGGTGAACTTCACCGCGTTGTTGATCAGGTTCTCCAGGATGACGCGCACCAGGCCCTCGTCCGCGTCGACGGTCAGGTCGTCGTGCACCGTGAAGGCGACCTTGCGGTCCGGGTAGCGCGCCTCCACGTCGGCGATCACGCTCCAGATCGTGGCGGTCAGGTCGAACGAGGCCCGGCGCAGCTCGCCGCGGCTCGCCCGGGCCAGGATCAGCAGCGACTCCACCAGATCGGCCATCCGGGTGGCGGCGGCCTGGATGCGGCCCAGCCGGCGGCGGGCCTCCGGGCTCAGCGGATCGTCGTCGTCGTCGAGCATGTGCTCGGCGAAACTGCTGATCACCTGCAACGGCCCGCGCAGGTCGTGCGACACCGAGCCGGAGAACGCCTCCAGCTCCCGGTTGCGCCACTCCAGCTCCTCGACCAGGGCGGCCCGGGTCTCGGCGAGATGCCGGGCGGACCGCTCCTCGGCGGCGTCGAGCTCCCGGCGCATCAGTTCCTCGCGGATCCGGCGGCTCTCGTCGTGCGACTGCTTGCGGCGGATCTGCGTACGCACGTGGGCCCGCAGCGCCTCGGCGCCGGCCCCCGACCGTACGTAGTCGTCGGCCCCGGCGCTCAGGCAGGCCAGCATGTCGTCATCGTTCTCGCCGGTCATCACGATCGGCGTCTCGCCGATCACCGGCACCTCCTTGATCCGCCGGCAGGCGTCGCGGCCGAGTTCGCCGACGAGCCCCAGACCCAGCACTATGCAGTCGACCGGCTGGGCCGCGAGCAGGTCCAGGGCGTCCGCGGGGGAGGCGACCGGGATCACGTCGTACCCCTCGGCCCGCAGCGCCCCGACGAGCTCGGCCAGCTGGTCCCGTTCGGGGGTGAGCGCCAGCACCTTGCTCGGGCCGTGCAGGCTGCCGGTGACCTCGATCGGCAGCTGCTCGGCGCTCTGCCGCAGCACCGCGTTGAGCTTGGCCGGCACGATCGCGAGGTTCTGCTGCTTGCGCACGAAGGCGTCGGCGCCGGCGTCGAGCATCTGCAGCTCGGTGGCGTAGTCGTCGGCCGCGGTCATCAGGATGCACGGGATGTCGCGCAGCGCCGGATCGAGCCGCACCCGGCGGATCACGGTGGCGCCGTCGATGCCCGGCATCACGCCGTCCACGATGATCGCCTGCGGGCGGCGGTCGGCGGCGACGCGCAGCCCCTCCTCCCCGCTCGGCGCGGTGAGCACCGTGTAGCCCTCGGATTCGAGCAGCTCGCGCAGTTGCTCGCGGAAGGTGATGCTGTCGTCGATCACCAGCACGGTGGTGCGATCGGCGGTGGTCACGACCGTCCCGGAGACCAGCAGTTGGCGCACCCGGGCCACGACGTAGCCGGCGTCGTACGGCTTGCCGACATATTCGTCGGCGCCGATGCGCAGCCCCGCGAGCCGGTCGGCGACCTCGTCCTCGCTGGACAGCAGCACGGTGACGACCTGCCCGCGGCCGGGGTTGCCGCGCAGCTCGCGCAGCAGCTCCAGGCCGTCGGCGTCGGGCAGCAGCACGTCGAGCACGGCGGCGTCGAACTCGTCGCCGGCGAACGCGTCGCGGGCCTCGGCGCCGGTCGCGCAGAGGATCGTGCCGAAGCCGTCGGCGGTGAACATGTCGTGCAGGTCCATCCGTACGGTCAGGCTGTCGTCGACGATGAGCACCCGGAAACTCATGGGCGGCTCCCGGCGGGGTGCAGCTCGCCGAGGCGGGCCGCGATCCGGTTGGGTGGCAGCACGTAGGCGGCCGCGCCGAGCAGGGCGGCCTCGCGGGGCATCCCGTACACCACGCAGCTGGCCTCGTCCTGGGCGAAGGTGACCGCGCCGTGCGAGCGCATCCGCAACAGCCCCTCGGCGCCGTCCCGGCCCATGCCGGTGAGCAGGCAGCCGGCCGCCTTGTCGCCGCACTCGACCGCCACCGACTCGAAGAGCACGTCGACCGAGGGCCGGCAGGAGTGCCGGGTGGCCGCGTCGCTGAGCCGCACGACCCCGTCGCGGACCAGCATGTGCCGGTCGGGCGGGGCGAGCACGACCCGCCCGGCGAGGGTCTCGACGGGCGTCCAGTCGCGGGCGTAGGTGACGTCGAGCCCGGTCTGCCCGGCCAGCCAGTCGGAGAACGCGACGGCGAACGGCTCGCTCGCCGCGATGTGCTGCACGACGAGCACCGGCGGCCGGAAGCCGCCCGGCAACGAGCGGAGCAGGTCGGTGAGCGCGCGCGGCCCGCCGGTGGAGGCGCCCACCGCGACCAGGCGCAGGGCGTCCGGCGGGGCGGCGGTCAGCGGCGGCGGTTCGGGCCGGCGGCCGTCGAGCCGGGCCCGCGGGTGGGTGATCACCCGGATGCGGGAGACGAGGCGGACGGCCGAGCGCAGCCGCCGCCCCCAGTCCGCGTCGCTGGCGTCGCCGCGCGGTTTCTCCAGCACGTCGACGGCCCCGGCGGCGAGCGCGTTGTAGGTGCTGAACAGCTCCTGCCGATCGGCCGACGAGACGACCAGGATCGGGGTCGGGTGCTCGGCCATGATGTGCTCGGTGGCGGCCAGCCCGCTCATCGTGGGCAGCATCATGTCCATGGTCACGACGTCCGGGCGCAGCCGGCCGACCAGTTCGACCGCCTGCTTCCCGTCCGCTGCTTCTCCGACGACATGTAGTTCCGGGTCGGCGGCAAGTGACTCGCGCAGGTGCCCGCGCATCGTTGCGGAGTCCTCGACCAGCAGCACACGGATCATCAGAGGATCAGCCTCCGGATGTGGGCGAGCAGTTCCTCCTGGTTGAACTCGCCCTTGATGACGTAGGCGGAGGCACCGACCTCCTGGCCCCGGCGCCGGTCCTCGGCGGTGGCGCGGGAGCTGACCAGGATGGCCGGGATGTGCCCGAGGGCCGGGTCGGCCCGGGTGGTGGCGACGAATCCGAAGCCGTCCATGCCGGGCATGTCGATGTCGGTGAGGAACAGGCCGTAGTCCCGCTTGTGCGCGCGCTCGAGGCCCTCCTCGGCGGAGGCGGCCAGATCGACGTCGTAGCCGGCCGACTCGAGGATGCTTCGTTCCAGCATCCGGGTGGTCAGCGAGTCGTCGACGACCAGGATCGGCAGCCGGGGGCCGGGCTCGGGCGAGGAACCCGCGACGCTCATGTCCTGCAGGGCCGCGGCGACCAGGCCGTGCGCGTCCAGCACGAGGCGCGGATTGCCGTCCATGTCGATGGCGACGCCGCCGATCACCGCCGCGGCCGGGGCGAGGTCGGGCAACGGCCGGGCGACCAGGGTGGTGGTGCCGGCCAGCCGGTCCACGCCGACCGCGACGGTGTCGTCGTCGGCGGAGAGCACGATCGCCACCCCGGAGCCGGTCCGGTCCGGCGCGGCCGGGGCGATCGAACGGGCGAGCGGCAGGAACGGCACGACCTGACCCTCGTGCGCGAACCGGCCGCTGGCGGCGGCGGTGGTCACGTCCTCGGCGGGCAGCCGCACACACCGGCGTACCGCGTCCAGCGGCATCGTCACCACCGTGCCGCCGGCCTCGACGATCAGCCCGTTCATCGACAGCAGGGTCAGCGGCAGCGAGATCTCCACGGTGGCGCCCTGGCCGGGCCAGTTCTTGATGTTGACCGTGCCGCCGAGCTGCAGGGCCACGTCGCGGGCCACGTCCATGCCGATGCCCCGGCCGGCCACCTCGGTCACCGCGTCCGACGTGCTGATCCCCCCGTGCAGCACGAGATCGATCAGCTCCTGCGGGTCGGGCTCGCTGCCGGCCGGGAGCAGGCCGCGCGTCTCGGCCACCCGACGCAACGCGGCCAGGTCGAAGCCGCGGCCGTCGTCCGTACACCGGAAATGGATCCACCGGCCGCGCCGCTGCACGTCGACGGTGATCGATCCCTCGGCCGGTTTGCCGGCCGCCATACGCTGCGCCTCCGGCTCGATGCCATGCACCACCGCGTTGCGCACCACGTGCAGGAAGGCTCCGTTGACCTGGTTGAGCACCTGCGGGCCGAGCCGGGTCTCGGCGCCGTGGGCGGCGAACCGGACCCGTTTGCCCTCGGCGTCAGCGGCGTCATGCACGGCCCGGTGCAGCGCCGTGAAGATCGTGCCGGCGGAGACCAGCCGCAGCCCCTCGGCCCGGCCGCGCACCTCGTCGAGCTCGCGTTCCACCTGGTCGACCGCGTCGATGAGGCGGCGCCCCAGCGCGCCCATGTCGCCGGCGAGCCGTTGCGCGGCGGCCCGGGTCCCGGCGTCGCCGCCCGGCCGGGCCACCCGCAGCCGGTCGCTGAACGCCTCCACCCGGCGCTGGATCCCGGCCAGGGTGCGGCTGCCGTCGCGCAGCGGGGCGATCCGGGCGCTGGCCTCGCCGACCGCGTCGAGCAACTCGTCCAGGTCGGCGGTGGCGGCGCGGGGAGCGGGCACCTCGTCGTCGATCTGCTCCACCGCGGGTTTCTCCCGCGGCGGATGCTCCAGGGCCCGGACGAACTGGACTATCTCGTCGTTGAGCCGCAGCAGCTCGCGCATCTCGTCGGCGGGCATCTGGGTGACCGCCGACCCCCGGTGCGGCACCAGGACGTCCTCGAACTCGTGCGCCCGGTCGGCGATCTCGGTCTGTTTGACCACCCGGGCCGCGCCCTTGAGGGTGTGCGCGTAGCGCAGCAGCCGCGCCACCAGGTCCGGCCCCGGCTCCTGGTCCAGATCGAGGACGGCGGCACTGATCTGATCGACCAGCTCGCGCGCCTCGATCCGGAAGTAGCGCAGCGGGTCCCGAGCCTCGGCCACCTCAGTGCCGTCCGCTGCCGACCAGATCGAGCAGGTCACCGGAGAGCGTGCTCAGGTGGGCCGCCGTCTGCTTGGTCTGCACGGCGCTGGCCTCGGTCTCCCGGCTGGCCCGGGCGGTGTCCGAGGCGGCCGAGCTGACCTGCTCGACAGCGGTGGTCTGCTGCTTGGTGGACAGTTCGATCTCCCGGGTGGCGTCGCTGGTGGTGGCCACGAGCTGGGCGATCCGGCGGAACGAGCTGGTGGCGTCGTCGAACTGCCGGGACCCGGCGTCGACGGCCTTGGCGCCGATCTCGGTGGCCATCACGGTGGTGTTCACCGCGCCGCGGACGTCCTCGATCATCGCCCGGATCTCCTTGGCCGACCCCGCCGTCCGGTCGGCCAGCTTGCGGATCTCCTCGGCCACCACGGCGAACCGGCGCCCCCACTCGCCGGCCCCGCTGGCCTCGATGGTCGCGTTGATGGCCAGGATGTTCGTCTGCTCGGCGAGCTCGGACACCAGGTCGACGACCCCGCCGATCTGCTGCGACTTCTCGCCGAGGGCCAGCATGTGCTGCACGATCTGGTCCACCTGGGTGCGGATGGCGGTGATCGACGCCCGGGTCTGGTCGATCGTGGCGTCGCCGGTGCGGGCCGCGTCCGCGGTGTCCTCGGCGACCTTCGACACCCGCTGGCAGCTGTCCGCGATCTGCCTCGAGGTGATCAACAGTTCGCTGATCGTCGTGGTGATCTCGTTCATCGCGCTGGCCTGGTCGCGCCCGCCCGAGGCCTGCTGCGCCGCCGCCGCCTCGAGCTGCGCCGACGAGCTCTGGATGTGCCCGACCGCGGCGCCGACCTCGCGGCGCAGGTCCCGGCTGAGCCGCCAGGCCACCGCGGCCGCGGCCAGCACCAGCACCACGCCGAGGGCGATGATGGCGGCGATCGACCAGGTGGCCCGGGTCGAGGACGCGGAGCGGTCGGCATCGACGTCGGTGCGGATCCGGGCGACGAGAGCGTCGATCGCGGCGAGCATCGCGTCCCGGGCGGGCTTGATCCGCGGATCGTTGAGCGCGGCCATGTCCGGCACGCGCATGGCCTGACGCTTGGCGAGCAGGCTGTTGACGATGGTGTTGTGCGTAGCCTCGTCCTGCGACACGGTGTCGAGCAGCTTCAGCGCGGCCGAATCCGACAGGGTGCCGCGCAGCTGGTCGACCTGGGTGAGGAACATGGCGCGGTCGGCGTTGGTGGCGGTCAGCCACTCGTCCCCGGCGCTGAGCAGAAAGGCCCGGTAACCCCCGATCCGGCGTTCCATCGTGCGGCTGAGCTCCACCGCGCCGACCAGGCTGGTGGTCGTCGACTTGATCACCTGGTCCTTGCTCTGCACCACGTAGCGCAGCGCAAGCACCGACGTGGCGATCATCAGCACGGTCAGCGCCAGCGTCACGCCGAAGCCGCCGGCCAGCTTGTAGCCGAAGGTCTTACCGGACATCATGAGCCGCTCCCTCCTCGGTTCCGGGCGCGTGCCCGGCCATCTGATGCACCACGGCCCGGGCGGCGGGCACGTCGATGATCGGGCGGGTGGCGCCGTCGAGCGCGACCATGCCGCGCAGCACACCCCGCCGTCCGTCGCCGGACGCCTCGCTGATGATCGCCTCGGCCGCGACCCGCACGTGCCCGTCCACGTCGTGGAAGGCCAGGGCCAGCAGCGGGGTGCCGGCCGCCATGACCAGCCAGCGCGGCCGGTCGGCAGCCGGGTGGCCGAGCAGCGCGGCCAGGTCGTACACCGGCACCACCGCGCCGACGAAACCGGCCAGGCCGAGCAGTGCCGGCAACGGTCCGGGCAGCGGGGTCACCGGGCGGTCGGGGTGCAGGCCGGCGGTCTGGGCCAGCCGCAGGGCGTACGGGCGGCCGGCCGCCCGCACCGCGAGCAGCTCGACGTGTTCGACGTCGTGGCTGTCCTGCGGCTGGGCGAAGGACCGGTCGAAGTCGGTGCGCAGCCGGGTGATCCGGCGCTCGACCGTGGTCACCGGCGCACCCCGCAGGCCTCCAGCTCGGAACGGCACAGCGCGGTCAGCGCCAGCCGCCCGAACCCGCCGCCGAACAGGGTGATCCGCAGCTCGTGCTCACCGGGCAGCAACGCCAACGCCCGCTCCAGCTCGCCGGACGCGGCCCGGTCGTCGCCCTGTCGCCGGGCCAGCAGCCCCAGTCGCATCCGTGGCAGGGCGAAGTCCGGATCGAGGTACGCGGCCAGCCGGTACTGCTGGAGCGCCTCCGGCACCGCCGTGGCCCCCTCCAGGCAGAGCCCGAGCAGCTGATGCGCGTCCGGGTTGAGCCCGTCGTCGTCGATCAGCCGGCGGGCCGCATCGACCGCCTCGTCGAGCCGGCCGGCCTGGGCCAGCAGCACGCCGCACAGCAGCCGCTCGGCCGGGCCGGCGGGGTGCGGGAGCAGGGCGAGCGCCTCGGCGTAGCGTTCGTCGGTGAACAGCAGCAACGTGCGCTGGTAGACGTCCTCCGCGGGCCGGGACGGCTCGACCGGCGGGACCGGTGGGGCCGGCCGGGGTGCGGGCGGTGGGGGAGGGCCGGCAGCCGACAGCCGCCGGTAGTAGAACGCGTCGTGGGTGTGCCGCAGCTCCAGGCCGGCCGGGGCGGCGCCGAGCGAGTCGGTGTGCCCGAGGAACAGGTACCCGCCCGGGACGAGGCACTCGGTCATCCGCGTCACGAGGGCCTGCGCCACCTCCGGCACCAGGTACATCAGCAGGTTGCGGCAGAAGATCACGTCGTACTGGCCGGGGCGCCAGACGAGATCCTCCGGCTCGGCGACGTTCTGCCGGTGGAACCGGACGAGCCGCTGGATCTCCTCGACCACGTGGAAGCCGCGCTCGCCGGCCCGGAACCAGCGTCGTTTGACCTCCGCCGGTGTCTCGCGCAGGGACCACGGCGAATACCAGCCCTCGGTGGCCTGCCGGAGCACCGCCGGGTTGGCGTCGATGCCGGTCACGTCGATCGTCCAGTCCGGCCCCGGTGCCGCCTCCTGGGCCACGATGGCCAGGCTGTACGCCTCCTCGCCGGACGAGCACGCCACCGAGAGGACCCGGAGCACCTTCTGCGGCGCGCGAGCCAGCACCCGCTGCGGCATGGCCTCCTCGCGCAGGGCGCGGAACTGCTCGCCGTGCCGGAAGAAGTAGGTCTCGGTGATGCTCAGTTGCTCGATCAGTTCGACCAGTTCGTCGTTCCAGGGGCGGGCGGCCAGCCGGTTGACGTACTCGGTGCGGCTCATCCGGTGGGTGTGGGCCCGGTCGGCCAGCAGCGGGCCGAGCTGGCGCGCGTCGCGGTCGCTGAAGGTCCAGCCCAGCGAGCGCGCGAGCAGCTCACGGAACCGGCCGATCTCCGCCTCGGTGGTCACGGCACACCGGCCGAGGCGGCCGCTTCCCACACGTCGTCCGGCACCGCCCGCATGCTCTGCAGCAGCAGCAACGGCTCGGCGCCGACCGTGCCGACCCCGGCGACGAGGCGACTCGACCGCCCGCCGAGCAGCGCCGGGTGGGCACCGGTGGTGGTGTCGACGCTGCGGATGCCGATGATCTCGCCGGTGGCGAGGGCGACCGCGCCGCGTTCGGTGCGGACCGCGACGTACCGTTCGGCTTCGCCTTGATCCCCGCGCAGCAGGCGCCCCACGTCGATCACCGGCGTCGGCACGCCGCGCAGCACGCTGATGCCGAGGACGAACGGCGGCGTGCCGGCCAGCGGCTGGGTCTCGAGCGGCCGCATGGTCTCGATGACCTCCTCGAGCCGCAGCGCGCACAGGAGCGGCCCAGCGCGGAACACGAGCGCCGTCATCACGACAGGCTCGACCTCGCGCTCTTGTCCGTATTGCCGCACAAGTCGAGGTTAGCGAGACTTTTACTAATAAATCCGAGCTTTACTCGGTTCGCAAGGCCACCACCGGGTCGAGGCGGCCGGCTCGCTGGGCCGGAATGACCCCGAAGACGATGCCGACGGCCGCCGAGACGCCGAACGCCAGCGCCAGGGACCACCACGTGATCGCGGCCGGCACCGGGGACAGCCGATCGACGGCCAGGGCGGCCGCGATGCCCAGACTCATCCCGAGGATGCCGCCGATCGTGGTCAGCAGGACCGCCTCCAGCAGGAACTGCACGCCGATGTCCCGGGGTCTCGCCCCGACCGCCTTGCGCAGGCCGATCTCCTTGGTCCGCTCCCGCACCGACACCAGCATGATGTTGGAGACGCCGACACCGCCGACCAGCAGGCTGATGCCGGCGATCGCGGCCAGCACCCCGGTCAGCACGCCGAGGATGTCGCCGAGCACGCCCAGGATCTGCTCCTGGGTGACGGCGCTGAAATCGGTGTCGGGATGGCGCTTGACGAGCGTGGCCACCACGTTGCGGCCGAGGGTGTCGATGGTGTCGCGGTCGGGCGCGCGGATCGCCAGGCCGTCGATGCGGGTGGTGCCGAGCAGGCGCTGCGCCGCGGTCACCGGCACGTGCACCTCGCTGTCCCGGTCCACCCCGAGGCTCTGGCCGAGCTTCTCGAACGTGCCGATCACCCGGAACCGCACGCCACCGATGGTGATCTGCCGGCCGATCGGGTCCCGGTCGCCGAACAACTGCTGGGCGACGCCGGCCCCGAGCACCGCGACCCGCCGCCCGGTGGTCACGTCCGTGCGGGTCAGATAGGCCCCTCGGTCGAGACGCCGGACGAACACATCGGGCGTCGTTTCCAGAACACCCTGCATGCTTGCGTACGCCTCCCGCGAACCGGCGCGCACCGTCTCCCCGGAGCTGATCGTCACCGCCACCCGGGACCGGTCGCCGACCACCCGGGTGACCGCGTCGACGTCGTCCATGTCGAGCGTCGACGCGCTGGGCGCGGCCCCCGGGTCGAGCCGGCCGGGCACCACGATGAGCAGGTTCGAGCCGAGCCCCTCGACCTGCTGCTCGATCAGTTGCTTGGTGCCGGTGCCGATGCCGACGAGCGCGACCACGGCGCCCACCCCGATGATGACGCCGAGCATGGTCAGGATGCTGCGCAGCCGGTTGGCCCGCAGCGCGCCGACCGCCACCCGCCAGGCCTCCGCGATCCTCATTCGACGATGAGCCCGTCGCGCATGACGATCTGGCGGCCCGCCCGCGCGGCCACCTCCCGGTCGTGGGTGACGAGGACGACCGCCACCCCCTCGCCGTTGAGCGATTCGAGCAGGCCGAGCACCTGCTCGCCGGTCGCCGAGTCGAGGTTGCCGGTGGGCTCGTCGGCGAGCAGCACCGACGGGTCGGTGACCAGGGCCCGGGCGATCGCCACCCGCTGCTGCTCACCGCCGGACATCTGGTTGGGGCGGTGATCGAGCCGGTGCCCGAGCCCGACCCGCTGAAGCATCTCGGTCGCCTTCGCGCGCCGCTCCTTACCGCTCACACCCCGGTAGACCAGCGGCAGCGCCACGTTGTCGCGGGCCGTCGTGCGGGCCAGCAGGTGGAACGACTGGAAGACGAACCCGATGGTCTGGTTGCGCAGGTGCGCCATCTCGGCCGGTCCGAGCGACGACACGTCCCGCCCGCCGATCCGCAGCGTGCCGCTGGTCGGCCGGTCGAGCGCGCCCAGCAGGTGCATCAGCGTCGACTTGCCCGAGCCGGAGGTCCCCACGATGGCCACGTAGTCGTCGGCCGACACGGTCAGCGACACCCCGCGCAACGCCGCCACGGAGACCCCGTCCAGTTCGTAGGTGCGGGTCACGTCGACCGCGACGATCGCCGGCTCGGCCGAGGTCATGATCGGGCTTCGGCGCCCGGCCGGACCAGGTCGGCGCCGGCCACCACCACCGGCTGGCCGGCGTCGAGGCCCGAGGTCACCTGCACGACGTCCTCGCCCTGCACCCCGACCTTGACGTCGACCCGCTGGTAGCGGCCGTCGCGCACGGTCCACACGGTGTCCCGGCCGGCGGAGTTGACGATCGCGGACGCCGGCACCGTCACCGCGTCCTTGGCCTGGCGCACCTGGAGGCGGATCACCGCGCTCATCCCGGGCCGGGGGGTCGGCGCCGTCATCCCGTCGTCGTACTTGCCGGCCTCCAGGTCGAGCCGCACCCGGTAGGAGACGCCGCCCTGCGCCGACGTGGTGGGCAGCAGGTCGACCGCACGGACGGTGGCCGGGTAGGTGGCGCCGGTGGCCGCGTCCAGCTCCACGGTCGCGGCCACGCCGGACTGCACGAGCAGCACGTCGGTCTCGTCGACCGCGGCGGTCAGGCCCAGCCGGGACACGTCGACGATGGTCATCAGCGGGGTCCCGGCGGCCACGTAACCACCTTGCGGCACCGCGGTGTCGACGCCGGGCAGCGACGTCGAGGCCGAACCGGCGGCCGCGGCGCCGCCGGCCGAGGACAACAGCGAGCTCAGCGCCGACGCGCCGCCGGTGGCCGGGGCCGAACCGACCCCACCGAACTGGACCGTGCCGGCCACCGGAGCGCGCAGGGTCAGCGCCTCGACGGCCGCGTCGGCCAGGTCGTACGCCTGCTGGGCCTGCAGTTTCTGGGCCGCCGACAGGGAGGAGACGGCCTGGCCGAGCGAAGCGACCCCGCGCTGGACCGACCTCAGCGTCGCGGCGGCCGACGCCGACGCCGCCGTGTATTGCTGCTCGGCCGCGTCGACCTGCTTGAGGAGTACGCCCCGCAGGTTCGGGTCAGTGATCTTGGTGGCCGCGGCGCGGGCGTCCCCGAAGGCCGACGCCGCCTGTTTGTCGGTCTTGCGCCGCACGGCGGTGAACCCGGACGTGCTCACCCCCGGCGAACCGCCGCCCCGGGAGGCCTGGTCGAGCGCCTTCGCGGCGGACTCGCGGCGGGCCTCGAGCTCGGGGGAGTCGATGACCGCGACCACGGTGCCCTTGCTGACCCGCTGACCGGCCTCGACCCGCAGCTCGGTGAGGGTGCCGGCGGCCGGGGCGCTGAGCGTGGCGGCCGCCCGCGCGGTGACCGAGCCGGGCGCCTCGACGATCTCGTCGACGGTGCCGCGCGCCGCCGCGCCGACGGTCACGCCGTCGTCGTCATCGCCGCAGGACGCGGCGGTCAGGGACACCAGCAGGACGAGGGAGAGCGCGACAACGCCCGGCCGGAGCCGGGCGCGAGGGGTGCTGGACACAGAAGTCACTCTATGCCGGTCCGGTGAACGGTCGGAGCACGTACACCGGGGCCACGTCACTTGACCCGGCGAGTCACCCTGAGTGAACCGTCCCCCGGCCCCGCCCCGTACTCATGCAGGCAACCGTGACCGTGAAGGACGTGACCAGATGCAGCGGGCCGACGAGCTGACCGTGGTGCACCACGACGACACCGTGAGCCGGTTCCTTGACGTGACGTACACCCTGAGCCGTGCGGGCTTACTGCTGTGCACGGCGCTGGGCGACGAGCGACTCATCCCGCGGCACGACATGCTGACGACACACGTACGTACAGCGAACGCCCGGACCTGACTCGGTCCGGGCGTTCAGGAACTGCTGGATCAGGTGCCCGGCCGCTTGCCGAAGACCTTCACCGTGGAACCGATCTTGCCGAGGCTCCAGTACTTCTTCGCGTCCTGCGGCAACAGGTTGACGCAGCCGTGCGAACCACGCCACATGTCGTGGATGTAGGTGGTGGTCTGGTGGAACCCGCGCCCGCCGATGAAACGCTGCCAGTACGGCAACCAGACGTGGTACGGGTCCGACCACTCCTTCGTGGTCCGCTTGTTGATCTTGAAGGTGCCGGCCGGCGTGCGGTAGCCCTTCATCCCGGTGCGGGTGATCGTCGGCTTGACGAGCACCTTCCCGTTCTTCATCACCCACGTGGTCTGGTGGGTGAGGTCGACGCAGAAGGTCTGGCCCGACTTGCTGGCCTTGCAGGCGGCCGTGTTTGTCGACGCGAGCCGCTTGGCCACGTCGTAGGTCGTCGGACCAGCCAGGCCCGAGGCCGGCTTGACGCCGAACCGGACCTGGAAACTCTTGATGGCCGCGCAGTCGGCGGCGGACTGCTTGCCGTCGGCCGAGAGCTTCCCGTAGCCACCGATGGTGTTGAGGTAACCCTCTACCTGCTTCTGAAATTTACCGGTGGCACAGCTCGCGGCCGCCGCCTTGGTGACCACCGTGGTGGCCGGGGCGGTGCGCATCGCGGCGGAAGCGCCCGTGGGCGCCACCACCATGATGCCGAGGCCGCCGCCCACCAGAGTCGCCATGGCGCCTCCGGCAAGGCGGGCGGAAACCCGTCTCACTCGCAACTTGGTCCTCCCCAGGACATGTGTTCGCATATCGAAGCACAGGCACGCCCGCCGCGGCGTCAAGGGAAGCGACCGTGGCGCGAATCTGTGAGGAGATTTCGGTTCGCGCCGGGGGGAGTTGAGAGGATTTATCGGGTCGATCTACGCCGTCGGCGTCGCGAAGTCCTGAACCCAGTACGTGGTGTGATCACGAGAGATGGCCAAACCGATGCCCATCTGATGCAGACGGCAGTCCAAGATGTTCCGTCGGTGGCCCGGACTTCTCATCCAACCGTTGACGACGTCCCACGGACTGTTGAACCCACGCGCGATGTTCTCGCCGTACCTCGCCCAGCGGTAACCCGCCGCGCGCAGCCGGGCGCCGGAGTCGGCGCCGTTGCGGGACACGTGCGCGAAGTAGGCCCGCCGCGCCATGTCGGCGGCGTGCCGGTTGGCCGCGGTGATCAGCCGCCGGTCCAGCGACAGACTGCCGCACCCGCTGCGCCGCCGGTTCAGGTTGACCAGCGCGAGGATCTGCTGCTGCGCCCGCGCCGACGGATTCGTCGTCACATCCGAACTGGTCACGGCCTGCCGCGCGGGGGCGGGCAAGGTCTCGGCCGGGCGCTTTCGCGCCGGCTTCTTGCGCGGTACGTCGGCAGCCGTGTCGCCCACGTCGGAGCCGTCCCCGCGGCCGTCGTTGTCGTCGAAGGTCCGGGTCACCCGGGGCTTGCCGGCCCGGCCGGGCTGACCGTACCGGCCGGGCTCCGCATGCGAAGCGCCCGGATCGTCGGGGCGAGCCGCGACGGTGGCACCGGCGCTGACCCGGGACTGCGGGGATTCCCCGAAGGCCGGCACGAAGGCCAGGAACCCCGACGAGTCCGGTCTCTCCGACGCACCCGCCGTCGTCGCCACCACGGTCGTCCCGACCAACAGCGCCGACGCCGCCGCGCAGACCGCCACCCAAGGTTTCCGCATTTAGTGAAGACACCTCACCGATCATGAGCGGCCGGCCGGCCCGGTCGCCTCCATGCCCCGGATCAACGGCGCCGGACGGAGAGGGACACCAGGAGATCGCACAACCGCACAGACAATTCGGACAGTTCATTCCTTCGTGGTAAGCCTGTCCGTTGTTTCTCGGAACCGATCGATCGGTGTCTACGGAACTGCCGCGCTGGCTAATTTTTCCCAGTGCGAAACCGCTACCTGGACCTGCTCCGTGCCGCTGCGATCGTCCGGGTGATCGTCTACCACCTGTTCGGCTGGCCGTGGCTGTCGATCCTGCTCCCCGCGATGGGCATCATGTTCGCCCTGGCCGGCTCCCTCACCGCCGGCTCGCTGGCGAAGCGCGACGCCGGCCAGGTCGTCTTCGCCCGGCTGCGCCGCCTGCTGCCACCACTGTGGCTGCTCGGCCTGATCGCCGTCCCGGTCATGCTGATCGTCGGCTGGCGGGCGGAGACCGACGGCGAACACCCGTTCAGCGTCACCCGCTTGCTGTTCTGGCTGCTGCCGATCGGCGACCCACCCGGCAGCGACCAACTGATCGACTGGTGGGAGCCGCTCTGGTACCTCCGGGCGTACCTCTGGTTCGTCGTCCTCTCCCCGGTGATGTACGCCGCCTACCGCCGCTTCGGCTGGGCCGCCGTCGCCGCCCCCCTGCTGGTCATGGGCCTGCTGGACCTGACCGACCGCAGCCTGCCGGACACCGCCGACGCCGCCCTGTGGGACTTCGTCACCTACGGCGCCTGCTGGATCGCCGGCTTCGCCCACCACGACGGCCGGCTGGCCCGCGCCAAGCCGTGGATCACCTACCCCCTCGCCGCGATCATGGGCGCCGCCGCACTCTCCTGGCTGCGCGGCCACCAGGGCGAGGACCCCTGGGACCTCAACGACGTCGCCGAGTCGCAGGCCCTGTGGTCCCTGGCCTTCGTGCTGATCGTGCTCCGCTGGCAGCCGACCATGGGCTGGCTCGCCCGTCTGCGGCCACTCGACCGCGCGGTGACCCTGCTCAACAACCGAGCCGTCACCGTCTACCTTTGGCACAACATCGCCATCGCCGCCGTCTGGCCCGCCCTGACCTTGGTCGCCCTCGACGACCTGGGTGGCAGACGCGGCGAACTGGCCGACCTGGGCCTGGCGCTGCTGCTGACCGCGCTGGCGGTCCTCCTCTTCGGCTGGGCCGAAGACCTGGCCGCCCGCCGCTCCCCACGCTTGTGGCCCACCACCACCCATCGCCGGGCCCCAGCCCCCGACCCGCCCCTGCCCGACCCGCCCCTGCCCGACCCGCACCTGCCCGACCCGCACCTGCCCGACCCGCCGGCCGCCGACCCGCCCGCCGCCGAGTTGGAACCCGCGGCTCTCACCCGGGCCGGCGCCGCGCCCGCTCCGGACGGTCCTGGGGCCGGCCCTGTCGGCCTCGGGGCCCGCGCGGACGGCCCAGGGTCCGGCCCTGTCAGCCCAGGGTCCGGTGCGGACGGCCCAGGGTCCGGCCCGGTCGGCCTTGGGCCCGGCGCAGGCGGCCCTGTCGTCCAGGGGGGTCCGGCGCAGTTGGCCCGCCGCCGGCCGTGACCGCGCCACGGGTGGTGGGGCGTTGCGGTGGTCGGCCGCAAGTTCACTGAAGTTGTGGTCTCCGGGGCGAGGGAGCACAACTTCAGTGAAAAGGGGCCTCGAGCGTGCCGGATCCAGGAAGTGGAGGTCGCCGGGCGGGTGAGGGAGCACACCTCGGCGGCGTCCGGGTGGTAAGGGGTGCTCGGGGCAGGAGATGCTGACCGGGTGAGACGGACTGGGGTACCGGCGCCGCTGCTGGTGATGATGTCGATCGCCTCGGTGCAGTTCGGGAGTGCGATCGCCCGTACCCTGTTCGATGATCTCGGGGCGGCGGGGGTGACGCTGCTTCGGCTGTCGATCTCGGCGCTGATTGTCGCGGTCGTCGCTCGGCCGGCGGTTCGGGGCTGGTCGGGGGCGGCCTGGCGGGCGGCTGGGCTGCTGGGTGCGGTGATGGCCGGGATGAACCTGGTTTTCTACCTGGCGCTGCAAAGTGTGCCGCTCGGCATCGCGGTCACCGTCGAGTTTCTGGGGCCGCTGCTGCTCTCGGTGGTGCAGACCCGCAGCCTGCTCGACTTCCTGTGGGCCGCGCTCGCGGCGGCCGGGGTGGTGCTGCTCGGCACCGCCAACGGGGGAGCGGCACCGATCGGTGGGCTGCTCCTCGCGTTCGTGGCCGGGCTCTGCTGGGCGGGGTACATCGTGTTCAGCGCCAAGCTCGGCGGTCTCGTCCCGGGCACCGGTGGGCTGGCTGTGTCGCTCGCCGTCGCGGCCGTGCTCGTGTTGCCCTTCGGGGCCGGGGGCGCGAGTGCCGTACGCCATGAGCCGTCTCTGCTGATCGGCGCGACCGCGGTCGCCCTGCTCTCGTCGGTCTTCTCGTACGGCCTGGAGATCAACGCGCTGCGCCGCATTCCCACCCGGGTCTTCGGCATCCTGATGAGCCTCGAACCGGCCGGTGCCGCCCTCGCCGGACTGCTCGTCCTGCATCAACGCCTTGGCCCGGTGGAGATCGCCGCGCTGCTGCTCGTCACCGCCGCCAGCGCGGGCGTCACCCTGGCCCGCCGCGACCGCGTGCGCGAGGCCGCGCCGGCCTCCTGAGACGGCGCCGGTTTCTGGAAAGGCTCAATTGTCCGCCCCCGGTACCGAAAGGTCTTACCGGAAGTAGGAGGCGGCGTGCGGTACCAACTGCGGGACCAGGCGGGGGCGTCGCGTTCCGTCGCGTACCTCCTGATGGGTGCCGGGCCGTTCATGTTCGTCACCGGCGTGGTGCTGCCGACCACCCGTACCGTCGCCGGGGTGAGCATTTTCGGGGTGCTCACGGTCGTGCTCGCGCTCGGCGGGGTGATCTGCCGCTGGCGCCCGGAGTGGGTGCCGCCGCTGATGTGGTTCCTCGCGCCGTTCGCCGGCACCGCCCTGGTGACGTTCCTCAACGCGTTCACCGGTGACGCCAGCACCGGCGCCCAGTTCTTCTACCTGTGGCCGGTGCTCTACACCGCGAACTTCCTCGGCCGGCTGGCCAACTATGTGTCCATGGCGTGCGTGTCGGCCGGTGCCGCGGCCGTGCTCTTCCCGATCCAGGGCGCCGATCGGGGCCTCACCGACTGGGTCTCGCTCACCGTGGCGATGATCCTCACCGCCGTCGTGGTGACCTCGCTGCGGTCGCGCAACGACCGCCTGCGCGAGGTTCTGGAGACCCAGGCGTACGCCGATCCGCTCACCGGCGTGGCCAACCGGCGCTCCTTCGACGGCGAGCTGGCCCGCGCCGTCACCTGGGCGAAGCGCGGTCCCGAGTCGATCGCCCTGTTGACCATCGACATCGACTACTTCAAGAAGATCAACGACACCTACGGACACGCGGTCGGCGATCAGGCGCTGCAGGAGGTGGCGGCTGCTTTGCGTACGGTGGCCCGGCGCGACGACGACGTGGTCGGCCGACTGGGCGGCGACGAGTTCGTGGTGCTCCTGCGTACCGACCGGTTGGGTGCCCGCCGCGCCGCCGACGACATCCGCGCCGCGGTGGCGGCGGTCGAGTCCCTGCCGGGCGGGCCGCCCGGCCTGAGCATCGGTGTGGCCGTCCTGCCCGACCACGCCGGCACTGCGGCACAGTTGGGCGCCGCCTCCGACGCCGCCCTCTACGAGGCGAAGCAGGGTGGCCGGGGCCGGACCGCGATGGCCCACCCGCCGGCCCCGCACGGCGTCGCGGTCTAGGCTTTCTCGCCGTGCCGGGGGTACGGGCCCCAGCCGTCCCGCAGTACGTGGATGTAGACCGCCTCCAGCGACACCCCGATCCGCTCGGCGAGCTCCTGGTCGTCCGGTCGTCCGAGTCGTACCGCCCGCGCGAAGTGGTCGAGCGCCTCCATGTGCCGCCCCTGATCGAAGCAGGACCGCCCGGCGTTCTCGTGCACCACGCTGCGCAGCGTGTCCGGTACGTCGGCGGCCGCGGCCTTGGCGAACAGCTTGTCCGCCTCCTTGTAGTCCTTGCGCAGCCGCAAGACGTGCGCCAGCTCGGCCTGCGCGATGACGGTCGACTGGATGTCCTTCGCCGCCTCCGCGTGGTTGAGCGCCAGCCGGCTCGCGGCGGCCGCCATGCCGAGCTCCCCGAGCAGCCGGTAGACCTCGGCCCGGACGCTCAGCACGCCCGCCTTGGCGATGTTCTCGTTCTCCTCGAAGAGTGGCCCGTCCAGCCGTTCCCCGAGTTCGCGCAGCGCGTCCTTGTTGTCGACGACCTCCCGCAGAGTCCCGCCGTCGAGCCGCCAGCGCATGGCCTCGAGGTCCTCCGCGGACAACGGGGCCTGCCTCTCGACCGGCTCCCGGTCCGCCGGATCCTGCCCCGCGACCGGCTCCGCCGTGGCCATCAGCTCCGCGAGCTCACCCCGTACGTCGATCTTCGGCGCACCCTGCTCCGCCTCCGCGCCCTCTTCCGCAGTCTGTTCCGCAGTCTCTTCCGCACCCAGGTCCGGTGCCGCGTCGAGCGCGACGCCGTTGAACAGCCCGGCCAGATCGAGGTCGAGAACCACCCGGTCGGCCTCGTTCTTCACCGCCGGCGGCGGCGGATCCTTCTTGGCGAACCACTGCCCGCCGAACTCACTTTCGGCGTCCCGCTGCGGCTGCACGTCCGGCCCCGACACATCAAGCCGACCGATCGGCCGCAGGTTGTGCAGAGTTCCGTCCGGATCCATGTACGGCGCCGCGTGCGCCCCCGGCCGCCCGCCCTCGGCTGCTCCGGCGGTGGGCTCGGCGTCGACCCCGCCGGCAGGCGTGCTTTGCCGCTCGGCCTGCGCCGCACGCTCGGTCTTTGCCGCCCGCTCGGTCTTTGCCGCCCGCTCGGCCGCCTCGGCATCGGGCGTGTCGGCGTCGGCCTCGGGCGCACCGTGCCGGGGAACCCGTGCCTCCTCCTCGACGGGAGGTGCGACCCCGTCGGCTTGCGGTCGCTTCATCGGCACCGAGACCTGCGCCGCCGAACCTGTTTCCGCCCAGCCCGTTTCTGTCTGGTCTTTGTCGGCTGGGCGCGGATCGTCGGGCTGCGCTCCACCGTGCGACTGCGGAGCGCTCACCTGGTCGGGCGTCGCGTGCGGGGGTTCGCCGACCTGGTTCTGCTTCGGCTGACCGTGCTGCGTGAGAGCCCCTTGCAGCAGCGCCGCGACGTGCCCCGTCGCCCCACCGGTGGTTCCCGGCGCGGTGTTCTGCCCAGGCTCTCCCTGGTGCGGAGGCGCGCCCTGATATGGCGTCCCTGGCTGCGCTGCCGTGCCCGGACCTGGCGTTTCCGTGGCGCTGTTCGGGCCGGGAAGACTCTGGCCGGGAACGCTCTGGCCGGGAACGCTCTGGCCGGGAACGCTCTGGCTGGGAATGCTCTGGGCGGGAGTGGCCTGGCTGGGCGTGGTCTGGCGCAGGAACGCCGTCGACGCGGGCGTGCTCGTCGGCGCGGTGGTCCGTGGCGGGTCCTCCGGCGCGGCATGCCGGGACGGGCCGGCCGGCGCACCGGGCGTGCCGGCGCGCGCCGCGGCCTGATCCACTTCCGGTCCGTGACCGGGCTTGGCGAGCGGCTGCGTCGGAACGTCGTTTCGCGGCGTCGTACCCTGCTCGCCAGGCGTGCCCACGGTCGGCTGCCGATCCCGCGCCGAGGTGATCGCCCGGCGTTTCCCGCGGCCCGCAGACGGGCTGGTCGGCGCCGAGGCGAGCGACGTCGGCCGCCCGCTGTGCGCGGTCCGGGGCTGCTCGTTCTGCGTTGTCGCGGCCAAGCCCGATTGGTCCGGCGCCGCCGCCCCCGGCAGCTGCTGGTCCGGCATCGCCTGCTGGCCAGGTGCCGACGCGGCCGATGTCGCCTGCTGGCCCGGTGTCGGCGCGGCCGGGCGGGCTTCGTCGGTGCCGGCGGGAATCGGCGGCCGAGGCCAGGCGCTCGGATCCTGACCCGAGGGCGTCGGAGCGGCGGCACGCGCCTCCGCACCCATCGCCGGCCGACTGGCCGCAGGCATGTCCGCAGCCGATCCGTGTCCACCAGCAAAGCCCGGCGCCGCCGTCGTTCCTTGCGCGGCGGTAGTTCCTTGGGCTGCCGTCCTTCCCTGCACAGCGGGCGTTCCCTGCACAGCCGGCGTTCCTTGCGCGGCCGGCGAGACCGGCCACGTGCCAGGCGCCGGCGGCACCGAGGCACCCGGCATACCGTGCTGCGGCTGCGTGTAGGCGGCGGGCGGGATGGCCCCGGACCGATGGCCGGGCTCGCGAGTGGCCGGGTTGATCGGCTGTGCGGGCGCCGGGTAGGCAGCCGACGGCGGCATTGCCGCCGGGCGTCCGTCGCCCGGCGGTTGGCCGGGAACGCCGGGCTGGTTCGGGTCGGTCGGGACGATCGGCGGGGCGAGACCACTGACCGGCAGGGAAGCCGGCGGTGCCTGGTCCGGGACCATCGCCCACGGGCCGTCCGATTCGGACAGAGTGACATGGGCGGTACGCGGAGACCGTCGCGACCGAGGTGAACCATCGGACGAGTCGAGGCGGCTGCCGCTCTCCCACGGCGCCTGCATGCGGGACCCGGTTTCCCCCGGCGCCGGCATCCGGGTGCCGGTTTCGTAGGGGGCCGGTGTGCGTGTGCCGGTTTCTCCCGGCGCCGGCATCCGGGTGCCGGTTTCGTAGGGCGCCGGAATGCGTGTGCCGGTGTCGCCAGGTGCCGGCATCCGGGTGCCGGTCTCATAGGGCGCCGGTGTGCGGGTGCCGGTCTCATAGGGCGCCGGTGTGCGGGTGCCGGTCTCATAGGGCGCCGGTGTGCGGGTGCCGGTTTCGTAGGGGGCCGGCGTGCGGGTGCCAGTGTCGCCGGGGGCCGACATTCGGGTGCCGGTTTCGTGGGGATCGCCGGGTTGCGTCGGGGCGGGTGTCCGGGTCCCGGTCTCCCAGGGCGGCTGAGTCGGCTGGTCGGCCCGCATGCGCGCGCTGGTGTCCCAGGGCGGCTGCATTCGTGAGCTGGTGTCCCACGGCGAACCCGGCGCCTGCTGGCCCGGCTGTTGCCGGGCGGCGGGACGCTGGTCCTGGCCGTCCGCCCCGGAACGGTGCCCGCCGGGAACCACCGGCGGGACCGGGGCTGCGGCTGGCTGGACCGGAGACGGCCGGCGCGGCTGCTGGCCGGTTTCCGACGGCTGTTGCGCCACGGCGGGATACTGCTGAGCCGCGGGGGGCTGCCCGCCGGCCGGGCGCCGGCCGGGGGTCAGCGGCATTTGTACGGCGGTGGTCTGATGCTGCGCGGCCGCCGGGTGCTGGCTCGGCGCCGAGGGTTGGACGGCGTCGGGGTGCTGGTCCGGGACCGATGGCCGCTGGCTAGCGGGCCGCTGGTCCGACGACGGGGCCGGCGGGCGCTGCTCCGGAGCAGGCGGGCGCTGACGCGGGGCCTCGGTGGCCGGCGTCGGGCCGGCCGCGGGCGGACTGACCACCCGGGCGGCGGGGGTGACGGGGGCGGGACCGACCACGCGTGGCGGCTCGGGCTCGGCCTTCTTGACCACGCGGGGGGTCGGTGGGGGATCCTCGCGGCTGATCACCCGGGCCGGGGTGGGCGGTGGGGCCTTGCTGAGTACGCGAGGGACGGTGCCCTGGTCCTGGTCACCGTCGGTCTCGGAAGTCGGGAGGTCGAGGCCCGCTTCGTCGGTGGTGTCCGGCTCGTCGTTCCAGGTGGACTCGCCGTCGATGTCCCAGGCGGTGACGCGGCTGCCGTCCTCGGACCAGCTCTCGTCGGTGGTCCAGCCGGTTTCACGGGAGTCCGAGGACCACGTCTCCTGCTCGCCGCCGCGTGGGTCGTCCCAACCCGTGCCGCCGACCGGTCGGAAGCCCCGGTCGTAGTCGCCGATCGCGGTTACCGGCGCCGATTCTCCGTCGCGCCGGGCATGCCGGCGGACGTCCTGCTCCGGGCGCTCGTCGCGGTAGTGCTGGTCCGGGCGCCGCGCATACCCGGCGGAGGTGCGCTCGGGCCCGGACGAAGCGTCCTCATATCCCGAGGTGCGCTCGTAACCGGCGGAGGCGCGGTCTTGGGGCGATGAGGTGCGTTCGTAGCCGGTGGAGGCGCGGTCTTGGGGCGAGGAGGTGCGTTCGTAGCCGGTGGAGGCGCGGTCGTAGCCACTGGAACGGCGCGCCGCCAGGTCCTGCTCGTCGGCCGGGTCCCAGAACGCGGTGCGCTCGCCCATCCGGCCAGCCTGGCGCAGTCGTGAGTCGGTGCTGTCGAGAGCGTCGGGGCGGCGCAGTCGTGAGTCGGTGATGTCCAGTTCGTTGTCGATGGGGCGGCGCAGTCGCGAGTCGGTGCCACGCTCGCCCGGCACGGCCCGCCGGTCGCGGTCATCGGCCCGCCGGGCGCCGCGCTCGTCGCGAGGGTCGCGCTGGTCCCGGGCGCCGCGGACGTCGCGCTGGTCCCGGGCATCGCGAGGGTCCCGGGCGTCGCGCTGGTCGCGCTGGTCCCGGGCGTCGCGAGGGTCCCGGGCGTCGCGAGGGTCGCGGAGACCGCGCTCGTCGCGAGGCCCTCGCTGGTCGCGCGGACCGCGCTCGTCTCGGACACCACGCTCGTCTCGAGGGGCGCGTTCGTCTCGGACGCCGCTGGGTCCGGAGGCGGGACGCCCGTCCGGAGCCGGTGTCGCGCGGCCGACCTCGACGGCTCGGCCTACTTCGGCGGCTCGGCCTCCGTCGGCAGCGCGGCCGTCCTCGGGGCGACGGTAGCGGACCTCGGGTTCGACGGCCCGGATCCCGGGAACCTGCGCCCGCCCGCTCGCCACCGGGTCGGCGTCCCGCGGGTCGGCAGCGCGCCCGCCCTGCGCACCGGCGGAGGCGGGCGGAGCGCTCTGCGGGCCGGCCCCCCGGGCAGGCGGGGCGTCCTGCGGAGCGGCATCGCGGGTGGGCGGTGCGTCCTGGGGGCCGGCCCCCCGGACGGGCGGCGCGTCCTGCGGGCCGGCACTCCGGACGGGCGGGCCGGCGGGCGGAGCGGCTTGCGGTACGACAGCGCGGCCAGGGGTGACCGGCGGACGGGGACTGCTGGGTGGGGCTTGCGGGACCGGAGCGCCCTGAGCGGCCGGCGGGAGCGCAGTGCCGGGTGTGACCTGCGGCCGGGGCGCGCTGGGCGCGGGTTGGAGTGCCTGCGGACTTGCGGCCGTCGTCGGGGGCTGCTCGGCGCCGCGCTTGGACTTGCCCTGGTCGCCGTTCTTCAAGCGGCGCAGCCAGCCCCCCTTCTTGGCCGGCTGTTCCGCTGCATCGCCGGCGGGCGGGGCGCCTTTGCGACCGGTTTTCGGAGCGGGTGCCTCGCGGCCCGCCTTCCGCGGCGCGCCTTGCTCAGCCCACGGGTCGTCGTCCTCGATCCATCCGGCCTGCTCCGGACGGTCGGCATCCCAGCCGGCCGACTCGGAACCGTCGTCACCCCAGCCGACCTGGTCGGAACCATCCGCGCCCCAGCCGGCCTGGTCAGAGCCGGCACCGGCCCGTGCCATCGGCTGGTAGCCGTCGCCGGCCCAAGCGACCGCCTGGGAGCCGTCGCCGTCCGAGCCACGATCGTCGGCCCATTCGGCGCGGTCGTCGGCCCATTCGGCGCGGGCGCCGCGCTGCGGCGCGTTCCCGGCCCAGCGCTGCCGCTCGTCGTTCGCCGCCGGCCGCCCGCCACGCTGAGGAGTTTCCGGCCGCTCGCCACGCTGAGGAGTTTCCGGCCGCTCGCCACGCTGAGGAGCTTCCGGTCGCCCGCCACGCTGGGGACCATCCGGCCGCCCGCCACGCTGAGGAGCTTCCGGGTGGACACCGCGCTGGGGGCCATCCGGGCGCCCGCCGCGCTGCGGGGCGACGGGCCCGGGGCGGCCGCTGTTCCGGCGGCGGGGGGAGTCCTCGACCTGGCCCGCGCGGGTGGTGGTGTTCGGGTCGTGGCCGTAGGCGGCCAGGTCGCGGTGGTCGAAAGGCTCGTCGATGTCGTCCTGGAAGTCGCCGAAGCGGTCGTCGCGGCGCTGGCGCACCTGGCCGGAGCTGGGGCCGGGGGTGCTGGGGCCGGGCGTGCTGGGGATGGGGTAGTCGGGGGCGTCGAAGTCGGCGCCCAGTTCGGGGCGGTTGAAGTCGACATCGTCGAACTCGTTGCCGGCCAGGTTGGGCTGGGAGGTGTCGACCGGGGCGAAGTCCGGGTCGTCCAGCCAGCTGGGCCGCTGGCTGTCGAAGGCCACCTGGGGCTTGCGCGCCTGCAGGTTGCCGCTGGTGGCCCGGCGGTGGCGGCGGGCGGCCAGTTCGTCGACGGCGCCGTCGGGGCCGGCCGGCGAGCCGGAGCGACGGGTCGGGATGACCGGGTCGGGGGCCGTCCGCTTGGCGAACTGCTTTTCCTGGACGACAGCCGAATTGGGCATAATTGAATACTCAGAGTATTCGTCTTCCCAATACTCATCGTCCTCGTAGCTCATGCGGCGGCCTCTGCGGAGGGCAGGCGAAGGCCGGCGGTCGGCCATAGGCCCCAGTACCGCATCGTGCCCCCCGCTCTCGTTCGCCCGGTGCCCGGACAGTCCCCTCCATCCGGCAGTTGTGGAAGGTTAACCACGGTTTTGCGCACTGCGCCAGCACCCTCGGGAGCGCGTCGTACGGCTCGGTGGCGACGCGGTGACCGAGAGTCGGTGGCGGCGGAGCGCGGGCCGCGGTCGACTTCTCGCGCGGTGGTACGAGGCAGGGCGCCGAACAGTTCAAACGTGTTTCGCCGGGCACGGATGGCCGTCGGTGGATAACGCGTGGTCACCGGATTTCGCGGCGTGGACTTAAGCAATTCTTAAACCTCAATTGAGGATCCCCACGACCCCGGACGGGCGACCCAAATCGGACGGCGGGCCGGCCGGCTGGTGGCGAACACCACTTCGCCGCGGCGCGGATCAAGCCACTCCGGGATGTCACGGTGGAGGAGCGCCACGGGAACGTGGCCCCGATCCCCCGGCCGGCGGCCGCCGCCCCCGGTAACAAGAGATGGCCGCCGTCCGCGCCACACCCCACCGACGCACACATCTCGCCTGCCCCCCATGCGCAGGTGTGTGGTCATGGCGGCGCGGACAGTGCCGGGACGGGAACGGCGGCGGGGTGCACACCGCCGCCGTTTCGAGCACCCACCGCTACCGGAATGCGGGCCAGTGCTCCGGCCTTCAGGTCGGGGGTGAAGGCCCGCGCTGGGAGGGCCGCCGGGCCCGAGCAGTGCCTTAACCGGGACGGTTCTGCTGTTCGATGTGCTGCTTCACGACGCTCAGCGGTGCGCCGCCCACGGAGCCCGCGAAGTATGAGCCCGACCAGAGTTTGTTGGCCCGGTAGTAGTGCCGTGCCAGGTCGGGGAACTCCTGCCGTAGCCGACGTGAGGAGACGCCCTTGAGGCTGTTGACCAGCCGGGCCACGGCCACCTTGGGCGGGAAGTTGACCAGCAGGTGCACGTGGTTGTTCTCGCCGTTGAACTCGATCAGGTCGGCCTCGAAGTCACGGCACACGTCTCGTATGATCGCCTCCATCCGGGTCAGGTGCCGGTCGGCGAACACCTGGTGCCGGAATTTCGTGACGAAAACCAAGTGGACATGCATCGCGAAAACACAGTGTCTGCCAGTGCGGATTTTTTGAAGTTCGACCATAAACCGACATGATTCAGTGGTGGTCATGCAACTTCGTTACAACTACCGGGTCACCCCGGACGCCGCCCAGCGCACCGCGCTGGCGCAGGCGTTCGGGTGTGCCCGTGTGGTTTTCAACGACGGACTGCGTCTACGGCAACAGGCACGCGAAGCGGGCGAGAAGTACGTCTCGGACGCCGACCTGTCGAAGCTGGTCATCACCCGGGCCAAGACCACCGAAGAGCGGGCCTGGCTTTCCGAGGTGTCCGCTGTGGTGTTGCAGCAGGCCCTCGCGGACCTGAACACCGGATACCGCAACTTCTTCACCTCGCTGTCCGGCAAGCGCAAGGGCCGCAAGGTGGCCCCGCCCCGGTACCGGTCCCGCAAGGACAACCGGCAGACCATCAGGTTTACCAAGAACGCCCGGTTCAAGGTCCTCGGCAACGGCCGCCTGCGGCTGCCGAAGATCGGCGACGTGCCGGTCCGCTGGTCGCGCACCCTGCCATCCGAGCCCACCTCGGTCACCGTGATCAAGGACGCGGCCGGACGGTACTTCGCCTCATTCGTCGTACAGACCAGCGAGGACGAGACGATGCCGGAGGTCAACTCCGAGATCGGCATCGACCTCGGGCTGACCCACTTCGCGGTCATGTCCGACGGCACGAAGGTGACCGCGCCGAAGTTCCTGCGCCGCGCGGCCCGCAGACTCAAGCGGTTGCAGCAGGCCCTCTCGCGCAAGCAGAAGGGCAGCAACCGCCGCAAGGAAGCCGTGGTGAAGGTCGCCCGCGCCCATGCGCGGGCGGCCGACACTCGGCGAGACTGGCAGCACAAGCTGTCCACGGCAATCATCCGCGACAACCAAGCGGTGTACGTCGAGGACCTGTGCGTCGTCGGTCTCGGCCGTACCCGGCTCGCGAAGTCCGTGCACGACGCCGGTTGGGCGTCGTTTACGGGCATGTTGCAGTACAGAGCGGCCCGGTACGGGCGCACGTTCGCCCGGGTGGACCGGTTCTTCCCCTCCACCCGGATGTGCTCCGACTGCGGCCGGATCAACGACAAGATGACGTTGGACGTCCGGGAGTGGGACTGCCCGTGCGGCAGTCACCACGACCGGGACGTCAACGCGGCGAGGACCATCAAGGCCGCCGGACAGGCGGACTTCAACGACCGTGGAGCGCAGGTAAGACCAGGACTTGTCCCGGCACCGCGCAGTGAAGCGGTAACCCACCCGGACGCCGCGTGTTCCACGCGCAGCGTGGCGGGAATCTCCGTCCTTCAGGGCGGAGAGGATGTCAAAGCCGTCCGTCCGACGTGAAGTGGGCGGGCAGGACCAGCCCGGCCGCTGACAGGCGGTGCAGCAGCGCGGCGATCTGGTCGCGGTGCAGATCCCCCGGGTCGGTGGTGGGCGGGTGCGGCACGTCGAGGGCGCGGGCGGTCTCGACGGCTCGCACGGCGATCGCCGCCTCGACCGACCACAGTCGGTGGGCTCGCATGGCGATGTGGGCGGAAGCGGTCAGCGAGGCGTGCAGCCGGAGCAGGCGGCGCAGGTCGGCGGCGAGCCGTTCGATCGGCGGCCCGGACGGCTCGGAGTCGGGCGGGCGCCGCGCCTGGCGGTAGGCGGAGGCGGCCTCCCACCACTTCGGTGCGTACAGAAGTGCCGCGCCGAGCAGAGTTGGCGTGGCGATGATCAGCACGAGCTTCGCAACGTCCCAGACGCTCAAGTCGAGTCTCCACGACGGCGATGGAGGACGGCCGTCACACTCGACGATGCGCCCGCCGTCGGGTGCCGTCAAGCGCCGGCGTCAGCGCACCCTCGCACGGGGGACAAGCCGGGTGATCGGCATCGGCGGGGCCGGCAACGGCGGCCCGGCATAGCCGCGCACCACCCCGAAGCGCGGCGTGCCCGAGGCCCAGTCGGCGCGCATCTGCACGATCTCGTCGTGTTCCCGGCCGACGAAGTTCCACCACATGACGAGGCGTTCCTCGAACGGTTCGCCGCCGAGCAGCAGCAACCGGGCCGACGGGCCGCTCGACAACCGCACCGACGAGCGCCCCGATCCGAGGTAGAGCAGCGGTCCGGGTTTGAGGCTCGCGTCGTCCACATCGGCCGCACCGTCGAGGGCCAGAATCGCGTACTCGAAGGACGGCCGCAGCTCGATCCGGGCGGAGGCCCCGGCAGCGAGCGCAAGCTCCGCGCCGACCAGGGGCGTGTGGGTGCGGGCCGGCGACTCGGCACCGGCCAGGGAGCCCATCAGGACGGTCGCGGTCAGACCGCCGTCGGTGACGACGGGCAGATCATCGTGGTGGGCGAAGGCCGCCGGCATGTCGCGGTCGGCGTGCGGCAGAGCGACCCACAGCTGTACGCCGTGGAGCACGCCCGAGTTCACGACCGGGGTCTGCTCGGCGTGCGAGATGCCCCGCCCGGCCGTCATCAGGTTGAGCTGGCCGGGCCGGATCTCCTGCGTGTTGCCGAGACTGTCGCGGTGCAGCACCTCTCCCGCCACCAGCCACGTCACCGTCTGCAGCCCGGTGTGCGGGTGCGGCCCGACCCGCATGCCCGCGTCGCCGGTGAGGTCATGCGGCCCGTACGCGTCAAGGAAGCACCACGCGCCCACCATGCGCCGTTGCCGGTTGGGCAGGGTCCGCGTGACGGCGAAGCCGCGCGGTCCGCCCAGCGCGACCGGCGCGCCTTCCAGAAGCTCCGTCGGCCACGCCGGACCGACCTCGGGATCGGCCTCGAAACTGCTCACGGGTCGACGTTATCGGGTGAACGGGCCGGAGCCGAGGATCTTCGTCACGCTGATCTCGATGACCACACGAGCCGGGTTGGGCCGCGGGACGCGGTAGCGGGCGGCGTAGAGCTTCTCGCCCTCCGCGACCTTCTCGGGGCTGTCGTGCACCGTGGCGAGCCCCTCGACGGTCGCCCACCGGGGGCCGTCGACCTGGCAGATCGCCACCCGCTGCTGTCCGTTGCGGATGTGCCGGACATGCGCCGAGGTGGCCGACGAGATCACCCGGGCGGTGTCGCCCAGCAGTGTGGCGCCGACCGCCACGACGTGCGGCGAGCCGTCCCGGCGCAGGGTGGTGAACGTGCAGAGATGCTGCTCGGTCCAGAACTCGAGCAGCGCGGCGTTGTCCAGCGCGACGACGCCGCTCATGCCGCCGGCTCCGCCGCCAGGACGCCCCGCCGGACCGCGTGGACGAGGGCTGCGTGATCACGTTCCACCTGATCGGCGTACGCGCGAGCGAAGCGGCACAGCGCCTCGGCCAGCTTGTCGCTGCCGCCGATGTAGCCGGTGATCATCGAGGCCCCGCTGGTGCGGGCGTGCGACTTGGCGAGCAGGAACCCGCAGATCCCGGCGTAGTCGGCCAGAGCGCCGGCACTGATGTCCTCGACAACGATCGCACCCTTCATGTCACGGAACTGACGTACGTAGTACTGGTGCTCGCCGACCGTGGTCCAGCCGAGAAGCGGATCGCTCACGGTCTGCAGCGCCTGTTGATATTCCACCACCCGCTGGCCCTGATGCCGGTGCCAGGCCGCCTCGCCGTGCTGGTGCGGTGCGACGATCGACCGCCGGGCCTGCTTGAGCTGCAGGAACACGACGTCGTCGGGGTTGCTGCCCTCACACAGGGCGACATAGGCGCGCAGCCCGACCGAGCCGACCCCGACCACCTTGTGGGCGATGTCGACGACCCGGTAGCCGGCGAGGATGCGCGCCCAGTGCGGCGGGAGCGTGTTGAGGTAGCCGTCGAGCCCTTCGGCCAGGGCCTCGCGCTCCTCGTCGGTCGGCCGGGTGATCACCGGCGGTTCCTCGACCATCCGGTACGTGCCGTCGCGCCGCTCGGTGAACCGCGGCAACGCCCGGTCGCTGGTGCGGCGGCGGGCCCGGCGGGCCGCCCGTTCGATCTCCTCGCGGAAGCTGGCGCGGGACGCGGCGGAGCGGAGCCGGTCCACGTCGACGCGGTCGAAGCTGCGCCCGAGCAGTGGCCGTTCGGCCAGTTGGGCGAGCTGTTCGCGGTATTCCTCGACGCAGTGCTGGACGGCCTCGCCGCAGTGCGACTCACGGAAGCCGTTCTGCCGGCCGGCGACGTACACACTCACCGCGAGCCGGCGCAGGTCCCATTCCCAGGCGCCGGGGTGGGCCTCGTCGAAGTCGTTGAGGTCGAACACCAGTTCCCGCTCGGGGGAGGCGTAGAAGCCGAAGTTGCCGAGGTGGGCGTCGCCGCAGATGACCGGGGTGATGCCGGTGGCGGGCAGCCGGGCGAAGTCGTCGGCCATGATGTTGGCGGTGCCCCGCAGGAACGCGTAGGGCGACGAGATCATCCGGCCGATCCGGAGCGGGACCAGCCATTCCTGCCGGCCCTGGTTCTGGGTGATGACCTGCCGCACCGGGTCGAGGCGGTCGGCGGGCGGCGTCCAGTGCGCCAGGTCGGCGCGGTGCGCCCGCTCGCGCAGCGACCGGCCCAGCTCGTACCGCTCGGCGCGGGGCCGGGCGGGCCTGCGCAGTGACGTGAACCCGTCGTCCTGACCTGTGTCGAGCATGCTTTCCATCAGCCGCCAGCCTAGGTCCTGGCGGCGGCCAGCCCGAACGCGGACGGTTTCACCCCGGGGAACACCTCGGAAAGGGTGCCGAACCCGCACCGCTTCTGCAGGATCTCGCCGATGACCGAGCGGTAGTCGGTGGTCGCGGCCAGGTCGCCGGCGACGAGCGCGGCGGGGGACAGGCCGGGCCAGTCCGCGTACACCTTGCCGCCGCGTATCCCGCCGCCCAGCAGCAGCATCGCGTTGCCGTGGCCGTGGTCGGCGCCCCGGGACGCGTTCTCCCGGACCCGCCGGCCGAACTCGCTCACCGTCAGCAGGGTCACCGAGTTCATCGCGGCCGGGCCGAGGTCGGCGGCGAACGCGGCCAGGGCGAGGGACAGGTCGGTGAGGTTGTCGTGCATCCGCTGACCTTTGACGGCGGTGCCGAGCGAGTCGTGCATGTCCCAGTCGCCGCTGTCGACGGCCGCCGTGACCAGGCCGACCTTGGCCTTGATCAGGCGGGCCACGTCGCGCAGCGCGGCGCCCAGGTCGGTGTCGGGGTAGGCGGTGCCGCCGGCCGCGGGGATCGAGGCGGTGCCGGCCAGCGTCCGGCCGGCGGCGAGGGCGGGGCCGGCCAGCGGGGCCGGTGCGTCCGCGTACATCCGGCGCAGTGCCTCGGCCATCGGCCGCTTCGCCGAATCGCCGGCGAGCTTGAACTTGTCGATGGCGGCCATCGAGACGGCCGGTACGGGGCCGGCGAGGAGGCGGGCGGGCATGGCCGCGCCGATCGACGCGCCGGCGAGGGGACCGGTGGCTCCGGTGCCGCCGAGCATCCGGTCGAGCCAGCCGCTGCGGATCGACGAGCCGGGCGCGGCGTTCTCCATCGCCTCCATGGCGGCGAAGTGCGAACGGGTCGGGTTGGGCTGGCCGACCGCGTGCACGGCGGCGAGGTCGCCGGCCTTCCACAGCGGCAGCAGCGGGGCGAGCGCCGGGTGCAGCCCGAAGGTGCCGTCGCCCGCGATGACCTGGCTCTTCGGCAGTGCGATGGTGGGTCGCGCGGCGTAGTAGCCGGGGTCGCCGATCGGGGCGATCGCGGACAGGCCGTCGAAGCCGCCGTGCAGCGAGAGCACGACCAGGGTGTCGCCCGAGTAGCCGGGGTCGGCCCAGGCCAGCTGGGTCGAGACGCCGGCGCCGGCGAGGCCGGTCAGGGCCGCCGCGCCGAGCAGGCCGCGGCGGCTGAGGGTCACGTGTTCGGCGCATCCGGGCAGCTTCATGATCACCTCAGCTGGAACGTCGGCGAGTCGAGGACGAGCGCCACGAGATAGGGCAGGCTCCCCGCGAGGGACTTGTCGGAGCTGGTCAGAGGACTGGTCGGCAGCTTCCCGGCAACGCTGAGCACGGCGGCGGTGTGGGTGGCGGGCAGTTTCGTGCCGACCAGCCGGACGGCGAGCGCGTCGAGGAACGCGCCGTAGGTCGCCGGCAGTGTCGGCACCAGGGCTTTGCGCAGGTCGGCGGGGCGGGTCAGGGTGCTGGGATACCAGCCGGCGGCGAGGTTCAGGTGCCAGTTGCACTTGAGCAGGAACACCGACGGCGAGGCCCAGGCGGGGGCGACGTCCGGGTAGCCGTTCGGCGGGCCCCAGCGGTACGGGGCGTGCCCGATGTCCACGAGCGCGTGGTAGAGCGCGTCGAGTGCGCCGGTGCCCGATTTCTCCGGTCCGAGGCCCAGGGTGCGGATCGTCGCGATCAGGTCCTCGAACGGCGTGCGGGTCTTCTGCCCGGTCGCCGCCGCGAACTCCGGCGAGGTGAACAGGGCCCGCAGCACCGGCTTGACGGCGGTGTCGTTGTCCAGATAGATCTTGGCGAGCCGGGCGACCAGGCTCGCCGGCGCGTCGTCGGCGACGAACCGGACGCAGAGCTTGGTGGCGATCCGGCGGGCGGTGGCCGGGTGGCGGGCGAGGTAGTCGGCGAAGGCCAGCGGTCCGGCGTCGCCCGCGGCGTTGGGGTCGGTGAAGCCGAGCACCTCGACCGCGCCGGCCAGGTGCTTCGACGGGTCGTACGCGTAGCCGCCGTCCTTGGCCACGGTCAGGCCGGTGAGCAGGCGCGCGGCCGCCTTGACGTCGTCCTCGGTGTAGATCAGGCCGACCGTGTGCAGCTCCATCAGCTCGCGGGCGTAGTTCTCGTTCGGCTGGGTCCGGATCGACGAGCGGTTGTCGAGGTAGGTGAGCATCGCCGGGTGCCGCATCGACGCCTTGAGCAGCTCGGCGAACTTCCCGAACGAGTGTTTGCGGAGCACCTGGGCGTCGTAGTCGGCGCGCGAGTCCCAGCCGCCGCTCGACGGCGCCGCCACGTGCAGGTGGTTGGCCCAGAACGCGGCCATGCTCTCGAACAGCTGCCGGTTGCTCCACGCGGCGCGGGCCACGCCGGCCCGGCCGAGCTGCTTGACCGCTTCGTAGGAGTGCACCGGCAGCTTCGCGCGCACGGTGGCGATGCTCGCCCCGGCCAGCGGCAGGCGGGCGACGAGGGCGTCGCACTCGGCGTCGCTGATCTTCTCGGGGGCCAGCTGCCGGTCCAGCCAGCCGTCCACGCCCAGCCGGGCGGCCTCGGCGAGGGTGGCCGGGGTCGGGCCGAAGGTGGCGCGGCGCAGCAGGTGCGCGATCGGGTCGGCGGCGAGGCCCAGCTGTGCGGCGCTCTGGGGTGCGGCGCTCGGGGGTGCGGCCGCGGCGGCGCCGCCCCCGACGGCGACAACCGCGGTGGTGGCTCCGGCGGCGGCGAGAAGCGTGCGGCGGGTCGTCATGCCAGACCGTTCGACGCGTACGCCGGGGGCCGTCGCGGCTGCAACCGTGACTAACCCATTCGCAATCGGCGCGCACCCGTCGCCCCGGGGCGGAACCGGACGTACGCTCAGCTCTGTGGATCAGGCTGAACCGGTACGCACCCCCGCCTCCTGGGTCGTTGTGGGTCTCGACAACGGCGGGACCTGCAACAACGCCACCGTGCTCGACGCGACGGGGCAATATCTCGTCGATCACCTGGTGGAGAATCCGAGCCTCGTGACCGACGGTCCCGAGCTGGCCGTCGAGCAACTGGCCGAGGCGTTCACCAATATCCTCGAGCTGACCCGCACCCCGCTGACGCTGGTGCGCGCGGTCGGCCTGGACACGCCCGGCCCGGCCAGCGCGACCGGGGTGATCTCGTCCAAGGGCGCGACGAACTTCAACCAGAAGTCGTGGCACGGCTTCGACATCCGGGGCGCGCTCGAGGCCCGCATCGGCCTGCCGGTGTTCTACAACAACGACGCCAACGCGGCCGCCCTCTACGCCCACCACCAGCACTTCGGGGCCGACGCGATGCGCCGCTCGTCGGTCGCCGCGATCGTCGGCACCGGCCTCGGCGGCGGGGTGGTGGAGAACGGCCGGGTCGTCGCGGGTGCGGCCGGGATGGCCGGCGAGCTCGGTCACGTGCAGATCCCGCTGCACGGCGTGCTCGAGCCCGACCAGCCGATCCCGCTGTGCAACTGCGGTTTCGAGGGCGACGTGGAGAGCATCGCGTCGCTGACCGGCATCAAGAACAATCTCCTGCCGTACTGGTTGTCGAAATTCCCCGACCACCCGCTCGCCGCCGAGCCGATCAGCGTGGCGGCGAAGAAGCTGCGGGGTTACGGCGAGAACGAGGATCCACTCGCGCTGGCGGTGTTCGGGCAGCAGGCGCGCGCGATCGGGAAGCTCTTCACCATCGCCGCGAATTTCACCGACCCGCACGCCTACCTGCTCGGCGGGGGCGTGGTCGAGGCGGCGCCGAAATTCCGCCAGTGGGTCCTCAACACCATCCGGGAGAGCACCGCGCTGCGCGACGAGCAGTCGGCGGCGGCCACGTTCGCGCTGGTGGCGGACCTTGACATGGCGGGTGCCCGGGGGGCCGCGGTGGCCGCGCTGGAGGGGGTGCAGCAGCGCCGGTCGACCGATGGTCGATAGATCTGTAACGACGCATTTACCACTCTAGATATTGATGGTTGTCCTTCAGTAACGTCGCCCTTGCCATCCGTGGCCGGGGGCCTCGGAGGTGCTGAAGGGGGACGAATGCGACGAAGCATCGCAACCATCTCTGCGGTAATGCTGGGCCTGGCACTGATCACGCCAGGTGCCGCCCAGGCCGCCCCGACCACTCCCACGTTCAAGTCCGATGGTCTGTCACCGGCCGACAAGGCGTCACTCGCCGCCGGCGTCGGGGTGGCTCCCAAAGCGCCGTACGGCACCCGGCCGAAGGGTCCCAACCCGTTCCTCGCCGAGGTCGCCGACCGCTCCAAGGTCGATTACGCGGGCTGGGCGAACTACCTCAAGGCGCAGTCGGCCACCAAGGCGGCCCAGCGGGCCAGGACGCTCGCCGCCACCAACCCGTCGCTCGCCGCCAAGGCCGCCGCCGCGCCGGCCGTGGTGGTCGACGAGGACGAGATCGACGGCACGAACGGCAGCAACGACACCCCGGTCAACGCGCAGCGGATAAGCGTCTTCGGCACCGGCTCCGGGCAATACTCCAAGATCCGGGTGCTGGGCGGCCTCGACAACGAGGTGGTCAGCACGCCGGCGGTGCCGGCCGCCCCGGAGGACGACGGTTCCATCCCGCTCGCCGGCGACACCGGGATCGGCACCATCCGCACCGGCGCGACCGTCACCGCTCAGATCGGCGACGGGCCGCACGGGCGGCAGACCGGCGACGGCAGCAACGACTTCGACTTCTACAAGATCGTCGCGCCCGCCGGGAAGACGCTGAAGCTGACCACGGCCACGCCGACCGGGCCGCTCGACACGGTCATCCAGTTGTTCGCGGCGGACGGCACACTGCTCGCCGTCAACGACGACTTCACCGGCCTGGACAGCCAGATCACCTACGACGTGACCACCGGCGGCACGTTCTACCTCGCCGTCGCCGCGTACGGTGGGCTGCCCGCCGACCCGTTCGACTCGGCCAGCGGTGGGGGCATCGGTGACCCGACCCCGCCGACCGAGGGCCCGTACACCCTGACCCTGAGCTCGGGCGGCGTCGACAAGGACTTCTTCGCGGTGAAGTTGAAGCCCGGCGACGTCCTCGGCGCGTACGTCAAGGGCAGCCCCTCCTACATCACGGTCTACGACACCGTGCCGCGTGAGGTGCACGGCTCGTCGCAGGACGCGTCCTCCATCTACCCGATGTCCTCGCCGTTGCCCGCCGGTGGCAACGCGGTCACCGACTACGTGGCCACCAAGGCCGGCTGGCACTACGTCGGCGTGCGGGCCGGCTCCGGGGCGTACGACATCACCGTCGAGGCCTACCGTCCGGTGCTGCAGGGCGCGACCCCCAACCAGACCCTCTTCCTGGACTTCGACGGCGAGCGGGTCAACACCGGCGTGTTCGGCGGCTCCGGCAACCGGGACCTCAGCCCGTTCGCGGCGTTCCTGGCCAGCTGGGGCCTGACCCGGGCGGACGAGGACGCGGTCATCGACGCGGTCACCGCCGGCGTCACCGAGAACCTCAAGAAGGACCTCGTCGCCAGTGGCCTCAACCCGAAGTTCAAGCTGAAGATCAAGAACAGCAAGGACGACGACGACCCGTGGGGCGGCGCCAACGTCAGCCGCATCATCGTCGGCGGCACGATCGAGGAGAGCGGCGTCGACACCATCGGCATCGCGCAGAGCATCGACCCCGGCAACTTCGAGACCAAGGAGACCGCGCTCGTGCTGCTGGACGTGCTCAGCGCCCCGGCCGGTGACTCGGCGGCGTCGCTGAACACGTACCTCACGCCGGCGAGCGACCGGCTCAAGTTCGTCTCCCAGGCCTTGTCCAACGTGATCTCGCACGAGGCGGGCCACTTCTTCGGCGACTACCACACCGACAACCAGGACAGCCAGCCGAACCTGATGGACGCCGGCGGCACCGGCTTCGCCACCCTGTTCGGGGTGGGCCCGGACGGCGTGGGCGGCACCGCCGACGACGCCGACGTCGACTTCGGCGACAGCCAGTTCATCCCGTCCGAGGGCTTCAAGGGCACCGAGGACACGCTGGGCCGAATCGTCTTCGGCATCACCAGCTGACCCTGCGCCGGCCGGCGGTCGTCCTCACTCCGCGAGGGCGGCCGCCACGTCGGGGTAGAGCGCCAGGTAATCGGCCAGCCCGAGGGTGTCGAACAGCCGGCGCAGGAAGCTGCTGGGTGCGGCCAGCCGCACCCAGCCGCCTCGCTCGGTGGCCCGGCCGTGCGCCGTCACCAGCACACCGACCCCCATCGAGTCGCAGAAGTCGAGGCCCGCGACGTCGACCACGACCCGAGGGCTGGGCCGATCGACGAGGCGGCTGAGGTTTGCCTTGAGGACGGGCGCGGTGTCGATGTCGAGTGAACCGCGCAGAACGAGGACGGCCGTGTTCGGTGGATGGTGCGCGACCGAAACCTGCATGACGTTGTCGCTTTCGAGCTTCGGGGGGCGGAGGGGACACCCAGCCTATCGATCCTCGGCGCGGAGCGCCCCTCGCGGCCCGGCCGCCCTGTTACCCGCAGGTAGGACCGGGGTAGATTAGTTGCCATGGCAATCAAAGAGGGTGACAAGGTCGAGGACTTCGAGCTTCCCGACCAGGACGGCATCTCCCGCCGCCTCACCGACCTGCTCGCCGGCGGCCCGGTCGTGCTGTTCTTCTACCCCGCCGCGATGACCTCCGGCTGCACCGCCGAGGCCTGCTCCTTCCGTGACCTCGCGGCCGAGTTCCGCGAGGCGGGCGCCCAGCGGGTCGGCATCAGCCGCGACCTGCCGGCCAAGCAGAAGCAGTTCGCCGAGCTCAACAGCTTCGACTACCCACTGCTCAGCGACCCCGACTCGCAGGTCGCCTCGGCGCTCGGGGTCAAGCGCAAGCTGCCGCTGGGACCGCTGAGCACCAAACGGATCACCTTCGTCATCGACACCGATCGCACCGTGCTCGAGGTCATCCACTCGGAGACCAACATGCAGGAGCACGCGGCGAAGGCGCTGCAGACGCTCACCGCCCGCAAGTCCGCCGCCGAGTAAGAATTGTCGGTATGCCGTTGCACAAGCGGGAGCCGGGCCGCGTCTCTGAGGGTGTGACCTTCGAGGAATTCGCGATGGCCCGGCTTCCCAGTCTCCTGCGTTACGCGGTCGTCCTCACCGGCGACCGTGATCTCGCTCAGGACATCGTCCAGGAGGTGCTGGCCCGGGCTCAGGTCCGGTGGCGGCGGATCAGCGAGTCGGATGTGCCGGAGGCGTACGTGCGACGCATGGTGCTCAACGAGTACCTGTCGTGGCGGCGCAGCTGGCAGTTCCGGCACGTGCACGCCGTGGGGGAGCGCCTCACCGACCTCGACGACGCCCGCGGCGGGATTCGCGACCACGCCGACGGGATCGCCGAGGCCGACGCTCTGTGGTCCAGGTTGTCGACCCTGGGCCGCAAGCAGAGGGCCGTTCTCGTCCTGCGCTACTACGAGCAGATGGAGGACGAGGCGATCGCGGACGTGCTCGGATGCGCCCCCGCCACGGTGCGCAGCCATGCCTCGAGGGCGCTCAAGACGCTCCGATTGTCGGAGCGCCAGGAACGGATCCATGCCGAGGAGAAGTCGTGACCGAGCACGCAGATCAGCTGCGCGAGGCCTTCGAGATTCATGAGAACGACACTCCCGACCCCGTCGCGGTCTACGCCCGGGTTCAGGAACTGTCCGGAAAATACAAGCGGCGCCGCCGTGGTTTCCAGGTCGCCGGTGGCGCGGCCCTGGCCGGGCTGGCGGTGGCCGGCATCGTGACGGTGCCCAACCTGCTCCCGGGTAACGCCCGCAACACGTCGTCCGTCAGCTTCCCGGCGGGTGCCGTCCCCACGTCCGCCGCACCGTCGGCGATCCCGTCGCTGAGCGAGGCCGACCTCGAGAAGGGCTGGGCGGCCTACTTCGCCGCCGGCTACGACTACGACGACGCCGTCAAGCTCTCCGAGCTGTGGCACGTCAAGGCCCCGATCGGCAACGTCAAGGCGGAGGCCGGCCTGCGTCTGCTCGCCGGCGAGACGCTGCCCTTCCCGGCCACCCCGAACGCCCCGGAGCCGACCCGGCCGGCCGGCCCCGCGGCGGACAAGCAGCTCGACGCGTTCTTCGGCGCCGGCTACACGTGGGACGAGGCGGTGCGGCTGGCCAAGATCTGGCACCTCTCGGACCCGAGCGACGCCAAGGTCATGGCCGGCAAGAAGCTGCTGGCGGGTGAGACGCTGCCGGTGCAGCCCAAGCCGGCGAACGTCAAGGCGGCCAAGGAGGAGAAGCAGGTCGCGGCCTTCTTCAACAAGGGCTACAGCGTCGAGGACGCGGTCAAGCTCGCCAAGATCTGGCACCTGAAGGACGCGTGGAGCGCCAAGATCGAGGGCGGAAAGCGCATCCTCGCCGGACAGAGCCTGCCGATCAAGCCGTGACCCCCACGCTGCGCCGGCGGATCGGATTCGAGATCGAGCTGATGGCCCCACCGGGCCGCAGCCGGCGCAGCCTTGCCTACGACCTGGCCGGCCGCCACGGCGGCCGCATCCGGCCGGTCTGGCATCAAGACAGCGAACCGTCCCTGGTCCCGGGCCTGGGGCGGTTCCTGCATCTGACCCAGGGGTTCGAGGTGACCCGGGCCGACGGCGCACCCATGTGCACCCTGGTCGACGACATCACGCTGCTCGACGGTCTCGAGCCGCGCACCCCGGCCCCGCCCGGCTGGTACCGCGTTCTCAGCGACGATCCGCGCCTGCTGTCGCTGCTCAGCCGGCAATGCGACCCGGGCGCACCGCTGCGTGAGGTGCTGGCGCCGGTGGCCGCGCTGTGGGGCTCCACCACCGAGCTGATCGGTGCGGTGGTGCGCCTCGACGACCCGTCCGGTGCGACCGTCGCCCTCGCCGCGCCGCAGGGGGCCGAGCGGGAGCGCCCGTGCGAGATCGTGACGCCGCCCCTGGCCCGCGAACACCGAGCCGCTCTGGCGGAGTTGCTCGAGCCGGCCCGTGATCTCGGGTTCACCGTGCCCACCGAGGCCGCGGTGCACTTCCACTTCGACGGGGCGCCGTTCCGCGCGCCGCAGGCGCTCGCCAACGTGATCCGCCTGTTCGCCTACTGGCGTGAACCGCTGCGTCAGCTCCTGCGCACCAACCCGGCCTGCCGTCGCCTCGCCCCGCTGCCCGCCGAGCTGGTGGCCGCCGCCTCGGTCGACGCGCCGAGTCTCGACCAGCTCCGCAAGGCGGCCGACGCGGGCGAGCTGACCAAGTACTTCGACGTCAACCTGACCCAGCTGGTCAAGGACAAGCCGGTCCGGGACACCCTCGAGATCCGCATCCTGCCCGGCGCCATCGACGCCGACGCGATCGTCAACCAAGCCGCGCTGGTCGAGCTGCTGCTCGACCGCTGCCTTGACCCGGAGCCGTTCCCGGCAGCCCCCGCCGGGGGCGTCTCCGGCCTGATGGAGATCGCTGCCGAGAGCCTCGCGCAGCGGTGACGGTCCGGCCGGCCACGGGGCCGGCCGGACGGATCACGTCAGACGCTGTTGCGCCAGTGCCGCCCGCTGCGGCCGATCAGCCGCTCCGCGTCGGCCGGGCCCCACGAGGCCGCTTCGTACGTCGGGATCGGCGACTGGTCGTTCGCCCAGTGCTCGATGATCGGGTCGACGATCCGCCAGCACTGCTCGACCTCGTCACTGCGGATGAACAGCGTCGGGTCGCCGAGCAGGGCGTCGAGCAGCAGACGCTCGTACGCCTCCGGGGACTCCTCGGGGAACGTCTGCTCGTACGAGAAGTCCATGCTCGCCGTGCGCACCCGGAACGAGTGACCCGGCACCTTCGCGCCGAAGCGCAGCGAGATGCCCTCGTTCGGCTGGATCCGCAGGATCAGCGCGTCCGCCTCCAGCCCGGTCAGCTGGTCCTGCGGGATCGGCAGGTGCGGCGGCCGCTGGAAGGTCAGGGCCACCTCGGTCACCCGGGCCGGGAGGCGCTTGCCGGTGCGTACGTAGAACGGCACACCCGCCCAGCGCCAGTTGTCGACGTTGAGCCGCATCGCCGCGTACGTCTCGGTGCGGGACAGCGGGTCGACCCCGACCTCCTCGCGGTAACCCGCCATCAGGTCCTCACGGGTGCCACCACGGGTGTACTGACCGCGGACCGAGAGGTCGGCGATGTCGCGGTGGGTGGGCAGCCGGATCGCCTGGAGCAGCTTCACCTTCTCGTTGCGCAGCCCCTCGGCGTCGAACGAGGCGGGCGGCTCCATCAGGGCGAGCGCGAGCACCTGGAGCACGTGGTTCTGCACGATGTCGCGCATCGCGCCGGCGTGCTCGTAGAAGCCGCCGCGGGTGCCTACCCCGAGCGTCTCGGCCACCGTGATCTGCACGTGGTCGACCCAGGAGCGGTCCCAGATCGGCTGGAAGATCGAGTTGGCGAAGCGCAGGGCGAGGACGTTCTGCACGGTGTCCTTGCCCAGGTAGTGGTCGATCCGGAAGACGCTGGGCTCGTCGAACGCGGCGTGCACGATGCCGTCCAGCGCGTACGCCGTCTCGAGGTCCCGGCCGTACGGCTTCTCGATGACCAGCCGGGAGAAGGAGCCCTCCCGGGCGTGGTTGAGCCCGGCCCCGGCAAGGCCGTTGATCACCGGCTCGAACGCCTCGGCGGGCGTCGAGAGGTAGAAGATGCGGTTGCCGGAGGTGCCGCGCTCGGCGTCGAGGGCGTCGAGGGTCTCGGCGAGCCGCTTGTACGTCTCGGGGTCGTCGTAGCCGCCGGAGACGTACCGGATGCCACCGGCGAGCTGGGCCTTGTCGTTGAGGTTGCGGCCACCGAGCGCGCTGGCCGCGAACTGGTCGTCGGCCATCGCCGTGCGGGCCACCCCGACCAGGGCGAACTGGTTGGGCAGGCGGTTGTGCCGGGCCAGGCTCTCCACGGCGGGCAGCAGCTTGCGGCGGGTCAGGTCACCCGAGGCGCCGAAGATCACCAGCGTGGCCGGTGGTGCGCTGCGCTCCTGGATGAGCGGGGGGGCGTTGTCCATCTCTTCGAGTCCTCCGACCGTTTCGTCCGCCGTTGCAAGCGTCCGAGGAAACCTTACGCAGGGTCCGGGCCGGTAGTTCAGACTCATCCCTCGATGCGAGCAGGCCCACCGCGACAAAAGTGGCAAACTGGAGTAAAGCTTTATTTTGAGGGGGCCTCGTGAAGTACCGGCTCGTGACCCGGAGCGATTTCGACGGCTTGGTCTGCGCCGTGCTGCTTCGCCACCTGGACATGATCGACGAGATCAAGTTCGTCCATCCGAAGGACGTTCAGGACGGCGAGGTCGAAGTCACCCAGAACGACATCCTGACCAACCTTCCGTACGCTCCCGGCGCCTACATGGTGTTCGACCATCACCACTCGGAGACCATGCGCAACGAGGGCAACCTCGAGAACCACGTGATCGACGCCGACGCGCCCTCGGCGGCCCGGGTGATCTACGAGCACTTCGGCGGCAAGGAGCGCTTCCCGAAGATCTCCGACGACCTGATGCTCGCGGTCGACCAGGCCGACTCGGCCCAGTACTCGCTCGACGACGTGCTGCACCCCGAGGGCTGGACGCTGCTGAACTTCCTGATGGACAGCCGCACCGGCCTGGGCCGCTTCCGCGACTTCCGGATCTCCAACTACCAGCTGATGATGCAGCTGATCGACGCCTGCCTGGAGATCCCGCACGTCGACGAGATCCTGGCGCTGCCCGACGTGGCCGAGCGGGCCGACCTGTTCCGCTCCCAGTACGACCTGTTCGTGGAGCAGCTGAAACGGGTGAGCCACCTGGAGGGCGACGTGGTGATCGTCGACCTGCGCGACGAAGAGGTCATCCACGCCGGCAACCGGTTCATGATCTACGCCCTGTTCCCGGAGTCACGCGTGTCGGTGCACGTCATCTGGGGCCGGGCGAAGCTCAACACCGTGTTCGCCTGCGGCAAGTCGATCCTCGACCGCACCTCGCCGGTCGACATCGGCGAGGTCATGCTGCGTTACGGCGGCGGTGGGCACATCGCCGCCGGCACCTGCCAGGTCCCGCACGACGAGTCCGACCGGGTGCAGCAGGAGATCGTCGACGCGCTTCGTTCGCCGCGGACGGTCTCCGTCTAGCGGTCCGGCGCCGAGGTGTCCGGAACGAGTTGTGCGCCGGGGCGGACGGGCCGAACCCCGTCCACCCCGGCGACCGCGAGTCGCGGGCCATGCCCATTTGGCCCCACCCGCCGGTCGTGTTCCGCGCCCCACGCGCATCATCACGACCCATCCCGCATCCACCACGCGCGGGAGTCTTTCTAGGAGCGCAGGCTCCACTTGCTGGCGCTGACCGGTTCCTTGACGACCTCGGCCTCGGCGTCCTTGACCTCGGCGTCCTTGACCTCGGCCGTGGCGGGCTTCGACTCGTCCTCGTCGTCCGGTTCGTCGTCGTCGCCGGCGCGGTGCCGGCTGCGCACCACGAGGATCGCGCTGCCGAGCAGGGCCAGACCGGCCACCACCCAGCCGCCGATCGCCCAGATCGAGGGCCCGCGCGTCGCGTCGGCCACCGCGTCCGCGAACACGGCCGCCTCGGCGTCGTCGCCGGAGGCGTCGGTCGTGTCCGTCACGGTGCCGCCGTGGGCGTGCGTCGCCGTCTGCCCCTCGACCGCCGGCGTCAGCGAGATCTGGGCCGGCATCGTCGGACCGGCCTTGCCGTCGGCGTACGTCGTGGCGACCGTGAACGCCATCGAGCTCAGGGTCGGCAGCGGCCCGATGGCGATGGACAGGTCCGCCGACCCGCCCGGGGCGAGCTGCCGGCCGGGCATGGCGAGCCACGTGATCGAGTGGGCCGCCTCGGTCGCCGGGGTGCCGCCGTGGATCGTGGCGAGCGGCGTCGCGAGCGGCTTCATCTCGATCTTCGGCGCCCAGTCGTCGACCGACAGCGGGTACATCTCGGCGATGGCCGTGTCGTTCGGGAGCTGGACCGCGATCGTCTGCACCGGCGCGGTGCCGGTATTGGTCACATGGAAGGTCAGGTTCTCCCCACTGCCCTGCGCGGCGGTCGTGGGGGAGACCGTCACGTCGGCGAACGCGGGAGCGGCGACAAGAGCGCCGATCACCACGGCAGCCGCGGGAACGCCCGCTCGGCGGGCCATCGAGAAGTGCCTCACGAGGGGTAGTTCGGATCCGGCACGCGGATGGTTCAACCACCCACGAACATCTTTGGGAAACTTGTCGGCGATGATGACCTGATGCGTGACGTGGAGATCGACGGCGACATGATCAGACTCGGACAATTCCTCAAGCTTGCCGATCTCATCGACACCGGCGGCGAGGGCAAGGTCCTGATCGCCTCCGGCGACGTGACGGTGAACGGGGAGGTCGACACCCGCCGCGGCCGGCAGCTTCATCCGGGCGACGTGGTGGAGGTACTGGGCAACCAGGCCCGGGTGTCGAGGTAGGACGATCGGAAGTCGGCGCCTCCCTGCGTGACGACCGGTTGACATTGCGTGACCTCAGGCATCTACTGAGGTCCGTTGTGTTACCGGCGTCACACAGCGCCTCGATGGGGAGGCTCAATGTCTCGCGTGCACATCCGATCCGGGCTGGCCATCGCCCTGACCGCAACCCTTGCCGGATGTGCGGGCTGGGGCGGCGGCCCCGACGGCGGCGGTCCGGACACCATCAACGTGCTGATGGTGAACAACCCGCAGATGATCGACCTGCAGCGGCTCACCGAGGACAACTTCACCAAGACCACCGGCATCCACGTGAACTTCACCGTGCTGCCCGAGAACGACGTCCGCGACAAGATCAGCCAGGAGTTCTCCAGCCAGGCCGGCCAGTACGACGTGGCCTCGCTGAGCAACTTCGAGATCCCGATCTACGCGAAGTCGAAGTGGATCGCCCCGCTCGACGCCTACGTCCAGGCCGACACCGGGTTCGACCAGGCCGACATCCTGCCGCCGATGACCCAGTCGCTGACCGCCGACGACGGCAAGCTCTACGGCGAGCCCTTCTACGGCGAGTCGTCCTTCCTGATGTACCGCAAGGACGTGCTCGACCAGGCCGGTCTGCGGATGCCGGCGAACCCCACCTGGCAGCAGGTCGCCGACATCGCCGCCCAGGTCGACGGCAAGCAGCCCGGCATGCGCGGCATCTGCCTGCGCGGCCAGCCCGGCTGGGGGCAGATCTTCGCGCCGCTCACCACCGTCGTGAACACCTTCGGCGGCACGTGGTTCGAGCGGGACTGGACCCCCAGGGTCAACAGCCCGGAGTTCACCGCCGCCACCAAGTTCTACGTGGACCTGGTCCGGGCGCACGGGGAGAACGGCGCGCCGCAGGCCGGGTTCACCGAGTGCCTGAACAACCTCATCCAGGGCAACACCGCGATGTGGTACGACGCCACGAGTGCCGCCGGTTCGCTGGAGGCCGACAAGTCCCCGGTCAAGGGCAAGATCGGTTACGTCGCCGCCCCGGTCGACAAGACCCGCAGCTCAGGCTGGCTGTACGCGTGGTCCTGGAGCATCCAGCAGGCCAGCTCGAAGAAGGACAACGCCTGGAAGTTCATCTCCTGGGCGTCCTCCCGGCAGTACGAGGAACTGGTCGGCCAGCAGGTGGGCTGGTCCAGCGTCCCGGCCGGCAAACGCGCCTCCACCTATCGGAACCCGGAATATCTCCAGGTCGCGTCGGCCTTCGCCGAGCCGACCGAGAAGGCCATCTCCGGCGCCGACCCGCGTGACCCGGGCGTGCAGCCCCGGCCCGCGATCGGCATCCAGTTCATCGACATACCGGAGTTCACCGACCTCGGCACCCAGGTGTCGCAATATGTCAGCTCGGCGATAGCCGGGCAGATGAGCGTCGACGAGGCCCTCGACCGCGGTCAACGCCTGGCCGAGGACGTCGCCGAGCGCTACCGGTCCCGCGAGGAGGCGAAATGACATCAGTCGCCGAGAAACCGAGCGTCGACACCGCCGAGCCGCCACCGTCCGGAGCGGTGCGCCGGGTCTCCGCCTGGGCCCGTCGAGCGCCCCTGCTGCCCGCCCTCATCTTCATGATCATCGTGACCCAGCTGCCGTTCGTGGCCACCCTGGTCATCTCGTTCATGGACTGGAACGCCTACTACCCCGACGAGGTCGGGTTCGCCGGGTTCGACAACTTCAAACGGGTCTTCACCGACGTCAACATGCGGGACGCGGTCTGGACGACGATCCTGCTCACCGCCGGGGTCGTACTCATCAGTCTGCTTCTGGGTCTGGGTATTGCTCTTCTGCTCGATCGCAAGTTCCGCGGGCGTGGGGCGGTGCGCACCATGATGATCGCGCCGTTCCTGGTGGTGCCGGTCGCCGCCGCGCTGATCTGGAAGCACGCGCTCTACAACCCCGAGTACGGCCTTTTCAACGGTGCGCTGACCTGGCTCTGGGGGCTGTTCGGCGCGGACAATCCGCCGCAACCCGACTGGATCAGCAACATGCCGCTGTGGGCGGTCATCTTCGCCCTGGTCTGGCAGTGGACGCCGTTCATGATGTTGATCCTGCTCGCCGGCCTGCAGGGACGCCCGCTCGACGTGATCGAGGCGGCCCGCATCGACGGGGCCAACAGCTGGCAGATCTTCCGCAGCATGACCCTGCCGCACCTGCGCCAGTACCTCGAACTGGGTGCGCTGCTCGGGTCGATCTACATCGTGCAGAACTTCGACGCGGTCTTCACCATCACGTCCGGCGGCCTGGGCACGGCGAACCTGCCGTACACCATCTACCAGATCTTCTACCAGGCCCACGACTACGGACGAGCCTCCGCGGCCGCCGTCATCGTGGTCCTCGGCACGATCATCATCGCGACGTTCGCCCTGCGTACCGTCTCGTCGCTGTTCAAGCAGGAGGCCGGCCGATGAGCTCCGTCACCGACACCGCTCCCGTCCCCGCGACCCGCGACTCGCGGGGCCGCCCGGTTCGTAAACGCCGGGACGGGGCGAACGTCTGGCTCAGCCTGCTCGCCTGGGTGGTCGGCGTCCTGTTCGTGCTGCCGGTGGTGTGGATGGTGCTGACCTCCCTGCACTCCGAGGAGAACGCCGCCACCAACCCGCCGTCCGTGCTCGCGCCGCTCACCCTCGACGGCTACCGCGAGTTCTTCTCCGGCGGCGCCTCCCCGTGGCCGCCGCTGCTGAACTCGCTCACCGCCAGCGTCCTGTCCACCCTGCTCGTGCTGCTGCTCGCCATCCCGGCCGCGTACGCGTTGAGCATCAAGCCGGTGCGCAAGTGGAGCGACGTACTGTTCTTCTTCCTCTCCACCAAGATGCTGCCGGTCGTCGCCGGCCTGCTCCCGCTCTACCTGTTCGCCCAGAGCGCCGGCCTGCTCGACAACATCTGGCTGCTGATCGTCTTCTACACCTCGATGAACCTGCCGATCGCGGTGTGGATGATGCGCTCGTTCCTCTCCGAGGTGCCGGTCGAGATGCTCGAGGCCGCCGCGGTCGACGGTGCCGGGCTCACCAAGACGCTGCGCTCGGTGATCGCGCCGGTGGTCATGCCCGGGATCGCCGCCACCGCACTGATCTGCTTCATCTTCAGCTGGAACGAGCTGCTCTTCGCCCGGGTGCTCACCGCCACCGTCGCCGAGACCGCACCGGTGTTCCTCACCAGCTTCGTCACCAGCCAGGGGCTGTTCCTCGCCCAGCTGTGCGCGGCCGCCTTCGTCGTCTCCCTGCCGGTGCTGATCGCCGGTTTCGCCGCCCAGGACAAGCTCGTTCAGGGCCTCTCCCTCGGTTCGGTCAAATAGCTTTCCCCGCCTCCCCCGAAGAACGGGTGGCCGGCCCCGTCCCCCGCGGCGGCCGGCCACCCTATTTCCTCCCCGGCGCGTTCGGGGCCTGCTTCGGCGGCAGCCACCTTTTCGACCGAAATCGTGATCGCGGCCGGAACCGGCTCGGGACCTGAATCGTCGAACAGGGCATGACTCGTCTCCGCGGCACCATCCTCGCCGCAGCCGTTCCCCTGCTGCTGATCAGCGCCTGCGCCCAGACCGCCGGCAACAGCGCGGCGGCCTCGCCGGACGCCCGCGACAGCAGCGCCGCCCCCTATCCCCAGGGCCTCGTGCTTCGCGTCGAGTCGTTCGGCGGTTTCGTGCCGCCCGAGCACAACCTGGGCCGGCTCCCCGCCGTCAGCATCTACGCCGACGGCCGCATGATCTCCGAAGGTCCGACCACCGCCATCTATCCCGGCCCGGCGCTGCCCAACCTGCTGGAGCAGATGCTCACCCCGGAGATGGTGCAAGACCTGGTCAAAAAGGGCCAAGAGGCGGGTGTACGCAACGGGGCCGACTTCGGCAGCCCCAACATCGCCGACGCCCCCTCCACCCGGGTCGTCGCCGGCGACCAGTCGGTGAGCGTGGTAGCCCTCAGCGAGGCCCAGGCCAGCGACCCGAATCTGACAACCGCCCAGCGCACCGCCCGCAACAAACTCGCCGCCTACGTCAAAACTCTGGAGTCGCTGTCCGGCGCCCCCGGTGTCGCCGCCCCGGTCGCCTACGTGCCCGACTCCGTCGCCGCCCTGGTCCGCTCCTACGTGGACCCCCAGGGCGAGGAGCCGAAGAGCCCCGAGATCGCGTGGCCCGGCCCCACCCTGCCCGGCCCGGAAATGAACCCCGGCCTCGGCATCGGCTGCGTCGACGTCACCGGCCCCGCCACCGCGAAGGTGCTGACCAGCGCGAAGACCGCCACCACGAGCACCCCGTGGACCGCCGGCGGCGCGAAGTGGTCGATCACCTTCCGCCCACTGCTCCCCGAGGAGAAGAGCTGCGCCGCCCTCAAGGGGGTGCGGTGACACCGATCGGGGAGCCGCTCGAACCGGGAGAGGACAACCGTTTCGAGCAACGCACCGGGGGTGAGGAGGACGGGCCGACGCAGGACCACCCTGTGCCGGCCCGTCCCACCCCGCTCGTCTGCCGCCCCCGCCCCACCAGCCGCTAGCCGCCCGCCGCCCTGCCCCGCTGCCCCGCCCAGCTGCTCTGTCCCGCTGCCGGGCGGCTGGGGCGGGGCCGGGCCGCTGGGGCCGGGCCGGGCCGGGCGGCTGGGGCGGGGCCGGGCCGTTCCACGGGCGGTTGGTTAGGCGTCCCGGGTTATTTCGGTATGACATTTCCGGCTCGGCGAGCCCTGTCCAGTGCGCCGTTACTGCGGTGCGGTGCGGGTGCGACGGCGGTCGGCGTCTCGTCCCGCGGTCGTGGCGGTGTCGGGCTTCCGCGCCGCATCGAGGGCGGTTCTCAAGGAAGATGGGGCCTTGAATCGGGCCGAGGCCCTCTTTCAGTGATGTTGCGCGGAATCCGCCCTGTCGGGTCAGGCGCGCCGGGACCGGCGGCGCGAGATCGGGCGTCAGGTGGGAAGTGGGCGCTTGGGTCTTGCCTCGTCGAAGCGGTTCGACGACGATCGGGCCATGCGCAATATATCGATGTTGATGGATCTGCGGTCGTGAGGCCGCGTCGTCGGGCGGTCGGCTGGGGGCTCGCCGTGGCTGTCGCTCTCAGTTTGCTGCCCAACTCCGCCGCCGCGGCCGCCGGGCCGGGAGGGATGAGCGCGGCGGCTGATTCGGGCGCGGGGAAGGGGGGCGGGCGCTGGGTGGGGGCCTGGGCCAGTAGTCCGCAGCGGGAGGTGGGGCCGACGTTCGCTCGGCAGACGCTGCGGATGATCGTGCACCCGACGGTGGGTGGGGAGACGGTGCGGATTCGGCTGTCCAACGCGTTCGGGGCGGCCGATGTGACGTTCGGCGCGGTGGGGGTTGCGCGGGCGGTTGCCTCGGGGTCGGCCGAGCTTGTGGCGGGGACGGCCCGGCGGGTCACGTTCCGGGGGCGGGCCGGGGTCACGGTCAAGATGGGGGCGGCCGCGGTCAGTGATCCGGTCGACCTGAGTGTGGCGTACGGGCAGGACCTCGCGGTGGACGTCTATGTGACCGCGGGCGCCGACGCGGCGGCGATCACCGGGCACGATGCGGCTCAGGGCACGCAATTCGTCGGCGCGGGGAATCTGGCCGGGGGAGCGGGGGCGGGCTTCACGTCGTACGTCAATAGCTGGTTCTGGCTTGCCGGGGTCGATGTCGAGGCCGGTCGGGGGGTGCGGGGGAGCATCGTGGCGCTCGGGGATTCGATCACCGACGGGGCCTACACCACCTGGAACGGCAACGATCGGTGGACCGATGTGCTTGCCGGGCGGCTCGGGGGACGGTTCGGCGTGCTCAATCAGGGGATCGGTGGCAATCAGGTGCTCACCGATCGGACCGACTGCTGTGGAGCCGGCACCAGCGTCTCGGGGTTGAAGCGGGAGAAGGCCGACGTGCGGCGGCAGACCGGGGTGCGCTACCTGATCCTGGCCGACGGGATCAACGACATCGGCTACAACGCGGCGGCCGAGGACCTGATCGCCGGGCTGCGGACGATCGCGCAGCGCGCGCACCGGGCGGGGATTCGGGTGATCGGTGCGACGATCACGCCCTACGGGTGCGCGGCCGGGTGTTTCGGGCCGGCGCAGGAGGCGACTCGGCAGGCGGTCAACGCCTGGGTGCGCACGGCGGGTGAGTTCGACGGGGTGGCCGACTTCGACGCGGCGCTCCGCGATCCGGCGAACCCGTCTCAGGTCTTGCCCGCCTATCAGGCCGACCACCTGCATCCCAACGTGGCCGGGCAGCGCGCCATGGCCGAGTCGATCGACCTGCGGTTGTTCCGTTGATGCGGGGCAGAGGGAGGCGGGCCGCCTCCCTCTGCCCCCGCGCGGAGCTGCCTACTTCACGCCGAGCAGGTCAACGATGAAGATCAACGTCTCGTTGGGCTTGATGACGCCGCCGGCGCCACGGGCGCCGTAGCCCAGGTGCGGCGGGATGGTCAGCTTGCGGCGGCCGCCGACCTTCATGCCCTGTACGCCCTGGTCCCACCCGCCGATCACCTGGCCGGCACCGAGCGGGAAGTCGAACGCCTCACCGCGGTCCCACGAGGCGTCGAACTGGACGCCGTTCGAGTGCGAGACGCCCACGTAGTGCACGGTCACGAGCTGGCCGGCGGTGGCCTCCGGACCGTCGCCGACGGTGATGTCCTCGATCACCAGGTCGGCGGGCGGCTCGCCCTGGATCGGGCCGATCTCGGGCTTTTCCATGTTTCTCCTCCGGTTCGGTTGGAACCCAGCCATGCAATCACACCGGCTTCAAAGGTGAACGGCTGACCGGGCATCTGCGTACTTCCCCGTGCGGAGCCGGCCCGGGCCCCGCTGTCTCGCCACCGGGAGTACGCCCATGATCCGCCGACTCGCCGCCGCTGCCGCCGTCGCGGCACTGGCGCCGCTGATTACCGCCTTACCCGCGTTCGCGCACGGTGCACCCACCACCCCGATCAGCCGCAGCGCCGCCTGCGCGGCCGGAGGTGGGACCGCCACCGGCACGGCGGCCTGCAAAGCGGCGCTCAAGGCCAACGGCGGGCCGTTCGGGACGTTCGACAACCTGCGGGTTCCCAACGTCAACGGGGACGACCGGAAGTTCGTGCCGGACGGGGAGCTGTGCAGTGGCGGCCTGACGAACTTCAAGGGCCTGGACGTCGCGCGGGACGATTTTCCGTCGACGGCGGTGAGTGCGGGGGAGACCCTGAAGATCAAGTATCGGGCGACACTGCCGCACGCCGGCAGCTTCCGGATCTATCTGACGAAACAGGGGTTCGACCCCACTCGGCAGCTCAGCTGGGATGATCTCGGCGGCAAGCTGGCCGAGATCAAGGACCCGCCGCTGCGCGGTGGCGCCTATCAGATGAGCGTGAAGCTGCCCTCGGACCGGACCGGGCGGCAGATCCTCTACATCGTCTGGCAGACGTCGAGCACGGTCGACACCTACTACTCCTGTTCGGATCTGGCGTTCGACGCCGCGCCCGCCGCGAAGAAGCCGGCGGTGAAGGCGGCCGTGAAGCCGGCTGTGACGGCGGCCACGTCCAAGAAGCCGGACATCGCGGAGACGACGGAGAAGTCGGCGGAACCGGTGGCGGCGCCGGCGGAAACTTCCGACGCGACCGGGCAGACCCGGGCGATAGCCACTGTGAGTGAGGATACGCAGGCCACGCTGGGTCACCAGATCTTGATGGGTGCCGTGCTTCTGGGGGGCGGGGCGCTGCTGTGGGCGGTTGTTGGGACTTTCCTGAGAAAGAGGCGAGAAAACCTTTGAACCTCCCAGGTTCGGTCCTCGTACTGATGAGCGTCGACGCTGCAAACCCGTTCCTGAAGAGAATGACGAAAGGCCGACCATGAGTCGTGTTCGTTACCGCGGCCCGGCGGACTCCCGCCTCAACCGCCGCAGGGTTCTCGCCATCGCCGCGACGGCCGGTGTGGGCGTCTCCGTCGCCGGTGTCGCGGGGCTGAGCCTCGCAGGTGAGACCGAGGCGAAGGACGACGGCCAGCCCCTGGTGATCTCCGTGCGGGACGCGGGCAAAGGCACCATCGACATTTTCAAGGGCGGTTCGAAAAAGACCGTCACGAACAAGAAGCTCGCCGCCGAACTCGTCAAAGCCGCAAAGGCCTGAAGGGAGCTTTTCTAAATGTCTTCGCATCGTGAAGCTCCGGAAATCAGCAAGGACCCGGTCGCGGACTCGTCCGACCTTTACGCCTTCGTCAGCCCGGACGACCCGGACACTGTGACGATCATCGCGAACTACGTTCCGATGCAGCTTCCGGCGAGCGGCCCGAACTTCTTCGAGTTCGGTGACGACGTCCTGTACGAGATCCACATCGACGCCAACGGTGACGCGCGACCGGACGTGACCTACCAGTTCCGGTTCCGCACCGAGTTGCGTAACGACAAAACGTTCCTCTACAACACCGGCCAGATCAAGTCGCTCGACGACGCGAACTGGAACCGGCGGCAGTTCTTCTCGGTCACCAAGGTCGACGCGCACGGCAAGAGCACGGTGCTGCACTCGAAGCTGCCCTGCCCGCCCTGCAACGTCGGCAAGATCTCGATCCCGAACTACGAGAAGCTCGCCGCCGACGCGGTCGCCAAGCTCAAGACCGGCGAGAAGGTGTTCGCCGGCCAGCGCGCCGACGCGTTCTTCGTCGACCTCGGCTCGATCTTCGACCTCGGCACGCTGCGCCCGTTCCAGGACAAACACCTGGTCGGTCAGAGCCTGTTCAACTACGCCGGCAAGGCGGTGAACGCCGTCGACAAGCTGAACGTGCACTCGATCGCCATCCAGGTGCCGCTGCACATGGTGCGCCGCGACGGCAAGAAGAAGGTCAAGGCCAGCGACCCGGGCGCGGTCATCGGCGTCTGGACGTCGGCGAGCCGCCGCCAGGTGCAGGTCCGCCAGGGCGACAAGAAGAACGCCGACGTCGAGGTCGGCCCCCAGGTGCAGGTCTCCCGGCTGGGCAACCCGCTGGTCAACGAGGTCGTCATCCCGATGGCCCAGAAGGACCTGTTCAACAGCCTGGAGCCGAAGGAGGACAAGCGGTTCGCCGGGTTCGTCGAACAGCCCGAGCTCGCCGGGCTGCTGCCGGTGCTCTACCCGGGCCTGTTCAACAACCTCGACAAGCTCAACAAGGCCAAGACGCCGCGCGCCGACCTGGTCGCGATCCTGCTCACCGGCATCCCGGACGGGCTGATCAAGGGCTTCCAGAACGCCACCGGCGACGTCAAGGCCGACATGCTGCGCCTGAACACCGCGATCCCGCCGGTGAAGGAGCCGAAGAAGTTCGGCATCCTCGACGGCGACCTGGCCGGCTTCCCGAACGGGCGCCGCATCGAGGACGACGTGGTCTCCATCTCGATCAAGGCGGTGGCGGGGGTCACCTTCGCGTTGGTCGACGAGAAGTTCAAGCCGGACGCCGCCGCGGGTCTGGTCGAGCAGGGCCTGAGCATCAAGAACTCCAGCGCCGGCCTGCTCAAGAAGTTCCCCTTCCTCGGCACTCCGTTCGACGGGTTCAACAACCCATGAGCCACTCACACACGCACCACACGATGGCGCCGAGCGGGCAGGGCACAGTCGTCCTGAACATCGGCAACGGCGTCGGCGCGCTGCTCATCCACACGCCGGGCCGGTTGCACGGCCACGAGATCGAGGTCAGCCCGATCGACGACCCGGGAACACGGACGCACGCCGCGGTGCGCGCCCGCTATGTCCGGGGCGGGGTCATGTGGAGTGTCGTCATCGACAGTCTCCCGGCCGGCCCGTACACGGTCTGGCGGGATCCGGTGACGCCACTCGCCGAGGTCGATGTCCCGGACGGCGGCGTAGGCGAGTTCACCTGGCCCGTGGAGGCCACCGTCGCGGCCTGACGAGGTCTAGGGTGGACGGCATGGTCGGCCCGGCCACGCCTCTCGACACACCGGTCCACATCGCGCTTCACACCCGCGACGTGGCCGAGGCCAAGGCGTTCTGCCGCCAGATGTTCTACGGCCCGCTGCAGGTCACCCCGATCGGTGACCTCAGCGGGTTCGCCTTTTCCGGCGACGTGGTGATGCTCGGTCCGGTCACCGTCGGCGAGATCAGCTACGGCGCCGACATGCACGTCAACATCGGCGATCTCGAGACCGCCTATCACGTGCTGGCCCCGCTGACCGGCACGCTGCGGTCCCGGCACCGCGGCGCCACCGTGCTGGCCGACTCGACCCGGGCGGCGGTGTTCCGCCCGGTCGGGGACATCGACCTCTACTGGCCCGGCGACTGCCGGCTGCTCAGCGTCAAGGTGGAGCGGGCGGCCCTCGAACGCGAACTCGACGCGGCCCTCGACCAGCGCTTCGTGTCCCCGCTGCTGCTGGGCGAGAGCTTCGACCTGGTCGACGGCCCCGGCCGCACGTGGGCGGCCCTGGTGCGGCTGCTGCACGCCGAACTGTGCGCCGAGAACGGTCTGATCCGCCAGCCGCGGATGGCGTCGCGCTGGCGCGACATGGTGGTCAGCGGTCTCGCGCTGACGGTCGAGCACCCGTACGGCGTGGACGAGCCCGCCGGTCTGCAGGGCCCGCGCCGCCCGCGGACGGTGAAACGAGCGCTGGATGCCATGCACGCCGAGCCGTGGCACCAGTTCACGGCGGCCGAGCTGGCATCGGTCGGCGGGGTGGGCATCCGCGTGCTGCAGGAGTCGTTCCGGCAGCACGTCGGGATGTCCCCACTGACGTACCTCAAGCGATTACGCCTCGACGGCGTGCACGCCGAGCTGTCCCGCTCCGACCCATGGCAGGTGAACGTCAGCGAAGTGGCCTACCGCTGGGGCTTCACCCACCTGGGCCGCTTCGCCGGCGCCTACCGCGAGAGGTTCGGTGTGTCCCCCTCGCAGACGTTGCGGGACCGGCGTTAGAGCTCGATCCGCTGGCCCTTGCCGATGACCACGATGCCGTTGTCGGAGACCGTGTAGAGCTTGCGGTCGCGATCGAGGTCGACGCCGATCTGGGCGCCCTCCGGGATCACCACGTTCTTGTCGATGATGGCGTTGCGCACGATCGCGCGGCGGCCCACCGACACGCCCTCCATCAGCACCGAGCCCTCGACGTGCGCCCAGGAGTTGATCCGCACGTTGGGGGAGATGACCGAGCGCTCCACCAGGGAGCCGGACACCACCACACCGGGCGAGATCATCGACTCGATGGCGCGGCCCTGCCGGTCGTCGTAGCCGTGCACGAATTTCGCCGGCGGCCAGGAGCCGTAGTTGGTGAAGATCGGCCACTCGTGGTTGTAGAGGTTGAAGATCGGCAGCGTGGCGATGAGGTCCATGTGGGCCTCGTAGAACGAGTCGAGCGTGCCCACGTCGCGCCAGTAGCCGCGGTCGCGGTCGGTGCTGCCCGGCACCGAGTTGTCGCGGAAGTCGTAGACGTTCGCCTCGCCCCGCTCCACGAGCATCGGGATGATGTTCCCGCCCATGTCGTGTTTGCTGTCGGGGTTCTGCGCGTCCCGGGTGACCGCCTCGCACAGGGCGCGGGTCGTGAAGACGTAGTTTCCCATCGAGGCGTACACCTCGTCGGGGGAGTCGGGCAGGCCCTCGGCGTCCCGCGGTTTCTCCCGGAACGCCTTGATCCGCCGGCCGTCCGCGTCGACGTCGATGACACCGAACTGCCAGGCCTCGGAGCGGGGCTGGCGGATGCCGGCCACGGTCACCGCGGCGCCCGAGGCGATGTGGTCCTCGACCATCTGCTTCGGGTCCATGCGGTAGATGTGGTCGGCGCCGAAGACGATGACGTAGTCGGGTGACTCGTCGTTGATCAGGTTGAGGCTCTGGTAGATCGCGTCGGCCGACCCGGCGAACCAGCGCGGCCCGAGACGCTGCTGGGCCGGCACCGGGGTGACGTAGTTGCCGAGCAGCGTCGACATCCGCCACGTCTTGGTGATGTGCCGGTCGAGCGAGTGCGATTTGTACTGGGTCAGAACGACGATCTTGAGGTAGCCACCGTTCGCCAGATTCGACAGGACGAAGTCGATCATGCGGTAGATGCCACCGAAGGGCACGCCGGGCTTGGCCCGGTCCGCCGTCAGGGGCATGAGGCGCTTACCTTCACCACCGGCCAGAACGATTGCAAGCACCTTGACAGCCATGGAAGGACGCTAACTTTCCGCCAGCACTAATGCCAGCCGAGATTCGGAGCCGTTCGAGATTCCGAGCCGTTCGAAATTCGGAGCCGGTCGAAGAAGGCAAAATCGGCGAGGGTCAGGCTACCGGATCTTGCGAGCCGCCGCGCCGCTTCCGGTGGGAGGCACTAGGCTCCGCTACGTGACAACATCGCTGCGCGTCGACCTCATCACCCGGGAATACCCGCCCGAGGTCTACGGCGGTGCCGGCGTGCACCTGGAATACCTCTCCCGCGACCTGCGCGACCTCGCCGACGTGCGCGTCCACTGCTTCGGGGCGCCCCGCACCGAGCCCGGCGTGACGGCCTACCCGGAGCCCGCCGAGCTGGCCGGGGCCAACGCGGCGCTGCGCACGATGGGGGTCGACCTCGAGATCGCGGCCGGCTGCGAGGGCACCGACATCGTGCACAGCCACACCTGGTACGCGAACTTCGCCGGCCACACCGCCAAGCTTTTGCACGGCGTTCCCCACGTGGTGACCACGCACAGCCTCGAGCCGCTGCGCCCGTGGAAGGCCGAGCAGCTCGGCGGCGGTTATGCGCTGTCGTCCTTCTGCGAGCGCGTCGCCATCGAGAACGCCGACGCGATCATCGCGGTGTCCGGCGGCATGCGGCGCGACGTGCTCACCGCGTACCCCTCGGTCGATCCGGACAAGGTACGCGTGGTCTACAACGGCATCGACACCGAGCAGTACACCCCGAACCACGGCACCGACGTGATCGAGCGGCTCGGCATCGACCTCAACCGGCCCAGCGTCGTCTTCGTCGGTCGGATCACCCGGCAGAAGGGCCTGCCCTACCTCATGCGGGCCTGCCACGACCTGCCGCCCGAGACGCAGATCGTGCTGCTCGCGGGCGCGCCCGACACCAAGGAGATCGCCGCCGAGGTCCAGGGCCTGGCCGACGATCTGCGCCGCGCGCGCGACGAGAACGGCGTCATCTGGGTCCAGGAAATGCTGCCCAAACAGGAAGTCGTCCAGGTCCTCACGCACGCGACCGTGTTCGTCTGCCCCTCCATCTACGAGCCGATGGGCATCGTCAACCTGGAGGCGATGGCCTGCGAGACCGCCGTCGTCGCCACCGCGACGGGCGGAATCCCCGAGGTGGTCGCGGACGGCGAGACGGGCCTGCTGGTGCCGATCGAGCAGCTTTCCGACGGTACGGGCACGCCGGTGTCGCCGGACAAGTTCGTGGCCGACCTGACCGCGGCGATGACCACGCTGATCCGGGATCCGCAGCGGGCCGCCACCATGGGCAAGGCGGGCCGCCGCCGCGCCGTCGAGAAGTTTAGCTGGTCCCGGATCGCGCAGGACACGCTCGAGGTCTACCGCTCGGTGCTCTGATCCCGGCCGAGCTGCCGGAGGATGGCGCGAGCCGTCGCCCGGCCGCTCAGCCAGGCCGTCTGCACGCGGGGCCGGCCGAACGCGTCGCCGCACACATAGACGTTGCCGTACCGGGCGAACTCGTCGCGTCCGGGCCGCGGCTGGGCGTGCGGCCAGTAGCGGGTGACGATCCGCGGCGTCTCGCTGAGGCCGAGATGGTCGCCGACCGCCTCGGCCAGCTTCTCGCCACCGGAGTGCTCCTTCGCGTACCCCGCCGTCGAGTGCGCCACCAGCACCGGGGCGCCGTCCCCACGCCGGTCGCCGTCGTCGAAGACGGTGGCGAGCACCGGATGGTCGTTGACGAACGCGCCGGCGAAGTCGGGCCACGACCTCCGGGCGTACGTCAAGATCGCCGTCAGCACCGGTGACCAGGACTGTTCCGCCACATCGGCGAAGATCCGGCGGGCCTGCGGGCCGGGCATGGCAAGCACCACCGCCTCGGCGTCCGGCAGTTCGGTGATCCGGACGCCAAGGGTGACGTCGAGTCCGCGCGCGAGGTCCTTGGCGAGGCTGTTGAGGCCGTCCGGCGCCGCCCAGCGCATCGGCCCCGATCCCTGCTGACCACGCAACGTGTCGGTCCACGGGTGGGCGAGGCCGTCGATGCGCCAGGTCTGCAGGCGGCCGAGGAACCCGGGGTCGTCGGCGGTCAGGTAGGCGGCCCCGGTGTCGACCCAGCGACCGTCGATCTGCTCACTGGCCAGACGTCCGCCAACTTTGTCCGTTTGTTCCACCACCTTGGCCGGAACGCCCGCGTTTACCAGCTCACGGGCGCATGACAGCCCCGCTATACCCGCTCCTACAACGACGACAGTCACTCCGAGACTCTACGGCGGGTGGCGCTCCCGTGCGGGCAAGGCAGACTGTTCGGCATGCTCCACCGGCGCCGTCCACCCGTCCGGCTGATCATCACCCTCGCTTCACTGCTCGTCGCGCTGGGTGTGTTAGGCCTCGGTCTGCTGCGAGCGGCGGTCTATCAGCCGGCCGCCGTGCTGGCCGACCCGCTCCAGCCCGCCGCTCCGGCGGCCCCCGAGGTTGCGACTGTCGCCGGGAAATGCGGTGGCGTGCCGATGACGGCGACCAGGCAGACCCGCGGCTTCTGGCTCACCACGGTCATGAACATCGACTTCCCGAGCCGGCCCGGTCTGTCCCAGGCGCAGGTCAAGGCGGAGTACGACAGGTGGCTCGACCTGGCCGTGGCGCAGAACCACAACGCGATCTTCGTGCACGTGCGGCCGAGCGGCGACGCCGTCTGGCCGTCCGAGTTCGCGCCGTGGACGGAGTGGCTCACCGGCCGCCGGGACAACAGCTCCCCGGGCTGGGACCCGATGGCGTACATGGTCGAGCGGGCGCACGCCCGGAACCTGGAGTTCCACGCCTGGTTCAACCCGTACCGGGGGACGCAGCCGGGCCCCGACGGACCCGGCGCCGACTTCACCAAGCTCGCCCGCAACCACCCGCTGATCACCCATCGCGAATGGGCGATCGCCTACCCGAAGGGCAGCCAGGCCCGGCTGTACTTCGATCCCGGCATCCCGGCGGCCCGCCGGTTCGTCGAGGAGTCGATGCTGGAGGCGGTCAAGAAGTACGACCTCGACGGCGTGCACTTCGACGACTTCTTCTACCCCTATCCGCAGGCGGGCGAGGACTTCCCGGACGGCGCCAGCTACGCCAGGTACGGCAACGGGATGTCGCGCGGCGACTGGCGGCGCACCAACGTGGACACCCTGGTCCGCGAGATGAACGAGCGGATCAAACAGCTCAAGCCGTGGGTGAAGTTCGGGATCAGCCCGTTCGGCATCTGGCGCAACGCGGAGACCGACCCGGCCGGTTCGGATTCGCACGGCCTCGAGGCGTACGACGCGATCTACGCCGACACCCGCAAGTGGGTGCGTGCCGGCTGGCTCGACTACATCGTTCCGCAGCTCTACTGGAACATCGGCTTCGCCAAGGCCGACTACGCCAAGCTGCTGCCGTGGTGGACCGACCTGGTCAAGGGCACGAAGGTGCAGCTGTGGATCGGGCAGGGCGACTACCGGGTGGGGGAGAAGGGCGCCTGGAGCAACCCGGCCGAGATCGACCGGCACCTCGACCTCGACAAGAAGGCCGGCGTGCAGGGCGAGGTGCACTTCAGCGCCAAGTCGGTGCGGACCGACCGGCTCGGCTCGGTCTCCCGCTACGCCAAGAACCACTACTCGGCGCCGGCCCTGCCCGCCGTGATGACCCAGCTGCCGGCGGCCCCACCGGCCGCGCCGTCCCTGTCGGCGGCGCAGAGGGCGGGACCGGCCCTGGAGTTCACGGCGGCGGCGCCGGGCGCTACGAGCTGGGCGCTCTACCGGGTCTCCGGCGGGGCCGCGGCGCTGGTCGCGACCGGGCGCAGCGGCACACCGGTGGTCGACCCGAAACCGGCGGCGGCCCGGTCCGTCTACTGCCTGACCGGGCTCGACCGGTCCGGCAACGAGGGGGCCCCGAGCGCCCCGCTGACCGCCTGAGTGGCGAGGTCCCACAGCCGGTCGGCCGAATCGCCGTCGACCACCGCCCGTTCCTGGTTGTCCTCGTCGAAGAAGCGCCCGGTCACGCCGGCCAGCAGCGGTGACGCGGCGAGCAGCACCTCGGTCGCGGCGCCCTGCTCCAGGGTCTTGAAGTTGTCCGGGTGCAGCAGCGTGCCGTCCTCGGCCATGGCGCCCATCGACCGCATCGTGGTGTCGTCGAGGTGCCGCTGCAGCGCGGTGTGGATGCGGCCCGGGGCCAGCGCGTTCGCGGTGATCCCGGCGGCCTGCCAGCGCTCGGCGAGCGCGACCGCGAGCAGCACGCCGGCGGTCTTCGACTGGCCGTAGGCGGCCCACGGGTCGTAGGCGCGCCGCTCGAAGTGCGGGTCGGCGAAGTCGATCGGCGCCTGCGCCCCGGAGCTCACCACGACGATCCGGGCCCCTTCGGTCAGGTGCCGGCGCAGCCTGGTGATCAGCGCGAAGTGGCCGAGGAAGTTGGTCGCCAGCTGCAGCTCCCAGCCGTTGGCGGCCCGGGTCAACGCCGGCAGTGCCATGATCCCGGCGTTCGCCACGATGCCTTGCAGCGGGCCGTCCCACGTGTCGGTGAACCGTTCGACGCTGCCGAGGTCGGCGAGGTCGAGATCGGCCCGGGTGGTGGCGGCGACCTCGGCGCCCGCGTCCCGCAACGCCCGGGCGGTCGCCGCGCCGAGTCCCGAACCGCCGCCGGTGATCAGGAAACGCTTCCCGGTCAGGTCGACGCCGGCCAGGACCTCGGCGGCGGTGGTGCCAACGGTGTACGGGGTGGTTACTCGTGTCATGTACTCAGCTTCCGCCCGTCGAGCTGGACGTGGAATAGTTGGCCATCCAAGATAGTTTCGTGAGCGTCCAACCCGCTGATCCCCTCGAAGACGTGCTCGCCCTCGTCGGCACGACCAGTCGTCTTTCCGTCGGACTGGTCGCGGGTGGGGAGTGGGCCCTCGACTTCGACCCGCCGGCGGCCGTGAAGTTCAACGCCGTACGCCGCGGAAGTTGCCTCCTGATCGTCGACGACGTCGTCTGGCCACTGGCCGAGGGCGACTGCTTCCTGCTCACCCGGCCGCAGCGGTTCGTGCTGGCCAGCGGGCTCGACGTGGCCCGCCGCCCGGCCGGCCCGGTGTTCGCCGCCGCCACCGGCGGGATCGCCCGCACCGGCAGCGGCGACGACGTGTTCCTGCTCGGCGGCCGGTTCGACTTCGGTGCCCGGGCCCGGGAGCTGCTGCTCGACGCCCTGCCGCCGGTGCTGCACGTGCCCGGCGGCACCGAGGCGGCCGCCACCCTGCGCTGGGCCCTGTCCCAGATCGACGCCGAGCTGCGTGACCGCCCGGTGGCCGCCCGCCTGGTGGCCGAGCACCTGGCGCTGGTCATGCTGATCCACATCCTGCGCCTGCACCTGGCCACCACCCCGCCGGCCGGCCCGGGATGGCTCGGCGGCCTGGCCGACCCGGTGGTGGCTCCCGCGCTGCGCGCCCTGCACGCCGATCCGGCCCGCGCCTGGACGGTGGCCGACCTGGCCGCGGTCTCCACCGTGTCGCGCTCGACCCTGGCCGCCCGTTTCAAACAGGCGGTCGGTCAGGGGCCGCTCGACTATCTGACCGGCTGGCGCATCGAACTGGCCGCCGACCGCCTCCGCCGCGGCGACGGGCTGGCGGCCATCGCGCACGCCGTCGGCTACGGCTCGCAGAGCGCGCTCAGCACGGCGTTCAAACGGGAGACCGGCCGGTCACCGCGCGAGTTCCGGCTCGCCCCGCCACCTGCGGAACGATGAAGCGCCGACGGTAGTCCGCCGGGCTCACGCCGAGGTGGCGCTTGAACAGGGAGCGCATGTTCGCGCCGGTGCCGAGCCCGGCGCGCCGCGCCACCGATTCGAGCCCGTGCGCGTCCTGTTCGATCAGGCGGCAGGCCAGGGTGACCCGCTCGGCGGTGAGCCAGGCCAACGGGGTGATGCCGAGCTCGGCCCGGAATCGGCGGTGCAGGCTGCCCGCGCTCAGCCCGGCGCGTCGGGCCAGGTCGGCGACGGTGATCGGCTCGTCCAGGCGCTCCTGGGCCCAGGCCAGCGCGGGCGCGAGGGAGTGGTCGACGGCCGGTGGCATCGGGCGTTCCACGAACTGGCGCTGGCCGCCGTCGCGGTAGGCGGCGAAGACGAGGCGGCGGCTGACGTGGTTGGCGACCTCAGCGCCGTGATCGCGCCGGACGATGTGCAGCCCGAGGTCGAGCGCGGCGGCACTGCCGGCCGACGTCAGCACGTCACCGTCGTCGACGAACAGGACGTCGGGCTCCAGCGTCACCGCCGGGAACCGCTGTCGGAACTCCGCGGCGAGGTCCCAGTGGACCGTTGCCCGGCGGCCGTCGAGCAGACCGGCCTCGGCCAGGGTGAACGCGCCTGTGCACAGCCCGACCAGGCGAGCTCCGCGCCGGTGGGCGCGGCGCAGGGCGGTGAGCAACTGCGGGCGGGTCGGCGTCTCGACGTACGGCCGGTTGGGCACGATCACGGTGTCGGCCCGGTCGATCTCGTCGAGCCGTCCGACCGCGCCGACGCTGAACAGGGCGTCGCGCATGGGTGTCGACCGGCGCGGGGCGGCCACCCGGAGGTCGTACAGCGGGAAGCCGATCTCCGGCCGCAACGGGCCGCCGAAGATCTCGCACGCGCAGCCGACCTCGAACGGGTTGGACTGTTCGTCGACGACGAGGACGACCCGGTGTGAGGATCCTTGCGGCATCGGTCATTCCTACCACTGCCGCCGGGCCGGCCACGCCGGTCAGGATCGGTGCATGCTCACGAAATTCGCGGTCGCCGACGAAGCGGCCGGCCTCACCGAGTTCTGGTCCCAGCGGGTGCTCGCCACCGCCAACGGCAATCTGCTCAAGGTGGCGAAGGGGACCCGGTCGACGACCTGGCACTCGCACGACGACCAGGACGAGACCTTCCTGCTGCTGGCCGGGCGGATGACGATCCAACTGCGCGACGGCGACGTGCCGCTGCTGCCCGGCGACCTGCTGGTCATCCCGCGCGGGGTCGAGCACTGCCCCCGGGTCGACGGCGACGAGGCCCACTTCCTGCTCATCGGGCCCGACGTGACCTCGAACGCGGCCGGCGGCAAACCGGACTGGAGCCGCGGTCGGCCTGCGGCCGGCTAGCCCAGGACGGGCAGTTCGCGGGCGAACCGTGCCTGGTCCTCCGTCGGCCGCACCCGCCCGGTGCCGAGCAGCGCCACCGTCTCATCCGTCCACGAGACTGGAAAAGCGCTGCCCGTCAGCGCCTCGACGGTCTGCCGGGTGAGCCGCAGCGCGTCCGGCGCCGCGCCGGGCCGGCGAAGGTCGAGGTGGTGGACGGCCAGCTCGACGGCCCAGGTCGCCAGGAAATCGCCGGTCGGCAGCACCTGACCCTGGAACCGCACGGCACCGGGCGCCAGGGCCGCGGTCGCCGCACGCACCCCGTCGACGGTCGGTGCCAGGTGCCGGATCGCGCCGCTGGGCCGCCGGTAGGACGCGCCCAGCAGCTGCACGAACCGCGTCCCGTCGAGCCAATCGCCCTCGCCCGGCGCCGGTGCCCGCCAATAGGCGGCCGCATCCGAGTCGGGCTCGGCATCGGTGCTGCCGACCAGGCCGAGGAGCATCTCCTGCAGCCCGAGGTGCACGTGGACGACCACGTTGCCGAGCGTCCAGCCGAGGCAGCGGCTGGACTCGAGCAGCTGCCGATCGCTGAGTGGTTCGACGGCGGCCACGAACGCGTCGAGCTGTCCGAGGAACGCGTCCCGGGCGCGAGCGTGGTCGACGTGCATCAGCCCGACACCTTCCCGCCGTCGACCTCGAGGTGGCGGTTGGTCTCGATCGCCTCCAGCATCCGCCGGTCGTGGGTGACCAGCAGCAGCGTGCCGGTGTAGCCGGCCAGCGCCGACTCGAGCTGCTCGATCGCGACCAGGTCCAGGTGGTTCGTCGGCTCGTCGAGGACCAGCAGGTTGACCCCGCGCGCCTGAAGCAGGGCCAGCGCCGCCCGGGTGCGTTCACCGGGCGACAGGGTGGCGGCCGGGCGCGGCACGTGCCCGGACCGGAGGCCGAACTTGGCCAGCAGGGTCCGCACGTCGGCGTCGGCCCAGGTCGGCACCTCGGCCCCGAACGCGGCCACTAGCGGCTGCGGCCCCAGGAACAGTCCGCGTGCCTGGTCGATCTCGCCGACCACCACACCGGGCCCGAGGCCGGCCGAACCCTCGTCGAGCGGCAGGCGGTTGAGCAGAGCCGCCAGCAGCGTCGATTTGCCCGACCCGTTGGCGCCGGTGATCGCGACCCGGTCGGCCCAGTCGATCTGCAGCGTGACCGGTCCCAGCGTGAAGTCCCCGCGCCGCACGACCGCGTCCCGCATGGTCGCCACCACGGCCCCGGCCCGGGGCGCCACGGCGATCGACATCCGCAGCTCCCACTCCTTGCGGGGCTCCTCGACGGCGTCGAGCCGCTCGATCATCTTCTCGGTCTGCCGAGCCTTGGCCGCCTGCTTCTCGCTGGTCTCGCCACGGGCGTGCTTGGCGATCTTGTCGTTGTCCGGCGCCTTCCGGCGCGCGTTCCGCACGCCCTTGTCCATCCAGGCGCGCTGCATGCGAGCACGTTCGAGCAGGTCGTCCTTCTTGTCGGCGTACTCCTCGTACTCCTCGCGAGCATGCCGGCGCGCCCGCTCCCGCTCCTCGAGGTAGGCGGCATAGCCGCCGCCGTAAAGATTCACCCGCTGCTGCGCGAGATCCAATTCAAGGACCTTGCTGACCGTACGGGTGAGGAACTCCCGATCGTGGCTGACCACCACGGTCCCGGCCCGCAGGCCGCGCACGAACTCCTCCAGCCGCGCCAGCCCGGCCAGGTCGAGGTCGTTCGTCGGCTCGTCGAGCAGAACCACGTCGAACCGGCTGAGCAGCAGCGACGCCATGCCCGCCCGAGCCGCCTGGCCCCCGGACAGCGCCGTCATCGGATGATCAAGCGCCACCGTGAGCCCGAGCTCGGCCGCCACCTGCGCGGCCCGCTCCTCCAGGTCGGCCCCGCCGAGGTCGAGCCACCGTTCGAGGGCCACGGCATATTCGTCGTCCGCCCCGTCGGCGCCCTCGCCGAGCCGTTCCGCCGCCAGGTCCATGGCCGCCTGTGCCGGTCCCACCCCGGTGCGGCGAGCGAGGAAGTCGCGCACACTCTCGCCGGCGCGCCGTTCCCGCTCCTGCGGCAGATATCCGACGTTCGCGGTGGGCGGGCTGAGCGAGACGGTTCCGCTCTCCAGGGGTACGAGCCCCGCCAGCGTCCGCAGAAGGGTCGTCTTGCCCGCTCCGTTGACCCCGACGAGGCCGATCACGTCCCCGGGTGCGACGACGAGGTCGAGCCCCGAGAAGAGAACGCGGTCGCCGTGCCCCGCGGCTAGGTCCCGGCCGATCAATGTGGCGCTCATATCCCGCAAATCCTAGGCGGCCCGCCCGGCGCGGCCGTCCCGGGTTCCGGAACCGGCAGGTCATTGACTGACCTCTATCGGGACGGGAGTATTTCGGGACTGTTAGTTCAACTTATAATTTATGGGAGGTGAGCACCGCTGATGTCCCCCCGCTCTCGCATCGCGGCAGCTGCCGTCGCCGGCCTCGCCGTCGTCGGACTCGGTATCCCCGCAAGCTCCGTCCAAGCCGCGCCGGCCGGTGCCGTGCAGGTCCATCTCAGTTCCGAGTCACGCACCGCCGGCTACGAGCCCAAGAACGGCAACTGGTACACCAACCCGGCGGCCGGCCTGGCCGGCACCCCGTACCAGCTGAGCAAGCAGGCCGACCTCGCCACCGCGGCCGCCGGCGGAACCGCCACCATCACGGTCGACACCACCCAGCAGTACCAGACGGTGCTCGGGGTGGGCTCCTCGCTGGAGGAGTCGACGATCTACAACCTGTCGCGGATGAGTGCGGCGGGACGGGACGCCGCGCTGCGGGCGCTCGTCGACCCGGTGAACGGGGCGGGCTTCAACGTCGCCCGGATCACGCTCGGCACCAGCGACTTCACGTCGCACGACTTCTACACCTACGACGACGGGGCGGCCGACCCGACGCTGGCGCGCTTCTCCATCCAGCGGGACATCGATCACCACATCATCTCGACGCTGCAGCAGGCGCTGGCGATCAACCCGAACCTGAAGATCTTCGCCAGTGCGTGGAGCGCCCCGCCGTGGATGAAGACCAGCAACAACATCATCGGCGGGAGTCTGCTCAGCCAGTACATCCCGAACCTGGCCGCGTACTACGGCAAGGCGGTCCGGGCGTACGCGGCGCTGGGTATCCCGATCTTCGCTCTTACGCTCCAGAACGAGCCGTTGTTCTCGCCCGCCGACTATCCCGGCATGCTCGTCTCCGCCGACCAGGAGCGTCAGCTGGCCAAGGCGGTGCGCGCGGAACTGCCGACCACCAAGATCTGGGCGTTCGACCACAACTTCGCCGAAGGCGCCGCCTACGCGGCGGGCGTGCTGACCGCGGACGCGCGCTCGTCGGTCGACGGGATCGCGTTCCACGACTACGCCGGTGACCCGTCGGTGATGGCGACGGTCAAGGCCACGTACCCGGAGAAGGACGTCCTGATGACCGAGCGCTCGGTGTGGGGGACCGCGGGTGCCGACCGGATCGTGCAGTACTTCCGCAACCAGGCCACCCTCTACGAGGGCTGGGTGTCCATGCTGGATCAGAACCGGTCGCCGGAGCGCTGGTCGGGTTCGCCCGACCCGACCATGATGGTGCAGAGCACGTCGAACCCGGACACGTTCTGGAAGCTGCCCGACTACAACATGGTCGCCCAGTTCTCGAAGTTCGTGAAAGCCGGCGCGAAGCGGGTGGCCAGCGGTTACGGCTCGACCGGCGCGGTCACCGACGTCGCCTTCGTCAACCCCGACAACTCCCTGGTCACCGTGGTGGTCAACCAGACCTCGGCGAACCAGACATTTACCGTACGGGCCGGAGCGCGCCAGTTCACCGCGACGTTGCCGGCCAAGACCACCGGGACCTACGTCTGGGCCGGGGCCGGAGATGCCGGCGCCGGGCCGGCCCGCACCGGGCAGATAACCGGTTACGGCGGCAAGTGCGTCGACGTCGCCGGTGCCTCGTCGGCGAACGGTGCCGCGGTCCAGCTCTACACCTGCAACTCCACCGGCGCCCAGGCGTGGACGGTCGGCACCGACGGCACCGTCCGGGCGCTCGGCAAGTGCCTCGACGTCGCGGCGGCAAGCTCCGCCAACGGCACCCAGATCCAGCTGTACGACTGCAACGGCACCGCCGCGCAGCAGTGGACCCCGAACGCCGACGGCACACTGCGCTCGCTCGGCAAGTGCCTGGACGCCACCGGACCCAGCTCCGCCGACGGCACCCGCCTGCAGATCTGGGACTGCACCGCCGCCACCAACCAGAAGTGGTCCTTGCCCGCCTAGCTTGCCCGCCTAGCTTGCCCGCCTAGCTTGCCCGCCTAGCTTGCCCGCTCAGCTTGCCCGCTCAGTTCGCCCGCTCAGTTCGCCCGGACCCGCCGCGAGTCGCTCGAGCCTCCCTCGGCTCGAGCGACTCGCCCCGGTCCCGCCCCGCCGCTCCGGTCAGAGATCTGTGATCGGCACGGCGTTACCGCTCACCCGCACACCCGGCTCGTCCCGGCGCAGCTCCACCGTGATGCGGCTCGGCCGGCCCATGTCGTCCCCCTGCCGCAGCAGCAGCGTGGCGTCCGCCGGCACGATCCGCAGCTCCCGCAGGTAGGCCCCGAACGCGGCGGCCGCCGCCCCCGTAGCCGGATCCTCGTAGACGCCACCCACCGGAAACGGGTCCCGCACATCGAACGTGTCCTCGGCCGCCCGGAACACCAGTTGCACCGTGGTCCACCCGCGCGCTTGCATCAGGGCCTTCAACGCCGGCACGTCATAGTCCAGCTCAGCGAGGCGCCGCCGGGTCCCGACGGCCACAATCGGGTGGTACGCCCCGGCGTACGCGACCTTCGGTGGCAGTGCCCCGTCGAGATCCGACGCATTCCACCGCAACGCCGCCAGCAGCGCTTGCAGATCCGCCGCGGACAGCTCGCCCACCGTCGGCACCACACTCGTCAAGGTGGCCCGGCCCGCCTCGTCCACACGCACCGGCACCTCCCCGGCGTCGGTGACGAAAATATGCTCACCCGGTCCCAATGCCACCGCCGTAGCCACCGTCGCGTGCCCGCAGAACGGCACCTCAGCCAGCGGCGCGAAGTACCGAACCCGATGCCGCCCACCGTCCACCGACACCCGGAACGCCGTCTCCGAATAGCCCACCTCCGCCGCCACGGCAAGCATCCGCTCGGCACTGAGCCCCGCCGCGTCCAGCACCACCCCCGCCGGGTTGCCACCCTGGGGATCCTCGGTGAACGCCGCGTACCGCTGAATCTCCGCCATCCCGCCAGCCTGCCGCCCCCACCCCGGCGAAGCCAGCGCCATTGCCGCGCGTCACAGCCTCCCCCTCCGCCCGAACCGCTTCAACCCGTCCGGCCGGCCGCGCGTGGTCCCTTTTGCCGCACATGTCGGACGGCTCGCCGTTCTCACGCGGCCCGGCCGCACCCGCCCCGGCCGCACCCGCCCCGGCCGCACCCGCCCCGGCCCTACCTGGCCGCCCGGCGCCCCGGCCGCCCGACCCGGCGACGGGGGAACCCGCTGGCACGGCGATCGTCGGTCCGGCAGCCGGTCGACCCCGGGCGTTCACGATCCGGGGCCCGGCGATCCGCGGTTCGGCGATCTGATCTTGAGGTCCTCGGAGACCCCATTTTCCGTGAAGACGGGGTCTCCCGGCCGCTCAGAGGCTCCTCTTTCAGAGAAGTTGCACGGATCTTGCTCGGTGACTCGGTGGCTGGGTGGCCCGACTCGCGACCCGACGCGGCGGCCGGTCAACTGGGCGATCCAGGGCCTGGCGACCGATCTCTTGGTCATCCGAGGCACCTTTTCGGTGAAGATGAGGCCTCGTCGTCTTCGGAGGCGACATCTTCCCTGAGGTTGGGCGGATCTTGGCCGGCCTTGGGGCGGCCCGTGGCTTGGGGCGGCGGCGAGGGGGCGGGCGGGTGGTCGCTGGGGAAGACTCGCTCGGGCGTGACGCTGAACCGGCCTGTGTAAAGGGGTAGCGCGGTCTGGCTACGCAAAGGCGGGAGGCGCCCGGGAAGGCTGACTGGCTGACTGGCCCGCAGGACTGGCAGAAACCAAGTGGCGGACGGGGGCCACGGCCGGGTGCGGGCGAGTCCAATAAAGACAGGCGGCCCGCGTACCGGAAGAAGATCTTGGGGTTGGCGGTTATTCCCGCGCCGGGTGCTGCGTTGATCTCATTTTTCTGTCGGAGGGGCGGAGTAGCGTTCGTGCGGTGACAGAAGCTGCTGCTTTCCTGCCCGTGGCCCCCGCTGACCTTCCCCGCACGGTGGGGGAGTTGCGGGCGTCGGGGCACGAGTTCCGGACGGTCAAAGAGGAGCTGCGGGAAAACCTGCTGGAGCGGCTGCGGGCGGGGGCGCCGCGGTTCCCGGGCATCGTGGGCTATGACGACACCGTGCTTCCGGAGGTGGAGCGGGCGTTGCTCGCCGGGCACGACATGGTGCTGCTGGGCGAGCGGGGGCAGGGCAAGACCCGGCTCATCCGTGGCCTGGTCGACCTGCTCGACGAGTGGACTCCGTTCATCGCCGGGTCGGAGCTGCACGAGCACCCCTATGCGCCGATCACGCCGGGGTCGCGGCGGCTTGCCGCCGAGACCGGTGATCTGCTGCCGGTGGCGTGGCTGCACCGGTCGGAGCGTTATGGGGAGAAGCTGGCGACGCCCGACACCAGCGTCGGTGACCTGATCGGTGACGTCGACCCGATAAAGGTGGCCGAGGGGCGGGCGCTGGGCGACCCGGAGACGATCCACTTCGGTCTCGTGCCGCGCACCAACCGGGGCATCTTCGCGGTCAACGAGTTGCCCGACCTCGCCGAGCGCATCCAGGTGTCGCTGCTCAACGTGCTGGAGGAGCGGGACATCCAGGTCCGTGGCTATCAGCTGCGTCTGCCGCTCGACCTGCTGCTCGTGGCGTCGGCCAACCCGGAGGACTACACCAACCGCGGCCGCATCATCACGCCGCTCAAGGACCGGTTCGGGGCCGAGATCCGCACCCACTACCCGATCGAGCTGGCCCTGGAGACCGAACTGATCCGGCAGGAGGCCGCCCTGGTCGCGGTCGTGCCCGAGCATCTGCTCGACGTGCTGGCGCGTTACACGCGGGCGGTCCGTGAGTCGCCCGCGGTCGACGCCCGGTCGGGCATCTCGGCCCGGTTCGCGATCGCGGCCGCCGAGACGGTGTCGGCGTCCGCTCTGCGGCGTTATGGCCTGCGCAACGAGAAGGAGGCGGTGGCCCGCATCTGCGACACGGTGTCGGTCACGTCCACGCTGCGGGGCAAGGTCGAGTTCGAGAGCGGTGAGGAGGGGCGCGAGACCGAGGTGCTCGCCCACCTGCTGCGGGTCGCCACGGCCGAGACGTTCCGCGACCGGCTCGGTGGGGTCGACCTGTCCGGGTTCACCGCGCTGGTCGCCGAGGGGGCGATCATCGAGACCGGCGACCTGGTGCCGGCGGAGGAGCTGCTCGCTCAGATCGGGTCGGTCCCGGGCCTGGCCAAGGCGCTCGACCGGCTGGGTCTGGGTGACGGGCCGACGCCCGGCGAGGCGGCCTCGGGCATCGAGTTCGTGCTCGAGGGCCTGCATCTCACTCGGCGGCTCGCCAAGGAGCTCACCGACGACGGACGCACTCTCTACGGGAGCTGACCAGACGTGGCCGGAAACAGATTTCGTTACGGTGCGTGGCGCGACGGGCCGGACCCGCTCGCGCCGCCCTACGACGTGCGGGCCGCGGTCGACGAGGTCGGCGAGCGGGTGCTGGCCGGCGACAGCCTGCGGGACGTGCTTCGTGACCTGCTGCGGCGTGGGCCGCGGCAGGGTCGCGGGCTCGACGAGTTGCGGGACCGGGCCCGGCGCATGCGGCGGGACGCGCTGCGGCGGGGCAACCTCGACGGGGCGGTCACCCGCGCCCAGCAGTTGCTCGACCAGGCGTTGGCGACCGAGCGTGATGCTCTGCGCGCCGGCGATGACGACGACTCCCGGTTCGCCGAGGCCGTCCTGGACAACCTGCCCAGGTCCACGGCGAGGGCCGTCGAGGAATTGTCCGAATACAACTGGACCTCCGACGAGGCGCGCGGGCTCTACCAGCAGATTCTCGACGGGCTCAAGCGGGAGGTCGTCGAGCAGCGTTTCGCCGGCATGAAGCAGGCGCTGGAGAACGGCGACTTCGACGGCGTGTCGGAGATGGTGGGCGACCTCAACGATCTCCTCCAGCGACACGCGCGGGGTGAGGACACCGACGACGCTTTCCGGCAGTTCATGGACAAGCACGGCCAGTTCTTCCCGGAGAACCCGGCGAACATCGAGGAGCTGATCGACTCGCTGGCCCGGCGGGCGGCCGCGTCCGAGCGCCTGATGCGCTCCCTGTCGGCGCAACAGCAGGAGGAGCTGTCCCGGCTGATGGACCAGGCCCTGGGGGACGGTCCGCTGCGCGGGCAGCTCGGCGAGCTCACCGACAACCTGCGTGCCCTGCGTCCGCAGCTCAACTGGGGACGTGGCGAGCAGCGGATGCGCGGGCCCGACGACCTCGGCTACGGCGACGCGGCGGCGGCCCTGGGTGAGATCGGCGAGCTCGACGAACTGCTCGACCAGCTGGGCCAGGAGCATCCGGGCGCGACCCTCGACGACATCGACGTCGAGATGGTGGAGCGGCAGCTGGGCCGGGGCTCGGCCGACGACGTGCGCCGCCTGCGTGATCTTGAACGTGAGCTGGCCCGGCAGGGGTGGGTGCAGCGTGACGCGGAAGGCCTGACGTTGTCGCCGAAGGCGCTGCGCCGGCTCGGCCGCACCGCCTTGGCCCAGGTGTTCGACCAGCTCAAGGGCAAGCGGCAGGGTCAGCACGACCTGCGCGACGCCGGTGCGGCGGGCGACCTGATCGGTTCGTCGCGGCGCTGGGAGTACGGCGACGAGCAGCCGCTCGACGTGGTCCGCACGATCGGCAACGCGATCCGGCGCAGCGGCGTGGCGACCCTTCCGGTGCGGTTGCGCCCGGAGGACTTCGAGGTGGCCGAGACCGAGCGCCGGGCGTCGGCGGCGGTCGCGCTGTGTGTCGACCTGTCCTACTCGATGTACGCGGACGGTCGCTGGGGTCCGATGAAGCAGACCGCCCTCGCGCTGTCACACCTGGTCGAGACCCAGTTCCCGCAGGATTCGCTGCAGATCATCGGCTTCGGGAAATACGCGTCGGTGCTGTCCCAGGGGCAGTTGGCGGCGATCGACCCGACCGCCGAGAAGGGCACCAACCTGCAGCACGCGCTCAACCTGGCCGGCCGCCACCTGCGCCGCCACCCGGGTTCCGAGCCGGTCGTGATGATCGTGACCGACGGCGAGCCGACCGCTCATCTCGAGGACGGTGAGTCCTACTTCTGGTGGCCGCCGACGCCCGCGACCGTGCGGGCGACCGTGCACGAGGTCGACCACCTGACCCGGTTCGGGGCGACGCTCAACTTCTTCATGCTGGGCGAGGACCCGGGTCTGCAGGCGTTCGTCGGGAAGGTGGCCGAGCGCAACGGCGGCCGGGTGTTCAGCCCGGATGCCGACGAGTTGGGCCGCTATGTCGTCGACGACTACGTGCGGGCGCGGCGGGGAAGAGGCTGACAGCTAGGATCCTAGGACGGCGGACACGCTGTGCGGCACGCGACGGGTGACGGGCAGCGGGCTCGGGGCTGGTTATAGTGGCTCGGCGAGTGACCGGTGCCGACCGGTCGGGGGCAGACTTGCCCGGAGTCTGGCCGTGCCGTCTCCGGAGGGGGAGAGGAAGTCGCGATGTCGCAGCACCCTGCGCCGTCCATCGCCGCCTCCAACCGGATCTGGACGATCCCCAACGTCATCAGCTTCATCCGGCTGCTGGGCGTGCCGCTGTTCCTCTACCTGCTGCTCGGGCCGAAACACGACGTCGCCGCCGTGATCGTCCTGGCGGTCGGTGGCACCACCGACTGGGTGGACGGCTTCGTGGCCCGCCGGATGAACTCGGTGAGCCGCCTCGGTGAACTGCTCGACCCGTTCGCCGACCGGCTCTACATCCTGGCCACGCTCATCGGCTTCACCATCCGGGGCGTCGTGCCCTACTGGCTGACCGGCGCCCTGCTGGCCCGCGAGGTGGTGCTCGGCATCGCCCTGCTGGTGTTGCGCCGCAACGGTTACGGGCCACCACCGGTGCATTACGTCGGCAAGACTGGCACGTTCGTGCTGCTCGCCGCGTTCCCGGTGATCCTGCTGGCGCAGGCGGTCGACTCCGTCTCGTCGTGGCTGGCCCCGGCCGGCTGGGGCCTGGCCTGGTGGGCGCTCGGCCTCTACTGGGCGGCCGCCGCCCTCTATCTCGCGCAGACCGCGCAGCTCCTGCGAGCATCCAGAGCCGCGGCGGCGGCCGGATGAGTGGGACCGAGCCGAAGCGCGTCTATCCCGCCGACTTCCTCACCGAACTGTTCCGCAACCCGCTGGACCCCGGATATGCCGACGCCGCCGCCCGCAAGGCGGTCGAGGGCGAGCCGACCGGCGCCCGCAAGTGGCTGAGCGGCGGCAGCCTGGCGGTGACCCTGGTCGTTCTCGGTTTCCTGCTCGTCGTCGCCTACCAGCAGACGGTCGCCGACGAACCGGCCCGCACCAAGGCCCGCGCGACCCTGATCGACCAGGTGCAGAAGCGCCGGGACGACACGGTCGACCTGCAGAACCGCGCCGACCAGCTCAGCGACGAGGTCAACAGCCTGCGCGAACGGGAACTCGGCGGAGCCACCGTGGCGCGCCTGCGTGACCTCGAGGCGGCGACCGGGCTGGCCGCTGTGAAGGGTTCGGGTGCCAAGGTCACCCTGGCCGACGGCCCGACCCCGATCAACGCGCTCACCGGCGAACGCAACACCGCCGCCCGGGTCAAGGACACCGACCTCCAGCTGGCCACCAACGCGCTCTGGTCGCAGGGCGCCGAGGCGGTCACGATCAACGGGCAGCGGCTCACCGCGACGTCGACGATCCGTCAGGCCGGCGAGGCGATCCTGGTCGACTTCCGGCCGGTGACCACGCCGTACGAGGTGATCGCGATCGGCCCCGACGATCTCGCCGAGAAGTTCGCGGACGGCTACGCGGGCCGGTTCTTCCAGGAGCTCGCCACGAAGTACGGCATGTCCTTCGCCACCCGTGAAGCCAAGAACGTCACCCTCGCCGCGGCCACCGAGCTCAAGTTGCGCGTCGCCGAGCCGTCCACCCCACCGCCCGCACCGTCGGGCTTCCCCAGTTCCTCGGGCTCGGTGTCGGCCGGCCCGTCCACATCGGAAGGCGGCCGATGATCGCCGTTCTCGCCCTGGTCGCCGGCGTAGCGCTGGGCATCCTGTTCCACCCCACGGTTCCCGCCGCGCTCCAGCCCTATCTGCCGATCGCCGTGGTCGCGGCGCTCGACGCGGTGTTCGGCGGGGTGCGCGCGAAACTCGACGGCATCTTCGACGACAAACAGTTCGTCGTCTCCTTCATCTCGAACGTCCTGGTCGCCGCCCTGATCGTCTACCTCGGCGACCAACTCGGCGTCGGCGGTCAGCTCTCCACCGGCGTCGTCGTCGTGCTCGGCGTCCGCATCTTCGGCAACGTCGCGGCCATCCGCCGCCACCTCTTCCGGGCGTGACGATGAGCGACGACCAGAACCCCGATCTGCCCACCGCGGGACGCCGGCCTCCGCCGACGTCAAATGCCGAGGACGGTACGGCGAAAGCCGTCCCCGACCGCACCACGGCCGCCCCCGCGGATTCACCAGCGAACACCAGGCCCGACCCGGGCGAGGCGACCACGCGCCTGACTCCGCCGGCACCTCCGGCCGTCCCGGACGCCGACGAGCCGACCGCCGCCCTCGCCCGGCCCTCCGCCGGACCACCGGGTGAAGGCGCGACCGTGCGCCTGCCCCGGCCCGGCGAACAGCTGCCCCGTCCCACCACCCCGAACCGAGGCGCGGGGGACGACGAGGACACGGCGCGGCTTGACGAGCCGGTCAAGCGTGCGTCGGTGGGGACCGGCGAACCGGGCCAAGGCATCGACGCGTCACTCGATCCGGTGAGCTCGGGGGCGGGTGCTCCGGCCGTACCCAAGCAGGACGGGCCGGCCCGGCGCCGGCTCACCTCGGCCGGCACCCTGATCGCGTTGCTGTTGGCATTGTTCGGGTTCACGCTCGTGGTGCAGTTGCGCAGCAACGACGGGGATCAGGGACTGGCCAGTGCGCGGCAGGAGGACCTGGTGCGGATTCTGTCCGATCTGGATGCCAGTGACAGCCGGCTGCAGAGTCAGATCAACGCCCTCGAGCAGAGTCAGCGGCAGTTGAGTTCGGGTGTGGCGGGTCGGCAGGCGGCACTTGCCGAGGCCGAGAAGCGGGCCGATGAGCTGGGCCTGCTCGCGGGCACGCTGCCGGGGCGCGGGCCGGGGCTGGTGATCACGCTGGACCGGGTGAAGGCGTCGTCGATCCTCAATGCCGTGCAGGAGTTGCGCGGGGCCGGCGGCGAGGTGTTGCAGCTGACCGGGTCGAACGGGCTGAGCGTGCGGATCGTGGCGTCCAGCTATTTCGTGGACGCCGAGGGGGGCGGGATCATCGCGGACAGCGCCAAGCTCGCCGCGCCGTACACCTTGTCGGTCATCGGGCAGCCGCAGACTATGCAGACGGCGTTGCAGATCCCGGGCGGGGTGGTCGCGTCGGTGAACAGCGGCGGCGGTAGCGTGACGATGGAACAGCGCGGCACCGTCGAGGTGACCGCGGTGCGCAAGGCCACGACTCTGCAATACGCCAAGCCGGCCTCGTGAGAGGCTTGGGGCAAATGTATGACAAACCGGGAGAATCGCGTGATTCCTGAGGACCTGCGGTACACGGCGGAACACGAGTGGGTGTCCGGTGACGGCAGCGGGCCCGTGCGGGTGGGCATCACCCACTTCGCGCAGGACGCGCTGGGCGACATCGTCTTCGTGCAGCTGCCCGAGGAGGGCACGGCGGTCGCGGCCGGCGACTCGCTCGGCGAGATCGAGTCGACCAAGAGCGTCTCGGAGATCTACGCGCCGATCGCCGGCACCATCGTGTCGAAGAACGGTTCGCTGGCCGACGAGCCCGAGCTGATCAACGCCGAGCCCTACGCGGCCGGCTGGCTCGTCGAGATCGCGCCGGACGACCCGGCGTCGGTCGGGCAGCTGCTCGACGCCGCCGGTTATCAATCTTTGACCGAGAGCTGACTCTAATTCCCGCGCGTCCGGTTGCCCGCCGATATTGGCGCTGACTAGGCTCGCATTTGCATTTTTGAACTGTGCAGTGGTGTTGGACAGCTTTGCAGAACGAAATTGAAGACCGATTGTCGTGCGTCCGGGCCTGACGGCCGCGGCGGGGGAGTCCTCGCGCCGCCTGGCGACGACCAACTGATCCGTGAGGTGGTCCGATGACGCGCCCAGACGACGAGTTCCCCCCACTCGACGTCACGTCCACGCTGAACCTCGGTGCGCTCGACGAGGTGCTTGAGGGTCCCGACACCGACGTGGTGCCGAGCCGGATGTCCGGTTCGCTCCCGCCCGGTATGGCGCTGCTCGTCGTGCGCCGCGGCCCCAACGCCGGAGCGCGGTTCCTGCTGGACCACGACGTGACCACCAGCGGCCGGCATCCCGACAGCGACATCTTCCTCGATGACGTGACCGTGTCGCGCCGGCACGCCGAGTTCCACCGCGACTCCGGCACCTTCACGGTGCGCGACGTCGGCTCGCTCAACGGCACCTACGTCAATCGTGAGCGCGTCGAGGCGGCAACCCTGAGCAACGGTGACGAGGTCCAGATCGGTAAGTTCCGCCTCGTCTTCATCGCCGGCCCCCGGCCGGAGGGCGAGGGTAACTGATCGTGAATTCGTCAGGGGCTGCCGCACGCGACCCGGGGCCACGGCCCACGGGTCAGCGCGAGGCTGCGCTGATGAGCATCGGGGAAGTGCTCGCGCACCTGCGCACCGAGTTCCCCGACACGACGATCTCCAAGTTGCGGTTCCTGGAGGCGGAGGGGCTCGTCGATCCCGAGCGCACCGCCTCCGGGTACCGCAAATACTCCTGGAACGACGTGGCACGGCTGCGCTTCGTGCTGACCGCGCAACGCGACCAGTACCTTCCGTTGCGGGTAATCCGGGAGCAACTCGACCGCATGGACGAGGCACCGCCCGCGCCCGCGCGGCCGGCGCTGGTCGCGGTGGGCAGTGAGAAGGCGTCCGATCCGTCCGACACCCGGGTCCCCCGGGAGGATGTGATCGAACGCACTGGGGTCGCCCCGGCGCTGCTCGACGAGCTCGAGCAGATCGGTCTCGTCACCGCCAAACCACCCGGGTGGTACGACGGCGACGCGGTGCTGATCGTCGAGGCCGTGGTCGGGCTGACGCGGTACGGGCTGGAAGCGCGCCACCTGCGGGCGTTCCGGGCCGCCGCGGACCGTGAGGTCGGCCTGTTCACACAGCTGCTCGCACCGCTGGTGCGGCAGAGTGACCCGGCCGCCCGGGCGCGTGCCGGCGAGACCGCCCGCGAGCTGCAGGCGTTGTCGCAAAAGTTGCACGCCGCACTGGTTCGGGCCGGCTTGCGCGGAGAACTCGGCCGCTGAGCCGTTCCGGCGGGCGCGTCCCGGGCGTGTAGCGTGCAACTTGACGGCTTTTTGGTTTGTTTTGCAGACAACGACACACGGAGGCGGGCGGTGCGCGAGCTGAGCGTGGTCGGGGTTCGGGTGGAGTTGCCGAGCAACCAGCCGATCGTCCTGCTGCGGGAGGTCGACGGTGATCGGTACCTACCGATCTGGATCGGCGCCGTGGAGGCGACGGCCATCGCGTACGAGCAGCAGGGTGTGAAGCCGGCCCGTCCGCTCACCCATGACCTCCTACGGGACATTCTGGGGGCTCTCAAGGCGCCGCTGCGGGCCGTGGAGATCACCGAGCTGAAGGACAACGTCTTCTACGCCGACCTGCTGATCGGCGAGGACGTGCGGGTTTCCGCCCGGCCGAGTGATTCCATCGCCCTGGCGTTGCGGGTGGGGGCGCCGATCCGTTGTGCCGAACAGGTGCTGACCGAGGCCGGCATCGTGATCCCGGACGAGCAGGAGGACGAGGTCGAGAAGTTCCGCGAGTTCCTCGACCAGGTCCGCCCGGAGGATTTCGCCGGCTGACCGGACGCGCCGGGTGATCGACTTCCTCCCATGGCGGCGTGTCGCCGCATTACCTGACTGTTTCCGCGACTGCTGAGATATACGCTCGTGAAGTCCAGGTGAAGCGGCACCGCGCAGCGGGGAGGTAGTCGCGTGCACGAGCAGCCGTTAGAGGGCCCACTCGTCGGCGAGGACGGATCGGTCGGCTATCGCGGGGTCACGGCTTGCCAGGCGGTCGGCATCAGCTACCGCCAGCTCGACTACTGGGCCCGCACCACACTTGTCGTGCCGAGCATCCGCGACGCGTCCGGTTCCGGCACCCAGCGCCTCTATTCGTTCCGTGACCTGGTCGTTCTCAAGGTCGTCAAGCGTCTGCTGGACGCCGGCGTGTCGTTGCAGAACATCCGCCGCGCCATCGAGGCACTGCGTTCGCGCGGGGTCGAGGATCTGGCCGGCATCACGCTGATCTCCGACGGCACCACCGTCTACGAGTGCCGTTCGCCGGAAGAGGTCGTCGACCTGCTCCAGGGCGGTCAGGGCGTGTTCGGCATCGCCATCGGCGGAGCGTTCAAGGAGATCCAGGGTTCGTTGTCGCACCTGCCGGCCGAGCCGGCCGCCGGCCCCACCCCCGTCGGTCCGCTGCCCGACGAGCCGGCCGCGGGCGACGAGCTCGCAGCCCGCCGCGCCCGCCGCCGCGCCGGCTAGCG
>NZ_BOMM01000055.1 GCF_016862195.1 Paractinoplanes ferrugineus | reverse complement strand
CAATCAGTACGTGCACGAGTGGCCGGACGTGTTGGACCGCACCCGCGCGTTGGTCGACGGCGCGCTAGGGACATGCGAAACGGCGGCCATGTCGGCTGGGAGCCGAGCATGACCGCCGCTTCCTACGTTGTGCCCAGGTTGTGCCCAAGATCAGATGAGCGGGCAAACCTGCTGGTCAGAGCCCTGCGGGGGGTCAGACGTTGTAGTACATCTCGAACTCGTGCGGGGTCGGGCGCAGGCGGACCGGGTCGATCTCGTTGACGCGCTTCCAGTCGATCCACGTCTCGATGAGGTCGGGGGTGAAGACACCGCCGGCGGTCAGGAACTCGTGGTCGGACTCGAGGGAGTTGAGCACGGCGTCGAGGGAGCCCGGCACCTGCTTGACGCTGCCCCACTCCTCCGGCGGGAGGTCGTAGAGGTCCTTGTCGATCGGGGCCGGGGGCTCGATCTTGTTCTTGATGCCGTCGAGGCCGGCCATCATCTGCGCCGAGAACGCCAGGTACGGGTTCGACGACGGGTCCGGGACGCGGAACTCGATGCGCTTCGCCTTGGGGTTGCTGCCCGTCACCGGGATGCGCGTGCAGGCGGAGCGGTTGCGCTGGGAGTAGACCAGGTTGACCGGGGCCTCGTAGCCGGGCACGAGGCGCCGGTAGGAGTTGACGGTCGGGTTGGTGAACGCGAGCAGCGACGGCGCGTGGTGCAGCAGGCCACCGATGTACCACCGGGCCATGTCGGACAGGCCGGCATAACCGGTCTCGTCGTAGAACAGCGGCTCGCCGTTCAGCCAGAGGCTCTGGTGGGTGTGCATGCCCGAGCCGTTGTCGCCGAACAGCGGCTTCGGCATGAACGTCGCGGTCTTGCCGTGCTCCCAGGCAGTGTTCTTGATGATGTACTTGAACATCTGCATCTGGTCGCCGGCGTGCAGCAGGGTCGAGAACTTGTAGTTGATCTCGGCCTGGCCGGCGGTGCCGACCTCGTGGTGCGAGCGCTCGACGGTGAAGCCGGCGTCCAGCAGGCGGCGCACCATGGAGTCGCGCAGGTCGCTGTAGTGGTCGAGCGGCGCGACGGGGAAGTAGCCGCCCTTGTACGCGGTCTTGTAGCCGCGGTTGCCGCCCTCCTCCTCCTTGCCGGAGTTCCACGCACCCTCGATCGAGTCGATGTGGTAGAACGCCTCGTTGGCGGAGGTGGAGTGGCGGATCGAGTCGAAGATGTAGAACTCGGCCTCGGCGCCGAAGTAGGCGGTGTCGGCGATGCCGCTGGAGGCCAGGTAGGTCTCCGCCTTCTTGGCCACGTTGCGCGGGTCACGGGAGTAGGCCTCACGCGTGAACGGGTCGTGGATGAAGAAGTTCAAGGCCAGCGTCTTCTGCGACCGGAACGGGTCGATGAAGGCGGTGGAGACGTCCGGCAGCAGCATCATGTCGGACTCGTGGATCGCCTGGAACCCGCGGATCGAGGATCCGTCGAAGGCGAGGCCATCAGTGACGACACTGTCGTCGAACGACTCGACCGGCATGTTGAAGTGCTGCATCACGCCGGGCAGGTCACAGAACCGTACGTCGACGAATTTGACGTCCTCGTCCTTGAGGTATCGCAGGAGTTCCTCGGGATTGGCGAACAACACGTCCTCCTGGCACATGAATTCGATACCGGAGCGGCGTGGATCCGCCGCGTTGGTGACTAGGCTGGTGGCGAACCTATGGCTACCGAGTTGCCCAGGCGTATCCCTATTGTTTCCGTCGTGTTACGGGCGCTGAGAGTAAGCAGGGCCACACTCGCGAGGCTATCGCGGCGGCCGTGGGCGCGCGCCCGGTCGCGGAAACCGGCCCGGTTAGGCTGGCACCATGGCAACGACCAGCGACAAGTCAGCGGCCCTCGATCTGGCCAGCACGCCGACGGCGTCGTTCGGCCGGCGGGTGCTCGGGCTGCTCATCGACTGGGCCGCCGCCACGCTGGTAGCCAGCCTGCTGGTCGACGACCTGCGCGCCAACCCGTGGCCGCAGCTCGGCATCTTCGTGCTGGTGCACGCGTTCTTCGTCGGCCTGTTCGGACAGACGCTGGGCATGGCGATCGCCCGCATCCGATGCGTTTCCATCGCGGACGGTGGCGCCGTGGGGATTCCCCGGGCGGTGGTGCGCGCCGCACTGCTCGGGCTGTTCGTCCCGGCGATGATCTCCGATGGGGACGGTCGCGGCCTGCACGACCGCGCCGCCCGATCGATCATGGTGACGGCCGGCCCTCGTTGACCGCCTCGTCAACCGGCAGGGCGGTGCTCACGCCGTACGTCGCAAATGGGTTTTTTGATTTTCAGCGCTGACGCTGCTGGCGGAACTGGCCCTTGGTCGGCCGCATGTTCTTCGGGATCGCGCCCTTGGGCATCTGCGGGCGGGCCATCAGGGCGCCGAGACGCTTGTCGAGGGCGTTGACGTCCTTGCCGGTGAGGTTGCGCGGCAGGCGCATCAGCGTGGTGCGCACCTTGCGAATCGGGAGCTGGCCCTCTTCCGTGCCGATGACGAAGTCGTAGATCGGGGCGTTGCCGATCACCTTCGACAGGCGCTTCTTCTCGCCGCCGAGCAGGCCGCGGACCCGCTGCGGGTGCCCCTCGGCCAGCAGGATCAGGCCGGGCCGGCCGAGCACCACGTGCACCATGTCGAACTGGGTGGTCGACGCGGCCGCGGGTCGCACCCGCCAGTCACCGCGCATGTTCTCGATCAGCGACGCCGCGGCGCCGGGCTGGCCCTCGGCCGCGTTCATCATCGCGGCGTTGGAGCGCAGGTTGAGCACGATCACCGCGGCGAGCAGGGTGACCATGATGCCGACCGGGATCCAGATGTAGCCACCCGTCAGGAGAACGACGAGCACAGTGAGCGCGACCGGGATCAGAACCGCCGCGACCAGCAGCGGAATGAACCACTTGTCCTGCTTCGCCGTGAACGAGAACACCTGACCGATCTGCTTCAGACGCTCGCCGAACGACACCTTCTCCTGGGGTTTTGCCATAACCCGGAAGTGTAGTGGTGCGGCCGTGCCGAACGGGGGCCGGGCGGGCCGCCGGGAGCGGGTGCGGCCGGCCGCGGTACGCCTGACGGCCACCGTTGCCGGTGAGGCGCGGGCCGTGCGGTCAGGCGAGCCGGCGGTTCGTGCGGATCAACCACGTCACCGCGGCCGCGCCGGTGCCGATCATCAGCAGGCCGAGGATGATCGCGATGATGCTCGACGTGCCCATGCCGCCGGTCGAGCCGGTCGGCGAGAAGGCGGTGGCCGGGCCCGGCGGACTGGTGGAGAACAGCGGCGCCGGCGACTCGTAGGCGCTGGACGACGTGGTGGGTGCCGGGGACGCGCCGGCGGACGTGGTGGCCGGGCCGGCCGAGCCGGTCGCGGTGGCGGTGGGTGACGGCGGGACCGGCGCGGTGGGGGACGCGGCGGGCGCGCCCGCGCAGCCTTGTGCCGGGGCGCGCCAGGACAGGACGTACGTCGTGAAGCTGCTGTCCCGGACGGTCACGGTGCTGCCCCGGGCGGGTGTGAGCGTCGTGGTGGCACCGGAGTGCACGCGGATGCGGCGGGAGCCGGTCAGGAAGACGGCCGGGGTGCCGCCGCTGTTCGACAGCAGGACCGTGAACGTGCCGTCGCAGGCGTTGGTGACCGTGGCGGCCGGGCGGGCGGTGCACGCCGTGGAGCCGCCGGAGTACCAGGCCTGGGGGCCCTGCGACCGGGAGCCGGGTACGCCGAGCTCGGCGCTGCCGTTGAGCGCGGCCGTGGTCGTCGACTCCGTCTGGTACGAGCTGCCGAAGATGGCCTCGACCTGGGTGTAGCAGGAGGGGACGGCGACCTTGAGGGTCACGCTGCGGTCGGCCGCGGTGATCGTGTCGCGGGCCGTCTCGTAGATGAACTGGCCGGCCGCCGAGCCGTAGGCGCCGGTCGTGTAGGAGACCAGGGAGAAGGTCTGGGCGGGGCCGGCGCAGAGCGGACGGTTCGCGGTGATCGTCGCGGTGCCGGCCGCGCCGTCGAAGCTGTGCCGGTAGGTGGCCGCGGCGGCGGGCACACAACCGGCGGCACCGGCGGCGGCGCCGGCAGCGGCGGCCGGGGTGGTCAGCCCGAGCAGGACGGCGATGACGGACAGGACGAGCAAGAACCGACGCACTGCCGGGGCCCCCAAGAGCTCGATCACATGGGGGCGGTCTCACCACTGACTCACCGGGCCGGTCGAGGGTGACCGAGTGGAGCTCGGCCCGGTTCTGCGTCTCCCCGCCGGAACGATTTGTCCCGACTGATCAAGATTAGGCAGGATAAATGGTCATCGCCAATGGGCCGAGTGGCGGATCCAAGCTCCCGAAGCGACCACGGCGGGCCGCTGAAGCGGCGGCCGGGCCGGGCGGGCGGCGGTGGAAACGGCGATGCCCCGGCACGTGGCCGGGGCATCGCGGGAAAGCAGGGGTCAGCCGCGGGCGTCGAGGGCCTGGCGGTAGAGGCGGCCGGCGCGGTAGGAGGAACGGACCAGGGGGCCGCTCATCACGCCGGCGAAGCCGATCTGCTCGGCCTCCTCGCGGAGCTCGACGAACTCCTCCGGCTTCACCCAGCGCTCGACCGGGTGGTGGCGCGGGGTGGGCCGCAGGTATTGCGTGATGGTGATCAGCTCGCAGCCCGCGCCGTGCAGATCGCGCAGGGCCTGGGAGATCTCGGAGCGCTCCTCGCCCATGCCGAGGATCAGGTTGCTCTTGGTGACCAGGCCGGCCGCGCGGGCCTGGGTGAGGACGCCGAGGGAGCGTTCGTAGCGGAAGCCGGGGCGGATGCGCTTGAAGATGCGGGGGACCGTCTCGACGTTGTGCGCGAGCACCTCGGGTGCCGCGCCGAAGACCTCGGCGAGCTGGTCGGGGTCGGCGTTGAAGTCGGGGATCAGCAGCTCGACGCCGCAGCCGGGCTGGAGCTTGTGGATCTGGCGGACCGTCTCGGCGTAGAGCCAGGCGCCGCCGTCCGGGAGGTCGTCGCGGGCGACGCCGGTCACCGTGGCGTAGCGCAGGCCCATCGTGGCGACCGACTCGCCGACCCGGCGGGGCTCGTCGGCGTCGAACTCGGCCGGCTTACCGGTGTCGATCTGGCAGAAGTCGCAGCGGCGGGTGCACTGGTCACCGCCGATCAGGAAGGTGGCCTCGCGGTCTTCCCAGCACTCGTAGATGTTCGGGCAGCCCGCCTCCTGGCAGACCGTGTGCAGGCCTTCCTTCTGCACCAGGCCCCGCATCTGGGTGTATTCGGGGCCCATCTTGGCTTTGACCTTGATCCACGGAGGCTTCCGCTCGATGGGAGTTTCGGCGTTGCGCGCTTCGATGCGCAGCAGGCGGCGGCCCTCGGGAGCAATAGTCACAGCCCCGAGATTACGCCTGAATAGGCCGCTGCCGAGACAGGGGCGACGACGCTCACAGGACGGAACCTGTGACCGCGGTCACGCGTACCGCGTTAATAGGGTTTCGCCGGAAAATCCCCCGCTGTTAACGTCGGCGGACGGCAGTGACGGAACCGAGTAACGCCCCGGATCGCCGGCCGAGAGAGCCACCACGAGCTGTGACGGTGGCCCGTGCGCCGGGGCGCGAAGACACTCCTGAGCCGAGCACGGAAAGAGGCGCCGCAAGGCGCGAAGGTGTGGTGGCACCGCGAGGATCCCGCTCGCCCACATCTCCCTGGGGCCGCGTTGCAGACACCCAGAGGAGGACCCCGCCATGCAACGCATCCTCTCCACCCAGTTGGCGCGGCACACCGGCCGCCCGGTGACCATCGCCGGCTGGATCCACCGCCGCCGGCTGCTCAAATCGGTGGCCTTCCTGATCGTCCGCGACGCCCACGGGCTGAGTCAGGTCGTCGTCACCGAACCCGCGACCCGCGCCCAGCTCGAATCGCTCGCCGAGGAGAGCGTCGTCGAGGTCACCGCCACGGTCACCGGCAACGAGCAAGCCCCCGGCGGGGTCGAGCTGACCGGCCCGGCGATCCGGGTGCTGTCCGCTGTGGACGTACAGCTGCCGTTCGACATGCATCGGCCCGCGCTGAGCGCGAGCCTGCCGACCCAGCTCGACCATGCGGCGCTCGCCCTGCGGCATCCGGCCCGGCGGGCCGCACTGCAGGTCGCGGCGGCGGCGACGGCCGGCTTTCGGACGGCGCTGACCGAGCAGCGATTCGTCGAGATCCACACCCCGAAGATCGTCGGGTCGTCCACCGAGACGGGCGCCGGTGTCTTCACCGTCGACTACTTCGGACGTCCCGCCTACCTGGCGCAGTCGCCGCAGTTCTACAAGCAGTTGATGGTCGGCGTCCTCGAGCGGGTCTTCGAGGTCGGCCCGGTGTTCCGGGCCGAACCCAGCGACACCGCCCGCCACCTGGCCCAATACACGTCACTCGACGCCGAGATGGGTTTCGTGGCGGACCACCGGGACGTGATGGCGGCCCTGAACCGGACGCTCGGCGTGATGACGTCGACCATCACCGAGCGCACCCGGGTGGCGACCCCGAAGGTGCCTGCGGAGATCCCGGCGGTGTCGTTCACCGAGGCGCTGCGGATCGTCGGGGCGCGCGACGACGGCGACCTGGCCCCCGAGCACGAACGCGCACTGGGGGAATGGGCCGTACGGGAACACGACTCCGAGTTCCTCTTCGTGACCGGCTACCCGATGCGCAAACGGCCGTTCTACACTCACCCCGACCCGCGCGACGAGGCGTACTCGAACGGCTTCGACCTGCTCTTCCGGGGTTTGGAGATCGTCACCGGGGGCCAGCGGCTGCATCGGTACGACGACTACGTCGCCGCGTTGACGGCGGCCGGCGAACCGCTGGAGCCCTACGCCGGTTATCTGGCCGGGTTCCGCTACGGGATGCCGCCGCACGGCGGGTGGGCGATCGGGCTGGAACGGTTCGTGGCCCGGCTGCTGGGGATCGCGAACGTGCGCGGGGCCACCGCGTTCCCTCGCGACCTGCACCGCTGCACGCCGTGAAGCGGTTCTGACGAGGGACGGGGTCGACCGGGCCGGTGCTTATCGATCTCGATGTGCCGCCGCCACCGGTGCGGCGGCGGCCACGCCCGGTGCGACCGCGGCACGTGGTGGTGGCGCTGCTCCTGCTCCTGCTGGGCGGGGCGGCGTCACCGGCCCGGCTGCGCCCGATGGTGGAGGTCGCCGGCAGCGGCGGCCTGACGGTCAGCTCCTACCGGCTCGGCGCGACCGCTCTCTACACCGCCCAGGCGGCGGCCGGCGGGACCGGCGCGGTGGTGCGGGCCGCGCCGGTCGTGCCGGGCGGCCCCCGGTGGAGTGTGCCGGTCAGCGCCGGCGAGCCGACGCTGGAGCTCGACGACACGGGCTCGACGCTGGTGGTGTCGCCGGGCCGGGACGGGCGGATCACCTTCCTGGACGCGCGCACCGGCAAGGTGCGGTGGCGCACGTCCGACTACGCGATCGCGAGTGTGGCCGGGGACCGCGTGGTGGTGGACAGCGACGGCGTGACCCGGATGGCCGACCTGGTCACCGGGCGCACCCTCTGGCAGCGGCCGGGGCCGGCGATGGTGCTCGACACCGACCCGGCGCACCGGACGGTTCTCGCCGTCGACCAGCAAGGGCTGCCGTCGCTGCTGTCGGCGGACGACGGGCACCTGCTGTCGGGCGGGCGGGGCCGGGCCGTCGACCCGTGGGAGTGGGCCGAGGGCGGCCAGTCCGAGACGATCATCGGCGACACGCTCTACCTGCACACGGACATGTTCCTGGCGGCGTACCGGCTGCCCGACCTGCGCCCCCGGTGGCGGGTGCGGATCGCCGAGCCGGACACGCTGGCCGCCTGCGGCACGCTGATCTGCGCCACCGGCGGGCGCGGGGTGACCGCGATCGACCCGGCCACCGGCGGGATCCGCTGGACCGGCCCGCGGTGGCGGTCGATCACCCCGGACGGCCTCGCGGTCGCCGACGACCTCACCGCGGCCCGGCTCGACCCGGCCGACGGGCGGGTGGTGCGGACCTACGGCCGCGGCGCGGTGGCCGGCGACCTGCTGCTGCGCAACGACCGGGACCGTACGTGGGTGACCGGGCTGGTCAGCGGGGAGATCCTCGGCGTGCTGCCGCTGGTGGTGCGCAGCCGCTCGTGCTCGCTCACCGGCGACTACCTGGTCTGTCCGGGGGACGCGCAGGCGGTCACCGTCTGGAAGGTCAGATGAGCACCCCGACGGTCACCACGGCCACGATGATCAGGGGGACGATCGTGGTGCAGACGAGGATGGTCCACGCGATGGGGTGGCCGAAGTTGAGCGCCACCCCGCCGCCCTTCTTGGGCACGAAGACCCGCTTGTCGCGCGGGTCGCGGTAGAGAGCCATCAGAGCAGCGTAGGCAGGTGCTTCTCCAGCACCGGCAGCACCTCGGCCACCGGCACGTCCCGGCCCAGTTCGGCGCTCAGCGAGGTGACCCCGGCGTCGCGGATGCCGCAGGGGACGAAACGGTCGTACTGCGTCAGGTCGCAGTCGCAGTTCAGCGCGAAACCGTGCTGGGTGACGCCGCGCGCGACCCGGATGCCGATCGCCGCGATCTTGCGGTCGGGGCCGCGCTCGTCGGCGAGGACCCAGGCGCCGCTGCGCCCGGCGACCGCGCTGCGCTGCGCCACGACGCCGAACTCGGCGCAGACATCGATCAACAACTGTTCGGTACGGCGGACGTAGGCGACCACGTCGATCGGGTCGCTCAGGCGCAGGATCGGGTAGCCGACCAGCTGACCCGGGCCGTGCCAGGTGATCTTGCCGCCGCGGTCGACGTCGACGACCGGGGTGCCGTCCAGCGGCCGGTCGGCCGGCTCGGTGCGCTTGCCGGCGGTGAAGACGCTGGGGTGCTCCAGCAGCAGGACGGTGTCGGGCTGGTCGCCCGCCACTACCGCGTCGTGCAGGCGGCGCTGGGACTCCCAGGCCGCACGGTAGTCGACCAGGCCCGGACGCAGCACGGTGAGCGTGGAGGTTGTCACGCTGTTCAGCCTAGCTCCGCGGCTCGCTAGCTCCGCGGTTCGATACGCCACACCAGCACGTCGTCGACCTTCTCCGGAGTGCCGAGCAGGTCGGTGGCGACGATCTCGAGGGCCGCGTGGTAGAGCATGCCGTCCGGCCCGGTGATGGCCGACGGCAGGAACACCGCGCTGATCCCCCAGTACTGGAAGTCGTAGCGGGCGTTCTCCCGGTCGTCGTCGGTGACCGCGGTGATATGGCCGTACAACGCGGCCCGCAGGAACATCCAGTCGGTGCGGCGCGGCATGGCACCGATGCGGCCCTCCTCTTCGGCTCCGCCGTCGGAGGGGCCGAGGAAATAACCGTCCGGGATGCGGAACTGCCGGCCGCCCCGAGCCATGGTGTACGCCTGCCAGCGCTGCCCGTCCGCGGCCACGTTGATGGCGAACGGGAGCGCGGACATCGTCCCGCCCGCCGGCACGTACCGCTGCCAGGCGCCGCTCGAGACGAACTTCGGCTCCGGCGCCCGCTCCCGGTAGAGCAGCGGCAGCGGGAAGACCGGGATCAGCGCGAACGCGAACGCCGAGGCGAACGCGGCCTGCGCCGGGTGCGGCATCACCGTACGGTCCAGCAGCACGTCGGCGATCAGCGCCAGGACGATGCCGATGACCCCGACGAGCACCAGCGCGAACCGCAGCGGCAACGCCGAGTCGAACAACGGCAGGCGCTGGAGCAGGGCGTAGGGCAGCGGGATGTGGGTCTCGTCGCCCATGTAGAGCAACCGCGGGCCCATCGAGATCAGCATGAAGACCACGCCGACGACGGCCAGCGCGCGCAACGTGGCCCGGCGACCCCGGTCGGCCCGCCGGTGCAGCAGCACCAGCGAGACGACGACCAGGATCATCAGGGGCAGGCCGAAGAACGACGTCGCCTCGGTCGGGTTGGGCGCCAGGTCGCTGCCGAAACCGGCCTTCGCGGCCAGGCTGCGCTCCGAGAACGAGAAGAACGACGCGAGGTCCTCGGCGTAGTGCTTCTGGTTGAAGCCGGTGCCCTTGAACGTCTGCGGGCCCGCGAAGTGCATGTAGAGCGGGTACGCCAGCAGGGCGGACGCCACCACGGCGGTCACCCCCAGCCCGGCCAGCATGGTGGGCAGCGCCGCCCGCGCCTCCGGCCAGGTGGTGCGGGACGCCGACCAGGCGAGCACGAAGACGCCACCGGCCAGGGCGGTGAAGAACAGTCCCTCGGCGGCGATCGAGAAGCAGGTGCCGAGCAGCAGGCCGAGGATCACCCCGTGGCGCAGCCAGCGGCCCTTCTCGCGCAACCGCAGCAGCCACCACAGCACCAGCGGGGCGATCCAGCCGGCCGTCCAGTTGAGGTGGCCGTTGGCGTGCGAGACGAAACCGGGCGCGAACCCGCAGAACAGGCCGCCGATGGCGGCCGACAGCCGGTTACGGGCGAGCCAGCGGTCGAGGAACAGGTACCAGACGAACGCGGACGCGGCCATGTTGAGCGTCAGGATCGTCACGAACGTGACCTGCGGGCCGGCCAGCACGGTCAGCGGGGCGAACAGGATCGCGAAGACGGTGATCGACGTGTTCGCGGCCAGGTTGACGCCCAGCGGCGTGTTCATCAGGTCGGTGAAGAACGGATCGCCGCCGTCCCGGAGCAGGTGCACGCCGTACGCCAGCACCCACTCGAAGAACGCCTGATCGCCGACGTTGTCGGCGATCACGTGGCGGTACGGCTGCTGCCACAGCCCATGCGTCAGATAGACCCCCATGCCGAGCGCGATCACCGCGACGAGCAGGTGCGACCGCAGCCGTTGGAGCACCGTACGGGTGTCCTCGGGCGGTGGGGTCGGCCGATCATCGGCGGACGCGGGGGCGGTGGCTGCGACGGACATCACGCGCAGGTTAGCAAGCAAACTCGGGCAGCTCAGTGGGGAGTGGCAGCTTGTGCCCCGACCGCGGCCCGCAGCGCGCTCTCGATGTCCGGGTAGGACCAGCGGAACCCGGCGCGCTCCAGCACCGCCGGCACGGCCCGCTGACTGACCTGCAGCTCCTCCGCGAGACCACCCAGCGCGACGTCGAGCGCGAAGCCGGGAACCGCGAACAGGGCCGGCCGGTGCAGCACCTTCGCCAGCGCCTTGGTGAACTCGGCGTTGGTGCACTGCTTCGCCCCGACCATGTTCACCGGCCCGGCGATGTCCTGCTCGAGGAGCATCTCGGTGGCGGCGAGCCAGTCGGCGAGCGCCATCCACGCCATCCACTGCCGGCCGCCGCCCAGCTTCGCGCCGGCGCCCAGCTTGAACGGCACCAGCAGCGGCTTGAGCAGGCCACCCGCGGAGTCGACGATCGGGGCGGTGCGCAGCAGCACGACCCGGGTGCCGGCGTCCTCGGCGGGCCGGGCCGCGGCCTCCCACACCCGGCACAGGTCGGCCAGGAACGTCTTGCCGGCCGGCGCTTCCTCGGTGGTGGGGGTGTCGCCGGTGTCGCCGTACCAGCCGACCCCGGACGCCTGCAGCATCGCCCGCGGGCGGTCGCCGGCGGGCAGGTTCTTGATCACCCGGGCGAGCGTGCCGGTGGTGTCGACCCGGCTCGAGCGCAACACGCTGCGGTAATGGGCGGACCAGCGCTTGTCCCCGATGCCCGCACCGGCCAGGTTGATCACCGCGTCGGTGCCGGCCACGAGGGCCGGGTCGAGCTGGCCCTGCGACGGCTCCCAGCGGGCCTCGCCGGGGCCGGGCCGGGAGTGCCGGACCAGCCGGGTGATCTCGTGTCCGGCACCGCTGAGCCGATCGGCCAGCCGCGTGCCGAGGAAGCCGGAGGCACCGGCCATCAGGATGCGCATGTCTCCCATGATGCCCGCACTCGAACCTGTTCAAAACGAAAGGGGGCGCCGAAGCGCCCCCTTTCTTGATGCTTTCCTACAGGCCGAGCTCGTACTCGAACTGGCCGCCCTCCAGGCGCTCCTTCAAGGTCACCAGGAAGCGGGCGGCGTCGGCGCCGTCGACGATCCGGTGGTCGTAGCTCAGCGCCAGGAAGACCATCGAGCGCGGCACGATGACCTCGCCCAGGTTGGGGTCGGTGACGACCACGGCGCGCTTGACCACCGCACCGGTGCCGAGGATGCCGACCTGCGGCTGGTTGATGATCGGGGTGTCGAACAGCGCGCCCCGGCTGCCGGTGTTGGTGAGCGTGAAGGTGCCGCCCGAGATCTCGTCCGGACCGATCTTGTTGTTGCGGGTGCGGTCGGCGACGTCCGCGATCCGCTTGGCCAGACCGGCGAGGTTGAGGTCACCGGCGTCCCGGATCACCGGGACGATCAGGCCCTTCGGGGTGTCCACCGCGACGCCCAGGTGCTCGGCGTCGTGGTAGGTGACCGTGCCGGCCTCCAGGTCGATCGACGAGTTGACGACCGGGTGCTGCTGGAGCGCCTCGACGGCGGCGAGCGCGAAGAACGGGTTGAAGGTGAGCTTCACCCCGTGCTTGGCCTGGAAGTCGGCCTTGGCCCGGTTGCGCAGGTCGGCGACCTTGGTGACGTCGACCTCGACGACCGTGGTGAGCTGGGCCGAGACCTGCAGCGACTCGACCATGCGGCGGGCGATGGTGGCCCGGGTGCGGGTCAGCTTCTCGGTGCGGCCCCGCAGCGGGCTCGGTGCCGGCTTGGCCTTGGCGGCCGGGGCGGCAGCCGCCGGAGCCGCCGCGGCCGGGGCGGCCGCGGGGGCCGGGGCCGGCTTGGCGGCGGCCTCGGCCGCGTCGAGCACGTCCTGCTTGCGGATGCGGCCACCCACCCCGGTGCCGGTCAGGCCGGCCAGGTCCACGCCCTTCTCGGCGGCGAGCTTGCGCACCAGCGGGGTCAGGTAACCGGCGTCGCCGGCTCCGTTGCCCTGCACCGCCGCGGCGGCCGGGGCGGCCGGGGCGGGCTGTTCGGCGGCCTGCTCGGCCGCGACCGGGTCGGCCGCGGTCTCGGCCTCGGCGGACGGTGCCGCGTACGAGTCACCGGCGACCGACGGCCCCGGAACGGACTCGATCTTCGGGGCGGGCGCCGACTCCTGCTTGGCCGCCGACTCCTGCTTGGGCGCCGACTCCTGCTCGGGGGCGGGGGCCTGCTGCGGAGCCGGGGCGTCCGGCTTGGGCGCCGCCGGCTTCGGGGTCGCCGCCTCGGAGCCGATCACCGCGAGCACGGCGCCGACGTCGGCCGTCTCGTCCTCGGGCACGCGGATCTCGAGCACCGTCCCGGCGGCCGGCGACGGGATCTCGGTGTCGACCTTGTCGGTGGAGACCTCGAGCAGCGGCTCGTCGACCTCGATGGTCTCGCCGACCTGCTTGAGCCAGCGGGTGACGGTGCCCTCGGTGACGCTCTCGCCGAGCGCCGGCATCTTCACCTCGGTGCCCTCGCCCGAGCCGGCCGCGGACGCGGTCCGCGGCGCCGGGGCCTCCTCCTCGACCGGCTTCTCGGTGGAGGGGGTGGTGGGCGCGGCGGGCTCGGGCTCCGGCTCGGCCTCGGCCTGCGCGGCGGCGGCGGGCGCCGGCTCCGACGAACCCGCGTCCTCCCCGTCGCCCGAGATCACGGCGAGCTCGCTGCCGACGTCGGCGGTCTCGTCCTCACCGACGACGATGCGCGTGAGCACGCCCGCGGCCGGCGACGGGATCTCCGTGTCGACTTTGTCGGTGGAGACCTCGAGCAGTGGCTCGTCGGCCTCGACGCGCTCGCCCTCCTGCTTGAGCCAGCGAGTGACGGTGCCCTCGGTGACGCTCTCACCCAGCCGCGGCATGGTGACCGATACCGGCATGTCTACGAACTCCTTCTAACCGCGTCGTCTTGAGAAATCAGCTGTGTGCGTGCAGGGGCTTGCCGGCGAGCGCGAGGAACGCCTCGCCCAGCGCCTCGTTCTGCGTCGGGTGCGCGTGCACCAGCTGGGCGACCTCCTCGGGGAAGGCTTCCCAGTTGTAGATGAGCTGCGCCTCGCCGACCTGCTCGCTCATCCGGGCGCCGATCATGTGCACGCCGAGCACCGGGCCGTCCTTGCGCCGCACCAGCTTCACGAAGCCCTGCGTCTTGAGGATCTGGCTCTTGCCGTTGCCGCCGAGGTTGTAGTTGTACGTCTCGACGCTGTCCGCGCCGTACGTCTCCTTGGCCTTGGTCTCGGTGAGGCCCATCGAGGCGATCTCCGGGTCGCAGTAGGTGACCCGGGGGATGCCGGTCTCGTCGATGACCGCCGGCTTCTTGCCCGCGATCTCCTCGGCGACGAAGATGCCCTGCTGGAAGCCGCGGTGCGCGAGCTGCAGGCCCGGCACGATGTCGCCGACCGCGTAGATGTTCCCGACGCCGGTGTGCAGGCGCTCGTTGGTGATCACGAAGCCGCGCTCGAGCTTGATGCCCTGCTGCTCGTAACCGAGTCCGGCGGTGGTCGGGCCGCGGCCGACGGCGACCAGCAGGAGCTCGGCCTCGACGGTCTCGCCGCCCTGGATGGTGGCGCGCACCCCGTTCTCGGTGTGCTCGACCTTCTCGAACGGCTTGCCGACCTTGAAGTTGATCTTCCGCTTCCGGAACGCGCGCTCCAGCTGCTTCGAGACGTCCTCGTCCTCGAGCGCGACCAGCCGGGGGAGCGCCTCGAGGATGGTCACGTCGGCGCCCAGCGACTTCCACACGCTGGCGAACTCGACGCCGATGACGCCGCCGCCGAGCACGATCGCGGAGGCGGGCACGCGGTCGAGCTTCAGGGCGTGCTCGCTGGTGAGCACCCGGCGGCCGTCGACCTCGAGGCCCGGCAGCGAGCGGGAGTAGGAGCCGCTGGCCAGGATGATGTTGCGGCCGGTGTAGCGCTTACCGGCGACCTCGACCGTGTCCTTGGCGACGAGCTTGCCCTCGCCGGCCACCACGGTGATGTTCTTGTTGTGCGTGAGCAGGCCGTTCAGGCCCTTGTAAAGGCGGGCGACGATCCCGTCCTTGTACGAGTTGACCGCGGCCATGTCGATGCCCAGCAGTTCGGCCTTGATGCCGAAACTCTCGGCCTCGCGGGTCTGATCGGCGACCTCGGCGGCGTGCAGCAGCGCCTTGGTCGGGATGCAGCCGCGGTGCAGGCAGGTGCCGCCCAGCTCGGCCTTGTCGATCAGCGCTACGGAGAGGTTGAGCTCGGCAGCCCGCAGAGCGGCCGCATAACCACCACTGCCGGCGCCGAGAATGACGATGTCGAAGGTTTCGCCGTTCGGCTGGCTCACGTTGACTCCAGTGGTCGCATCGTTGCCATGTGGGTCACACAATGGCAACGGTCACAGTATGTCCAAGCCATCTTGTCACTTGTGGAACCGATCGATGCAGTCAGGTGCGCCACCGGCGTGCCGTCACGTCGTACCCTTGCGGGCAAATTGAGCGTGAGGAGCGTCAGGTGGCGTGGTTTCGGCGGCGGCGGGTGCCGGGCCAGTCGGCGGGTCGGCCGGTGGATCGTGCCGATCTTGAGCATTTGGCGGAGTTCGTCCGCTCCCGACGGGGCGTCGAGGCGTTCATCGAACCGCGCACGACCGTGACTGAGACCACCGTGTTGCTCGTCGCACACGACGGCGAGTGGACCCGGCGCCGGACCGAGTCGCCGGAGATTGCCCGGCGCTGGGCGCACGGGCTGTCGGTGCCGATCTACGACGTCAAGCTGCTCGGCTACCCGCAGCGGATGCGTGACTACAACGAGCGGCAGAAGCGCCGCCCGGCGTGAGACCACGCCGGGCGGCTGCCCGCTCAGGCCAGATCGTCGATCGCCTGCAGGAACGTACGGATCGGCACGCCGGTTCCGCCCTTGGTGAGGTAACCGCTCGCCTCCCCGCTGTGATAGCCCGGCCCCGCGATGTCGACGTGCGCCCACTCGACGCCGTCGGCGACGAACTCGCTCAGGAACACCCCGCCCTGCAGCATGTGCCCGGCCCGGTCGAGGTTCGAGTTGGTCTGACTGATGTCGGCGATGTCCGATTCCATGCCCTTGCGGACCTCCTCCGGCATCGGCATCGGCCAGGCCGGCTCGCCGACCTTGTCGCCGGCCGCGCGCACCAGCTCGATCGCCGCGTCGGAACCCATCAGGCCGGCGATCCGCTTACCGAGCGCGACGACCTGGCCGCCGGTGAGGGTGGACGCCTCGAGGACGTAGTCGGTGCCGTCCTGGCAGGCGCGGGCGATCGCGTCACCGAGCACCAGGCGGCCCTCGGCGTCGGTGTTGTAGATCTCGACCCGCTTGCCGTTGAACATGGTGATCACGTCGCCGGGGCGGTAGGCCGACCCGGACGGCATGTTCTCGGCCATCGCGAGGTAGCCGCTGACCGCCACGCCCGGCTTCAGCGCCGCCACCGCGAGCATCGCGGCCCCGACCGCGGCCGCGCCGGCCATGTCCGACTTCATCTCCCACATGCCGGCCGCGGGCTTGATGCTGATGCCGCCGGTGTCGAACGTGATGCCCTTGCCGACGAGCGCGACCCGCTTGGGATCGGTCACCCCGGCCGGCGTGTAGGTGAGCTTCACCAGCCGCGGCAGCGCCTCGGAGCCCTGGCCGACGGCGACGATGCCGCCGTACCCACCGGCCTTCAGCTCGTCGAAGTCGAGCACCTCGACGGCCAGCCCGGCCTGCTCACCGGCGGCCACCACGGCCTCGGCGAACGACGGCGGGCGCAGCTCGTTGGGCGGCATGTTGACCCAGTCGCGGGCCTGGCGCACCGAGCGGGCCACGACCTCGGCCCGGGTCACCTCGGCCCGCGCCGCCTCGTCGGCCGCGTCCGGCACGTGCACCTGCAGCGCCGAGACCGGCTCGCGGCGGGTGGGCTGCGGCTTGGTCTTGTAGCCGGCGAACTTGTAGCCGCCGAGCAGCGCGCCCTCCAGGATCGCCCGCAGCACACCGGGCGCGTCCTCGTCGTCGGGCAGCGGCAGGGCCAGCGCCACCGTCGCGCTGCCGGCCAGCGCGCGCACCGCGGCGCCGGTGCCCCGGCGCAGCTTCTCCGGCTGGGGCGCCGAGCCGGACGGCTCGTCACCGAGGCCGACCGCGACGATCAGCGGCGCCGCGATGGTGCCGAGCGTGGCCAGCTTCGTCACCTCGCCCGGCGCGCCGCTCGCGCCGAGCAGCGCCAGCGTCGAGGTCAGCTTGCCGTCGAAGGCGGCGGCGATGCTCTCGGCACCGGCCGCCGGCAGCAGGGCTCCGCCGTCGTCGGGCTGACTGTGCAAACCGATGACGATGGCGTCGACGGCCAATTCGGCCGGGTCGGTATCGACCAGGCTGAGGAGGGGCTGGCTCACTGGCTCTCCGGGACTTCGGGCCGGCGGCCTCATGGGCACGGCCGGGGCTTCGGTGGATCGCCCGGATCGATGGTTCCGGGTGAAGGGCGTCCCCGCGACAATAACGACTCCCGAGGTCACGGGTAAGTTGACTCTCATGTCTGCCCTTCACCGTTCGCCGCTGCACGAGCGCCACGCCGCGCTGGGCGCCAAACTCGCCGCCTTCAGCGGCTGGGAGATGCCCCTGGAGTACGCGGGGGGCGGTGTTCTCAAGGAGCACGCGGCCGTTCGCGAGGCGGTGGGCGTGTTCGACGTCTCCCACCTGGGCAAGGCCCGGGTGCGCGGGGCGGGCGCGGCCGAGTTCGTCAACTCGTGCCTGTCCAACGACCTCGGCCGGATCGGCGCCGGTCAGGCGCAGTACACCCTGTGCTGCGACGAGTCCGGGGGCGTGGTCGACGACCTGATCGCCTACCGGTTCGCCGACGACGACGTCTTCCTGATCCCGAACGCGGCGAACACGGCCGAGGTGGTGCGCCGGCTCGCCGCTGCCGCCCCGGCCGGCCTCACCGTCACCGACGAGCACCAGGCGTACGCGATCCTCGCCGTGCAGGGCCCGGCCTCCGCCGACGTCCTCGGCAAGCTGGGCCTGCCCACCGGCCACGACTACATGTCGTTCACCACGGCCGCGCTGACCGGTGCCGACCTGATCGTCTGCCGCACCGGCTACACCGGCGAGCACGGCTACGAGCTGGTCGTCCCGTGGGACGACGCGGGCGCGGTGTGGGACGCGATCGCCGGCGCCGGGGTGCGGCCGTGCGGTCTCGGCGCCCGCGACACGCTGCGCACCGAGATGGGCTACCCGCTGCACGGCCAGGAGCTCTCCCTCGACATCAGCCCGGTGCAGGCCCGGTCCGGCTGGGCGGTCGGCTGGTCCAAGCCGGCGTTCTGGGGCCGCGAGGCGCTTCTCGCCGAGAAGACCCGGGGTCCGCGGCGGGTCCTGCGCGGCCTGGAACTGACGGGCCGCGGCGTCCCGCGAGGTCACATGCCGGTGTACGCGGGTGCGGACCTGATCGGCGAGACGACCAGCGGCACGTTCTCGCCGACCAAGAAGGTGGGCATCGCCCTGGCCCTGCTCGACACCGCCGCCGGGATCTCCGACGGCGACGTCGTCGAGGTCGACATCCGGGGACGGCGGGTTGCCGCCAACGTCGTCAAGCCGCCCTTCGTGCAGCCGGCCGTGCGCTGACCGGCCGCAGTCGGCCCCGGCTCAGCTGAGGGACAGCACCACCAGGGCTGTGCTGGTGGCCAGCTCCACCGCGGCGCCGAGCACGTCCCCGGTGATGCCGCCGAACCGGCGTACGGCGTGCCGCAGCAGGAGCACGACGATGACCAGGGCGGCGAGCACTGCCGCCGGTCCCTGCCACGGTGGTCCCGGCACCGCCGCCGCGCCCGCCGCCACCACCCCGGTGGCGGTGAGCACGACCCCGGTCGGCACCGTTCCCGCGACCAGGGCGCCCAGCCCGTCCGGCCGCGCGGCGGGCACCCGCCGGTGGCAGGCGACGGTGATCGCGAGCCGCCCACCGGCGAACGCGGCGATGAGCGCCCACGGCGAGACCGCGCCGACCGAGGCGGCTTGCACGAGGAGCACGAGCGCGATCGCCGCCACCCCGAACGGCCCGATGTCCGACTTCTTCATGATGTCCAGGGCGGCGCCGCCGGCCTTGTACGACCCCAGCGCGTCAACCGTGTCCGCGAGCCCGTCCAGATGCATGCCGCGGGTGAGCAGCGCGGCCGCGACGACCGTCAGCGCACCCGCGAGAAGCGGCGGCGCCCCGGCCTCCCGCAGCACCCAGAGGAGGCCGCCCAGCACCGCCCCGAGGGCCGCACCCACCCCGGCCGCGAGTGACATCGCCCAGGCCGCGGCCGGACGATCGACCCGCCCGCCGCGGACCGGCAACACGGTCAGCGTCGTCACCGCGAGCCGCAGCCCCGCCAAGGCACTCACGCCCCACCCACCGGCTTACCGCGCGGTGCTGGCCGGGCCCGGGCCGTCCGGGGTGGGCTCGGCCAGGTCGACGTCCTCGTCGTTGGGAACGAACAGGTCGGTCAGGCCGCCGTCGCCCGGCTCGGTGAGCATCGCCGGGTGCACCGGCGCCGCCGCGGCCAGGCTGATCGCCGTCCGCAGCAGGGGCAGGGCGGCCAGCGCGTTCGCGCCCTCGCCCAGGCCCAGGCCGAGGTCGAGCACCGGCTGCAGACCGAGCACGTCGGCGCCGTGCCGGACCAGCTCGATGCCGCCGTCGTCGGTCAGCAGCGACCAGTGCCGGATCTGGCTGCCGATGTCGCGCGCGACCAGGGCCGCCGCGATGCCGACCGGGCCGTCCAGCAGCACCGGCAGCCGGCGCGACGCCGCGCCCAGCAGCACGCCGGTGGCCACCGCCAGGTCGGCGCCGCCGAGCTCGCGGAGGATGTCCTTGGCGCCGCGTGAGTCCTGGCGGATGCGGTGCAGCGCGTCCCGGACGGCGGCGCAGCGCCGCATCCAGGCCTCGTCGTCGTAGAAACCACCGGGACGCAGCACCCGCGGCAGCACCGCGACCGCCTCGGAGGCGGTGGTGGCGGACGAGACGGCGGCGGCGACGGCGTCGGTGCCCACCCCGATCGAGGCCAGGACGAGCAGGTCACGGCCCGCGTCGGCGGCGGCCTCGGCGAGGCGCCAGCCCTGCCGGAGCGCCACCTCGACGGCGGCGTCGTCGACCACCGGGCCGTCCTCCATGGCGCCGGACGTGGCCACCCGCAGCACCGCGATGTCGGCACCGGACTGCCCGGCCAACCGGCTGAGCACCCCCTCGCCGTGCTCCACCTCGGCGACCCGGCGCTCCACGTCGGTCGCGTCGTCCCCGGCCGCGGCCCCGCCGGCGTGGCCGCCCGCGATCAGCAGCACCCGCGGCGACGACCAGGACCGGGGGATCGTGGTCCCCTGGGTGGCGGCGGCGAACTCGACCGCCTCCACCAGCGTGCCCAGCCCGGCCCCGGCGAAGTCGACACCGGCGAGCCGCTCACGCGCGTCCGGCCCGGCGTCGCTGTCCGGCATCGGCAGGTCCATGCCCGGCTCGATCGCCACCAGCCCGCCGATCGTGGGCAGCTGCTGGGTCGGCTCGTTGAGCACCGTGGTCCCACCGGCAACCGTCCCCGGCCGCTCAGCGGCGACCGGCGCGACCAGCTGTGCCTCGCTCGCCGCTAGCTCCCCAACCCCGGCACCCGCGACCCCGGGACCCCCGGCGTCGGCACCCGCGGCGCCGGCGCCCGCGGCGTCGGTACCCGCGGCGTCGGCACCCGCGGCGCCGGCAGCACCCGTGCCCGCGTCCGCGGCAACCGCCGGGCGCGCAGCGGCTTCCGCGCCGTCGGCGGCGACCGTCGGTCCGGACAAGTCGGAAATTCCGGAAGAACGGCCGCCCTTGAGCCAGATCGCGCGGCCGGCGACGACCAGGGCGACCCGGTCGCACGCCTCGGCCAGCGCCTGGTTGGTGGTGCCGAGAGCGTCGGTGAACGCCCGTCCCACCGGGGTGGTCGGCACGAGGGCCAGGCCGACCTCGGGGCTCACGAACACGACACGCCCGGCGGCCGAACGAACCGCGGCGGCCAGGGCGGCCACGTCGGCCTCGTCGTCGTTGGGCTGGCGGGCCGGGTCGAGGACCGCCGCCACCCAGCCGCCGAGGTCGTCGACGAGGAGGGTGTCGTCCGGCTTCGCGTCGGTCAGCAGGGCCGTCAGGCGGGTCGGGTCGGCCCCGGTCTCCTCCGTCGACCAGGACTGTGGCCTGCGCCGCTGATGCTCCTCGATCCGCGCGCGCCACTCCGGGTCGTCCTCGCCACCCACGGCCGTCGCCACGTAGCGCACCGAGGCGGCGTCCGCGACCAGCGCCTCGGCGAACGCGGACTTGCCGGAGCGGATCCCGCCGAGCACCAGGACGGTGTTCCACCGATCATCGGACATGCCCCGTACCTTAAGGCCGGGCCGCACCGCCGGACGCCGTAGGGTGGAGGCCGCACCGAGCACAGACGTGAGGGGGAACGGCGGATGCCGTGGATTTGGCGGTACGAGAACGTCGACGGACAGCCCGTGACCGGTCCGGCCGAGACGTTCAGCAGCCAGTCCGACGCCGAGTCGTGGATCGGCCAACAGTGGCGGGAGCTGGCCGACTCGGGTGTCGCCCAGGTCGTCCTGGTCGAGGACGACCGGGTGGACTACAAGATGAGCCTGCTACCGGCGGAATAGCGGAGTAGACGTGACCTACGAACCGGTCTACACCCGCACCCCGCGCAACGCGTTCGTGCCGAGCCCGGTCTTCGTCGGCATCCTCGCCGTGTTCGGCGTGAGCGGCTGGATGACCTGGACCGGCTTCGGCAACGTCCGGGTCGACGTGTTCCTGTTCATCGTGACCGGCTGGCTGCTGTCGCTGTGCCTGCACGAGTACGCGCATGCGCTGATCGGCTTCTTCTCCGGTGACAAGACCGTGGCCGACCGGGGTTACCTGCGACTCAACCCGCTGAAATACACGAGCCCGCTGCTGTCCATCGTGCTGCCGGTGATCGTGGTGATCCTCGGCGGCATCGGCCTGCCCGGCGGCGCCGTCTGGATCGACCACCGCTATATCCGCAGCAAGGCCAAGGACTCGCTGATCAGCGCGGCCGGTCCGCTCACCAACGTGGTGCTGGCCCTGGTGGTGGCGGTCCCGTTCCTGATCGGCGTGGGCCCGAAGGTGATTCCCACGTTCTCCGGGCAATACCAGCTGACCGGCGACACGAGCCACCTCGACTTCTGGGCCGCCCTCGCGGCGCTCGCCTTCCTGCAGATCACCGCGAGCGTGCTCAACTTCCTGCCGATCCCCGGCCTCGACGGCGGCAGCATCATCGCCCCGTGGATGAGCCCGGCCTATCAGCGGGCCTGGAACCTTTTCGCCCCGTACGGCTTCATCCTGCTCTTCCTCGCCCTCTGGCAGACGAAGCTGGGTGACTGGTTCTTCGAGGTGGTCTTCTGGCTGGGCGAGCGCCTGGGGTTGTCCCAGGCGCTCATCCAACTAGGACTCGAACTGATGCGGTTCTGGAACGGCAGCACCTACTAGTTACGGGCGACGGGCGGGGCTCTGCGTCTTCGCGGGGTCCCGCTCGGTCACCGGGTCGAGCACGGCGTCGATCGCCTTCATCAGGTCGGGCTCAAGGCGTACACCCGAGGCTTTGACGTTGTCCTTGACCTGCTCCGGGCGGGAAGCGCCGATGATCGCCGCCGAGACGTTCGAGTTCTGCAGAACCCACGCCACGGCGAGCTGCGCCATCGACAGACCGGCCTGCTCGGCCAGCGGCTGGAGGCCGGCGACCGCGGTCAGCACGTCGTCGTTGAGCAGCCGGGCGATGAAGTTCGCCCCGCTCTTCTCGTCGGTCGCGCGGGACCCGGCCGGCGGCTGCTCGCCCACCGCGTACTTCCCGGACAGCACGCCCTGCGCGATGGGTGAGAAGACCACCTGGCCGATGCCCAGCTCGATCGAGGTGGGCACCACCTCGGCCTCGATGACCCGCCACAGCGCCGAGTACTGCGGTTGGTTCGAGACGAACGGGATCTTCAGATCCTGCGCCATCTCCCACCCGGCCCGCAGCTGTGTCGCGTTCCATTCGGAGACGCCGATGTAAAGGGCCTTGCCGGAGCGCACCACGTCGGCGAACGCCTGCATGGTCTCCTCGAGCGGGGTCGAGTAGTCGTAGCGGTGCGCCTGGTAGACGTCGACGTAGTCGGTCTGCAGCCGGCCCAGCGACGCGTCGATCGACTCCATGATGTGCTTGCGGGACAGGCTGCGGTCGTTGGGGCCGGGGCCCGTCGCCCAGAAGACCTTGGTGAGGATCTCCAGGCCCTGGCGGCGCTCGCCCTTCAGCGCCCGGCCGAGCACCTCCTCGGCCCGGCCGCCCGCATAGACGTCCGCGGTGTCGAAGGTGGTGATCCCCTCGTCGAGGGCGGCCCGCACGCAGGCCAGCGCGGCGTCCTCCTCGACCTGGGAACCGTGGGTGATCCAGTTGCCGTAGGCGATCTCGCTGATGAGCAGGCCGGAACGGCCTAGATGACGGAACTCCATCATCCCTTTATAGAACGGGTCGCCCGTCGGTCAGCAGCCGGTCCAGCTCCTCGAGCACGTCGGCCCGCTCCCGGTACTTGAGTTCGACGAGCATCTTGCCGCTGCGGTCCAGCGCGCCCCACAGCCCGAACTGGTCGGCGATCAGGAACGCCGCCGGGTGGATCACGATCGCCGAGTGGGTGGGGTCGACGATCAGCTGCCCGGTCCGGTCGACCACCCCGAACCGCTCACCCACGTCGACCACGGCCAGGCCCTCGTCGGTGAAGCCCTCGATCGGCCCGCCCGACACCAGCGGCGTCACGAATCCCCGGAACCGCGGCTGCACCACGATCCGCCCGTGCCGGTCGATGACACCCCAGCCGCCCCGCCGGACCAGCGCGAGCCCATGGTGGAACGGCTTGGCGTCGTCGAACCCGCCCGGCACGATCAGCCGGTTCTGCCTGTCGATCGCGTGCCAGCCGCCGCCGTCGTCCCGCGACACCCAGGCCAGCCCCTCGGCGAACCGCTCGGCCGCCCGGTACCCCGACGTCGCCTCGATCACGACCTCGCCGGCCAGGTCGATCAGCTCCCACGCCGGCGACTCGGGCCGCCGCACCCAGGCGAGCCCGTCCGCGAACGGCTGCGCCTGCGCGTAGCGAGGCTCCACCGCACCCACGTAGCCCCACAGCCCGGAACGCCCGTCCCGCAGCGGCCTGGGCGCCTCGGTGAGCCCGAGGATCTCGTCCCGGGTCCGCGGATAGGGCCCCCAGTCACCGCCCCTGGCCATCGCCTCGCGGGTGATCGTGTCGAGGGCCAGTTCGATGCGTTCCACCAGATCCGGGTCGGCCCCCTTGCGAAGGTCGAGCGCCGTCTCGAAGTGGTTCATCGCCTCCAGGTAGCGCCCCTGCTCGAACGCCGACCGCCCGGCCAGCTCATGCACCTCGGCCCGCAGCCGCGACGGCAACTCCGGCGACCCCGCCTCGGCGTAGAGCTTGTCCGCCTCCGCGAACTCCGCACGCCACTGCAGCACATGCGCGAGCCGAGCCTGCACGATCGCGACCTGCCGCAGCTCTCCGGTGGCCTCGGCGTGCACCAGCGCCTGCCGCGCATCCTCCAGGGCCGGATCCAGCTCTCCGAGCAGCCGCTGAGCCACCGCCCGCAAACTGAGCAGCCGAGCCCGGACCGCGTCCCGCTCCGCGTACTCCAACTTGTCCGTGAGCCGATCGACGACGACCCACATCTGGTCGGTGTCCTCGATCTCCTCCCGCAGCGTCGCCGGGTCGAACGCCCACGGATAATCCGCGAGCGCCTGCTCCGGATCGACCCGCCGAGACCTGGTGGCGGAAACCTTCCGCTGCCGAACCGGCCCCGGCGCCACCGCGTTCGTCTCGGCCGGTTCGGTCTCGGCCTGCACGGCCTCTGCCGGTTCCGTTTCCGACGGTTCTGGCGGCGCTGGTTCCGGTTCTGTCTCTTTTGTCGCGCCTGCGAGTCGGTCTGCCGCGTGGTCAGCGGCTGCCGGGCTCTCCTGCGCCTCCGCTTCGGACTGCTCCAGTTCGGCGACTGCCTCCGAATTTTGGTCCGCCGGTTCGCTTTCCGCCTCGGGCTCGGTCACCGCGTCGACGTCGGTTTGAGCTTCCGCCCCTGCTTCCGGTTCCGCATCGGAGTCGGTTGCGGTGGCTGTCGCGCTCTCCGCCGCGCCCGTTGTGCTGTTCGTGTCGTTCGTGCTGTTCGCGTCGTCTGTGCTGTCCGCGTCGCTCGTGCGTTTTGTGCCGCTCGTGCTTTTCGTGCCGCTGGTGGCGTTTTCGGCAGCGCCGGCTTCCGCACCGGTTGTGGGCTTAGCGCCAGTCGCGACCGCTGTGCCGGTCGTGTCGTTCGCGGGGGTCTCGGTGCTTCGCTTGCTCGCGTCTTCGGCGCCGGACCCGTCGACGAGTTCGCTTCCCGTCTCAGGAGCGGCGTTCAGCCCGAAAGTGGTCGGCGACTCCGAGGCGATCTCCGGCCCGTCCGCTCGGACCGCCGACTCGAGGGCCGGTCGCGTCGGCACGTCAGCGCTCGCCCGAGTGCCGGCGACCATGACCTCCGCCTCGACCCACATGGCATCGACCGGCCGGTGATCGACCAGCTCAGCCTCCACCGGATCGGCGGGCACCAGAGAGGAGCCGACTGCTTCAGGCTCTCCCTCAGCGACCGTCACGTCCGCGAGCGCCCACTGGACGCGCGCCAGACTGGTAGCCGTAGAGCCAATCGGCGCCGCACCGTCCGGCTCCAAGCTCGCGAGCGCCGGGCTTGTAGGCGCCGCGCTTGCGTGCGCTGGGCTAGCCGGTGCCAGGCTTGCGGGCGCCGTGCTGGGTGACGTCGCTTCGGCGGGCGTTTCGCTGACCGGTGCTGGGTCGTCGGGTGTCGCGCTGACCGGAGTTGCGCTGGTGGGGGCCGCACTGACCGGCGTCGCGCTGGTCGGCGCGACCGGGGTTGCGGCCGCCGGCGTCGTGCTCCACGGCGAGGTCGCGCTCGCTTCGGCGGGCGGCGAGTTGACCGGGGGCACGCTCGGGGGATCGGCCGGTGCCGAGCTGATCGGGTCCGCGCTGAAGGGCGCCGGGCTGGTCGGCCCGGTTCCGAACAGCGACGAGTCTCCGGGCGCCGAGCTGACGGGGGTGGTGCCGGCCGACGGGAAACCGGCGTGCTCACCCGGTACGGCGCTCACCGGCGCGACGTCGTAGGACGAACGCCATCCCGGCCGGATTCCGGTTGCGACACCACTCGCCGGTTCTGTGCCGAAACCGGGGCTCAGCTCGTCGGCATAGCGGTCGGCGGGCTCGGGATCGGCTGGGGCGGCGCTGATCGGCGTGCTGTCCGCCAAGAGGCCGTCCGGGGAACTCCAGCCGAGTTGCGGCGCGCCGGTGGTGGTACGCGACGGGATTTCCTCGTGGGGGAGGCCGGCCGGGGCGGCGCTGACGGGCGATCCGGCGGCCGGAGTGTCGTAGGCCGAACTCCAACTGGGCCGCGACTCCGCCGGGGAAGCACTTACCGGTTCGGAGCTGACCGGTTCGGAGCTGACCGGAGGTGGGATGACTCGAGGCGGGCTGACCGGCATGGCGCTGGTCGGCGTATCGCTGATCGGGATAGTGCTGTGCGGGAACGACTCGGTGGCCGGTTCGGCGGAGGGTGTGGGCGTGCCCGGCTCGGTATCGGTGGGTGGGACGAACCAACTCTGCTTCGGTGGGGCGGCGCTGACCGGCGCGTTCTCCTCGTCGACCGGCTCGTCGGCAGCGTCCGGGGTCGGCGGGGGCGGCCACGCGGAGAGCGGCGGCGCGGACGTTCCCCCGGTCGAGACGGGTGCGGCTAGGTCCACCTGTGCCCCCCGGTCCACCTGTGCCCCCCGGTCCACCTGTGCCCCCCGGTCCGCCGGGGCCGCCCAGTCCGCCGGGGCCGCCCGGTCCGCCGGGGCCGCCCGGTCCGCCGGGGCCGCCCAGTCCGCGGGGGCCGGCGAGGCCGGCTCCGAAAGGCCCGCGGTGACGGCCGTTGCGGCTTGACCGGCGAGCGGCTGCCCGGAGGTGGGCTGCGCGGTCACCGGAGGCACGGACGTGGGCTGGGCGGACGTGGGCTGGGCGGATGTGGGCAGGGCGGATGTGGGCTGGGCGGTCGCCGGAGGCGCCGACCGGGGGCGCGCGGACGACGGCTCGGGGTCGGCGGCCGATTGGTGGTCGGATGCCGGCTGGGCGGACATGGGTAGGGCGGACGTGGGGCGGGCCTGCTCCGAAGGGGACTGGTCCAGCGGCACCTGGGTCGGTGCGCCCAAGCCGCTCATCGACAGGAGCCAGCCCAGGCCGTGCTCCTCCGGCTCGGGCTCGGGCTCGGACGGCTGGATCGTTGCTGGGGACTCGTTCGGAGCCGGGGTGGTGGTGCGGGCCCAGGCCGACTCCGCCCAGTCGGGCTCGGGCTCAGGGGCCGGCGGGTCGATGCTCGGGGCGACGCCGAAGCCCGCGGTCGGGCCGTCCGGAAGGGTGAAGCCGTCGGCGGCCGGGGCGTAGGAGTGGGCCTCCGGAACGGCGACATGGGCCTCCGGAACGGCGACATCGGCCTCCGGGACGGCGTACGGCGGCGCGGTTGGCTCGTCGAAGCGCGGGTCGGCGGCGGGGAAGCGTTGAGCAGGCGGCGTGGCGCTGCCGGAGACCGGGCGAGCCGGCGATGGCTCCGTCCGGCGGGCCGGCCGACTTACCCGCCGGCTGTCGGCAGGCGAGATCGGCCGGCTGACCGGCTGGGTGTCGGCGGGCGAGACCGGCTGGGTGTCGGCGGGCGGGACCGGCCGGTTCGCGTACCCCTGGCCCTGGGCGGGGGAAACCGGGCGGGGGTAGCCCGACGAGGTCCCGAGTCGCGGTGGAATGCCGGAGTACCCCGAGGACGCGTCCTGGTGCGATGCGGCCGGCGAAGCCGGGTAGGTGCCGCCCCGCTGAGCCGGTGGTGCGGAGGTCTGGTGCGGGTAGCCCGTCGGCGCCGCGGGGGAAGCGGGGGCCTCGGGTGGCGGGACCGGACGGGCATGGCCCGAGGAGACGCCGGGGCGCGGCGCGGACACGGGGCGCGATGCGGACACCGGCTGCGGTGCGGACACCGGGCGCGGGTAGCCCGTGGAAGACGCCGGGTTCGGGTAGCCGGACCGGCCGGCCGGGGCCGAGACGGGGCGCGGGGTCTGCTGGGCCGCGGGGGCCGAGACCGGGCGGGCTTGGCCGGGTACGGCGGGGTAGACCGGGGAGGGGGGTGACGACGGCTGGGCCGGGGTGACCCGGGTGGGCTGAGGGGCCGGCCGGGCCGTTGCCGGGGTGCCGATCTCCGGGGCGGGGCGCAGGTCGAACGGGGCGTCCGACCGGCGGGGTGGGCGCTGGCCGTCGTAGGTGGGGAACGCGTCGACCGGGGCGGGGCGGGCATTGCCGTAGACGCCTTGCCCGTCCGGGGACACCGGTCGCGGACCCTCGCCCGGGTGCTGTGCCTCGCGGGCGGGCGGCTCCGGCTGACCGTAGTAGGGACGGGCCGCACCGTAAGCCGCCGCCCGCCCGCTGCCGGGCTGCGCCCCGTGCTGCTGCCGCGGGTCGCGGGACTGGGGGTCACGGGACTGGGGGTCACGGGACTGGGGGTCGCGGGACTGCGGGTCGCGGGACTGGGAGTCACGGGACTGCGGGTCTCGGCCGGGCTCACCGAACTGCTGCGGACCGCGCTGCTGCTCGCGTTGCGGAAGATCGCGTTGCGGGTCGCGCTGGTGAAGATCGTGGTGCGGGTCGCGGCGCTGGTCGGGGTACTGCTGCTGGTCACGGCGAGGGGGCTGGGTGCCGTAGAGGGGAGCGGAGCCGCGGCGCTGGTCCGGGGGCGGAGTCGGGCGGCCGGGGGTCTGCCGGCGTTCGTCGGTGAGGCGTTCCTGGGTGGTGCGCGGGCGGTTCCAGGATGGCTCAGCACGCTTCGGGGGATAGCCGGTGCTGTCGCGATCCGGGTTCTCTCGGCCCTGCGGTGGCCTCGGGTCGTAGCCGCGGGCCTCGTCGCGCTGGCCCGGATTGTGCGGAATGCGGGACTGCTCGTCCGGCGCGAACGAACCGGAACGGGACAAACCGGACCCTGGCGAACCACGACCATACGCATCAGGGCCCGACGAACCACGACCATACGAATCACGGCCGGACGAATTACGGCCGGACGAATCGCGGCTGGGCGAGTCAGGGCCGGACTGTTCGGGGGTGAAGGACGACGCCTCGTAGACGGGGGTGTGCACGGCTTTGCGGCGGCCCGGGTCGCCGGGGTAGCGCTGGCCGGGCAGCGGCTCCCACTCCCAGGTGATCTCGTAGACCCAGGCGGGCTCGTCGCCCCAGCGGTCGTCGCCGGCCTGCGAGCTCCAGCCGTTCATCGGGCACCCGGAATCCGGCCCGGTGATTGGCGACGCTCCGTCACGGCTCAGTCCATTTCCCAGTCAAAAATGTGCGGTGGCGGCCCGGAGACCCGGGTAGAGTCTCCCGGCTCCACTGCGGGGTTTGGAAAGGAGATTAACGGCGTGAGCGGGATTGACGCCAGGGTGCTGACGATCTCTCCCGATCGGCCGTTCCGCGCTTCCATCACCACGTTCGGTGCACTGGCGTGGTCGGGTTTCCGGCGCTACTCGACCTATCGGCAGGCCACCATAGCCGGATCGTTCACCAACATAGTCTTCGGCTTCCTCCGCTGCTACGTGCTCCTGGCCGTGGCGGCGGGAGCGGTGGGCAACCGCCCGGGCGGGTACGACGCGACGCAGTTGGTGACGTACGTCTGGGTGGGTCAAGGATTACTGGCAGTAGTCGGAATGTGGGGCTGGACCGATCTGGCCGACCGAATCCGCACGGGCGATATCGCATCCGACCTGTTACGTCCCGTTCCTCCGCTGGTGTCGTATCTCGCTGCTGACCTCGGCCGGGCGCTGCACGCGGTGCTCACCCGCTTCATCGGGCCGCTGCTCGCCGGAGTGGTCTTCTTCGAGCTCTACCGGCCGCACCGGCCGCAGACCGTACCGCTGTTCGCCATCTCCGCTCTGCTGGCCGTGATCGGCAGTTTCGGCTGCCGCTACCTGGTCAACGCGACCGCATACTGGCTGCACGACGCCCGCGGTGTCCAGATGCTCTGGACGCTCGGCTCGGGTGTGCTGGCCGGTCTCTCCTTCCCGCTGCGCCTGCTCCCGGAGTGGGCGGTGGCCACGCTGTGGGTCGCGACGCCGCTGCCGGGTCTGCTGCAGACCCCGCTCGACGTGCTCGTCGAGCGCGACGAGCCGGTCACCCAGGTGGGCCTGGTCGCGCTGCAGGCGGTGTGGGCGGTGGTGCTCCTCCGGCTGGCGCACGTCGTGCAGCGCCGGGCCGAACGCAAACTGGTGGTGCAGGGTGGCTGAGACCGGCGAGACCTGGGCGGGCGAGACCTGGGCGGGCGGGACGAGGGCGGGTGCGATCCGGGCGTACGCGGCCCTGGTCGGCGGCAAGTGGCGGTCGATGCTGTCCTACCGGGCGTCCTTCGCGGCCGAGCTGCTGAGCAACGTCGGCGCCACCGTTCTCGACGTCACCACGGTGTTCGTGCTGTTCCGGGCGACGGCCACGGTCGGTGGCTTCACGCTCGCCGAGGCGATCCTGATGACCGGCCTCACCGCGTTCGGCTTCGTGCTCGCCGATCTGACCGTGGGCAACATCGACGACCTCAAGCGGTACGTCCGGACCGGTCAGCTGGACACGATGCTGACCCGGCCGCTGCCCGTGCTGCCCCAGCTCGTCTTCACCGACCTGCCCCTGCGCAAGCTGCTGCGGCTGGTCTTCGGGGCGGCCGTGTACGGCGTCGCGCTCGCCGTCAACGACGTGCCCTGGACCGCCGGGCGGGTGCTGCTGGCCGCGGTCGCCCCGCTCGGGGCCGGCCTGTTCTTCGGGGCGATCTTCGTGCTGACCGCCAGCTTCGCCTTCTGGTGGGTCGAGTCGGGGGAGATCGGCAACGGTTTCACCTACGGCGGGCGCGACTTCACCTCGTACCCGATCACGGTCTATGCGCATTGGTTCCGCGACCTTTTCGCGTACGCGCTCGGCTTCGGATTCGTCTCCTATCAGCCGGCGCTGGCGCTCCTCGGCCGCGCCGATCCGCTGGGTCTGCCGGCCTGGGCCGGCTTCGTCGCGCCGCTGGTGGCGCTCCCCGCCGTGGCCGTCGCCACGCTGGCGTGGCGCACCGGCATCCGTCACTACCGGAGCACAGGTTCATGATTCGCATGCGGGACCTTCGGAAGGATTTTTCGGTACGCGTGCCGGCGGGTCGCCTGCGCCGGGAGAAACGCTTGGTCAGCGCCGTGGACGGGGTGAGCCTGACGATCGAGCCGGGGGAGATGGTCGGCTACATCGGACCGAACGGGGCCGGCAAGTCGACCACCCTGAAGATGCTGACCGGCGTGCTGTCGCCCACCTCGGGTGAGGTGTCGGTGTTCGGCCTGACCCCGGTGCCCCAGCGCACCCGCCTGGCGCTGCGCATCGGCGTGGTCTTCGGGCAGCGCTCCCAGCTGTGGTGGGATCTGCCGCTGCGCGAGTCGTTCCGGCTGCTGCGGCACGTCTACCAGGTGCCGCCGGCCGAGCACGAGCAGCGGTTGCGCCGCTGCCGCGAGATGCTCGACCTGGACGCCTTCCTGGACACCCCGGTGCGGCAGCTGTCGCTGGGCCAGCGGATGCGCGGCGAGATCACCGCCGCCCTGCTGCACGGCCCCAAGGTGTTGTTCCTGGACGAGCCGACGATCGGTCTCGACGTGGTCAGCAAGCAGGCGGTGCGCTCGTTCCTGGCCGAACTCGGCGCGACGGGCGCCGTGACCGTGGTGCTGACCACCCACGACCTGGCCGACATCGAGCGCCTGTGCGACCGCCTGGTGGTGATCGACCACGGCCGGGTCGTGCACGACGGCACGATCGAGGCCCTGCACGCCCGCTACGGTTCCCGCCGCAGCCTGGTGGTCGACCTCGACTCGCCCCTGCCGGCCGGGTTCGTGCTGCCCGGGACCTCGGTGGCGGGGGTCGAGGCGGACGGGCACCGGGTGACGTTCGCGCTGGACGAGACGTCCGCGGCGGCCGCGGTGGCCGGGCTGGTCGCGGTGGCGTCGGTGCGTGACCTGTCGGTGGTGGAGCCGGACATCGAGGACGTGGTCGCCCGGCTGTACCGGGCGGGCTGAGCGCGGCCGGGCGCGCTCCGATCAGACGTGCTCCAGCACGAGGACGGCCCAGGACGGCTCGAGTGCCTCGTAGCGGTGCGGGACGTCGCCGGGGAACGTGACGTAGTCGCCCGGCCCCAACTCGACCTCCTCGCCGACCGGTCCGGTGCGGATGCGGCCGGCCGCGCAGACGAAATGCTCGACGCTGCCCGGGAGGTGCGCGTCGGCCTCGCGCGGGGAGCTCGGCTCCAGCTCCAGCACGTACAGGTCGCGGCGGGTCCGGGCGGAGCCGGCGGCCAGCAGCGTCGCCGCGTACACCGATTCGTCGGACATCAGCCGCGGCCCCTCGCCGGCCCGGATCACCCGCACCTGCGTGGTAGGCGGCTCGACCAGCCGGCTGAACGGCACGCCGAGCGCCACCCCCAGCGACCACAACGTCTCGATGCTCGGGTTGCCGGTGCCGGACTCGAGCTGGGACAACGTCGACTTGGCCAGCCCGGCGCGGCGGGCCAGCTCGGCCAGCGAGATGCCAGCCCGTTGCCGCTCCCGGCGCAGGGCGGCGGCGATGATGGCGAGCGGGGGTGCCGGCTGCTGCATGTCGTTCGCTCCGTCGATCGGGTTGTTCGGTTTGACGAACGTAGCCGTCTCGTTCAATATTTCAAACCATGCGTACGGTACAGCGAACGCCCGCGGACCGCGCCCTCCGGCGCGACGCCGGCACGATCGCGGCCGCCATGGTCGCGGTGGGTGCCTCGTTCGGGGCCATCACCATCGCGTACGGCCTGCCCACCTGGGTGCCGTTCCTGATGTCCACGGTCGTCTTCGCGGGCGGCTCCCAGTTCCTCGCCATCGGCCTGCTCGCGGCCGGCAACCCGCTCGCCGCCGTCGCCGCCGGCCTGCTGCTCAACGCCCGCCACCTACCGTTCGGCCTGGCCGTCGCCGACGCCGTCGGCACCCGCCCGGTCCAGCGCATCCTCGGCAGTCACCTCCTCACCGACGAAGTGGCCGCCTTCACCCTCGCCGAACCCGACCCGGCCCGCCGCCACCGCGTCTACTGGATCATCGGCACCACGCTGTTCACCTCGTGGAACATCGGCACCGCCCTCGGCGTCCTGCTGGGCGGCGCCACCGGCGACCCGGACGCCCTGGGCCTCGACGCCGCCTTCCCGGCCGCGCTGCTGGCCCTGATCATGCCGGCCCTGGCCGACCGCACCACCCGCACCGTCGCCCTGACCGGCGCCGCCGTCGCCGTCCTGGCCACCCCGATCCTGCCCGCCGGCCTCCCGGTCATCTGCGCCTTGCTGGGCCTGCTGACCGTAGTCCGCCCCCGCCGCCGCGCCGCTCTTCCGCCGCCCGCGTCAGCCGCGCCCGCTTCTGCCGGGCCCGCTCCGGCCGCGCCCGCGCCCGCCGAGCCCTCTCGCGCCGAGCCCTCTCGCGCCGGGCGGGCGGTTGGCGAGGGCTCGCCTGCCCCGGGCGACAAATCGCATTTGTCCGGCGCGGTGGGTGCGGACCCCGGCGCCCGGAGCGGGACCGGGACCGGCGCGGAAGGTGGGGAGGGACGATGCTGATCGCGGCCATCATCGCGCTCGGGGTGGGGACCTACAGCATGCGGCTCGGGGGAGTGCTGCTGCGCGGGCGGCTCAAGCTTTCCGGCACTCTGCAGCGGCTCCTGCCGATGGCGGCCGCGGCCCTGCTCGCCGCGCTGGCCGGCACCGCGGCGCTGATGGCGGGGACGGAGTTCGCCGGGGTCGCGCGGCCGGCGGGCGTACTCGTCGGCGGGATCCTGGCTTGGCGGCGGGCACCGTTCGTGGTGGTGGTGCTGGCCGCCGCCGCGACAGCAGCCCTGCTCCGGCTGGCCGGCGTGCCCTAGCGTCTCTGCCCGCCGACGTGGCGTGCCGGGCACAACCTTGGAAAGGGGCCTCCGTGCCAAGGAGCCGAACAGTGCCGGGCCAGGGCCGGCGCGAGGGGCCAGGGCCGGAACCGGCGGGGCTAGATCTTCTGGCCCAGCTCGACCTGGGGCTTCGGCACCCGCATGCGGCGGAAGGTGAGGCCACGCATGACGCCGTAGAACTGCAGGGAGCCGATCTTCTGGTCGGACTTCGGGAAGCGTTCCTTGACCATCTTCTTGACCTTGCGGGCGATCAGGACGCTGTCGACGATCACGGCGACGGCGAGCAGGGCCCACAGCAGGTTGCTGGCCAGCTGGATCTCGCGGACCTGCACGGTGGAGCCGATCAGGACGATCAGGGCGCCGCCGAAGAACCAGGTGCCGACCGTGCGGCGGGCGTCGATGACGTTGCGGACCAGGGCTCGCTCGGCGCCGCGGTCGCGGGCCAGCAGGTAGCGCTCGTCACCGTTGCGCATGCCCTCGGTGGCCTCGGCGCGCTCCTCGCGCTGCCGCTCGCGCATCTGCTTCATGGCCTCGCGACGGTTCGCGGGGGCCGCCGCGGTGACCTTGCGGGCGTTGCTCTGCCGCTTGGGCGTGGCCTGGCCGAGCTCCTTCTTGCTGGGCGTGTAGCTCTTGGGCCGCGCGGGAGCGCCGGTCACCTCCTCGGCGGGATCGGGGGTGGCGACGACGTCGGCGGACTTGCGGCGAAAGAGCGAGGACACGCTAGGAGAGTAGCCAAACGGCGCGGTGCCAACGACACCGCGCCGCCATCTTTACGAACTAGAGCCGTTCGTCCTCGTGAATCAGAGCCGTTCGACGTGCGCGCCGAGGGCGGCCAGCTTGCCCTCGAAGTCCTCGTAACCGCGGTTGATCAGGTTCACGCCGTACACCCGGGAGGTGCCCTCGGCGGCCAGTGCCGCGATCAGGTGGGCGAAGCCCGCCCGCAGGTCGGGGATGACCAGGTCGGCCGCGTGCAGCTTGGACGGGCCGGCGATGACGGCCGAGTGCTTGAAGTTGCGGCGCCCGAAACGGCACGGGGTGCCGCCGAGGCAGTCGCGGTAGACCTGGATCGTCGCGCCCATCTGGTTGAGCGCGTCGGTGTAGCCGAGGCGCTGCTCGTACACCGTCTCGTGCATGATCGAAAGACCGCGGGCCTGGGTCAGTGCGACCACCAGCGGTTGCTGCCAGTCGGTCATGAAACCGGGGTGTACGTCGGTCTCGAGCGCGACCGGTTTGAGGTCGCCGCCCGGGTGCCAGAACTTGATGCCGCCCTCGGCGCCGGTGACCCCGGGCCGGCCCACCCGGTCGTCGGTGACCTCGAACTCGCCGCCGATGGAGCGGAACACGTTGAGGAACGTCATCATGTCGGCCTGCCGGGCGCCGAGCACCTCGATCTCGCCCTTGGTGGCGAGCGCGGCGGCGGCCCAGCTGGCGGCCTCGATCCGGTCGGGGATCGGCCGGTGCGCGTAGCCGTGCAGCTTGGGCACACCCTGGATCTCGATGACCCGGTCGGTGTGCACCGTGATGATGCCGCCCATCTTCTGCAGCACGCAGATCAGGTCGATGATCTCCGGCTCGATGGCGGCGTTGCGCAGTTCGGTGACGCCCTCCGCGCGTACGGCGGTGAGCAGCACCTGCTCGGTGGCGCCGACGCTCGGGTAGGGCAGTTCCAGCTTGGCGCCCTTGAGGCCGTTGGGCGCGCTCAGGTGCATGCCCTCGGGCGCCTTGTCGACGACCGCGCCGAACTCGCGCAGCGCCTGGATGTGGAAGTCGATCGGGCGCGGGCCGATGTGGCAGCCGCCGAGGTCGGGAATGAACGCGCGACCGAGGCGGTGCAGCAGCGGGCCGCACAGCAGGATCGGGATCCGGCTCGAGCCGGCGTGCACGTTGATCTCGTCGGTGCTGGCGGACTCGACGTTCGTCGGGTCCATGACGATCTCACCGTCGTCGGCCCCGTCGGAGACCTTGACACCGTGCAGTTCGAGAAGGCCCCGAACGACCTCGACGTCGCGGATGCGCGGCACGTCGTAGAGGCGGCTCGGGGTCTCGCCCAGCAGGGCCGCGACCATCGCCTTGGAGACGAGATTCTTGGCGCCACGGACCCGGATCTGACCTTGCAGCGGCGTACCGCCGTGCACGACCAAGACGTCGTCGGTCAACGTAACCTCCAGCCGGCGGGCGATCGGGGCCGCCCGGTGTTGTCGAGGGCAAGACGCGGGTGGGGGTACCCGCTTCTGCAACCGGGGAAGCATAGCGCTGAGTGACAAATTGGGAAGCGGGCATAACACCCGGGTGGCAAGAATTGCTGATGGTGCCCACAACATAACGGCGCCGTCCTCTCGGACGGCGCCTTAACGGTTACTCAGGGTTACGGCAGTGCGAGCATCTGATCGAGCGCGACGCGGGCGTTACGGGCGGTGTCCTCGTCGACCGTGATCTGGTTCGGAACCCGGCCGGCGACCAGTTCCTCGAGCGCCCAGACCAGGTGCGGGAGGTCGATCCGGTTCATCGTCGAGCAGTAGCAGACCGTCCGGTCGAGGAACATGACCTGCTTGTCCGGGTGGGCGAGCGCCAACCGGCGGACCAGGTTGAGCTCCGTGCCGATCGCCCAGGCCGAGCCCGCCGGCGCCGCGTCCAGCGCCTTGATGATGTATTCGGTCGAGCCGACCTGGTCGGCGGCGTTCACCACCTCGTGCCGGCACTCGGGGTGGACCAGCACGTTCACGCCGGGAACGCGCTCGCGCACCTCCCGCACGCTGTCGAGGGTGAAACGGCCGTGCACCGAGCAGTGCCCGCGCCACAGGATCATCCGGGCGTCCCGCAGCTGCTGATCGGTCAGCCCACCGCCGGGCTTGTGCGGGTCGTAAAGAACACAGTCATCGAGGTCGAAACCCATCTCGAGTACGGCGGTGTTGCGCCCCAGGTGCTGATCGGGCAGGAAGAACACCTTCGAACCGCGCTCGAACGACCAGGTCAGGGCGCGTTTGGCGTTGGACGACGTGCAGACGACGCCGTTGTTGCGGCCGACGAAACCCTTGATGTCGGCGGACGAGTTCATGTAGGTCACCGGGACGACGTCGTTCCCGATGCTTTCGTTCTGGGGTTTTCCGCCGCGGGTCGGCGCGATGATGCCGAGGTCCTCGAACCGCTCCCACGCCGTCTCGACCTGCCCGAGCACCGCCATGTCGGCCATCGAGCAGCCGGCCGCGAGGTCGGGCAGGATGACCTTCTGGTCGGGCGTGGTCAGGATGTCGGCGCTCTCGGCCATGAAGTGCACGCCGCAGAACACGATGAACTCGGCGTCGGGCCGGGCCGCGGCCTGCTGGGCGAGCCGGAACGAGTCGCCGGTCACGTCGGCGAACTGGATGACCTCGTCCCGCTGGTAGTGATGGCCCAGCACGAAGACGCGGTCACCGAGGGCGGCCTTGGCGGCGGTGGCCCGGGCGACGAGGTCGGGGTCGCTGGGCGCGGGAAGATCGCCGGGGCAGTCCACGCCACGCTCCGAGGCGGGATCCGTGCCGCGGCCAAGCAAGAGCAGTGCAGTCGAGGTCACGTCCGCCATCGTCGCACAGCCGGAGACGGTGATCTCCGTCCCGAACAGTGGCCTGCCACACTCAGTGCGTGCGCGTACTGATCTGTCCGGACAAGTTCGCCGGAACCCTTTCCGCCTCCGCCGTCGCCGACGCGGTCGCGGCCGGCTGGTCCGCCGCCGACGACGTCGTGCGAAGGCCGCTGTCGGACGGCGGACCCGGGTTCGTCGAGGTGCTCGCGGCCGCCCTCGGCGGGCGCCGGCTCGAGGTGGCCACGGTCGACCCGCTCGGCCGGCCCGCCCGCGGTGAGATCCTGCTGGCCGGCAACACCGCCTACATCGAGAGCGCACAGGCCTGCGGCCTGCACCTTCTTGCTCGCGAAGAGCGAAATCCGAACGCCGCGACGTCGTACGGCCTGGGCCTGCTCCTGATGGCGGCGGTCGAGGCGGGAGCGGCCGAGGTCGTCATCGGGCTGGGCGGCTCGGCGGTCAACGACGCCGGGGCGGGCATGCTGGCCGCGCTCGGGGCGGGCCCGGTCGACGCGGCCGGCTACGCCCTGCCGTACGGCGGTGCCTATCTCAACGCCGCCGCCGCCCTGGCCGGCGCGCCCCGGCTGCGGCAGGTGCGGCTGGTCGCGGCGACCGACGTCGACAACCCGCTGACCGGCCTGCACGGTGCCAGCAAGGTCTACGGTCCCCAGAAGGGCGCCGCCGAGGAGGACATCTACCGCCTCGACGCCGCCCTCGAACAGTTCTCCGGTGTGCTCGAGCAGGCCTTCGGCGTGACCGACCTGGCGGTGGCCCCGGGCGGGGGCGCCGCCGGCGGCATCGGGGCCGCGCTGATCGCCATGGGCGGCCGGATCACCTCCGGCATCGGCCTGGTCGCCACCCTGATCGGCCTGGCGCGGGAACTGGACGCGGCCGACCTGGTGATCACCGGCGAGGGCTCGTTCGACCACCAGTCGTTGCGCGGCAAGGTGGTGGCCGGCATCGCCAACGGTGCCCGGGACCGCGGTCTGCCCTGCATCGTGGTGTGCGGGCGGAACGAGACCGGCTTCCGCGAGGCGGCCAGTGCCGGGGTCACCGAGACCGTCTCGCTGACCGACCACTTCGGCTCGGAGCGGACCGCGCTGGCCGAGCCGGCCCGCGGTCTGACCGAGATCGCGGGGGAACTCTCGCGGCACTGGAGCAGGTGACCTGGGCCACCGGGATTGGGAATCATCCCGATCGGGGTTAGCGTTGGGCAGTACGGCAGATGTCCGCACCCTGCAGGGAGATACAGCAGTGACCACTGAAGCGCACACCGAAGCGCACACCCAGTCGACCGAGGCCGCCGCCCCGACCGGCGTCATCCTTACCGATGTCGCCGCGGTGAAGGTCAAGACCCTGATCGAGCAGGAAGGCCGCGACGACCTGCGGCTGCGCATCGCCGTCCAGCCCGGTGGCTGCTCGGGCCTGCGCTACCAGCTGTTCTTCGACGAGCGTTCGCTCGACGGTGACGTGGTGAACGACTTCGACGGTGTCGGAGTCGTCGTCGACCGGATGTCGGCGCCCTACCTGGCCGGCGCGACGATCGACTTCGCCGACCGGATCGACGCTCAGGGCTTCACGATCGACAACCCGAACGCGCAGAACTCCTGCGCCTGTGGCGACTCGTTCCACTGACCCACTTCTGAAGTTCGTCCAGCAGGCCGTCCCGTCAACGGGGCGGCCTGCTGTGCGTCACGTGCCGGTAGGCTTCGTACGTAACGCCCCTGTTCCCCAATCCTCGAGGGCCGACATGAAGATCGCCGTCACCGGCTCGATCGCCACCGACCATCTGATGCACTTCCCGGGCCGGTTCGCCGAGTCCCTCATCGCCGACCAGCTGCACAAGGTCTCGCTGTCCTTCCTCGTCGACGACCTGGTGGTCCGGCGCGGCGGCGTCGCCAGCAACATCTCGTTCGGCATGGGCAAGCTCGGTCTGCACCCGATCCTGGTGGGCGCGGTCGGCGCCGACTTCGCCGACTACCGGTCCTGGCTCGAGCGGCACGGCGTCGACTGCGATTCGGTGCACGTCTCCGAGGTGGCGCACACGGCGCGTTTCGTCTGCACCACCGATGACGACCTCAACCAGATCGCCTCGTTCTACGCCGGCGCGATGGCCGAGGCCCGCAACATCGAGCTCGCCCCGGTCGAGGAGCGCGCGGGCGGCCTCGACCTGGTGCTGATCAGCGCGAACGACCCGGCCGCGATGATCCGCCACTCGCAGGAGTGCCGGGCCCGCGGCCTTAAGTTCGCCGCCGACCCGTCGCAGCAGCTCGCCCGGATGGACGGCGGCGACGTGCTGACCCTCATCTCCGGCGCCGACTACCTGCTGACCAACGACTACGAGCGGTCCCTGCTGGAGACCAAGGCCGGCCTCACCGCCGACCAGGTCCTCGAGCACGTCAAGATCCGGGTCACCACGCTCGGCAAGGACGGCGTCGAGATCACCGGCCGCGACCTCGAGCGCATCCACGTGCCGGTCGTGCGTGACGTCGCCCCGGACGACCCGACCGGGGTCGGCGACGGCTTCCGGGCCGGCTTCTTCGCCGCCGTCTCCTGGGGTCTCGGCCTCGAACGGGCGGCCCAGGTCGGTTCGCTCGTCGCGGCGCTGGTCCTGGAGTCGGTCGGCCCGCAGGAATACGACATCCGGGCCGACGACTTCGTCAAGCGTTTCGCCGATTCGTACGGCGAGGGCGCCGCGGCCGAGATCAAGCCGTACCTTCCGTAAGTATGTTGGCCGTCTTCGCCGGGCTCCCCGGTGCCGGGAAGAGCACGCTCGCCGCGCGGGTGGCGGAGGCGCTGCCCGCGACCGTGCTCGCCGTCGACACCGTCGATTTCACGTTGCAGCGCTACGAGGTCCACGAGCCCCGTCCCGGCTATGCCGCGTACGGGGTCGTGGCCGCGCTGGCCGAGGTCAACCTGAAGATCGGCCGCCACGTGATCATCGACGCGGTCAGCCCGGTCAAGGCGGCCCGGCAGCTCTGGGTCGAGGTGGCCGAGCGGGCCGGCGTGCCGTTGCGGGTGGTCGAGGTGGTCTGCGGCGACGACGCCGAGCACCGGCGCCGGGTCGAGGCCCGCTACGCCGGCCGCGACCACGACGGCATCCCCGACTGGGTCCGCGTCCTGGAACGGCAGCCGGAGTACGAGCCCTATCCGGGCCCCCGCCTGGTGGTGGACACGTTCCTGGCGCGCGAGCCGGTCGAGCCGGTGGTGGCGTACCTCAGCTGAGCCGGCGCACCTCGAAGGCGTCCGCCTCCGGCGACCCGAGGTATTCCTGCTGTTTCATCCGGCACCAGGCCGGGATGTCGTTGGCGGCGGCCGGGTCGTCGGCGAGGACCCGAACGACCTCGCCGATCGCGACGTCGCGGATCCGGCGGGCCAGCGCGATCACCGGAAGCGGACATCTCTGACCGAGGCAGTCCAGCTCGATCATGGTGCGGCCTCGGGCGGGGCCGGGCGGGCCGGGACCGTCACATGCCCGCCTCTCGTCGCAGGTTCTCGACCATCCCCGGCAGCACCGTGAGGAAGCGCTCGACCTCCTCGGCCGTGGTGCCGTGATGCAGCGAGACCCGTACGTTGCCGTGGCTGAGCACGCCCATCGCCTCCAGCACGTGACTCGGGCGCAGCGTCGACGCCGTGCACGACGAACCCGACGACACCGCGAAGCCCTGCCGGTCCAGCGCGTGCAGCAGCGCCTCCCCGTCCACATAGAGGCACGAGAAAGTGACGAGATGGGGCAGCCGCTCGACCGGGTCGCCCACCACCTCGACGTCCGGCACGGTCGCCGCCACCCGGTCCCGGATGCGGTCCACCAGCGCCGACAGCCGTACCGCCTCGGCTTGCGCCGTCCCCAGAACGGCTCGCAGGGCGGCCGCGGCGGCGACCACCGCCGGGAGGTCGACGGCGCCCGGCACGCCGGGGCGATAAAGATCATCCTGCGGGTACGGCGAGATCCATCGCAGACCCTTGCGCACCACCAGCACCCCCACGCCCGGCGGGCCGCCCCACTTGTGCGCGCTGGCGCTCAGCATCGACCAGCCCGGCGGCACCGGCACCCGGCCGACCGACTGGGCCGCGTCCACGAACAACGGCACCCCGGCGGCCGCGCAGTGCGCCGCCGCGGCGGCCACCGGCTGCACCGTCCCCACCTCGTGACTCGCGCTGATCAGGCCGGCCAGGGCGACCCCCGGCGCCGACACGGCGCGATCCCACTCGGCCAGGTCGAGCCGCCCGGCCCGGTCCACCCCGACACTCACCGCGTCAGCACGGGCGGCGGCATGCAGGACGGCCGAATGCTCGATCGCGGAATGCACGAGGGTGTCGCCCCGCCGCGCCCGCCCCGCGAGTCCACCGAGCACGGCGGCCTGCGCGGCGGCCGTACCCGAGGGCCACAGTGACACCTCGTCCACCCGTACCCCCAGCGCCTCGGCGAACACGGCCTGCGCCGCCTCCCTCAGCTGCTGGGCCCGGCGGCTCGCGGAATAGAGGCGAGCCGGGTCGGCCCAGCCGTCGGCGAGTGCCGCCACCAGCGCCTCCGCCGCCACCGGATGCAGTGGAACCGCGCTGGCCGCGTCCAGATAAGCCGCCGCTCCGGCGGGAACGCCCATGTATTCCACCCCGCGAACGGTATCGTCCGTTCTTGAGGTGTACCCGCGCGGCGGCGGAAGATCGCACCCCCGCAACGGGTCGGCAGGCCCTGGTCGAGTAATCTGCGACCGTCGGTACGCCTTGCCGTTCGGTGTCCGATTCGGGCGGGGCGGCGGCGCTGCTAGAGGAGGCATAAGCAGGTGGGCGCAAAACGTCAGGCCACACGGCCGCGAGCAGCGACCCGGATCGCCGGGCTCGGTCTCGGTGCCGCGGGGCTGCTGATGCTGCTCTCGGGCTGTTCGATCGAAAGCTTCGGGAGCAAGTTCGGCCACTTCGGCTGGCCGGGCCCCGGCGTGAGCCTCCAGGCCCACAAGATGTACGACCTGTGGATCGCCTCGGTGGTGGCGGCCCTGGTCGTCGGCATCTTCGTGTGGGGCCTGATCTTCTGGTGTGTGATCCGGTACCGCAAGCGCGGCGACGAGCTGCCCGTGCAGACCCGGTTCAACATGCCGATGGAGGTTCTCTACACGGTCACCCCGATCCTGATCGTGGCGGTGCTCTTCTACTACACCGCCATCGTGCAGACCGATGTGGACAAGCTCTCGAAGAATCCCGACCAGGTGGTCGAGGTCGTCGCGTTCAAGTGGCAGTGGCAGTTCAACTACCGCGACGGCATGGGCAAGGAAGCCAACACGGTCACCTCGACCGTCGGCTCCGCCGATGTCATCCCGCTGCTCGTCCTGCCGGTCGGCGAGAAGATCCGCTTCGAGGAGACCAGCAAGGACGTCATCCACTCCTTCTGGGTCCCCGAGCTGCTGTTCAAGCGGGACGTGTTCCCGGGCAGCGCCCGCAACACCTTCGAGGTGACCCTCGACAAGGAGGGCCGCTACGTCGGCCGGTGCGCCGAACTGTGCGGCACCTACCACGCCTTCATGCAGTTCGAGCTGGTCGCCGTCTCGAAGGACCAGTTCACCCAGTTCCTCGACGCCAAGAAACAGGGCGCCACCACGCAGGAAGCGATGACCAAGATCGGCAAGGAGCCGTACGCGGTCACCACCGAGCCGCTCAACACGCGCCGGCAGTCCAGCAGCTGGAACCAGTCCAACACCGTCGCGGCCGGGAAGTAGGGGTCTCGCTGTGAAGACCGAATACAAGATCTTCGCCGGGGTGGCGGGCTTCCTGTTCGCCGCCGCCACGCTGTACGGCTTCTGGACCCACGGCGAGACCGACCACGTCGAGTGGATCGGCGTGGTCGCGCTGATCATGTCGGGCCTGCTCTGCTCCATGTGCGGCGGCTTCTTCTGGTTCGTCGCCCGGCGCATCGAGCTGCGCCCCGAGGACCGCGAGGACGGCGAGATCGCCGAGGGCGCCGGCGAGATCGGCTTCTTCTCGCCCGGCTCGTACTGGCCGTTCGGCATCGCCCTGGCCGCCTCGGTGGCCGCGCTCGGGCTGGTGTTCTGGATGTGGTGGCTGATCGCCGTCGGCCTGCTGCTGGTGATCGTGGCCGGCAGCGCCATGCAGTTCGAGTACTACTCGGGGACCAGGCACACCGCGGAGCACTAGGTTTCTGATCCTGGTTGCTGAGCTTGCTGGCCTCGCTTCGCTCGGCGGGCGCGGTCGCCTTACAAGTCAATGAGTTGGGCCCGGTTTCGACATCGCAAAAGGCGCGGTGACGAGACCGGGCCCAACTCATTGACGGCGACCGCGCGGGCAGTTCACTGAGTACGCCCTCGTGGAGAAACAGTGGGGTACGAGCGCGGCCATCGCGAGCGCGGCCGTCGGGGAAGGGCCATGAGGGAACGGGCTGTGGTGAGGTCGGCCATCGGTGGCTCGGGCGGGGTGCGACCGCCGTGGAGACAGGGGCTGGGGAGCGGCGAGGGCCGGCCGGGCGCCCGGTGCAGGGCTAGGCGGCTCGGCGCTGGTGGGGGACCAGCTGCGGGCGCGGAGTGGTCCACCACAGGTGGACCACTATGGGCGCGACCACCTCCGCGGCGCCGCAGCGGGTGCAGACCAGCTCGGGGCACTCGTCGTGGCCGTCGGGGCACGGGGGCACCTCGAACAGCATGTCGCCGTCGCAGATGGCGCAGCGCAGTTCGCGTTCGGACACGGGTGGCTCCTCTTCGTCGGAAGGTGGGATACCCGAATGTGATTCAGACGCTGCCATGTAAATCCGGCATTTGGGGGTATTGACGGCGGCGTGTCAGCTGTGTATTTGACAACTTCCGCCGCCGCGCGGTTACTCGGCCGCCTCCGCCGTCTGCGCGCGGCCACCCAGCGGGACGTTGCGCCGTCGCGGCACCGGAGGCGATAAGTGTCCCGGGCACGGGCCGTTACGGCCCGCAGCGTGTCTCTCAGGTCGCCCGGGAAGCCCGCGTGCGCCGCCGCCGCGTTGAGAACCACGGCGTCGCGCACCGGGCCCTTGTCGCCGGCGAACGTGCGGTGCGCCGCCCGGGGCGTTGAACGCCACGTCGTCGCCGCGCAGGTCGGCCGGCCGGCTGCGGGGCAGGCCCAGTTCGACCGAGTCGAGCACCAGCTCCTCGACGGCGCCGTTGCTCGCCTCCCAGACCCGGGTCGCGGCCGCCGTGACGATCGCGGCCATCGTGGAGATGTTCACCGTGGTGGCCCGGTCGCCGCCGGTGCCGACCACGTCCACCGCGTCGGTGCGGGTCTTCTCCGCCAGCTCGACCGGAGTCGCGTCGGCCGGCATCGCCTCGACCAGGCCGGTCAGCCCGGCAGGCGTCTCACCCTTGGCTCGCAGCGCGATGGCGAACCCGGCGATCTGCACCGGTGAGGCGTTGCCCGCCATGATCTCGCCCATGGCCCAGGCGGTGTCCTCGCCGGCGAGTTCCTCGCCGCGCACCAGGGCGCTGGTCGCATGCGGCCAGGTGCGTGCGCCCAGGGCGGGGCCCTCCGTCGGGGGTCCGGGGTGGTCGGGAACTAGCCGAGCTGGCCCATGGTGCCCAGCGGCACCGCCCCGTCGCGGCGGGCCCGCAGCATGCCGGCGATCGTCTGGCCGGTGGTGACCGGGTCGAGCGGGTAGATCAGGGTCGCGTCGACCTGTGCGTAGGCCGCCAGCCAGCGGTCGGCGGCCCGGGCCAGCACGACGCAGACGGGCGGGGGAGTCGCGTACTCGTCCTTGGTCTGCCGGGCGATGCCGAGGCCGCCGGCGGGCGAGGCCTCACCGTCGAGGACCATCAGGTCGATCTCGTACTTGTCGAGGAGGATGCGGCACTCCTCCCAGGTGGCGGCGTCGACGAACTCGACCGACAGATCGAGCGCCGGGCGGGTGCCGATGGCCAGCCGGATCCGGTCGCGGACCGCGACGTCGTCGCTGTAGAGCAGGACCGTGTACGTGTCGCTCATCAGATTTGCCTTCAGTCCGGTCAAGGGAGGTGGTGGGGCGGCTCAAGGGTGGTGGGGCAGCTTGGACGCACCCCCGTGCGCGTCGCCTGGGTGCTCGCTGATCGTACCGAACAGCGTTATTCGGCGTCCGGCCGTGGTCCGACCGCGGGGGTCCCGGATGTGATCTTCGCTGCCTCCCGGGCGGCTTCCGCCTCGGCGCGGTCCAGGGCCCGGTCGATCCGGCGGGCCTCGCGTTCGGACTGCTTGATCCACTGCATGATCAGGATGCCGAGCATCGTGACGCTGACGATCTCGCCGCCGGCCCACAGGATGCCGCCCGCCGTGACCTGGTCCTCCCACGGGTTCGACCAGCTCAGGTGCAGGTTGGGATAGAAGTCGCCGCCCAGCAGGGTCTTCGACTGCATGATGGTCAGCCCGAGCACGGTGTGGAACGGCACCGACAGCACCATCAGCAGGGCGCGGCCGGGGTAGGGCCACTTGCCGGGGAGCGGGTCGAGGCCCAGCAGCGGCCAGAAGAACAGGCAGCCGGTGACGATGAAGTGCACGTGCACGAACTCGTGCAGCCAGGCGTGCTCGAGGGTCGCGCGGTAGAGCCCGGTGAAGTACAGGACGAACGGGTTGGCCACGAAGATCCCGAACGCGACCAGCGGAAACGTCAGAACCTTGACGTACCGGCTGTGGATCACCGCGAGCAGTGTCCTGCGAGATGGGCCGTGCATCGTGCGCAGCGCCAGGGTCACCGGGGCACCGAGGGCCAGGAAGATCGGCCCTACCATCGACAGCGTCATGTGCTGGACCATGTGCACGGAGATCAACGTCGTGTCGTACGCCTCGATGCCGCTGATCGTGACCGCCGCGATCGAACCCAGTCCACCGACGACGAACGCCACCGTCCGGCCGGCCGGCCAGTGATCACCTCGGGCCCGGAGCTGATGGACGCCGTACCCGTAGAGAGCCGCCGCGATCAGCAGGAACAAGGCGATCAGGCTGGTCAGATGGATCTGGGTGAAGATCGCCGCCGGGGTGAACGGCGGAAGCACAGTATCCCCGCCCGAGGCCAACCACGTGGGCGTTTCGGCTTGCAGCACCCTTTGAGGCTAGGCCTATCCGGTCGGCGCATGTTATTCCGGGCCGCGACACGTGCCGGATTCCACCCCCCACGGCACGTTGGACTGATCGCGGGGCAATAATGAGCCTCGTGACAGCGGCCCCAGCCATCGACAAGAGCAGGATCCACTCCCTGACCCGGCCCAACATGGTCAGCGTCGGGACGATCGTGTGGCTTTCCAGCGAACTCATGTTCTTCGCGGCGTTGTTCGCCATGTACTTCTCGATCCGCGCGGCGGACTACGACATGTGGCGAGAGCACACCCCGGAGCTCAAGCTCCCGTACGCGACCACCTTCACGGTGATCCTGGTGCTCTCCTCGGTCACCTGCCAGCTCGGCGTCTTCGCGGCGGAGAAGGGCGACGTCCACGCTCTGCGGCGCTGGTTCACCATCACCTTCGTGATGGGTCTGATCTTCGTGCTGGGCCAGGCCAACGAGTACCGCAACCTGGTCCACGAGGGCATCAAGCTCAACGCCGACGGCTACGGCTCGATGTTCTACCTGACCACCGGGTTCCACGGCCTGCACGTGACCGGCGGTCTGATCGCCTTCATCATCTACATGATCCGAACGACCATGGGCCGGTTCACCCCGGCACAGGCGACGTCGGCGATCGTCGTGTCGTACTACTGGCACTTCGTGGACATCGTGTGGATCGCGCTGTTCGCCATGATCTATTGGCTTCAGTGACGCCAGCACGTCCATGAATTTCAGGTCAAAAACCAGAGGGACACAGCTGATGACTTCAGGATCCCCCGCCGGCCGGTGGCGTTTCCGGGGCGTTCTCGCCCGGCGCCGCACCGCGCCGAGCCGGGCGCGCCGGCGTCTCGGTGCGGCGGTGCGCATGCTCGCCGCGCTGGCGCTAGCCGGCGGCGTATACACCGCGTTCGCGCCCGGCGCGTTCGCCGAGGACAACACCCAGCTTTCCGCCACCGCGCAGGAGGGCAAGCAGCTGTACGACAACAGCTGCATCACCTGCCACGGCCGGGACGCGCAGGGGGTCACCGGCCGCGGTCCCAGCCTGATCGGCGTCGGGTCGGCCTCGGTCGAGTTCCAGGTGGGCACCGGCCGCATGCCGATGACCCGCCAGGAGGCCCAGGCCGAGCAGAAGAAGCCGCAGTTCGACAAGAACCAGACCAAGCAGCTGGGGCAGTACATCCAGGAGCTCGGTGGCGGCCCGCAGCTTCCCTCGGACGGCAAGTTCACCGAGGACCTGAAGGACAACCCGGAGGCCCTCGCCCGCGGTGGCGAGCTGTTCCGGGTCAACTGCACCTCCTGCCACGGCTTCGGCGGCGGCGGCGGTGCGCTGTCCTCCGGCAAGTACGCGCCGGCGTTGCACGACGCCTCGGCCGAGACGATCTACGCGGCGATGCTCACCGGCCCGCAGAACATGCCGGTCTTCGGGGACAACCAGCTCACCCCCGAGCAGAAGCGCGAGATCATCACGTACGTGTCGGTCCAGCTCCAGCAGGACAAGGACCCGGGTGGCCTGTTCAACCTCGGACGCTACGGTCCGGTGACCGAGGGTCTGGCGATCTTCGGGGTCGGCATCACGATCCTGGTCTTCACGTCGCTGTGGATTGCGGGGAAGTCATGACGACCGTGCACGACGAGCCAGATTCTCCGGTGGACGTCAACGACCCGCGCCTGAGCCGGTTCGAGATCGTCAAAGAGGGCGCCCGCCGGGACGAGATCGAGATCGTCACCTACGAGTCGCAGTTCCACGGTCACAACAGCAAGGCCGAGAAGCGCGTGGCGCGCAACATCGCCCTGCTGTTCCTGATCGCGGGCGCCGGCGGCTTCGCGTTCCTCGGCTTCTACATCTGGTGGCCGTGGCGCTTCGAGCTCGGCACCGCGATGAGCGACTACTACACGCCGCTCCTCGGCATCTCGCTCGCCGTCGCGCTGTTCGGCGTCGGCTTCGGGATCCTCGCCTGGGCCAAGAAGCTGCTGCCGCACGAGGTGTCGATCCAGCAGCGGCACAACGACCCGTCACCCGGCGACGAGCAGCTGATCACCGGCCAGACGATGGCCTTCGTGGCCGAGGAACTCGGCCAGGGCATCCAGCGCCGGCCGCTGCTCAAGGGCGCCATCGCCGTCGGGCTCGCGCCGATCGGCCTGGCCGCGGCGGCCCCGCTGATCGGTGGGTTGATCGAGAACCCGCACAAGGCCGACCCGCCGATGATGTTCAGCACCGGCTTCAACCAGAAGTTCAACGATGGCAAGCCGGTCCGGCTGACTCGGGACGACGGCAGTCCGATCCGTCCCGAGGACGTCAGCACCGGTGGCCAGATGACGGTCTTCCCCGGCATCCCGGGCGGTGCGACCAACGAGTGGGCCGACTCGCCCACCCTGCTGATCCACCTGCGTCCCGACGACGCCGAGGTGACCAGGCAAAATGCGGACGCCGACAGACGCAACAAGGACTCGATGTGGGGTGACTACGTCGCCTACTCGAAGATCTGTACGCACGCCGGTTGCCCGGCGAGCCTGTACGAGCAGCAGACGAACCGTCTGCTCTGCCCGTGCCACCAGTCGCAGTTCATGATCACCAAGAACGCGCAGCCGATCTTCGGTCCGGCGACCCGGCGGCTGCCGATGCTGCCGCTGGGCGTGGACGAGGAGGGCTTCTTCGTGGCAAAGTCCGACTACAAGGACACCGTCGGACCCGACTTCTGGGAGCGGCCGTGAAGCGCCGGAAAGTCGATCTCGCACAAGCGCCGGTCACCTTCGCCAGGGGGGTGGACGAGCGCTACAAGGCAGCCACCCCGCTGCGGGGCCTGCTCAACAAGGTTTTCCCTGACCACTGGTCATTCCTGCTCGGTGAGATCGCGCTCTTCTCGTTCGTCATCCTGCTGCTGACCGGTGTCTTCCTCACACTCTTCTTCGACCCGTCGATGCAGGAGACGGCCTACCAGGGCGCCTATCCGGCGCTGCGCGGCACGGAGATGTCCCAGGCCTACGCGTCGTCACTGCACATCTCGTTCGAGGTGCGCGGTGGTCTGTTCATGCGGCAGATGCACCACTGGGCGGCGCTGCTGTTCATGGCGTCGATCGTCGTGCACATGGCGCGTATTTTCTTCACCGGGGCATTCCGCAAGCCGCGTGAGGCCAACTGGGCGATCGGCGTGGTGCTGTTCCTGCTGGGCTTCCTGGCCGGCTTCACCGGTTACTCGCTCCCCGACGACGGCCTCTCCGGCACCGGCCTGCGCATCGCCTCGGCGATCATGCTGTCCATCCCGGTCGCGGGCACCTGGATCTCGGCGTCGATCTTCGGCGGCGAGTTCCCCGGCCACCTGATCATCGGCCGGTTCTACATCGCCCACGTGCTGCTCATCCCGGGTGGCCTGCTCGCGCTGATCAGCGTGCACCTGGGCCTGGTCTTCGCGCAGAAGCACACCCAGTGGCCCGGCCCGATGCGCACCAACACCAACGTGGTCGGCGAGCGCATGTTCCCGCGTTACGCGCTCAAGCAGGGCGGCTTCTTCATGGCCGTCTTCGGCACGGTCGCGCTGATGGCCGGTCTGTTCCAGATCAACCCGATCTGGCTGTTCGGCCCGTACCGCGCCTCCGAGGTCTCCTCGGCGTCGCAGCCCGACTGGTACGTCATGTTCATGGACGGCCTGGTCCGGCTCATGCCGAACTGGCAGATCTACATCGGTGACTACAGCATCCCGCCGCTGTTCTGGCCCGCGGTGGTCGGGCTCGGCGCGCTGACCACGGTCCCGATGTTCTACCCGTGGATCGAGGCCCGGCGCCTCAAGGACAAGCGGATCCACAACCTGCTGCAGCGCCCCCGCGACAACCCGGAGCGCGTCGGCATCGGTGCCATGGCGTTCACGTTCTTCCTGGTGGCGACCCTGTCCGGCGGTAACGACGTGATCGCCGACAAGTTCCACATCAGCCTGAACGCGATGACCTGGGCGGGTCGTATCGGTCTGCTGATCCTGCCGCCGCTGGCCTACTACGTCTCGGTGCGCATCTGCCTGGGCCTGCAGCAGCACGACCGCGAGGTCCTGGCCCACGGCGTGGAAACCGGCATCATCCGCCGCCTCCCGAACGGCCAGTTCATCGAGGTCCACCAGCCGCTCGGCCCGGTCGACGACCACGGCCACCCGATCCCGCTCGAATACGGCGGCTGGGTGGTCCCCAAGAAGATGAACCGCGTCGGCGCCCTGGCCCCGGCGATCAAGGGCTTCTTCTTCCCGGTCGAACTGCCGGCCGAGGCCCCGGTCTCGCCCGCCGTCCCGCCGCTCGCCGGCAAGCCGGAACGCGAAGAGATCACCACGGGCAACTGAGCCCGCAGAACCACAGGAAGGGGTCCGCTTCGGCGGGCCCCTTCCGCTTTTCCTCGCGTACGCGACAAGGCCGGCCCCGCCTCCTCAGCCCCGCTCCGCGCCCCTCACCCTCCGCGCGCCCCCACGGGAGGGCCCGTCCCTCACCCCCTCGGGCGCCCCCGCCCCGATCTCGTCCCGCCTGCCGCGCATGCTTGCTCGGCAGGGCGTGATGTTCTTCCCGCCATGAACGCTGAGGATGCCGACCAACTCATGACCACCTGCGGGTCCTGGAACCGAGTTCGGGGCTCTGGCGCGAACCCCGTGATGGACCTTCGTTGTTCTCCCGCTGTGGAGCCGGTGGTGCAGCTTGCTTTCCTGACTCCACGTTGCTGCCTTGGTCGTAGTGTTCCCGCGATGTGAAGCAGTCAGGAGGGCACGTGGAGCGGGGCGAGGTCTGGTGGGCCCGGATCGACGAGAACCGGCCCGTCGTGCTGCTCTCGGGCGGTGCGGGGCCGGAGTTCGCGGCTGTACAGATCGTCGAACCGGCCACGCCGGCGCAGAAGCTCGGGTTCGTCCTGCTGTCCGGCGAGCAGGCAGTCGACGTCGAGGAACGTCGCCGCATCCTCGCGACGGCCGGACCGGATACGCGGGCCGTCGGCATCGAGGTGTTCTTCGGCGCCGAGGAGGGCTTGGCGCACCGCGGCGCGGTCCGGCTGGCGCTGCCCCAGGACGGCAGGATCTTCTGCACCTGGGACACGACCGTCAGCGCGGAGTCCCTGGTGGCGCGGATCGGCCGCCTGTCCCCGGTCAAACTGCACGAGCTGGACGTGGCCTTGGCACTCGCCGGTCGCGAGTGACCTCAGGGCTGCACGACAAAGCCGCGGCCGAGGTGCGCAGGGCCTCCCGGCGCAGACGCTCGGGGTTGCTCAGCCGAAACGCGGGTCTTGTGACGACTGGCCCGGGGCGCGGCTGGGATCAGTCGACGTCGGGGAGTCCGATGGCGAAGGCGTCCTCGAGGTCGTGTTTCGAGTAGGCGCGGAAGGCGATGTGCGACTCGGTGTTGAGCACGCCCGGGGTCTTGGAGATCTTGCCGGCGATGACGTCGGCGATGTCGTCGAACTTCGGGACGCGGACGATGGCGATCAGGTCGACGTTGCCGGCCACCGAGTAGACCTCGCTGACGCCGTCCAGAGCGGCCAGGGCCTCGGCGACCTCGGGGATCGAGTCGGTGGCGCAGTCGATGTGCACGATCGCGGTGTTCACCTGGAGGCTCCTCGGCGATGAGAGCGGAACGGGTTCATGACCATGATATCGGCCGGGCGCGGTCAGCCGGGCACGGTGACGGCGGGGGTACGGATCACGTCGGTGAGCGCCTCGCCGGCTGCCGTCTCGCCGCCCGGCCACACCACGCACCGGGTGACGGGACCGTTGATGCGGGCGTGCGGGCCGATCACGGAGTCGTGGACGGGCGCGTTGATCTCGGCGGTGGGGTGGATGAGGCTCCCACCGTACGCGGCATGGAGATTTGCCCTGAGGTAGTCGGCGGGGGTGCCGGTGTCGATGTAGACGCCTTCGTAGCCGACGAGTTCGAGCGCGCCGTCGGCTTCGGCCGGCCGCCAGACCAGCCGGACCAGGCTGCCGTCCCCCTCGGGGAGGTCGCGGACATACCTCCACGGGATGAGGGAGAAGCCGGCGAAGCGGCGCCCGGAGAAGCCGCCGGTCTCGCCCGGCCGGCACGGCTTGGTCAGCATGCGGACGGTGTCGCCGGACCAGCCGTCCACCATGGCCGCGATGTCCTTGCCGGGGTCGCGCGCGGGGTCGGCGAGGTAGCCGTCCGCGTTGCCGACGAGCAGGCCGCGGCCGTCGATCCAGGACCGCAGCCGGGCCACCCCGCCGGACGTGCCGAGGGGGCCGTCGTGCTCGACCGAGACGTGCGCCCGGTCCTGGACGTGGTCGACTACCTGCTGGGCGAGGTAGGCGGCGTTGACCGCGACCCGGCCGGGGCCGGACAGTCCCAGGCCGGCCAGCCGGGTCAGCGCCCGGTCGAGCAGCGGGACGTTGCCGACCGGGCACAGCGCCTTGGTCACGTGTTCGGTCAGGGGGCGCAGGCGCCGGCCCTCACCGGCGGCCAGGATCAGCCCGCAGACCAGCGGATCGGTCGTCACCGGGGAGTGGTGGCGCGCGGGCCGATGCCGAAACGGCCGAGCAGCAGGGCGGTGTTGACCGTCAGGTGGGGCAGATCGTCCATCGGGAACCAGGCCGCCTCGAGGACTTCGGCACCGTCGACGGCGAGGGTCGTCCGGGCCTCCGGGACCTCGGCGAAGAAGATCGTGTCGACCACGCCGACGACGTGCACGATCGCGCACGGGTCGCGGGCGGTCATGTCGTCGGGGTGGACCCGGACGCCGGTCTCCTCGAAGAGCTCGCGGGCGGCGCCGGCGGCCGGCTGCTCGTTCTTCTTCAGCAGGCCGGCCGGCAGCCCCCAGCCGTGGTGGCTCGGCTGGCGGAGCAGCAGCAGCCGGCTGTTGGTCTCGGAGTCGCGCAGCACCGTGACGGCGCCGACGAGGAACTTGGGCGCGACCATCCGGGCCACGCGCCGGCGCATCGGTCCCGGCAGGCGGTAGAAGGTCTGGTACGCCAAGCCGCGCACTCGCCGAGGAAGACTCACGTCAGCAAGGCTAGCCGGGCTGCCTGAGAACTCAATCGGGGTGGTCGACGAGGGCGATCAGCTGCTCGACGACCGTGTCCGGCTCGAGGTTGCGCTCGCACACCGCGACCAGCAGGGTTTCCAGGTCGGGGTAGCCGAGCTCCTCGGCCAGCCGGCGCAGTGGCACCTCGCTGGCCAGGCCCCGGTCGTGCTTGCGCAGGGTGAGACCGATCGTGGCCCGGCCCAGCTTCACCTTGTCGGCGATGCTCATGCCGGGTTCGTTCTTGTCGTCGAAGTAGCGGTTGATCTGCATCTGGGCCTGGCTGGACTTGACGAAGCCGAGCCATTCCTTGCGGGGGCCGCGCGGGACGTTGGGCTCGGTCTCGACGAGGCCCTCGGGCTCGGAGAAGATCTCGATGACGTCGCCGTCCCGCAGCGGCGAGCTGAGCGGGGCGAGCCGGCCGTTGATCGTCGCGGCCAGGCACTGGTCGCCGGTGTCGGGGCTCAGCTCGTAGGCCAGGTCGACCGGGGTGGAGCCGCTGGGCAGCTCGAACGCCCGGCCGTGGGCGAACAGGGTGATCTGGCCCTCGGCGAGGTCGCAGCGCAGCGAGGCGAGGAACTGGGCGGCGTCGGTGGTGTCCTGCTGCCAGTCGAGCACCCGCTTGAGCCAGGACAGCTGGTCGGCCCCGGACGGGTCGCTGACGTCGACGTCCTTGGGGTAGCGGTAGGTCGTCGCCACCCCGTACTCGGAGAATCTGTGCATTTCCTCGGTGCGGATCAGCACCTCGACCAGCCGGCCGTCGGGGCCGGTCACGGTCGTGTGCAGGGACCGGTAGAGGTTGTTCTTCGGCGAGGCGATGAAGTCCTTGAACCGACCGGCGACCGGGCGCCACTGGCCGTGGATCGCACCGAGCGCGGCATAGCAGTCGGTGGCCGGGCCGTCGACGATGACCGCGATGCGGGGCAGGTCGAACGGCACCGGGTGGCCCCCGGCGACGGTGTCCTTCCAGATCGAGTAGTAGTGCCGCGGGCGGGCTTTGACCTCGGCCGTCACCCGCTGGCGGCGCAGCGCCGACCGGGCCTTCAGGCTGACCTCGGCGAGGTATTCCGTCCAGCCGGGGCGGTTCTTGACGTGGTCTTCGATGCGCGCGTAGGAGTCCGGCTCCAAGTGGTAGAGCACCACGTCGTCGAGGTCGCGCTTGAGTGCCTGGATGCCGAGGCGGTCGCAGAGCGGCACCAGCACGTCGAGGGTCGCGGTGGCGATGCGGGCGCGGCTCGCGGGCGAGCGGGCGTCGAGCGTACGCATGTTGTGCAGCCGGTCGGCCAGCTTGATGACCAGCACCCGGACGTCCTTGCCGGCCGCGACGATCATCTTGCGGATGGTCTCGGCCTCGGCCGCCTTGCCGTAGAACGCCTTGTCGAACTTGGTCACCCCGTCGACCAGGTGGGTCACCTCGGGTCCGAAGTCGCTGTGCAGCGCCTCCAGGGTGTAGCTCGTGTCCTCCACCGTGTCGTGCAGCAGCGCCGCGACCAGGGTGGTGGTGTCCATGCCGAGCTCGGCGCAGATCTGCGCGACCGCGAGCGGATGGGTGATGTAGGGGTCGCCGGACTTGCGCATCTGACCCCGGTGCATGTTCTCCGCGATCGCGTAGCTGCGGCGCAGCACCCCGGCGTCGGCCGACGGGTGGATGGTGCGATGCGTCTTGGTCAGCTTGGCGACCGGGTCGTCGTCTCCACCGGGGAAGCTCAGGAACGAGCGCAGTCGCTGGGAGAGGCTGACGTCTTTGGAGGCGGGCGCTTGTGTGGGGAGGGCACGTCCAAGGGCGGCGCCGTGGCCGGCGTCGACGTCCACTGGACACCCCCTCACCGCTCGGCCGCCCGGCAACCAGTAGTGCGCCGGACGATCGCCTGGCAAATCGTCGTGAAGCCACCTTAACCGCGACGGGTGATTCCACTTGCCTTACAGCCTAAGCGAGCGAGCGTCATCCGAACGGTCAGTTACCGATGAGCGAACGGCCGAGTCTTTGCCCGATGCTGCGGCTTCTGCCCGGTTGAGGAGGGTCGAGAAGCGCGCCGCGCCACGAACCGGTGACACCCAGTCGCCGGAGGTTTCCACCAAGCGGGTGTCGGGCCGTTCCAGCCACGCGAGGATCCGTTCGGTCTCCTCGGCGGTGGCGGCCGGCACCGGTCCCGGTCCGGGTAGGACCGTCTCGGCGGTCAGCCGGGCCGCGTCGAGGGTCGGGCGAGGATGTTCCCGGGGCGGCGAGGTGGCCGCGGCGGCGAGCCGGCCGTGCCGCACCACGACGATCTCCCAGCCGCCGACGCCGTCCCGGCGGGCGGCGACCACCTCGGCCAGCCGGGTGATCGCGGCCAACCGCTGCATGCGGACGGTGGCCCGCAGCAACGCGACGAGCCGGGACCGCAGGACGGCGGCCTCCTCGTAGCGCCGGCCCTGCGACATGGCCTCGATGCGGCCCATCAGCGACGCCACCACGATCTCGGGATCACCGTGGATGGCGGTGCGGAACGGCAGGGCGGCGGTGGCGGCGTAGTCCTCCACCGAGATGCGGTGCTCGCACGGGGCCGGGCAGCGGCCCAGCTCGGCCAGGGCGCAGGCGGGCATCGGGGTGCGCACGCTCAGGGTGTGGGCGCACTGGCGCAGCGGCAGCGCGTCGTAGACCCCGGCGGCGGCCAGCTCGGCGGTGCGCCGCGAGGAGAACGGGCCGAGGTAGGCCGCGCCGTCGTCGGCCAGCTTGCGCACCACCGACAGCCGCGGCCAGGCCTCGGTGGTCAGTTTGAGCCAGACCACCCGATCCGGATGTTTCGACCGGCGGTTGTACGGCGGGGAGTGGGCCGCGATCAGCCGCAGCTCGCGCACCTCGGCCTCGAGCGGGTGGGCGCACTCGACGGCCTCGACCCGGGTGGCGGCACCGAGCATCTCGGAGATGCGGGCCCGCTTCTCGCTGGCGGTGAAATAACTGCGTACCCGGGTGGCGATGTCCTTCGAAGTGCCGACGTAGAGCGCGCGGTCGTCGGCACTTCGGAACACGTAGACCCCGGGCACGTGCGGCAACCCGTCGGCGAGGTGGCGCTGCCGGCGCTGGGTGGGGGTGACCGCCTTGGCGAACTCGATGGCGTCGCCGAGCGTGTGGATCTTGAAACTGCCCAGCCGCTCGAACAGGCCGTGCAGCACGTCGACCGTGGCCCGCGCGTCGTCGAGGGCCCGGTGGTTGGGCGTGACCGGCGAGCGGAAGAACTGAGCGAGCGTGGACAACTTGCGGTTGGGCACCTCGTCGCGGGTCAGCGCCCGGCGGGCCACCGCGGCGGTGTCGAGCACCTTGGGGTTGGGCCACTGATAGCCGTGCCTGGCACACGCCGCCTTGAGGAAGCCCACGTCGTAGGGCGCGTTGTGGGCGACCAGCACCGCCCCGCGCAGGAACTCGAGCAGGCTGGGCAGCACCGACTCGATCGGCGGGGCCGGGGCCAGCATCGCGTCGGTGATGCCGGTCAGCACGGTGATGAACGCCGGGATCCGCTCACCCGGGTTGACCAGCGTCGCGAAGATGCCGAGCTCCTCGCCGCCGCGCACCTTGACCGCGCCGATCTCGGTGACGCCGCCGCCGTCGGCCGCTCCGCCGGTGGTCTCCAGGTCGAGGACCACGAATGTGGTGTCGGCCAGCGAGTGCGCCGCCGGATCGGACATGAGCGTGTCCAGAGTGCCCTGGACGTATGCGGGTTGGGCCACGCCGGGGAGATTAGAGAGGGGGTACGACAGAAACGGACCGGGTGGGCTGAAAAGATCACTTGCTTCGACAAGCTTTTCGGCTGCCCACGGTGGGAGAATAGGGAGATGTCCGAGCCTTCGCGTCCTGACGACCGCCCCGTGGAGGAGGCGGCCGTCCAGGACGCGGAGTTCGTCCCGGAACCGGTGCTCCCCGAGCCGGTCCGCCAGCGGATCACCACGCTGGCCGCGGCCGCGCTGCCCGGCCTGCCGGGTGAGGAGATCCCGGTCGCGTTGCGGCGGGTCGCTCGGTTCGCCCCGAACCGCCGGGCCCGGCTCGGCGGCCGCGAGATCGCCGCCCAGCTGACCTCCGACCCGCTCTTCCGGCAGCGCATCAGCGGCCGGGTCGTCACCGACGCCGGTGACCTGGGCGCCGCCGTCGCGGCCGGCCTGGCCCCGGCCGCCGCCGACCCGATCGAGGTCGCCGCCCTGGCCTACCTGGTGCGCCCCGAGGGCTGGCGCGACCTGGTCGAGGGCGCCGGCGACGCGGTGCGGGCCGAGGCCGACAGCGCCGCCGTGGTCGGCCAGATCCGCGACGCCGAGCACCGGGCCGCCCGCGCCGAGCACGACCGCGCGGTCGCCAAGGTGGAGGCCGACAAGCTCCGGGACGAGCTTGCCCGGGTGCGTGAGGAGCTGGGCCAGCTGCGCGAGGAGGCCCGGTCGACGGCCAAGGCCCTGCGCGAGGCGCAGGCCGCCCAGAAACGCGCGAGCGACCTGCTGGCCACGGAGAAGGGGCGCGCGTCGCGCATCACGGCCGATCACGATGCCGAGGTACGCCGTCTGAAGACCCGCCTGGCCGAGGCGGAGACCCTGGCCGCGAGCGGCAAGCAGGCCGCCAAGGAGGCCCGGGCCGCCGACGACGCCCGGCTCTGGCTGCTCATCGAGACGATCGGGCAGGCCGCCTCCGGTCTGCGCCGGGAGCTGGCCCTCGGCCCGGCTGAGAAGATGCCCGCCGACTACGTCGCCGACACCGCCGCCGAGCGGCCCGGCACGCCCGAGCGGTCCCGCGCCCGGGCCCAGGACACCGACGACCCCGGCCGCCTCGACCAGCTGCTCGCCCTGCCCCGGGCGCACCTGATCGTCGACGGCTACAACGTGACCAAGCGCGGCTTCGCCGAGATGTCCCTGGAGCAGCAGCGCAAACGCCTCATCACCGGGCTGGGCGGCATCGCGGCGCAGACCGGCGACGAGGTCACGGTGGTCTTCGACGGCGCCGAGCGGGTGCACGGCCTGCCGCCCGCGCCGCGTGGCGTCCGGGTGCTGTTCTCGCGCAAGGGCGACACCGCCGACGAGCTGATCCGCCAGCTGGTGCGGGCCGAGCCGGCGGGCCGGCCGATCGTGGTCATCTCCTCCGACCGGGAGGTCGCCGACGGGGTCCGCCGGCACGGTGCCTACCCGATGGGCGCCGACTCGCTCCTGCGCCGGCTCGCCCGCTCGTGAATTCTTGTCGTACCCCTCGCCTAGCGTGACGGTCACCGATGGTGGTGGTTCCGCCACCCGGGTGAGGAGGAGTGATGATCATCGACTGCGGTCGCTGCGCCGGGCAGCCCGGCGCGTGCCGGGGTTGCCTGGTCAGCGCGCTGATCGACACCCCCGACGGCATTGCCGACCTGATGCCCGCCGAGCTGCGCGCGATCGAGATGTTCGAGGCGGCAGGCTTCGAGGTGGAGCTGCTGGAGACCCCCGAGCCCCCGGTGGTGGTGCCCATGTTCCCTCGGCACCGCGACGTTGCGTGATCGATCCTAAGATGGCGCGATGACTCCCCGGGCCTGGGCGGCGGGCACACTCGTTGTGCTGCTCGTGCTGCTCGCCGTCTACGCCGCCGTGACCATCCCCTGGCACCGGCCACCCGCGCCGCGTGCCGACCAGCTGGCCGCGCTCGGTCAACTGCCGCGCGAGCAGGTGAGCCGGGCCCGCGAGTTCCACTCGGCACTGCGGCCCGGCTCCTACGGCGCGCTGGCGGTCGGCCTGCTCGTGACGCTGGTGCTCGGCCTGACCCCGCTCGGCGCCTGGCTGGTCACCCAGGCCGGCCGGCCGTTCGGTGGCAACTGGGTCGCCCAGGCCCTGCTCGGCGGGCTGCTCGTCACGCTCGCCGGCGAGGTCGTCACCCTGCCGTTCGCCGCCTGGCGGCACGTCGTCGTGGTCCGCTACGACATCTCCACCCAGAGCTGGGCCGCCTGGACGGCCGACCTGCTCAAGTCCTGGGCGGTCGGCGCGGTGATCGGGGCGGTGGCGCTGCTCGGCTTCTACACGATCACCCACTTCGCGCCGCGCTGGTGGTGGGCGTTCGGCGGGTTCGGCGCGGCCGGCCTGGTCGTGCTGCTGTCGTTCATCCTCCCGGTGCTCGTCGAGCCGGTGTTCAACAAGTTCACCCCGATGCCCGACGGCCCGTTGCGGACCTCGCTCCTGGAGTTGGCCGACCGCGACGGTGTCCCGGTGCGCGACGTGCTGGTGGCCGACGCCTCCCGCCGTACGAAAGCGGTGAACGCCTATGTGTCGGGCATCGGCCCGACGAGGCGAATCGTCGTCTACGACACCATGCTCACCGAGGCCACCCCGGGCGAGGTCGTCTCGGTGGTGGCCCACGAGCTGGGCCACGCCAAGGACGACGACGTGCTGACCGGCACCGTCCTCGGCGCGCTCGGCACCGCCGCCGCGGTCATCGCCCTCTACCTGCTGGGCTCGTGGGCGGGCCTGCTGCGGCGGGCCGGCGTCGACTCGATCGGCGAACCCCGGGCCCTCGCCCTCATGCTCGCGGTCGTCTCCCTGGTCGGCATCGTGGCCGGCCCGGCCCAGTCGTTCGTGTCCCGGCGCATCGAGGCCCGGGCCGACGAGCACGCCCTCGGCCTGACCGGTGACCCGGCCACGTTCGAGGCCATGCAGCGCCGCCTCGGCACCGTCAACCTGTCCGACCCCGACCCGCCCACTTGGGAATACCTCTACTCGGCCTCCCACCCGTCCACGGTGGAACGGATGGCCGCCGCCCGCGCGTACGCCCGGGGGGACCGCTGATGGCCCGCACCCTGCTCGTCACCAACGACTTCCCGCCCCGCCCCGGCGGCATCCAGCAGTTCGTGCACAACCTCGCGGTCCGCCAGCCCGCCGGCGACGTGGTCGTCTACGCCTCGACGTGGAAGGGCGCCGAGAAGTTCGACGCCGAGCAGCCGTTCGAAGTGGTGCGCGAGAAGACCGGCGTGCTCCTGCCCACCCCCGCGGTCGCCCGCCGGGCCGCCGAACTGGCCCGCTCGCACGGCTGCGACCGCGTCTGGTTCGGTGCCGCCGCCCCGCTCGGCCTGCTCGCCGACGGCCTGACCCGCAACGCCGGCATCCAGCGGGCGGTCGCCATCACCCACGGCCACGAGATCGGCTGGGCGGCCCTGCCCGGCGCCCGCCGGTTGCTGCGCCGCATCGCCCGCGGCAACGACGTGGTCACCTATCTGACCGACTACCAGCGGGTGCGCCTCGACCGCGCCCTGCACGGCCTGACCGACCTGGAACGGCTGGCCCCCGGCGTCGACGTCGACACGTTCCACCCCGGCGTCGACGGCTCGGCGGTCCGCGCGCGCCACCACCTGTCCGATCGTCCGGTGATCGTCTGCGTCTCCCGTCTGGTCCCCCGCAAGGGCCAGGACATGCTGATCCGCGCCCTGCCCGAGGTCCGCCGCCGGGTCCCCGGCGCCGCGCTGCTGCTGGTCAGCGGCGGCCCCTACCGGGCCAAGCTCGAGCGCCTGGCCCGCGACCAGGGCGTCGAGTCCGACGTGGTGTTCACCGGCTCGGTCCCGTGGCCGGAGTTGCCCGAGCACTACGCGGCCGGCGACGTCTACGCGATGCCGTGCCGCACCCGCGCCGCCGGCCTAGACGTCGAAGGCCTGGGCATCGTCTACCTGGAAGCCTCCGCCACCGGCCTGCCGGTGATCGGCGGCGATTCGGGTGGCGCCCCCGACGCCGTCCGCGAGGGCGAGACCGGCCACGTGGTGGGCGGCCGCGACCTGCCCGCCCTCGAGTCCCGCCTGATCGACCTGCTGTCCGACCCGGCCAAGGCCAAGGCGATGGGCGCGGCCGGCCGCGCCTGGGTCGAACGGGAGTGGCGCTGGGAAACCCAGGCCGCCCGCCTGACCCACTTGCTCGACTCCACCGACTGACCGCCCGCCCGCCGGTCCGGCGTCTGCCGCGACCTCGGACGGCGGGGTGCGGTTCGGCGCCCTCGGCCTCGGCGCTCTACGGCAGCGAGGGCTACGTCGCCCGGCGGCCTGGTTGCCCGGCTGCCTGCTGCCCGGCTGGTGGGGCGGGTGGGTGCGGTGGGCCGCTTCCGGGCGCGCGTGGCGCCGGGGTGGGCGGCCGGGGGTGGGTGACCCGCATCGCAGCTGCACGGCAACCGGGGCGTGGCACAGTTGCCGCATGGACGGGCTGGGGATCGGCGTCGTCGTCGCGGTGTTGGCGGTGGCCACGGCTATCGGGCTGTGGCACCGCCGCACCGACGGCATGATCCGCGACGAGACCGCGGACAAGAAGCATCGGGCCGACCTCCTGGCCGCCGCCGGCATCGAGGTCGTCGAGCTGCCGGACCGTTCGCCGAGGTCCAAGACCGAGAACGCCGCCACTGCCGCCAAGGCAGCCGCCGCGGCCGCCGTTCACAGCACCCCGAAGCCACCCGGCGGCACCGCCCACCCGCCGGCGCACCCCAGACTCGCGGACGGCACCGCGGCGTCGGTACCGGCCGCCCCGGGCCGGCCGCAGCTGCCCGCCGACCCCGCAGCGTCGTCGCGAAGCGGGCCTCGGATGAGCGGGGCGCCGGAACAGCCGCCACCGCCGCGGCTCGCGCTGTCCGCCGGGCCGGCCTCCGCCGACCCGGATGCGGAACCGGTGACCGAGCCGGCGGCCGGCCCGATCGCCGAGCCGACAGCGGGGCCGACCACGGCGCCCCCGGCCGAGCCGACCGCTGAGCCGGTCAAGCGGCCGACCGCTGGGGTGGCCGCTGGCACGAGCGCTGGGCTGGGCGTGGAATCGCGGGATGGGACGAGCTCGGGAGCGAATGTGGTGCCGGATGTGCGGGAAGAGCCCGGAGTTGTCGAAGGCGCCGGTGGGGCGGGGGAGCGGCTTGAGCGGGGGCTGCTCGAGCGGCTCGGGGTGGGGCCGGCCCCGGTGACGTTGTTGCAGTTCTCGTCGGCGTTCTGCGCGCCCTGCCGGGCGGTGCGCCGGGTGAGCGGGGAGGTGGCGGCGCTGCTGCCGGGGGTTCAGCATGTGGAGGTGGACGCCGAGAGCCACCTGGACGAGGTGCGGGCGCTCGACATCTGGCGTACGCCGACCCTGCTGATCGTCGACGCCGCCGGCACCGTCGTGAAGCGGGCGACCGGCGTGCCGAGCAAGCCGCAGCTGATCGCCGCGGTGGCCGGGTTGCTCCCCGACGCCTGATCTGCGGCGGGGAGCGGGCGGACCTAGTTCCCGGTGGCCTCGACGAGTTCCGGAGGGGGTGTGGGGGCCGCGGTGGTGGAGGTGGCTCGGGTGAGCCTGCGCGATCCCGGGATCAGCAGCTGGGACAGGGCGGCCACGAACAGGACGGCGGCGGCGGCGGTCAGGACGGGGCTGGTGCCGTAGCGGGCGGACAGCGGGCCGGCCAGGGCGTTCCCGAGCGGCATGGCCAGGTAGGACGTCAGTTGATCCCACGACGAGACCCGGCCCAGCGACGACTGGGGGATCTGGTCCTGCAGGGCCGTCTCCCAGGCCACGTCGAAGAAGATCAGGCCGGCGTAGCCGACGACCGCGCCCAGGAGCACGGCCAGCAGCTCGGCGGGCCATACGTACGCAAGCGCCCAGAGCGGCATGAGCAGGAGCGTGAGCCAACCCGCCCGGAGCAGGTGCCGCGGTTTGAAGCGCAACGCGGCCGCCGCGCCGATCGTGCCGCCCAGGCCCTCGGCGGCGGCGATGAAGCCGGCCGAGGACGCGCCGCCGAGGCGTTCGATGGCGATCACCTGGACCAGGACGAGGATCACGCCGTTGGCCACGTGGTAGAGCGTCGCGCCGGCCATGCCGCCGAGCAGCCAGTCACGGCTGCTCACCTCGCGCCAGCCGGCGCCCAGTTCGCTGAGCATCGACGAGCGCGGGCCGCGCGTCGCCCGGGCCCGCAGGAGCAGGCAGGCGGCCATCGAGGCGAGGAAGCTGGCGGCGTTGACGGTGAAGCCGGCCGGTGCGCCGAACGCCGCCACGGTGACGCCGCCCAGCGCGGGGCCGATCACCGAGCTGCCGGTCTGCAGCATGCTCAGCGTCGCGTTGGCCTGCTGGCGCCGGCCGACCGGGATGATCAGCGGGCGCAGCGCGGTCATCGCCGGGTTGAAGAAGCTGCCGGCGCCCGACGAGACCGCCGCCAAGAGGCATAGAAGCGGCAAATGGTACGCGTCCCCGAAGAACAGCGCGGCCATGAGCGCGGCGGCCGCCAGCCGGACCAGGTCGGAGGCCACCATCACGCGCTGGGGCTGCAGCCGGTCGGCCCAGACGCCGCCGAACAGGGAGCAGGCCAGGATGGCCGTGACCGAGCAGGCCATGACCAGGCCCAGGTCGCCGGCACCACCGCCGGCCCGGACGACGGCGACGGCCAGGGCGACGGTCTGGAAGCCGTTGCCGATCCAGGAGAGTGTCTGGCCGGTGGCGAGCAGGCGGAAGTCGGAGAGCATGGATCAAGACATTAGTTCGACGTCAAACTATTCGCAATCGAATTACACTGCGGGGATGGCGGACGAGATGGACGGCGTGGATCAGCACGTGGCGCGCTGGGCGGCGTTCTGGAAGGACGATCCCCGGTTCGATCCCGAGATCGAGGGCGCCGTGGTGCGGATGAACGACATCGCGAAGTGGGCGCGGCGGGCCGACGCGGCCGCGTTCGCGGGCAACGAGGACTTCACGATGGAGGACTACAAGACGCTGCACGCGCTGATGGTGCAGCCGCATCCGATGGAGGCCACCCCGGCGCACCTGGCCGACGCCACCCACGTCACCCGGGCCGCGATGACCAGTCGCCTCGACCGGCTCGCCGGGGCCGGCCTGGTGACCCGCGAGGTCGATCCGACCGACCGGCGCCGGGTGCTGATCCGCCCGACGGCGGCCGGGCGCGCGGCGTGGAACACGCACATCTTCGAGGGGATGGCCCGCGATCAGAAGATGCTCGGCGCCCTGTCGAGGGCGGAACTGGTGCGGCTCAACGCGCTGCTGCGAAAGGTAACTAAATCCATCGAGTAGGTAGTGATCAGGCTCACGAGGCGCTCACCAGCGAAAACAGCGAGGCTTCGAGTCATGGAACTCGACCCCCGCGGACAACGCCTCGCCGCGGTAATCACCAGCGCGGTCATCATCGCGGTGCTGGCGACCGGTTCGGGCCGGCTCGCGCTGGCCCAGGCCGTCGTCTTCGCGGTCACGGCCCTCGACCCGCGCAAAGGCCCGTACGCGTACCTCTATCGGACCTTGATCCTGCCTCGCCTCGGCCCGCCGGCCGAGCGTGAGCCGGCCGCCCCCGTGCGTTTCGCGCAGACCGTGGGCCTGGTGTTCCTGACGGTGAGCGCACTCGGCTATCTCACCGGGCTGACCGCGCTGGGCGTGGTGGCGGCCGCGTTCGGCCTGCTCGCGGCATTCCTGAACGCGGCCTTCGGGCTGTGCCTCGGCTGCGAGGCCTATCTGGCCTTCCGGCGCCTGTCGGCGGCCGGCCGGGCTTAGAACTTCGGCGCGTCGGGAGCCTCGAGCAGGCCCAGCCGCAGCGCGGTCATCAGGGCCTGGGCCCGGTTGGCCGCGCCCAGCTTCTCGTAGAGCTTCGAGATGTGGGTCTTGGCCGTCGACTCCGAGACGAACAGCTGCTTGGCGATGCCGGCCACGCTCATGCCGTCGGCGAGCAGGCGCAACACCTGGCCCTCGCGCGGGGACAGCTGCGGGCCGGACGGGGCGAGGCGGCGCTTCATGGCCTCGGCCAGATCGGCGGCGGTGAACGCGCTCGGCGCCGAGGCGGCGTGCCGGGCGGCCGCCACGACCTCGTCGGCGGGGGCGGTCTTCGGCACGAACGCGCTGGCGCCCGCCTCGAGCGCACCGAACAGCTGGTCGTCGCCCGCGTACATGGTCAGCACCACGATGCCCATGTTGGCGTTGTTCTTCCGCAGCGCCTTGGTGGCCTCGAGCCCGCTGCCGTCCGGCAGGCGAAGGTCCATGATCACGACGTCCGGCTGGAGCGCGCCCGCCTGGCGGACGGCCTCGGCCGCGGTGGCCGCTTCCCCGACGACCTCGAACTGCCGGTCGCGCTCGAATGCGTGTCGCAGCCCCTTACGAATCAGGTCGTGATCGTCGACAAGGAGGACCTTGGTGCGCGTGGTAGGCGCAGGACTGGTCGACATGCTCGGGTTACTCCCCTTCTGGAGCGGAAACGCTATCCCGCACGCTATCGCGCCGCCCTGGCGATCCGAGCACTACGGCTACGGTTGTCCCGCTGGGGTGTCGCGGCGTGATCTTCAAACGGCCCCGGATCCGTTCCGCCCGCTCGGCCATGATGGTCAGGCCGTAACGACCGTCCGGGCGGTCGTCGGCAAACCCCTTGCCGTCGTCGGAGACTTCGATCTCCGCGTACGGCGGGTCCACCGTACAGGTAACCCACAGATTAGAGGCTCCTGCGTGTTTCCGCGCGTTCGTGATCGCCTCCTGGGCGATCCGCAACAGCTCGGCTTCGGTCGCGGCGGGCAGCCGGGCCGTCGATTCGTCGAACGTGAAGTGCACCCGCAGGCCGGCCGAGGTGCCGAGGGTGCGCGCGTACTCGGCGATCGCGGCCGCCAGGCCGCCGTTGCGGTCCACCTCGGAACGCAGCTCGAACAGGCTCAGCCGCAGCTCGGTGATGACCCGGGTGACCTCGTTGCGCAGGGTGCGCAGCTCCTCGGCGGTCTCCTCGCTGTCCTCCGGCAGGGTGGCCAGGGCGTTGTCGATGCCGTAGCCGACCATGACGAGCTCCTGCGCGACCCCGTCGTGGATCTCGCGGGCGAGCCGCTGACGCTCCTCATTGGTGGCGAGCGAGCGCACGTCGTCGAAGAGCAGGGCGGCCTCGAGCCGGATCGCGGCCGGTTCGGTCACCCCTGTCACATCGAAAACCACCGATGACGGGTACGCGCTGGAGACGTCCGCCTCGAGGATGACCAACCCGATCGTACGGACCCCCGCGACCAGGGGCACGACCAGTGCCGAGACCTCGCCGCGGCGGTGCGACCGGGCCTGCGAACGGCTCGCCACCTGCGGCTGCTGGGTCGCCCACGCCTCGGCGATGGCCGAGTCGGAGTCGAGCGTCGTCTCCCAGTCGACCCGCTCCGCGCCGGTCTGGGCGAGCACCACCAGCCGGCCGCCGCCGCTGGTCGACAGCACCGCCGCCCGGTCACCCGGGGCGACCAGGCGCAACTCCTCGAGCAGGTGCTCGGAGATGCCACCCGGATCCAGGGTGGCGCCCGGCAGCGAGCGGGCCACACTGCGCAGCTGAGTCAGGAGGCGGGTCGCCTCCGCGTACGGCTGGGGTGTGGGTTCGGCGGGCTGCATCAGTTGACGCATCGTATCGGCGGCGAACGTGATGATGGCGCCGAGCACGAGCCACTGCCCGCCGGCGGCGAGGAAGCCGGGCTGGGTGATCGGGCTGTCGGTGCCGGCGCGGCCGATCAGCGTGCCGCCCGCGACCAGCGCGACCGCGGCGACGCCGAGCAGCGCCGCACCCTCGGTGGGCCGCCGCCGCAGCGCGGCGGTGAGCAGCGGGACGGCGAGATAGGGCAGGACCGCCTCGGCGCCGAATCCGACGTCCACAGTGCCGGTCAGGTCGGCGGCGGCGGCGATCGAGCCGGCCGCGAGCCCGGTGATCACGACCTCGGAGAACCGGCCCAGCGGCCCCAGGACGCGGTGGTCGGGAGCGAGGAACGCGGGCAGCGCGGCGACGACCAGAAGGGCGATCCAGCGCAGCTGCGCCGGCTCCTTCGTGGCGATCAGCGTCAGGGCCGCGACCAGCGCGAGCATGATGATGCGTGCGGCCACCGCGAGCGGCTGGACGCGCGCGGAGACACTGGCGAGCACCGGCACCTGACGGATGGTAGCCGCAATGCTCCCCGGTGGCTCGGCCCGGTCATCAGGATTGTCGTACCGACGCGGTAGCCTCCGTGCATGGCGGACACCTCGACGCAGTCGATCCAGGTCCATGCGCCCGTCGACCGCGTGGCCGCGGTGATCTGCGACTTCCCGCGCTACCCCGAGTGGGTCGACGCGTTGAAGCAGATTGACGTCCTGGAGGAGTACGAGGACGGGTACGCCGCCCGGGTCCACTGGGTGATCGACGCCGGGGTGATGGCCGACGAATACACCCTCGAGTACGCCTACGCCGACGACCTGACCCGGGTCGAGTGGCAGCTGGTCGAGCCGTCCAAGACGCAGAAGACGCAAGACGGGTCCTACGACCTGACCGACAACGGCGACGGTACGACTACCGTGACTTACACACTCGAGGTGGAGCTCTCCATCGGCATGCTCGGCATGTTCCGCCGCAAAGCCGAGAAGATGATCATGGATACGGCGTTGAAGCAGCTCAAACGTCGCGTCGAGAGCCTGCCGGCGAGCTGAGCAACGTTTCGGGAGGCACGTTATGACGGCGTCGGCACGCGAGGAGGCCGAACGGCTCGTCGCGACAGTCATCGCGATGGCCACCGACGGCAGCCGCAGCGCCGCCGCACCCGACCCGGACGGCCCGCCCGGCACCCGCGACACCCTCGCCGCCGGCCTGAGCGCCCTGGCCGACTCGGTGACCGGCCTCGTCGGCCGCCTGGCCGCCGCCGTCCAGGAGCCCCACGCCGAGCCGGCCTCTTCCGGCTCCTCGAGTTCTTCCGGCTCCTCGGTCTCTCCTGGCTCCTCGGCCTCGCCGGCCGCTCCCGGCTCTCCGGATTCCTTCGGCTCCCCGGACTCCTCGGGCTCACCCGGCTCCCCGGACTCCTCGGGCTCGCACGGCTCGGTGTCGGCCGGCTCGGGTGGTGCGGCGGCGGCCGGGCGTGTGCCGGGCTGGGCGGCCGGCGGACCGGCCGGGCGGTGGGGCGAGCCGAAGCCTGCCGCGGGTCACACCGGATGGGCCACCGGCAGCGCGGAATGCTGTGTCTGCCCGGTCTGCCGGGTCATCGCCGCGATGCGTGACCCCAGCCCGGAGGCGGCCGCGAAGATCGCGATCGGCGCCGGCGACCTGGCCACCGGCGTGGCCGGCCTGATGCGCGGGCTGTCGTCGCTGGCCGGCGACCGGGCGAAGCCGCCGCCGTCGCGTGCGGCCCGGCCGGCGCCCGCGCCGGACCCCGCCGAGACGTGGTCGGCGGCCACCCGCAGGGCGGCCCCCGCCGCCTCACCGGGAGTCGCGGGCACCGCCGGCGAAGTGCCGGGGAAGGCTTCCGCGACCGGGGACGACGCCGGGCCGGCGGGAAGTACGGCCGCCGGCGGGTCCGCCTCCACGGGCGGTCCGGGGGATCCCCGGTTCGCCGGTGATCCGTGGGCCGCGGCCTCGGCGGCGAGCGCGGCGGAAGCGGAGGCGGAGCGGCTGCGCGCCCGCGAGAAGGCCGACGCGGCGCGGCGCGAGGCGGCCGAGGCGGCCCGGGAGGCGGCAGCCGAGGCGGCCCGGCGGGTGGCGGAAGCAGCCGCACTGGCCGACGCGGCGAAGGCGGAGGCGGCAAGGACTGAGGCCGCGAAGACTGAGGCCGCGAAGACTGAGGCCGCGAAGACTGAGACGGCGGCACGGACCGGGGGCGCGGCCGGCGAGGCCGGCGGCACCGCTGGGACTGCCGGCGGCACCGCTGGGACTGCCGGCGGCACCGCTGGGACTGCCGGGGGCACCGCTGGGACGGCCGGCGGTGCTGCTGGGGAGGCCGGCGGCGTGGCTGGGACTCATGGCGGCGCGGCTGGGGAGGCCGGCGGCGCTGCCGGCGGTGCGGCGGGGCAGGCCGGGGGCGCGCGGGGTGGGGTGCGGGGCACGGGGCGTACACCGCAAAGGTTTGATGTGTGGGCTGCGGCCACCGCTGATGCGGGTGTTGCCGACGTGGCGGGAGCCGGGTCGGTGGATCATGATGTTGCGGGAGCCGAGGCGGGCGACGAAGCCCCCGGTGACGGCGCTCAGCCAAGCGGGTAGCAGAAGGAGACAGCGTGACGCTGACCATCGGAGTCGACGTCGGCGGCACGAAGGTGGCCGGTGGTGTGGTCGACGAGCACGGCACGGTGCTGACGTCGAACCGCCGCGAGACACCGGCCGAGGACCCGGCCGGCACCCGGGACACGATCGTCGAGGTGGCCGCCGAGCTGGCCGCGCAGTACCCGGAGGCGACCGCTGTCGGGATCGGGGCGGCCGCCTGGATCGACGCGGCGGCCTCGACCGTGCTGTTCGCGCCGAACCTGGCGTGGCGGGACGAGCCGTTGCGGGACTACGTGACCAAGGCGGTCGGGCTGCCCACCGTGCTGGAGAACGACGCCAACGTGGCGGCCTGGGCGGAGTTCCGGTTCGGGGTCGCCCAGCACGCCGACTCGATGGTGATGATCACGGTGGGGACCGGGATCGGCGGCGGCATCGTGCTCGGCGGGCGGCTGTGGCGGGGCGCGAACGGGATCGCCGGGGAACTCGGCCACATCCAGTCGGTGCCGGACGGACATCCGTGCGGGTGCGGGCGGCTCGGCTGCCTGGAGCAGTACGCGAGCGGCAACGCCCTGGTGCGGTTCGCCCGCGCGGGGGCGCGGCAGGAACCGGAACGGGCCGCGGTGCTGCTGGAACTGGCCGGCGGCGATCCGCTGGCGATCAGCGGCCGGCAGATCACCGAGGCGGCGCGGGCCGGCGACGGGGTGGCCCGGGACGCGTTCGCGCAGATCGGCTACTGGCTCGGGGTGGCGATGGCCGACCTGGCGCAGAGCCTCGACCCGCAGATCCTGGTGGTCGGCGGGGGCGTGGTCGACGCCGGTGAGCTGCTCATGACCCCGACCCGGAACACCTACCGGGACCAGCTCGAGCAGCGTGGGCGGTTCCCGGTGGCCGAGGTGGTGGCGGCCGAGACCGGCAACACCGCCGGGGTGGTCGGCGCCGCCGACCTGGCGCGGAGCATCTAGCCGATGCCGGGCCTGAGGGTCCTCAGCTACAACGTGCACGGCCTCAAGGACGACCGGGGCGCCCTGATCTCGCTGATCCGGGACCTGGCGCCGGACGTGCTCGTCGTGCAGGAGGCACCGCGCCGCTTCCTGTGGCGCAACAAGTGCGCGGCGCTGGCCGACGACGCCGGCATGGTGGTCGGGGCCGGCGGCCTGCCGGCACTCGGCAACCTGCTGCTGGTCAGCCTGCGGGTCCGGGTGCACGAGTCGTGGTGCATGCGCTATCCGCTGACCCCGGGGCGGCACCTGCGCGGGGCGGCGTTCCTGCGCGGCTCGGTGCGCGGTGCCGAATTCACCGTGTCCGGGTCGCATCTGGCCACCGACCCGGCGGAACGGCCGGTGCAGGCGGCCCTGTGGAAACAAGCGCTGGACCGGGTCGAAGGCCCGGTGATCGCCGCCGCCGACCTGAACGAGGGGCCGGGCGGCGGGGCGTGGCGGACCGTCGAGGACGGGCTGGTGTCGTCGGCGGCGGGCACGTTCACCTACCCGGCGACGCTGCCGGCGCGGCTCATCGACGGACTGTTCGTCACCCCCGACATCACCATCGAACGGTACGAGGTGGTGGAGTCCGACCTGGCCCGCAAAGCCAGTGATCACCTTCCCGTCCTGGCGGACCTGATGCTCCCTTCCTCGTAGGGCGGACATCTGGCAGGATCGCCGCGTGCAAGACACTCCGGACATCGCCGACCGCCGGGACGCGGTCTGCGTCATCGGGGCCGGGGCCAGCGGACTCACGACCGTCAAGAACCTCCGCGAGCACGGATTCGCGGTCGACTGCTACGAGCGTGAGACGTCGGTGGGCGGCGCGTGGAACTGGCGGCACGACCGCAGTCCGGTCTACGCGAACACCCACCTGATCTCGTCGCGGCCGCTCACCGAGTTCCCCGACTTCCCGATGCCGGACAGCTGGCCCGACTTCCCGCACCACAGTCAGGTCCTGTCCTACCTGGAGCGTTACGCGAAGCACTTCGGGCTGGGCGAGCACATCTGGTTCGGCACCGAGGTGGTGTCGGCGGAGCCGGTCGGGGACGGGCGCTGGGACGTGACGACCCGGTCCACCGGTGGCGGCTCGTCGCGGGTGCAGCGCTACGCCGCCGTGGTCGTCGCGAACGGCCACAACTGGGCGCCGGCGAAACCGGAGATCGACGGGGCCGAGGACTTCCGCGGCCAGGTGATCCACTCGGCGCAGTACAAGGACCCGGCGCAGCTGCGCAACCGCAAGGTCCTGGTGATCGGCGCCGGCAACACCGGCTGCGACATCGCGGTCGAGGCCGCCCAGCAGGCCACCACCGTCTGGCACTCGACCCGGCGCGGCTACTGGTACGCCCCGAAATACGTGCTGGGCCGCCCCGCCGACCAGGTCAACGACCGCCTGCTGAAGTGGCGGCTGCCGCTGCGACTGCGCCAGTGGCTCTACCGCCGCACCCTGGCCCTGACCACCGGCGACCTCACCCGGTACGGCCTGCCCGCGCCCGACCACCGCCCGTACGAGAGCCACCCGATCGTCAACAGTCAGCTGGCGTACTACCTGGGCCACGGCCGGATCAAGCCCGTTCCGGACGTGACCCGGTTCGTCGGCGGGCAGGTGGAACTGGCCGACGGGCGCCGGGTCGACGCCGACCTGGTCATCACCGCGACCGGTTACACGCCGCGTTTCGACTTCCTGGCCCCGGAGCTGATCGACGCCGGCGACGACGGCCGCCCCGACCTGCACCTGCACGCGTTCGCCCGGAAACATCCGACGCTCGCCGTGGTGGGGTTGCTGCAACCCGACTCGGGGGTGCTCCCGCTCGCCCACTGGCAGGCCGTCGCCGTCGCCCGCTGGCTGCGGCTGCGCCGACAGGACCCGGCGCGGGCCGCGGCGGTGCAGCAGAAGGAGTCGGCGCGCCCGCTGCAGAGCTGGTCGCGCCGGCAGGTCGTGCCGTCGCGGCGGCACTGGTTCGAGGTCGACCACATCGCCTACCTGAAGGCGGTCGAGGAGTTGCTGCACGAGATGGAGCCGAGGGCATGACGCTCCTGCGATTCGACGACTGGACGTCGCCGGTCCCGCCGGTCGAGCGCGAGGTCCTGTCCCGCCTGGTCGAGGGGGAGGACCTGCAGCCGCCGCTGTTGTTCGTGCCCGGCCCCGGGATGGGTGCGTGGGTGTTCGCCGAGCATTGGCTCACGCACGCGGCGGGCCGCGGCTTCCCGGCGTACGCGCTGACCCCGCGCGAGAACGGCGACCTGCGCGCCCACGTGCACGACGTGGTGCAGGTGGCGGCGGCACTGCCCCGGCAGGCGGTGCTGATCGGGCACGGCACCGGCGCGCTCGTCGTGTCGCGGGCCCTCGGCCGCTATCCGGCCCGCGCCGCCGTGCTGGCCGCCCCGGTGCTGGCCGCCTCGGTGACCGACCGGTGGGCGACGCTCGGCGCGGCCGTCAAGGCCAATCCGCTGGGTACGCTCCGCCGCCGCCCCCGGCTCAACCACAAGCAGTTGTTCAGCGCCGGGACCGACGCGGACGCGTACCTGTCGCGGATGACCTTCCCGCGCCGCCTGGCCGCCCGCGGACCGGTGCCGCGCCCGGTCGCAAGCCCGCCGGTCCTGGTCGTCGGTTCGCCCGACGACCGGGTGGTGCCGCGCAAATCCCTCGACCGGGTGGCCACGCACTACGCCGGCGCCCCGCTGCTGTTCCCCGGCATGGCGCACGCCCTGATGCTCGACACCGGCTGGGCCGAACCGATCGACGCGGTTCTGGACTGGCTGACCAAACAGCTAAGCGCGGTCGGCTAGGACCGCCCGCTGCCGCGGCAGGCGCCGGGCCAGCTGACCGGTGTGGTCCAGCGCCGAGAGGTAGGCGCGGGCCCACGCGTGGATGTCGTTCTCGGTGATGTGCGCGCGCATGGCTTGCATCCGCCGGCGCAGGTCGGCCGGGGTGGCGTCGAGCGCGTCCAGCAGCGTCTTCTTCAACCCGTCCAGGTCGTGCGGGTTGACCTGGAACGCGTCCTGCAGCTCGGCGGCCGCGCCGGCGAACTCGCTGAGCACCAGCGCGCCGGTGTCGTCGGCGCGGGCCGCCACGTATTCCTTCGCCACCAGGTTCATGCCGTCGCGCAGCGGGGTCACCACCATGACGTCCGCGGTCCGGTACAGCGCGGCCAGGTCGGCCCGGTCGAACGGCTGGTTCAGGTAGTGGATGGCCGGCTCGCCGACCCGCCCGTACTCGCCGTTGATCCGACCCACCTCGCGCTCGATGCGGTCCTTGAGCCCGCGGTAGCTCTCCACCCGTTCCCGGCTCGGCACCGCCACCTGCACCATCACGGTGTCGCGCACCTTGATCCGCCCGTCGCGCAGCAACTCGCTGTAGGCGGTCAGCCGGTGCTCGATGCCCTTGGTGTAGTCGAGCCGGTCGACGCTGAGCAGCACCTTCTTGTGCTGGCCCAGGTCGTGTTTGAGCTGCCGGGCCTGGTTCAGCACGTACGGCCGGGCGGACAGCGCCTCCATCTCGGTGACGTCGATCGACACCGGGAACGCACCGGTGCGCACCACCCGCCCGTCGTAGATGATCGCGTCGTCGGCGCCCCGCGCGCCGAGCATCTTGCCGGCGAGCTGGGCCACGTTGTGCGCCGCCTGCTCCCGCTGGAAGCCGACCAGGTCGGCGCCGAGCATCCCGCCGAGCAGTTCGAGGCGCCGCGGCAGCTGCATGAACAGCTCCGGCGGCGGGAACGGCACGTGCATGAAGAAGCCGATCAGTACGTCCGGGCGCAGCTCGCGGATCATCTGCGGGACCAGCTGGAGGTGGTAGTCCTGCACCCACACCGCGGCCCCGGGCTCGGCGACCTCGGCGGCGGCCTCGGCGAAGCGGCGGTTGACCGTGCGGTAGGTCTCCCACCAGCCGCGGTCGAACACCGGCTGCTCGACGGCGTCGTGGTAGAGCGGCCACAGTGTCGTGTTGGCGAAGCCCTCGTAGTAGCCCCGCAACTCGTCCTCGGAGAGCGCGACCGGGCGCAGCCGCAGCGTGCCGATGTCGGGCAGGGGCGGTGCCGCGCCGATCCCGCCACCCCAGCCCACCCAGGTCGCGGTGGTTCCCTCCAGGATCGCGTGCAGCGCGCTGGCCAGCCCGCCCGGGCTGCGGCGCCATTCACACGCCCCGTCGGGGGCGACGTTGTCGTCGAGCGGGAGACGGTTGGCGACCACGACCAACGAGCTCTGGCGCATCACCGAAGGTTACTAGAGCCTCAGCGCTGAGCTATACAGACAGTGGTCAATTCAACTGGCCGGGCCGAATCACTGGCCGGGCCGAATCACTGGCCGGGCCGAATCACTGGCCGGGCCGAATCAGACGACCGCGCCGTCGTCGTAGTCGTCGTCCTCGTCGTCACCCGACCGCAGCCGCCAGACCAGCATGGCCGCCCCGGAGACGATCGCGGCGAACCCGAGCACCGTCGCGTAGTCCTGCGCGATCGGCAGCAGGGTCGGGAACAGGAACAGCACGAACCCGACCGTCACGCCGAGCAGTCCCATCACCGCGTACTTCGAGATGCGCGGCAGCGGCGGGGGAGGCGGCGGAACGTACCGCTCGTCCTCGTCCTCGTCGTCGTCCTCGAGGTCGGCACCGAACGTGTCGAGGCCGTCGATGAGCGTCGGCTCGCCCGGGGTCGGGCCGGCCGGGGTCAGGTCGGCCGGGGTCAGGTCGGCCCGGTTGGGGTCGGCCCGGTTGGGGTCGGCCGGGGCGGGGTCGGTGCGGCGGCGGCCCTGGTTGACCGGATCGGTCCCGGTGGGCGGCGGGGGTGGCGCCGGCTCGGCCGGGAGCCCCTCGGACGCGGGCCACGGCGCCGCGGTCGGGTCGACGGGCGCGTGGAAGCCCGCCACGATCTTGGCCCACTCGGCCTCGATGTCCGGCTCCCGCGCGGGCGCGGCGGTCGGGTCGGGCGGCGGGGTGGGCGGTGCCCCGCCGGTCACCTTGTGCAGGTGCTCGCGGGCGACGTCGAGGTGGGCGCGGTCGACGTAGAGCCGGTCGGTCGGCCGGGCGGGCAGCGTGGTGGCCCGCAGAATCGGATTGAGGTCGGCGGTGGGCTGCAGATATGCCCCGATGCCGACGGCCTGGAGCACGTCGAGCAGATGCTCACCAATGCGCGGGTCGACGTCGCCGGCCACAGCGAAGTCGGCCGCGTCGATCCCGTTGTCCCGCCGCCCTCGGCGGGCGCCACCCGCTGTCACCCCTGCACACTCCCTCGCCGACCGTGCCTTGAATGGTGACACGCGAAGTACCAGTTGCGGGAGTGCGTTGTGGCGCGCCGTCCCGCTTCGTACGCTTCCTCTGCGACCCGATGTTTCAGATGTCCGATCTATCCGGTAAAGGACACCCGTGTTCTACTGGCTGCTCAAGTACGTGGTTCTCGGGCCGCTCCTGCGCGTCCTGTTTCGCCCCGACGTGCGCGGCCGGGAGAACGTGCCCGATTCCGGACCGGTGATCCTGGCCTGCAATCACCTTTCCTTCTCCGACTCGATCTTCACACCCCTGATGGTCGGCCGCCGGGTGACGTTCGTCGCGAAAGCCGAATACTTCACCGGCCGGGGCGTCAAAGGCCGCCTGATGCGGCAGTTCTTCCTCGCCACCGGCACCATCCCGGTCGACCGTTCGGGGGGCAGGGCGGCCCAGGCGGCCCTGGACACGCTGCTGCGGGTGCTGCGTGCGGGCGGCGTCGCCGGCATCTATCCGGAGGGCACCCGCTCACCCGACGGCCGCCTCTACCGCGGCAAGACCGGGGTGGCGCGGCTGGCCCTGGAGAGCGGGGCCAAGGTGGTGCCGGTGGCGCTGCTCAACACCGACGAGATCCAGCCGACCGGCACCCTCATCCCCAAGATCCGGCGGGTCCGGATGAGGTTCGGGCCCGCCCTCGACTTCTCGCGGTACGCCGACTCGCGCGGTGACCGCTTCGTCGAACGGGCGATCACCGACGAGATCATGTACGAGCTGATGGCGCTGTCCGGCCGGGAGTACGTGGACGTCTACGCCGGCAAGCTGAAGACCTCGATCGAGGCGCCGAGGCCGGCCCCGGCCACTCCGCCCGCTCCCGCCGCTCCCGTCGGCGCGGTCAGGACACCGTCATCCCCGCTCGACGCCGCAACGCCTGAAGGTCGGTGACCACGATGCGGCGGCCCTCGGTGCGCAACCAGCCGCGGCTCGCGAACGACCCGATCGCCTGGTTGACGCTCTGCCGGGAACCGCCCGCCATCTCGGCCAGCTGACTCTGGTTGAGCTCGATCGTGATCATCGGAGCCTGGCTCTCGCCGGCCAGCCGCACCAGCGTCTTGGCCACCCGGCCGGGCAGGTCGAGGAACACGTGGTCGGTGTTCTGCTCGGTGAGACGCCTTATCAACGCGCCCACCGAGCGCATCACCGCGTCCAGGATGCGCGGGTTGGAATGCACCAGGTCCATGAACGCCGCCCGCGAGATGGTCAGCGCCTGACAGTCCTCGATCGCCTCGGCCGAGGTGCTGCGGGTCGACGCGTCCAGAAGGGACACCTCGCCGAGCACGTCGGGCGGGCGGACCACGGTGAGGACCGCGCGCTCCCCGGTCGGGGCGGTGCGGAAGATCGCGACGGCGCCGCGCTTCAGGATGATCAGGGACTCGCCGGGATCGTGTTCGACGAAAAGGATCTGTCCTTTGCGGTACGTGCGCGGGACGGCGGTGGCGATCACCCGTTGCCGCACTTCCGGCTCCAGGCCGGCGAACATCTCCACGCCGGCGAGCGCGTCGCCGGAATCCGGCAACCGATGGTCCACGGCGCTATCCCTCCCCCGGTGGGGACCGCGCCGTAGGCCCCCCCGGCCGGCGTCGGCCCCTCGACGCGAACGATCACTAATAGCACGAACAAGTCCTCGAGCGCCATCTCCGATCAGGAAAGGTGCGGGCGACCCGTGAATGCCTCGTACGATCATGTCGCGCCGGTCGCTATCTGTAAACCTCCCTATAGCCAAGCGTGATTGTCGCCCTCCTTGTCCGTCTGATCGCGGTCGATCGCCGGGATACTCCCGCCGTGCCGGACGACAAACTTGTTCTATCCACTTTGCGCGATCAGTGGCATCTGCTGCCCAGCGCGATCAGCGCGTTGCCCACCGAGCTGATCTCCCGCGGATGGGAGGTGACAGCCGGCCCGGAACGCTACGTCTGCCGGCTCGCCGAACCGGGCGACCGCCAGCCGGTGGAGGCCGGCCTGATCGCCGCCGAACACCTGCGCCTGCGGGACATCGCGGCCGGCGAGCCGGTGCGCACCCTGGGCGGCGGCCTCACCGCGCGGACCGACGCCGGGGCATTGTCCCTTTTGCGCCGGGTGCCGGGCCGGCCCCTGGACGGCGGCGACCCGATCGACCAGCAGTGGTGGGGGGACCGGCTCGGCGTCGTACACAAGGCGCTGCAGCATTTCCACCACCCCGGCCTGCGCCCGTGGCAGCCGCTCGACCCCGCCGCCGAACATCTGTCCGCGGAGCCCTGGCTCCGCGGCGCCGTCGCCGGCGCGGTCGGCGCGGCCACCCGCCTCACCGTCACCGACCGATTGACGTACGGGGTGCTGCACGGCGACCCCGCACCCGCCAGTTTCGTGGTCGACCCGAGCACCGGCCGGGCCGGACTGCTCAACTGCGGAGCCAGTGCCGTCGGCCCGCTGGTGTACGACGTGGCCGCCGCCGTCGGCTACGCCGGGGGACCGGACCACGCCGCCGACCTGATCGACGGTTACCTCGCGGCCGGCCCGGTGCGCCGGGACGAACTCGACGCCGCCCTGCCCGTGCTGGTACGCCTGAGGTGGGCGGTCTGCGCCGACCGCGCCGCCCGCCGCGGCAACCGCAAGATGCTCCGCTGCGCGCGGAAGGCTCTGGAAGCGGCGGCCGGCTGACCGTGATGCCGGCCGACCGTGATGCCGGAGGATCCTGGGCGAGCAGGTCCGGCCCTGGAGTCAGCGGCCGGATGACCATGGGCGAGGATGGACACGATGGTTTACCGCTATTTCTACGACTGCGAGTTCATCGAGGACGGCCGCCTGGTCGACCTGGTGTCGATCGGCGTCGTCGACGAGTTCGGCCGCGAGTTCTACGCGGTCAGCACCGAGTTCGACGACACCCGGGCGATCCCGTGGGTGCGCCGCAACGTCCTCGACAAGCTGCCCTCCCCCTCCGACAAGGCGTGGCGCTCCCGCGAGCGCATCCGCGACGACCTCTTCGAGTTCCTGATGGAGCCGGTCCGCGACCGCGGCGAGCAGATGGAGCTGTGGGCGTGGTTCGCCGCGTACGACCATGTCGCCCTCGCCCAGCTGTGGGGGGCCATGCCGGCCCTGCCCCGGGAGATCCCGCGTTTCACCAAGGACCTGCGCCAGCTGTGGGACGACAAGGGCCGCCCGCACCTGCCGAGCATGGCCGGCCGGCACGACGCCCTGGTCGACGCCCGGCACAACCTCGCCCGCTGGAACGCCATGGGTGCCTAGGTCCGGGGGTTGAGCTGCGTCTCCCGGGGAAAAGCGACGTCATGACTGACACCAGGCAGGACAGCACCGAGCAGGACCGGCGCGAGAAGGTCAAGCAGATGATCGCCGACGCGCGCATCTGCATGCTCACCACGATGACGGCCGACGGCAAGCACGTGAGCCGCCCGATGGCCCTGCAGGACGTCGAGTTCGACGGCGACCTGTGGTTCTTCACCTACGCCGACGCCGACCTGGTCACCGAGATCGGGTTGAACCCGCAGGTGAACGTGGCCTTCAGCGACCAGAAGCAGAACAACTGGATCTCCATCTCGGGTGCGGCCGTGCGCACCGACGACCCGGCGAAGGCCCGGGAACTCTGGAGCGCGCCGCTGAAAGCGTGGTTCCCGGACGGGCTCGAGACCCCGGGGCTTACGCTGGTCAAGGTGGAGGCGGACACCGCCGAGTACTGGGCGGCGGCGCACAGCTCCAAGGTCGTCACGATGCTGGGCTACGCCAAGGCGGCCGTGACCGGAAAGACTCCGGACGCGGGCGAGAACGAAACAGTCCGGCTGTAGCGGGGCGCTTCGGGGCGCTGCGAGCCGGGCCGCTAAAGTTCGGTTTGCGGCCCGCCCCGGGCCCGGCAACGCTGCCGACTACTCGCTCCCTGGGGCTCGACGGGCTATCTGCTTCTCGTACCTGAACAGGGAGGACGAGCAAATCATGCGTATCGGCGTGCTCACCGGCGGCGGCGACTGCCCCGGTCTCAACGCGGTGATCCGGGCGGTGGTCCGCAAGGGCGTCGCCGCGTACGGTCACGAGTTCGTCGGATTCCGCGACGGCTGGAAGGGCCCCCTGGAGGGTCTGACGAAGCCGCTCGGCATCGCTGAGGTGCGTGGCATCCTGCCGCGCGGCGGCACCATCCTGGGCTCCTCGCGCACCAACCCGTTCAAGATCGACGGTGGTGTCGACCGGATCAAGGCCAACCTGGCCGAGCAGGGCGTCGACGCCCTCGTGGCGATCGGCGGCGAGGACACCCTCGGCGTCGCCACCAAGCTCAACGACCTCGGCGTCAACGTGGTCGGCGTACCCAAGACGATCGACAACGACCTCAACGCCACCGACTACACCTTCGGCTTCGACACCGCGGTGAACATCGCCATGGAGGCGATCGACCGGCTGCACACCACCGCCGAGTCGCACCACCGCACCCTCGTCGTCGAGGTCATGGGCCGGCACGCCGGCTGGATCGCGCTGCACGCCGGCCTCGCCGGTGGCGCCAACGTGATCCTGCTGCCCGAGCGCAACTTCGACGTGGAGCAGGTCGCCACCTACGTGACCAAGCGCTTCCAGGTCGAGTACGCGCCGATCGTCGTGGTCGCCGAGGGCGCCCAGCCGCTCGAGGGCCAGATGGTGCTGCACAACCAGGAGCTCGACTCGTTCGGCCACGTGCGCCTCGGCGGCATCGGCCAGTGGCTCGCCGAGCAGCTGGAGGAGAAGACCGGCAAGGAGGCCCGTACGGTCGTCCTCGGTCACATCCAGCGCGGTGGCACCCCGACCGCCTTCGACCGCGTCCTCGCGACCCGGTTCGGCCTGCAGGCGATTGACGCCGTCCACGAGGGCGACTTCGGTAAGATGATGGCGCTGCGGGGCACCGACATCGTCCGCGTGCCGCTCATCGAAGGCACCGGCGAGCTCAAGACCGTCCCGCTCTCCCGCTACGAAGAGGCCGAGGTCTTCTTCGGTAGCTGAGCCGGCGTTTTGGGGACGAGGGAGCGGCCGACGGCCGCTCCCTGTTCTCTTGGCACCGGCGCAGCTCTCTTGGCCCGGCGCAGCTCTCCTGGCACCGGCGCATCGTTCTCCGGAAAGGGCGAAATGACAGAGCACAGTGTCGCCGTGATCGGCGCGGGCAAACTCGGTGAGGTGGTCCTGTCCGGACTGCTGCGCTCCGGCTGGCCGGCCGCCCGGCTGCTGGCCACCACGCGCCGCCCCGAGCGTGCCGCCGAGCTGGCCGAGCGCTACGGCATCCGTCCCGTGCTCAACCTGACCGCCGTCACCCAGGCCGACGTGCTGCTGATCGCGGTCAAGCCGCAGGATGCGGCGAAGCTGCTCGACGACTTCGGGATGAAGGTGCCCCCGGGCAAACTGGTCGTGTCGCTCTGCGCCGGCCTGCCGACCAGCTTCTTCGCCGAGCGGCTGCCCGGCGGCATCCCGGTGGTCCGGGTCATGACGAACACCCCGGCGCTGGTCGACGAGGCGATGACGGCGATCTCCCCGGGGCCGTACGCGACCGAGGAACACCTCGCCCTCACCGAGGAGATCTTCCGGCCGGTCGGGCGCACGATGCGCGTACCCGAATCGCAGCAGGACGCCGTGACCGCGCTGTCCGGTTCCGGCCCGGCCTACTTCTACCTGCTGGTCGAGGCCATGATCGACGCCGGCATCCTGCTCGGCCTGCCGCGCCACGTCGCGCAGGATCTCATGGTGCAGACCGTCGTCGGCTCGGCGATGATGCTGCGCGACTCCGGCGAGCACCCGGTGAAGCTGCGCGAGGCGGTCACCTCCCCGGCGGGCACGACCGCGTCGGCCATCCGGGAGCTCGAGAAGCACGGCGTACGCGCCGCTTTCCTCGACGCCCTGGAAGCGGCCCGCAACCGCGCCGCCGAGATCGCCACGCAGATGGCCGCGCCCACCAGATAGCCCCGGCACCCGAAAGCGCCGGTGCTGGGCGGTCCAGTGTTGGGCGGTCCGGTGCTGGGCAGTCTCAGTACCAGATGGCGATCTTGGAGCCGTTGTTCTCCTCCGGCGGTGACGGGTGGCTCAGCGCCGTGCCCGTCGCCATCCGGTGCGCCGACCAGGCCACCGCGGCCGCGTCCAGGATGTCGTCCGGCGGGGCCTGGCCGGCCGGTCCGATCTGGTCGGGCAGCACGATGCCGTTGCGGGCGAGCAGATCGCGGCGGCGCGCCTGCCCGGCCCACGTCTTCTTGGCGTGCGGCAGCGGCTCGCCGGCCATCGTGCGGAACGAGACCTCCGGGTGCGCCTCGAAGAGCAGCCCCGGATGCCGTTCCCAGATCGCGTTGGCCTCGAGGAGCTTGGGCCGCAAGGCCCAGCTCTGCCGGCTGAGGCCGGCCCCGGTGAGCTCGCGGCAGAGCCGGTTGGCCGCGGTGAAGTCGGCCTCCATCCACACCTGCCGGGGCGGCACCCGGAAGATGCTGCCGCGGCGCGGTCCGAGCTGGTCGGCGGCGAGCGTGTCGGCCGAGCGCCACTTGTCGGGGAGCATGCCGAGGGGGATGTCGACGCCGATGACGGCCGCGCCCGAGCTGTTGGCGACGATCTCGTAGAGCGAGGCGGCGAGGACGGCCCGGCCGAAGACACCGTCGCGCAGCTCGACGCCCACCCATCCGAGCGCGTACGCGTCGACGCCGATGACGTGAATGCTCATCGGCCGCTCGACGCCGGGCTGCTTGACATCGGGCTGCTTGACATCGGGCTGCTTGACATCGGGCTGCTCGACATCGGGCCGTCGGACGCCGGGGGGTGTGACGCCTGCCGGTTTGACGCTGGGCCACCCGCATGGGCGTCGATGTCGACGTCGAAGATGGTCATGACGGCAGACTACGCGCTGTGCCCGTTCGTGTGCACCCCGTACATCTTGCCGTCGGGAAGTTAAGACCATGATTAATCCAGGTCCGGCGTCTTGACGATTGTGAATGCCTGTGACTACCGTCTCCCTCACAAACTTTTCGGAAACTTTCCTAACTGTTTGTCATCCCCCTCCTTCACGCAGCAACACGAGGAGACGAAGTGCAGAAATCCCTCCGCCGCGCTCTCCTGGCCGGTGTGGTCGTGGCGGCGACGACCGCCACCATCCCCGTCGTCCAGGCCTCAGCCGCTGCGGCCTGTGCCCCCGCATGGTCCGCCGGCGCCGTTTACGTCAAGGACAACACCGCCTCCCAGAGCGGCCACAACTACACCGCCAAGTGGTGGACTCAGAACGAGTCGCCGGCCACGCACAGCGGCCAGTGGGACGTCTGGATCGACAACGGCACCTGCGGCGGAACCACCCCCACCACGCCGCCGACCACCACCCCCACCACGGCTCCGACGACGTCGCCCACCACGCCGCCGACCACCGCTCCCACCACGGCACCGACCACCGCGCCGCCCGGAACCAGCGGGAAGAACGTCGTCGGCTACTTCGCCGAGTGGGGCGTCTACGGTCGCAACTACCACGTCAAGAACCTGGTGACGTCGGGCTCCGCGGCCAAGCTGACGCACATCCTGTACGCGTTCGGCAACACCACCGGCGGCACCTGCTCCATCGGTGACTCCTACGCCGACTACGACCGCGCCTACTCCGCGGCCGAGAGCGTCGACGGCGTCGCCGACACCTGGGACACCGGCGCCCTGCGCGGCTCGTTCAACCAGCTGCGCAAGCTCAAGAAGCAGTACCCGAACATCAAGGTGATCTGGTCGTTCGGCGGCTGGACCTGGTCCGGCGGCTTCACCCAGGCCGCGGCCAACCCGACCGGCTTCGCCAACAGCTGCTACAACCTCGTCAAGGACTCCCGCTGGGCGGACGTCTTCGACGGCATCGACGTCGACTGGGAATACCCGAACGCCTGCGGCCTGAGCTGTGACGCGTCCGGTCCGGCCGCCTACAACAACGTCATCACCGCGCTGCGCACCAAGTTCGGCTCGTCCTTCCTGGTCACCTCGGCGATCTCGGCGGACGGCTCGAACGGCGGCAAGCTCGACGTCGCCGACTACGCGTCCGGCATCTCGAAGCTGAACCTGGTCTTCCCGATGACGTACGACTACTACGGCGCCTTCGCCGCGCAGGGCCCGACCGCCCCGCACTCGCCGCTCACCTCCTACTCGGGCATCCCGACCCAGGGCTTCTGGTCGGACGCCGCCATCCAGAAGCTGAAGAGCAAGGGCGTCCCGGCCAGCAAGATGCTCCTCGGCATCGGCTTCTACGGCCGCGGCTGGACCGGCGTCACCCAGGCGGCACCCGGCGGCTCGGCCACCGGCGCGGCGCCCGGCACCTACGAGGCCGGCATCGAGGACTACAAGGTGCTCAAGAACAGTTGCCCGGCGACGGGCACGGCCGGCGGCACCGCGTACGCCAAGTGCGGCAGCAACTGGTGGGGCTACGACACCCCGTCGACCATCGCCGGAAAGATGACCTACGTGAAGCAGCAGGGTCTCGGCGGCGCGTTCTTCTGGGAGTTCTCCGGCGACACCAGCAACGGCGAGCTGATCAGCGCCATCAAGAACAACCTCTGAGTACGTCCTCGATCGACCACCACAGAACTCATCTCCTCAGGTGAGAAGCGGGGCACCGGGCGCAGGCCCGGTGCCCCGCTTTCGTAGTCTTGGCGGCATGCGCCGAGAGTGGCACCAGCTGAGCTACCCAGGGGTCGGTAACCCGGCCGTCCAGACCTCCCGCCCGTCCACCGACTCGGCCGAGGACACCGCCCTCGGCCTCGACCGATGGCGTGACCTGCCCCGCGTGCAGATGCCGCCGTGGGCCGACATGGACGAGGTCGCCTCGGTCTGCAAGGTGCTGGACACCGTTCCCTCGATCGTGGCGCCCTACGAGGTCGACCAGTTGCGGGTCAAACTCGCCGAGGTGTGCGAGGGCCGCGCGTTCCTGCTCCAGGGCGGCGACTGCGCCGAGACGTTCGACCACAACACCGAGAGCCACCTGATCGCCAACGCCCGCACCCTGCTGCAGATGGCGGTCGTGCTCACCTACGGCGCGTCGATGCCGGTGGTCAAGGTCGCCCGGGTCGCCGGGCAGTACACGAAACCCCGCTCGGCGCCGACCGACTCGCTCGGCCTGCCCGCCTACCGCGGTGACCTGATCAACTCGCTCGAACCGGACGAGGCCGCCCGGGTCGCCGACCCGCAACGCATGATCCGGGCGTACGCCAACTCGGCCGCCGCCATGAACATGCTCCGCGCCTACCTCTCCGGCGGGCTCGCCGACCTGCACGGCCTGCACGACTGGAACAAGGACTTCGTGCGCGCCTCACCCGCGGGTGAACGCTACGAGGCGATCGCCCGCGAGATCGACCGTGCCCTCGACTTCATCCGCGCCTGCGGCATGACCGAAAGCGAGGCGCTGCGCACCGTCAGCCTGTACTGCTCGCACGAGGCCCTCGCGCTGGAGTACGACCGGTCGCTCACCCGGGTCAGCGACGGCAAGGCGTACGGCCTGAGCGGGCACTTCCTCTGGGTGGGTGAACGCACCCGGCAGCTGGACCACGCGCACATCGACTTCATCAGCCGCATCGCCAACCCGATCGGCGTCAAACTCGGCCCCGGCACCTCCCCGGAGACCGCGATCGAGCTGTGCGAGAAGCTCAACCCGGACAACATCCCGGGCCGGCTCACCCTGATCAGCCGGATGGGCAACGGCAAGGTCCGCGACGCGCTGCCGCCGATCGTGGAGAAGGTCACCGCCACCGGCGCCAAGGTCGTCTGGCAGTGCGACCCGATGCACGGCAACACCCACGAGTCGTCCAACGGCTACAAGACCCGGCACTTCGACCGGATCGTCGACGAGGTGCTCGGCTACTTCGAGGTGCACCGCTCGCTCGGCACCCACCCGGGCGGCATCCACATCGAGCTGACCGGCGAGGACGTCACCGAGTGCCTCGGCGGCGCCCAGGGCATCGAGGACCTCGACCTGCCCGACCGGTACGAGACCGCCTGCGACCCGCGGCTGAACACCCAGCAGAGCCTCGAACTCGCCTTCCTGGTCGCGGAGATGCTCCGTGGCTAGTGTGGGACCGGTGGTTGATCTCCGTTCGGACACCGTGACCCGGCCCTCCACCGCGATGCGGCAGGCCATGGCCGCCGCCCTCGTCGGCGACGACGTCTTCGGCGACGACCCCACGGTCAACGCCCTCGAAGCCCGCGTCGCCGAGATGTTCGGGCACGAGGCGGCACTGTTCGCGCCGTCCGGCACGATGGCCAACCAGATCGCCCTCCAGCTCGTCGTCCCGCCCGGCGGCGAGCTGCTGGCCGGCGGCGACGCCCACGTCCTGGTGTACGAGATGGGCGCGGCCGCGGTGATCGGCGGCATCTCGTCGCGCACCTGGGGCTCCGTCGGTGCCGACCTCGACCCGGCGCAGATCGCCTCGATGGTCCGCAAGCCCGGCGGCTACACCGTGGCGACCCGGGCCGTCGCGGTCGAACAGACCCACAACCTGGGCGGCGGCAGCGTGGTCCCGTTGCCGACACTGCAGGCCCTGCGCTCGGTCGCCGACGAGGCGGACATCGCGCTGCACTGCGACGGCGCGCGCATCTGGCACGCGCACGTCGCCGACGGGGTGCCGCTCGCCGCGTACGGCCGTCTCTTCGACACGCTCTCGGTCTGTCTCTCCAAAGGCCTCGGCGCGCCGGTCGGCTCGCTGGTGATCGGCAGCGCCGAGCGCATCGCGCGGGCCCGGGTCATCCGCAAGCGGATGGGCGGTGGCATGCGCCAGGTCGGCATCCTCGCCGCCGCCGCCGACTACGCGCTGACCAACAACATCGTCCGGCTCGCCGAGGACCACGAACGCGCCCAGCGGGTCGCGGTCGCCCTGGCCAAGTACGGCGTGGTCGACCCCGCCCAGGTGCGAACCAACCTGATCCTGCTCGATCTGAGCGACACGAAACTGGACGCCGCCGGTCTCGTCGCCCGCGCCGCGGCCAAGGACGTGCACATCGCCGCGATGCTGCCGCACCTGGCCCGCGTCGTCGTGCACCTCGACATCGACGACAACGCCGTCGACCAGGCGATCGCGGTGCTGACGGGGATCCTCGCCGAGGAGGCGTGACCATGCTTCCAGCCCAGCCGACAGTGGTGGCCCGCGCGGCGGACGGCCTGCTGGCGCACTTCCCCGACATCGTGCGGCTGTCCGACGGGCGGCTCGTGGTGGCGTACCGCGAAGGCGCCGGCCACGTCAGCCACGAGGGCCGGATCGCGGTCGTGACGAGCGACGACGACGGCCGGAACTGGAGCACGCCGCGGGTGGTGGTCGACGGCCCGTACGACGACCGGGACCCGAAACTGGCGGTGCTCTCCGACGGGACGATCCTGCTCAGCTACTTCGTGCTCGAGTGGACCAGCGACCGGGAGCACCGCAACCACGGCGTCCAGCTGCGCCGCAGCACCGACGGCGGGCGCGGCTGGGGCGAGGCCGTACAGGTCGGAAGCCGCTGGTGGGCGTCGCACGGCGCGGCCGTCGAGTTGCCCGGCGGTGACCTGCTCCTGCCCGTCTACAACCGGCCGCCCGGCGAACGGTGGCACCGGGCCGTCGTCGTCCGCAGCACCGACGGCGGGCACACCTGGCCGGCCGCGTCCGAGGTGTCACTGGCGGCGGGGGACACGTTCCACTTCCAGGAACCCACGCTGACGGTTCTCCACGGTCAGATCGTGTCGCTCATCCGGACGACCGCGGAAACGGCGTACCTCTCGCGGTCGACCGACGACGGCCGCACCTGGACCGCCCCCGTGCCCACCGACATGCCCGCCTCGTCGCACCACGCACTGCGCCTGAGCAGCGGCGAGGTGCTGGTCACCTACGGTGACCTGTCGAAACGGTTCGCCGAACACCGCGAGACGGTCGGCCGCATCGTCCGCGATCCGCTGGGGACGTGGGACGGCTACCGGGACATCCAGCTGTACGACTCGGGCCACCACGACCAGGCCAACCCGTCGAGCGTGGAACTGTCCCCGGGCCGGTTCCTGACCCTCGGCTTCGACATCCCGGCCCGTACCGTCGTGGCCTTCACCTCGTCGGCGGCCGACTTCTAGCCGTCCCCGCTGGTCCTGACAGCCGCTGGGTCTAGTGGCGCCACTGCAGCATCGCGGCGGTGGCGTCGTCACGGAGCTCGCCCTGCTCGTACGCGACGATGGTGTGGATCAGCCGGCGCATGATCTCCGGCGGCGTCAGGCCGGCGTGCAGCGCCGTCAGCATGAAGTCCGCGAGACGTTCCGGGCCGAACTGGTTGCCCGCCGCATCCCGCGACTCGGTGACGCCGTCCGTGTAGAGCACCAGCGTGTCGCCCGGCGCCAGCTGCTGCTCGACGACCCGCGGCGGGCGCTCGATCATGTGCCCGAGACCCAGCGGCAGCGCCGTCGGAGTCGGCAGCGCCGGCAGCTCCCCGCCGTCCCGGAGCATCAACTCGGCCGGGTGACCGGCGCTGATCCGGCGATAACGGCCCGTCGTCGTGTCCAGTTCGGCGAGCAGGGCGGTCACGAAACTGCCCGGATACTGCGCGCGGATCCACTTGTCGATCGAACGGCACGTATCGGTGAGCGACAGACCCGACCGGCGCGCGTTGCGGTACGTGTTCAGCGTCAGTGTGGTCAGCGCGCTCGCACTGATGCCGTGGCCGACCGTGTCGAACAACCCGACGTGCAGCACGTCGCCGTTGACCGCGTAGTCGAACGCGTCCCCGCCCACGTCGTAGCACGGCTCCAGCACCGCGGCCACCACCGTGCCGTCCACCGCGCACGTCAGCGGCGGCAACTGGTTCCAGATGATCTCGGCGGCCAGCTGCATCGGCAACCGCCGCCGGGTGTGCTCGACCGCGTCCCCGTAGAATCGGCGGCTCGCGATCAGCTCCGCCACCAGCGCCGAGATCACCTCCAGGTCGTGCCGGGCGGCCTCCGGCGGGAGCTCCTTCACCCCCAGTCCCAGCACGCCGAGCCGCTCCGCGCCGTGCAGCAGCGGCAACCACAGGTGCCCCTCCTCGTACGCCTCCCGCGCCGTGGTGAAACACCGCCCCGCCGCCGTCCCGTCCACCGGTTGCGGCGCGGCGTCCCCGGGCACCGTTCCCTGCAGAGGGCAGAGCGTCAACTGGCCGTAGTCGATCAGCAGGACGGTCGCCGACTCGGCGTCGAGCAGCGGAGCGGCATGCGCCATCACCGCCGGCAGATCTTCCGCGCGCCCACGGTGCCGCAGGGCCAGAAGTCGCCGTACCGCCTCCATCGCGACCATCGGCCCATCATTCAGCGCCGAACACCAAGCCGCCACCGCTGTACCCGTGACGTGTTCCCGGCCACGTCACCGCCAGCCTCGCCGCCAGCCTCGCCGCCAGCCTCGCCGCTTGCCGTCGCCCGTCCCGCCCGCCGGTGTCCGAACAAATCATCTTCATCGATTGATGTCGATCTGGTCGCGCGCCGGGACGCCGCCGTTACGTGGGTCGCCCTCGCCTGGCGCGCCTGCGTGTGGCTTGCTCTCGCTTGGTTCGCGGTCGCTTGGCTCGCGGTCGCCGGGCTCGCGGTCGCCGGGCTCGCGGTCGCCGGGCTCGTCGTCGTGCATCCCGCCGTCGAGCTGCGTGTCCTCCGAAGGTGGGTAGCGCAGCAGCAGCGACAGCCCGGCAAACAGGACCAGGCGCGGACCGGACCGGCCGACCAGCCGCGGCGCCAGGAGCAGGGACACCGGGCCGATCACCAGCGGGGTGGGCAGGAACGCCAAGCCGATGGCCAGGGCGTCGTAGCCCATGACCGGCTGGACGAACAGGGCGTTCAGGAACTGGAAGCCCACCCGGTGGCGAAGACGAGCAGCACGGCGCGGTTGGCGATCAGCCGCCACGGACGGGACAGGACTCGCAGGGCGATCAGCGGGCGGCGCGCGGGACGCTGCCTCAGCAGGAATGCGGCGATCAACAGAACGGCGAGGACCCCGATGAGTACGGCGGAGTCGATGATCGCGTACACCCCGGCGGAAAGACCCCCATGATCAGCAGGGTGCCCACGACGTCCAGCCCGGCCGTCAGGCCGGCGCCGCCTCGCGCGGCAGCGGGCGCCGTCCGGCCAGCTGGGCGGCGGCGCCGATCGGCACGTTGATCAGGAAGATCGCGGGCCAGCCCACCGCGTCGACCAGAATGCCGCCCGCGACGAAGCCCGCGGCGGCGCCACCGGCCTGGGTGAAGCTGTAGACGCCCATCGCGCGGGCCTGGGCGGCCGGCTCCGGGACGAACGCGGCCCGCGTCTCGGGTGTTGAGGCCGTTCAGCGCTTGTCTAGGTCGGCCAGAGCGGCCAGCTGGATCTGGGTGCGTTCCTCCTCCATGGCGTGGATCAGCACGCACTGCATGCTGGGTGTCAGGTCGATGCCGGCCGGGCCGGCCTATTCGCGCCGGTGGAACGTGTTTCGCCGGGGCCGGCGCAGGGGGTCGATCGAGGCCGGCGGGAGGAACTCGGGGCGGCCGTCGCCGGCCAGCCGCACCTCCCAGCCGGTGCGATGGATGACGCCGTGATGGTGGCGGCAGAGCAGGCACCCGTTGGACAGCGAGGTCGCTCCGCCCTCGGCCCACGGGACCAGATGGTGGCCGTCGCACCAGGCCGCCGGCCGGTCGCAGCCGGGGAAGCAGCATCCACCGTCGCGCAGGATGATCGCGCGCCGGAGCGGACCGGTGAACAGGCGGCGGGCCTGGCCGATGTCGAGGACCTGGCCGTCGGTGCCGAGAACGGCGGGGAGGACGTGGGCGTCGCAGGCGAGCAGCCGTGCTTCGGTGGCGCTGATCGGCGCGCCGGTGTCCAGCCGGCCGGCACCCGAAAGCCGGCCCCGCTCGCCGCCGACGAGGCCAACGGGTCCGTCAGGGTCGGCACGGCCAGCACGGCCAGCACGGCCAGCACGGCCAGCAGGGTCGGCGCGGTCGGCAGGGTCGGCGCGGTCGGCAGGGTCGGCAGGG
>NZ_BOMM01000054.1 GCF_016862195.1 Paractinoplanes ferrugineus | reverse complement strand
TCGGCAGGGTCGGCAGGGTCGGCAGGGCCGGCAGGGCCGGCGGGCGTGGACCGCAACGTGTCGAGTGGGATCGTGACGACCACCTGGGCCGGGTCGCCGTTGGCGCTCGGCAGGTCGCCGCCGCCGCGCATCGCCCGGTTGCAGATGTCGACCAGGGCGTCGGCCCGGCGCTGGGTGGGCGTGCGGGTGAGTGCGGGGTCGCCGGTGTCGTCGCGGGCCGGCCGGGACAGCGGGTCGACAGCGGCGTTGACGATCGCGGCCGCGGCGTCGGGGAGCCATCCCGACAGGCGTACGCGACCGTCACCGGTCGGGCTCATCGTGAAGCCGCGGTCCCGGTGGGCGCGTGCCTCCTGGCGCGCCAGCGCCTCGGCGTCGTGCCGGTCGGCGGCCTCGGGGTCGACGTGGGCGAGGATGCGGGCGCCGAGCCGGGCGAGCAGGACCGGGTCGAATTCCTTGGCGTACGAGATGAGAGCGGCCTCGGCCGCCGTGGTCCTGTCGTCGCCGGTGTCGTCGGGCAGGGCGGCGATCGAGGCCGCGATGGTGCGCGCCTGTTCGGCGGAGAGGGTGCCGTCGGAGATGGCGGTGGCGAGCGCGGGGGAGCGGTCGAGGGCCTGGCCGAGCTCGGTCAGCTGCTTGGCTTCCCGGATGCTCGCGCGCAGGCGCTGCCGAAGCCACACGGGCGTGCTGGACTGGGCCTCGTCGTGCGGAATGCCCCGGTTCTCGGCTTCGTGGACGAGGCGCGCGGTGACCGCGAGAGCCTGCTGCACGCACGCCCAGCCGGTCTCCAGTCCGGACGCCACCTCGGCGTCGGAGCGGGACCACAGCGGCGCGTCGCACTTGGCGAGCAGGTCGCGGATCTGAGCCAGTTCGTCCAACACCCGCATAGGTTGGCACCGCGCGAAGGCCATGTCATCGGACCCTGGTCCCTCGGACCCCGGTCCCACGAACTCGCCCGGCACCGGCCCGGCGCCCAGGCCCAAGGCCAGGCCGGGCCCGTGCCCAAGGCCAGGCCCGTGCCCAAGGCCAGGCTCAGGCCCAGGCCCGTGCCGACAAGGGACGACCGGCGGACCTGCCCCCGTGCCAGCCCGCCGGTCGTCGATCAGGAGGTCAGGCCAGGGTCGCCCAGGTGGGTGCGAGCGGCCGGACTCGCAGCGGCATCCGCGCCTCGGCGGGCGTACGGTCGCCTTTGCGGCTGTTGCAGCGGCCGCAGGCCGCCACCGTGTTGGTCCATTCGTTGGCGCCGCCGCGCGAGCGGGGCAGCACGTGGTCGATGGTGGAGGCGCCGGCCCCGCAGTAGGCGCACGTGCGGTGGTCGCGGGTGAGCACGCCGGCCCGGGACCACGCCGGTCCGCGGCTGTGCCGCCAGCGGGTCACCACGTAGCTGACGAGCCGCACGACGGTGGGCATCGGGTAGACCCCGATGCGCCGGTCGGGCTCGGCCTCGTGCACGACGGCCACCTGCCGGAACAGCATGCGGACGGCGTGCCGGAGGCTGACCCGTTGCAGGGGCCCGCAGTCGGCGTTGAGGACAAGTACCGCGCTCATCGTGGCCACCTCCCCCGTGACTGAGCGATGACCACACGGTAGAAAAGCGGTCCACGGAGGACAACCGATTAACGATCTCCGAGGGCGCGTCGCACGGCCACCGTGAGCTGGGCCAGACCGACCACGGAGAGAGCGATCCAGACGATCACCACCGGCGTGATCAACCACTCGTACAGGGCGCCGAGGAGCAGCCCGAAGATGGTCAGGATCACCCGGGTGGGGCGCTCGGCGACGGTGACGACGCCGATCTCGCTCATCCCGGCCGCCGTCGCGCGGGCCCGGGCGTACTCCTGGAGCCAGCTCACCGCGCCCGCCGCCGCCACCACCAGGCCGGGCGCCCCGGCCAGCCAGAACGCCAGCAGCCAGGTCCCCTCGCCGATCCGGTCGGCCACCGAGTCGTAGACGTAGCCGAGCCGGCTCGCCTTGCCGGTGATCACCGCGACGGCGCCGTCGAGCGAGTCGGCGAGCGCCGCGAGCAGCACCACCACGGCTCCGGCGAGCGTGCCCCAGCGTCCCAGGCTCACCACCGCCGGGACGGCGAGGCACAGGATCAACCCCGCGGTGGTCACGGCCGACGGCCCGATGCGCTTACGGCCGAGGAAGGACCCGATGGCGTACGCCGTGCGCACCCAACCCCGGACGACGGGGGTGGCCGTGGCCGGGTCGAAGCCGCCGTGCAGCCGGGACCAGGCCGCGGTGTACTCCTCCCAGCGCATGGTCGGCTCCAGGACCGGGGTCAGGCGGCCGCGGCGGCCGACGCCGGGGCGACCAGCTGCCACACCTCACGCGTCGCGGTCGAGCGGTTCAGGGTGATGAAGTGGATGCCGGGCACGCCCTCGTCGAGCAGTTTGGCGCACATCTCGGCGCACACCTCGATGCCGAGTGCGCGCACCGCCGCCTCGTCGCCGGCGATCCGCTCGAAGCGCTCGAGCAGCTTCGGCGGGAACGGCGCCCCGGACAGCTGGCTGGACCGCTCGATCGTGGCCATCCGGGTGACCGGCATGACACCGGGCACGATCGGGGTCGGGCAGCTCGCCGCCGCCACCCGGTCGCGCAGCCGGAGGTACTCGTCGGCGTCGAAGAACATCTGCGTGATCGCGAAATCGGCGCCGGCCTGACATTTCCGTACGAAATTGGCGGTGTCGCTCTCGATGTCCGACGACCGCGGGTGCTTGTAGGGGAAGGCGGCCACGCCCACGCTGAAGTCGCCCGACTCCTTCACCAGGCGCACCAGGTCCTCGGCGTAGAGCACGCCCTCCGGATGCCGGACCCACTCGCCCATCGGGTCGCCGGGCGGGTCGCCGCGCACCGCGAGCACGTTGCGGATGCCCGCCCCGGCCAGCCGGCCGATCACGTTGCGCAGCTCGGCGACCGAGTGGTTGACCGCGGTCAGGTGCGCCATCGGCAGCAGAGTGGTCTCGGTGGCGACCCGCTCGGTCACCGCGACGGTCGTGTCGCGAGTGGTGCCGCCGGCGCCGTAGGTGATCGAGACGAAGCTCGGCTGCAGCGACTCCAGCTCGCGGATGGCCTGCCACAACAGCGTTTCGCCCTCGGGTGTCTTGGGCGGGAAGAACTCGAACGAGAACGTCGGCGCGCCGCCGGGGCCCGACCCGGCGCGGATCAGCTCACCGATCGCCGGTGTGCCGGGAAGACGTGAGGGAAGACCGAGAGCCACACCGAGAACTCTACCGGCTCGGCGTCCGATAACTTGGGCCCGTGACCTCCCCCGTAGAAGTGGCCGGCTTGCGATCGCGGGTCGACAAGGCGCTCGGCGCGTTCCTCGGCGAGCAGCGAGCCCGGCTGAGCGGCATCGATCCGGCGCTGGCCGAGGTGTCCGACGCGCTCGAGGCGTTCGTGCTGGGCGGCGGCAAGCGGCTGCGGCCGGCGTTCGCCTACTGGGGCTACCGCGGGGCGGGCGGCGTCGACGGGGACGCGGCGGTGGCGGCGGTCGCGGCGCTGGAGCTGGTGCAGGCGAGCGCGCTCATCCACGACGACCTGATGGACCGGTCCGACACCCGCCGCGGCGAGCCGTCCATGCACCGCCGGTTCGAGAAGATGCACCGCCAGGCCGCCTGGCGGGGGCCCGGCGGCCTGTTCGGCGAGTCGGCGGCGGTGCTGCTCGGCGACCTCACCCTGGTCTGGTCGGACGAGATGCTGCACACCTCGGGGCTGGGCCCGCAGGAGTTGGCCCGGGCGCGGCCGGTCTTCGACGAGATGCGTACGGAGGTGACCGTCGGCCAGTACCTCGACGTGCTCACCCAGGCCACCGCGGACACGTCGCTGGAGCGGGCCGGCAAGGTGGCCCGGTTCAAGGCCGCGAAGTACACGGTCGAGCGGCCGTTGCTGCTGGGGGCGGCCATCGCCGGCGCGCCGGCTGCGGTGTCGGCGGCGTACACGGCGTTCGGGCTTCCGCTGGGTGAGGCGTTCCAGCTGCGGGACGACGTGCTGGGAGTGTTCGGCGACCCGTCGCGCACCGGTAAGCCGGCCGGCGACGACCTGCGCGAGGGCAAACGGACCTACCTGATCGCGGCGGCGTTCGGGGCGCTCGACGACGGGGCGTGGGCGGAACTGGACAAGGGCCTGGGCGATCCGTCGCTCACCGACGAGGGGGTGGAGCGGCTGCGGGCACTGATCCGGGACAGCGGTGCCCTGGCCGCCACCGAGCAGCGCATCGACGAGCTGATGACGGCGTCCCTGTCGGCGCTGGCCGCGGCCGGGATCGACGACGAGGCCCGGACGGTGCTGCGGGCGCTCGCGGACGCCGCCACCCGCCGTACCGTCTAGCGCTTGATCTTGCCGGTCTTGATCTTGCCGGTCTTGTTCTGGCCGGCCTTGATCTTGCCGGCGTTGATCCGGCTCAGCAGTCTGCTGCCGTCGCCGGCGGCGGGCGTGCGTTGCACGCCGCGCCGCCCCCACCACACCCACAGGTCCAGGGTGAGCAGGACAAGGGCGAAACCGAAGATCAGATCCTCGACCGGGGCGTACGCGATACGCAGGCCGAGGATCGCGCCGGGGTCGTACATCACGATGTTCCGGCCGGTCAGGAAGCCGTTGGACAGCAGCTGGAAGGTGATGATGATCGGGTAGGTGGCCCAGAACACAGCCCGGCGCACCAGCTGCACCTTCAGGACGAAAAGGTCGAGAAGGACCGCGACCAGGGCGCCCAGAAGCGCGGCCGCCGTGTAGCTCACCCGCCACCGGCCGATCCGTCGCCGGCCGGTTCGTCGCCGGCCGGCCGGCGCAGGACCGCCCGCACCGCCTCGAAGCCGAGGATCGCGCAGACCGGCACCACCACGAAGAACAGCACCTCGTCGAGCGGCAGGCCGCCGGGGAACACGACGCCGGTGGTCTGGGCCGGGTCGAAGTGCCAGTGACCGGCGGCGATCGCCGCCAGGTCCCACAGCACGAAGACGAGCACCACCGGTACGACGGTGAGCAGCAGCCGCCGCCACCGGCGGAGCACGTTCACCCGCAGGATCGGCTCGAGCCAGATCGCCGCGCCGAAGCACCCCGCCAGGACCAGCAGGTAGCTGAGGTGGCGCACTAGAGGCCGCGCATCAGAAGCCGAGGGCCTGCGCCCGCCGCTTCACCTCGCGCGCCCGGTCGCCGCCCAGGCCGAGCGCGGCGTTGCCGTCCAGTCCCGGGTCGGGCTGGTAGAGCCACCGCAGGGCCTCTTCGTCGTTGTACCCGGCGTCGCGCAGCAAGTTGAGGATGCCGGGGAGGTGTTTGAGGACGGTGCTGTTGGCCACGAGCTCGGCGGGGACCTGGCGGATCCCGTCGTGCTTGGCGGCGAGCAGATGCCCGTCCCGGATCATCTGGTGCACCTTGCTTATCGACACGCCGAGTTTCTCGGCCACGTCCGGGAGGTTCACCCAGGCGGCCGGCGCGGCGGTTACGGAATCGCTCACTCCTACAGGGTGCCAGATCGGAGAACGAACGCGATGAGCCTGTGGCGCAGAGTCCGAGCCGAGCTGTCCGGAGCGTGGCGCTCGGTGCGTTACGACATGGGGCGCGGGCCGGTGCCGCCCTCGCCGGGCGGGCCGGACGTCACGTCGACCGGGATGAACACGTTCGGCGGTTCGGAGGTGGGCGGGTCGCTGAGCCGGGGGTGGCGGCCGGCGTCGGCGGGGGCGGTTCGCCGGCGGTCCGGGCGGTCCCGGCGGGCCCTGGCGGTGACCGGGTTGGGGCTGCTCACGGTGCTCGGGTCGACCACGGCCTATCTCGGGGTGGTCAACGGGCTCGGGTCGCTGCTGACCGAGACGCCGGCGGCCGCCGACACGTTCCCGCCGCGGCCGGCGGTGACGAGGGTTCTCCCGCCGAGAGCCGGGATCGGGCCGGGGCGCGCGCCGAGGGTGCCGGTCCCGCCGCGTACCGGGGAAGTCGGCCGCACGCCGGCACCGGCCGCACCCACCCCGGCGCCCACCGGTTCGCGGTCCACCGGCGTGTCGGAGAACGCGAGTCCGATTCGGACCACCGGATCGCCCGAATCTCCCTGTGCGTGCGGCGGGCCGCCCGTGCCGACGCCCACGGCGCCCGATTCGTCCGGCTCGGTGGCCCCGGCCGGAGCGGCCACGCGGGGCCCGTCCGCCTCGCCCGGCGAGACGTCGGCCACACCGGCCGACCTCGCAGAACCGCATGAATACTGGCAATTCCGGCGCTGGTACCGGCGCCGTTAATGCTCCCTTAAGGGGCAGACAAGACCGGTCCGGACCGCGCGCGTACCCGTTTGGACTCAGCTGTGACATCCTGGTCTGCCCGCCCCGGAAAGACACATACACTTCACGCCGATGGACACCACAGTCGCCGACACGTTGATCGGCACGACGATTGACGGCCGCTACCGGATCACCGGTCGGGTGGCCCGTGGTGGCATGGCGACCGTCTACACGGCCACCGACCAGCGCCTCGAGCGCACTGTCGCCTTGAAGATCATTCATCCTTCGCAGGCGACGAACGTCCACTTCGTGGACCGGTTCACCGACGAGGCGAAGACGATCGCCCGGCTCACCCACCCCAACGTCGTGGCCGTCTACGACCAGGGCCGCCACCAGGGCCTGCCCTACCTGGTCATGGAGTACGTGCAGGGTCACACCCTGCGGGACGTGCTCATCCAGCGCCGCCGTCTCAACCCGAACGAGGCCTGCGCGATCCTCGAGCAGATGCTCGCCGCGATCGCCGCCGCCCACCGGGCCGGGCTGGTGCACCGCGACGTCAAGCCGGAGAACGTGCTGGTCGCCGAGTCGCCCAGCGGCGGCGCCGGCAACCTCGTCGACGCCGTGGTCAAGGTGGCCGACTTCGGTCTGGCCCGGGCCATCGAGGCGAGCAGCGTCGACGAGTCCGGCCAGCTGATGGCCACCGTCGCCTACGTGGCGCCGGAGCTGGTCACCGACGGTCACGCCGACGCCCGCACCGACGTCTACTCGGCCGGCATCGTGCTCTACGAGATGCTCACCGGCCGGGTCCCGTTCGACGGCGACGACCCGGTCGAGGTCGCGTGGCAGCACGTCGACCACGACGTCCCGGCCCCGTCGAGGATCGTCAGCAGCGTCCCCCGGTCGCTCGACGACCTGGTCGCGCGGGCCACCCGCCGCGACGCCGGCGCCCGCCCCACCGACGCCGGCGCGATGCTCGCCGAGGTCCAGTCGGTGCGCGACGACCTGGGCGCGGCCAGTGCCGAGACGGCGCTGCTGCGCCAGGTGCCGCAGTCGCGGCCCGCGCCCGGCGCCGCCGACGCGACCGCGATGTTGACCGCCGTCGCGGACCGGCCCGGTTCGGCCCGGCCCACCTGGGCCCGCCTGCCGGAGCAGAGCCGCAGCCCGCAGACCTACCGCCGTGGGGACACCCGGCTGTCCGGCGGCGGCCGGTTCGACCGCCGCCGCATCCTGCTGAGCGCCGCCATCGCCGTGATGGCCCTGGTCGTCATCGGCAGCACCTGGTGGGTGACCCTCGGCCGCTACACCGAGGCCCCCGGCCTGGTCAACATGACGAAGGCGCAGGCCGACCTGTTCGCCCGGCAGAACAACTTCGAGCTGTTCTACGGCGACGGCGCCTACAGCGAGACCGTCCCGAAGGACACCGTGGTCAGCCAGAACCCGGCGCCGGACGCCCGGATCGTCAACGGCGGCCGGATCACCCTGACCCTGTCGCTGGGCCCGGAGCGCTTCCGCGTGCCGGACCTGGGCGGCACCGAACTGGCCGCCGCCAAGGCCGAGCTGGAGCAGGACGGCCTGCAGGTCAAGGTGGGGACGCCGCAGTACAGCGACCTCGTCGCCGAGGGCGCGGTGGTCTCCACCAGCCCGGCGGTGGGCACCGTTCTCAAGCGCGGCGACACGGTCACCCTGGTGGTCAGCAAGGGCAAGGCCCCGATCAGCGTGCCCGACCTCGTCGGCAAGAACATCAACGACGCCCGCAGCCAGTTGCAGGCGCTGGGCCTGAACGCGGCCGAGCGGTACAAGGACTCCGACCAGCCGGCCGACACGGTCCTCGCGCAGACCCCCAAGCCGGGCACCGGCGCGGCCAAGGACGCCGAGGTCACCCTGGACGTGAGCAAGGGCCCGCCGCTGGTCACCGTGCCCGACCTCAACAACCAGCCGTGCCAGCAGGCCGCGCAGACACTGCAGGGTCTCAATCTGCGGGTCCGCATCGAGGGCTTCAACCAGAACGGTTTCGTGCGCCAGCAGAACCCGGGTGGCAACACCCAGGTCCCGCCGCAGACCGAGGTGGTCGTGGCGTGCTTCTAGACCCGGCGCGCCGCATCGGGTCGCACACCAGGACGGCCGGCGGGCTGGCCAAGGCGGCCCTGCCGTACGTCGACGCCGCGGGGTCGGAGACGCTTCAGGTGTACGTCTCGAACTCCCGCGGATGGGCGCTGCCACCCGGCGACCCGAAGCAGGACACGCTGTTCCGCGACGGGATCGGCGAACGTGACCTGCCCGCTTACGTCCACGCGTCGCTGCTGGTCAACCTCGGCTCCCCGACCGGGATGACGGTGGAGCGCTCGATCGCCACCCTCGCACACGCGCTGGACCGCGGCCGGGCGATCGGCGCGTCGGCGGTCGTCTACCACGCCGGCAGCTCGGTCGACCCGGAGCACGACGCCAAGGCGATGCACCAGCTGCACGAGGCGCTGATGCCGCTGCTCGACGACGCCGCCGCCCGCGGGCTGCCGAAACTTCTGGTCGAGCCGAGCGCGGGCGGTGGTCGCAGCCTGGCCTCCAAGGTGCAGGACCTCGGTCCCTACCTGGCGGCCGCCGAGCAGCACCCGTGGCTCGGCGTCTGCTTCGACACCTGCCACGCCTGGGCTGCCGGTCACGACCTGGCCACGCCGGGCGGCATGACCGCGACGCTGGACGCGCTGATCGGCACGGTGGGCGCCGACCGGGTGATGCTGATCCATGCCAACGACTCGAAGGACGAGTGCGGCTCGACCCGCGACCGGCACGAGACGATCGGCCGGGGCCACATCGGCGAGGCGGCGTTCGCCGAGCTGATGACCCACCCGGCCATCGCCGGGGTGCCGGTGATCGTCGAGACCCCCACGGTCGACCACGAGGGCCACGCGGCCGACATCGCTCTGCTCAAGTCCCTCCGCTGAGCGAACCGCACGGCCTTGGGAACCGCACGGCCGCCGGCAGCGACCATCTCGTCGTGAGATCTGACGAACGGGCCGGCGCCCCGCACTGCCGGGCGTCCCGCCGGCGCGGCGCTGTCCCCGCGGGTGCGCTCACCGTGCGGCACGGCGTGGGTGGCGGCGTGGTGCTGATGCCGGCCCGGTCCGCCGCCCCGCCGAGGCGAGGGCTGTGGCGCGGCAAACTCGGCTTCGCCGCCGCCACCGCCGCGCTCGGCGCCGCGGCGACACTCCTGCTGACCGGCGTGTACGTCCGGCCTCCCGGCGACCAGGGCTCATGTCCGAGGCGTACGTCGGTCGCCGCCCACGCCGCCGGGCTGGAACTGCTGGTACGCGCCGAACCCGCCCGCCCCGGCGGCACGCTGTTGCACCTGTGCGTCGACCGGCCCGTACGCGAATGGTCCGTCCGCCTCGACGGCGCCGAGCCGGTCGCCGTGCAGCCGGTGGCCGGCGGCCAGGCCATCGCGGCCGCCACGCTGATCGCCGGCCGCCGCACCCCGGTCCTGGTCCGCGTCGTGCCCGCGTCGGGAGCGCCGATCACGTTCGTGACGCAGCTGGTCGCGCCCTGAGGTCTCCTCCGCTGCCGGCTTTCCCCCTGCCGGCTCTTTCGCTGCCGGCTCTTTCGTGGCCTTTCCGCACCTGGCCGGGCCCCACGTAGGCGAGCGCGGCGCCGGTCAGCACGGCGAGCAGGCCCCAGGACGCGGTGAAGCCGCCGGTGACGTCGTGGAGCAGGCCGAGCAGCGGGGGCATCGCGACGATCGCCACCTGGTTGACCGACATCGCCAGACCCAGCGCGAAACCCGTTCGCCCGGCCGGCGCGGCCTCGGTGACCAGCGCGACCCACGGGCCGTACCAGCCGATGCCGAAGAAGCCGAGCCACCCGAAGATCACCGCCGCCGCCACCGGTTCCCCGCCCGCCGGAGTGAGCAGCAGCATAAGCGCCACGAGAACCGCGACCAGGCTCGCGGTGACCACGCTCTGCCGCGCCGTCCGCGCCCGGTCACTGACCATCGCGAGCACGATCCGGCCCGCCACGCCCGCGCCCTGCGCCAGCACGAGGACGAGCGCCGCCCGCCCGGCCGGCATCGCCGCCACCTCGTGCAGATGCAGCACGGTCAGCAGCCCGATCCCGACCTGCACCGAGATCAGACACACCCCGCACAGCAGAGCGGCGCGCGCGGCCGGCACACGAAGCAGGGCAAGCCTGGAACCCGCCGCCCCTGGCCCGCCCGCCGCGAGTGGCACGCTCCGGCCCGCGGGGGGCGCGGCCGGCGCGTCTTCGCCGGCTCCGGCGGCAGCGGGCGGCGCGTCCTCGTCGGCTCCGGCGGGCGGAGGCGGCGCGGTTTCGGCGCTGGGGTGCGCCGGTGGGCGCCGGTAGAGCAGGACGAACGCCGCCGCTCCGGTCAGGGCGACCGCGCCGCCGACCGCGAGGGTTGCCGGCAAGCCGTGCACGGCGCCCACCGCCGGGAGCGTGGCCGAGGCCAGGGCGGCGCCCAGGGGCAGGCCCGCCTGGCGGATGCCCATCGCGGTGCCGCGCCGGGACGCGTCGAACCAGGCCGCCACCGATTTGCTGCCGCCCGGCTGGGCGGTGCTGTATCCGGCGCCCACCACGAGCAGGACGGCGAGCAGGGCGGGGAAACCGGTGCCGGTCGTGCCGGTGAGCAGAGGTACGCCGGTGAGCAGGGCGACGCCGACGATCGTGGCCCCGGCGCCCACCACCCAGCGTTCGTCGAAGCGGTCGAGCAGTTCGCCGGCGATCAGCAGGCCGAGCAGTGGGACGAACTGGACGGCCGAGGTCAGCAGGCCCAGCTGGGCGGTGCCGATGCCGAGGTCCTGCTGCAGGTGTACGCCGAGGGCGCCGATGCCCTGGGCGAAGAAGGCGGCGGCGGCCTGGGTGAACGTGGCGACCGCAAGGATGATCCAGCGCATGGGACCCAGCCTGCTGTAATGGTCTTGTGCACATCAACCCTTACGGCGCCGACCCGGTGAACCTGGCCGCCGACCTGGCGAACCGACGCCCGAGCACCGCCGCCGAGCTGGCCGAGCGCTGCGGGGCGGCGGGCCTGGTCGTACAGACGGCGGTCGGCGCCGCCGACCTCGACCGGCTCGCGACCACACTGGACGCCTGGGAGAAGATCGTCGACGCGAGCGACGAGCACGAGCGCGCCGCCCGGCTCAACCGGATGCTGGCCGGCGCCGCCGCCTACCCACGGCTCACCGACCATGCCGGCGGCTGGCATCTGCACTACCGCGACGACGGGCGCCCGCTCGGCGAGGTGCTGACCGCGCTGATCGCCGTCGGAACCGCCATGCACCTGAGCGGCCGGGGCATGCACCGGCTGCGGCGCTGCGCGGTCACCGGATGCGCCGCCGTCTTCGCCGACACCTCCCGCACCGGCCGGCAGCGTTACTGCGCCATCCGCTGCGCCAACCGCGACGCGGTCCGCCGCCACCGCAGCCGCGCGTCGACCGGCGGAGACCGGTCGGCTCACCCTCACTTGTCAACGAAACGTTGACAAGTGCTAGGCTCGGCGCGTGGTCGACCTGAGTGAACTTCGGACCATCCGCGAGCGGCGCGCCCGCCTCGACGCCGAGGAGCTCGAGCTGATCGACCGGGCGCGACGCGCGGGCGCCACCTGGGCGGAGCTCGCGGCGGTGCTCGGCCTGACCAGCCGGCAAGCCGCCGAGCAGCGACGATTGCGGTTGGTCGCGGCGGTGCGGCCGGTGCGCCGGGAGCTCGATGAGGCGTACGGGGAAAAGCTCGCCGCCGTGCGCGCGGCGGCCGTGGAGCTGCACCGCCGGATCGGCGCCGACCGGCGCTGGGACAAGCGTTTCGTCCGGGCGGTGCTCGTGCGGGAAACCCTGGAGGCTGCCCCCGAGGCGCCGGGAGGTGGTCTGTTCGCCCTGGTCGACGCCGTGCTCGGCGATCTGGCCGGGGTGCCGTTGCCGACCCCGACCCGGCAGGCCGTCGAACGGCTCCGCTCCGCCACCGAAGCCGCCGCCGCCGCCGCCGCCGAAGCCGCCGAAGCCGCCGAAGCCGCCGCCGCCGAAGCCGCCGCCGCCGAAGCCGCCGCCAGTGAAGCCGTCTGGCCAAAGAGTTGACATAGAGCCACTCAACTCCCGAGGATTGAGCCTACCGCTCAACCGTCGGGGAGGCCCGCGCGTGCGACGAAACGCGACGCTGTTCGTGCTGATCTCGCTGTTCTCCGGCTTCGGCAGCACCGCGCTGACCCTCGCCGCCGGCATCTGGGTCCTCGACCTCACCGGGTCGCCCGGCGTCGCCGCCCTGACCGGCCTGTGCGTCTACGCGCCCACCCTCGGCGCCCCGTGGCTGGGCGCCCTGGTCGACCGGCTGCCGCGCCGCCCCCTGATGATCTGGACCGACCTGCTCCTGGCCGCCGTCGTGCTGACCCTGCTGGCCGTCGACACGCCCCGCGAGGCCGGGCTGATCTACGCGGTGCTGCTGGCCCGGGGCCTGAGCTACGTCCTGGTCGACGCGGGCGAGACCGCGATCCTGCCGTCCGCCCTGCCCCCGTCCCGCCTCGGTGACGTCAACGGCTGGCGGACGAGCGCCCAGGAGGGCATGAAGCTGGTCGCCCCACTCGCCGGCGCCGCCCTGTACGCCCTGGCCGGCCCCCGCCCGGTGATCCTGCTGGCCGCCGCGACCCCACTGCTCACGGCCGCTTGCTACACGCTGCTCAAGCTCCGGCCGGGCGCGTCCGACCCCCGCCCGACGTCCGGCGGCGTGGTTTCCGGGGCGGGACGAGGGGCGCCGGGTGGGGAGATCCGTGCCGGGTTGCGCGCGCTGTTCGGCGATCCGGCTGTGCGGCTGCCGGTGCTGGTGGCGGCGGGGGCGATCGGGCTGTCCGGGCTGACCAACGCCGGGGTGCTCGCCCAGGTGGTGCAGGGGCTGCACCGGCCGGCCACCCACCTCGGGTTTCTGTCGACCGCCCAGGGCGCCGGCTCGATCGTCAGCGGCCTCCTGGCGGGACGGTTGCTGACGCGTGTCGGCCCGCCGGTCGTCGCCGCGGTGGGTTCGGCCGTCTTCGCGGCCGGCTGCCTGGCGTGGTCCCTGCCCTGGTGGCCGTCGATGCTGGTCGGCAGCGTGCTGGCCGGCGTCGGACTGGTATGGGCGCTGATCGCCGGCGTGACCGCGGTGCAGACGCGGACCCCCGATCACCTGCTGGGCCGCGTCGGTGCCACGTCGACCACTGTCATGTTCGGCCCGGTGGCGATCGCCATCCCGCTCGGCTCGGCAACACTCCACTTCGGACGGCAGGCGCCTCTGCTGACCGCCGGTACCTTGGCCCTGCTGGCCGCGACGGTTGCTCTGACTCGCCGCCGAGCCACCCCGAAACCCGCCACCCCGAAAGCCGCCGAGCCGAGCGAGCCGGCCGAGCCGAGCGAGCCGGCCGCACTCGGACGACCGGGCCGCGCTGGCTGAACGGGCCGCGCTGAGACGAGGGCCGCACCGGGGCGAGGGCTGCGCATGGGCGGGCGGTTCCCGCCCGCTCAGCGGGCGGGCGGGCGGGCGGATCAGGCGATCGTCACGGGGCGGCGGCGGTCATCGCGGGCAGGTAGCCGTCGCGCTGGCCGGCGTCTGTCGGGTGGAAGGAGTTGTCGGTGGGGAAGGTGACGCCGTGCAGCCACGGCGTGCCGGCGCACAAGCCGTGGCCGGTGAAACGGCTGGTCACCTCGACGAAGTGGAAGCCCGCGGCGGTTGCTCGCTCGCGGAGCACGGCGTTGAGGACGTCGATGGTGTCGTTGATGGACGCTCGTTCGGTGCCGTTGAGGAAGCGGCAGCCGGCCCGCGCGGAGCGGAAGAACCGGGGGTAGCCGAGCACCAGCACGTCGGCCTTCGGGGAGCGGTCGCGGATCGCCGCGTAGAGCTGTCGCAACCGGTCGGGCAGCACCTCGCGCGCCTGCCTCGTGGCCGTGTGCGTGCGGGCCACGCAGGCGGAGGTGCGCGGGTCGAGGACGCAGCCGGTCATGGTGCGGGCGAAACCGATGTCGTTGCCGCCCGCGGTCAGCGTGACCAGCGTCGTGTCCCTGGTCAGGGCGGCCAGCTGGGTGAGCCGCACGGCCGCCACGTCGGCGCCGGAGCAGGCGCCGAGCACCGCGTCGTAGCCCGAGTGGGCTTTCGCCCACCGCGCCGGGTAGGCGTTGGTGTTGCGCCGGCAACGTCCGCCGCTCTCGCTGCCACCACTGCCGACCCCGGCCGAGTACGAGTCGCCGAGGCTCACGTAGCGCGGCGAGCCCTGCCGGTCGCCGGCCCGGGCCGGTGCACCGACGAGGGTCGCCGCGAGGACCCCGGCGAGGACCCCAGCCAGGGCCGGGCCGAGAACCACGGCGAGGGCCGGGACGAGGGCCCGGACGAGGGACGGGAGGAGGACCCGGGCGGCGGTGGCTGATCTCACGGGTTGATCAACGAGTCACCTGCCGATCCGGGCGCGGTACGAGGTGATGTCGGCCGGGCCGGTCGTCACGCACCCGATGTAGTTGTCCGGGCGAACCAGGAACAGGGCCGGTTCGCGTACGTCATAAGCGTCTTTCGCGGTTTGCTCGGAGATCCGGTGCGCGGGTCCGAACGGCAGCGGCCCGGTCCAGTCGAAGGCGAGCAGTGTCGCGTGTGGACCGCGCAGCAGGTCGAAGACGCGCCGGCCGCCGGACAGCGGCGCATCGCGTCCTGGTCGCCGGCGACGTGCCGCCGGTGCCGGCGGGTGCCGACGCCGAGCACCTCGGCCGCCACCGGCAGGCGCTCCGCCTCGTACGTCTCGAGCAGCTTTTGATCGCCGGTGGCGGCGGGGCGCTGAGGCCGGGCCGGGCACGCCGTTGTGCCCGGACCGGAGATCACCTGGCGCTGTTGCGCAACGCCTTGCGGTAGTCGCTGTTCAGGCGGCCGATCAGGTTCAGCGGGATGCCCTTGGGGCACACCTCGGCGCACTCGCCCATGTTGGTGCAGCCGCCGAAGCCGGCGTCGTCCTGGGCCTGCAGCATGTCGATGACGCGGGTGTCGCGTTCGGGCTGGCCCTGCGGCATCAGGCCGAGGTGGGCGACCTTCGCGGCGGTGAACAGCATCGACGAGCCGTTCGGGCAGGCCGCCACGCAGGCGCCGCACGCGATGCAGGTGGCGGCCTCGAAGGCGAGGTCGGCGTCCTTCTTCGGGACCGGGGTGGCGTGCGCCTCGGGGGCGGCGCCGGTCGGGGCGGTGATGTAGCCGCCGGCCTGGATGATCCGGTCGAAGGCGCTGCGGTCGACGACGAGGTCCTTGATGACCGGGAAGGCGGCGGCGCGCCACGGCTCGACGTCGATCACGTCGCCGTCCTTGAAGTGCCGCATGTGCAGCTGGCAGGTCGTGGTGGCCCGCTGGGGGCCGTGCGCCACACCGTCGATGACCATGCTGCACATGCCGCAGATGCCTTCCCGGCAGTCGTGGTCGAACGCGACCGGGTCGGCACCGTCGAGGATCAGCTTCTCGTTCAGGACGTCGAGCATCTCCAGGAACGAGGCGTCGGGGGAGATGTCCTTGACGTCGTAGGTCACCATCCGGCCCTTGTCGGACGAGTCGGACTGGCGCCACACGCGTACCTGGATGTCCATTACTTGTAGCTCCGGGTGCTGGGGTGGACGTACTCGAATTCGAGCTGTTCCTTGTGGAGGGTGGGCTTGCGGTCGGCGCCGAAGTACTCCCAGGCCGCGACGTAGCTGAACTCGTCGTCGTGGCGCAGCGCCTCGCCGTCCTCGGACTGCGACTCGGCGCGGAAGTGGCCGCCGCAGGACTCCCGGCGGTGCAGCGCGTCGATGCACATCAGTTCGCCCAGTTCGAAGAAGTCGGCGACCCGGCCGGCCTTCTCCAGGTTCTGGTTGAGCTGCTCACCGGTGCCGGGCACCTTGACCCGCTGCCAGAACTCGTCACGCAACGAGCGGATCAGGCCGATGGCCTTGGTGAGGCCCTCCTCGGTGCGCTCCATGCCGCAGTACTCCCACATGATGTGGCCGAGCTCGCGGTGGAAGGAGTCGACGGTCCGGTCGCCGTCGATCGACAGGAACCGGGAGATGCGGTCCTCGACCGCCCGGCGCGCCTCGACCACGGCCTCGTGGTCCTGCGGCACGGTGGCGAACGGCCCCGCCGCCAGGTAGTTGCCGAGCGTCGTCGGGAGCACGAAGTAGCCGTCGCCGAGGCCCTGCATCAGCGCGGACGCGCCGAGCCGGTTGGCGCCGTGGTCGGAGAAGTTGGCCTCGCCCACCACGAACAGGCCGGGGATCGTCGACTGCAGGTCGTAGTCGACCCACAGGCCACCCATCGTGTAGTGCACGGCGGGGTAGATGCGCATCGGCGTCTCGTACGGGTTCTCGCCGGTGATCCGCTCGTACATCTCGAAGAGGTTGCCGTACTTGGCCTCGACCGCCTTCTGCCCGAGCCGGCCGATCGCGTCGGCGAAGTCCAGGTAGACGCCGAGCCCGCCGGGTCCGACGCCGCGGCCCTCGTCGCAGACGTTCTTGGCGGCCCGGGACGCGATGTCGCGCGGCACCAGGTTGCCGAAGGACGGGTAGATCCGCTCGAGGTAGTAGTCGCGTTCGGCCTCGGGGATGTCACCCGGCTTGCGGGCGTCCCCGGCGGCGAGCGGGACCCACACCCGGCCGTCGTTGCGCAGCGACTCGCTCATCAGGGTGAGCTTGCTCTGGTGCGTACCCGACTCGGGAATGCAGGTGGGGTGGATCTGGGTGTAGCAGGGGTTCGCGAACAGCGCGCCCTTGCGGTGCGCCCGCCACGACGCGGTGACGTTGCAGCCCTTGGCGTTGGTGGAGAGGAAGAAGACGTTGCCGTAGCCGCCGGAGGCGAGCACGACCGCGTCGGCCATCTCGGTGGTGATCTCGCCGGTCACCATGTCGCGCACGACGATGCCGCGGGCCTTGCCCTCGACCACGATCAGCTCGAGCATCTCGTGCCGGGCGTTCATCTCGATGGTGCCGAGGCCGATCTGCCGTTCCATCGCCTGGTAGGCGCCGAGCAGCAGCTGCTGACCGGTCTGGCCGCGGGCGTAGAACGTGCGGGACACCTGGGTGCCGCCGAACGAGCGGTTGTCGAGCAGGCCACCGTACTCGCGGGCGAACGGCACGCCCTGGGCCACGCACTGGTCGATGATGTTCACCGAGACGCTGGCCAGGCGGTACACGTTCGACTCGCGGGCGCGGAAGTCGCCGCCCTTGACGGTGTCGTAGAACAGCCGGTAGATCGAGTCGCCGTCGTTGCGGTAGTTCTTCGCCGCGTTGATGCCGCCCTGCGCCGCGATCGAGTGTGCCCGGCGCGGGGTGTCCTGGTAGCAGTAGGACTTGACGTGGTAGCCGGCCTCGGCGAGCGTCGCCGCGGCGGAACCGCCGGCCAGCCCGGTGCCGACCACGATCACCGTCAGCTTGCGGCGGTTGGCCGGGTTGACCAGCTTGGCGGTGAACTTGCGGCGCTCCCAGCGGGTCTCGATCGGCCCGTCCGGTGCCGCGGTGTCGGCGATGCCTTCGCCGTCCTGCCAGAAGTCGTTCATCAGAATCAATCCACCAATCCGGTCAGGACCGCGAACGGCACCGCGAGGTAGCCGACCACCAGGACGAGGCTGAGCAGCAGCGCGATGCCCTGGCCGATCCGCTGTCCGCGGGCGGTCTGCTGGCCCAGCGTGCGGGCCGCGCTCCAGATGCCGTGCCGCAGGTGCAGGCCGACCGCGATGATCGAGATCGCGTAGAACAGCGTCACGTACCAGCGGCCGGGGGCGAAGTCGGCGACGATGTTCGCGTACGGCTTGCCGGACTCCGCGTTCGGGTTCAGCGTCAGGGTCGTCAGGTCGAGGATGTGGTAGACGATGAAGAGCAGGACGATCACGCCACCCCAGCGCATCGTCCGCGCCGCATAGCCGGCCTGCACCTTGGGCCGGTGCGCGTACCTGACCGGGCGGGCCGCGCGGGCCCGGCGGGCCAGGATCGTCGCCGCCACGATGTGCGCGACGATCGCGAGCGTGAGGCCGCCCCGCTGGATCCACAGGAACCACTCGTCGGGCAGGGCCGGCGACCCGATGGTCCGCAACCAGTGTCCGTAGTGGTCGAAGGTCTCCTCGCCGAAGAAGATCTTCAGGTTGCCGATCATGTGCGCGAACAGGAAGAGGACCAGCAGGATGCCGGTCCCCGCCATGAGTATCTTGAGCAGGACGGACGAGGTCCGCTTGCTGGTGCGCGCCGGGGTCGCGGCTGCTGCCGCCACCTTGGGAGTTCTCGTGTCTACCGCCACAACTGTGACGGTAGAAAGGCCCTGGCTCATTCGTCCAATGCATGATCGGGTCACTGTTGATAGCGATAGGCTATCGACGTGCAGTTGCAACAGCTCCGATACTTCTTAGCAGTGGTCGAAACACGACATTTCACCCAAGCGGCGGACGGTCTGGGCGTTTCCCAGCCCACTTTGAGTAAGCAGATTCACACGCTCGAACAGAGCCTCGGCGCGCCGCTCTTCGAACGCGTGCGCGGCGACGTCGCGCTCACCGTCGCCGGCGAGACGCTGCTGCCGATGGCGCAGCGCATGGTCGCCGACGCCGACGCCGCCCGCGAGGCGGTGCAGGACATCGTCGGCCTGCGCCGCGGCGACGTACGCCTCGGCGCGACCCCCAGCCTCTGCTCATCACTGGTGCCCGAGGTGCTGCGAACGTTCCGCTCCCAGCACCCCGACATCCAGCTGTACGTCAACGAGGGCAGCTCCCAGGACCTCATCGAGAACCTGTCCGCGCACACCCTCGACCTGGCCCTGATCGTGCAGCCCGACCAGGGCGTCGACCCGGCGCTGGTGGCCACGCCGGTGCTGCGGGAGAGCCTGGTGGTGGCCTCCGCCCACGACCGGCCGCCGCCCACCGCGAACGACCGGATCGCGCTGTCCGAGCTGGAACACACGCCCCTGGTGATGTTCCGGGCCGGCTACGACATCCGCGGCGTCACCCTCGAGGCCTGCCGGCAGGCCGGGTTCACCCCGAAGTTCGCGGTCGAGGGCGGCGAGATGGACGCGGTGCTCGCGTTCGTCGAGGCCGGGCTGGGCGTGGCGCTGGTGCCGAGCATGGTGCTCGCCAACCGCCCGCTGCTGCGGTCGACGCCGCTGGCGCCGCCCGGCATGCGCCGGACGATAGCTCTGGCGCATCGCAAACGGTCCGTGCTTCCCCATGCCGCGGCGGCCTTGCGGACGACGTTGCTGGCGCACGTGGCCACGGAGGAACTGCCCTCCGGCGTACGCCCGCTCTAGCCTTCGACCGTGCGCGCTCCGCTCACCCGCAACGGGATCCGCCCGGCGATGCGCAGGTAGGCCGCGTGGATCTGATCGGGGGTCCGCCTCAGGACGCGGGCCATCCGGTCGATCCGGCGCCGGTCGATCACCTGGGCCGGATCCAGATCCGACTGGGCGCCGCTGCGGTGCTCGGTGAGCAGGTCACGCTCGAACTGGTCGGGCAGCGCACTGGTGAACGCCGTCGTCCACAACTGCCGCACCCGCCACGACGGCGACGCGAGCCCGATCCGCAGCAGCCGCCGCGCCCGCTCGTCCCCGGCCGCCGCGAGCACGCCGATCAGCGCCCGCCGGCTGTCCGCGTTGCCCTCCGCGACCCGTTCCCGGAGCGCGTCGAGCGGCCCGCGCTCACCGAGGGCGGCCAGCCCCAGCGCCGCGATCTGCCGTACCGAGTAGCGCGGGTCCCCCGAGGCCGCCGCCAGCGCCGCCCGGGTGGCTCCGGCGGGGTCGGCGAGGCCGGCGCCCAGGCGGTAGAGGGCGCCCGCCGCGTGGCCGCGCACGCGGGGCGAGGGGTCGGTGCGCAGCAGGTCGATCAGCGGGCCGGCGGCGTCGAGGTCGCCCAGGCCGGCGAGGGACCGGGCGGCCTCGGCCCGCACCGGGGCCTCCGGATCGGTGAGCGCCGCCCGCAGGCGCGGCCCCCACGTGCCGTCGCCGGCGTGCCGGAGCGCGGCGATCGCGGTGAACCGGACCGCCGGCGACGGGTCACGCAGGGCGGTGTCCAGCATCGCCAGGACGTCCGGGCCGGCCAGGCGGGACAGCGCCTCGACGGTGATGGCGCGCTGGTCGCCGTCGATCCCGCGGCCGGCGAGCAGGCCGCGCAGGCGGGGCACCGCCACCGGGTCGCCGATCAGGCCGAGCGTCCACACCGCCGCCGTCTGCACGTCCTTGTGCGGGTCGTCGAGCAGCGGCAGCAGATCGCCGACCGCGAGCTCGTCGTCGAGCGCCCAGACCGTGCTGCGCCGCACGTCCGGGTGCGGGTGGGCGAGCAGCGGGCGCAGCAGCTCGAGGCGCTCGGCCGGGCCGAGCACCACCATCGCCTCGGCCGCGGCCGCGCGGACCTGCGGGTGCGAGTCGTTCAGGAGGGTACGCAGGGTGGGCCGCGCCACCTCGGCGCCGCCGTGGTCGAGGGCGATGGCGATCTCCCGCCGGACCCCCGGGGCCGGGTCGGCGGCGTGCGGGATCAGCACCTCGGCCGCCCGCGCGGAGTCGAGGTCGCCGAGCGACTCGGCGGCCGCCTGCCGGACCGCCGGCTGCGGGTCGTCGAGCAGGCGCGCCAGGTCGTCGACGGCGGCGTCGTCGAGCAGCAGCCCGAGACCGGTCGCGGCCCGCACCCGGACCGCCGCGTCGGGCGAGCGCAGCGCCTCGGTGAGCATCGGCCGCACCCCGGCGCCGCCGAACGCGCCGAGCGACTCCAGGGCCCGGGAGCGTACGTCCGGGTCACGGTCGGCGGCCAGGCGCAGCAGGGCGGGCCGCACCGGCCGACCGCGGGCCTCGTCGAGGGCGGTCGCGGCCTCGGCCCGCATCGCGGCGGTCTCGTCGCGGGCGGCGGCCAGCAGCAGGTCCCGCGCCCGGTCGTCGGCGAGGTGGCCGAGCGCGGCCACGGCCGCCCGGCGTACCTGCGGGTCGGGGTCGGTGACCGCCCCCGCGATCGCGTCGAAGCCGCTGTCCAGCCGCAGGTGACCCAGCGCGGCGACGGCGCGGGCGCGCACCTTGCCGCTGTCGTCGGCGGCCAGCGCGACCAGGGCGTCCGCGGTCCGGCCGGTCTCGAAGACGTCGAGCACCCGGGCGGTCTGCGCGCGTACCTCCTCGGCCGGGTCGGTGGCCAGCGCGAGCAGCCGGTCGAGGGCGGCGTCGTCGCCGGTCGCCTGCAGCGCGTCGGCCGCCTTCTCGCGCAGGTCGGGGTTGGCCGACCCGGCGGCGGCCTCGATGGCGGCCCGGTCGGCCGGGTCGGCACCGGTCAGCTCGCCGAGCACCCGCACGGCCCACGGCGCCGGCCGCTCACCGGCCAGGTGCCGGCGCACCACGTCCCGGGCCCGGCGGTCGCCCAGGGTGCCGAGCGCGAACAGCGGCCAGAACGCGCTGTCGCCCATCGCCTCCACCGCCGCCATCAGTTCCGGGACCGGCCGGCCGTCACCCAGCTCGGCCAGCGCGTCGATCAGGTACCAGCGCAGCTCCCCCTCGGGGCGCAGGCCCAGCGCGGCCAGCAGCGGGCCGACCGCGGCGGTGTCACCGATCTTGCCGAGGGCCCGGGCGACCCGGTAGCGCACCCAGTTCTCCGGGTCGGTCATGGCCGCGATCAGCAGCTCGGTCGCGCTGCTCTCACCGAGTTCGCCGAGCGCCTCGGCGGCCGCCGCGCGCACCTCGGCGTCCCGGTCGGACAACCGGGTCAGCAGTTCCGTCGCGGCGCTGGAGGAGCGCAGCTCGCCGAGACCGGCGGCGCCCGCCACCCGCACCGACGGGACGTCGCTGCGCAGGGCGCGGGCCAGCAGCCCGGCCGCCGCCTCCTGGCCCGAGCGGCCGAGCAGCAGCAGCGCCTTGACCTGGTCGACCGGGTCGGGGTCGGCGGCCGCCCCGGCGAGTGCGGCGACCGCCGCCGGCCACCGGCGCGGCCCGACCACCTCGATCAGCGACAGCCGGGTGGTGGTGTCGCCGGCCGGGGCGGCGGCGATCATGCGGTCGACGTCGGCGTCGCGCCACCAGCCGTCGTCGGCCGACTGCTGGATGCGCAGCAGCGTCCACGCGGCCACCGCGGCGGCCAGCGGGTCGGGCCGCTCCAGCAGGTCGAGCAGGGCCCGGACGGGCGCGCTGCCGGGCCCCTCGGTGGGCAGCTCGGCCGCCTCGAACGCGAGCGCCGCGGTCACCGCCCGGTCGTCGTCGGCGGCCAGGTCGGCGAGGAACGACTCGGCGGTCGGCTCCTCGCGGCGGTCGGCGTGCCGCTGCACGAGGACGTCGCCGATGAACCGGCCCAGCGTCGACACCGCCCGCGGGCCGCGTGACCGCAGCTCGTGCAGCAGATGCCCGATCAGGTCGCCGGCCCACGCGGTGGAGGCGAGCCGGTAGGCGGCGGCGGCCGAGGCGCCGTCCTCGGGCAGGGCCGCGGCCAGCGTGCCGAGGATGTCGGCGACCACGGTGGCACCCGCGTCCGGTTCGTCGAGCAGGCAGCGCGCGGCAAGCGTCGGGTGCCGTTCGAGCACCGCCTCGAGCACCCGGTCGACGTCGTCGCCGTGGCACATCGTCACGCACAGCCGGATCGCTTCCTGCCAGCTGTCGGCGGCGTCGTCGCCGGTGTTCACCCGGGGCGTCAGCCGGCCGATCCGGGCGGCCAGATCCTCCGCGGCGCGGCCCGGGAAGTGGGCCTGCACCAGGGCCTGCGCGGTCAGGTATTCCTGGAAGGTCAGGTGCCGGAACTCGAACAGCGGCACCAGCCGGCCGGCCGAGCGGACGTGCCCGGTCTGCACCAGGATGCCGGTGCGCTGTTCCAGCAGCCGCAGGAACTCGGCCGGGTCGTGCTGGTGGATCGCGCGCAGCTGCGGATATTCGGCGCGCATCCGGTCGAGCAGTTCGAGCACCTCGTCCTCGGTGAGCTGCTGCACGCCCCGGTCGGACATCGCGTAGGCGAGGTATTGAAGTTGCGGCTCGGTCTCCCGCGGGAAGATCGGCTCGTCCACCTCGGGCCGCCAGGTCAGCAGCACCTGCACGGCCTGGGCGTAGAGGTCGGCACGGTGGTCGGGCAGCCTGCCGATGCTGCGCTTGACCAGGGCGAGGGTGGTGAGCAGCAGCGGGTTGCCGGTGAGCCGCTCGATCCGGTCGGTGCGGTGGATGTCGTTGATCAGCTCGTCGGCGGCGGCGCGCCACCGCTCGGCCGGCTCGGTGACCTCGCACCAGCGGCGCAGGAAGTCGTCCTTGGCCGGGGCGTCCAGATCGGCGATGGTGACGTGCTCGAAGCCGCGGCCGACGCGCCGGCCCATCTCGCGGTAACCGACGATCCGGCTGGTCACCACGATCGGCACCGGCGGCCGGGCCCGGCTGACCCGTTCCAGCAGGTCGGCGAAGCGGGCGCGGGCCCGCGGATCACCGATCTCGTCGAGGCCGTCGACGAGCAGCAGGACGGTGCCGGCGTCGAGCCGTTCGGCGAGCTCGGCGTGCATCGCCTCGATCTCGGCCGGGGTCAGCTCGGCCCGGCGCAGCACATGCCGGAGTACGTCGTCGAGCGTCCCGTCGACCTGCTCCGGCCCCAGGTCCCGGCAGCGGACGAGGACCGGCAGCCAGTCCGCGTCGGGCAGCGTGCCGACCCCGGGAAGCTCGGGCCAGTAGGGATCGCCCCGCAGCCGCAGCAGGTACGCGGTGGCCATCCAGCGCAGCAGCGTGGTCTTGCCCGAACCGGGGTCGCCGAGCACGACCAGCCGGCGGTTCGACGCCAGCCGCGAGCCGGGTGGCTCGCGTTGTTCGGCGTCGCCCGGAGCCGGTCGTCCGCCGGTGACCCGCCGATGCTCGATCGCCTCCAGCACCCGCTCCGGGTCGGCGCCGCTCTCCACCCGTACGGCCAGAGGCAGGAACAGGTTGCGCAGCATCAGTTCCTGGGTCGCGAGGCGCCGGTCGGCCGGCAGGTTGTCCAGGTCGATGATGTCGCAGCTGTCCAGCAGCAGGTCGCGGAAGCGGCGCTCGGCGGCGGCGCTGCGCCCCGACGCCAGTGCCGCGACCGGGGCCGCGGGCGGCGGATAGTGGCTGCGCAGGGCGGTCACCACCGCGGCGAGGGCGGCCTGCGGGTCCCGCCAGAACTCGGCGACCGCACCGTCGAGGGTGAGCGGTACGAGATAGGCGCCCCGCTCGACGGCCACGCCGTAGACGCGGACCTCCGGGTTCAGCGCCCGGGCGGCGTTGATCATCCCGTACGCCCAGCCGGTGCCCATCGCCTGGATCGTGCCGCACAGGACCACCGGGGCGCCGGCCGCGAGCACCCGGTTGGCCTCGGTGATGACGTTCTCGCCGACCAGGATCGTGCCGCCGTGCACCACGCGGTAGCCGGCCGCGACGATCGGGACGGCCAGCCGCTCGGCCCACCCCTCGTCGCCGGGCGCGTGGGCGATCAGAACGGGGCGGGTCACGACTCGGCACGATACCGACAACCGGCTATGTCTGCCTTCCGCCGTCCCGCGCTGACGATGCGTCGCGGGGCCGGCGACAAAAGGCTACCGAGCGCGTTCGCGATATTCCGATCTTGACGACACCGGCCACGGGATTCTCGAATGGGCACCGCTGCTCCGTGTCCTTTCGCGACGGTGCGTAGTCGTCGTCAATAGTCACCCGACGTAGTGATCGATAAATGCTCCAGGGAATGGCCGATTCCGGTCGCCGGGAGAGCCGAATCGCGCGATGCGGCGCGCTGACCTGGCGGTTCGTCTGGTGCGAACGGCCATCTTCGAGTTTCCCTGTTGCCAGGAGTGCGTTCGCCGCTACTATTCGGCCCGCGTTCGGAAATCGACCCCACATAACCGATCTTGGGAGGCGGTGTCATGTCCGATCCACTGTGGCGTGATTCGCCGCACCATGATCTTTCGGTCGCTCCCGGCCATGACCACGAGGACATCGGGCCGCCCGCCAGTTTCGCGACCCGGGTGCTGCTCGCCGCCGCCGTCGTGCTCGCGCTCGTGGTGGGCGCCGGCACCACCTGGTGGCTGTTCGCGCAGAACTCCACCGGCCCCACCACCGCCACCGAGGCCGCCGTCACCGAGCCGTGCTCCGAGACGCTGCTGCGCGTCGTCGCCGCCCCGGAGATCGCGCCGGTCGTGCGGGAGGCGGCCCGGGGCCTGAGCCCCGGCGGCGGCTGCGGGCCGATCTCGGTGACCGCGCAGGAACCGGCCGTCACGGCGAGCTCGCCCCAGCAGCCCGACGTGTGGATCCCGTCCAGCAGTGTGTGGTTGCGGATCGCTCTCGTCGGCAGCGTCAACGCGTACCGGGTGGACGGTCCGCCGATCGCCCGCAGCCCCGTCGTCCTGGCCGCGCCGGCGGCGGTGGCCTCGAAATACGCCAACGGTGACCGGACCACCTGGCTGCGGCTGATGACCGGGGTCGCGGGCCACGAGATCCCGGCCGTCACCATGCCCGACCCGCTGCACTCCAGCGTCGGCATGCTCGCCGTCTACGCCGTCCAGTCGGCCATGGCGCGCAGCACGCCCGACTCCGGCATCGCCCAGCTGCGCGCGCTGACCCTGCGCAGCCGGCTCAAGGACGCCTCGGCCGACCCGGCCGAGCTGCTGCGCCGGGTCGCCGGGCAGACCGACGCCGGCGCCGTGGCCGAGGACGTCGGCGTCTTCCCGATCACCGAACAGCAGCTCACCATGTACCAGCGGGGCGGCAACGCGGTTCCGCTCAAGGGCTCCTACCCGTCCGACGGGCTGATCGAGGCCGACTACCCGTTCGCGGTGTCGACCTCCACGAAGCACCCGGACCTGGCCGAGCGGCTGCGCGCGGCGATCACCATGCCGGCCGTCACCGACGCCGGCTTCCGGAGCTACTCGATGCCCCAGGCGCTCGAGGTGCCGCCCGCCTCGGAGAAGCTGCTCGACCCGGCGCTGCAGTGGGCGCAGTACCGCGCGTTCGCGTTCCAGGTGCTGCTGCTGATCGACTCGTCCGGCTCGATGAACAAGCCGGCCACCGACAAGACCGGCAAGGCGACCACCAAGGCCGGGCTGCTGCGCCGGTCCGGGCTGGCCGCCGCCCAACTGTTCGGCGACGAGACCAGCATCGGCATGTGGACGTTCAACACGCCCACCCCGGCGAGCCCGCCGCACGCCGAGGTCGTGCCGTTCGGGCCGATCACCGGCACCCTGGGCGCCGCCACCCGGCGCGACGCGCTGGCCCGCGCCATCACCGGCTACACCGCCCCCGACCAGGCCGGCACCCCCCTCTTCCAGACCGTCCTGGACGCCCGCGCCACCATGAGACCGCGCGTCCGGCCCCAGACCATCACCATGATCATCCTGCTCAGCGACGGCGCCGACGCCGAATCGAAGTACGCGATGCCGAAGAAGACTTTCCTCACCCGCCTCGCCAAGGAAAGCGACCCCAACCGCGCCGTCCCCGTCATCGGCGTCGGCTTCGGCCCCGACGCCGACATGGCCACCCTCAACGACATCGCCAAGGCCACCGGCGGCAAAGCGATCGCCGCCAAGGACCCGGCCGACCTGGCCTCCGCCATGGCCAAGGCCTTCCTGGCCGCCCACTCACCCCCACCTTCGTAGCGCGCACAGCCCCGCCCCCGCGCCCGCCGGCCCGCCGCCCCGCCGGCCCGCCGCCCCTGCCCTCCGCCGCCCCGCCGGCCCGCCCCGCGCCCGCCGCCCGGCCCGCGGCTGTGCGCGGTGCCGCGGTGCGGCTGTGCGTGGTGCGGCTGTGCGCGGTGCGGGCACGATGTGGGAACGCCGGTCCACCTCATGGACGCTCGGCTTTCTGCTGAGCTCCGGCCTTGGCGTCCATGGTCGATCGACTCCTCGTTGCGCGGGGTCCGGTGTCGGTGCCCCTGGAGGCCCCTTCTTCGAGGAAGGTGCGCTGGTGCCGGCCTTCGGGCGGCGGCGAGAAGGCAGTCGAGTGGCTGGAGCATGTGGACAATGCGGTTATTTCGGGCAAAGTCGCGACTTGGCTCGGGATGGCTCGGCGCTTGGGTGGGGGAGCGGTCGGCATGCGGGACGGCAGTCCACCTCTTGGAGGTGAGGTCCGCTTGGTGGGAGGCGGACCGTAATCGCGGCCCGTCGTCGCGAGGGAGGCGGGTCCGGCACCCTTCGGGCTCCTTCTTCCTCCGGCGTCGGAGTGCTTCGGAGGCCCCTTTTCAGGGAAGTTGCGCTGATTGTGCGGCGCTGAGTGCCGGCCAGAAGGCGGCCGAGCGGCTTGATGTCGGATGCGGCGTTCGGGGGCGGGAAGGAGCGGCGCGGGTTGTCTGCTGTCAGCAGCGCAGTCGGGGGGAGAGGGCGGTCGTCTCCGGGGCGCGGTCGCGGTAGGTGGTGGCCAGGAAGTCGAGCAGGCGTTCGACGTCGCTGAAGGTGGAGACGACACCGAAGGAGACGCGGATCGCGCCGCCGGTGGGCAGGCCGATGGCGTCGAGGTATGCGTCGATCGTGCGGAGGCCCCAGCGGGTGGAGCCGCGTAGCTGGGGGCGGCCGATGTCGAAGGCGCCCTCGCCCGCGCCGGGATTGCAGAAGCAACCGGTGCGCAGGGACAGGCCGGCGGCGGCCGCTTCGGTGGCGACCAGGCGTTCGTCGACGAGGCGGCCGTCCGGGTCGAGCAGGTTGAAGGCGACCGTACCGCCGCGGTCTCGAAGATCCCGGGGGCCGTAGACGTGGCACATCGGGCGGCCGTTGCTGTGCCGGAGGGCGGCCAGGCGGTCCAGCAACCAGCCGGTCAGCGCGCGTACCCGAGCCCGGATCAGGGCCGGGCCGATGCCGGTCAGCCAGGACAGGCCGAACTCGACGTCCGGGATGTGCAGGAAGTTGAGGGTGCCGTCCTCGAACGCGGTCTCGTCGGGGGCGAGCCGGTGCCATTCGGTGCCGACGCTGGCCGCGGCGATCGTGCCGCCGGCGAACCACGGCCGCCGCAGCTTGCGCAGGGCGTCCTTGCGGGCGACCAGGCTGCCGACGCCGGTGGGGTAGCCGAGGACCTTGTACCAGCTGATCGGGACGAAGTCGGGTTTGACGGACCGCAGGTCGAGCGGGTTGGCGGGGAGGAAGGCGGCCACATCGAGGAGTACGTCGTAACCGGCGTCCCGGGCTCTGCCGACCCAGTCGAGCGGATGCTGGACGCCGGTGAAGTTGCTCTGGGCCGGGAACGCGAACAGTCCCGACCGGCGCAGGCCACGGTCGACGGCGTCCTCGGTGATCCGCAGGTCGGGCAGGGTCAGCGGGAGGTAGCGGCGCCGGCTGCCCCCGCGCCGGGCGAACTCGCGGATGCCGTTCACCGAGTTGTGATTGTCGTACGTCATCACCAGCTCGCGACCCCGGCGGAACGGGTAGGCCTCGCCGACCAGCCGGCACGCGCCCGACGCGTTGGCCGTGAAGATCACCGCGTACTCGTCGGGGTCGGCGTTGAGGAACCGCAGGACCGCCTGCCGGGCCGAGTCGACCAGCTCGGTCGAGGCCGCCGACGACGGGTTGGCCGAGTGCGGGTTGCCGAACGCCCGCGACTCCAGGCGCTCCTGATGGGCCCGGAGCTGGGCTTTCGCGTACACCCCGGCGCCGGTGTAATCCAGGTAGACCTCGCCGTGGCGGTCGAGGTGGGCGTACTCGCGGGCGCGCAGCTCGTCGAGCCGCCCGGTGTGGCGGTAGGCCGGGTAGCGCTCGAGGAACTCCGCCTCAGCCACGGCGGCGCCCGCAGCGTACGCGCAGCACCAGGACCGTAGCGGCCAGGAAGAGCAGGGTGATGCCGCCGAGGATCAGCCAGTTCTGCCAGGGTTCGCGGGCGAAGCTGGCGCCGTAGGAGGCCAGCAGCGGCGGGCCCAGTTCGCCGCGACGCCAGAGCTCCGGCAGGCCCGCCTGGTGGCCGAGCGCCTCGAACGACCAGCGGTTCGACATCGTGTAGCTGACCGCGCGGCCGACCGGGGCCATCGCCGGGACCGGGAGGATCGCGCCGACGAACAGCACCTGCGGGAAGCACAGCATCGGCAGGAGCAGGGTGGCCTGGGCGACGTCGGAGACGCTCGCCGAGCAGAGCAGGCCCAGCGCCAGCGCGCAGGCCGAGGCGAGCAGGGCGGTCAGGTAGAGCCCGGCGGTCATCGTGGGCAGCCGGTCCAGGGCCCGGAGCACGGCCAGGAGCAGCAGGTCGACCAGCGCCAGCGGGGGCAGCAGCAGGGCGACCTTGGCCGCCAGGTAGGGGCCCGGGCGCAGGCCGGCGAAGACCTCCCGGCGCACGATCGGCAGTTCGGCGCAGATCTGCAGCAGGCCGTAGGTGAGCCCGAAGAAGAACACGCCGAACGCGACCCAGAAAAGGATCATGACGGTGGTGGGCGGATCGGGCCGGGCCGGGTCGAACGCGCCGGCCCGGAACAGCATGAGGAACATCGCCAGGATCACCAGCGGTGAGCCGATCAGGATCGCGAGGGTGAGCTTGTCGGCCCCCAGGATGTCGAAGTTGCGCCTGGTCAGCAGAACGGCCTGGGCAACCCGGCCCGGCCGCGCCGACCCCACCGTGGGTGCGGCCGGCGCCCCGGCCGGCGGCGCAACGGCCGGCCCGGCCGGCGGCTCAGCCGGTGGTGGGGCCGGCTCGCTGGGCGTGGTGGGCTGGACGGGTGAGAAGTCCGATGTGGATCTGCGCCAAGCGGGCGCGTCGTCCAGCCGGCCGTAGACGCCGGCGACGTCGTCGGCGCCGAAGTGGGCCGGGGCGTGCGCCGGCGGGCCGGCGAACACCAGGCGACCGCCCGGTGCCAGCACCACCAGGGTGTCGCAGCGGTCGACGTCGGCCGGGTTGTGCGTGGTCAGGACGACCGGGACGCCGTCGGTGGCGCGGCCGCGCAGGAACGTCAGCAGTTCAGCGGCGGTGGCCGGGTCGAGGCCGGACGTGGGCTCGTCGAGGAACAGGGCGCGCGGCCGGGCGAGGAGTTCGACCGCGATGCTCGCCCGTTTCCGTTCGCCGCCGCTCAGACTTGCCACCCGGGTGCCGGCCCGCCCGGTCAGACCCAGCACGCCGAGCACCTCGGTCACCCGCGCCGCCACCTCGGCCGGGGAGGTGCCGGCCGGCAGGCGCAGCCGGGCCGCGTACCGCAGGGTGCGCTCCAGCGGGAGCTGCTGGTGGATGATGTCGTCCTGCGGCACGTAGCCGATCGCCGGGTCGGGCGCCGGCCGCCCGCCGTGCCGGACCGATCCGGTCGACGGCCGGCGCACCCCGGCGAGGGTCTCCAGCAGGGTGGTCTTGCCCGCCCCGCTGGCCCCGATGATCGCCACCAGCTGACCGGGCCGCACGTCCAGGGTCACGTCGTCGAGCAGGCGCCGGCCGCCCCGGGCCACCCGGCCGAGGGCGACGGCCTCGATCGGCAGGCCAGGGCGGAGAACGGCGCGCGGATCGTCCACAATCGGCACAGCCGCCACCGTACCCGCCGTACTCAACGCCTTGGATGTCTGCCGATCTGATCGGCCGCGATCTTCGCCGACAGGGTGACCATCGGCAGCCCACCGCCCGGATGCACCGACCCGCCGACCAGGAACAGATCCCGGACCGGCCCCCGGTTGGGCGGCCGCATCAGCCCGCCGGCCGTGCCGTAGATCGCCCCACCGGGCGCCGCCGCCGCGTCGGCCAGGTCGGCGGGCGTGCGGGTCTCCGCGAAGATCACCCGATCCCGGACGTCGACCCCACGCCGGGCGAGAACCTCGAGGACATGCTTGCCGTACGCGTCGGCCAGCCCCGGCCGCCGCCAGTCGACAGCCGACCAGGCGGTGCCGTGCCGAGGCGCGTTGACGAGGACGAACCACGCCTCGGTGCCGGGCGGATGCACCGTGGCGTCCTCGGCCCGGGTGACGAAGACGGTCGGATCGTCGGGCAGGGCGGCCCGTTTCGCGGCCGAGCCGAAGATCGCGCCGAACTCGGCCTCGTAGTAGTCGGGGAAGAAGACGTTGTGGTGGGCGAGTTCCGGCGTCTCGCCCCGCACCGCCAGCAACATGACGAACCCGGCGAGGCTGCGATCGGTGAGCCGCCCCAGCCGGGACGGGGTGGGAAGCAGATCGCGGTAGAGCGTCAGCGCATCCACGTTGGACACCACGATATCCGCATTTATCCGGTCGAAAGGCAGGCCGGGGCGCGGTGCCGAGCCGGGGTCGGGGTCGGGGCCGGGCGGCACGCGGGGGCCGGGCGGCACGCGGGGGCCGGGCGTGACGCGGATGCCGGTGGCCCGGCCGGCGGAGGTTTCGACGGCTGTCACCTCGGAGCCGGTGAAGATCCGGACGCCCAGTTCGGCGCACCGGTCCGCCATCGCGGTGCCGATCGTGCCGAGGCCGCCGGGCAGGTACCAGCCGCCGAAATGCAGTTCGGCGTAGGGGATGGCGGCCAGCGCGGCGGGGGCGCGGCGCGGGTCGGCGCCGGTGTAGGTGGCGTAGCGGTCCAGCAGCATGCGCATCCGGGGGTCGCGCAGGTAGTGCAGGCTCAGGTCGCGCAGGGTCCGGCCGGGGGCGATGGCCCGCAGGTCGTCGACCCGCCACGAGAGGGCGGCCAGCGAGCCCGGGGTGACCGGGCGCCGCAGCACCGAACGCCAGGAGGCGCGCCAGATCCGTTCGGCCCGGTGCCAGAAGCGGTTCCAGTCGGCGGCGGAACCGGCCCCCAGGGCATCGGCGATCCGGTCGAGGAAGGTCTCGTGGTCGGCCGACGAGTCGAGCACCGTGCCGTCCGCGAAGAAGTGCCGGACCACCGGGTCGAGGGGCCGCGGGTCGGGCAGCCGCAGGCCGAGATCCTCGAAGACCTGCGGCAGGGTGAGCAGGCTCGGCCCGGTGTCGAAGCGGAAGCCGTCGCGTTCGTGGACGGCCAGCTTGCCGCCGACGGCCGGGCCCCGCTCGTGCACCTCGACGTCGTGCCCGGCGGCGGCCAGCCGGATGGCGGCGGCGAGCCCGCCGACCCCGGCTCCGATGACGACGACCCGGCTCATGCCTGTCTCCTCATAGTCGACGGCCCCGCCAGAACAGGCGGCCCCGGTGGCGCAGGCGGAAGGAGCGGGCGATCAGCCAGGCGAACACGACGATCGCGATCGGGTGGGCCAGGGCCGACGGCCAGGGCTTCGTGCCGGTGGCGGCCGCGGCCACGACCCGGCCCAGCACGCCCAGCAGGTAGGCGCACAACGCAAGGAGCGCTCCGACGTGCGCGCCGGTCACGGCCAAGCCCAGCGCGGCCGCGGGCGGGAGCGCGTACAGCAGAAGGAGAAGGACCACGACGAAGCCGGCGGCGACCGGGGAGCCGAAGCTCGCCCACAGCGATTTGGTGTAGCCGTTCGTCAGATCGTGCCAGGAGTCGTACATCCGGCAGGTCGCCGCGGGCGACCCGTCGGCCAGCGCGATCCGGCCGCCGGAGCGCTTGACCGCGCGGGCCAGCTCGATGTCCTCGAGGATCTCGGTGCGCACCCCGGCATGCCCGCCCGACCTGCGGTAACCCTCCGCGTCGACGATCAGCCACTGGCCGCCGGCGGCGGCCAGCGACGGGCGCGGGGAGCGCTCCATCGCGCGCAGCGGCAAGAACGTCAGCCAGGACCATTGCAGGAGCGGTTGGACGAGGGCCCCGGCGCCGACAATTCCCGGGTACGGCGAGAGCAGCGTCACGCCGATCCGCCGCAGGAGTGTCGCGGCGCGGGCCAGCGCATCCGGTTCGAGGACGACATCGGCGTCCACGAAGGACAAGATGTCCGCGTTTCCCGCCGCTTGGGCGAGTTGATGACAGGCGTAGGGCTTGCCGAGCCAGCCGGGCGGCAGGTCCGCCCCGGTGATCAGCCGGACCCGGTCGCCGGCGATCTCCCGCACCACCTCGGCGGTCCCGTCGGTGGAGCCGTCGTCGAGGACGTGGATCGTGAGGTCGGCGACGCCCCGCTGGGCCAGCAGGGCCTCGAGGCAGGGCCGCACCCGGTCCGCCTCGTTGCGCAGCGGAAGAAGCACCGCGATCCGCTCGGTGACGAGCGAGCCGGACCGGTCGGCCCCGCCGGACTGTTCGCCCCGGCCGGACTGTTCGCCCCAGCCGGACTGTTCGCTTACGCCGGACCGTTCGCCGGCGCCGGGCGGCGGCACATCGCCGGGCGATTCATCCACCATATCGTATATGTCGGGTTCAGTGGATTTGGGGAGGCGGCGCAGGAGGGTCGCGTTGACGGCGGTGTGGGCGGTGAGGGCCAGCCAGGGGAGCAGGATCAGCCAGGAGGGCGAGATCATCGGCCGGCCTCGGGCGGACCGGCCGCGCTCGGCGCGGTGCCGCCACGGCCGGGGGTGCTGGGCTGGGCGGTGCGGGTGCGGGATCTGAGCAGGTGGATGGCTACCGGGAGGACGGCCAGGCCCATCGTGGCGCCACCCCAGGCGGCGGACGCGGGGAGGTGCAGGAAGACGGCGTGGGCGAGCACCGAGGAGGCGTACGTCCAGAACCAGAGGGCGAGGATCGGCGCGTCCCCCTTGGCGGGGGTCTTGACGCGGGTGGCCAGGGCCAGCATCAGCAGCAGGGCGAAGCCCAGCCAGCCCAGGTAGTTGCCGATCGGGATGCCGGGCACGCCGGGTAGGGCGGGGGTGGGGGAGTGCCACCGCCAGTAACCCTCGGCGACCATCTGCGGGTCGAGGAAGAGGTCCCACGCGGCCAGGCCCAGGGCGGCCAGGGCGATCCGGGCGGCCGGGCGCCCGGTCGCCCGGGTCGCGGCGATCCAGGCCGGCCACGCCATCCAGGTCCAGGCCAGCGGGATGATCAGGGGGACGTCGAGGAGCTTCGGGCCGAGTTCGCCGGAATAGTCGTAGGTGCCGAAGGGGAAGCCGGTCGCGACGCCGATCGCCTCCACCGCGAAACCACCCACCGTGGCCGTGGCGATCAGCGCGCCGGCGCCCCGCGGGCCGCGGGTCAGGGCGGCGTGCGTGACCGACATGGCATAGCCGAGCACGACGGTGGCCACGGTCAGGGCGGCCCGGGTGTCGCCGGTGGTCAGCGGGTAGCAGATCTGGGCCAGCACCAGGACGGCCAGCAGCGCCCAGGGCAGGCGGGTGCGCATGAGATCGTCAGATGCCGACTATGCCGGGTGCGTTCTCGGCGGGGCGTTCCACCAGGGGCAACGCGCGGCCCAGGATGGCGAACGCGCGCTCGTCGCCGGGGAACAGGAAGTGGCGGAGCACGTCGACGAAGCCGAAACGGCGGTACAGCCGCCAGGCCCGGGACTTCTGCTCGTCGGCCTCGGGGGTGCTCAGCAGCACCGTCCGGCCGTCGGCCATGGCGAGCAGCGCGCGCAGCTGGCGGGCGCCGACCCCGTGGCCCTGGGCCACCGGGCGGACGTGCAGCTCGACCACCTCGAAGCAGTCGGCCAGCCACTGTTCGCGGGACGGTTCGTCGAGGGCCGAGCGGACCTGGTCGTGCCACCACTGACCGGGACCGGAGGTGTAGCCGTACCCGAAGCCGGCGAGCCGGCCGTCGGTGGTGAGGGTGGCGACGGCGCGGAAGCCGGGGCGGCGGACGTGGGCGCCGATGTAGCCGCGCCGGGTCTGCAGCAGCTCCTGGCGGTAGCCCATCGCCTCGCCGTAGACCGTGACCACGTCGTCCAGCCGGCGGAGCAGGTCGTCCGGCTGCCACGCAACGAGCCTCATACCTCGATCTGCCCCTCTTCCAGCCACCCCAGCACGGCCCGGTCACCGCTGATGCGGTCCACCGCGAACCGGGCGAACAACTCCTCGGCGTACCAGCGGGCGGCCGGGGTCTGTGCGATCACCGCACGATGCTCCGGCTGACGGTACGCGAAGCCGGTCAGCTCCGCCGCATCACGCCACACGCTGACCGTGCCCTGCCAGCCGAGGGGCGCCTCGCCGATGCCGAAACGGGCGAGAAGTCCGGGTGCGGCGGCGAGTTCCCGGGCCACCGGGGGGATCGCCCGCCAGAACGTCAGCGCCTTCGCGGGGCGCAGCCGGGCGCGGGTGAGGGCCAGCACCATGCCGTCGGACCGGGCCGGGGCCGGCGCACCGAACGGGGTCCTGCCGGACCACGTCCCGCGGCTGGCGAGCGGGGTCAGGGCGATCGTCGCCTTGGCCACGGCGATGCTGTCCCAGGCCGGGAACTCGACCGGGCCGGAACTCACGACCAATGCCGCGTACCGGGTCAGATCGGCATCCGACGGGCCGAAGCCCACCCCCGTACCCGTACCCAGGAACTTCGCGAACTCGACCCCGTCGCGCTTGCGCCGGGCGAAGGCCATGCGCAGCATGGCCGCGCCGATCCTCCGCCTCGGCACCCGCCAGACGTGCAGTGTCACCGGCATCGCCCTATTCTTTACCGACCAGTCCCTTGCCGAAGACCCAGGGCGCGATCCCGTTCACGAAGTCGTGCGGGAAGCCCAGCTTGAAGTCGGTGGCGCCGGCCAGCGCGTCGACCTGCGCGGCGGTGAGCGTCACGTCGAGCGCGCCGAGATTGTCGCGGAGCTGGGTGAGCGAGCGCGCGCCGACGATCGGCACGATCGCCGGTGAGCGGGCGGCCGTCCAGGCGATCGCGACCTGCGACGGGGTGGCGCCGATCTCGTCGGCGACCCGCTGCACCGCGGCGGCCGCCGCGAGCTGGCGCTCGTCGAGCGACGCCGGGTCGAGCCGGGTCGGCGACCCGGCCGGCGCGGCGGTGTGTTCAGCGGCGGTGTACTTACCGGAGAGGATGCCGCCGGCGAGCGGGCTCCACGCGGTCACGGCCAGGCCGAGGGACTCGGCCATCGGGAGCAACTCGCGCTCGATGTCGCGATCGATCACGTTGTACGGCATCTGCAGAGCCGTGAACGGCGACCAGCCCCGCAGTTCGGCGAGGGTCTGGCCGCGAGCGATCACCCAGGCCGGCGCGTCGGAGATCCCTACATAAAGGACCTTTCCGGCGCGTACGGCGTCGTCGAGCGCCCGCATCGTCTCCTCGATGGGCGTGTGCTTGTCCCAGACGTGCACCCAGTAGATGTCGAGGTAGTCGGTGCGCAACCGGCGCAGGCTGGTCTCGAGGGAGGCCCGCAGGTTCTTGCGGGCGTTGCCGCCGGCGTTCGCGTCCTGCGGATCACGGGTCGCGGTGTACTTGCTGGACAGCACGAACGACTCGCGCCGGCCGGCCAGCAACTCGCCGAGGATCTGCTCGCTCTGCCCGTCGCGGTAGTTGATCGCGGTGTCCACGGTGTTGCCACCGGCCTGTGCGTACGCGTCCAGGATGCGCCGGCACTCCTCGATCGGGGCACCGACCCCGCCGTGCTCGCCGAAGGTCATCGCCCCGAGGATCAATTCCGACACGCGTAGCCCGCTCGGGCCGAGAGTCCGATATCTCATCGCCCTCTTATATCCCTACAGCGGCCTCGCTCGCCGCCCATAATCTCGCCGCGGCGGCCGGGTCGGCGGCGTACGAGGCCGGCTTCTTCGGGTCGTGGCCCACGTAGTAGCCGCCGTCGACCAGGCCCTTCGCCGGGATCGTGGCCAGCCGCACGAGCAGCGCGCCGGCCTTCTCCGGGGTCACCAGCAACGGCGCGTACCGGTAGAAGAGCCTGGTCAGGGTGCCGTCGCCGAAGTTGGTGCGGACCACGCCCGGGTGGAACGACACGCTGGTGATGTCCGGCCAGCGGCGGGCCGCCTCCGACGCGAAGAGGATGTTCGCCGACTTGGCCGCGCCGTACGTCTGGAAGCTGCGGTATTTCCCGTTCCCGGCGAAGTTGTCGGGATCCGGTCGCCCGGAGCGGTGCGCGTCCGAGGCGGTGTTCACGATCCGGCCCCCCGCGAGCCGTTCCCGCAGCAGGTTGGTCAGCAGGAACGGGCCGAGGTGGTTGCCCTGGACGGTGGCCTCGTAGCCGTCGGCGGTGCGGCGGTAGTTCGCGATCATGCCGCCCGCGTTGTTGGCCAGCACGTCGATCCTCGGGTACGTCTCGAGCAGGTACGTGGCCAGGTCGCGTACCTGCTGGAACGACTCGAAGTCGGCGCGGAACCGGCCCGGCTCGCGCCCGTTGCCCGCTTGCCGTACCTTCGCGACGGCGGCGGCCAGCCGCTGCGGGTCGCGGCCGACGACGACCACCTGATCGCCCTGCGCGGCCAGTTGCTCCGCCGCGGCCAAACCGACGCCGGAGCTGGCGCCCGTGATTACTACAGTCCGGTCCATTGCTGAATCTTGGCATCTGAACTCACGATCGGGGAGCCGATGAGCACCGAGATCGATGTGCCCGCGGTGGTGGACAGCCCGGTGGCTCCGCGGGCCCCCGGCCACCCCCTGAGTCGCTGGCTGCTCGCCCACCGGGTGCAGCCGGTCGGCCCCGAGGCGCCGCCGACCGACCACGAGCAACCCTGGTGGAAGGTGATGTGCCTGACCGGGGTCGACTACTTCTCCACACTGTCCTACCTGCCGGCCATCGCGGCGCTCGCGGCCGGGGCGCTGTCCCCGCTGGCGACGCTGCTGATCGTGGCGCTGACCCTGTTCGGCATGCTGCCGATGTACCGGCGGGTGGCCCAGGAGAGCCCGCACGGCCAGGGCTCGGTGGCGATGCTCGAACACCTGCTGCCGTTCTGGCGGGGCAAGCTGTTCGTGCTTGTCCTGCTCGGGTTCGTGTGCACCTCGTGGATCATCACGATCACCCTGTCGGCGGCCGACGCGACGGTCCACATGGCGGAGAACCCGGTTCTGCCGGATTTCCTGCACGGTCACGCCGTACTCATCACCGTGATCCTGCTGTTGATCCTGGGCTTCGTCTTTCTGCTCGGCTTCAGCGAGGCCGTCGGGGTGGCGATCCCGCTCGTCGCGATCTTCCTGGTGCTCAACGCGGTGATCACGGTGGTCGGCCTGGTCGACGTCTTCACCACGCCGGACGCGCTGTCCCGCTGGATCGATCAGCTCACCTCGACCGGGAACTTCATCGGACCGTCCATCCTGGCCTTCCCGGCCCTGGTCCTCGGCCTGTCCGGCTTCGAGACCGGGGTCAGCATGATGCCGCTGATCAAGGCGTCCTCGCCGGCCGAGCGCATCCGGAACACCCGCAAGCTGCTCACCACGGCCGCGCTGATCATGAGCGTCTACCTCGTCGCCACCTCCTTCGTCACCACCGTGCTCATCCCGAAGGAGGAGTTCCAGCCGGGCGGCGAGGCGAACGGGCGCGCCCTGGCCTACCTCGCGCATGCCGAGCTCGGCGAGATCTTCGGTACGGCCTACGACATCAGCAGCATCCTGATCCTCTGGTTCGCGGGTGCCTCCGCGATGGCCGGACTGATCAACATCGTGCCGCGCTACCTGCCCGGTTACGGCATGGCGCCGGAGTGGGGCCGGGCCGTCCGGCCCGTCGTGATCGTCTACACCGGGCTCGGCATCGGCATCACCATCGCCTTCCGCGCCGACGTCAACGCCCAGGCCGGGGCCTATGCGACAGGCATCCTGGCGATGATGGTGTCGGGCGCCGTCGCGGTCACGATCTCCGCGTGGCGGGCCGGGCGACGCGGCGCCGCCGGCGGCTTCGCGATCCTCAGCCTCGTCCTTCTGTACGCGCTCGGCGACAACATCATCGAGAAGCCGGACGGGATCGCCATCTCGGCCGTCTTCGTCGGCGGGATCATCCTGGTGTCGCTGATCTCCCGGGTGAGCCGCACCACCGAGCTGCGGGCCGAGCGGATCGAGTTCGACCCCGCCGCCCGGCAGTACATCGCCGACTCCCTCGCCAACGACGGCGAGCTGGACATCGTCGCGAACCGGCGGGAGACCGGCGAGTCGGCGGAGTACACCCACAAGGAGGACGAGCAGCGCCGGATGAACCCGGTGCCCGGCCGCAACGACATCCTCTTCCTCGAGGTCGAGGTGGCCGACCCGTCGCAGTTCAGCGGGGTGCTCGAGGTGCACGGGGCGCAGGTCGGCGGGCACCGGGTGCTGCGCGTGCGCAGTGCCGCCGCGCCGAACGCGATCGCCGCCGTGCTGCTGGCCCTGCGGGACGCCACCGGGGTGCGGCCGCACTGCTACTTCGCCTGGGCCGAGGGCAGCCCGCTCGTCCACCTGTTCCGCTACCTGCTGCTCGGCCGGGGGGACACCGCGCCGGTGGTACGCGAGATCATCCGCAAGACCGAGCCGGACATCGAGCGCCGCCCGGTGATCCACGTCGGCGGTGTCTGACCGCACTCTCCGGCCGGCCTGCGGGCTGATCCCGGCGGGTGCCGAGAGCAGAGGTTGCGTTTTTGTCGTACGCCAGTGCTAGTCTCTTTCTTAGTTAGAACGGATGTTCGAACGGCCGAGCTCGAGAGATCTCGGTCCGGACCTCCGTTCCGGCTCCGGGAGCGGCGTTTCGCGGCGTGGCTCCCGGGTGCGGCACCCGCGAAGTGCCGCACGTGAGGCTCCGGGCATTCGCGGGCCCGGCGCCTTCGAGACAAGGCAGGACCGCCGTCCGTCACCCCCCGACCCCCGGGTGGCGGACGGCGGACCCGCCGGCGAGGTCCGGCCGGGTGTGGTGTGGGGAAGCTTCACATCCGGCCGGTTCGCACGCACGGCTGCTGCGCCTTCCTCCGCAGCGATCGGTTCGACCAGGCACGTCGGATGCGACACGCGAGGAGAACGACCTATGGCGAGCAACAGGGCGCCGGGCCTCATGCAGGTCCCCGGCTTGGCGCACGCGCCGACCTCGGCCGTGCAGGAAGCCCCCACGGTCCCGGCGCACATGCTGCCCAACCGCACCCCGGCCCAGCTGCTGACGATCGCGCGGCAGGGCCTCGACGAGGCGGCGCACACCCGCCCCGACGGCCTCCGTTACGCCGCGGCCCACCTGGCCGCGCTCCGTGCGGCCGCCGCGATCCTCGCCGCCCGGGCCCGCCCCGCGGCGCCCACCCGCCGCAGCCGGGTGACCAGCGTGTGGTCCCTGCTGGTGCTGGTGGCCCCCGAGTTCGGCGACTGGGCGAGCTATTTCGCGCTGGGCGCCGCCAAGCGCGCCGCCGCCGAGGCCGGCATCCCCCGCGTGGTGAGCGCCCGGGAGGCCGACGACCTGTTGCGCGCGGCCGAGCAGTTCGTCACGGTCGTCGAGTCGGCGCTGGGCCTGAGCTACCAGCCCCCGCTGGCTGCCGCCTGACCGCGGCTTCACCGGCTTTCACCGAAACACCCCTGGCGCCGTGCGGCGCTGTCGCCTGCCCGTTTCCCGGGTGGGCCGGAACATCGCGACACGGAGCGGGGCAAGGATGGCGGGACGCATGATCAACGGTGCGGCCGCCCTCGCGGAGCTGATCCGGACAGCGGAGGAGACCGACGAGCCGGGTGTGCACCGGGTGCTGCCGGTGGCGCCCGAGCTGAGCGGTCTGCTGCCCGGTCGCGGGCTGCGCCGGGGCAGCACCGTCTCGGTCTCCACCGGCCGGGCCGCGCCCGGCGGCGGCACCTCCTTGATGCTCGCGCTGCTCGCCGAGGCGTCCCGCGCCGGTTCCTGGTGCGCCGTCGTCGGGGTGCCGGCGCTGGGCGCGCTGGCCGCCCAGGAGAGCGGCATCGTCCTCGACCGACTGGCCCTGGTGCCCAACCCCGGCCCCGACTGGCCCACCGTGGTGGCGGCCCTGATCGACGGGGTCGACGTGGTGGTGACCGCCGTCCCCGGCCCGGTGTCGGCGTCGATCGCCGGCCGCCTGGCCGCCCGGGCCCGCCAGCGGGGCAGCGTGCTGGTGCCGTTCGGCCGGTGGAACGGCGCCGACGTGACCCTGCGCGTGACCGAGGGCCGCTGGGAGGGCCTCGGCGCGGGCCGGGGCCGCCTGCGCCGCCGCGAGGTGACCGTGCTCGCCCGGGGCCGGGGCGCGGCCGCCCGCCCGAAGGAGATCACGATGTGGATGCCGGGCGTGACGATCCGCCCGTTCACCATCCCCCCGCCCCCACCGCCGTCCTCGCTGCCCACCGACTCACCCACCATCCCCGGCCGCTCCTCGGCCGGCGGCTCGCCCACCGCCCCCGACCCCTCGTCGGCCGGCGGTGCGCCCGCCGCGGGCCAGTTCGCCCAGCGCATCCGGGCGGGCCTGTCGGCCTCGCGGACGCGGCTCCGGGCGGCGGTGTGACGTGGGTGAGGTGCGGACCCTGCTGGTGTGGTGCCCGGACTGGCCGGTCACGGCGGCGGAGATCGTCGACGGGATCGAGGCGGCCGGGCCGGTGGTGGTGCTCAAGGAGAACCGGGTGGTCGCCTGCTCGGAGGCGGCGCGGCGGGAGGGCGTGCGGCGGGGGCTGCGGCGCCGGGAGGCGCAGAGCCGGTGCCCCCGGCTGGTCGTCGTCGAGCACGACCCGGGGCGGGACGCGCGGGCCTTCGAAGCCGTCGTCGCCGCGGTCGAGGCGGTCGCGGTCGGGGTCGAGGTGATCCGGCCGGGGGCGTGTGCGCTCGCGGCCCGCGGCCCGGCCCGCTATTTCGGTGGTGAGGAGGCCGCCGCCGAACGGATCGTCGAACAGATCGCCGAGGCCTGTGCGGTGGAGAGCCAGGTGGGGATCGCCGACGGGGTGTTCGCGGCGGGACTCGCCGCCCGCGAGGGACGGGTGCTCGGCCCGGGGGAGACCGCCGCGTTCCTGGCCGGCCTGCCGATCGCCGCGCTCGACCGGCCCGAACTGGTCGACCTGCTCCACCGGCTGGGTGTCAAGACGCTCGGCGACTTCGCGGCCCTGCCGGCGGGGGACGTGCTGACCCGGTTCGGGTTCGACGGGGCGCTCGCCCACCGGCTCGCCGCCGGCCGTGACCACCGGCCCCTGGCGGTCCGGCAACCGCCGCCCGACCTCGACGTGGCCGACACCTACGACGAGCCGCTCGACCGGGTCGACGTGGCCGCGTTCGCCGGCCGCAACCTCGCCGAACGCCTGCACGAACGCCTGGCCGCGCACGGCCTGGCCTGCACCCGGCTGGGCATCGAGGCGGTCACCGCCGACGGCCAGGAGCTGCACCGCGTCTGGCGGCACGACGGCACCCTCACCGCGGCGGCCATCGCCGAACGCGTTCGCTGGCAGCTCGACGGCTGGCTGACCGGCGCCCGCCGCGGCGCACCGGCGCGCCCCACGGCCGGCCTGGTGCGCCTGCGCCTGATCCCCGACGGCGTCCTGGTCCACCTCGGGCTGCAGCCGGGCCTCTGGGGTGACGCGGGCGCCGACCGCGAGCGGGCCCACCGGGCGTTCAGCCGGGTGCAGGGCCTGCTGGGCCCGGCGGCCCTGGTGACACCGGTGCCCTCGGGCGGCCGCTCGGCCGACGACCAGATCCGGCTCATCCCGTGGGGCGACGAACGCACCCCGCACCGCCCCACTGCCCCCTACCGCGATCCCGTCCCGGACGTGCTCACCACCCCGCTGCAGCCCCGCGAGGAAGCCACCCTCTTCCCGTTCCCGGCGCTGCTCCCGGCGCTGCTTCCCGCCGAGCAGCCGGCCGAGACCCGGGCCGAACCCCCGACCGGAGGCACCGTGATCGACCTGGCCTCCCGCCGCCCGCCCGCCGCCCCGGGAAGGACGGGCCTGGCCACCGTCTCCCACCTGCCCACCCCCGGCCGGGAGGAGGCCCCCGAGCCGGCCGGACCCGCCACGGTGCCCGGCCCGTCCGGCCCGTCCGGCCCGTCCGGCGTGCCCGGCCCGTCCGGTATGCCCGGCCCGTCCGGCACCGGTTCGGTCGCCGATGCGGGAACCGGGTCGCTCGCCGCCCCGGACATCAAGCCGGACGTCAAGCCGCGGGCCGGGCGGGGAGTGCGGCCGGGGGCCGGACCGGGGGCCGGGCTGCCGCCGTGGCCGGGGCGGCTGCCGAGGCCCGCGCCGGCGGTGGTGCCGCTGCGGCCGCCGGCCGCGGTGGTGCTCGACGGGAGCGGTACGCCGGTCGGGGTCAGCGCGCGCCTGGAACTGACCGGCGATCCGGCGTCGCTGATGGTGGAACGGGGCGAGCTGATCGAGATCAGTGGCTGGGCCGGGCCGTGGCCGGTGGACGAACGCTGGTGGGCGGCCGGGGAGAGCCGCCGGCACGCACGGTTCCAGGTGTCGCTCGCCGACGGCCGCGCGCTGCTGCTCGCGCTGGCCGGCGGCCACTGGACGGTGGAGGCCATCTATGACTGAGCAGGACAGGCTATGACTGAGCAGGACAGGGCTGGGCACGGCGGGGCTGGGCACGGCGGGGCTGGGCACGGCGGGTCTGGGCACGGCGGGTCTGGGCAGGACAGGGCTGGGCAGGGCAGGGCTGGGCAGGGCAGGGCTGGGCGAGGGGGTCGCGGTGGGCTTTCATAACCCGCGGCAGTCCTGGTCGCAGCTTGCGGAGGCGCTCGCCGGGCGGCCGGTCGAGCCACCGCCGCCGGCGGAGGGCGTTCACCGGATCGGGGAGCAGGCGCGGCAACCGTTCGCGGTGGATCCGCTCGCGGTGGACGCGGACGGCGGTGACTCGCCGGCCTGGAGCCGCAAACGGCAGCCCTACGAGGCGCCGGCGGTGGTACGGGCGAAGGAGACCACCGTCCCGTACGCCGAGCTGCACTGTCACACCAACTTCAGCTTCCTCGACGGGGCCAGTCATCCGGAGGAGCTGGCCGAGGAGGCGGCGCGGCTGGGGCTCACCGGGCTGGCCGTCACCGACCACGACGGGTTCTACGGGGTGGTCCGGTTCGCCGAGGCGGCGGCGAAACTGCGTCTGCCGACCGTCTTCGGGGCGGAGCTGTCGCTGGGGCTGACCAGGCCGCAGAACGGCGAGCCCGACCCGGCCGGGCCGCATCTGCTGGTGCTGGCCCGGGACGCGGCCGGGTATGCCGCGCTGGGCCGGACCATCGGCGAGGGGCAGCTCGCGGGCGGGGAGAAGGGCAAGCCGGACTACGGCTCGGTGGAGCGGATCGCGGCCGCGCTGCGGGGGCACGTGCTGGTGCTCACCGGCTGCCGCAAGGGGATCGTGCCGGGGGCGCTCGCCGCCGGCGGGATCGAGCGGGCCGCCCACGAGCTCGACCGGCTGACCGGCCTGTTCGGCGCGGAGAACGTGGTGGTCGAGCTGACCGATCACGGTCATCCGGACGACGGTGACCGCAACGACGTGCTCTATCAGCTGGCCCGCAGCCGGCGGCTGGGCGCGGTCGCCACCAACAACGTGCACTACGCGGTCCCGGCCCGGCGCCGGCTCGCCACCACGCTCGCCGCGGTCCGGGCCCGGCGCAGCCTCGACGAGATCGACGGCTGGCTGCCCGCGGCCGGCACCGCCCACCTGCGCAGCGGGGCCGAGATGGCCCGGCGGTTCGCGGACTGTCCGGGCGTGGTCGAGCTCGCCGCCGAGCTGGGTGGCGCGCTCGCCTTCGACCTGCAGCTGGTGGCGCCGCAGCTGCCGGCGTTCCCGATCCCCGAGACCGGCCACACCGAGATGAGCTGGCTGCGCGAGCTGACCATGCGCGGCGCCCGGGAACGGTACGGCCGGCCGGAGGAGATGCCGGAGGTCTACGCGAAGATCGAGTACGAGCTCCGGATGATCGAGGACCTCGACTTCCCCGGTTACTTCCTCGTCGTCTACGACATCGTCCGGTTCTGCCGGGAGAAGGACATCTACTGCCAGGGGCGGGGATCGGCGGCGAACTCGGCGGTCTGCTTCGCGCTCTACATCACCAATGTCGACGCCTTCGAGTACGACCTGGTCTTCGAGCGTTTCCTGGCGCCGGAACGGGACGGGCCGCCCGACATCGACGTCGACATCGAGTCGGACCGGCGCGAGGAGGTCATCCAGTACGTCTACGAGAAGCACGGTCGCCGGCACACCGCCCAGGTCGCGAACGTCATCTCCTACCGGCCCCGTTCCGCCGTCCGGGACGTGGCCAAGGCGTTCGCGTTCTCCCCGGGTCAGCAGGACGCGTGGAGCAAGCAGATCGACCGGTGGGGGAGTGTCGCCACCGTCGACGTGCAGGACATCCCGGACCAGGTGGTGGCGTACGCCAACGAGTTGCAGACGTTCCCCCGGCACCTCGGCATCCACTCCGGCGGCATGGTGATCTGCGACCGGCCGGTGAGCGAGGTCTGCCCGGTCGAGTGGGGCCGGATGCCCGGCCGCACCGTGCTCCAGTGGGACAAGGACGACTGCGCCGCGATCAACCTGGTCAAGTTCGACCTGCTGGGCCTGGGCATGCTGTCGGCGCTGCACTACGCGTTCGACATGATCGAGTCCAAGCTGGACTTCACGAACATCCGCCCGTCCGACGAACACGTCTACGCGATGTTGTGCCGGGCCGACTCGGTCGGGGTCTTCCAGGTGGAGAGCCGCGCCCAGATGGCCACGCTGCCCCGCCTCAAACCGCGGGTGTTCTACGACCTGGTCGTCGAGGTGGCACTGATCCGGCCGGGTCCGATCCAGGGCGGTTCGGTGCACCCGTACATCCGGCGCAAGAACGGCCTGGAGAAGTGGGAGATGCCGCACCCGACGATGGCCCGGGCCCTGGAGAAGACCCTCGGGGTGCCGCTCTTCCAGGAGCAGTTGATGCAGCTGGCCATGGATTCGGCCGGGTTCACCCCGGTGGAGGCGGACAAGCTGCGCCGGGCGATGGGCTCGAAACGGTCGGTGCGGCTGATGGAGGAGATGCGCGCCCGGCTCTACGAGGGGATGGCGGAGCGGGGGATCGGCGGCGACCTGGCCGATGACCTGTACGTGAAGTTGTGCGCGTTCGCGAACTACGGCTTCCCGGAGAGCCACGCGATCAGTTTCGCGTACCTCGTCTATGTGAGCGCCTGGCTGAAGCGTTACCACCCGGCCGCGTTCTGCGCGGCGCTGCTCAACGCCCAGCCGATGGGTTTCTACTCGCCGCAGTCGCTGGTCGACGACGCCCGCCGGCACGGGGTGCGGGTGCACCGGCCGGACATCAACCTCAGCGACGCCGCCGCCACCCTCGAGCGGACCCCGGACACCAAGGTGAAGGCGGCCGAGGACGAGCCGCCGCACGCGTGGGGGCTCGGCGGTCCGGTCGTCCGGCAGGGGCTGGCGAGCATTCGCACCATCGGCGCCGAGTTGGCCGCGGCCATCGAGGACGAGCGGCGGACGAACGGTCCCTATCGGAGCATGGCCGACCTCTCCCGGCGTACGGGATGTGGAACCGCGCATCTGGAAGCGCTCGCCACCGCTGACGCCTTCGCCGGATTCGGGCTTTCGCGCCGGGAGGCGCTGTGGGCCGCCGGGGCCGCCGCGCAGGACCGGCCCGACCGGCTGCCGGGCACGGTGACCGGGACCGACGCGCCGACCCTGCCGGGGATGGACGAGGTCGACCGGCTGCGCGCCGACGTGTGGGCGACCGGGTTGTCGCCGGAGACGCATCCGGCGCAGTTCCTGCGGGCCGGGTTCGACCGGCTCGGGGTGCTGCGGATCTCGCAGCTGCCGGCGGTGGTGGCGGGCACCCGGATCCGGGTGGGCGGGATCGTCACGCATCGGCAGCGGCCGGCGACCGCGGGCGGGGTGACGTTCGTGAACCTCGAGGACGAGACCGGGATGTTGAACGTGACCTGCTCGCCGGGGTTGTGGCAGCGCTACCGGCGGGTGGCGCGGACCAGTTCGGCGCTCGTCGTGCGCGGGCGCCTCGAGAAGGCCGAGGGGGTGCTCAACCTGGTCGCGGACCGGCTCGAGGCGGCCACCCCGCCGGTCACCCCGGCATCCCGCGACTTCCGGTAACCGGTCGGTATTCTCCGCTTTCGTACCTTTCGACAGTGGAGTAGTCACCATGATCAGCACCATCGCCGGTCTCGCGGCGTCGGCCGTCGTTCTCGTCGTGCCGGGCCCGCGGGATCATCCGGGCGGGTACGCGAGCACGAGGCTGACGCTCAGCTACACCGCCGAGGCCGGCTTCGCGGACGTCGTCAAGCTCGAATGCGACCCGCCCGCCGGCGGCCACCCGCACCCCGGGCTCGCCTGCGCGGAGCTGGCGCGGGTGGCCGGGCGGCCGGACCGGATCGCGCCGGGGCACCACGCCTGCTTCCTGATCTACCAGCCGGTCACCGCCGAGATCGCCGGACAGTGGCGCGGCACCGCGCTCACGTGGAGTCACAAGTTCGGCAACATGTGTGAGATGCGGCGGGCGACCGGAGACCTCTTCGACTTCTGACCCGGCGGGCGTTGCCGGTGCCCGGTGGTGCGGGCCGATACGCTGCCCGGGTGGAAACCGCATCGACCCGCACCACCCGGCCGCTCGTCACCGCCCGCACCGCCGCCGTCTGGGCGGTCCTGCGCCGTGAGCTCGAGCGACACGACGGACGCGAGCTGACCGTCGTCGACGTCGGCGGCGGAACGGGCGGGTTCGCCGTGCCGCTCGCCCAGTCCGGCCACCGCGTCACCGTGGTCGACGCCAGCCCCGACGCGCTCGCCGCGCTCACCCGGCGGGCCGCCGACGCCGGGGTGGCCGAGCGGGTGCGCGCCGTGCAGGGCGACGGCGACGCGCTCGCCGGTCTCGTCGAGCCCGGCAGCGCCGACCTGATCCTCTGCCACTCGGTGCTCGAGGTCGTCGACCAGCCGGCCGACGTCATCGCCGCGGTCACGGCGGCGCTGCGCCCCGGCGGCGCGGTGAGCGTACTGGTCGCGAGCCGGGCGGCGGCCGTGCTCGGCCGGGCCGTCAACGGGCATCTGCGGTCGGCGTTCGCGCTGGCCGACGACCCGGAGGGGCATGCCGGGGCACGCGACACGCTGCGCCGCCGCTACGACGCGGAGACCGCCGGGGCGCTCCTGCGCTCGGTGGGGCTCGAGGTGGAGGAGACCCATGGCGTACGCGTCCTGACCGATCTCCTGCCGGCCTCGGTCGTCGAGGAGGACCCGCAGGCGCTGCTCGACCTCGAGCTGGCGCTGGCGGCCCGGCCCCCGTTCCGCGACATCGCCTCCCAGCTGCACCTCTTCGCCCGCCGCCCGCGGTCGTGACCGCCGCCGCGGGGCTCGGTACGGTCCGCCCCGCATATGGGTCGGGCAGCCTCGCCGAGCTCATGCCGAGCGTCGCGGCGGTGCTGGGCGTGCCGGGCACGACCGACTCCCTCGCCCTCGGCCTGGACGACGTCGACCGGGTCGCGGTGCTGCTGGTGGACGGCCTCGGGGCCGCTCAGGTCCCGGTCGCGGCGACCTGGGCGCCGATCCTGAACGATCTCGGCACCCGCACGCTGACCGCCGGTTTCCCGTCGACCACCCCGGTCAGCCTGGTCACGGTGGGCACCGGAGCGCCGCCGGGCGCGCACGGGGTGCTCGGCTTCACCGTGCGGCAGCCCGGCGGGGCGATCCTCAACCACATCCAGTGGGCCGGCGAGCCCGATCCGTTCGGCTGGCAGCCGGTGCCGACGATCTTCGAGCGGTCGGTCGCGGCGGGCGTGCCGGTCACGGTCGTCAACCGCCCGGAGTACGACGGGAGCGGCCTGAGCGTCGCCGCGTACCGGGGTGCGAGGTACGCGGGTGCGGCCGACGCCGCCGAGCTGGCCGCCGGGATGCTCGCGGCGTTGTCGGCCGGCCCCGGCATCGTCTACGGATACCACCCGGAACTCGACAAGGCCGGACACGTCGCGGGCGTCGACTCGGAGCCGTGGCGGGCCGCTGCCGCCGAACTGGACGTGCTGCTCGACCGGCTCGTGCACGGCCTGCCACCCCGGTCGGCGCTGCTGGTCGTGGCCGATCACGGCCAGCTGAACATCCCGCTCGAGGGCCGTCTCGACCTGGCCGACCGCCCCGAGCTGTCGGCGGGCGTGACGGCGGTGGCGGGCGAGCCAAGGGTGCGCTACCTCTATGCGGAGCCCGGCGCCCAGGCCGACGTGATCGCCGCCTGGAAGGGCGTCTACGGCGACTCCGCGTACGTGCTGGGCCGCGCCGAAGCGGTCGCCGAAGGCTGGTTCGGCCCGGTGCCGGCCGGGCACCTGGACCGCATCGGTGAGATCGTGGTGGTCTGCCGGGACCACGCGCTGGCCCTGGCCACCGGCTGGGAGCCGGAGATCGTCGGCAGGCTGGTCGGCTACCACGGTGCCCTGACCGCCGTCGAGATGACCGTCCCCCTGCTGATCGCCCGCTGACCGTCCGTCCCCGGTTTTTGTCAGGGGGTACGGCTAGGGTCGCCGACGTGGGACGTAGCCAGGTGGTGCCCCGGGGGCGTGACCCGCGTTTCGGGCCGGATGCCGATGACACGGGTTGCACGATCCTGCACGTCGACATGGACGCGTTCTTCGCGTCGGTGGCCGTCCGGGCCCGGCCCGAGCTGCGCGGCAAACCGGTGGTCGTGGGCGGCGTCGGGCCGCGCGGAGTGGTCAGCTCGGCCAGCTACGAGGCCCGCCGCTTCGGGGTGCGCAGCGCCATGCCCACCGCCCGCGCCCGCTCGCTGTGCCCCGATGCGATCTTCCTGCCGGTCGAGGGGCCGGCCATCGCGGAGGCGTCCCGGGCCGTCATGGCGATCTTCCGCGACATGACGCCGCTGGTCGAGCCGCTCTCCTCGGACGAGGCGTTCCTCGACGTCGCGGGCGCCCAGCGGCTGCTCGGCCGGCCCGCCGAGATCGCCCGCAAGATCCGCGAGCGGATGCACGCCGAGCAGCGGCTGACCTGTTCGGTGGGGGTGGCGCCGACCAAGTTCGTGGCGAAACTCGGCTCGACCCGGGCCAAGCCCGACGGCATGGTCGTGGTGCCGGCCACCATGGTGCTCGAGTTCCTGCACCCGCTGCCGGTCGACGCGCTGTGGGGCGTGGGGGAGCGGGCCGCCGAGACGCTGCGCCGGCTCGGCCTGACCACCGTCGGCGAGCTGGCCAACGCGCCCTACGGCATGCTCCGCCGGGCCGTCGGCGAGGCCGCCGCCGCCCACCTGCACGAGCTGTCCTGGGGCCGCGACCCCCGCCGGGTCACCCCGGAGCACGTGGAGAAGTCGATCGGCGCCGAGATGACCTTCGACGTCGACGTGGCCGACCCGGCCGTGCTCCGCCGCAGCATGCTCGCCCTCTCCGACAAGGTCGGCGCCCGCCTCCGCGCGGCCGGTCAGGTGGGCCGCACGGTGTCGATCAAGGTGCGCCTGGCCGACTTCCGCACCGTCAATCGATCTCGCACGGTGCCCACGAGCACCGATGTGGCCCGCGAGATCTTCGAAATTTCCTGGACACTTTTCGAAGCCCTGGCCACGACCGACCACATCCGCCTCATCGGCGTGCGAGTCGAGGGCCTCACCGAGGCCGCCACCACATCGCGGCAGCTCAGCCTGGGGGAGCCCGAGCGCGGATGGCGCGAGGCGGAGGCCGCGGCCGACGCCATCGCCGCCCGATTCGGCCGCGCAAGAGTCGGTCCAGCCAGTCTTTTGGGACGAACCGATCCGCGCCGCTCCGAAAATCACCCCCAGCGGACGGTCGTCCCGCTTTCCGAGCCGCCAACCCCCTCGTAGACTTGCTCGGTAAGGCAGCCGACGGCTGTCCCGCGCCACCTACCTGTTTCACCCCGACTCCCGCAGGGGTCGGGCATGCGCCCGGGGAGGAATGCCGTGCCGCTCTCGGAGCACGAGCAGCGGCTGTTCGATCAGATCGAGCGGTCGCTTGCCGAGGACCCCAAGTTCGCCTCGGCTGTGCGGGCCAGCGACCCGCGTTTCCACGCACGGCGCCGAATCCTCGTCGCCGCCTTCGCGATCATCCTTGGTCTCGCTGTTCTCGTCTACGGGGCTGTGAGCAAGAGCCCGCTCCTCGGTGTGGCCGGTTTCGTGGTCATGCTGGGCTCGGCCGCCTTCGCGATGCAGTCCCGTCGCAAGGGCAACGCTCCCGACCTGCACGCCGTGGGCGGCACAGCAAGCCGCCGCGCCCGGCAGACGCGCAAGGCGGGCTTCCTCGATCGTCTCGAGGACCGTTGGCGCCAGCGCCCGGAGGGTCACCGCTGACCCAGGCGCGCTCACCGACCTGAGCGCGCCCCACACCTGAAATCGCCGGCGCCCGCACCCAGGCCCGGCGACCGGCAGATGGCGGCCCCGGGCCGCCATCGCCGTTTCTCGATACCCCGCGCCCCCACCCCGCCCCGAACACCACCGCTACCGCCCGCCGCTCGTGGTCGCCCCGCCGCTCGTGGCCGGCCCGCCGCTCGTGGCCGGCCCGCCGTTTCTGGTCGCGCCGCCGATCCTGGTCGCCCCGCCGATCCTGGTCGCGCCGCCGTTCCGGCCGTGCCCGCCGATCTTGGGCCGTATGCGCCGATCTTGGTCGCGCCGCCGTTTTCCCCGGCCGTAACCGCTGATCTTGGCTGTAGCCGCTGCTCCGGCCGGGCGCGCGGCTGCCCCACCGGACCGCGACCGCGCCGCGTGCTCGGACGCCGAACAGACCGGAACCGCGACCGCGACCTCGAACAGGACCGATAGCGGGACTGTCGCAAGAGCCGCGAGTGCGACCGGGACCGCCGCCACGACCGCGCGCGACCGGGCCGCGACTGCGACCGGTGCCGCCACGGCCGCTACTGCGAACGGGACCGCCGCCACCGTCGCGCGCGACCGGGTCGCGACCCGAGACCGCCATCGCCACCCTCGTGGCCGCCGGCTCGTGGGTCATCGCCACGTGGTGGGTCACCTCGCCGCCTTGCGTGGCGGGGTCGTCTTGCGTGATGGGGCCGCTTTGGGTGACTGGGCCGCTTTGCGCGGCGGAGCCCTCTCGCATGATGGGGCCGCCTCGCGCGGCTGGGCCTGCGCCCGCGATCGGCTGCGCCTGCGATCGGCTGCGCCTGCGATCGGCTGCGCCTGCGATCGGCTGTGCCCGCGATCGGCTGGGGCGTGCGACTGGCTGTACCCCGCGGCTGGGCTGCGCCCGTGACCGGACCGCACCTGCCCGCTTCGGACCTGGCGCGATTTTCAAGGCTATATGCCCGCTTTTATTACTCAGGGCTGTCTCTGGGGTGATTGCGGCTTCCGGTCCTGGGTGGGTCCGGCGCCTTTGTGACTCGCCGCGTTTTTCGTTCCGTTTGTGCGCTGGGCCAGGGCGATCCGGTGAGGGACGGGCGGTCCACTGTCGGGGTGATGCGGGGGAGACTGGACAGCGCATCTGACGGAGCGGGGGTCGCGCGGTGATGGAGTTGCGGTTCACGAAGTGGGGCGGCAAACGGCATTGGCGGTTTCTGGCCGAGCCGCTGGGCAGTGATGGGTTCGGCTGGTGGTACGGGTGCCCGCGGGGCACGTCGATGCGCCGGGGCTTCGAGGAGCCGGTGGTGGCGGACTACGACTTCATCGTGCTGGTGCCGGCTGACGGGGCCTTCGTGGCGTCGTTCAACGGGCCATCACATCCAAATCTATCGATGTATGTCGATGTGACCAGTGTGCCGGTGCGCGAGGAGGGCGTGGTCGAAGCGGTCGATCTCGACCTTGACGTGGTGCGGCTGTGGGACGGCAGTGTGCGGCTGCTGGACGAGGACGAGTTCGAGGAGCATCAGGTGCTCTACGGCTATCCGGCGGAGGTGATCGATCAGGCCCGCGCCACGGCGGACGAGTTGCTCGACCGGATCGGCTGGCGCCAGGAGCCGTTCGGGGCGGTGGGTGACGCCTGGCTGGCCCGGTTCCTCGACGCCCGCTGACGCGGAGCGAGTCCGCTGAAGCGGGCGGATGCCGCCGGCGGCCGGGGCGGGGCGGGGCGGGGCGGGCGCAGTCGGGCAGGGAAAGGACGAACGCCACCCCCGGGTGCGGGGGTGGCGTTCGGTGGGTGTGGGTCAGCGGCTTCGGGGGAGCAAGCGGCGTGGGCTGAAGCGGGACAGGGTGTCTCGCAAGCGGCCGGAGCGGGTCACCAGGCGGGTCGAGCCCTCGGCGAGGCCGAGGCGCCAGCGCAGGAGCACCGACGGGGGCAGCAGGACCGCCTGGATGCGGGTGCGGCGGCCGGCCGAGTGGGCCAGGCCCCTGCGGACCCGGTTCAGGGCCACGGTCAGCTCGCCGCCCTGCAGCGGTTGGCGGGCGTACCGTGCCCGCTCCTCCGCGGTGCCGAGCAGCGTGGCCGCGGTGGCCGGCTCCTCGAGCAGGGTGGCGTCGCTGATCAGCCGTTGCGCGGTGATCCGGGGTGTCTCGGTCGGGTCGACCGGGATCCGGAAGTCGATCATCGTGTCGAGCAGTTCTTCCCAGGCGGCGTGGGCGTCCTCGCGGGCGCGGGCGGCCTCGGGGGTCACCACGATGTCGAGCGGGCCGCCGCCCGCCCCGCCGGTGGCCGAGACGACCTTCGGGGCCTTGAGGGCGGTGGCGGCGTGCCGATGGCGGCGCAGCAGCACCCGGCGCAGCGCCGGGATCAGCAACAACGCGATCAGCAGGGCGATGAGGCCGACGATCCACAGGGCGGTGGACGACGTCTTGTCGGTCGCGGTGTCGAAACCACCGGTCGCGGCCGGGTTGTTGCCGCCCCGGTCGGCCTCGTCGGCACCGGCGGCCGCCGCCGAGGAACCCGCACCGGGCGCCGTCGTGGCCGTCGACGACGAGGCCGTCGGGACCGGGGCGTCGATGTCCGGCGCGTAGTCGGAGCGGGCCGCGCCGAGTACGTTCGCCGCCGGGGTGGCGTCGAACGGGATCCAGCCGAAGCCCTGGAAGTAGACCTCGGTCCAGGCGTGCGCGTTGCGGTTGGTGATCGACCACGAGCCGTTGTCGGGGGTGCCGCGGGTGAAGCCGAACGCCACCCGCGCCGGGATCCCGGCGGCCCGCGCCATCCAGGCGAGCGCGGCGGCGTACTGCTGGCAGTAGCCGACCTTGGTACGCAGGAAGGCGGCGATGTCGGACGCGTTGCCCACCGACTGGGTGGACAGGCTGTAGCTGAAGCCGTTGTCCTTGGAGAAGTAGTCGTAGAGCGCGCGCATCTTGTCGTACTCGGTGGTCTTGCCCTTGACCAGGCCGTCCACCAGCGCGTTGACCTCGTCGTCGGGCGGGGTGTTGGTGAACTGCGTACGCACCGGGTTGTCCTTGCCGAGCGGGTCGGCCGTGCGCAGCTCGGTGGGCGTGTAGGACGCCCGTACGTAATCGAAGTCGTATTTCTTGCCCTTTGTCGTGTTGCGGCCGGAGAAGATCACCTGCTGGTTGGGGTCGAAGGACCAGCCGCTGCCGAGGTCGCTGATGCGCACCGTGTTGGAGTACATCGGCAGCATGTTCTGCCGCAGCGCGTCGGTGACCTCGATCTGGGCGCGGTACTGCTGGAAGTCGCCGCCCGCGGTGCCGCCGCGCGGGTCGGGCAGGCCGCGGTTGACCGAGTTGCCGGCCGGCGTGCGGTTGCCGAAACCCTGGGCGGTGAGCTGATCGGCCACCCCGAAGCGCAGGTAGAACGGCTGCTTCTCGGTGGTGGTCAGCTTGAGCAGCTGCTCCGTGTCGCTCTGCTGGAGCTTGCCGGACAGCGAGGCGAACAGGTTGATGCGGCCCCCGCCGCCGCTGCCCCCGGCGCCCTGGCCCAGCCCGCTGCCGCTCTGGGTGATCTGGGACAGCAGGCCGCCGCTGACGGTCGGCACGATGAGCGGCAGCAGCACCGCCGCGGCCACCCCGACCACCCCGAGCCGGCGACCGGCCGCGGCGAGCGGGGACGGCTCCCAGACGTCGACGTCGCGGCCGTCGCCGGTGAAGCGGCGGCCGAACCGGCGGACCCGGTCGACGTTGTCGGAGACCAGCAGCCACATGAAGCCGATCGAGCCGATGATGAACGGCAGCACCGGGACGCTGTCGACGTAGACCGCCACCGGCACCGAGTAGATCGCCAGCATCGGCAGGCCGGCCAGCGCCGGGCGGCGGGCGACCACGGTCAGCATGTCGACCACGATCGCCACCGAGCCGACGCCGAGCACCGTGATGAACAGCAGGCCGTCACGGTCGGGCACCGGTACGCCGTAGGACCGGGCGTCCTGCCCGGCCTGCTGGAACAGCTCGGCGAAGTGGGTGAACGTGGCCGGCTGCGGGATCAGGACCTCGTGCCCGCTGGGGAACATCCAGGTCAGCACGAGCAGCAGGACCACGACCTGGACGACCGCCTGGGCCCACACCGGGAAGCGCAGCGTGCGCGACAGCAGGGCGGCCCCGGCGACCAGGCCGACGGCCAGGATGCAGCGCAGCAGCCAGTTCCACGAGTCGAAGATGGACGAGATCGGTGCGGCCGCGAGCAGCGTGGCCCCGGCCGCGATGACCCCGAGGCGCCGGCGCCCGGTCATCGGATCACCCCGCCGACGGTCTCGGCCATGGCGGCCCGCCAGGCGAACCCGCTGGATCCGCGGGCCGCGGCCGGCCACAGGTCGGGCAGGGTCGAGCCGTGCGTGACCGGCACCGACCGCCAGCCGGCGTGCACCAGGGCAAGGGCCGCGGCCGCGTGCTCGCGGTCGGACTCCTGTCGCTCGCCGGGTGCCATCGCCACCCAGGTGGTGCTGTCGATGGCGAAGCCGATGCAGGTGGCGCCGTTGCCCCGCAGACCGGTCAGCAGCTCGGCCTCGGCCACGGTCAGCGCGCCGAAGATGCCGATGACCAGGCCGCCGTCGGAGCGGCGGCGGACCTGCTCGACGAGCACCGAGATGTCGCCGCTCTGGGAGAGCTTGACGTCGGCGAGGGTGTCGAGGATGGCGCCCTCACCGGCGGTCTCGGCGGCGTCGATGTCGATGCCGGAGCCGGTGACCAGGCGCAACTTGTAACCGGCGTGCCGCAGGTGCATGGCGATGCTGGCGGTGGCCGACACCGCCCACTCGAAGCTGGCCGTCGGGCCCTCGCCGCGGTGGGCGTAGACCCGGGTGTCGAGCACCACGGTGGCCCGGCTCTCCCAGGGCTGCTCCTCGCGGCGCACCATCAGCTCACCGGTGCGGGCCGTCGAGCGCCAGTGCACCCGGCGCAGGTCGTCGCCGCGGCGGTACTCGCGGGTCGCCGCGTCGTCCTCGCCGTGCACCGCGACCGAGCGGGCGCGGCTGTCGCCGGTTCCGGCGTACTCACCCGCGAGGCGCACCGTGGGCAGCGCGACCACCTGCGGGATGACGGTGAGCCGGTCGACGCTCGGGAAGGAGCGGGTCAGCTCGCACAGGCCGAACGGGTCGGTCAGCCGGATCACCAGCGGGCCGATCGGGTAGCGGCCCCGCACGTCGGCCCGCACCGTGTAGGCGACGGAGCTGGCCTGGTGGGCGCCGAGCCGTTCCAGGACGACGCGGGGGCGGCTGCCCAGCGCGTACGGCAGCTTGTCCTCGAGCAGCAGGGTGCCGGTGGGCAGCCGGGACATGTTCTGCAGGCGCAGGACGACCCGGGCGCTGGACCCGACCGGGGCGCGGCCGGGCTCGAGCGAGCGGGTGCAGGCCAGCTTGTAGCGGCTGCGCCCGACGTACGCCGCGGCGAGCAGCGGCAGGGCCGCCAGCAGCACCGCCACCCGCAGCAGGTCGCGCTCGCCCAGGACGATCGCCGAGATGCCCGCCGCGGCCGCCGCGGCGAGGAAGGATCGGCCGCGCGTGGTGAGTCCCCGCAGGGCCTCTCGCATGATCAGCGCCCCCGCGACTCGTACTGGGTGCCCCCGCCGGCGGACGGTCGGGTGTCGTACGGGGAGCGGCTGCGCTCGTGCGGCAACGGCAGCCGGTGCACGATCTCGGACACGATCGCGTCGGTGGTGCGCCGGTTCAGCTGGGCGTCGGCGGTCGGGATGATGCGGTGCGCGAGCACCGGCACGGCGAGCGCCTGCAGGTCGTCGGGCAGGACGTAGTCGCGGCCCTCGAGCGCGGCGACGGCCTTGGCGGTGCGGATCAGCTGCAGGGTCGACCGGGGCGACGCGCCGAGCCGGATCTCCGGGGCCTCCCGGGTCGCGGTGACCAGCGCGATCGCGTACTGCTGGACGGCCTCGGCGGCGTGCACGTCACGGGCCGTGGCGATCAACCGGCGGATGATCGCGGCGTCGGCGACCGCGCGCAGGTCGTTCAGCGGGTCGTGGGCGCCGTGGCCGGTCAGCATGGCGAGCTCGGCGCGCGGGTCGGGGTAGCCCATCGCGATGCGGGCGGTGAACCGGTCGCGCTGCGCCTCGGGCAGCGGGTAGGTGCCCTCCATCTCGATCGGGTTCTGCGTCGCGATCACCATGAACGGCGCCTGCAGCTCGTAGGTCGTGCCGTCGACCGTGACCTGCCGCTCCTCCATGCACTCCAGGAGAGCGGACTGGGTCTTGGGCGAGGCCCGGTTGATCTCGTCACCGACCACCAGGTTGGCGAAGACCGCGCCCGGCTTGAACTCGAAGTCGCGCGTCTCCTGGTTGTAGACGCTGACCCCGGTCACGTCGCTGGGCAGCAGGTCGGGGGTGAACTGGATGCGGCGCACGGAACAGTCGATGGAGCGGGCGAGCGCCTTGGCAAGCTTGGTCTTGCCGACGCCCGGCACGTCCTCGATCAGCAGATGGCCCTCGGCGAGCAGCACGGCCAGCGCCAGCCGGACCGTTGCGCTCTTGCCCTCGATGACCTGCTCGATGTTCTGCATGATGGCCTGCGTGGCGATGCGGAAGTCCTCGCCGGTCATCGGTCCACCGGGCTCGTCCCAGGTCGGGGTTGTCACGGGCCTCCTCCAAGTCGTTCTCGCCGCGGGTGCGGCTGCGGTGCCGCTGAAAGTGCCGCTGAAGAGAGAGCAGCACGCGCCCGTCCCCACAGGTTAGCCCGATCACAGCAAACCGCCGAGGGCGGTCGGCAGCCCTTGTTCGATGATCGTCAACCGGACACGCATATCGGATGGGTAAAGAATCAGACATCGGCCTAGTTACATTTCCCGATCTTCATGAAGAGTCAGCCCTCGACGGGCCGCACCAGTGCGGCCCGGCCGAGAGGGGCAGAATTTGAGACCGTTATCCGTACCGTCCGTGACCCGGCGGGTAGGGGCGGCGACCGCAGGCGTGCTGTTGCTCGCCGGCCTGCTGCCGGCCACCGCCCAGGCGGCACCGGACCAGGGCAAGGGCGCCGCCGAGGCGACCGGACGGCAGAAGGACCAGCGGCGCGCCGACTACGACAGCCGGGAGAGCCTCGGCGCCGCCGCGGCCGCCCAGCCGACCGCCGCACTGGCCCGCTCGATCGTTCCGCAGGCGTCCACCGCCGCGGTGAGCAAGCTGCGTGACTCGCTCGGCATCCAGGGCATCGTCGACATGGACAAGTCCACCGGGACGCCGCGCCGCGTCGCCCGGCTCGACGGTTTCCTGACCGCCAAGAGCAAGCAGAAGCCCGAGAAGGTCGCTCGCGACTACCTGGCCGCCCACTCCGACGTCTTCGGCCTCGACGCCACGACGCTCGCGAACCTCACCCTGCGCCAGGACTACGTCGACGTCGAGGGCACGCACCACCTCAGCTTCGTGCAGACCGTCGGGGGCGTCCCGGTGTTCGGCAACGGACTGAAGGCGCACGTCACCAAGGACGGCCGGCTCGTCCAGGTCGACGGTTCGCCGCTGCAGACCGTTCCGGCGGCGGCCGGCACCGCGAAGATCACCGCGACCGGTGCGCGGGCGGCCGCGGTCAAGGACGTGTTCGGCAACTCCGCCGCCAAGGTCACCAAGACCGAGGCGGGTGCCGTCAAGAAGACCACGTTCTCCGACGGCGGCAACGCCAAGCTGGTCTACTTCCAGGCCGCCGGCGGTCCCCGCCTGGCCTGGCAGACGGTCGCGGTCGACGAGGGCTACGTGCACGTCGTCGACGCGGCCAGCGGCGAGATCCTCTACCGGCAGAACACCGTCGACGCGGACGCCGGCCTGGCCTGGTCGAACTACCCGGGCGCGCCCAAGGGCGGCGTGCAGAAGAAGGTCGACCTCAGCAAGTGGCTGCCGAACAACTCGCCGTGGCTCGCCGGTAACGTCGCGCACGTCTACTCGGACGTCAACGACGACAACGTGGCGAACCCCACCGAAGAGGTCAAGCCGTCCGCGAAGAAGAGCTTCGCCTACCCGTTCACCGATTTCTCGGCGACCGTCGGCGGCAAGTGCTCGGCGCAGTACAAGTGCTCGTGGGACCCGAACACGCCGAACTCGTGGCAGGTCAACCGCGAGCAGAACGCGGTCCAGATGTACGACTTCCTGGGCACCTGGCACGACCACCTGCTCGCCAAGCCGATCGGCTTCACCCGGACGGCCGGCAACTTCGAGGCCGTCGACGGTGACGCGGTGCAGGGCCAGTCGGACGACGGCGCGAACACCGCGGACGGTCTGCCCGACGCCGACCACGTCGACAACGCCAACATGAACACCCCGCCCGACGGCACCCCGCCGGTCATGCAGATGTACCTCTTCCTGCCGGACGACCTGTTCATCGCGGGCAACTCGGGCGACGAGTCGGACATCGTCTACCACGAGTACACCCACGGCCTGTCCAACCGGCTCGTGGTCGACGCGAACGGCAACTCCACGCTGGGCGACGTCCAGGCCGGCTCGATGGGCGAGGCCTGGAGCGACTGGTACGCGATGGACTACCTGATCAACGAGGGTCTGGAGAAGGACACCGCGGCGATCGGCGACGTCCTGGTCGGCAAGTACGTCACGGCCGGCACCACGATCCGCAGCGAACCGCTCGACTGCACCGTCGGCGCGCCCGCCACGGTCTGCCCCGGCACCGCCAACAGCGGCCCCGGCGGCTACACCTACGGCGACTTCGGCCGGATCTACCGGGGTGGCCCGGAGGTGCACGCCGACGGCGAGATCTGGGCGCAGACCCTGTGGGACCTGCGCAAGGCGATCGGCAGCAAGCAGGCCGAGTCGCTGGTGACCCGGGCGATGGAGCTGTCCCCGGAGAACCCGTCCTTCCTGGACCAGCGCAACTCGATCCTCGCGGCCGACCTGGTGGTCAACGACGGCAAGCTGGCCAAGACCATCTGGAAGGTGTTCGCCGGTCGCGGCATGGGCTACTTCGCCGCCGCCCTGGACGGCAACGACGCCCAGCCGGTCGAGGACTTCTCGGTGCCGCCGTCGGCGAACACCCCGAAGGGCGCGCTCACCGGCAAGGTCACCGACACCGACACGGGCGGCCCGGTCTCCGGCCTCACCGTCGGCTTCGGCGGCCACGCCTCCGGCTTCGCCGGTGACCTCGAGGCCACCACGGCCGCGGACGGCACGTACACCATCTCCGGGATCATTCCGGGGACGTACGCCAAGGTCTTCGCCCGCGGTGCCGGGTACGACCAGCAGGTCGCCACGCTGTCGATCCCGTCGCACACGGTCCGTAAGGACTGGACGGTCCGCAAGGACTGGGCGGCGTCGAGCGGCGGCGCCTCGATCGTCAGCTTCAGCGGCCCGGACTACACGCCGTACGCGTGCGGCCCGGTCAAGCTGATCGACCAGTCGCAGCTCTCCGGCTGGGGCTCGGACGTCGCCGCCGGTGGCCAGTACGCCATCGTCAAGCTGTCCGGCAAGGTCGACGTCAGCCAGCTGGTGATCAACCCGTCCGCCACCTGTGGCGACGACCCCACCGCCTCGACCGGTAACTTCCGGGTGGAGACGTCGGCCGACGGCACCACCTGGACGGTGGCGGCCACCGGCGCGTTCCCGAACGGGACGGTCACGCCGACCGTGGTCGCGCTGAACGCCGGCACCGGTACCGGGGTCGCTTTCGTCCGCTACACGATGCTCACCACGCAGGGCCAGAACGCCGGGCTCTGCCCGGCCGGCCAGCCGCCCGCGGCCTCCGGTTGTGTCTTCCAGGACTCGACCGAGCTCGCGGTCTACGGAGGCGCTGCCTAAGCAGCAGCGATTGCCGCCGGTCGGACGGCACGCGGCTCCCTCGCCCGCGCGGTTTGCGGGTGCTGGGAGCCGCGAGTCATCTGATCGGAGCAAAAGGCAATCGCCCGCGGAGCCGGCCGGCTCCGCGGATACCGGTCGCCGCTCTTGCGCGGCGACCGGTATCATGCTTGGCATGGTCCGGCAGTTCCTGCTTCTTAGCCGGCCGTGCTGCCCCTGCCTCTAGAAGGCCCCGACGCCGTTTCGAGCCGGGCACAGCACGGCGAACCCCTCCTGCGTGAGGGGCTTTTTTGTGCCCATCTGAGCCGACCCGCAACGGGAAAAAACCGAGTGACCCCGTTGAGATTGTGATGCCGACCATGAGCGAGCAAGAGACTCCGCGCTTCCGTTACACGGCCGCGCTGGCCAACGAGATCGAGCTGCGCTGGCAGGCGTGGTGGGCCGAGCACGGGACGTTCCACGCGCCCAACCCGGCGGGCGAGCTGGCCGACCCGGCGCACCCCCGGGCCGGCGCGCCCAAGCTGCACGTGCAGGACATGTTCCCGTACCCGTCGGGTTCGGGTCTGCACGTCGGTCACCCGCTCGGGTACATCGGCACCGACAGTTACACCCGCTACAAGCGGATGGCCGGCTTCAACGTGCTGCACCCGATGGGCTTCGACGCCTTCGGCCTGCCCGCCGAGCAGTACGCGGTGCAGACCGGCACCCACCCGGCGGTGACGACGGCCGCCAACGTCGAGCGGTACAAGAAGCAGCTGGCCCGCCTGGGCCTGGCCTACGACGACCGGCGCTCGTTCTCCACCACCGACCCGGAGTACTACCGCTGGACGCAGTGGATCTTCCTGCAGGTCTTCGATTCCTGGTACGACGAGGAGATCCGCAAGGCCCGGCCGATCCCGGCGCTGGTCGCCGAGTTCGAGGCCGGCACCCGGCCGACGCCGGTCAAGCCGTGGGCCGAGATGTCGCCGGTCGAGCGGCGTGCCCTGATCGACGACCACCGGCTGGCCTACGTGAGCGAGGCCCCGGTCAACTGGTGCCCCGGCCTGGGCACGGTGCTGGCCAACGAGGAGGTCACCCCGGACGGGCGCAGCGAGCGCGGCAACTATCCGGTCTTCAAGCGCAGCCTGAAGCAGTGGATGATGCGGATCACCGCGTACGGCGACCGGCTGATCGAGGACCTGGACACCCTGGACTGGCCGGAACCGGTCAAGCTGATGCAGCGCAACTGGATCGGCCGTTCCCGGGGCGCGCACGTCGACTTCCCGGTCGGCGACGAGCGGATCACCGTCTTCACCACCCGGCCCGACACCCTGTTCGGCGCGACCTACATGGTGCTGGCGCCGGAGCACGAGCTGGTCGACCGGATCGTCCCGGACGCCTGGCCGGACGGCACCAGGCCGGTGTGGACGGCCGGCGCCGCCACGCCCGCCGACGCTGTCCGGACATATCGGACGGAGGCCGCGGCGAAGACCGACGAGGAGCGCACCGAGTCGAAGGTGAAGACCGGCGTCTTCACCGGCGCGTACGCGACCAACCCGGTGAACGGCGCGCGCATCCCGGTCTTCGTCGCCGACTACGTGCTGGCCGGCTACGGTACCGGCGCGATCATGGCGGTGCCCGCCCAGGACGAACGCGACTGGGCCTTCGCCGAGGTCTTCGAGCTGCCGATCATCCGTACGGTGCGGGCCCCGGACGGTTTCGAGGGCGCCTTCACCGGCGACGGCCCGGCGATCAACAGCGACTGGCTGGACGGCAAGGAGGTCGCCGAGGCCAAGGCCGCGATGATCGCCTGGCTGGAGCAGCACGGCCACGGCCGGGGCGCCACCACCTACCGGCTGCGCGACTGGCTGTTCAGCCGCCAGCGGTACTGGGGTGAGCCGTTCCCGATCGTCTACGACGAGACCGGCCTGCCGATCGCGCTGCCGGACTCGATGCTGCCGGTCGTCCTGCCGGAGGTCGACGACTTCTCGCCGCGCACCTTCGACCCGGACGACGCCGACAGCGAACCGGAGACCCCGCTGTCGCGCAAGAAGGACTGGGTGAACGTCGAGCTGGACCTGGGAGACGGCCGGAAGTCGTACACCCGGGAGACCAACACGATGCCGCAGTGGGCCGGCTCCTGCTGGTACGAGCTGCGCTACCTGGACCCCCGTAACACCGCGAAACTGGTCGACCCGGAGAACGAGGCCTACTGGATGGGCCCGGCGAAGGACGGCGATTCCGGCGGCGTCGACCTGTACGTCGGCGGCGTCGAGCACGCCGTGCTGCACCTGCTGTACGCCCGGTTCTGGCACAAGGTCCTGTACGACCTGGGTCACGTCTCCTCGTTCGAGCCGTTCCGCAAGCTGTTCAACCAGGGCTACATCCAGGCGTACGCGTTCCGCGACACCCGCGGCGTCATCGTGCCCGCCGAGGAGGTCGTGGAGCGCGACGGCCAGTGGTACCACGGCGAGGAACGGGTCGTCCGCGAGTACGGCAAGATGGGCAAGTCGCTGAAGAACGTCGTCACCCCGGACGAGATGTGCGAGCAGTACGGCGCCGACACGTTCCGGGTGTACGAGATGGCGATGGGACCGCTGGACGTCTCGCGGCCGTGGGAGACCCGCGCCGTGGTCGGCTCGCAGCGTTTCCTGCAGCGGGTGTGGCGCCTGGTCGTCGACGAGGAGAGCGGCGCGGTCCGGGTGGTCGACTCGCCGGTCGACGAGAAGACCCGCAAACACCTGCACCGCACCATCGCCGGGGTCCGGGAGGACATGGACGAGCTGCGGTTCAACACCGCGATCGCCAAGCTGATCGAGCTGACGAACGCGCTGACCCCGCTGCCGGTCGCGTCGCGGGAGGCGATCGAGCCGCTGGTGCTGATGACGGCCCCGTTCGCGCCGCACCTGGCCGAGGAGCTGTGGGCCAAGCTGGGCCACAGCGGCTCGCTGGCGTACACGGCCTTCCCGGTCGCCGACCCGGAGCAGCTGAAGGCCGAGTCGGTCACCTACCCGGTGCAGGTCAACGGCAAGGTCCGGGGGCGGGTCTCGGTGGCACCGGACGCCTCCGAGGATTCGGTACGCGAGGCCGCGCTGGCCGCGGTGGCCGAGGTCGTCGAGGGGCGTACGCCCAAGAAGGTGATCGTGGTCGTCGGGCGTCTGGTCAGCGTGGTCCTGTAGACGCCGAAAGGGCGCCGCGCTTGATCGCGCGGCGCCCTTTCCGACCGTTCTGCTTAAGCGACGAGCCGGCGTACGACGTAGTTGCTGCCGTACATCTTGTGCTTGCCGACCCGGGCGCCGGTGTGCGGCGAGTCGTACATGTAGCCGCCGCCGGCGTAGATGCCGGCGTGGTAGCCGTACGAACCGGACCGGAACACGACCAGGTCACCGACCCTGGCCTGGCTCTTGGCGACGGACTTGCCGTAGTCCTGCTGACCGTCGGCCTTGTGCGGCAGCTTCTTGCCGGCGGCCTTCTTGTACACGTACTGGGTGAAGCCGGAGCAGTCGAAACGGCTCGGCCCCGCCGCGGCGAACTTGTACAGCGCGCCCGTGTGCTTCTTGGCCTCGGCGAGGACCTTCGCGCCGCTGCCGCTGGTGACCGCACTGCCGGCGCTACCCCCGCTGCCGGCCTTCTTGACCGTGAAGCGGTAGGTCTGCGAGTACTTGACGTTGTAGTTGCCCGCACCCAGGTAGACCGCACGGAACGAGACGTTCGCCAGGGGCTTGGCGTACAGCGTGGCGATGCCCTTGCTGCTGATCTTGGTGGCCGTCCAGGCCGTCCACTTCCCGCCCCGGTTGCCCTCCAGGCGGACCCAGCCGGTGGTGACCGGGGTGCCCGTCCGAGGGTTGTAGAAGTAGGCGGTGACCCGGGTCCGGGTGCCCTTCTTGAAGCCGAGGCTGCTCGAAGAGGTCTTGACGGCGGGGGTGACCTTGGCGGAGGCCTGGGCCGCCGCCACCACGGGGGTGGCGGCCGCTGCCGCGGTGGGCGCCATGAGCTGCCCTGCGCAGAGGCAGAGACCCAGGGAGAGCGCGGCAGTGCCGGTGGCGACGGACAGCCGTCGACGCCGGCTCGAGGTGTTCTCGTGCACGGTAAAGTTTTCCCTCCGGCACGCCTGCGAGGTTAGCTGTCGGGTTCGGGCGGGAAGGTGTGCCCGGTCGCTCTCGCGACTTCACCCCGAGGTGCCCCGTTACCCACCACCGGAGCGGGTGGTGGCGGGGCGGACCAGAAATGGGTCCCCCGTCCCTGCCCCCTCTTGCCAAGTTTTGTGCGGTGCTCGTGGCCGCGTTGATCGGCCCGGGGCAGGGCTCGGCGTGAACCGGATCTTCGCGGGCCGGCTCGTCGTGAGCCGGCCCAACCTTGCTACCCGAATTTTTTATCCGTCGCCGGACGCCAATTCGTCACTCTCCGTGTTTGACATGGAGGTGGGTGTCCATTTTGTTATCTCCACTAGACAAATGCCATCACCGGTCGTGCTTCCGTGATCACGCCGAGTGGAAGGTTACGGGTGAACTAGAACACACAAAAAATGCCGGTAACCCGCCGTTCGCAGGTAAGAAACGGTTAAGTAGACTCCCCGCCCTCCGCAACTCGACGTAATCGCCGAGTCCGGTACCCTCGCTGGCGTGACGGACGGCAAGATGCCCTTGCGGGCCAAGGTCGCGACCTCCGTGTCGAAGACCGCAGCAGCGCTCTCCAGGGCCGCGGGACGCGGCGACGGCTCGGTCATCGGCGGATGGATCGGCCTCAAGATCGACCCCGACCTGCTGGCGCACCTGGCCAACGGTCGTGCGGTCGCCCTCGTGTCGGGGACCAACGGCAAGACCACCACGACGCGGCTCGCCGCCGCGGCGCTGGAGGTGATGGGCCAGGTCGCCACCAACTCCTTCGGCGCCAACATGCCCACCGGGCACACCTCGGCGCTCGCCCGGGCCGGGAGCACCCCGTTCGCGGTCCTCGAGGTCGACGAGCACTACCTGGCCCGGGTGATCGACGCCACCAACCCCCGGGTGGTCGCCCTGCTCAACCTCTCCCGCGACCAGCTCGACCGGGCCAAGGAGGTCGCCATGATGGCGCAGCTCTGGCGCGACGCCCTCGCCGGGCACCCGGACGTGCGCGTGGTCGCCAACGCCGACGACCCGATGGTCGTCTGGGCCGCCCAGGGCACCACCCACGTCACCTGGTTCAGTGCCGGCCAGCGCTGGCACGACGACTCGTTCGTCTGCCCGCAGAGCGGCCACCCGATCGAGCGCGCCGGCGGCGACTGGTGGTGCGCGGGCTGCCCGCTGCGCCGCCCGGCGCCGCAGTGGCGCGTCGAGGACGAGGGCGTGCTCGACCCGCGCGGCGACTGGCACCTGGTCAAGCTGCAGCTGCCCGGTCAGGTCAACCTCGGCAACGCGGCCACGGCGCTCGCGGTCGCGGCCGAGTTCGGGGTTCGCCCGATAGAGGCCCTCCCGCGGCTCGCCACGGTGGCGTCGGTGGCCGGCCGTTACGCGCAGGTTGACCGGGACGGACGAAATGTCCGGCTTCTCCTCGCCAAGAATCCGGCAAGCTGGCTCGAGGCGTTCGACATGGCCGAGCAGGCACCCACCCTGCTGTCGGTCAACGCCCGCGACCCCGACGGCCTGGACACCTCCTGGCTGTACGACGTCGACTTCGCCCCACTGCGCGACCGGCCGGTGCTGATCACCGGGGACCGGGCCTACGACCTGGCAGTTCGTCTCGAAGTGAACGCTGTGCCGTTCCGGCACGTAATGAGTTTCGACGAGGCGATCCAGGCCGTACCAGCCGGCCGCCTCGAAGTGATCGCCAACTACACGGCGTTCCAGGACATCCGAGCGGAGTTGGACCGTGTCCTCTGAGCCTTCCCGCGGCGGAAAACAGAAGGTCGAACCATGAGTGAAAGCACCCTGCGCATCGTCTGGATCTACCCCGACCTGCTCTCCACCTACGGTGACCGGGGCAACATGCTCATCCTGGCCCGGCGGGCCGCGATGCGGGGCATTCCGGTCGAGGCCTACGAGATCCGCTCCGACCAGCCGATGCCCTCCAGCGCCGACATCTACCTGATCGGCGGCGGTGAGGACGGCCCGCAGGCTCTCGCCGCGCAGCGCCTGATCACCGACGGCGGCCTGCACCGCGCCGTCAACCAGGGCGCCGCCGTGCTGGCCATCTGCGCCGGTTACCAGTTGTTCGGTCACTCCTTCTTCGCGAAGGGCGCCAAGTGCTCCGGCCTGGGCCTGCTCGACCTGCACTCGGACCGGGGCGAGACCCGCGCGGTCGGGGAACTGCGCGGCGACATCGACCCCCGGCTGGGCCTGCCGCCGCTGACCGGCTTCGAGAACCACGGCGGCCGCACCCACCTCGGCCCCGGGGTGTCCGCGCTGGCCCGGGTGACCGCCGGCATCGGCAACGACAACCAGACCGAGGGCGCCTGGCACGGCAAGATCCTCGGTACGTACTCGCACGGGCCGGCGCTCGCTCGCAACCCAGCTATAGCCGATCTGCTACTGCGTTGGGCGATCGGCGCGGATAGCCTTTCTCCCGTTGACGACACCTGGGCCGACCGGCTCCGGGGCGAACGGCTCGCCGCGGCGAGCACCTGACGGTCCGCACGTTTCCAGATCATGAACCGACGATGAGTTGGGGCGGTACGCCTGCATGACCGACACCCTGATCGCTGTCCCGGCCCGCACCGCCCCGGCGCTGCCGGCCTCGATGAGCTGGAAGCGCCGCATGGTCCGCGTGGGAGTGCTGGCGCTGGTCGTGGGCGGCCTGGCCGCCGCCGCGGCGCTGCTCCCGCTGCGTGACATCGGTGACGCGATCCTGGCCCTGGGACACGGGGCGCCGGTGGCGATCGCCGTGGTCGGCGGCCTGCTCCTGTCGGTCCTCGTCCCGCGTACCGCCATCACGCTCGCCTGCGGTGCCCTCCTGGGCGCCGCCACCGGCGCCTTGACCGCGCTGGCCGCCGCCGTGATCGCCGCCGTCGCCACCTACTACGCGGGCCGCTGGGCCGGCCGGGGTGCCCTGCACGCCCGCGCCGGCGGCCGCCTCGCCCGCCTCGACGGCTGGCTCAACCGCCGGGGCCTGTCCGCGGTCCTGCTGGTGCGTTTCCTCCCGCTGGCGCCGTTCGGCCTGATCGGCTACGCGTACGGGACGACCTCGGTCTGCCGCAAGCGCTACCTGCTCGGCACCACCCTGGCCTCGATCCCGTCCGCGGTGAGCTACGCGGTGATCGGCGCCGCCGTCGCCAACCCGCACGGCCTCAACCCGATGAGCCTGGCCCCCGCCCTGATCGGCTTCACCCTGACGACAGGCATCGTCTGGCGCTGGAAGCGCACCGCCCGGCGCGAGGCCGCCCTGAACCCGGCCTGACCCCCGGGTCGTCTTCCGCCGGCCCCGAGCGGGCCGCCCGCCGCTTGGCCCCGAGCCGGGCCGCACCCCGGCGATCTCGAGTGACTGATCCTCGAGCAGGCCGATTTCGCTGACCGCCACCCCGCCCCGCTCGTGGCCCCGCTCGCGGCCTGTCGCGTGGGTCGGCGGCCGGCCCGATCCCCAGCCTTGACAGCCGCGAAAACCCTGATTCCGGCAAAACGGCGGACAGATCGTCTGGAGCGGTGCAGCCCCGTCGGGGGAGTAGGTGCGGCGGCCGGCGAGGAAAGCGGCCTCAAGCAAACCCCGGTGTCCCGCCTGGAAAGCACCGTGCGCGGGCGCCGATCTACGCCTTCGCGCAAGGCCGCGGCCGGGGTCCGAGCGCCCACTCCGGAGTCGACTCGTGGCCGGCCGGCCGGCCACGTCAGGGGTGGAACGGCGATCGGGCGGCTCCGGTCCGGGCCACGAACGGCCCCACCGAAGACCCGCGAAAGACCCCACGAAAGGCCCCACTTCGCTCCACCGGACGGGCTCCACTTTCCTCCCCAAGCGGGCTTGACACGGTGTCGGCGCGAAAGAAATAGGGCATTTTGCGGTGGTATGTACCTGGGCGGACGGGGGATGTCGGGTACCGGACGACGTTGATCTTGGGGATGTCCTCCACTCGGGGGACAAGTCGATGACCAGGGGTTTTGGGCTTGACGATCAATCAACGACGTGCTCAATCGGCTTGCGGGTGGAGGGAAGTGGAGTAGAGTGGAGCGCAGTAGCAGGGCCGAAGGGGGAGCTCGACCGGGGAGGCCTGTCGGCCCGAGTTGACAAGCGGCCCGCGAACCGCTGGGGCAGGGGGTGCAAGGCCGATGTTTCTCGGCACGCATACCCCACGCCTCGATGACAAGGGGCGGCTGATCCTTCCGGCCAAGTTCCGAGATGAGCTGGCGGGAGGTGTCGTGATCACCAAGGGGCAGGAGCGCTGCTTGTACGGGTTCCCGATGCCCGAGTTCCAGCGCATCGCGGGGCAGCTCCGGGAGGCTCCGGTGACCAACAAGGCCGCCCGTGCCTACAGCCGGGTGTTCTTCGCCAGCGCCCACGACGAGGTCCCGGACAAGCAAGGACGGGTGACCATCCCGGCGCACCTGCGGGAATACGCGGCTCTCGGCCGCGAGCTCGTGGTGATCGGGGCGAGCACCCGGGTGGAGATCTGGGACAAGCAGTCCTGGGACGACTACCTCGCGGCGAGCGAAGACGAGTTCGCCGACATCGAGGAGGGGGTGCTGCCCGGCGGGCTGTAAGGCGTGGCACCCGACCGGTCCCGGCCGGCGCCGCCGCCGTAACGCGAGATCTCCAGCCGCTCCGGCTCCTGGCACCTCTTCCCCGGTGCCAGGCGCCCGCCCGGTGAAGCGTGTCCGCTGGCAACGGGCCGCGGCACCAGGCACGAGCGGATGGGGATCTGGCGGTACGGACGCGGGCAGGACGCCCGGATGGGCCGGTGCGACGACTTGGGGAACGGCCGGGGTGCGTAGGGGGGTCGACATGGGGGAGCTGCGGGGCACACATGTGCCCGTGCTGCTCGAGCGCTGCCTCGAGCTGCTCGCCCCCGCCCTCGACCGGCCCGGCGCCGTGCACGTCGACTTCACCCTCGGCCTGGGCGGGCACGCGGAGGCGGTCCTCGAGCGCTTTCCGGACGCCGTCCTCATCGGACTCGACCGGGACACCGAGGCTCTCGCCCACGCCCGGCACCGCCTGGCCAGGTTCCGCGCCCGCACCCATCTCGTGCACGCGGTCTACGACGAGCTCCCGCAGGTGCTCGCCGACCTGGAATACGACCTGTTCCACAGTGGCCTGTTCGACCTCGGGGTCTCCTCGCTGCAACTGGACGAGGCGGACCGCGGGTTCGCGTACGCCCAGGACGCGCCGCTGGACATGCGGATGGACCAGACGTCGGGGATGACGGCCGAGGAGGTCGTCAACTCCTACGAGCCCGGTCAGCTGGTCCGGATCCTGCGGCAGTACGGCGAGGAGAAGTTCGCCCCCCGGATCGTCTCGGCGGTCGTGCGGGAGCGGGCGAAGGGGCGGATCACCTCCACGACCCGGCTGGCCGAGCTGGTCAAGGAGTCGATCCCGGCCGCCGCGCGACGAACGGGTGGAAATCCCGCGAAAAGAACGTTTCAAGCGTTACGTATTGAGGTAAATGGGGAACTCGCCGCGCTCGAGTCGGCCGTACCGGCCGCTTTGGACGCCTTGGCGCCGAAAGGCCGCCTTGTGGTGATGAGCTACCAATCTTTGGAGGACCGGATCGTCAAGCGTGCCCTCACGGCGAGGACGCGCAGCACCGGGCCGATCGACCTGCCGGTCGAACTGCCGGGAACCGGTCCGACCCTGCGTCTGCTGACAAGGGGGTCGGAGCCGCCGACGGACGAGGAAGTAGCGGCCAATCCGAGAGCGGCCTCGGTGAAGCTACGCGCGGTCGAGCGGATCGACCGGGACACGACGGGTGCCGAACGCGAACGGCCCCGTCTGTCGACGCACGGGGGACAAGGGCGGTTACGCCCGGGGGAACGCGATGAGGGGGAGGGGAAAGCATGAGCGAGCGCATTGCGCCGCGGCCGGGGGGCCGGGTCACGGATCATGCGGACGCCCTGGCAGGTGACGCCCGGGGGGCGCGTCGCCAGGCCGGTGCGAAAGACGACACGCGCCGGTCAGGGATCGCCGGCAAGGCGGCCGGCAAGAAGGCCGGCATCAAGGCCGACACCAAGGCCGATGAGGTACGCGGTGAGCGGGCCGAACTGGTTCGCGGCAAGGGCCGTCGCCCGGAGCCGGCCATCAAGACCCGCCGTGAGGAGGTCCTCGAGGAGCGGGCCGCCCGCGACCGGGGCAAGGGTGTGCCGGCGGCCGGTCGGCGCCCGGTGCCGGACGCTCCGGTGGACGGCACCGCCGCCCTGCGGGTCGACGCGCCGGTGGTGGATCCGGTCCGCCGGACCGGTGAGGTGCCGGCGCCGCCCCGGCTGCGGGTCGCTCCGCCGGTGCCGGTCAGCGCACCGCGGGCGCCGTTCGTGGCCTCGGTGATCGGCGTGGTGGTGGTCGGGGTGCTCGGCGTCCTGCTGATCAACACCAAGACCAACGAGAACTCGTTCCGGATCGCCGACCTGCAGAAGCAGGGCGCGATCCTGGACAACCAGCAGGCCGACGTGCAGAACCAGTTGATCGAGGCGTCCCAGGTGGGCAACCTCGACGCGGCGGCCCGCCGGCTCGGCCTGGTCAAGGCGGAGAACCCGGCCAAGCTCCGGCTGCCCGACGGCAAGATCATCGGCGTGCTGACGCCGGCCAACGGACGCCCGGCGATCACCGCGCAGGACGCCGCGACGCCGGGTGGCGGCAACCCGGTGGGCGACGCGGGCGCGGGCAAGGTGGCGCCGGTGAACGGTTCGACCACACAGAACGGCGAGGCGAACGGCGCGACCAACGGCCAGACCGGCGCGGGCCAGACCGGGGCGGTTCAGGGCGGGGCGGTTCAGGGCGCGGACGGCACGGCGAACGGGGCATCGGTGGGTAACGGCCAGACGCAGAGCGGCACGGGGCAGTAGGCCACATGTCGCCGCGAGAGGACGACACACCGCGCCGGGGCAACCAGCCCCGGCGCGGTACGTCTCGTGACCTTCCGGCCGGGGACACCGGCCCGGAGGAGACCGGGGAGAAGGCCCGGGGCCGCGGCTTCGGCATCGGCGACGCGCGGGCGTACACCCCGCGCGGGCGCACCATGGCCGAGCGCGACCAGCGCACCCGCTCACCGCGGGCGGGCCGTAACACCGACCCGTTCCGGCCGGCTCTGCAGGTGCTGGACGGCGGTCGCCCGCAGCGGGGGCGCCGGCCCACCGTCGAGCCGGCCGAGCCCAAGGACGAGCCGCGCACGAAGGAGCCCACCGGCAAGGAGCCGGCTCGCAAGGAACCGGCCCGCAGGGAGCCGCCGCGGGCCCGCCGGCCGGAGGCCGAGGAGCGCGACGAGCTTCGGCAGCGGCGCGAGCGGACCACGACCCGCGGTGGTGAGCGGTCGCGGGCGGCGGGACCGGCCAAACCGGCGCGGTCGCCGCGGACGCCCCTGTCCGTGCGTACCAAACAAGCCCGTACGAAAAAAACGCCCGGGGTGAGCCGCGCCGTGCGTGCGGTGGCCGCCGAGCCGCCGAAGCTCGCCAATCCGGTACGCCGCCTGCGGCTCGGCACCGTGCTCGCGCTCTCCCTGTTCGTGATGATCGGCGTGCGCCTGGTCGTGCTGCAGGTGGCCTCGTCGCCGGGCGACGCGGCGCGGCTGATCAAGCTGCGCGAGCAGCGGATCACCGAGGTCACGCTGCCCGCGCCGCGCGGCAGCATCCTCGACCGGGACGGCACCGTGCTCGCGCACAGCGTCGAGGCCCGTTACGTGGGCGCCGACCCGGTGCTGGTCAAGGACCCGGCGAAGACCGCGGCGATCCTGTCGCCGCTGCTCGGCGTGCCGCAGTCGAAGCTGATCCCGAAGATGACCAAGCACACCCGGCCGGGTGGTGGCCAGTCCCGCTTCGAGTTCCTGGCGCAGGGTGTCGACATCTCGATCGGCGAGAAGATCGCCGCGATGGACCTCAGCGGCATCGTGGTCAAGCAGGACGAGCGGCGGGACGTGCCGGGCGCCGACCTGGCGGCCAACCTGATCGGCTTCACCGGCGCCGACAACTCGGGCCTGGAGGGCCTGGAGGCGCGCTACGACTCGCTGCTGCGCGGCACCGCCGGCAAGCAGGAGTTCGAGATCGGCAAGGGCGACCTGAACAAGCCGATCCCGGGCGGTTACCAGAAGTACGTGGAGCCGCAGCCGGGCACGTCGGTGCAGCTCACCATCGACGCCGACCTGCAGTACGAGGTGCAGCGCATCCTCTGCGAGCAGGCCACGTCGTGGAAGGCGAGCATCGCCGGCGCGGTGGTGCTCGACGTCAAGACCGGTGAGGTGCTCGCCCAGGCCAGCTGCCCGACGTACAACGCGGCGAAGGCCGAGGACTACTCGCCGACCGACCGGGAGGACGTGCCCAGCGCGATCGTCGCCGACCCGGGTTCGGTGCACAAGGCGTTCATGATCGGCGCGGCCCTGCAGGAGGGGCTGATCACGCCGGACTCGTCGGTGACGGTGGGGCCGGCGCTGGAACGTGGTGGCTACCGGTTCCAGGACAGCCACGTCCAGCCCAAGGGCACCAAGATGACGATCCCGGGGATCCTCGCGCTGTCGTCCAACGTGGGCACCATCCTGATCGCCGACAAGCTCGGCAAGCAGAAGGTGTACGACTACCAGCAGAAGTTCGGGCTGGGCAAGTCCACCGACGAGGGTGTGCTGTTCGAGGCGCCCGGCAAGATCCTCACGCCGGACGAGTGGAGCGGTTCGGCGTCCGGCTCGGTGCCGATCGGGATGAGTGTGGACGCCACGCTGATCCAGATGGCGGCCGGCTACTCGGCGATCGCCAACGACGGCGTCTACGTGCAGCCGCACCTGGTCGAGGCGATGATCTCGGGCAAGGGCGGCAAGGTCACCCCGGCCGCCGCCCCGGCGACGCACAAGGTCCTCGACCCGAACGTGGCCGCCGAGCTGCGCACCATGATGGAGGCCGTGGTCGACACCAAGGACGCCACCGGCACCCAGGCGGCCGTCGCCGGCTACCGGGTGGCGGGTAAGACCGGCACCGGCAAGCGTCTCATCGACGGTCAGTACACGAGCAGCAACTACGGGTCGTTCATCGGCATGGCGCCGGCCGAGAACCCGCGGTTCGTGATCGCCGTCTCGGCCGAGGTCCAGCACGGCACCGGTGGTGACGTGGCCGCCCCGGCGTTCAGCAAGATGATGTCGTTTGCCCTGCTCCACTACCAGGTGCCACCGTCGGTGACGAAGCCTCCGAAATTCCGTATCCATCCGTAGCCCGTGGCGTTTTTCGTGTGCCACGGACTACGGGGTAGGGTCTGACGCCGTGCCCGCAGTTCCACGTCCCGAGACAGTCGCACCGCTGCGGCTGACGCGCCTGGCGGCACTTCTGCCGGCCTCGCTCAGCGGTGAAGACATCGAGGTCACCGGCATCACGCACAGCAGTCGCGAGGTGCTTCAAGGTGATCTTTACGCGGCGCTGGCCGGTGCGAACCGGCACGGCGCGGAGTTCGCGGCGGACGCCGCGGCGGCGGGGGCGGTGGCGGTCCTCACCGACGCCGCGGGCCGCGACGCGGCGCTCGCGACCGGCCTGCCGGTCCTGGTGACCGACGACCCGCGGGCGGCGCTCGGCGCCGCTTCCGCGGCGGTCTACGGCGATCCCTCGGCCCGGCTGCTGATGATCGGCATCACGGGTACGGCGGGCAAGACCTCCACGGCCTATCTCGTCGAGTCCGGGCTGCGCGCCGCCGGCCTGACCACCGGCCTGGTCGGCACCGTCGAGACGCGTCTCGGCGACCTGGTGGTGCCCAGCGTGCGCACCACCCCGGAGGCGACCGACCTGCAGGCGATCCTGGCCGCGGCGGCGGAGAAGGACGTGACCGCCGTGGTCATGGAGGTCTCCAGCCACGCGCTCGCGGTCGGCCGGGTCAACGGGATCGGGTTCGCCGTCGGCGGCTACACCAACTTCGGTCTCGACCACCTCGACTTCCACACCGACGCCGACGACTACTTCGCGGCCAAGGCCAAGCTGTTCGACGGGCGCTGCCGGGTCGAGGTGCTCAACCACGACGACCCGGCGCTGCGGCCGCTGTTCAAGCCGGCCACGATCAGTTATTCGGCGGCCGGCGACACCGAGGCCACCTGGTGGGCCTCGGCGGTGCGGCCGTCCGCGTTCGGGCAGCGGTTCCTGGCCCACGGCCCGGCCGGCCTGCGGGTCGAGGCCGGGGTGTCGCTGCCCGGCCGGCACAACGTGGCCAACGCGCTGCTGGCGCTGGCCGCGCTGACCGCGGCCGGGATCGACCCGGTGACCGCCGCCCGCGGCATCGCCGCCTGCCCGGGCGTGCCGGGCCGGCTGGAGCGGGTCGAGGCGCCCGGCGACGTGCTCGGCGTGGTCGACTACGCCCACAAGCCGGACGCGATCGTCGCCGCCCTCACCGCCCTGCACGAACTGGCTACCGCCCGCGGTGGCCGGGTGATCTGCCTGATCGGGGCCGGCGGCGACCGGGACAAGGGCAAGCGGCCGCTGATGGGGGCCGCCGCCGCGCGCGGGGCCGACCTGGTGATCGTCACCGACGACAACCCGCGCACCGAGGACCCGGCCGTGATCCGGGCCGCCGTGCGGGCGGGCGCCGAGGAGGCCGGCTCGGCCACGAAGATCATCGAGATGCCCGGCCGCCGGACCGCCATCGACGAGGCGGTCCGTCTCGCCGGGGCCGGTGACGTCATCGCGCTGCTGGGCAAGGGGCACGAACGGGGTCAGGAGGTCAACGGGGAGATGCTGCCGTTCGACGACCGGATCGAGCTGGCCGAGGCGCTGCTCGCCGCTGCGGGGGGACATTCTTGATCCGCATGACACTTGACGAGATCGCCGGGATCACGGGAGGGCGGCTCGTCAACGCGACGCTGTCGGTCGTCGTGTCCGGGCCGGTCGAGTACGACTCGCGGCGCATCGGGCCGGGCGGGCTGTTCGTCGCCTTCGAAGGGGAGAACGTCGACGGCCACGAGTTCGCCGGCCGGGCCGTCGCGGCCGGGGCCGCCGCGGTGCTGAGCACCCGCGACACCGGCGAACCGGGCGTGGTCGTCGAGGACCCGCTGGCGGCGCTGGCGGCGCTGGCCCGCGAGGTCGTCGCGCGGCTCGACGGCCTGACCGTGGTCGGCCTCACCGGGTCCTCCGGCAAGACCACCACCAAGGACTACATCGGGCAGTTGCTCGCGGGACTCGGGCCGACCATCGCGCCGGCCGGGTCGCTCAACAACGAGCTCGGGTTCCCCTACACCGTGCTGCAGGCGACCGAGCAGACCCGGTTCCTGGTGCTGGAGATGGGCGCGCGAGGTGTCGGCCACATCCGCTACCTGTGCGAGATCGCCCGGCCGGACGTCGGCGTGGTGCTCAACGTCGGGGCCGCGCACATCGGCGAGTTCGGTTCGGTCGAGGGAACCGCGCGGGCCAAGGGTGAACTGGTCGAGGCGCTGACGCCGGCCGGCACCGCGGTCCTGAACGCCGACGATCCGCTGGTGGCGGCGATGGCCTCGCGCACGACGGCCCAGCTCTGGACGACCGGGGAGTCGGACCGCGCGACGGTCCGCGCCACGGACGTCGTGGTGGACGCGGGCGGGCGGGCGGCGTACACCATCCGGTTCGACGGTTCCGCGGCCGAGGTCCGGCTCAAGGTGGCGGGGCGTCATCAGGTCGCGAACACCCTCGCCGCGGCGGCTGTCGCGCTCTCGCTCGGGCGCGAACTCGATGATGTCGCCGGGGCGCTCGGCGAGGTCGGGATCGCCTCGGCGCGCCGGATGGACGTCTTCACCCGGCCCGACGGTGTCACGGTGATCGACGACTCCTACAACGCCAACCCGTCCTCGACGGCGGCGGCGCTGCACGCGCTCGCGGCGATGGCGGCCCCGGGCCGCCGGATCGCGGTGCTCGGCTACATGGCCGAACTGGGCGACCACGAGGTGTCCGGGCACGTGGAGGTCGGCCGGCTCGCGGCCGAGCTCGGTGTCGACCGGCTCGTCGCGGTGGCCGACAACGCCCGTCCGATCCTGGACGGGGCGAGCGAGATCGAGGGCTGGACGGGTGCGGCGATCCTCGCCGAGGACCAGGCCACCGCCCTCGGCCTCGTCACGGGGGATCTGCGGGCCGGCGACGTCGTGCTCGTGAAGGGCTCCAGGTACCGCACCTGGGACGTGGTCGACGGACTGCGTCCCGGTGCGACCGGTGAGCGAAGCGAGCCCCGCAGTCGCGGACTCGGTCGGTTCAGCCCCCAGAAGGGTGAGGGTCGCCCGTGAGGGCAGTCATCGTCGCGGCCGCGGTCGCGTTCATCATCTCCCTGTTCGGCACACCGGTGGCGATCCGCGTCTTCACCGCGCTCAAGGCCGGTCAGCCGATCCGGACCATCGGGCCCGCCTCCCACCTGGGCAAGAAGGGCACCCCCACGATGGGCGGCGTCGCGTTCATCGTGGCGACCGTCTTCGCGTACGTCGCCGGGCACGTGGCGCTGACCACGCTGCCCGAACGGCAGATCGCGCAGGAGGGGCCGACCATGACCGCCCTGGTCCTGCTCGGCCTGTTCGTCTTCTGCGGCGGGGTCGGCTTCATCGACGACTTCCTGAAGGTGCGCCGGCGCAACTCCGACGGCCTGTCGGCCAAGGGCAAGCTGCTCGGCCAGGCGCTGGTCGGCGGCGGGTTCGGGGTCGCCGCTCTCTACGTGGCCAGCACCAACGGCCAGACCGTGGCGAGCGAGCACATCTCGTTCATCCGCGACATCGACTGGCTCGACGTCGGCAAGGTCGGCTCGGTCATGATGTTCGTCTTCGTCGTCACGGCCATGTCGAACGGCGTGAACCTCACCGACGGCCTCGACGGCCTCGCCACCGGCGCGTCGATCCTGGTGCTCGGCGCGTACGCGCTGATCGGCTTCTGGCAGTACCGCCACTGGTGCGCCGACACCGACTACGCCCGGGTCAACGACTACTGCTACCAGGTGCGCGATCCGCTGGAGATCTCGATGATCGCGGCCGCGGCGGCCGCCGCCTGTGTGGGCTTCCTGTGGTGGAACACGTCCCCGGCGCGGATCTTCATGGGTGACGCGGGCTCGCTCGGGCTCGGCGGCCTGATCGGCGGCCTCGCGGTGGCGACCCGCACCACGCTGCTGGCGATCATCATCGGCGGGCTCTTCGTCATCATCACGGTGACCTGGGTGATCCAGATCGTGTCGTTCCGGACCACCGGCCGGCGTGTCTTCCGGATGGTGCCGTTGCACCACCACTTCGAGTTGGCCGGCTGGAGCGAGGTCAACATCGTGGTCCGGTTCTGGATCGTCTCCGGCATCTGCGTGGCGATCGGGCTGGGACTGTTCTATTCCGACTTCCTGACGGTAATGGGATAGAGATCTCTCCGCGACACGCCACAGTCATGACGGGGACTCGCGTGTCGCGGAGCAGATGATGTGTCCATGGCGGACGACCGAACACAGACGGCACGCCCGTCCTTGAGCCGGCAGCTGCTGCCCGCGGTGCACGGGCTGCTCGCCCGGCCGCTCTCCTCGTACTACCTGCTGATCGCTAGCTCCGGCCTGCTGCTGCTGATCGGGCTCACCATGGTGTTCTCGGCGACCAGCGTGCAGGCGTACGCGAAGAACGGCAACGCCTTCACCGCCGTCACCCACCAGGCGATGTACGCGGTCCTCGGCTTCCTCGCGTTCTGGGTCTGCCAGCGGTTGCCCACCAGCACGTTGCGCGACGTCGGCAAGTACGTCCTCGGCACCGCGGTCGTGCTGCTCGGCATCCTCGACCTGCTCGGCGCGCTGGCCTCGGTCGGGGTGCTCGACAAGCCCCGGCTCGGCCCGGTCCACGCCGAACTGCTCTGGCTCTACCTGGGCCCGATCGTCCTGCAGCCGGCCGAACTGGCCAAGCTCGGCATGGTGCTGTGGGGTGCCGACCTGATCGCCCGCAAGGGCCCGGCGCTGGGCCACTGGCGGGAGCTGTCCCGCCCGTTGTTCCCGGTGATCGGCCTGTTGTTCGTGCTGGTCGGCTACAACGACCTGGGCACCATGCTGGTGCTGCTGGCCCTGATCGTCGGCCTGCTGTGGGCGGCCGGGATCCGGTTGCGGGTGTTCGCCGCCCTGGGCGTACTCGGCCTGGCGGGTGTCGGTCTGCTCATCGCCGCCGCCTCCGGCGGTGCCGGTTCCGGCTCGGCCGACGCCGACAACTACCGGCTGGCCCGCCTGACCAACTTCCTCCAGCCGATCGAGAACTGCGACCTCAACGGCCCCTGCTACCAGCTCATCCAGGCCCGCTCGGCGATCTTCGAGGGCGGCTGGTTCGGGGTCGGGCTGGGCAAGGGCGCGCTGAAGTGGGACTGGCTGCCGCACGCCGACAACGACTTCATCTTCGGGGTGGTCGCCGAGGAACTGGGGGTGGTCGGCTGCGCGGTGGTGCTGGCCCTGTTCTCGGTGCTCGCCTACACCGGTTTCCGGATCGCCCGCCGCTCGCAGGACCCGTTCCGCCGCCTCGCGGCCACCGCGATCACCACCTGGCTGGTCGCCCAGGCCGTGATCAACATCGGCGGGGTGACCGGCATGCTGCCCATCACCGGCCTTCCGCTGCCGTTCATCTCCGCTGGTGGCAGTGCCCTCGTGGTGATCCTCGCGGCGATCGGCATGCTCGCCTCGTTCGCCCGGGCCGAGCCCGACGCGGCCAAGGCCCTGAACGCCCGTCCGCCGTCGAGATGGGTACGCCTACTATGGGCCCCGCTGCCGCCGCTCCCCCCGCACCGGCAGCCGGCCCCGAAGGATGGCCGGGCGACGGCCGGCAGCGGGGTCGGAAGGAGACGGTGATGCTGCGGTCAGTAGTGCTCGCCGGAGGAGGCACCGGCGGTCACATCTATCCGCTGCTCGCCTTCGCGGACGCCGTGACCAGGCACTTCCCCCAGGTGCGGATCACCACCCTGGGCAGCCCCAAGGGCATGGAGAACGAGCTGATCCCGGCGGCCGGTTACGACCTGCGGGTCATCCCGGCCTTCCAGCTGCCCCGCTCGGTGAACATGAACCTGCTGCGCACCCCGGACCGGATGTACAAGTCGTCGCACGCGGCCGGCAAGATCCTCGAGGAGGTGCAGGCCGAGGTCGTCGTCGGCTTCGGCGGCTACGTCTCGGTCCCGGCCTACCTCGCGGCCTGGCGCCGGGACGTGCCGATCGTCATCCACGAGGTGAACGTGCCGCCGGGCGTCGCCAACCGGATGGGCATGAAGTTCACCAAGAACATCGCGGTCGGCTTCCCCAACCAGCCGCAGGCGGCCGAGTCGCTGCGCGACGCCCGGGTCGTCGGCGTGCCGCTGCGCACCGCGCTCACCCACCTCGACCGGGCCGCGCTGCGCCCGCAGGCGCTCTACCAGTTCGGCCTGCGGCCCGACCTGCCGGTGCTGTTCGTCTCCGGCGGTTCCTCCGGGGCCCGCACGATCAACCTGGCGGTGGCCGCGGCGGCCAAGCGCCTGGCCCACGCCGGCATCCAGGTGCTGCACGTGCAGGGCGGCCGCAACGAGCCGTTCGACGTGCCCACCGACCTCCCGGTGCCATACGTGGTGGTGCCCTACCTGTCGGACATGCAGCTCGGCTACGCCGCCGCCGACCTCATGCTCTGCCGCGGCGGCGCGATCACCGTGGCCGAGACGACCGCGCTCGGCGTCCCGGCCGTCTACGTGCCCTACCCGCACAGCAACCAGGAACAGAAGCGAAATGCCCTACCGGTGGTGCAGGCCGGTGGCGGCATATTGGTCGACAACGCCGAGCTGACCCCCGAGTGGATCGAGCAGCACATCATCCCGTTGGCGCGTGACCGCCACCGGCTCGCGATGATGGGGCACGCCGCCTCGCAGTACGGTCGGCGCGACGGCGACGAGGCGCTTCTGGAGTTCGTCCTGGAAGCGGTGGCGCAGAGTCGATGAAGGGCATGGGCGCGATGGAGAGCACCGGCGCGATGAAGGGGACTGGACAGTGAACACCGCGGAGTTGACCCCCGCCGGCAAGCTGACCGCCGAGGAACTGGGCAGTGTTCATCTGATCGGCATCGGCGGGGTCGGCATGGCCGGCCTGGCCCGGTTGCTGCTCACCCGCGGCGTGCCGGTCTCCGGCAGCGAGCTGCGCGAATGGCCCGCCCTGGCGGCGCTGCGCGCGCTCGGCGGCACCGTGCACATGTCGCACGTGGCGTCCAACCTGGAGGGTGTCGACACGGTCGTCTTCTCCACCGCCATCCCGCAGGACCACCTGGAGCTGGTCGAGGCGCGCCGGCTCGGCCTGCGCATCCTGCACCGCTCCGAGGCCCTGGCCGCGGCGATGACCGGCCGGCAGACCATCGCGGTGGCCGGCACCCACGGCAAGACCACCACCACCTCGATCATGACGGTGATCCTGCAGCATGCCGGGCAGGACCCGTCGTTCGTGATCGGCGGGGAGATCTCCGAGGCCGGTTCCAACGGCCACCACGGCACCGGGCCGCACTTCGTGGCCGAGGCCGACGAGTCCGACCGGTCCTTCCTGATCTACCGGCCGCACGTCGCGATCATCACGAACATCGAGGAGGACCACCTCAACAACTGGGGTGACCTCGACGGTCTCAAGGCCGGCTTCCTGGAGTTCGGCTCGCTGGCCGACGGCTTCGTGGTGACCTGCGCGGACGGCCCCGGCACCGGCGAGCTCATCGCCGGCCTGCGGGCCGCGGGCAAGACGGTCTGGACGTACGGCGAGGCCGAGGGCGCCGACCTGCGGATATCCGACGTCACCTCGTCGACCAGCGGGGTCCGCTACGCGGCCGAGCTGGACGGCCAGCCGCTCGGTGAGATCAAGCTGGCCCTGCCCGGCAAGCACATGGGCCTCAACAGCGCCGCCGCGGTGCTCACCGGCCTGCGCCTGGGCCTGCCGCTCGACAAGATCGCCGAGGCGCTCGCGTCGTTCCCGGGGGTGCGCCGCCGCTTCGAGCGCAAGGGCATCGCCGCCGGGGTGCGGGTCTACGACGAGTACGCGTACCACCCCACCTCCGTCAAGGCGGCGCTGCTGACCCTGCGCGAGGTGGCCGGCGACGGCCGCCTGCTGGTGGTCTTCCAGCCGTACCGGGTCTACCGCACCCGCGACCTGCAGGCCGAGCTGGCCGAGGCGCTGGCGATCGCCGACGAGACGATCGTCATGGAGGTCTTCGGGCCGGGCGAGATGCGCGGGCCGGGCGAGGGTGGGGTGGCGCTGACCGCGGCCATCGACCTGCCGGCCGGGCACAAGGTGTTCGTGCCCGACTGGCAGGACGTGCCGGCCGAGGTGCTGCGGCGCAGCCGGCCCGGCGACGTGGTGGTGACGATGGGCGCGCCGCCGATCTCGCTGATGGGCGACGAGCTGCTGGCCGTGTTGTCGTCGGAAGCGCCGGAGTAACCGGCGGTGAGCGGGGGCGGGCGTAACTGGCGGCTGGTGCGGGCCGGCACCGACGCGGTGCCGCCCTCGGCCCGGCGTTTCATGGCGCGCGCCCGCCAGCGGCGGCTGCGTGCGCTGCTGCCGTGGGCGATCGCGGCCGGGGTGGCGCTGGTGCTCGGCGGTCTGGCCTGGATCGTGTACGCCACGCCGGTGCTCGGCGTCCGCGAGGTCCGCGTCGTCGGCACCCAGTTCCTGACCCCGCTGCAGGTCGAGCAGGCGGCGGCGGTGCCGATGCGCGAGCCCCTGGCCCGGCTCGACCTCGACGCGGTCAAGGGCCGGGTGCGCGGCCTGCCCGCGGTCGACCACGTCATGATCAAGCGGAGCTGGCCGTCCACGCTCGTCGTCGAGGTGGTCGAGCGCACCGCGGTGGCGGCGGTGCCGGCCGCCGCGGGCAAGCTGACCCTGATCGACGCGACCGGCGTGCCGTTCCGCGAGGTGACCCGGCAGCCGGACGGCCTGCCGCTGCTGAACACCCCGGCGCCCGGCCCGGCCGACATCAACACCAGGTCGGCGCTGGCCGTGCTCGGCGCGCTCAGCACCGACCTGCGCGAGCAACTGGTGGCGGTCTCGGCGGCGGCCCCCGCGCAGATCAAGCTGGAGCTCACCAAGGACCGCGTGGTGCTCTGGGGCGACGACACCGAGAGCTCGCTGAAGAGTCAGGTGGCCACGGTGCTGCTGACGAAGGCGGACAAGCAGATCGACGTCAGCGCGCCGACCGTACCGACGATTCGATAGCGGACATCTGGGCACGAACAGCGTATTTTGCGTGAGGTTACGGCCGCGTCGGATATTCGCCACGTAAGCGGGCCCCGACACGCCGCGCCGGTCCTTGGCTGACGCGTGCCCGCCGCTTACGTTGCCTCCAGAGGTTGCATGGTTGACATAACCCTGAGCCTCTAGTAGAGGGTGAGGGTTTCCTCGCCCTCCCTTGTACGGCAGCGGATGTCGACTGCGGTTCCGGGCCGGAGCCGCATGGGCCCACGACATCCGCCAACCCCGAAGGGAAGGCTGAGAGCCCGATGACACCTCCACACAACTACCTGGCCGTCATCAAGGTGGTCGGTATCGGCGGCGGCGGCGTCAACGCCGTGAACCGCATGATCGAGGTGGGGCTCAAGGGAGTCGAGTTCATCGCGATCAACACCGACGCGCAGGCGCTGCTGATGAGTGACGCCGACGTCAAGCTCGACGTCGGCCGGGAGCTCACCCGCGGCCTCGGCGCCGGTGCCCAGCCCGAGGTCGGCAAGAACGCCGCCGAGGACCACCGGGACGAGATCGAAGAGGTGCTCAAGGGCGCCGACATGGTCTTCGTGACGTGCGGCGAGGGCGGCGGCACCGGCACCGGCGGCGCGCCCGTGGTCGCCAACATCGCCCGCAAGCTGGGCGCGCTCACCATCGGCGTGGTCACCCGGCCGTTCTCGTTCGAGGGCAAGCGCCGCCAGGTGCAGGCCGAGACGGGCATCGACGAGCTGCGCAACCAGTGCGACACCCTGATCGTCATCCCGAACGACCGGCTCCTCGCCCTCGGTGACCGCGGCATCAGCATGATGGACGCGTTCCGCCAGGCCGACCAGGTGCTGCTCTCCGGTGTCCAGGGCATCACCGACCTGATCACCACGCCCGGTCTGATCAACCTGGACTTCGCCGACGTCAAGAGCGTCATGAGCAACGCCGGCAGCGCCCTGATGGGCATCGGCAGCGCCCGCGGCGACAACCGCGCGGTCGAGGCGGCCGAGCGGGCCATCTCCAGCCCGCTGCTGGAGCAGAGCATGGACGGCGCGCGCGGCGTGCTGCTCTCCATCGCCGGCGGCTCCGACCTGGGCCTGTTCGAGATCAACGACGCGGCGCAGCTGGTCACCGACGCGGCGCACCCCGACGCGAACATCATCTTCGGCGCGGTCATCGACGACGCGCTCGGCGACGAGGTCCGGGTCACGGTGATCGCGGCCGGCTTCGACGGCGGCACCCCGTCCTACAAGCCGAGCGAGCCGGCCCGCAAGGTCGTCCCGCCGGTGCAGACCCCGCCGCCGGCCAGCAACCCGGTGGTCAGCACGCCGCAGGCCCCGCCGGCGCAGACGCCGCGCCGGGTGCTCTTCGACGATGTGGACGTGCCGGACTTCCTCAAGAACGGCTCCTGAGGACGCGGTGACCGACGTCGCGCGGCGCGATCAGCTCGCCGCCTCCCTCGCCGAGGTGCGCGAGCGGATAGCGCGCGCCTGCGTGGCGGCCGGCCGGCCGGTGGACGCCGCCCGGCTGACCGCGGTCACCAAGACCTACCCGGCGAGCGACGTCATCCTGCTGGCCGGGCTGGGCGTCACCGACGTCGGGGAGAGCCGCGACCAGGAGGCGGAGCCCAAGGCCGCGGCGGCGCGCGCGGCCGGGGCCGCCCCGCGCTGGCACTTCATCGGGCAACTTCAACGGAACAAGGCGAGATCAGTCGCCGGGTACGCCGATGTGGTCGAGTCGGTGGACTCGGTGCGCCTGGCCACGGCGCTGGAGCGGGCCGCCGTGGACCGGCCGGCGCCGCTCGAGGTGCTGATCCAGGTGAGCATCGACGACGATCCGGCCCGCGGCGGGGCGGCCGGTGACGAGCTCTGGCGGATCTCCGACGTGGTGGCCGCCGCGCCGGCCCTGCTGCTCGGCGGTCTGATGGCGGTCGCGCCCCGGGACTGGGAGCCCGACCGGGCGTTCGAGCGGCTGGCCGTGCTCTCGGCCGGGCTGGCCGAGCGGCACCCCGGTGCCACCACGATCTCCGCGGGCATGAGCGGCGACCTCGAGGCGGCCGTCCGGCACGGCGCGACACACGTCCGGATCGGCACTTCTTTGCTCGGAATGCGAAACACGCTGCGGTAGCCTTGCGGCGGGCAGCAAACTACATGGGTGTTGTTCTGACGTAGCCGGTCCGGATCGGACGGTCGGCGCTCGCCAGGGGGATGCGGTGCGCCGTGGGGGCGCGGCCGCAGTGGCGGTCAGGGCAATGGGGGACAGCGTGATGTCGGACAACGCGATGTCGGACAGCGCGGCGGCGGACAGGGCAGTGGCGGACAAGGTGGGGGACATGGCAGGTCGGGACACTTTCCGGATGCGGAATGGGGTGGGGGCATGAGCGCGATTCGGAAGGCGGGCGTCTGGCTGGGCCTGGTCGAGGAGGAGGACGACCGCGACTACGCCGACCACGACTACCGCGAGCCGTCCTACCGGGGCGGCCGGGATCGTGACCGCGACCGTGACCGCTACTCGAGCTCCCGCTACGCCGACATCGACGAGGACGACGAGGCCGACGAGGAGGAGCGCGCCGTTCCGCGCGCCCGCAACGAGCGCAGCCGGGTCTCCGAGCGGCTGTCCCGGGCCGACCTCGACGACCACGATCGGGTGGATTCCACCGATCGCGCCCGGGTGCGCTCGATCACCCGCCCGTCGTCGGCCGAGGGCGCCCAGATGGGCTACGCCACCCGCGACAACCTCGCCCTGGCCCAGCCGGCCGCGCCGATGCCGCAGCCGCAGGCCCGTCCGGTCGAGGAGGAGCAGCGTTACCAGATCACCACGCTGCACCCCACCACCTACCGCGAGGCCCGCACCATCGGTGAGCACTTCCGCGACGGTGTGCCGGTCATCATCAATCTCACCGAGATGGATGAGGGGGACGCCCGCCGTCTGGTCGACTTCGCGGCCGGTCTGGCGTTCGGTCTTCGCGGTACGATCGAGCGCGTGACCAACCGGGTTTTCCTGCTCTCTCCGGCAAATGTCCAGGTCACCGCTGAGGACAAGGCCAAGATCGCTGAGGGTGGGTTCTTCAACCAGAGCTGACCCGCACAGCTCACCCGACTGGGGGACCCTCAGACGTGCTGTCGATCCTGTTCCAAATCCTCTACCTTGTGGTCTATCTTTTCGTCCTGGTCCTGCTGGCCAGGTTCGTCCTGTCCGCGGTCCTCCAGTACGGACGGCGGTGGCAGCCCGGCAGGGGCGCGTCGGCGGCACTCGAAACGGTGTGGAGCGTCACTGACCCGCCTCTGAAGGCGTTGAGGCGTGTGATCCCACCGCTGCGCATTGGTAACGTGAGCTTGGACCTGGCTTCCATCGTGCTGCTGGTTATCCTGTTCGTGCTCATGGAGTTCGTGCTCGTGAAACTGATCAACGCGTACAGCTAGAAAGCAGCCCCCACCGCGGCCGCAACTGACCCGAGGAGTTTCGATGCCGCTGACTCCGGCCGACGTGCACAACGTGGCCTTCAAGAAACCCCCGATCGGCAAGCGGGGGTACGACGAGGAGGAGGTCGACGCCTTCCTTGACGAGGTCGAGCGCGAGCTCGCCCGTCTGATCGAGGAGAACAACGAGCTGCGCGCCCAGGTGGAGCGCGGTGGCCGGGGTGGCGCGCCAGCCGTCTCGGGTGCCGACCCCCGTCTCGCCGCCGAGCTCAACGACGTCAAGGCCCAGCTGGACCGCGTGCAGCGGGACAAGGCGCAGGCCGAGCAGGCCGCGCGCCAGATGCAGGCCGAGCTGGAGCAGGTCCGGGCCCAGGGCCCGGTCGGCGCTCCCGCCGGTGGTGGCACCGGTGACGGCGAGCAGCAGGCCCTGCGGGTGCTGATGATGGCCCAGCGCACGGCCGACGACCACGTGTCCGACGCTCGCCGCGAGGCCGACAAGCTCCTCTCCGACGCCCGCTCCAAGGCCGAGGAGGTCACCCGCGAGGCGCGGGCCAAGGCCGACGCCCTCGAGCGTGACGCCCGTCAGCGCCACCAGGAAGCCATGGGCGGCCTGGACGCCAAGCGGTCGGCGCTGCAGAAGCACATCGAGGAGCTCAAGCAGTTCGAGCGGGAGTACCGCACTCGACTCAAGGCCTACCTGGAGAGCCAGCTGCGTGACCTCGACGGTCGCGGCCAGGGTCTCGAGGCCGAGATGACGCGTGCCGACTCCGCCCGCGCGGTCGGCGGCTCCGGCGGTCTCGCCGCGGCGGGCCTCGCCGGCTCCTACGGCGGCACCCGCACCGGTGCCATCGAGTCCGGGCGCTGACCTTTCCACCCCCGGTTACCACGACGAGGGATGAGCCATGATCGTTGCCAGCCTGTTGCTCATCCTCGTCGCGGTGGCGTTGCTCGTCCTGGGCCTCATCGGCGGATCGAGCACCTTCCTCATCAGTTCGATCGTGGCCAGTCTGCTGGCCGCGGTCGCCCTGGTGATCGGCGCGCGCCAGAACGCCACCGCCCGCCGCGCCGCCGAGACGACACCCCAGCCGGCCGCTCCTCGCCAGGACGAGTTCGCAGCGCCGGCCGATTCCTTCCCCGCCGGGCCCGCGACCGCCGAGCCGCCGTACGCCGCCGGTCCCGCTTACGCCGGTGATCCCGCCTATGCCGCCGAGCCGCCGTTCGCCGCCGATCCCGCTTACGCCGACGATCCGGCCGGCCCGGTCTTCGCCGCCGAGCCCGAGTTCCTGGCCGAACGGCGCGGCCGCGGCCCCGCCGCGGCGCAGGACCGGCGCGAAACCGTCCAGTTCGACGCCGACGATCTCGACGAGGCCTACGACGCCGGGCGCCGCGACGCCGTCGCCGGCATGACCGCCGGCCCCGCGGATGCCCGCCGCGACACCGACGTCGACGACCTGCACACCCCCGCCGACCGGGCGTTCGGCCGCACCCCCGGAGACCCGGGTCCCGCCGGTGTGAGCGCCGAGCCCGGCCACGGGCGGGCGGAGCAGCGTGCCGAGCCCGACTACGACCTGGCCTCCGGCCTGATCGGTTCGGCCCGCAGCGACAACCCCGGTGCGAACGCCTGGCGGCACGCCGAACCGGCCGCGACCGACCTCCCCGGCGCGGGCCGGCCCGGCGAGAGGCTCGCCGACCCGGGCCCGGCCGGCACCGGACCGGGCAACACGGGTCCGGGCAACACGGGTCCGGGCAACACGGGTCCGGGCGACTCCGGCCCGGCCGGCGCCGGGCTGGGCGGCGCCGGGCTGGGCGGCGCCGGGCTGGGTGACGACGGGCTGGCGGAGCCCGCCGAGGACGACCCGGCTGACGAGCCGCTGCCGCAGACGGTCAGCCCGAGCGACGCCGTCCGGGTGGCTCGGATGGATGCCGAGGTGCTGGTGGTCGACGGTCGCCCGCGCTACCACGTGCCGGAATGTCAGCACCTGGTCGGCAAGCTGAGCGAGCCGATCCCGATCAACGAGGCCGTCGAGCTCGGCTTCAGCCCGTGCGGCCTGTGCCGTCCGGTCGATCGTCTGGTGGCGGCCGCGGCCCGGCCTTGACCGGCCCGGCCTTGACCGGCCCGGCCTTGACCGGCCCGGCCTTGACCGGCCCGGCCTTGACCGGCCCGGCCT
>NZ_BOMM01000053.1 GCF_016862195.1 Paractinoplanes ferrugineus | reverse complement strand
CCCGGCCTTGACCGGCCCGGCCTTGACCGGCCCGGCCTTGACCGGCCCGGCCTTGACCGGCCCGGCCTTGACCGGCCCGGCCTTGACCGGGTCGGCGCGCGGGTCGGAGCGGGCACCGGCGGCCGGCGGTCGGGCGCCGACCCGCACAATGGGGCATGGTCGCTCGCCGAACTCCCGAAAGCGCAGGTCTTTACGTGGCTGTCCGGGTGCGGCCGGGCGCGGGGCGCGACCGGGTCGGCGGGCGTTACGACGGGCCGCACGGAGCGGCGCTGGTCATCGCGGTGGGGGCACCGGCGGTCGACGGCAAGGCCACCGAGGCGGTCCGGCGCGCCCTGGCCGGGGCCCTCGGCGTACGCCCGGCGGCAGTGACCCTCAAACTCGGCGCGACCAGCCGCGACAAGGTCTTCACAGTGATCACCGACGGCGACGAGGTGCGCACCCGGATGATCACTCTACGTGACGGCAACGGACCGGCGTGACCGGTCACCTCGACCTGGCCCTGCTCGTCGGGGCCGGGGTGCTGCTGGTGGCGGTGTTCGCGGTGCGGGTCTCGACCCGGCTCGGCCTGCCCAGCCTCCTCGTCTACCTCGGCATCGGCATGATCATCGGGGAGGCCGGCCTCGGCATCCGCTTCGACGACGCCGAGCTGACCCGTACGCTCGGCTTCTGCGCCCTCATCATGATCATCGCGGAGGGTGGGCTGACCGCCCGCTGGAGCGCGCTGCGCCCGGTCCTCGGCCTGTCGGTGTCGCTCGCGACGATCGGCGTCCTGGTGAGCGTGGCCGTCGTGGGCGTCGCCGCCCACCTCGTACTCGGTCTGAATTGGCGATTGGCGCTGCTTTACGGCGCCGTCCTCTCCTCGACCGACGCCGCCGCGGTCTTCGCCACGCTGCGGCGCCTGCGGCTCCCGCCGCGGCTCGTCACCACGCTGGAGGCCGAGTCCGGCCTCAACGACGCCCCGGTGGTCCTGCTGGTCATCCTGCTGAGCGCCACCGGGGAGGCCACCCACCCCTGGTGGTACGAGGTTCTGACGGTCGCCTACGAACTGGCCGCGGGCGCCGCCATCGGGTACGCGGTGGGTGCCGTCGGCAAGTGGACGCTGCGCCGCGCCGCCCTGCCGTCGGCCGGTCTCTACCCGATCGCCGCCGTCGGTCTGACCGTTCTCGCCTACGCCGCCGGTGCGGTCGCCCACGCCTCCGGATTCATCGCCGTCTACGTGGCCGGCGTGGTGCTCGGCAACGGCCGCCTGCCGCACCGCCGGGCCGTGCTCGGTTTCGCCGACGGCCTCGCCTGGGTGGCCCAGATCGGCCTGTTCGTGCTGCTCGGCCTGCTCGTCTCGCCCGACAACCTGCTCCGGGCGGTGGTCCCGGCCCTGGTCGTCGGGATCGCCCTGGTGCTGCTGGCCCGCCCGCTGTCGGTGATCGTCGCCGCCGTCCTGGCCCGCCCGGTCCGCGGTCTGCGCCCCCGCGGCAGCCGGCCGCGGCGGACGCCGGCGGACGTGCTGCGGGTCGGGTGGCGGGGGACGGCGTTCCTGTCGTGGGCGGGACTGCGCGGGGCGGTGCCGATCGTGCTGGCCACGATCCCGCTGTCGGCCGGCACCCCGGGCGCGGGCGGGCTGTTCGACGCGGTGTTCGTGCTCGTCTTCGTCTTCACGCTGCTGCAGGCCAGCACGCTCGCCCCGGCCGCGCGCCTGCTCGGGATCACCGCGCCGGCCGAGCCCACCGAGATCCACGTGGAGACCGCGCCGCTGGAGCGGATGCACGCCGACCTGCTCCAGCTGGACGTGGCGCCGGGCTCGCGGCTGTCCGGCGTCCACATCGACGAGCTGCGGCTGCCGGTGGGCGCCTCGGTGACGCTGGTGGTGCGTGACGGCGCCGGGTTCGTGCCCGGTCCGGACACCCGGCTGCGGACCGGGGACTCGATGCTGATCGTGGCCACCGCCGATGCGCGGGACCCGGCCGAGCGGCGGTTGCGCGCGGTGAGCCGGCGCGGGCGGCTGGCGCGGTGGTTCGACGAGCAGGGGCGGGAGCAGCCGCACTGAATCGGGAACGGTCGGGTATCCTTCAGTCCCTCCGGGGTGCGCGGCTGCTGGTTCAGCCGCGCCGTTTGTGCAGTTGGGGCCTCTTCCCACAGGTGGGGCCAGGGGTGCCGGTGGGGCTGTCGGCGCAGGTGGGCCAGGCCCCGACGGCGAGTCGCCCCGGGGAAGTGCGACGCCGTCCCGGGTGCCGGGGCGAGCGGCCGGACGAGCAAGGGGAACACGTCCGGCACCGACAGCGAGACAGGCAGGCGCGGCCCGGCAGGGCGGCCGACGCCGGCCTGGTCTCGAGAACCGCTGATCGCCGCGCCGGGGGTGCGGCCGAGGGAGCGACGATGGCCAAGGCAACCGATACCGCGACCACCGCCAAGGCCGCCGGGAAGCAGGACCGCAGCGCGGCCGAGACGGAGACGATCCGGGTCGCGCTGACCGGGCGCCTGGACGAGCTGCAGCAGGAGTACGACACCTCGGTCAGTGAGCTGACCGAGCTGCAGCGCGACCGGCTGCAGGACTCGGCCGGCGACGACCAGGCCGACACCGGCACCAAGACGCTCGAGCGCGAGCAGGAGGTCACTCTGGTGAACAATCTGCTCGAGCGGATCAATCAGGTGGAGCGCGCCATCGACCGGCTCGGCGAGGGCAACTACGGTTGGTGCGAGCGGTGCGGCAACGCGATCCCGGTCGAGCGACTGGCGGCGTTCCCGTCCGCGACTCTCTGTGTGTCCTGCAAGCAGTTGGAGGAGAGACGCTGAACGCCGAAGAGGCAACCTCGACGACCGCGGCGCCGCCGGAGCCGGGTCCGCGGACCGGCTTCAGCGGCCGGGCCGTCGCGGTGCTGGGCGTCACCGCGGTGCTCGCGGTGGCGCTCGATCAGTGGGTGAAGTGGCTGTGCACCGAGCACCTCACCGAGGGCGAGCCGGTGCGCATCCTGGGTGGTCTGGTCTACCTGTCGCTGCTGCGCAACGGCGGCGCGGCGTTCAGCATGGGCGAGAACCACACCTGGGTCTTCCCGGTGATCACCCTGGTGGTCATCGGCTGGATCGGTTACATGACGACCCGGCTGCGCTCGCTGCCGTGGGCGATCTCGCTCGGCCTGGTGCTCGGCGGGGCCGTCGGCAACCTCGGCGACCGGCTGTTCCGTGCGCCCGGCCCGTTCCGCGGGCACGTGGTCGACATGATCAGCCTCTTCGCGCCGTACGCGGAGAAGTTCGCCGTCTTCAACATCGCCGACAGTTGCCTCACGGTGGGTGTCTGCCTCGCGGTGCTGCTGGAACTGACCGGACGGCAGCGGGACGGCCGTCGTGTCGTACACAAGAAAGCTGAGACCGCGTGACCCAGCGCTCCCTGCCGGTGCCCGACGGGTTGGACGGCATGCGGCTCGACCAGGCCGTCTCCCGGTTGTTCGGGCTCTCCCGGACGGCCGCCGCGACCCTGGTGGAGGCCGGTGACGCGCTTGTCGACGGGTTCCCGCGGCCGAAGTCCGACAAGGTCAGCGCCGGCTCGTGGCTCGAGGTGACGCTGCCCGCGCCGGTCGCGCCGCCGAGCGTGGTGGCCGAGCCGGTGACCGGCCTCGCGATCGTCTACAGCGACGACGACATCGTGGTGGTCGACAAGCCGGTCGGCGTGGCCGCCCACCCGAGTCCGGGCTGGACCGGCCCGACCGTCGTCGGCGGTCTCGCGGCGATGGGGCAGAACGTCGCCACCAGCGGCGCCGCCGAGCGGCAGGGCGTCGTGCACCGCCTCGACGTCGGCACCACCGGGCTGATGGTGGTCGCCAAGAGCGAGATCGCCTACAGCGTGCTGAAGCGGGCGTTCAAGGAACGCGAGGTCGACAAGCGCTATCACGCCATCGTGCAGGGCCACCTCGACCCGCTGCGCGGCACCATCGACGCGCCGATCGACCGGCATCCGACCGCCGACTACAAGTACGCGGTGATGAACTCGGGCAAGCCGAGCGTCACCCACTACGACACGCTCGAGGCGTTCCGGTCGGCCAGCCTGATCGACGTGAAGCTGGAAACCGGCCGCACCCACCAGATCCGGGTGCACTTCTCGGCGATGCGGCACCCGTGCGTCGGCGACCTCACCTACGGCGCCGACCCGACCCTCTCGGCCCGCCTCAAGCTGAACCGGCAGTGGCTGCACGCCCGAGAATTGGGGTTCCTCCACCCCCGAACGCACGATGAGGTCCGGTTCGTCAGCGACTACCCTGACGACTTGAGGTACGCGCTGGACGTCCTCCAGGACTGAGCACTCAGGGAGCAAGTCACGTGGGGCCCGCCGAACCCGCGCGGGAACCGTTGCCGGTCCGCGCAGTGCTGCGAGTCGCGAGCGGCCTGGCCGTCGTCGCGGTCGCGACGCTGGTGCTCGGCCTCATCGGGGCGGACCGCGGCGAGGTCGTACTGCCCGGCGCCGGCGACCCCGGTGACGTCCTGCGGGTCGGGGTCGTGCCGGGCCAGAGCGTCGGCGGTTACCTCCGGTCCAGCCGCGCCGAGCTGGCCGCGCTCACCGATCCGTCGGCGCCCGCCGCCGGCGCCACCTGGGCCCTGGTCAGCCTCGAGCAGTACGTGCTGCCGGGCGCGCTGGCCGGCATGCTCGACGGTTCCGCGGTGGCGCAGGTCTACACCCGGGTGCCGCTGGCCGGGACGCACACCCAGGTCGTGCGCATCCCGGTCTACCAGCTGCCCGGTGACGTGCTGTCCGGGATGGCCGGCGCGGCGGTGCAGCGCGATCAGGAGGAGGCCGAGTACCGCCGGCTCAGCCAGCGGCTGGGCCAGGACGCCGGCGACGCGGCCCGGCGGCGGGCGCGGACGGCGTACGAGACGGCGGCCGGCACCGCGCGGGCCGAGGCCGCGGCCTACCGCTCCGGTTGCTCGTGTGTGTTCGCGGCTGTGGTCCATGCCACCCCGGCCGCGTTGCGGACGGTCGCCGACCGGGCCGGGGTGCGCGCCGTCGACCCCGCCGCCGAGGTCCGCCAGCTCGACCGCACCGAGTTCCGGCCGCCGTTTCCGGAGCAGTCGGGCACGATTCCGGCGGAACCGAGCGGATCTCCGATTCCTGTGCCAAACGGTGGTTCAGCCATTGCCTCGCGCCCGCCCGCGCCGATACTGTCTCCGTCCGGAGCGCCTGTGACTTCCACCTCACCGGCGGTCCCCGACCCCTCGCACGATGTTTCCGCCACGGCACCGCAGGAGCGCGCCGCCGTTCCCTCGACAACAGACGTGAGCGCAGCTCAGGATGCGCCGACCCGTTGACGAACACCTCCAGGAAGCCGTCCGGTCCGTTGAGTTCTCGTCCACGAAACGTACGGACGGCCGATCGAGCGCGACCCTCGAGACGTCGTCCGGTCAACCGGACCGATCAGTGTTGGTCGCTCGGGCAGTGGCCCGAACAGGGTTCGCTCCGTAGCCTGTCAGGGGCGACGAACGAGCCGCATCCGCATCACCGTAGGTAAGCGCAGGGAGGACGAGCCGTGGATGGGACCGAGACCGGCTGGGGCCGGCCTGCGGAACCAGCCCCGCGTTGGCGGGCGCTGCTCGACCGTGCCCGGCACAGCGCGCGCGCCGCCGAGGAACAGCCGGACGAGCCGGAGCGGGAGATCCCGCAGGCCCCGCCGCAGCAGTTCGGCCAGCCGCTGCCGACCCGCCGGCCCTACAACCCGCTCGACCCGCGCTCCCAGCAGCAGCCGTCGTCCTACGAGCAGCGTGGCCCCGAGCAGCCGTCGTCCTACGAGCAACGTGGCCCCGAGCAGCCGTCGTCCTACGAGCAGCGTGGCCCCGAGCAGCAGTTCGAGCCCCGGCCCATGCCGCAGCGGCCGATCAACCCGCTCGACCCCCGGCACCAGTCCCGCCAGGCCCCGCCGCCCGCCCAGCCTTCGTACCCGCTCGCCCAGCCGGCCCAGGTCCCGCACCCGCTTTCGCAGCTCCCGCATCCGGGCCAGCTTCCGCAGCAGCCGCCGCATGCGGAGCCGAACGGTCGCCGGCCCGCCCCGGAACAGCCGCACAGCTACTTCAGCCCGGGACCGCCGCCTCGCTCGGCGCCGGTCGCGCCGCCGGCCCCGCCCGTGGCCGCGCCCCCGGCGGCTCCCCTCGCGCCGCAGCGGGACTACCCGCAGATCCGCGGTTCGGCCGCGCCGGTCCGGGCGCCGGCCCCGGTCCGCGCCCCCGCGCCGGCCCCGGCGCCCACCTCACCGGCCGCCGCCCGCATCGAGTGGCGGCAGACCGAGCCGGCCGGCGAGATGGAGCGCGCCGTCGCGGTGCTGCGCCGCAAGCTCGGCAAGCCGCGCGTGCTGGCGTTCGCCAACCCCAAGGGCGGCGTGCACAAGACCACCGCCACCGTCCTGGCCGCGGCCACCATCGGCAGCGTCCGCGGCCGGGGCGTGCTCGCCTGGGACGACAACGAGCTGCGCGGCACCCTCGGGCTGCGGGCCGGCAGTGCCCGGCACGCCCGGACCATCAAGCACCTGCTGGCCGACCTGATGCAGATCGAGAACCTGCACGGGGACGGCCTGCTCAGCGAGCTCGACGCCTACCTGCGGCACGCCTCCGACGGGTCCTACGACGTGCTGGCCGGCGAGGAGAACCCCCGCTTCGCCCAGCGGCTCGACCAGGGCACCGTGCGCCGGGTGATGGACCTGCTGCGCCGCACCCACGACGTGATCTGCGTCGACACCGGCAACAACGTGGAGAGCGTCAACTGGCAGACGGTGATGCGGCAGGCCGACCAGCTGGTGATCACCACGGTGCCCCGGGAGGACGCCGCGTTCACCGCCGACTGGATGCTCGACGTGCTCGACGAGAGCGGCATGGGCGACCTGGTCGCCAACGCCGTGACGTTGATCTCGTGCCCGTCGCCGGGTCCGCTGCCGATGCTCGCCGACTTCGCCAAGCACTTCGCCACCCGCACCCGCGGGGTCGCGGTGGTGCCCTACGACCCGTCCCTCGAGGTCGGCTCGTCGATCGAGTATCAGGACCTGCAGCCGGAGACCAAACAGGCGTGGCTCAAGGCGGCGTCGATGATGATCGAGCCGTTCGCCGAATAAGGGTGCGGCGGCTCGTCCTTCTCGCACCCACGGACTAGAGTCCCCGGGGTCGTCACAACTTAAGGGGGCCCCGGGTGTCCGACTCGTTCGTGCATCTCCACGTGCACACCGAGTATTCGATGCTCGACGGTGCCGCCCGGGTCAAGGATCTGCTCGGCGAGGCGGCCCGGCTCGGCATGCCGGGCGCGGCCATCACCGACCACGGCAACATGCACGGGGCCTACGACTTCTACACCCAGGCCAAGGCGGCCGGTGTCACCCCGGTGATCGGCGTCGAGGCCTACGTCGCCCCCGAGTCGCGGCTCACCAAGAGCCGCATCAAGTGGGGCCGCCCCGAGCAGAAGAGCGACGACATCTCCGGCAACGGCGCCTACACCCACATGACGATGTGGGCGCGCAACGCCGTCGGCCTCAAGAACCTGTTCCGGCTCAACTCGCGGGCCTCCATCGAGGGCCAGCTCGGTAAATACCCCCGGATGGACTTCGAGATCATCGCCGAGCACGCCGAGGGCATCATGGGCACCACCGGCTGCCCCTCCGGGGTGGTGCAGACCCGGCTGCGGCTCGGCCAGTTCGACGAGGCGCTCGCGTCGGCCGCCCGTTACCAGGAGGCCCTGGGCAAGGACAACTACTTCCTCGAGATCATGGACCACGGTCTGGAGATCGAGAAGCGGGTCCGTGACGGGCTGCTCGAGATCGGCAAGAAACTCGGCATCCGGCCGTTGGTCACCAACGACTCGCACTACACGTTCGAGGAGCAGGCCGCGGCGCACGACGTGCTGCTGTGCGTGCAGACCGGCAGCAACGTCGCCGACCCCAACCGGTTCCGCTTCGACGGCAACGGCTACTTCGTCAAGTCGGCCGACCAGATGCGCGCCGTCGACTCCTCCGACGCCTGGCAGGAGGGCTGCCGCAGCACGCTGCTGGTGGCCGAGAAGGTCGACACCGAGGGCATGTTCACCTTCAAGAACCTGATGCCCCGGTTCCCGATCCCCGAGGGCCGCACCGAGGAGGAGTACTTCCGCGAGGTCGCCTTCCAGGGCCTGCGCAACCGGTTCCCCGACGGCATCCCCGAGACCCACATCAAGCAGGCGGAATACGAACTGGGTGTGATCATCCAGATGGGCTTCCCGTCCTACTTCCTGGTGGTCGCCGACTTCATCCAGTGGTCCAAGCGCAACGGCATCGCGGTCGGTCCGGGCCGTGGCTCGGCGGCGGGCTCCCTGATCGCGTACGCGATGGGCATCACCGACCTCGATCCGCTGCCGCACGGGCTGATCTTCGAGCGGTTCCTCAACCCCGAGCGCATCTCGATGCCCGATGTCGACATCGACTTCGACGAGCGCCGGCGCGGTGAGGTCATCAAGTACGTGACCGACCGCTGGGGCGAGGACAAGGTCGCGCAGATCGCCACGTTCGGCACGATCAAGGCGAAGGCCGCGATCAAGGACTCGGCCCGGGTGCTGGGCTTCCCCTACTCGGTCGGCGACCAGATCACCAAGGCGATGCCGCCGGACGTCATGGGCAAGGGCATCCCGCTGTCCGGCATCTTCGACAAGGACCACAAGCGCTACAGCGAGGCCGGCGAGGTCCGCACGCTGTACGAGCAGAACCCCGACGTCAAGAAGGTGATCGACACCGCGCGCGGGATCGAGGGCCTGATCCGGCAGACCGGTGTGCACGCGGCCGGCGTCATCATGAGCGCCGAGCCGATCATCGATCACATCCCGCTGACGCGGCGGCCCGCCGACGGCGTGATCATCACGCAGTTCGACTATCCGACCTGCGAGACGCTCGGCCTGCTCAAGATGGACTTCCTGGGCCTGCGCAACCTGACGATCATCGACGACGCCAACAAGAACATCGAGCTCAACCACGGTGCCAAGCTCGACCTGCTGGCGCTGCCGCTGGACGACCCGAAGGCGTACGACCTGCTGGCGCGCGGCGACACCCTGGGCGTGTTCCAGCTCGACGGCGGCCCGATGCGTTCGCTGCTGCGGCTGATGAAGCCGGACAACTTCGAGGACATCTCCGCGGTGCTGGCGCTCTACCGGCCCGGCCCGATGGGCGTCGACTCGCACACCAACTACGCGCTGCGCAAGAACAAGCTGCAGGAGATCACCCCGATCCACCCGCAGCTCGAGGAGCCGCTGCGGGAGATCCTCGAGCCGACGTACGGGCTGATCGTCTACCAGGAGCAGGTGCAGCGCGCCGCGCAGATCCTCGCCGGCTACTCGCTCGGCCAGGCCGACCTGCTGCGCCGCGCCATGGGTAAGAAGAAGAAGGAGATCCTCGACAAGGAGTTCGGCCCCTTCCAGGCGGGATGCATGGAGCGCGGCTACTCCAAGGAGGCGATCCAGGCGGTGTGGGACGTGCTGGTCCCGTTCGCCGGCTACGCCTTCAACAAGGCCCACTCCGCGGCGTACGGTCTGGTGTCCTACTGGACCGCCTACCTCAAGGCGCACTACCCGGCCGAATACATGGCCGGTCTGCTCACCAGCGTCGGCGACGACAAGGACAAGATGGCGATGTACCTGGCCGAGTGCCGGCGCATGGGCATCCAGGTCCTCCCGCCCGACGTCAACGAGAGCGCCGGGCCGTTCACCCCGGTCGGCACCGACATCCGGTTCGGTCTCGCCGCGGTCCGCAACGTCGGGCACAACGTGGTCGAGGCGATCGCCCGGTGCCGCCGGCCGGTGCCCGAGGGCGGCAAGGGCAAGTATCGGGATTTCTACGACTTCCTGTCCAAGGTCGACGCGGTCGCCTGCAACAAGAAGACGATCGAATCCCTGATCAAGGCGGGCGCGTTCGACTCGATGGGGCACAGCCGCAAGGGCCTGCTCGGCGTGCATGCCGAGGCGATCGACGCGTACGCCGATGTCAAGCGCAACGAGGCGGCCGGCCAGTTCGACCTGTTCGGGGCGTTCGGCGACACCGACGGCGGCAGTGCGGCGACCGTCGCCATGCCGACCATCGGCGACAGCGAGTGGGACAAGCGCGACAAACTGGCCTTCGAGCGCGAGATGCTCGGCCTCTACGTCTCCGACCACCCGCTCGCCGGCCTCGAGCAGCTGCTGGCCAACGCGGCCGACACCACCATCGCCTCGCTCAACGAGGAGGGGTCGGTGCCCGACGGCCAGATCGTCACGCTCGCCGGCATCCTCACCGGCGTGCAGCGGCGGATCACCAAGCAGGGCCGGGCCTGGGCCTCGGCCACCCTCGAGGACCTGGCCGGTGGGGTCGAGGCGCTGTTCTTCCCCAACACGTACGAGGTGATCGGCCAGTACATCGCCGAGGACGCGATCGTGGTGGTGAAGGGCCGGGTCGACAGGCGTGACGACACCCCGCGCATCATGGCGATGGACATGTCGATGCCGGACGTCACCCACAACCCGGACAGCAAGCCGATCACCCTGACCATGCCGATCACCCGGTGCACGCCGCCGCTGGTGAGTGAGCTGAAGGACATCCTGGTCAGCCACCCGGGCGACGCCGAGGTGCACGTCCATCTGCAGAACGGCAGCCGCACCACGGTGCTGCGGCTCGGCGCGGTCCGGGTCGCGCCCACGCCCGCGTTGCGCGCCGACCTGAAAACCATCCTCGGCCCCTCCGCCGTGGCCTGACCGGACCTGGCAGGATCGTAGGGTGAATCCGAACGAGGAGCCGTCCGGTTACGGGCTCGCCCATCCCTTCGGGCCTGAGCCCGAGCCCGAGGCGGTGGCCGCGGCCCGCTGGTGGGAGCTGAGTCGCACCCCGCGCCGGCCGTGGCGGCGCACCGCCCTGGCCACGGTGCTCGGCGCGGCCGCGGTGCTCGCGCTCGGCGCCCCGTTCGGCCTCCTCTGGGCCTGGCTGGCGCCGTCGGTGCCGGTCATCAACACCGGCTCCGGCATCGTCATCAACGACTCCTCCCCGGAGGAGTACATTGCCGCCGACGGCTGGTACACCTTGCTCGGCCTCGGCTTCGGGCTGCTCGTCGGGATCGCCGCGTGGATGCTGATGCGCCGCGACCGCGGACCGTTCCTGCTGCTCGGCGTCGTGGCCGGCGCCCTCGGCGCGGGCTACCTGGTCGCCCCGTGGATCGGCGAGATGATCGGCCGCGACGACTACCGGCACTGGAGCGAGACTGCCGGCAAGGGCGCCACCTTCCTGGCCCCGCCCGAGGTCCACTCGACCGGCCCGCTGCTGGTGCCCGCCTTCGCCGCCGCCATCGTGCTGACCCTGCTCTCCGGCTGGTCGAACGACCCCGACCTGGACCAGCCGGGCGCGCGCCCGGGCTACGGACCCAACACCCCCACGACCGAGGACGGCTGGCCCGACCCCACCCAGGCCCGGCCGGGCCTGGCGCAGCCGGGTCCGGGACAGTCGGGCCTGGAGCAGCCGGGCTGGGGGCAACCGGGTCTCGAGCAGCCGGCTCCGGGGCAGCCGGGCTTGGCACAGCCGGGTCCGGGACAGCCGGGCCTGGAGCAGCCGGGTCCGGGACAGTCGGGCTTGGCACAGCCGGGTCCAGGACAGTCGGGCTTGGGGCAGCCGGGTCCAGGGCAGCCGGGTCCGGGGCAGCCGCGCCTCGAACGGCCGGCGGGGCCGGCCGGGGTCGGGCAGCCGGGTCCGGGGCCGTCGGCCGGCTAGCCGGAGCCGGCTTGCGCGGGCGGCACGGGGCTGTCGGCTGTCGGCCGTAGCGGGCTCGCCGCGCCGCGTTGATCTTCCGCCGCCGCGTCACCTTCCCGGTGCCGCGGCGGCTGTCCTTTTCGGGTTTCGGAGCAGCGTGCGGTCCCGGGTGGCGGGGCAGCGGGCGATGTAGCGCCGGTCTTCCCGGTGTCGGGCGCACCTCCGGCCGGTTCGACGAAGCGTGCGCTCCCGGATGGCGGGGCAGCGGTCGATGTGGCGGAGACGTTCTCGGTGTCAGGCGTGCTCCCGGCGGGCCGACGCAGCGTGCGCTCCGCTCGGGCGGGGCGGCGAGCGTTCCCGGGCGGGCAGCGGTCAGCATGCCGGTGCCGGTGCCGGTGCCGGTGCCGGTGCCGGTGCCAGGCCGCGGCCGGGGCGGCGGCTGTAAGCGGGCCGGGCCGGGCCGCGGGTGGGGTGGGGTGGGGTCAGTTCGGGCTGGCGGGGCGGGCCAGGTCGGACAGGGGGACCGGGACGGCGCGGACCTTGGCGAGCAGGCCGGCTTCGCGGTTGAGCAGTTTCAGCTCGGTGCGCAGGCGGCTCGCGGTGTCGGGGGCGGCCAGCAGCAGTTGCCGCTCGTCGGTGGTCAGCTGGGCGGTCGCGGCGATCAGGTGGGACAGCACGGTCGGGTCGGTGGGGACCGCGTCGAGCACCTCGGTGTCGGGGCGCAGCAGGTCGAGGTAGGTGCGGAAGGCGGCGAGGGCGCGCGGGGCCAGCTGCTCGGCCAGCTCGTCGGGCGGGTCGTCGGGCAGCCAGTCGATCTCGGCGGTCAGGTAGGGCTCGGGGCCCCGGCGCACCTCGAGGACGGTGAACCGGCGGCGGCCGACCGTCATGATGTCGAAGCGGCCGTCGGGCAGCTCGGTGACCTGGCGCAGCTCGGCGGTGCAGCCGACCGGGTAGAGGTCGTCGGCCTTGATCGGGGCGGGCTCGGGGGCCGGGTCGTCGTCGCCGGCCGGGGCGGGGGACGGGGCCTCGACACCGCGGCGCAAGGTGACCACGCCGAACTCGTGCGGGCCGTCCTCGGGGCTGGCCACCAGCTCGCGAACCAGCGAGCGGTACCGCTCCTCGAAGATGTGCAGGGGCAGCACCAGGCCGGGGAACAGCACCGTACCCAGCGGGAATACTGGCAGCCGCACACTCACGACCTCACCCTATCGGCCGCCTCATCATGGTCAACCCCGGCTCCGGTGTCCCAACGCCTGGGCCCGCGGTGGTCGCCGTGGGGGACCGGCCGGGCGCGGCCTAGGATGGTGACGTGCTGAAACTGACTGACCTGCGTGGTTCTCGCCGGGATCCCCGGGGCATCCTGCCCCGTGCTCAGCTCGACGTCTCGGTGGCGGTCGAGCGGATCCGGCCGGTGGTCGAGGCGGTCCATCAGCGTGGCTTCGAGGCGATCAGGGAATACACCACCAAGTTCGACGGCGTCGACCTGACCCGGCTGCGCGTGCCCGAAGAGGCCATCGTGGCCGCCGGTGAGGCGCTCGAGCCGGAGATCCGGGAGGCCCTGCTCGAGTCGATCAGCCGGGCCCGCCGGGTGCACCGCGACCAGCGCCGGCAGGAGGTGACCACCCAGGTCGTCGACGGCGGCACGGTCACCGAGCGGTGGATCCCGGTGCGCCGGGTCGGGCTCTACGTCCCGGGTGGCCTGGCCGTCTATCCGTCGACCGTGGTCATGAACGTGGTGCCGGCCCAGGAGGCCGGGGTCGACGCCCTGGTGGTGGCGTCCCCGCCGCAGAAGGAGAACGGTGGGCTGCCCGACGCCCGGGTGCTCGCCGCGTGCGCGCTGCTCGGCGTCGACGAGGTCTACTCGGTCGGCGGCGCCCAGGCGGTGGCGATGCTGGGCTACGGCTCCCGCGGGCGGGCCGAGGTGGACGGTGCGGCCGGCATCGAGCACTGCGAGCCGGTCGACATGATCACCGGGCCCGGCAACATCTGGGTCACCGCGGCCAAGCGGATTCTCCAGGGCACCGTCGGCATCGACGCTGAGGCCGGGCCGACCGAGATCGCGATCCTGGCCGACGACACCGCCGACCCGAGGCACGTCGCCGCCGACCTGATCAGTCAGGCCGAGCACGACCCGCTGGCGGCGAGTGTGCTGGTCACCGACTCGGAGGCGCTCGTCGAGGCGGTCGAGGCGGTGCTGGCCCCGATGGCGGCGGCGACCAAGCACGCCGAGCGGGTGCGCACCTCGCTGACCGGTGACCAGTCCGGCGTCGTGCTGGTGGACGACCTCGAGCAGGGTCTGGCGGTCGTCGACGCGTACGCGGCGGAGCACCTGGAGATCCAGACGCGCGACGCGCGGCAGTGGGCCATGCGGGTCCGCAACGCCGGCGCGATCTTCGTCGGTGCCTGGTCGCCGGTGTCGCTCGGCGATTACGCGGCCGGCTCCAACCACGTGCTGCCGACCGCGGGCTGCGCGCGCCACTCGTCCGGCCTGTCGGTGCAGTCGTTCCTGCGGGGCATCCACGTCGTGGAATACGACGAGGCCGCGCTCAAGGACGTCGCCCGGCACGTGGTCGCGCTGGCCAACGCCGAGGATCTGCCGGCGCACGGCGAGGCTGTGAAGGCCCGGTTCGAGCGATGAACATCGAGGATCTGCCGATCCGCGACGACCTGCGGGGCCGCACGCCGTACGGCGCCCCGCAGCTCGACGTGGCGGTGCGGCTCAACACCAACGAGAACTCGTACCCGCTGCCGGACGACGTGGTCGAGGCGATCGGCAAGGCCGTGCAGGCCGAGCTGCGCGACCTCAACCGCTATCCCGACCGGGACGCGATCGCTCTGCGTACGGCCCTGGCCGACTACCTCGGGCACGGCCTGAGCGTGGCCGAGGTGTGGGCCGCCAACGGGTCGAACGAGGTGCAGCAGCAATTGCTGCAGGCGTTCGGCGGCCCCGGGCGCACCGCGCTCGGGTTCGGTCCGTCCTACTCGATGCACCCGCTGCTGGCGCTCGGCACCGGCACCGGGTGGATCGGCGCGCTGCGTGACCCGGACTTCGGCCTGGACCCCGGCAAGGCGGTCGCGGCTCTCGACGAGCACGACCCCGACCTGGTGTTCCTCTGCTCGCCGAACAATCCGACGGGCACCGCGCTCGACCCCGAGGTGATCACCGCCGTGCTGGAACGCGCGCGGGGGGTGGTCGTCGTGGACGAGGCCTACACCGAGTTCGCCCGGGCGGGAACGCCGAGCGCCCTGACGCTGGTGCCCGAGCACCCGCGTCTGATCGTCACCCGCACGATGAGCAAGGCGTTCGGGTTCGCCGGCGGCCGGCTCGGCTACCTCGCCGCGCACGCCGCGGTGGTCGACGCCGTCCAGCTGGTGCGCCTGCCGTACCACCTCAGTTCCTTGACGCAGGCGGCGGCCCGCGCCGCGGTGGCGCAACGTGACGCTCTGCTCGCGACCGTCGAGGCGATCAAGGTGCAGCGTGACCGCATCGTCAGCACGCTGCGTGAGCGTGGTTTCCGGGTGGCCGACAGCGACGCCAACTTCGTGCTGTTCGAGGTCGGCGGCGATCAGCGGGTCGCCTGGCAGAAACTGCTCGACCGGGGGGTGCTGATCCGCGACGTCGGCCTGCCCGGCTGGCTGCGCGTCACCGCCGGCACCCCCGCCGAGACCGACGCCTTCCTGGAGGCCCTGCGATGAGCCGGACCGCGCGCATCGAGCGCGTCACCAACGAGACCAAGGTGCTCGTCGAGATCGACCTCGACGGCACCGGCAAGGGCGACCTGAGCACCGGGGTCGGTTTCTACGACCACATGCTCAACCAGCTCGCCAAGCACGGCGGGTTCGACCTGACCGTGCGGACCGAGGGCGACCTGGAGATCGACGCGCACCACACGATGGAGGACACGGCCATCGCCCTGGGCGAGGCCTTCTCCCGCGCGCTGGGCGACAAGGCCGGCATCCGGCGGTACGGGTCGGCCACCATCCCGATGGACGAGGTGCTGGTCCGCGCCGCTGTCGACCTGTCCGGCCGGGCCTACGTCGTGCACGACGAGCCGGATCTGGCGCCCTACATCGGCCCGGTCTACCCGACGAGCATGACCCGGCACATCTTCGAGTCGTTCGGGATCGCCGCCAAGCTGACCCTGCACGTCACCGTGCTGCGGGCGGCCCGCGACGGCGGCCGGCCGGACGCCCACCACGTGGTGGAGACGCAGTTCAAGGCGTTCTCCCGGGCGCTGCGCGAGGCCGTCGAGATCGACCCGCGCAACGCCGGCGCCCTGCCGTCCACCAAGGGCGTGCTCTGATGGCGGTCGCGCTCTTCATCGTCGGCGGCTTCCTGGTCGGCGGCGTGGTCCAGCTCGTCCGGTCGGGCGCCACCAAGTTCAGCGTCGGCCTGGTCGGGGTGCTCGCCGCCCTGGCCCTCGCGGGTGGCGTCGCGTGGCTGCTCCCGGGGGACTCATGACATCGGTCGTCATCCTCGACTACGGCTCCGGCAACCTGCGCTCGGCCGAGCGCGCCGTCGCCCGCACCGGGGTGGACGTGCGGGTCAGCAGCGATCTCGACGCGGCCGCCGACGCCGACGGGCTCTTCGTGCCGGGGGTGGGCGCCTACGCGGCGTGCATGGCCGGCATCGAGGCGCTCGGTGCCGGGCCGGTGATCGCCGGCCGGGTCGCGGCCGGGAAACCGGTGCTCGGGGTGTGCGTCGGTATGCAGATCCTGTTCGACTCGGGGGTCGAGCACGGCGTGCGGACCAAAGGGCTGGGGCTGCTGCCGGGGGTGGTGAGCAAGCTCGACGCCGCCCGCATCCCGCACATGGGCTGGAACACCGTGGACCTGGCCGACGGGTCCGACCTGTTCGGCGGGCTGGACCCGCAGGCCCGGTTCTACTTCGTCCACTCGTACGCGGCCAAGGACCTTGATCTTCTGCACCGGGCCGGCGCCAAGGTGACCACCGCGAGCCATGACCGGCCGTTCGCGGCCGCCGTCGAGCTCGGGTCGCTGGCCGCGGCGCAGTTCCACCCGGAGAAATCGGCCGACGCCGGTTACGCGCTGCTGCGCAACTGGGTGGCTGGGCTCTAGCGGTGTCGAAGGAACGGGCGCGGCGGCGGGCGCAACGGCTCGCCGTCCTGGAGAAGGAGAAGGCCGGCCGGGCCCGCAAGGTGGCTCGCCGGCAACGCCGCCGGGAACTCGTCCGGCGGCTGACCCCGCGGGTCGGCCGGCCCGGCCGGATCTACCGGCGCAGCACCCGCGAACGCCTCGGCATCCTGCTGATCCCGCTGCTCGCGATCACCGCGGTCTGGCTGTTCGTGCCGGACGTGGCGCTGCGCATCGTGCTCACCCTCGTGCTCGTCGTTGCCCTGCCGGCCCTGGTCGTCCTCGTCCGGGGCAGGCGGGCGTGACCGCCATTTTCCGTTCTCGCTCATCCGATTGGGAGACCCCGTGACCCTGGAGTTGCTGCCCGCCGTCGACGTCGCCGACGGCCAGGCCGTCCGCCTCGTGCAGGGCGCCGCCGGTTCCGAGACCGCCTACGGCGACCCCCTCGAGGCGGCGCTGGCCTGGCAGAACGACGGGGCCGAGTGGGTGCATCTGGTCGACCTCGACGCGGCCTTCGGCCGTGGTTCCAACGCCGCGCTGCTCGCCGACGTGGTGGGCCGGCTCGACGTGCGGGTGGAGCTGTCCGGCGGCATCCGCGACGACGAGTCGCTGACCCGCGCGCTGGCCACCGGCGCGGCCCGGGTCAACATCGGCACCGCCGCCCTGGAGGACCCCGAGTGGTGCGACCGGATCTGCGGTGAGTACGGCGACCGCGTCGCGATCGGCCTCGACGTGCGCGGCCGCACCCTGTCGGCGCGTGGCTGGACCCGCGACGGCGGCGACCTGTACGAGGTGCTGGCCCGGCTCGACAAGGCGGGCGCGGCCCGGTACGTCGTCACCGACATCACCAAGGACGGCACCATGCGGGGCCCCAACCTGGACCTGCTGCGCGAGGTGTGCGCGGCCACCGACAAGCCGGTGATCGCCAGCGGCGGCGTGTCCACCCTGGACGACCTGCGCGCCCTCGCCACGCTGGAACACCTCGGGGTGGAGGGCGTAATCGCCGGGAAGGCCCTGTACGCGGGGGCGTTCACGGTGCGCGAGGCCCTCGCCGCCCTGGCCTGAGTCGCCGGGCGGCCGGTCCGTTGAGCGCCGACGACCTCCGTCTCCCGCGGTCCCAGGCGGGCTCGAGCCCGCAGCACCTGCTGGCGACCGTCCTCGGCGAGTACCTGAACTCGACCGAGGCGGGCCTGCCGTCGCCGGCGGTCATCGCGATCCTGGCCGAGTTCGGGGTGAGCGAGGCCGGCGCCCGGTCCGCGCTGTCCCGGCTGACCCGCCGGGGTCTGCTCGCGATGCGCGGCCGGGGGCGCTCGCCGGTCTACCACGTCACCGCGTCGGCCTTCGCCCACCATCGGTGGCACATGCAGCGGTTCCTGAACTTCGGGGCGCACCCGCCGCGGTGGACCGGGGACTGGGTGACGGTGTCGTACTCGATCCCGAGCGCCGGTCAGGCCACCCGGCACGCGGTCCGCAAGTCGCTGGCCGGGCTGCGCTTCGCGGGCCTGTACGACAGCGTGTGGATCCGGCCGGGGTCGGATGCCGGGCCGGTGCGGGCGGTGCTGCGGGAGCTTCTCGGGCCGGTGCCGGGGGCCCGCTGGTCGGTGATGCACGCCCGGTTCGACGAGGAGGCCGGGCCGCACGGTCCGGCCGCCGCGTACGACCTGGCCGGGCTGGCCGGGGCGTACACCGGGTTCGCCGAGCGGTTCGCGGCGCTGCGGGCCGAGGTGCGGGCCGGAACGGTGGACGCGGCGCGGGCGCTGGTCGCCCGTACCTCGGTCATGGACGCGTGGCGCCGCTTCCCGGAGGTCGATCCGGATCTGCCGGCGCACCTGCTGCCCCCGTCGTGGCCGCGCCCGCGGGCCCGGGCGACCTTCCTCGACATCCACGCCGCGCTCGGCTCGCCGGCCCGGGCGCGGCTGATCGAGGTGACCACCCCGTACTGGCCGGCGGCGGCCGACTGGATCATCTTTTTCGCTGCCTCGACCGACCCGGCGAACCCGGCGCCGGTCGGCCCGCAGCATTGACAGTTTTCGATGCGATGGTGATAGTAACTGCAAACCGGAGGCCGACGCGGGAGGACACCATGGGAAGACGGTCGACGATCGGAGCCGCCGTCGCGGCGCTGGTGGTGGCGGCGGTGGGGTGGGGCGCGGCACCGGCCCGGGCGGCGGTCGGTGGCTCGGGGCCCTACCCGGCCGACTACGAGACGTCGGCCACCCTGCCCAACCACACGATCTACCGGCCGCAGAACCTGCCGGCCGAGCGTCTGCCGATCTTCGTGTGGGGCAACGGCGGGTGCGCGGCCAATGGCACCGGGCAGATCAACTTCCTCCGGGAGATCGCGTCGCACGGCTTCCTCGCCATCGCCAGCGGAGCCCCCAACGGGTCCGGGTCGACCACGTCGCAGATGCTCACCCAGTCCATCGACTGGGCGGTCGCGGAGAACTCGCGGTCCGGCGGCAAGTACTACGGCCGGCTCGACACCGCGCACGTCGCCGTGGCCGGCTGGTCGTGCGGCGGCCTGGAGGCGTACGCCGTCTCCACCGACCCGCGGGTCACCACCACCGCCATCTTCAGCAGCGGGCTGCTCAACGACGCCGACGACTACCAGCTCAAGCGGCTCACCAAGCCGATCGCCTACTTCGTCGGCGGGCCCAGCGACATCGCCTACCCGAACGCCGTCGACGACTGGGGCAAGCTGCCGGCCGGGCTGCCCGCCTTCATGGGCAACCTCAACGTCGGCCACGGCGGCACCTACGACCAGGCGAACGGCGGCGAGTTCGGCCGGGTGGCGGTGCTCTACCTGAAGTGGCGGCTCAAGGGCGACACCACAGCGGGGACCAACTTCGTGGGCGCCGACTGCGGGCTGTGCCGCACCCAGTGGCAGGTGCGGCAGAAGAACCTGACCCTCGGCGACGGCACCCCGCCGACCACCCCGCCGGTCACCCCGTCCCCGAGCAGCCCGGCCCCGACCCCCAGCAGCCCGGCCCCCAGCAGCCCGGCCCCCAGCAGCCCGGCCCCGACTCCCAGCGACCCGGCCGGTTCCTGCTCGGCGGCCTACACCGTGTCGAACCAGTGGAACGGCGGCTTCGTCGCCGGCGTGGTCGTCACCGCCGGGAACGCCGCGATCCGCGGCTGGCGGGTCACCCTCACGCTGCCCGGCGGGGCGGCGGTCACCTCGGTGTGGAACGCCGCCGCCACCGGCACGAGCGGCACGGTGACCATGGCGAACGTGTCGTACAACGGCACGCTGGCGGCGGGCGGCAGCGCGAGCTTCGGCTTCCAGGGCACCGGGACCGGTGCCGGGGCCACGGCCACCTGCGCCGCCACCTGACGGAGCACGGCGCGGCGGCTCACCGGCCGGTCCCGGTGCCGGCGGAGCCCCGGCCGGTCCCGGTGCCGGCGGGTCCCGGTGCCGGCGGGGCCATCCGCTGCCAGGACTGCCGCAACGCCCGCTCGGCCGCCCGGACGGCCGGGCGGGCGGCGGCGGTCTCCCGCCAGGCGAGCACCACCCGGCGGCGCGGCTCGGGGACGAGCCGCACCGGCCGGACACCGGCCGGCAGCGGCGGGCGGGCCAGCCGGGGGACGACCGCCACGCCCAGCCCCGCGGCGACCAGGGTCAGCTGGGTCTCGAACTCGCTCACGTGCAGCTCCGGCCGGACGCCCGGCAGCACCCGCACCAGCCACTCCAGGCACGGATCAGCCGGCTTGGCGGCGATCCACCGCTCGTCGCCGCACTCGGCCAGCTCCACCGGGCCGGTGAGGCGGTGGCCGTCCGGCACGATCAGGTCGGCCCGGTCCCAGCCGAGTTCGGCGTGCACGACACCGGACGGGTAGCGCAGCGCCACCTCCGGCCAGTCGTCCACCACCGCCAGGTCGACGTGCCCCCGGTGCAGCGCCTCCAGCGCCTCGTGCGGGTGCGCCTCGACCAGCCCGACGGACAGCTGCGGATGCTCGGCGGCGAGCCGGTGCAACGCCCCCGGCAGCAGCGCCCGGCAGGCGGTGGCGAACGCGGACACGGTCAGCCGGCCGGTGACCGTGTCCCGGTGCGCGGCCAGGGCGGCCTCCGCCTCGTCGACGGCGGCGAGAACCCGCTCGGCGTGCCGGGCCAGCAGCCGCCCCGCCTCGGTGAGCCGCAGCCCCCGGCCGTCCTTCTCGACAAGCGCGGTGCCGGTCTCCCGCTCCAGCTTGGCGAGCTGCTGCGAGACCGCCGACGGGGTGCAGCGCAGCGCCTGCGCGGCGGCCACGACACTCCGGTTCCCGGCGACGGCGTTCAGTGCCCGCAGGCGGCCGAGGTCGATCACGTGGCCGACCCTACAAGCCCGGCGGCGCGGGGGCTCCGCCTCGCCGGGCCCGCCGGGGCGTCACTAGGCTGGGCGGATGACGGTGGCGGTGCGGGTGATCCCTTGTCTCGACGTGGACGCGGGCCGGGTGGTCAAGGGGGTCAACTTCGTCGACCTGCGCGACGCCGGTGATCCGGTCGAGCTGGCCGCCGCCTACGACGCCGCCGGGGCCGACGAGCTCACCTTCCTCGACGTGACCGCGTCCTCCGACGACCGGGGCACCATGCTCGAGGTGGTGCGGCGCACCGCCGAGAGCGTGTTCATCCCGCTCACCGTCGGCGGCGGGGTGCGTTCGCCGGAGAACGTCGACGTGCTGCTGCGGGCGGGCGCCGACAAGGTCGGGGTCAACACGGCGGCGATCAGCCGGCCGGCGCTGATCTCGGAGATCGCCGAGCGGTTCGGCAACCAGGTGCTGGTGCTCTCGCTCGACGTGCGGCGCTCGGCCGGGCAGCCGAGCGGGTGGGAGGTCACCACCCACGGCGGGCGGCGCAGTGCGGGGCTCGACGCGATCGAGTGGGCGCGCACGGTGGCTTCCCTCGGGGCCGGCGAGATCCTGCTGAACTCGATGGACGCGGACGGCACCAAGGCCGGTTTCGACATCGAGCTCATCGCGGCGGTGCGGGCCGTGGTCGACATCCCGGTGATCGCGAGCGGCGGCGCCGGGGCGGTGGAACACTTCCCGCCGGCCGTGGCCGCCGGGGCCGACGCGGTGCTCGCGGCGAGCGTCTTCCACTTCGGAGAGCTCAGCATCGGCGAGGTCAAGGACGGCCTGCGGGCGGCCGGCAACCCGGTGCGCTAACGGCCGTCGGCGAGCCGGAGCGAATATTCTCGGACGGCCGTGTGGTAGGTCTGCTCGTCGAGCACCCAGTCGGACTCGCCGGGGGTGCTCACCCGGTTGAGCTGGGTCTGCAGCGTCATCACCGCGGAGGACAGCCCGCTGAACGGGCGGGTGCGCCACAGCTGTTCACCGGCCGCGGCGACCTCGATGATGTCGTCCTCGACCAGGATCAGCCCGGCGCCGGCCAGGCGGCGCACCGACTCCTCCAGCTCGGGGCGGGTGGGCACGGCGTGGTGCAGGAAATCCGCGGCGGCGAGGACGTCGGCCAGGCTGGCCCCGGTCACCGGCAGGGCGGCGTGCATGGCCCGGTCCCGTTCCAGGCGCTCGGCGATGACCGCGGACACGAAGATCCATGCGTCGTTCCACTGCCAGCCGCCAGCCCCCATGCCGCAATGATGCCGCGAAGCGGGCCCACCGGGAAGAAAATGTGTCCGGATGATCACCGACCTGAGTCAGTCCACTGAGGCCGGCATCCGCTGCGGCGGGGCGGCCACCGTGCACCACGGCAGGAACAGGTGCACCAGCGGCCCGATGGCGAGGGCGTAGGCGATCGTGCCGACGCCCACGGTGCCGCCCATCAGAAAACCGGCACCGAGGACGAGAAGCTCGATCGACGTACGCACCAGGCGGATCGACAGCCGGGGGAACCGGCCGACGACGCCGGTCATCAGCCCGTCGCGCGGTCCCGGGCCGAAGCGGCTGCCGATGTACAGGCCGGTCGCCAGGCCGTTCAGCAGGATGCCGCCGACCAGGTAACCGATCCGCGCCGGGAGGCCGTGGCCGGCCGGGAGCACCGCGAGGGCGGCGTCGACCGCGAAGCCGACGACGAACAGGTTGGCCACTGTGCCGAAGCCGGGTCGCTGCCGCAGCGGGATCCACAGCAGCAGGACCGGGACGCCGACCAGGATGACCACCCAGCCGAAGCTGAGGCCGGTCGCCCTCGACAGACCCTGGTGGAAGACGTCCCACGGATTGAGACCCAGGCCGGACTCCACCATGAACGCCATGCTCACGCCGTACAGGACCAGCCCGGTGAAGAGCTGGGCGAGGCGGCGGGTGAGACGACGATCTCCGTTGCCAGTCAGGGTCATGAGTGCCACTCTGAAGGCCAATTGGCCCAGGCTGAAGAGCCAATTCCCGGGAGGTGGCTGTGACGAGCACGGTACGAGGCGTACAACTGGCCCGCCTCCTCGGTCAGTGGCACTCCCTGCCGGGCCGGCACCGGAGCCCCGACTACGCCGCCCTCGCCGCCGCCGTGCGCGGACTGCTCAGCGACGGCCGGCTGCCCCTCGGCGTCCGGCTGCCGGCGGAACGGGAACTGGCCGAGGCCCTCGCGATCAGCCGTACCACGGTCAGCGCCGCCTACCGCACGCTGCGCGAGAGCGGCCACCTCACCAGCCGGCGCGGGGCCGGCAGCTGGACCACCCTGCCGCAGGGCCACCGGGTGGCGTCCTCCGGGCTGTGGGCGCCGATCGCCGACAGCGACGTCATCGACCTCGGCGTCGCGGCCCTGCCCGCCCCCGACGAACTGGTCGGCGCGGCCCGCGCCGCCGCCGACGACCTGCCGCGCTACCTGGGCAGCGCCGGCTACCACCCGACCGGGCTGCTCGAACTGCGCGAGGCGGTCGCGGCCGGCTACACCGCGCGCGGGGTCGCCACCGGCGCCGAGCAGATCATCATCACCGCCGGCACCCAGCAGGCCCTCGACCTGGTGCTGCGGCTCTCGGTGCCGGCCGGCTCACCGGTCCTCGTGGAGGCGCCGACCTACCCCAACGCCCTCGCCGCCCTGTCCGCCCGGCGCGCCCGGATCAGCACCCACGGACTCGACACGGCCACCGGCTGGGACGGCGAGATGCTCCTCGGCGCGCTGCGTCAGGGGCGGCCGCGATGCGCGTACGTCATCCCGGAATTTCATAATCCGACAGGCCACCTGATGGACGCCGACCTGCGCGAGCGGCTCGTCGCCACGGCCCACTCGGCGGGCACCGAACTGATCGTCGACGAGTCGTTCGTGGACCTCCCGCTGGACGGCGGCGAGATGCCCCCACCCGTCGCGGTCTTCGACCGGCACTCCCGTGTCGTGTCCATCGGCGGCATGAGCAAGCCGTACTGGGGTGGCCTGCGGATCGGCTGGGTCCGCGCCTCCGCCCCCCTGGTGCAGCGGCTGGCCGCCATCCGGGTCGGCGTCGACATGTCCAGCCCGGTGCTCGAACAACTCGTCGGCGTGCGCCTGCTCGAGAAGTCCCAGCGCATCGTCGCCGCCCGCCGAGCCCAGCTGCGCACCCGCCGCGACACCCTGGTCGCCGCCCTGCGCGAACAGCTGCCCGAGTGGACCTTCACCATCCCGGCCGGCGGCGTCACCCTCTGGGCCGAGCTGGACGGCCCGATCTCCAGCGCCCTGGCCCGCGCCGCGGAGGACGTCGGGGTGCGCCTGGCGCCGGGCCCGCGCTTCGGCCTCGACGGCACCCTGGAACGCTTCCTGCGCCTGCCCTTCACCCTGCCCGAGGCCGACCTGGTCGAGGCCGTGACACGCATCGCCTCGGTCCGCTACGACCTCGACCGCGGAGTCCGCCCGTCCTGGCGTTCCGCCGCAGTCATCGCCTAGACGCCGCCCTTCCCGCCGCCGCTCCCGGGCTCGCCGCGTTCCCTGTCGCTTTTGGTCGTGGCGGCCCGGTCGTCCTTCGTTCTCCGGACGTGCTGCCCCGTTTCGAGAGGGCGTGGCGTTTCTGCCCGGCGGGGGTCGTGTCGAGACTCTCCGCGTTCCCTTTCCGGCAATGCGCGCAGATCGCTTGGTAGCGGCGGGCCGGGCGTCGCTTTTGCGGGAATGCGGCCGGGCCGCCCGGTGCGCGGGTGACGGGATCCGGAGGGTGGGCGCTCCCGACAGGGCCGGGCGGAACCGGGGCGAAGGGCGGCTAGCGGGTCTGTTCCAGCCACGAGGCATAGAGCTTGGCGTAGATCGAGCCCTCCTCGGCGACCAGCGAGGTGTGGGAACCGCGCTGGACGACGCGGCCGGCGTCGACGACGATCACCTCGTCGGCGGCCTGGGCGGTGGAGAGGCGGTGGGCGATGGCCACGGTGGTGCGGCCTCGGGTCACGGTGTCGAGGGCGCGTTGCAGGCGCACTTCGGTGGCCGGGTCGACGGCGCTGGTGGCTTCGTCGAGCACCAGCAGGTCGGGGTCGGCGACGTAGGCGCGTACCAGGGCGACCAGCTGCCGCTCGCCGACCGAGAGGGCTTCGCCGCGCTCGCCCACCGGGGTCTCGACGCCGGCCGGCAGGCCGTCGACCCAGTCGGCCAGGCCGAGTTCCTTGAAGGCGGCCATGAGTTCGTCGTCGGTGAGGGCGGGGGCGGCGAAGCGGACGTTCTCGGCGACGGTGGCGTCGAAGAGGAAACCGTCCTGCGGGACCATCACCACCCGGGAGCGCAGCGAGGAGAACTTCACCGCGGTCAGTGGGGTGCCGGAGAGCAGCACCTCGCCGGCGGCCGGGTCCATCAGGCGGGTCAGGAGCTTCGCGAACGTGGTCTTGCCGCTGCCGGTCTCGCCGACCACCGCGACCTTGCGGCGGGCGGCCAGTTCGAGGTCGACGTCGGCGAGGACGACGGGGCCGCCCGGGTAGCGGAACGAGACGTCGCGGAAGCGCACCGACAGCGGGCCGGCGGGCAGTTCGACGCCCTTGTCGTCGGGGTCGGCGACGTCCGGGTCGAGGTCGAGCACGTCGAGGACGCGGCGCCAGCCGGCCACCGCGTTCTGCGCCTCGTTGAGCATGTCGGTGGCGATCTGCACGGGCTGGATGAACAGGGTGACCAGGAACAGGAACGCGGTCAGCTCGCCGACGGTCAGGCCGCCGTCGACACCGATCAGGGTGCCGAGCACCACCACCGCGGCCAGCGCCAGGCCGGCGCCCAGCTCACCCGAGGAGAAGCTGGTCACGCTGGTGCGCAGGGCCCGCTGCTGGGAGACGCGCAGCCGCTCGATGGACGTGTCGAGGCGCTGCTCGGTGCGGCCGGACACGCCGTACGCCCGGATGACCATGGCCCCGACGACGCTTTCCGCGACCGCGCCGAGCATGACGCCGGTCCGCTCGCGGACCGCGCGGTAGACGCCGGCGAGGCGTTTCTGGAAGAGCCGGATGACGACGACGGACGGGCCGAAGGCGAGGAGTACGACGATGGTGAGCTGCCACGAGTAGAAGAGCATCACCAGCGTCGACACCAGCAGCTGGCCCGAGGAGAGCAGCAGCTGCACGCCGCCGAACTGCAGGAACTGCGAGATCTGGTCGACGTCGCTGGTCACCCGGGACACCATCGAGCCACGCCGCTCGGACTGCTGGTGCAGCATCGACAGATCGTGGATGTGCCGGAACGTGCGGGAACGCAGGGCGCCGAGCGCGGTCTCGGAGACGGTGAACAGGCGGCGGGTCATCAGGTAGCCGGCGATCGTGGAGATCACCAGGGCGACGAAGGTCAGCGCCACCACCCGGGTGACGACGCCCAGGTCGGGCCCGCCCGGGGCGCGGATGCCGTGGTCGATGCCCTGCTGCACGGCGATCGGCACGGCGACCCGGCCGCCCATCTGCACGAGGGCGAGGGCGATGGTGCCGGCCATGCCGGGGCGCAGCTCGGGGGAGAGCGCGAGGCCCCGGCGAACGGTGGCGAGGGTGCCGTCACTCATGCTTCTACGCGCTCCTGCTCGGCTTTCTCGTATGCGGTCACCAGGTCGGCGTAGCCGGGGTTGGCGGCCAGCAGCTCGGCGTGGGTGCCGATGGCCACCACCTTGCCCTGTTCCAGATAGACGACCAGGTCGGCGAGCGCGATCGTGGCCCGGCGGTAGGCGACCACCAGGATCGACGCGCCGGCGTCGCCGGCGCGCAGCGACCGCAGGATCGCCGCCTCCACGCGCGGGTCGACGGCGCTTGTCGCGTCGTCGAGCACGAGCAGGCGGGGCCGGCCGGCCAGGGCGCGGGCCAGGGTGATGCGCTGGCGCTGGCCGCCGGAGAGGGAGGTACCTCGTTCGCCGACGGCGGTGTCGAGGCCCGCCGGCAGCTTCTCGATGAAGCCGTCGGCCTGGGCGAGGCGCAGCGCCGACCAGGCGTCGTCGTCGCCGAGGCCGGCGCGTTCGAGGTTGACGTTGCCCCGCACGGTGTCGTCGAAGACGAACGGGACCTGCGGTACGAGGGCGGCGGTGCCGGCGAGGGCGGCCGCGGTGAGCTCGGCGGTCGGCACGCCGTCGATGCTGATGGTGCCGGCGGCCGGGTCGACCAGGCGGATCGCCAGGGCGGCGATCGTCGATTTGCCGGAGCCGGTCGGGCCGACCAGCGCGACGGTCCGGCCCGGCGGCACCTCGAAGCTGACGTCGTGCAGGACGAGCGGGCCGTCGTCGTAGCGGAAGTCGACGCCGGCGAAGGTCAGGCCGGCCGGGCCGGTGGAGGACAGCGAGCGCGTGCCGTAGGAGAGGTCTCCGGTGGCGGTCAGGACGGACTGCAGGCGGTCCCAGCCGGCGACGCTGCGGGGCAGTTCGGCGACCACCCAGCCGATCGCCCGTACCGGGAAGGCCAGCACCGTGAACAGGAACGACACCGTCACCAGCTCGCTCACGCTGATCGCCCCCTGCTGCAGACGCCACGCCCCGAGCAGCAGCACCGCCAGGGTGCCGGCGCTGGGCAGGCTGTCCATCACCGGGTCGAACAGGCCCCGCAGCCGGCCCACCGAGATCAGCGCGTCGCGCAGCTCGGTCACGAACACCGCGAACCGCTGCGACTCGTCCTCCTCGCGGCCCATGGTCTTGACCACCAGGGCGCCGTCGAAGCTCTCGTGCGCCACCGCGCTGACCTTGGCCCGCATCTGCTGCGCCTTGATCTGGCGGGGCGACATGTAGCGGGAGTAGACGACGTTGAGCCCGAACAGGGTCGGGAAGAGGGCCACCCCGACCAGGGCGAGCACCCAGTCGGTGAGGAAGAGGGCGAGCACGGCGGCCAGCACCATGACGACCGTGCCGACCGCGAACGGCAGCGGCGCGATCGGCCCCCATGCCGCCTCGACGTCGGAGTTGGCATTGGACAGCAGCGTGCCGGTGGCGTGCTTCTGGTGCCAGGCCGGCGGGAGCGAGAGGTAGCGGCGGGTCACCGCGCGGCGGTAGCGGGCCTGCAGGCGGAACTGCATGTAACCGGCGCCCAGGCGGCGGCCGAAGATGCTGGCCACCCGCACCACGCTCAGGCCCAGGAAGACGGCGGCGACCAGGACGAGCGAGCCGGTGGCGGCGCGGTGGTCGGCGAACGCGGGCACGACGACCCGCCCGATCACGGCACCCACGACGTACGAGTTGGCGATGATCAGCAACCCGAAGACGCTGCTGCCGACCACGCCGGCGGTGAACAGCCTCGGCTCGGCCCGGATCGCGTGGCCGAGCACTCGCAGCCCCCGTCCCAGCACGTCCCGGCTGGCCCTGCTGTCGCTCATTTCCTACCTGACTGGTAAGGGTTAGCCGGGGTGACCGGCCTTACCGATCCATCCTGCCGAACCGGCGCCGCCGTTTACACACGTGACCAAGTGTCTAGCATCACGTTGGTGACCGCCTTTGCCAGAAGTGAGCGCCGACAACTCGCCGACCTGCTGTTGCGTCTCGGGCCGGACGAGCCCACCCTTTGTGCCGGATGGACGACCCGCGATCTCGCGGCGCACCTGGTGGTGCGGGAGCGGCGGCCGGACTCCGCGCTCGGGATGCTGATCCCGCCGCTGCGCGGGCGCTCCGAGCGGATCCGGCTGGCCAAGGCGGCGGAGCCGTTCGACCGGGTGGTCGAGCAGGTGCGCCGGCCGCCGTGGTGGAGCCCGGTGAGCAACCCGCTGACCGACGAGCTCGCCAACGCCGGTGAGTTCTTCATCCACCACGAGGACGTGCGCCGCGCCGCCACCGGGTGGGAGCCCCGGACGCTGACCGCGGACCAGTCCGTGGTGCTCTGGCGGCAGGCGGTCTTCGCCGGGAAGATGGCGCTGCGCCGGGCCCGGCTCCCGGTCCGGGTGGTCGAGTCCGGCGGCCTCGGCGAGTTCACCGTCGGGGAGAAGCCGCAGGTCACGCTGAGTGGTCCGGCGGGGGAGCTGGCGCTGTTCCTGTCCGGCCGGCAGGCGAGCGCGCGGGTGGACGTCGACGGCCCCGACGACTCGCTGAGAAACGCCCGCCTGGGTCTCTGATCGGTCTAACCGATCACGGCGGAATTGGTCCAGATCAAAGGCCAATCCAGCCGTACGGTCGAGCGCATGAAGCTTTCCGTGGCGCAGGGGACCGCACTGAGCGTCGGGGCGGTCCTCGGCACCGGCGTGATCTCCATGCCCGCCCTCGCCGCCGCCCAGGCCGGTCCCGCCTCGCTCGTCGCCTGGCTCGCCCTGATCGTGCTGTCGGCGCCGCTGGCCTGGACGTTCGCGGCGCTCGGCGCCCGTCATCCGGACGCCGGCGGCGTCTCGACATATGCGCGCCTGGCCTTCGGGCCGAGCGCCGCCGCGGCCGTGGGCTGGTGCTTCTACTTCGCGGTGCCGCTGGGCACGCCGGCCGCGGTCGCGTTCGCCGGCGGTTACGTGGCCGGTGTCCTCGGCGGCGGTCATACCACCGAGCTCGGCACGTTCCTGGTCGTCGTGGGCGTCGTCTACGCGATGAACTGGTTCGGCCTGCGGATCTCCGGCCGGGTGCAGCTGGTGCTGACCGGCATCCTGGCCGCGCTGCTGCTGAGCACGGTGGTGGCGGCGCTGCCGCAGGCGCGACTCGCCAACCTCACCCCGTTCACTCCGCACGGCTGGGCCGGGGTGGGCGCGGCCGCGGCCGTACTCGTCTGGGGGTTCGCCGGGTGGGAGGCGGTCGCCTCGCTGTCGCCCGACTACCGCGACCCCCGCCGGGACGTGCCCCGCGCGACCGCCGTCGCGGTGGTCGTCGTCGGCGGCCTCTACCTGGCCGTCGCCGTCACCAGTGTGCTGGTGCTCGGCCCGGCGCTCGGCACCAGCACGGCACCGTTGGCCGACCTGCTCGCCGTCGGGGTCGGCGGCCCGGTCCGGTCCCTCACCGCCGTGGTCGCGGTGCTGCTCACCGTCGGCGCGGTCAACGCCTACCTGGCCGGCGCGTCCCGGCTCGGCACCGCCCTCGCCCGCGACGGCGCGCTGCCCGCCCGGGTCTTCGGCACCCGGCGCCGGTCGCTGACGTTCGTGCTGGTCGCCGGTCTCGGCTCGGCGCTGCTGCCGATCGCGCTGCACACCTCGATGCTGCTGGTCACCGGCTGCTTCACGCTCGTCTACGTGCTCGGCACCGCGGCCGCGCTGCGCCTGCTGCCGCGCGGGGCGTCCCGGGCCGGCGCGGCGGTCGCGTTCGTGGCCGTGGTCGTGCTGCTCGTGCTCACCGGGCCGCCCGCGCTGCTGTCCCTGGTCGTCGCGGCCGGCGCGATCGCCTATCGGGCGTGGCGGGCCAGCCGGTCGGCGAAGATCGCCAGGCCCTCGCCGATCAGCGCCGGGTCGGTGGCGCCGAAGCCGAACACGAAGCCGGCCTGCGAGGTGGTGTAGCAGTAGTCGGCCAGGTCCTCCACCGCCAGGCCGGCGGCGGCGCAGGCGGCGATCACGGGGGTCGCCGAGGCGCCGCCGCGCAGCTGGGCGGTCACGTGCAGGCCGGCCGCCGACGGAAGCACCGTCAGCTCCGGCAGGCCGCTCAGCGCCGCTGAGATCAGCGCGTGCCGGCGGGCGTACTCCCGGCCGGCTCTGCGCACGTGCCGGGCCAGTTGGCCGTCCTCGACGAACCGGGCGAGGGCGGCCTGCACCGGCGGCGGGCCGTACCCGTCGCCGAGCTGGCGGGCGGCCGCCACCGCGTCGCGCAGACCCGGCGGCACCAGCACGAACCCGGTACGCACCGACGGCAGCATGCTCTTGGAGAAGGTGCCCGCGTAGAGCACCCGGCCGGCGGTGTCGAGGCTGTGCAGCGGCTCGAGCGGCCGCGCCTGGAAGCGGAACTCGCTGTCGTAGTCGTCCTCGACGACGGCGACCGCCCGCCGGCGCGCCCAGTCCAGCAGCTCGCGGCGACGGGCGAGGCTCATCGCGCCGCCGAGCGGGAACTGGTGCGACGGGGTGGTGTACACGAGCCGGCAGCCCGCCGGCAGCGCGGTCACCACCAGGCCCTCGTCGTCGACCGGCACCCCGGTGACCCGGCACCCGTGCGACTCGAACAGCAGCCGGGCCGCCGGGTAGCCCGGGTCCTCCACCGCCACCATGTCGCCCGGCCGCAGCAGCACCCGGGCGATCAGGTCGAGCGCGTGCTGGGTCCCGTTGGTGATCACCAGGTCGTCCGCGGTGGCCGTCAGCGATCGCGACACACCCAGGTAGCGCGCGATCGCCGCGCGCAGCGCCGGATGCCCGGCCGGGGAGGCGTAGTGGGCCGGGCTGTGCGCGCCGAGCCGTATCTCCGCCGCCACCAGCCGGCGCCAGGTGTCGAACGGGAACAGCGCCGCGTCCGGGATGCCGGTGCGGAAGTCGTAGCGCGGCGTGGCCTGCCCGTGACTGGTCGGGCGGGGCCGCCAGGGGGCTCGCGGCCGCAGCGGATCGGCGGGCGCCCGGCGCGGTCCGGGGGCCGCGCAGACGGCGGCGACGTAGGTGCCGGAGCCCACCCGCGCCACCAGGTAGCCCTCGGCGCCGAGCCGCTCGTAGGCCGTCGTCACACTGCCCCGGGAGACCCCCAGGTCGGTGGCGAGGGCCCGGGTCGGTGGCAGCCGATGACCGGCGGGCAGGCGGCCGTCCACGATGGCGGCCCGCAGCGCCCGGTAGACGAGCACCGTCTTCTCACCGTTGCCGCCGGGTTCGAGGACCAGATCCACCGGCCCATTCTGGTACGAGGCGGACGGCGCGGGGCCAGGCCCTTGCAGGAATCGCCATCGGTAAATATGTTGCGCTAGGTGACAGGGCTGCTACCGACCGGGTTCGAGCGGTGAGTGGCCTGTGGCGCAACCGCGAGTTCAACCTCCTGTGGACCAGCCAGTCGCTGTCCGACCTCGGGGCGGCGATCGCCCAGCTCGCGGTGCCGCTGCTGGTGTTGGAGCTGACCGGCTCGGCGGTCCAGGCCGGTCTCGTCGGCACCACCGCCCTGCTGGTCCGGCTGGCCGTCCGGCTGCCCGCCGGGGTGCTCGCCGACCGGGTCGACCGCCGCCGCGCCCTGCTGCTCTGCGACGCCGTCCGGCTGCTCGCGTACGCCTGCCTCGCCGTCGCGATCGCCACCGGCCGGGCCGGGCCGGCGGTCATCATCGTGGTGGCCGTCCTCGACGCCGCCGGCAACTCCGTCTTCAGCACGGTCGAGTACGCGTCCCTGCGCAGCATCGTCCCGCCGGCCCAGCTGCCGGCCGCGGTGGCTCGTAACGAGGCCCGTGCGTACGGTGCCTCGCTCGCCGGCCCGCCGCTCGGTGGCCTGCTCTTCGGCGTCGCGCCCGCGCTGCCGTTCGTCGGCAACGCGGTGTCCTATCTCTTCTCCCTGGCCGGCCTCGCGCTGATCCGCCGCCCCCTGCAGGCGCGCCGCGACCGCGAGCCGCCCGGACACGCCGCCGCGCTCGCCGAGGGGCTGCGGTTCGTGTTCGCCAACCCGTTCCTGCGGGCGGTGCTGGCCGTCGCGGCCCCGCTGAACTTCGCGCTCAACGGTGCCGTCTTCACCATCGTCATCACGTTGCAGGCGCACGGCGTACGCCCCGGGGTGATCGGCCTGACCGAGACGATCGTGGCCGTCGGCGGCCTCGCCGGCGCGCTGGTGGCACCCGGGCTGCAGCGGTGGTTGCCGTTCCCGCGGCTGCTCCGCTCGATCTGCTGGGCGTCGGCCTGCGTGCTGACCGGCAGCGCGTGGCTGACCACCAGCGTCGTCGCCGCCGTACCGCTCGCGCTCGTCATCTTCATCGGGCCGGCCTGCAACGCGGCCCTGCTCGGCTACCAGGCCGCGATCACCCCGGACCGGCTGCAGGGGCGGGTGCTCAGCGTGATCTTCATGGCCGCGATGTCGGCGTCGGCGGTCGCGCCGCTGGTGGCCGGGCTGGTCGTGACGGCGTGGGGGAGCCCGGCCGCGATCGGCATCTTCGCGGCCGCGGTGGCGGTGTCGGCATTGACCGCGAGCCTGGCCGCGGGCATCCGTGACATGAAACCGATCGACCAGGTCAGCACCGTCTGGCCGGCTCGTCCCGACCGGTGAGGCGGCCGGTGCCGATCTCCGGCACGCCCGTTCCTGGCCGGGTCAGCGGGTGTCCGGGTCGATAGACTTGTCGGTACTAGCCCTCCGGCGGCTCTTTCAATACCCTGCGGTAACCAACTCGCAATATTCCCCCGTTCAGGTTTCGTAAGGCGGCGTAATGGCTCTCGACGTTCCCTACCGCTCGATTCCCGACATGTTCTTCAAGCGCGTGGCGGCGACACCGAACGGGCAGGCGTTCGCGACGCCCGACGCGGACGACACCGGCATGGTGTGGCACACCTGGGCCGAGGTGGGCGAGCGCGCCTCGCGCATCGCGGCCGGGTTGCGCGGGCTCGGCGTGGGCCTGGAGGACCGGGTCGCCATCCTGGCCGGCACGAGCTACGAGTGGGTCCTGGCCGACCTCGGCATCAACTGCGCCGGCGCCGCGACCACCACGGTCTACCCGACCACCGAGCCCGAGGACGCGAGCTACATCGTGGCCAACTCGGACTCCAAGGTGCTGTTCGCGGAGAACCCGAAGCAGGCCCTCAAGATCGCCGGCGCCGACACCGCCGTCACCCACGTCGTGCTGCTCGAGGGGCAGGCCGACGCGGGTGCCACCCCGGCCCAGCTCACCCTCGGCGAGCTGGAGGAGCGGGGCGCGGCCGCGCTGCGCGACGACCCGAAGCTGATCGAGCGGGTGGTGGCCGAGGTCGGGCCCGAGCACCTCGCCACCCTGATCTACACGTCCGGCACCACCGGCCGGCCCAAGGGCGTGCAGCTGCTGCACAGCGGCTGGACCTGGGAGGGCGTCGCGCAGGAGGACCTCGGCCTGTTCGAGGCGACCGACCTGCAGTACCTCTGGCTGCCGCTGTCCCACTCGTTCGGCAAGACGCTGCTCTGCGGCATCATCCACGTGGGCGTGCCGACCTATGTCGACGGCCGCGTCGACAAGCTCGTCGACATGCTCTCGGTGGTCAAGCCGACGCTGATGTGCGCGGCGCCCCGCATCTTCGAGAAGGTCTACAACAAGACCGTCACCACCGCGCTCGGCAGCGGCGGCGCCAAGGCCAAGATCTTCGGCTGGGCGGTCGGTGTCGGCAAGGAGAAGGTCGCGCTCGAGCAGGCCCACAAGCCGGTGCCGGGCGGGCTCAAGCTGAAGTTCGCGGTGGCCGAGCGCCTGGTCTTCTCGAAGCTCCAGGAGCGCCTCGGTGGCCGGCTCCGGGTCCTGGTCAGCGGTTCGGCGCCGCTCAGCCGCGACATCGCCGAGTTCTTCGCGGCCGCCAACCTCCCGATCATGGAGGGCTACGGCCTGACCGAGAGCAGCGCCGCCAACTTCGTCAACCGGGCCGGCAAGCTCAAGATCGGTACGGTCGGCCAGCCGCTCGGCGACCTCGAGTGCCGGATCGACTCGGACGGCGAGATCCTGCTGCGCGGCGCGCCGGTCATGCGGGGCTACCACAACCTGCCCAAGGACACCGCCGAGGCGTTCACCGAGGACGGCTTCCTGCGCACCGGCGACATCGGCGAGCTCGACAGCGACGGCTACCTGCGCATCACCGACCGCAAGAAGGACCTGGTCAAGACCTCGGGCGGCAAATACATCGCGCCCAGTGCGATCGAGGGCATGTTCAAGGCGGTCTGCCCGTACACGTCGCAGGCGGTCGTCGTCGGTCAGGCCCGCAACTTCGTCACGATGCTGATCTCGCTCGACGAGGACGCGATCGTGGCCTGGGCCGCCGGTGGGCCGCTGGCCGGCCGGAGCTACGCCGAGATCTGCGCCGCGCCGCAGACCACCGAGCTCGTCGAGGGTTACGTCAAGGAGCTCAACGGCAAGCTGAACAAGTGGGAGACGGTGAAGAAGTTCGCCATCCTGCCTCGCGACCTGAGCATCGAGGCCGGCGAGATCACCCCGTCCATGAAGATCAAGCGGCGGAGCGTGGAGTCCAACTTCGCGGCCGAGATCGACCGGATGTACGAGGGTTCGCTCGCCCAGATCTGACGCCGTGCCGGGGGCCTTCGCGGGCCCCCGGCATGCTCAGCGGGCGTAGAACTCGACGACCAGCTGTTCGTCGCAGAGCACCGGGATCTCCTTGCGCTCCGGCAGTCGCAGCACCGTGGTGCGCAGCTCCTCGAGCGCGGTCGACAGGTACGGCGCGGTCGGCCCGTCCAGGTGGGCGCCGGCGGCCGCGAGCTGGAACGGCGGCCGCGTCCGGCTCTTCTCCCTCACCTGTACGACCTGGCCCGGCTTGAGGCGGTAGGCGGGCCGGTCCACCTTCTGCCCGTCGACCGTGAAGTGGCCGTGCACGACGAGCTGACGCGCCTGGTAGACGGTGCGGGCCAGGCCGGACCGGACGACGACCGCGTCGAGGCGGCGTTCCAGCAGCGTGACCATGGTCTCGCCGGTCTTGCCCTCGGCCCGGTGCGCGTCCTCGTACGCCCGGCGCATCTGGGCCTCGCTGACGTTGTACTGGTGCCGCAGGCGCTGCTTCTCCAGCAGCCGCACCTGGTAGTCCGAGGCCTTGCGCCGCGACCGCCCGTGCACACCCGGCGGGAAGGGCCGCTTCTCGAAGTACTTCACGCACTTGGGGGTCAGCGGGATGCCGAGGGCACGGGAGAGTTTGGCCTTGGGCCTTGAGTTGTTCATGGAGTCTCCGGGAGTCACTTGCGCTTGCGGCGGTGGTCGGCAGCCCCGTGTCGGCAGCGTTGTCAGCAGCGGCTGCTACGGTTAGCCTCACCTTACTAAGGTCAGCCTAACCGGTGCTCGGAGGTACCACGCATGCAGCCCAGCCACGCCGAGGTCGCGAGGACTCTCGCCGCCGGGCACCTGCCCGCCGTCGCGCACATCGCCTGCCGCCCGGGCCCGCTCCCGGTCCGGCACGTGACCGACGCCCACGGCCGGGTGCTGCTGCTCTCGCCCGCCGACGGCGCGTTCACCACCGCCACCCGGCCGCCGACCGGCTCCGCCGACATCGCGATGGTCCTCGACATCACCGACGTGCCGCCGATGGCCGGCTCACCCGCGCTCGGGCGGGTCTGGGTGTCCGGCTGGGTCACCCGGCTCGAGGGCGACGAGCTGCGGCGGGCCGTCCTCGACTACGCCGACATCGACGCCACCGGTGACCTGCTCGACGTGGGTGACACCCAGGTGCTGCACCGGATGGACGTGGCCGAGGTGCGTTACGAGCGCAACGAGAAGCTCGTCGACGTCGACCCCGACGCGTTCGCCGAGGCCACCCCCGACCCGCTGCGGCAGATCGAGTTCGACCTGATCGCCGACCTGGCCGACCACCACCCGGCCGAGATGAGCGCCTACGTGCGCCGCCAGCTCGGCTCGACCTTCCAGCCCCGCGACGAACCGCGGGTGGTGCGGCTGGACCGCTACGGCTTCATGGTCCGCCTCGACGACAAACTGGCCCGGCTCGGCTTCCCCCGCCCGGTCGCCGACCGGCAGGACCTGGCCCACCTGCTGCACCCGGTACTCTGCCACCGCTGCGGTCACTGAAGCGGTTCGTCCAGGAACCGCCGCACGTCGGGGCCGATCATCGCGGCCCCGCCAGGACCTCCCCCGGCCGTCGCGCGCTTCCGGCCCCGGCCCCGCCGGGTTCACCCCGCCCCGCACCCCCGGTTGCCCCCTGGAGGGGACCGGTCCGCCAGGCGTGACGTGTGCCGGCTTTGCGATGGCGCCGGGTCGTGTCCGGCCGTCCCCGGACCTCTCGAGACGGCCTCGGAGACCCTTGCGTTCCGCGGCGGGGTGGCATCCGTGGGCCCTTCTACCTGGAAAAAGGGGCCTCCCGGCAGTCGGCGGCCCCTTTTTCAAGGACGTTGTGGTCCTCGCGGCGGAAGGTGGCTAGAGG
>NZ_BOMM01000052.1 GCF_016862195.1 Paractinoplanes ferrugineus | reverse complement strand
CTCGGGTCGCGTCGGCCTCGGCGGCCGTGAGCAGTTGTGCTGCCTTGTCTGCTCGCCGAGTAGCTGCTGCTGCGTCGGCTTCGACTTTTGCGAGGTTGATCTCGCCGATGGCTGTGTTGAATGCTTGATCTGCCCATCGACTGATCTCGCCGGGGTTCAGCGGTATCGAGGCCAGCAGGGCCATCGGGACGCGGCCCAGCACGGCGCCGTGCCCAGTGTTGAACTCTTCCAGCGTTCGCTGGGCGTCGGCGTCTTGCGTGTCGACGAGTTGCTGGTCTGCCTCGACCTGCTGTTGAGCGTCGCTGAGTTCTGTCGCGGCCGTGTGGTGTCTGCCTTCAGCCTGGTCTTGTGCGCGTTGCCGGGCCTCGACCTCGGAGTTCGCTGCGTGGATCTTGTGTATCGTGGTTTCTCGCTGGTGGACCCAGGTGGACACCGCCTCGGCCGCAGCGGGAATGCCGTTTGCTTCAAGGTGCGCATCCTGATCGAGCCCTGCGGTCAGCAGGCTGGTTACTTGTCGTATGGGTTCACAGAAGGCCTCGGCCTTGACCACCTGGGCGTGCTCGCGTGTCTTGTTGGCAAGCGTCGACACGTGCCGGGCGTTCGTCGTGAAAGCCTCAGTGGCCTCGTCTTGCTCCTTTCGGGCGCGACCAGACTCTTGAAGCCGCTGATCTGCATGGGAGGCGGCGAGTCTTGCTGTCTCCTGGGCGGCTTTGACCATTCCGGTCATCGCCGGCAGGTGTGCGCCCGGATGACCTTGCGTTCGGTTTTTGAGTACCTCGGCGCTGATGCGAAGCTTCGCCAGTTCTTGCTCGGCCTCGCGGTGTGCCTCGTCCGCCGCGGTTTGTCGGCGCTTTTCCTCACCGGTTTCGCGTTCCAGGTCGGCGGCCGCTTTTTCGGCTCGTTGGACCTCGGCAGCAGCAGCCAATACGGCGTGAGCGATGACGGCTGCGGCGTTGTCGGCATAGCGGACGTACAAGCGGGCGAGCCGAACCAGCAGGTCGCGTTCGTGACCAGCTTTGTCGAGCTTGCCTTGCAGGTCCTCGAGCTGACCGAGGTTGTTGGCCAGCAGCCCGGTGTATTGCGATGGAAGGGCTGGCAGTGCAGATGTCAGCGTGCTGTGCATCTCGTTCGCCGTCATCCGGTCGTTGACGCGCACGCTGCGTAGCGCCCGCAGCACACTGGTCATCGCGTCCATCTGATCGCCGTCGATCATGGGGAATAGCTTCGCCCGCACGGCCTCGGCATAGGCCGAGTCGTCTTGAACGCTGGTGTGCTGCCGGTTGGCGGCTTTCAGGAGACGATCGTGCGAGGTGAACAGCTGCCCGTTGAGTGCGGTGAGCTGCTCGGTGAGTCCGTCGATGTCGGCCGGTACGGAGTCACGTTGAAGAATGAGCTCGCTGCCGACACGAGCGGGCGCGATGAACCATGCCTGTTCCAGTCGGTCGGCGTTAGCGCCGCGCCATCTGATCCACAAGCCGAGCGTGAGCCACTGCGTTACCTCGTCGGTGCCGCGAAGGCCGAACTCCAGCCACCAGAGACCCGTCTTCTCGCGATCCGGGTTGCGGTTGTGATGGCGATCGGCCAGGGTCCCACTGGCGCGCTGTGACATGGACAATGCGGCCGGGCGCACATCGCCGTCGAGCATGGTCGGAACCCAACCGCCGCTGGTGAGCGACTTGCCGGATCCGTTAGGGCCGACGAGGGCTGTCCAGCCGTCGCGGAACAGAAATTGTTCGTCGATCCATGCCCAGGAGTTCACCACTCCGGCCCGGACCGGCTGCCAGCGGCCGGTCGCGCCTGGTTCGGCGTCGACGTTCAGTGGGCGAGCGGTGTTGAGTCCATCGAACAAGGTGACCTCTGTGGGCGGCTTGAGCTGGTCAGTCATGGCTACCGTCCTGTATGAAAAGGTCGTCCGCGATGGGGGGTGTCGCTGCTTGTCGTTCAGGGTTGCTGGGGCGGACCTGCCAGTAGAAATGAGCGCCGGTGGGAACCCACTCGGCGGGATTGTCGGCTCGGCGAGCGAGAACACCGGCCCGTTCCAGAGTGACCAGCGCGTCCTTGGTCAGGGCTTGGATCGAGCCGGCGGTGCGGTGGCTTCTCGCCCAGTCACTGTGAGCGGACATCGCTTGTTCGATGACGGCTACGCATTGCTCAATTTGAACGCTTTCGGGCCTGTTGGCCCGGAGCCAGTGCACGATCAGGAGTGCCGCCTGTCCTCGGATGGACTGAGTGTGCGGGAATTCCAGATCCGTCGTGGCTTGATCAGCGTCGCAGGTGAGCCAGACATTGCGCCGTACGAAGCAGTTGAGTCCGGCCACCATCGCGGTCTGCAGGGCCTGCCGTCGTCCACCCGACGTGGAGAGATAGCGGGCCGCTGGGCCTTCGTGGTTGAGCGTTACGGCGGCGTCGTCGAGTACGGCCCGCAGCGCCCGGTGGCGCCGCTGCAAGTCCTGCTGGCTCTCGGAGGCGTGCTCAGGCAGGTCTTGCTGGTCCTGGCTGAGCACGGCGACGTGGGTCTTCGGCTGATCGAGGTCGATAGGCATCTGGGAGAGGGCTGTTACCGCGAGGAAGTCGTTCAGCCGTTCCGGGTCGCAAGTGATCACTACGTCATTGCTGGCGTCATGTTCGCCGGCCGTCAAGGGTCGATCGGTGCTGATCACATGCCAATGCCGCAGGAGCTCCAGCGCTTCGACGAACGCTCGCCGGTGCTGGTCGGCGCGAGCCTTCGTCTCGCCGGCTTCGGCGACGACTTTGAAGGCGGGCAGGGCGTCTCGCGCTGACTCGCCGGCGCACACTCGAATGACTTCGCGTTGCAGGTCGCCGTAAGTGGCCATAGGTCGCCGCCACAACTGTTCTCCGATCAAACTGAGCAACACCAGGACCAGCGGCGATGACGGGCCACCACCGGGACCGGCGAGCACGCAGCGGTCACGCGGTGGTGCCTGCCGGCGTTTGAACAGCCTGATGAAGCGCCCAAATTCCGATGTCTTGACGTGCCACCCCGCGTTGCTCTGGAACCAGCCAAGCAGCTCCTTGTCGCGGTGCCGAGCCAGCCGGTAGATGTCCGGCCTCGACTCCTCGGTCAGCAGCGGCTCCTTCAGAAGGGCCGAGATGATGGGCGTCAGCTCGCTGCTTTGGAGATCTTCGGGCAGGTCGAACGCGGTATCCAAGTCGTTCATCGCGTGCCTGCCAGCATGGGCTGATGGTCGATCTGTGAGATCTCGATCAGGACGTCGGGCGCTGTGAGGAAGCCATCACCCGCACGCACGCGGTGCACCACGCCAGGCTGGCCCGGGGCCAGCCGAAGCCGGCATCGCAAAGTCAACGCCTCGCCGTACCCAAGATCGGGATCGAAACTGTCCATCGCCTCTTCGATCAGCTCGACCAGGATCTCGAGGTGCTCGTCGTCGACGCCGGTGAAAAAATCTAGGTTTACGATCCCCGGGGTCACCAAGCCGGCAGACAAGTCGGCCCAGCGCGCCATTTCTGCCAGGGCCGCCTGTTCCTCGGCCTCTCGTTTGAGGGCGAGATTCTCCAGCTGCCGGGCGGCGCGCGGGCCCGGGGTCACCGTGGCCGGCCGACGGCCGAGCACGACATGTGTGGCGATGCCGAGTGTCTGCTCGGACCATTCCGCCGGACGCACGTCGTCCTCGTCGCTGATTCCTCGGGGATGCTGAGCGGCCCACAGCCCCGTCGCCGCGGCGAATACCGCATACGCGTCGGAGTCGTTCTCCTGAGCATGGATCATGTAGGCCAGCTGCCGGAAGTCCGCAGCGAGATCACTTGCGCGGTGGGCGGCATGGTAGCGACGCATGATGGCAGACAGCAGGGCGTCGATGGCGAAGTTCGCCGAGTCGATGATCTTGTCGATGTTGCCGCCCTGCACGAACCATGCGTCCAGACTTTCTAACTGCGTCACTGCGTCATCGACCCAGGCCGTGGTGTCGGCGAACACGGCGCCGGCGCCCGGAGCGGCGGCCTCGGCAATGACGTCGTACCCCGTCAGGCGGACGTCGTCCAAACTTCGCCGTAGAGGGATCAGCGCTGCTTGCGTGTGCTGAACGAATTGCCGCAGCACCGTCATAATTCGGCGCCGGCTTTCGCCGAACACCTCATCGTCAGTCACGTCGTGCTGGTTTAGCATGCGAGTCGCCTCGTAGTAGTCACCAGCAGCATTAAGAAGCTGCGCGACATGCGACCGCACCGCCGCAACATCCAATGCCAGCCGCATCGGCTCGTCGTGAAAGTGCAGGAGCAGCTGACGCAACGTCTCTTGGATAGAATCGATCAAACGCGGCGGCAGGGCGAGCACACGATTAAGGTCAATAATTGCATCCCGGACCGACCGTACGATAATGCGGCCCGTTTTACTGAGTGACCATGCCTCCTGTCTGCGGTTGCCGTCCCGTAATTCCTCTCGCGCGGCCGTGGGACTCAGAAACACCAGAACAAGCCGCATCTGAACCAGCTCGTCCAGGCGGTCACGGAGAAGCTCCGAGGTCATCGGCTCCCGATAGCCCTCATCGGCCATCTGCGCCGCGATGTCCTGCATGGTGGACATCGCAGAGGTGCCGCTGAGCCGGAGCAACGCAGACAGAACAGCCGCGTAGTCCTCGCGGGCGTCACCACGAGGCTCCCCGGCAAACCTCCACATATCCGGCTCGATGCCCCGCCACCAGTCCGCATTCATGATCCTCCCCAGGGCGCTTCTGATTCGGGCAGGAGTTTGGCAGGTGGGTACGACAAAAATGTGCCTGCGTACACATGTTCTATCCCAGCGAGTTACTGCGATCTCCGAAACTGCAGTTCAGGGAGCCTGCGAGACGATGCAAGTGGTTCCAAGATCACGGCAGGACACCGCTCTCCTGTGGAACGGACGTGCTAATTCGATGGCCGGTGCGGGCGCGGTGCGCCCGTTGGAGAAGCGGATCATCCGACCGGGCGCGTGCATTTTAGAGTGTGATTGACCTGCCCAAATGCACCGAAGGATTCGATCATGTCAGCGGTTTTTCGCGCATCTTTAGTTGGCCGGGGACCGCGGGCACGGTTCCCGGACGCGGAGCGCTGTCAACGAAGCATTAGCTGGCGGTGCAGATGGCGTACGGTCAGCTCACCGAGCGCTGCGCCGGTACCGAAGAGAAGTCCGGCGACGAGCACGCCCACGCCCGCCAGTACCGGCCGGGCCGCCGGTGGCATGGCAAAGCCCCATGGCGCCAGCATCGATGGGTGGTCCGCTGGCAAGCCAGGGTCGGCGAGTAGACGCCGCAGCCGATGAGCTGGAAGCACCAATGTCAAGAACCGCAACGACAGTCGGCGTACCGTGGAGCACATAGATGGGACCGGCATTCCATAGCCGGGTACGCGGGGTGAGAACCTCCGGCTGATCCCGCCGGGCACGTCGCGCGCGGTGACCACCTTGGGCAGCCCGCACCGTGCGGGCCTGGCACCGACGTAGCCCCCGGGATCGGACCTCCCGACCGCAGGGTGCGGTTCGGGGGCGAGTAGCCCCAGGCGTAACCGAGGGCACGAGCCGACGAGGAAACCGTCATGGCCCGACCTGAACCGATGGATCAACAGGCCGCCGACCGCATCAGCGCTGCCGCTGACCGCGACCCCGACTCGCCGACCGCGACCAGCGGCTTTGACGACCGGGCGCAAGAGGCCGCCGACCGTAATGATGCGCCGGAAGACCCGTACGACTACGACGACTACGACGACTACGACACCGAGTAGCCGCGTCCACGCACGGTGCGCCGTCACCTCACACCAGGCGGGGCACCGTGATCCGGCAGTGACCGCTGGAAGATTTGGAGCGCTCCGAGCCGGTGAGCTGGGCGTGCTGCCCGCCTTGTCTGCGGGGAGTTTAGCGTTGCGGTATGACCCCAGACGCGATGATCCAGGCTGCTCTTGAGGTAGCAGAGGAGGGTCTGGCCCGTGGTGAGATGCCGATCGGAGCCGTTGTGGAGATGGGCGGGCAGATCATCGCTAGCGCGTACACCCAGGACCGAGCGCAGGGGCGCCGGCTGGTGCACGCCGACCTGCTAGCGATGATCGCTGCGGACCAGGCGCTTGGCTGGCGGCCCCGCGCGCATCGGTTACGGCTGGCGGTGAACCTCGAGCCGTGCCTGATGTGCCTGGGCGCGGCGATGGCGCTCAAGGTCGACGAGGTGTTCTTCGGACTCGAGTCGCCGGCCGATGGCAGCTCCGGCATTGCCGCGGCGTGGCCGCCTAGCCCGGACCTGCCTTGGTACGTGCCGCCCTCCATGACGGGTGGTATCCGCCGCGCCGAGGTACAAGATCAGTTCCGACGCTACTGCGAACGCAGCGAGGATTCGGGGTTTCGCCGCTGGGCCCGCACTCTGACTGAACTGCCCTGAGCACACTCTCCCGGACGCGGGTGGGACTGTCGCTCTGATCGCAGCCATCGGCGTGCCCCCACTCCCGCAGCATCACCCGAATCCATGCTGAGGCGACGGCCGCCGCTGGCGGTCAGCCGATCGGCGGCGGGCCCGGGATGGCAATCACGGCCAAGGATCCCGGCGGGACGGTGCGCTGAGGGTGAGGCCGTCGCGTAGCAGCGGTAGCAGCCGGTCGGGGTCGGTGAGCAATCCGCCACCGTCGTACGGCCACATCGCCGGATCGGGGAAAGTGATGCCGAAGTAGGTCGTGTCCGGGTGCAAGTCCCAGGTGGGGTCGACGACGACCCCGTCCGGTGTGACACACCAGCCGTGCGGCAGCGGGAGCAGCTGGGCGCCGGCGGTCACGGTGGCGAACCCTTCGGCGTACATCAGGCCGTCGGTGGCGTAGGTGGCTGCGGTCGAGGCGGCATTGCCGTAGCAAAGCCGGTCCGGCAGTTTCAAAACCTCAATGGGCCGCGCCGCCGCAGTGAAGAACTCGCCGTGCGCGTCGAGCAGGTGGTAGGCCGAGAGGAAAGCCCAGCCGTTCGGTCGGGCGTTGACCTCAGCGACGGTGGCGCAGCCGCGCAGGTAGGACAGCAGGGTGTCCTGTGGCGGGGACAGGTCGGTGTCGCGTAGTTGCTCCAGCGTCATCGCCGCAGAGACTCCTCTCGGATGTCCTGGTGCATCGTAGACCGGTCATGATCACACCGCGGCTCCTTCGCCGCTCGGGAACGCACCATTGACCTAGTGGCGGTGCCCGCAGGGCCGGTAAGGAGCTACGGCGTGCAATTGGTCAGATGCAGGTGCGGTCGGTGCTGCGGGGATCGTCGACGCGGCGGGCCGCGTAGATGTCGCCGGCCCGGGCGGTCCGCCGCCAGGGCCGGGCTTTGTTCAGGGCGATGTCGAGGGCCGGGTCGGCGCGGTCAAGGTCAGCGATGATCAGGTCCTCACCGTCGGAAGCGGCCTGGTGCAGCACTGTGCCGTGCGGGCCGATCAGCGAGGACGGCATCGACGCCGCACATTGGGCTGGCAGGGCGGTGCTGATCCAGAACCCGTGGGTGGCGGCGTACCCGCGAGCGATCACCTCGAAGATCGGGTCCTCGGAGAAGGTGGAGAACAGCACCGTGTCGACCTCAAGCCCCCCGAGTTCCGTCCACAGCTCAGGGAAATTGACCTCGATGCAGATCAACAGCCCCAGACGCCAGCCATCGACCTCGACCACGCAGGCCCGGGTGCCGGGGGTGTAGAAGCCGTTGACCTCGTTATGGGACAGGTAGCGTTTGTCGTAACGGTCAACCATCTGCCCGCGGTCGTTGATCACCCAGAGGCTGTTGTGCGGCCGGTGGCCGTTGCTGAGGCGATGGTTGCCGCCGACTACCACCCAGATACCCAGTTCGGCGGCCAAGGTCATGGTGTGCTCGAGTTGCTCGGTGACTGGTGTCCAGTCGATGTGCCAGCCGGTGAAGTGGCTCTTGGCCGGACCGATGTAGCCAGTGTGGGCGCCCTCTGGCAGGTGGATCAGCCGGGCGCCCGCGCCGGCTGCGTCGCGCATCGCTGCCCGGATCGCGGCGCCGTTGCGTTCCGGGTCTGTCGTCACCCGGGTTTGGCCGATAGCGATACGCAGCGGCGCGCTCATCGCGGCGCCCGGCCGGGCATCCGCTGGTGCTCGTTGAGAAGCTGTAGATGGGTGCCGAAGCTGGCGGTCAGGCTATTCAAAAGGGCTTCCCCCTTGGCGGCGGTTGCCACTGAGGGTCTGCCGATGACGCCGCTAGATGTGTAAGCGCCCATACCGTCGATCAGCAACAGGGACCGATCGCCGGCGACATGGTCTTGCTCCAGTGCCTCGTCACGCAGGACCTCGGGGTATGCCTCGGCGAGGATGGACGCCTCCAGCTCGCCGGCGTGCATGTCGTCGTGCGCGGAGGTCTCGAGCTCTGCGTCACGACGGGCGGTGTCCCAGTCCGTCCGGGTCGGGTACAGCGTCATCGAGCGAGGCGTGTTCGCGTTAGCGGCTTGGACCACGTTGGCCAGTACGTAGTTGCCGCCGTGAGCGTTGACGATCGCCAGGCGGTGCATGCCTTGGGCGTGCAGGGAGCCGGCAACGTCGGTGACGATGGCCGACAGGGTCTGGTGGCTGATGCTGACGGTGCCGGGCCATGCAGCGTGTTCGTGGGAGCAGGACATCGTCACCGCCGGCAACAGCAGCACGTTGTAGGCGGTGGCGATACGTGTGGCGATGGCCGTCGCGATGAGGGTGTCGGTGGCCAGCGGTAGGAAATCGCCGTGTTGCTCGAAGCTGCCGACCGGCAGGACCGCGGTAGTCGGACGTTGCTGCCGTACGTCAGCGGTCGTCGTGCGCGATGTCAGATCCACCGGCTCATCCTGGCATCTCCGCGGCTCACAGGTGGTCAACGAAGGCGCTGCCCGTATCTGCGCGCCCTCGCCGATGGCGACGAGGTGGTGGCGCTACCACCCGATTCAGCTGCAACAGTCCTGGCCGTGCTGTCGGGTCTGGTCAACGGTGCTGAGGCGGATTGGACTACGCGCAGGTCGCGACGGAGGAGGTCACCGCGTCGTAGCCGCCGCTAACGGGCAGGGCCACGACTAGGGCCGCTCGTCGGTGCTGCCCGGGGCGGGTTGGCCAGCGGTTCTGGCGAGGTGCCCCGAGTTGCCGAGTGGTTAAAATGGCCGACATGTCGGAGGTCGATGACACCGTCGCGGACTTCGTTGACGCCTCCGCGTCGGGGCTGGGCAAGGCCGACCTGATCTTTGTGTTCGGATCAACCCTGCCCGATGCTGTGGCGCCGGCCGCGGAGGTCTTCCGATCGGGGCTTGCGCCGCTGATCGTTCTCACTGGAGGTCCGAACCGCCGTAAGCCTGATCAGGTGGAGAGCGACGTGCATGCGCGGCTGCTCCAGTCGCAGGGAATCGCGCCGGAGCAGATGCTCGTCGAACGACGTTCTCGCACCTCCGTGGAGAACGTGGCCTTCGCCCGCCCGCTCATCGAGGAACGTCTTGACGCGGTACGAACGGTCGTCGTCGTGGTCAAGTGGTGGCAACGGCGACAGGTGCACGTGCTCGCCGCAGGCCTGCCTACCGTCGAACGGATCTACGCCGCCATTTGGAATCCGCCCGCCCGCGCTGACGGGCGCCCCTATGACCGGACGAGTTGGGCTTCGAGTTCAGATCGGCCGCGAATCGAAGGCGAGTTCGAGTACCTGAAGAAGCTCTTGAGCAATGGCGACTTACCGCCGCTATCCCGCACGGAGGCGGGCTGGACTCGAACGAAGCCAGGAGCCTGACTCGTCGGGCAGCGGAGACGTCACAAACTTCCCCCCTCTGCCCTACCGCGGCATCATCGAGCCGTAATCACGGAAAGTGGGCGAGAATCTGTCCAGCAGTCGCGTCGCCGGTCGCGGCGGCATTGCTGCGTTCGCGGCGAGGGTGATCCCACCCGCCGTGAGCGTGGTTTGGGCGACCCACAGCGCTAGCTGGAGCAGGGCCAGCGCCAGTCCGCGCCACGCAGAGCGAGCGGTTCACCTACAGGTGCGGCGGGCCACCAACGAGTGCTACTAGGCGGTCGGCTGGGTGAGCAGCCGGCCTGCCACGGGCTCGGCGCGGTCGAGGTGAACCGGCGCCTCGGCCTGTCCCACGACCGCTACGACCTGGCCAGCAGCCACGGCCGCCGCCACGAGCTCGACGCGAAGACGGTCTGATCGGCGCTGCCGGCTAGCGGCGGGCCAGCTCCACGGAGAGCACCCGGCGTAGGGCGGTGACGACCTCGCCGGGTGCGAACCGTTGTGCCGCCTCGCGTTCAGCACGGGCGACAGCACCGAAGATGCGATCCTGGTCGACCACCCGCAGCGTCGCCACGAGCCAGCCCTCCAGGTCGATCAGATCCTCCGGCAAGTCCAGAGCTTCCGGTGGCGGCTCGGGAGTTGGTGTACTCGAGGCGGGTAGCGGCTCTGCGGCTGAGGCGTATCGGCCGGGTGGCAGGCCGACCCGGTAGGGGTGGACACACACGGCGGTACCCGCCTGGTCGACGCGCCAACCGATCTGCCGGTCGTAGGCGATCTCCTGGCTCGGCCGGGCCACTACATCGAACGCGCCAGGGCCCAGCGCCTGAGCTGGGCACACTGCGCAGGTGTCCTCGCTCCATCGCGCCAGCGGCCCACCCATCCCGCAATCGTACGGAAACAGCGACGCGACCAGCCCGCAGTCAGCCGGCGGACACCGCGCGCATCGATGCCGAGATCAGCAGCGACACGGCAGAGCGAGCCCTCGTCGCCTCCTCGGTGAAGCTGCCGACCGTCATACTCACCCGGTGAGGGTATGGGCCGGCATCCGGGCAACCACGGGTGGCTGAGCGACCGTTTGTCTCCGACGGGTGAGCCTGTCGGGACGTGATAGCGGACCCGGCGCGATGCTGCTAACGTCGGCAGTGGCGTGGCCCACCGCCGAACCTCCTGTGACCGTCCCCGACGCGCGGTCCTCGACGGAGGCAAAGGGACTTTTCAAAGTACCGGGTCGCTGTCCTGGATCGCATGTTCCGGACGTCTTGATCGCTCGGGGGATCGACGCACGGGACAGCGGAGGGCCCCATGACAGCAAACAGGAACTTCAAACACCGGGTACGCACCCGAGCCGCCAAGACTGGCGAGTCCTACACCGCTGCGCTACGGCACTTCCGCACGACTCCGCCAGGAGAACCGATGCCGAAGAACACGCCCCTGCGACTGGCCGTCGCCCAACTCACCGTCCACCCCGACCCGGGCGACACCGCAGCCCTGCGCGACAGCGGCGAGCAGATCCGTCGCCTGATGCGCGACGCCCACGCTGCTGGAGCCCGGCTGCTGCACCTGCCCGAAGGGGCGCTGACCTGCCCCAGCAAGCAGACCATGTCGACCACCGGCGCCGATCACATCGGCCCTGCCGACTGGGACCGGGCCGACTGGACCACGCTCGCAGTCCAACTCCAGGCGATCGCAGTCCTCGCCGGTGAACTACGGCTGTGGACCGTTTTGGGCTCGGTCCACCCGCTGACCCCGCCCCACCGACCGCACCTGAGCCTTTACGTCATCTCCGACCAGGGCAAGATCGTCACCCGCTACGACGAGCGGATGCTGTCGCACACCAAGGTCAGCCACATGTACACCCCCGGCTCGACCCCGGTCACCTTCACCGTCGACGACGTCCGGTTCGGCTGCGCCATGGGCATGGAAGCAGCCTTCCCCGAGATGTTCCTGGAATACGAGCGCCTCGACGTCGACTGCGTCCTGTTCTCCACCCACGGCCCGGGAACGCCCACCAACAACGGCCCGTTCGCCCTGCAGTCCCAGGCCCTCGCCGCCGCCAACAGCTACTGGGTCAGCTACGCCAGTACCGCCCAGGACGCACCCAACGCACCCTCCGGCATCATCACGCCCGAGGGTGACTGGCTCACCCAATGCCCGCCGGAACTCACACCCGCCATCACGACAGCCGACCTGAACCTCTCCGCCGACAACCACGCCCGCCCGTGGCGCAGAGTCGCCCGCAGCGGCCTCTACACCCAGTACCAGGCCCTCACCGATCCTCGGAGCCTCGAACGGGCGCGGTCCTGAGTCAGTGAACGTTGCCGGCCGGCGGAACGCGCCGGCCGGCAACCGTCTGGCTTGTCCGCAGAGCTGCCGGGCTCACGCAGTCCGAGCTTGGACAGCGTTGCGGCTACTGCGGGTCCGTGGTGTCGCCACTCGAGCAGGGACCGCCGCCTCTGCACGACATCACCGTCCGGCGCCGCCGCGCCGCCGCGCCGCCGCGCTCACCATCTCCTGGAACATGCTCGGCCTCGCCGGCGCCGCCGGCCGACACGTCCGTGCGGGGTCCGCGTGGCCTCGCCCCGCGGCCGCTACTCTGCGAGCAGGAGAGGCGGTGAACTGATGAAGCGACGGACGTTGCTGACCGGGACCGTGGCCGCCGGTCTGACCGTGGCCGTGGGTACTGCGGGTCAGCTCGACCCGATGCTGCTCGCCGCCGGCACATCCGCCGAACCGTGGACAACCGGCCGGGCAGCCGCCGCCCTCGACGCTGCCAGCAGCTCCTACACCGACTCCCGGTACGCCGCCGCATCCGAGCTGCTTTCACCACTGCTGGCCGCCCTGCACGCCACCCATCAGACGGCCACCGGCACAGCCCGTACCACCCTGGCCGAGATGCTCGCCCGCGCGTACGCGCTCGGCTCCTCACTTGCCACTAAGTACGGCGATGACGCGGTGGCGCTCACCCTCGCCGACCGCGGCCTTACTGCAGCGCGCGCGACCGGACATCGGATCACGATCGCCGCGTCCACCCATGTCCTCGCGATCACCATGCGCCGCGACGGCCACCACAAGGGGGCCCTGCACCTGCTGTCCACCGCTGCCGACCAGCTCGGCGCCGATCGCGGCCAGCCCGGCCTAGAGGTCATCGGCGCCTACGGCAGCCTGCTCTGTACCGCGGCGTACACCGCTGCTCAGGCCGGCGACCGGGCCGCCGCGGACACCTACCTGCGAGAAGCAGCGGACGCCGCCACCCGGATCAACGGAACCGCCCGGCACGGAATGCTGCCGTTCAACTCAGCCACGGTGGACGTCTACGGCATCGGCGCCTACACCGCGCTCGGCGAAACCGGCACGGCCCTCACTCATGCCGCGGCGGTGGTGCCCGCCCAACTGCCGACAACGGAACGCCGCGGCCGGTTCCTGGTCGACGCCGCCCGCGCCTGGCACCGCCACGGCCGGCCAGACCGCGCCGCCCACGCGCTGCTCGCCGCCGAGCGCCACGCCCCAGAAGAGATCAACCGACCATCGGTCCGCGAACTCGTCACCACGCTCGTGTACGCACCGACTCCTACCCCGTCTGAGCTGCGCGCTCTCGCCAGCCGCATCGGAGCCAGATAGTCAACTCGTGACCTCAGCCGGTGGGTCCCAAGCTCGCGAACACCCGGCGTCCGAGCCCACCTCGGTCACCAAGGCAATCGCGCCCTGGTCGGAACCGCTACCGCTGTCGCTGTGCGTCTCGACCAGGCCGGGACAATAAAAGTGTGCGTGTCGCACGGCCCCGACGATCTAGTCGCCCTGCTCCAGCGCCGCAACCCCACTGGGGCAACTGCGTGCTGTTTGACACCCTGCATGATCCGTTCCGACGTCGGCCGATCTGTGGCGGTAGTGATCTCATTCTGTGCCGTAGTACCCCGAATTCACGGCACCAGGCCGTATCGGTGCCGCCGGTGACGTCGCCGTCCTGTACTGCCTCCGGCACGGCGGCGGTGTGTGAGGCTGACCTCCGTGACGGTGTGGTTGTTGGTGGGGTTGACCGGGTCGGGTAAGACGACGTTCGCGCGGCGGTTGGAGGCTCGTGGAGTCGTGCGGCTGAGCGTTGATGAAGAGGTCTTCGCCCGGCATGGCCGCTACGGGATCGACTACCACGAATCGGAGTATTTCGCGAAGGAGGCTCCAGTCGTCCTGGACACGCACCGCCGCCTAGCCGCACTGGTTGAGGCTGGCCGTGACGTGGTGCTGGATGCGGGGTTGTGGCGGCGTACGGACCGGGACGAGACGAAGAAGCTCGTCGAGGCGACGGGCGGCTCATGGCGGTTGGTCTACTTCGATGTGGGCCGGGACGAGTTGTTGCGGCGGCTGACCGACCGCAATCAGCGCGGGGATGCGAACGCGCTTCGGGTGACGCCGGAGGCGTTGGACGATTTCACCGCCAGGTTCGAGGTTCCGTCCGGCGAGGGCGAGGAACTCTTCCACGACGCGTTGTCGTGATCGCTACGGCAGATAGTCAACGTCGGTGCGGGAGAACACGAGGTCGCTGAGGTCCTTGAGGCCCATGTAACCCGCACGGAGCAGGACGGGCCAACTAGGCTGCAGCACCGCGTCCGGATACCTGTGCTCCTGGCAGTCGTTGGCCAGCAGGAAGGAATGGAAACCGCAGGCCGGCAGCGAGTCCAGAACCGCAGCAAAGTACGCACTCCGGCTGGCCGGCCCATGTTCTGGTGCTCGCCTCGGACCCTCCAGCACAACCGCGAAAACCGTCGAACTGATCCGTTCAGACCGCTCCGACCCTCGGGCGCGATTCACGATATGAAGCGAATATGAGCGTCCGGTGTGTAGCGGCTTGACCCTTATCATGGCGACATGCGCGTTCTCGTGGTTGGTTCTGGTGGTCGTGAGCATGCCCTCGCCTCGGCGCTCGCCGCCGATCCATCGGTTACGGCGGTGGCCGCGGCTCCCGGTAATCCCGGGATCGGCCAGCTTGGCGAACTCTTCCCCGCGGCGCCCACCGACGCCGACGCGGTAGCCGGCGCGGCGACCGCGTTCCGGGCTGACCTGGTCGTGGTCGGCCCGGAGGCTGCGCTTGTCGCCGGTGCCACCGACGCCGTGCAGGCCGCTGGAATCGCGTGCTTCGGGCCAACGCGTGCGGCGGCGGAGTTGGAGGGTTCCAAGACGTTCGCCAAGGACGTAATGGCCGCCGCCGGTGTCCCGACCGCCCGCTCGTACTCGTGCACCACCGAGGAGCAGGTAGCTGCGGCGCTGGACGAGTTCGGCGCCCCGCACGTGGTGAAGGATGACTCCCTCGCCGCCGGGAAAGGCGTCGTGGTCACCGATGACCGGTCGGCCGCGCTCGAGCACGCCGCCGGCTGTGACCGGGTGGTCGTCGAGGAGTTCCTCGACGGACCAGAGATCTCATTGTTCGTGGTCACCGACGGAACTACCGCGGTGCCGATGCTGCTCGCGCAGGACTACAAGCGGGTCGGCACCGGTGACACCGGACCGAACACCGGCGGGATGGGCGCGTACGCACCGATCACCTGGGCCGGCGACGCCATGGTCCCCGACGTGCTGGAGAACGTCGTGCACCCGGTGCTGAAGGAGATGGCCGACCGGGGTGCCCCGTTCGCCGGCCTGCTGTACGTGGGGTTGTGTCTCACCGATCAGGGGCCGCGGGTCATCGAATTCAACGTCCGGTTCGGAGACCCGGAAGCGCAGGTACTGCTGCCGCTGCTGCGCACCAGCCCCGCCGAGTTGTTCTACCGTGCTGCCACCGGCACCCTGGAGGGGCTGGAGCCGCTGCGCTGGCACGATAAGGCGGCGGTCACGGTGGTGATCGCCTCGAAGGGCTACCCCGAACAGCCGAGTTCCGGAGATTGCATCACCGGCGTAGACGGACCCGGCTACCTGCATGCCGGCACCCGACTGACCCGAGAGGGGCGGCTGGTGACCTCCGGCGGCCGGGCGCTCTGCTGCACCGCGTTGGGCAACACTCTCGACGAGGCCCGCACGGCTGCCTACGAGCTCGCCGGTCGGGTCACCCTCGCCGGCGCGGTGATGCGGTCCGACATCGGCCTACCGTCACCGTTGACCGGGCAGAGGTAAGCCTCTGGTGACGTGATCCAGGTGTGCATTGACGGCGTCGGAGTCCTTAAAGACCCCGTGCAAAGCAGCCTGCCGTGACGTGCTTGATCTGCGACTGTGCTGGGCACCCGAAAGCCCGATGGCCTGGCACGGTCGGGGCAGGTCATAGGTCTACCGAGGTGCGGAAGTCGGCGAACCGCAGTCCGGTGAGCTGCTCGTAGGCCAGGATGTATCGGCCCGGGTTGCTGCCACCACCTCGTCGGGCAGCGCGGCCGGCTCACCGCGCAGACCGTTGCTGATCAGCCAATCGCGCACCGCCGAACTGAGATCCTTCGCGACATCACCGACCGGTACGGGCAGCTCACCAGCCAGAGCAGCGGCAGCGACCTGCCGGCCCTCGACTACCACTACCGCCTGCACCTCGACGACGATCACGAAGCCGGCCAGATCGGCGGCCTCAGCGTGGAAGCCGCTCAGATCGAATGACTCGCGCAGTTCATCAGAAAGAGCGACCTGTACGGCTTCGACCTCCCGCAGACCGTCGAGGGATTCCTGCAGATCTTCGGTGCGATGACACACTGGTGGACCCAGTTAGCCCACCGTGCGAAGGACTTTGCCTGATGCCCAAAAAGTCTACTGCAGCCACCGAAACGTGGACCGGCACCTGCCTCTGCGGCGCTATCCGCTTCACCGTCAGCGGGGAACCCGACTTCCCCCATCTGTGCAGCTGCTCTCACTGCAAGACCCGCGGTGGTAGCCCCATGCAGTGGTGGATCGGCTTCCCGCTCTCCAGTCTGACCTGGACCGGCGAAGGCGAACTCACCTGGTACGACACCTTCCCCAGCGGAACCAAGCGAGGGTTCTGCCCGGTCTGCGGCAGCCACATCGCCGCGCTCGATTACGGCGACACCACGATCGGCATCAACGTTCCCGCGCTCGACAACCACGACGATCCTCGTCTCGTACCGACCAGCCAATCGTTCAGTGATGATGCGGTCACCTGGCTGCCCCGGGTCACCGCCGGCCAGCACAGCACCGGGGGCTGATCCCAGCGTCCGAGTAAGACAGCTGCGACGGCTTTTCGCCCGGGTCCGCGGGGCCGACCAATGCGGACCGCAGGCCATGCACAGCGCACACCCGCCACCCGATCACCGGGCCAGCCGGGCTCCCGAGCCCCGGAGGTGGTCGCTAGCCTGCCCGGGGCCACTGGCCGCCGCTCGGCTGGCTCGCCCACGACCTTGACGATCACGGCACCGCCCGCCGTCACCTGACCCAAAGCCTCGTGCTTGCCCGCCGCGCCGTCGCGCTACCGCTGCTGGCCAACGGCTACTACCGGCTTGGGCGGGTCATCGCCGGACACCGCACCGAAGAAGCCATGCACCTGTTCGGCCTCGGGCAACTCGTCGCCCAGCAGTCCAGCTGCCACGCCAGCGTGGCGATCCTGCACGCCAACACCGCCTGGGCACACGCTCTGCTCGGCCACGACCGGCACGTCGTCAACAGCCACACCCGGGCCCGCGATGAGCTGCGCCACGCCGACCCGGGCACCGCCCCCACCTGGACCCAATTCGCGCTCGCACCCGCCGATACCCACGGCATCTCCGCAGTCTTCTACGCCGAACTCGCCCACCACCCCGGCCAACACCGCCACGCCGACACCGCCCTCGACCACGCCCACCACACCGTCACCCTGCGTCAACCACAAGATCAACGATTGCGGATCTTCGACCGCATCTCCCTGGCCACCGCGAGTAGTCTTACCGGCGACCACGCCGCTTTTGGCCGCAACGCCGTCGCGGCCGTCGACCTCGCGGAGGATGGAATGGCGTCGGCACACGTACGTGACCGCCTCGACGCGCTGTGGCAGCTGACACGACCACACACCGCCGAACCCGAGTTCGCCACGTTCGGCCACCGGTTCCAGACCAAGACCGTCTGATGGCAACCGGCCTGTCCACCACGGTCGAAGCGGAACTACGTGACCGGCTCAGGGTCGTCTGCCAGCACGCCGGTATTCCGACCGATAGCGCGACCCTGATCAAGTACACGATGAACGCCGTTTTCCGCGTCGACGACTACGTAGTGCGCCTGGCCCGCGGCGACCACGCCCGCACCCTCGCCCAGCGCACCACCGTCCTTGCCGCGGAACTCGCCCGCCGCAACATCCCCACCATCCGCCTAGCAGCCGAGGTCGCGCCGACACCAGTCCACGCCGGCGACTGGGTCGCCACCTTTTGGCAGTACGTTCCTACCGCCAACGAAGACCCTTGGCCTGTCGACCTCGCCGTACCGCTGCGCGCCCTCCACGCCGTTGACCGATTCGACACTGCGCTATCCACCTGGGACACCATCACCAAGATCCGCCGCCGCATCGCCAACGCGGCGAGCCTGCAGCCCGCCGCCGCAGCCGAGCTGAATAAGTGGTCCAACGCCGAGCTGGGCATACCCGCCGGCCACCTACTCGAAGTGCTCCGCGACTGGTGCGACGACATCCAGCGACAGCTGCCCGCGATCCGCTGGCACTTGCCAGCCGGCCCCGTGCACGGTGACGCCCATACCGGCAACCTGCTGCTACGACGCGTCCCCCACCGCCCTGCAGCCGATCCGAGCGCCCTGCTTTGCGACCTGGACGGGCTCAGCGAAGGCCCCCGCGAATGGGACCTCGTCCCGACCGCTCACGGCACCACCCGCTTCGGCCGGCCCCGCACCGCCTATGACGCATTCGCCGACGACTACGGCTTCGACATCCTCAGCTGGAGCGGCTGGCCACTGCTGGTTCGACTGCGAGAACTCCAACTGGTCACCAGCGTCATCGACTCGTTCACCGGACGCCCCGCCGTCGCCAACGAACTCGCTCTCCGGCTCCGTTCACTATTCGCGGACGACCCGGCAGTCATCTGGACCCGCTACCACTAATCAGAGGTGGGTCAATTCGACCGGAGCACCTGCCTCAGGGGCGGTGACGAATCTACCGGGTGGGAACGATCCGCGAGTTCCTGCCTTAAACCACCCCGGGCAGCATGACACCGAGCTTGGCGAGTCACGTCCCAACAACCGTTTCACCGCTCGCGGCGTGTCCGCCGACGCGGTCCAGAAAGACGCCCGCTACGCTACCGACAACACTGCATATGGTGCCGACAAACCTCTTACACCACAACAGATTGTGATGTGCGTAGCCGTGACCGATGTTACCTTCACTCGCCGCGCCAGCCCCGATTCAACCGATCAACAGGTAAGGCGCAAGGCCGGTTGCACGACCGCCTTCCGGATCGACGACCTCGCCGGCATCCTGACCACCGCGGTCTTGAGCGGCGACACGGACACAGCCACCTTCGTTCTGCGGGTCGGCAAGCACGGCTCCACCCTCGCCGGTCTCACTGAGGCCCTCGCCACCGCGGCATCTCTGGCATTGCAGCACGGCGCCCCGCTGACAGACATCACCGACGTATGGCGGCACACTCGGTTCGTCCCGAATGGTCGCACCGACGATCCCGACGTCCCTGACACCACATCGCTGGCCGACTACGTTGCCTGCCGCCTGCTCCTCGACCACCCACCCGCCGTCGCCAGCACCACGGCGACCATGGTCCATGACGGGCGGATCGCCCGCCGATGACATCCCCCATCCCCCAGCCCAAAGCACAGTTCATCGCGCTGTTGCAGGCGTCGCCGTGGATGATGCGGGTCCTCACTACGGTGCGCGACAGCAAGCTGCCAGATGCCTGGGTCGGCGCCGGCACCATCCGAGATCTTGTCTGGGGCACCCTTTACGGGCACGGCTTCGACCCCGCCACGGTCCACGACATCGACGTCGCCTTCTACGACCCCGCACGCCTGGACTGGGAACGCAACGACGCGGCCACCGCCCTGCTCGCCGCGATGTGGCCGCAGCAGCCGTGGGAGGCCCGCAACCAGGCGGGCATCCACACCTGGTTCCACCACCGCTTCGGCGGTGACCCGGTCGCTGAGCTCACCTCGATCACCGACGCCGTCGCGACCTGGCCCGAAACGGCCACCGCTGTCGCCGCACGCCTCGACCACGCCGACTCGATCGAGGTGTGTGCGCCGCATGGTCTCGACGACCTGCTCGCCGGGATCTGGCGCCGCAACCCTGCTCGCGTCAGCCTCGCTGAATCCCGGGCACGGCTGGCCCGCCACCAGCCACAGCAACGGTGGCCCGGCGTCAACGTCATCCCGCCAACCTGAACCGGCTCGCCACCATGCTCTGCGGCGTGGCTGTCACCCGGCTGGCCGCCCCTTCGATCACACCGAGGAGGTAAAGGCATGCCGCCTCTCACACCCGTGAGCGACGCCAACTGGTCCGCGGCGCACCGGCTATGGCGCTACCACCGGCTCGAGCAGCCGTTGCGCGCCTGCGACGCCGCGATCGTGTGCGGTAGCCACGACCTCGCCATCGCGACCTGCGCCGCCGACCTGTACCAGGCCGGCTGGTTTCCGCTGGTCGTCTTCAGCGGCGCGGGTAACCCTGTGCGGCCTGAAGACTTCCCGGACGGAGAAGCCGTGCGGTTGCGGCACCTGGCCGTTGCCGCGGGCGTTCCCCTATCCGCCACGCTGCTCGAGCCGGATGCGACCAACACCGGGGAGAACATCACCTTGTCGCGTGACGTTCTTGCCGCCGCCGGAGTCCATCCGCGCAGCGTGATGCTGATCTGCCGGCCCTTCGACCAGCGGCGGGCATTCGCGACCTGCCGCAAGCTGTGGCCGGCCGTCGACCCTGTCTGCGCCTCACAGACGATCGAGTTCGACGACTACCTCGCCCTGGCCGGCGACGATCGGCTCGTCATCGACATCCTCGTCGGTGACCTGCAACGCATCATCGAGTACCCCGCCCGCGGCTACGCGATCTCCCAGCCGGTCCCTGCGGACGTCCACGACGCGTACGAGCAGCTGCGCGCTGCCGGCTTCACCAGCCGACTGCTGCCTGAGCCCGTGTAACGGCGCTGTGCCGGGTGAGTCGGCGGGCCGCCGGTCCCGTTCAGGGTCCACGCAGACCTCGGGGATGCGCCGCCATCGATTCCAGTCGTGCGGTTACTCCATACGGGGCAAACGCGTCGACGGCTGCCTCCCTGGTCGGCCAGGATCGCGGCATGGATGTCGACAAGTCGGCACGTATGCGCTGGGGTCAGCTTCCTGCCGACGTGCGGGCAGGGGTGGAAACGGTGCTCGGGTCCCCAGTTCTGTCGGCGCAGTCGCAAGCGGGCGGGTTCTCCAACGGCACCGCCGACCGGGTACGTACCCGGTCTGGGAGCACCGCGTTCGTCAAAGCGATCAGTACGGCGATGAACGCGGGTGCCGCCGATCTCCACCGGCGCGAGGCCCGGATCACGGCGGCGTTACCCTGCGGGGTCCCCGCTCCCCGGCTTCTCGGCGTGTACGACGACGGCAACTGGGTTGCCCTCGCCTTGCAGGACATCGAGGGACACAACCCGGCCTTGCCCTGGCATGAGCCGGACCTGCACGCCGCCCTCGACATGCTCACTCGGCTCGCCGAGCTGGTGACACCCTGCCCGATCACTGCCGTCCCGCCGGCCGGCGAGGTGCTGGCGGAGCCCTTCGCCGGCTGGGACCGCATCGCCGCGTATCCTCCTGACGATCTTGACCCGTGGGCAGCACAGCACCTGCCGGTGCTGCGCCGCCTCGCCGCCGACGCGCTCGGCGCCGTGCAGGGCGACACGCTGGTGCATTACGACGTCCGCGCAGACAACCTGCTTATCGACGCCGCCGGCAAGGTGACCCTCGTCGACTGGCCGTGGGCCTGTCGAGGGGCGGCGTGGCTGGACACCGTGATGCTGCTGGGCACGGTGTACATGTACGGCGGGCACGACGTCGAGACGCTCCTGAGCCGCAGTGTGACCTCGCAGGCCGAACCGCAGAACGTCACGGCTGTCCTGGTCGCTCAGGCGAGCTACGCGCTCGACGCCGCCCGGCTCGTCCCACCGGTCGGGATGGGACAGCTGCGCGCTTTCCAACGCGGCAAAGCTGACGCCCTGCTGCGTTGGGTCCGCCGGCGCTTGGACGGCTGAACGGCGTCAACCTCGGCCAGGACACCGCCGGTACGCGCTGCATACCGGTTTCGTCGTTTTCTCGACCCGAGCATTGAGACGGTGCGGGGGCGTCGTGCCGCCCACCGGAGCATGGTCACGAAATACTGACCTATGCGCAGAGACTGGGCCGCTTTACCAGCAAACATCGTGAAAGTGATCAGCGAGAGAGTCGGCGGGACCCGCGTGATCCCGGCCTCGGACGGTGATCACGCGGAGATCGCAGCGACTGTCACCGGCGGCGGTGAAAGCGTATTTATCAAGGCGGCGGTCTCCGAGTTGGGCGTTCGGTCCCTGCGTTATGAACTGCTGGTCAGTCGGTCCATCGACAAGCCCTACGCCCCTGCGGTCGAGTGGGACTTCGAGGCAGACGGCTGGCTGGTGGTGAGCTTCGAGCACGTCGACGGCGCCCGCGCGGACCTGTCCCCGGACAGCCCCGACCTCGACCTCCTCGACAAGGTGTTGAAAGACCTTATCGAGACCCGCGTGCCGGGCGACCTGCCGTTGTTCAGCCCGGCGGCCCGGCTCGGGTTCGATCATCCCGCGATGCAGGGCGACACCCTCGTGCACACCGACCTGAACCCCGCCAACCTGATCGTGACCCCAACCGGTGTCCGGGTCGTGGACTGGGCGATGGCGGCCAAGGCCGCCCCATGGGTCGAGCTGGCCCTGCTCGTCCCCTGGCTGATCGGCAGCGGCCACCCCCCGGAACAGGCCGAAGGCTGGCTGGCACGCCATCCGGCATGGGACGCGACCGCGCCGGGGATCCTCGACGATTTCGCGTCGTCCAACGCCGCGAAATGGTCACTGAAGGCGCGGCAGAGCACCGCACCGTGGATGCATGACCTCGCCGCCTGGACCGGCCGGTGGTCGGCGTACCGGAGCGGAGAATCCGTCTCATCTTCGGCTGGCGGAAAGTAGGCCAGATGGCTGACCCCCGTCGCCTTCTGCTTACTGAGGCTGGCGCAGGGCCGGGGTGGCCGTCAGCCGATGTCGGCGACGACCATGCCGGTTGTCATCAGCGGTACCTGCGTCACGATGTCGCCTTGGGGGGAGATGACGCTGGTCGGGCCGTAGGCGATCCGCGCGTCGCCCCGCATACCGGTGACATCCGCTGACACCAGCCACATGCCCGTCTCGCGGGCCCGGTCGGCTCGCATACTGTGGTGCAGGTCCTTGCACTGTTCCGCGACCGGGCGGCGCAGCATGTTCTGCGCCGCGACCAGCAACAGATGGGCTCCCTGCGCGGCGACCTGAGCGGCCGGTTCGGGGAACTGGGTGTCGGAGCAGATGTTGATGCCGTACCTGACACCACGCAGCAGAAAGGTCGGAAAGGCGGCGCCTGGCTCGAACACAGTTTCGCCGCGCATCAGCCGGGTTTTGCGGTAGCGGCCGACCAGCCGGCCACCGGTGATGACGGCGGCGGTGTTGAAATACCTGCCCCGCTCGGTTTCGATGACCCCGACGACAACAGTGGGCGTGATGGGCTCGAGTCGCCGCAGCACAGCGGCGAACTCCGGCGAACCAAGGTCCAGAGCATGCCGGCTGACGTGATCCGGGTCGACCAGGTAGCCCTGCAGGAAGCATTCCGGGAATAGCAGCAGATCAACGTCGTGGTCGGCGCCCTGCCGGGCGAAGTCCTCGATGCACGCCAGGGCCGCGTCCGGGTCGGCGAGGATCTCCGGGGTTTGACAGGCGCCGACCCGTAGTCCGCCGGTCGGGTTCCGGTCGGTGTCGTCAGCCATCGATGATGCTCCCGTCGCTCATGTGCTGGATGGTCATTTCCCGCAGTGGCGGGTTGGCGGTGAAGGTGTCGTAGACCGCGCCCAGGGACGAGTGATCTTCGATGACGGTGTGCCCGCGCGGTTGCGGGAAGTCCGGGATCTGCTCCCGCAAAACGTGCAGCGGATGAGCCGGATATTCCCGGACGCGGGTGATCGGCATGGCGTAGCCGCGGGGCACGTCACGAAGATAGGCGTAGACCGACGCACCGTTGCCCGGCCGGGCCTGTTCGGCGAGCGCGGCGATCCGGCAGGGCTCGTCCACAATCGCGGGCTGCAGGTCGATGACCGCAGCCAACGCCGAGGCCGGCGCGGTGAGGAACACCAGCCAACTCACCGATGTACCGGTGAGGAAACGGCGCCGGAACTCATGGCGCTTGGCGCGCGCCCAGATCAGCTCGTAGTAGGCGGGTTCCAACGCCATCAACACCCTGGCCGCAGGATCTGTAGTCAACGCGTCCTCCAGCGGACCGGCGATGGCACATCTGCCGGGAGCCGGGTCACAGGGACATCCGTAGGTCCCAGCCGGGAAGGTCGGCGCCCTCGTAGGGCACGAGGACGGGCGTGAAGGCGTCGGCGGCTGGGCGGCCTGCGTGCTCCCATCGCTGCAGCCAGGCCCGCAGCGCCTGCAACGAAGGTGAATCCGGGCCGTCGGCGAGGATGGCGCCGTCGGGATCGATGAGGGCGGCCGAGGTGGGTGTGGTGTGCCCGATGCCTCGGATTTCGCCGCGCAGGGCGGCGACGCTGAGGTGCGGATCGTCGAGGACGGCGGTGTAGGCGTTCCAAGACCGCCAGTCCATAGGGGTCGGCTCGTAAATTTCGGTGTGGCCGGGGTTCAGGAGCCGGTCCAAGGCGGTGCGAGCGCCGGTGTGCAGCCGATCGTCGTCGGCGCGCCAGGCGATCGCGATCCACGACGGAACCGGGTGCGGGATGCACCAGTCCACCCAGCGCGGTGGGACGCTGTGCACGTCAGCGACCGCCCCGGTAGTGCTCTGCGCGTACCCGCCGAACGTGATGCCCTGAACGTAAGGTTGCCCGTCGGCGAGGACGATGGTGACGATGACGGTGGTGGACGGCAGCGCCGCGATCGGCAGGCACGCGACGATCCGCCCGCCGGGCCTCAGCTGCTCGGCCCACGCCCTGGGTAGCCGCGGCGCCGCGCACCACGCTGCGATGCGGTCGTACGGGGCCTGCGGTGGGTAGCCCGTCATGCCGTCCGCCTGGTGGCAGCGGACCGTGGTCAGGCCACGCTCATAGTGCAGCAGGTTCGCCCAGCCTACGAGGTGCGGGTCGACGTCGACGCTGACCACCGACCCGTGGGGGCCGACGAGTTCGGCCAGCAAGGCGCTGGAGTATCCCGACCCTGTGCCGATCTCCAGCACCCGCGCACCGGCTGGGACGTCAAGGGAGGTCAACTCCCGGTGGATCCATTCCGGTTCGGAGCGGTGCACGGTCTCACCACGCTCGCGATGATGGGTGTAGTAGTCGACAGGGACGGTGCTGAACAGTTTGTCGCTGTGGGTCATGGGGCTCCTTCTGCTCGGCGAACGCGAGCGGCATGCTCAGGTACAGGGGGTCACCTGCCGACGGTCAGGTGGACGGGGTCTGCGGAGACGGGCGGTAGAACTCGTAGCGTTCCTGCGCCAGTCCGTACTGCTCGAAGCTGCCGACGTGTGCCGCGCCGAGGCGTTCCAGTAAGCACCGTGACCCGGTGTTGGCGTGCTGGGTCGTGGCGATCACCAGGTCCTCGTCGGTGTGGGTGAAGAACCATCCGAGGATCAGCGATACCGCTTCGCTGGTCAGCCCTTGCCGCCACCATTGGGGTCGTAGCTGGTAGGAGATTTCCCAGGGGCCTCGTTTGCGGGCCATGCTTCCGCTGCCGGCCACCACGCCGGCGGCACGGTCGACGATGACGAACTGACCCCATTGCGAGTCGCTGATCTTCTGTGCGGCTCTGGCTTGAGCGGTGGCAGGGTCCACGGGGCCGCCGATGTAGCGACGGACCTGTGCGTCGGTTGCCATCTCCACGAGCGCGGGCTCGTCGCCGGCCGCCGGGGTTCTCACCACCACGCGCTCGCCAGTCAGTGCCGTGGGCAGCCATTCCATGACCGGCTCGTCCCTTCTCCGAACGTGAGCGGCGACTTCGCCAAACCGGGCTGGAGCCCGCTGACGGCAGGTCCGTGTGGTCGCCGGTGATGCCGGAAAACCGTCCAGGGCGCCTGGCGCCGGGCCATGCGCGGCGCGGTCATGAGGCAGACCCCGCATCGCTCAGGCTGCCCAGGAACCGCTGGACGTGTCGCCGGCTCGTCAGCCGGACAAAGCTCACCTGCTCCTCGTACGCGGCGACGAGGCGCAGCACGCGCGGGCGCATCCTGCGCCGGTAGCCCAGGACGTAGGTGATGACCGACCAGTTCAGGCGGTCGTAGACGCCGTCATCGTGCTGCCCACCGCGGTAGCGCCACCGCCGCTGGGCGATGCCCCACAGGCACGTCCAGGCGGGCAGGTCGAGGAAGATGACGGCATCGGCGCGGGCCAGCCGAACCGCGAGCGTGGAGGCGTAGTTGCCCTCGATGATCCACCGCTCGCCCGCGGTGAGGTCACGCTGGCGGCGGGCGAACTCGTCGGCGGCGATCGGCTGCCACGCGCTGTCGTAGTAGATGGCGTCGAGGTGCGTGATCGGTGCGTCGACGCGCTGGGCGATCTGATGGGCGAGAACGGTTTTTCCGGAGCCGCTACACCCGATGATCAAGACGCGCTGCCCGGTGCGGGGTTTCTCGGTCATTGATAGTCCTGCGTCGTCGGCCGGGAGCCGTCGTGGGTGGCTGCGGTGCGCGGGGTGAGCAGGGCTCCGCGGTGGGTGCTGATGAACGCGGCGGCGCGTCGGTAGCCGGCGGCGAAGTGGTACTCGCCGTGTTCGGCATAGTCGGCGTTGCCGGCGTGGACCTGCTGGTCGATGTGTGCGGCCATGGACAGGAGCCGGATCGCGGCGTAGTCGACCAGCAGGGCCGGGCGCAGGCCGGGGTCGTAGGCGGTGGCAAGGGTCCTCAGTCGGCGGCCGCGGTCGGGTTCGGTGTCCCAGCCGAAGCCGGCAAGGTCCTCGGTGGGGTGCAACGGCACCAGTTGGTGGGCGAGGTAGGCCAGGTCGTAGACGCGGTTGGACGGGCCGGCGAAGTCGAAGTCGATGATCCCGGTGACCTGGTCGCCGTCGAACAGCAGATTCCACGGGGCGAGGTCGCCATGGCCGATGCAGTCGATCTCGGCCGGCACGGTCACCTCCTGACGGCCCCAGACTCCTGGCTGCGGTGCGATGAAGCCGGCCGTGGCGTCGTGCAGTGCGCGGACGGTACGGGCGGCAGAGCGCAGCGCCTTCTCGGAGCGCACCGCGTCGGGTAGCGGTGGGTGGGCGCTGACCCCGGGCAGGTAGGTGAGGACTTCCCGGGCCCGGTCAGGGGTGAGCCCGAGCGGGCGCGGGGCAAGGTCGAAACTCTGCCTGGCGAGGTGCTCGAGCAGGGCGTGGATGTTGGCGGCGCCAGGCCCTGTGCGCCGGGTGACGGTGTCGCCGTCGCGGATCGGGGCGGCGAACCGGCCGCCGGTCAGCATCTCATCGGTCATCAGAGGCTTCCCATCGCATCAGGAACGTTCGGCTCGGCGGGGTGGTGCAGCGCCGTCCAAGGCAGCAGAGCGGCGCTGCCCAGCAACACCACGGCGAGCACGGCGATGGCGGTGCGGATCCCGGCAGCGGCGGCGAGTACGCCGGCAGCGGCGATACACACCGGCTGGACGACTTTGCTCGTCATGGCCCAGGCTCCGACGACACGCGACAGGTGCGTATCAGGGGTGATGGCCATTCGACAGGTGGCAAACGCCGGGTTAAAGATCCCGGCACACAGCAGCAAGGCGCTGTCGCTGGCGATGATCAGCACGAGTCCGGCAGTGGTGGGTGGCGCGAGCAGGATCGGGCCCATCCACAGGCAGCGGGCCGCCCCACCATAGAGCAACGTGCGGCCGAGGCCGACGCGGCGGATGATCGCCGGCGCCAGCAGCGAGCCGGCCACCCCGGCGGCGCACGGCACACCGAGCGCGATCCCATACTGTAGGGCGTTGAAGTGCAGGTCGCGCAGCAGGTACACGGCGATCAGCGGGGTCGAGGCCATGATGCACCCGCCAAACAGCAACGCGTTAAAAAACAGCTGCCTCAGCGTCCGGTGAGCGAGGATGTACTGCCAGCCCGCGACGGTGTCGACCAGCCATCTCTTGCGCCCTCCGGACGTCGGTGGCGGTGGTTCAGGCCGGCGGATGCGCCGCCACCCGAACGCGGCGAGCAGGTAACTGATGGCGTCGATCCCGATTGAGGCCACCGGGCTGGTCACCGACACGAGCAGCCCGCCGACCGGCGGGCCGAGGGCGCCCGTGGTCCAGGTGGTCGTTTCCAGCCGGCTGTTCACCCGGGCCCGCTCGCAGGCGGGAACGAGGGCTTTGAGGTAGGGCTGGCTGGCGGCGTTGGACATGATCATTGCTGCGGTCTGCACCACCGCGACCGTGCACAGCTGCCCGTAGCTGAGGACGTCCAGCCAGGCGGCGGCCGGGATGCTGGACAGTGCGGCGAACCGGATCAGGTCGGCGGCGATCAAGGTGGGTCGTTTGTAGTGGAACTCGATCCACGGCCCCAGCGGCACGGCCATGGCCACGCCGGCGAGGCCACCCAGCACGGCCAGCAGCGACACCTGCCAGTCCGAGGCGTCCAGGAGAAAGATCGCCACCAGCGGCAGGGCGCCCGCGCCGATACCGCTGCCCAGCGCGCTGACCGCATACGCCGACCAGAACCGGCGTACGTCGCCACCGGGTTCCGAGACGCGGTTCTGGCCGGTGCCCGGCGCGAGAGGCGCCGGCGGTGGCCGGGTCCGGCCCGTCACCGCCGCTCCGAGGTATCGGCATCCGCACAGGTGAAGCGACTGTTGACCTTGGCTGCTACCGCGGCCAACACGGTGCGGGGATCGAAGCCGAGGCTGGCCGCGGCGACCATCGCGGTGAACGCGACGTCGCCGAGCTCGGCCGCGACGTCTTCCACTGTGGACGTGACGCCTTTGCGCGGGTTCTGGCCGCTGACGCCGGCCCAGGCCGTAGACACCTCGCCGTACTCCTCGGCGATTTTGAGGATGCGCATCGTCAGCTCTGCGCGGTCGGTGCCATTGGTGTCGTCAAGCCAGCTGCGGGCGCGGTCGATCGTGTCCCAGATCGTTGCCTCGCCACCACCGCTGTCGGCGGGCCGGGCGGGCTGATGCGGATCATGAGGTGAGCCGTTCATGCCATGTCCTCGACATTTCCGGCCAGGCCAGGCCAGGTGATGGCGATGGTGGTGTGCCGTCGATGCACGAGCAGCCGCAGGCCATCAGTGGTGGGCAGGGGTGCGCCGGCGGGATGCACGGTGATGCTCGGTCCTGGGCCGTGTCGGTGCTGCTGATCCCAGACGACGATGAGCTCCGCGAGCTGCGCTGTTAGGTCAGCAGCGTCGGGTCCGAAACCGTGGGCGCCGAACTGGTAGGTGCCGCGGTCGGGTTGGCGCAGGGTGAGATGGGCGAAGCTCGTGGCGGTCAGCAGGCAGGGGCAGGTGAACCTGTTGTCCGGGTCGAGCAGGTCCGCAACACGGTCGCGGTCAACGGTGAGGACACCGTAGAAGCGCGGTTGACAAGCCAGCCACAGATGGATCGACTCGAAGGCCCCGCCGTCGTCCATGGTGGCGGTGACCGGCGGCCAGACCTCCCTGCGCGGCAACTCCAGCGCGGCGGCGAGCGCTTCACCGTCGGCCTGAGTCGTCGTGTCGTCCACGGTCAGGACGATGTCCTTGCCGCGCAGCGGTAGCCGGCGGACGGAGGTCTTGCCTTCTCCCTGCATCGGGACGAATCCGCATTGGATAGCGGCGATCGCGGCGAGGTGATCACCGCGGTTCTGCAAGGTGAGGCAGCGGGTGTTGCCGCGCATCCGCACCGGCGCCACCAGCAACCCGCCCGGGGCGAGCTGCTGAGTCCAGGCCGGCGGGATATCGGCGGTCTCCACGGTGACGATGATCGCGTCGAACGGGCCGTTGTCCGGATAACCGCCTTCAGCGTCGGCCAGGGCCACCTCGACCTGAGAGTAGCCGGTTCGGAGCAACGCCACCCGCGCGTTGGTCACGACGTCGGCGTCGATGTCGATGCTGGTCACCGCACCGGTCGGGCCGACCAGCTCAGCGATCAGCGCCGCGTTATAACCCCCGGAGCCGATTTCCAGCACCCGCGATCCCGGCCGCAGCTGGGCGGTCTCCAGCATGTACGCCTGCAACCACGGCGCCGAGATCGAACTGGAGGTCTCTCCCGCGGCGTTCTTCTTGGTAACGACCACGTCATCGGCGTACGCGGCCTGCACGTTCGTGGCGGCCGGTGCGAACTCGTGTCGCGGCACCGCCAGGAAAGCAGCAGCCACCTCCGGGCGGCTGAGACGGCCTTTGGCCGTCAGCTGCTCGACCAGCTGCTGCCGCGCAGTGTCCGGGGTGAGTTCTTCGGCAACGTTGCTCATGAACGTCCTTCACGTTGATCTTGTTCGGTGGTTGTTGCGCAGCAGTCCGGCACGTCAGTGGCGGGAAGAGTTCTCACGGTCCGCCGGAGCAGTGGTCCCCCCGGCCAGCCCGCCCCTGCCGGTCGCCGGGTTGGGCGGATGGCGAAGGCGAGACCGACGGTCGTCCGTCGGAAGAGGTGGCGAGGTGAATGACCGCAGCCGATGGCCCTGGACGGTCGCATCCCGCTCAGCCCTGGGCCCCGTCGTGCGTGACGTCGCAGCCATTGCCATCAGTCCTGCTGTGGTAGCCGGCAGCTTGCAATGTGAACAGCTCCGCGTACCGGCCGCCGGCAGCGACCAGCTCGGCGTGGGTGCCCTGCTCTTCGAGGCGCCCGTCGTGCAGGACGAAGATCCGGTCGGCGTGGATGACGTTGGCCAGCCGGTGGGTGATCAGGATCGTCGTCCGGGTTCCCTGCCGGCTGCGGATGGACTGGAACAGGGCGTCCTCCGCCCGCGGATCCAGCGCCGACGACGGCTCGTCCATGATGAGCAGATCCGCGTCGCGGTAGAAGCCGCGGCCTGCGGTGATCCGCTGCCACTGCCCGCCGGAGAGATCCTGGCCGTCTTTGAAGGTGCGATCGAGCAGGGTTTCGTAGCCGTGCGGCAGGGTCAGGATCGTCTCGTGGGCGGCGGCCTGCCGCGCCGCCGCCTCGATGCGGTCCAGGCCGGGCCTGACGGACAGGTCACCCATCGCGATGTTGGCCGCTGCCGTGTACGGCCACCGGTGGTGATCCTGCAGGACCACGGCCATCCGTGCCCGCAGAGCGTCAGCGTCCCAGTCCGCCAGAGGCCGATCGTTCCATTCAATGACCCCGGCGCTGGGGGTGCGCAGCGCGGCGATCATCGCGGCGAGGGTTGATTTGCCGGAACCGTTCTCTCCGACGAACGCCACCGTCTGCCCGGCCTCGATCGTCAGGCTGACCTGGTCGACGGCATTGTCGTCGCGGTCGGGGTAACGCAAGCAGGCACCGCGCACGGTCAACCGCTCCAGCGCCGGCGGCGCCGGCCGCACTCCAGCAGTTGTCGGGGGCAGGTAGGCCGTGGCCCGCTGCAGGAAGCCGAGGTACTCCTTCATGAACTGGCCCTGGGTGAACACCCGGTCGAGCTGGAACGTCACCGCCGACAGGGCCCGCTGCGCGGCCTGGACCGCGACGACACACGTCACCGACGCCGCCAGGGGAATCCGGCCGCCGGCCAGCAACAGGCCCAGCAGCACCCACACGCCGGCCAGGCCAAGGCCACTGATCACCGCACCGACGCTGGTCGTGGTCGTGACCCGCCGGGCCAGGTTCAGGTCCACGTCGGTCTGGGCCTGCATCACCCGGTCGTACTGGCCCAGCAGGAAGCCCCGCAGCCCGTAGCTGCGCAGCTCCGGCGCCGAGTCGCGCTGGGCCATCTGCCGCTCGAGAACCCACAGCCGGCGCCGGCGCACCGACCCCGCCACGAACTCCTCGTACCGCAGATGCCCGGCCCGCAACGCCGCATAGCCATTGGGCACCGTGGCAACCAGCAACGCGAACAGCAGCAACGGGTTGATCACGACGATCGCCACGGCGACCGCGAGCAGATTCACCACCCCGGCGAAAACGTTCGCGCTCTCCTGCACCAGCGTGGCGGCGCTGTCCGGGCCGCGGCTCGCGCGTTCCATGTCGTCGGAGAACGCGTCGGCGTCGAACGCGGCCAACTCCACCAGCGAGGTCGCCTCGAACAACCGGCGTTCCGCGGTCTGCACGACCCGAGGAGTCAGCCCGTTCTGCGCGTAGCCCATCACGATGCCCAGCGCCCCGCGGACCATCGTCACCACGGCCAACAAGGCCAGCGCGGGCAATGCCGCGCGCACCCGATCCGCGGTCGGGGCGCCGCTGAACAACTGCACCAGGACGCGCTGCGTCGACAACAACCCGAACGTCGACATGACCCCGGCCACCAAGGTCACGACCATCACCACAAGCGTGCGGGTGCGGTCTGCGCGCCAACTGATCCTCATCGCCTCCCGGATCAGCCCGGGTAGCTCGGCGAAGACCCCGAGCACCCCGGTCTGCGCCCGCCGGCGGATGCCGACCTCCCAGTCGGCCGCGCGCAGCTCCGGCAACACCGACTCCATGTCCGCGGCACCGGGCTGCCACGGGATCGTGCCCTGCACTGACCCCTGGCGTGTTGGTGTGCTCACCCACTCATCTCCTTGGTAGCCGGCCGGCAGCTCGGGCTATCGGTAGATCGTTCGGCGCGGTCGCCCACCATTACCGGCTGCCGAAGGCCCCCGTGTGGCGCGACGCGCACGCCTGGTCGCCGGGATGAGCGGTTCTGCAGCTCAGGCCGTGTCCGGATCGACTGCGCCGCATGTCGAAGTGACGGCGGCCGATCCGCCGTGGCGCCGATGCCTGAACCGGGTCGTGTCGTCATGCCACCCACGGTGGTGGGCTGAATCGCCGTGGTGGCGGGCGCGTTGTCCGGCACACGGCAGTGTCGGCGCGGTACGTTCCCGCGTGCCAACGCCGACCATCCTGCCCACCACAGGCGCAGGGGTGCGTCCTGGAATCGGGGAGAGCGGTCATGAGCTCGGACGAGTTGCGAACACAGATTCGCCAGACGATCGCCACAATCGACCCGCTGGATGCCGTCGAGGCGGACGCGGCGACATCGGTCCTGGCCTGGATCGACTCCGGCGCGCCCCTGTTTCGGGATCACGGGCCGGTCCCACCACGGCATCTCGCCGTCTACTTCGCGATACTCGACGAGAACCGGCGCACGGTCCTGCAGGTGGACCACATCAAGGCCGGAGCCTGGGTGTTCCCCGGCGGTCACGTCGATACCGAACCTCCTGCGACCGCAGTGCTGCGCGAAACGCGCGAAGAGCTTGCTGTCGTCGCCGACTTCCACCCTGCCTTCGGTGATCAGCCGTTGTTGCTCACCGAGAGCCTGACCCGGCCGCCGGGCGAGCACGTCGATGTCACTCTCTGGTACGTGCTGCAAGGCAGCGAGGACATGCCCATAACCGGCGATCCGAGCGAGTTTCACCGCATTCGCTGGGTCGGTCTCGACGACGTCGACGGGTGGGTCGAGAGCTGCTACGCCCCGGCCCAAGTTCGCCGGTATCTGACCAAGCTCCAGCAGACCCTCGGTCCCGCGGTCGCCCTTCGAAGGTGAGCCGACGCAGGAGTGGCGACTCGTGTTCACCGGCGTGCGAACCACGACACACGGCTTGGTCGCCGGGCCGTGCGCTTCGATCACCCAGCTGGGTGACACTCCGTCGCGCACACGTGACGTTGACTGACAAATGGCCAGCCAGACGTCACATATCCCGGGCGGACACGACGTCTTTGGGTGTCGCTGGCAGGGCGCGAGCGGTAGGTTCGTCCGGTTCCTCACGTCAGGCCCGGCGGACCGGGCTCGCCGATTGGTTGGAGGCGTCTCTTGTCGATCACTGACTCGGAGATCACCAGTGCCGTTACCGCCTATCTCGAGCGGTACCCCGATGAGAAGGCGCTGCTGGCAGAGCCGATCCAACGCCTCGGGCAGGGCTACGATTTCGCTTCCCGGCGTACCTTTCCGATGCACGTGACTGTCGGCGCGCTGCTGACCCGTGGTGGCACGGAAGTCCTGCTGGTCGGCCACCTCGCCTACGGCATCATCCTGCAGCCCGGCGGTCATTGTGAGCCGACCGACACGACGCTGATCGGCGCCGCGGTACGCGAGCTCGTGGAGGAGACCGGCATCGATGCAGATTCGGTGGTTGCCACATCGAAGTCGCCCGTCTACATCGAGTACGGGTGGGTTCCTGCTCGACCGCTGAAGGATGAGCCGGAACACTTCCACCTGGACATCGGATATGCCTTCGCAACGGTGACCGGGGACGTCGGATGCATTCAGGAGTCGGAGGTGACCAGCGCAGCCTGGTACCCGCTCGGCGAGGCGCAGCGGCTGGTGGGGGCTCGTATCGCGCGGGCGTCCAATGCGCCGGCGCGGATCGGCTGATCCCGCCCATCGGCTGAGGCCGGCACGGTCCCCAGGTTCGAGGTGCAGTGGCTGAGCGTGCGGGTCGGCCCCCTTCAGGCGGCTCGACGGCCAGCCGTGACCGTCGAGGCCGTCCGTAGTGATAGCTGATCCATGCATCACTCGAAGGACGCCTTGCGGGTCCGGGTGCGCTTGAGTTCGAAGAAGCCGTCCGTTGCGGCGACCAGGGTCAGGCCGTCCCAGAGACGGCCCGCGGCTTCACCGCGGGGTGCCGGTGTGATGACGGGGCCGAACAGGACCGTGCGGCGGATGCGCAGGACGGGCGTTCCGACATCGAGCCCCACCTCGTCGAACGCCCGGTGGTGGGAGTCTTTGATCTCCTGGTCGAACTGGGTGCTGGAGGCTGCCGTCGCCAGCGAGTCGGGCAGGCCGATCTCAGCGAGCGCCTCGCCCAGGACCGCGGGGTCGTCGCGGCGCCGTTGGTTGTGCAGTCGGGTACCGATGGCGGTGTACAGAGGTCCGAGGATGTCGTGGCCGGCGTGTTCGGTGGCGGCAGCGCAGACCCGGACCGGTCCCCACGCTCGCTGCATCAGCGCCCGATAGTCCTCGCTGAGGCCCTTGCCCTCGCGTTGGTCGAGGTTCAGGTAGGCGAGCGACATGATCCGCCAGTCTGCGCGCACGGGTCGGACCTGTTCGACCTCTAGGAGCCAGCGGGAGGTGATCCATGCCCAGGGACACAGCGGGTCGAACCAGAACGGAACTTCTTCGCGGTCCGGTTGCGCGTCGATCATGTGCGTCGTCCTCTCAAGCCGGTTCGGTTGTCGCTCCGCCGGTCTCGGTCGGTAGGGCGAACAGCTCGTCTTGGATGGGCGTGTTGCATTTGGCGGTACGTCCGGCGAGCTTGACGAGGTCAGCGAGGGATTCGACCCGGCCGCTGTCCTGTGCCAGGGCGATGAGTTGGAGGAACACCTGCGCGGTCACGTCGACGTCGGCTGCGGCCCGGTGGCGGTCCGCCGGATGTCCTATCGCGAAATGCGCCAGCAGCGTGTCGAGCCGATAATTGACCAGCCCCGGAACGCAGTCCTTGGCCAGCGGAATCGTGTCCAGCAAGTCGATGCGGGCCAGCGTGGGGCAGTGTTCTCGCTGGTTGTAGATAATGTTGGCCTCGGTAGCAGCGTGTTGGGCCACCAGCAGATACGAGGCGTCACCTCGGAAGCGCCGGTCCAACGCGCCGAGAGCCTCAGCCGGGGTGGGGGCCGTCCTCAGATGCTCGGCGGTCAGCCCCGTCTGGGCGGTGACGGCCGGTGTCACCGGCGCGAACTCGGGGGGCCGGATCAGCGAGGTGCGTCTGCCGGTCTCCTGCCACCCGCCATCGCCGTAGCGCAGCGCGAGCACGGCGACTTCGATCGGCTGGGAGGGATAGCCGGTAGGCGTCGTGGCCTCGAAGTCGATGACCACGAACGTCGTCGCTCGGAAGGCGACGTCATCGGTCAGGCCTCCCATGCGTTCGCCTTCCTTGTCGGTTCCACACCTCGGCTAACGATCGCGTGAGCTGCGCGGCGGGCTCTCTCGGACCAGCTGCCGCGTCGATGCCTGATCACCTGCCGATGACCTCGGTGACCGTGCGGGTGGCGTCGCCCAGACTTGGCGCGTTCCACAGCCGCTCACCTATCCACGCCTCGCTCAGTGAGCGGTACAGGTCCGACATCACCGGCAGAAACTCTGCGGGGAGCCGCGCCGGCGTGGGCCACTGGTCTCTGGGCACGCCCTCGGTGATCAAACGGGAGGTGGGCACCTCGAGGCCGTTGTTCACGTACCAGTTGCGAAGGACCTGCTTGCCGCAGTGCACGCCCTTGAACAACAGGCGGCACTCGTCGGGTGTGCCAGGGCTGTCGGCCAGCACCACGTGACCATCGCTCGACAGCAGGAACTCGGCTTTGCCGTCGCTGAGGATCAACCCGATCTTGGCGGCGTGCCGGCTCAGGACCTCGTTGACCCGGACCGCGACATCGCACATCGACTGGACCTGCTCATCGCCCAGACCCGACAGGTGCTGGGCCTCGGAACGGCCGATGAACCGGTTGACCGGCTCGACCATGGTCGCGTATTCGATCAGCGGCTGTTGCAGTTGCTCACCGACCTCGGGAACGTGGGCGAGACCGGCTTCGGTCAGGGTCAGCGCGCCGCTGGCGAGTCGGCGATGAACCGAGCTGCCCTGCGGGAGCTCGTTGCGGAAAAGGACCTGCACGGGGACCAAGACGTTCCCCGTCGCCCGGGTGGTCGGCACGGCGCCCGTCTCAGGTATCCGCGCGAGGTCGAACTCGATGCGGTTCGGGGCGATGAACCGCCGGAAGTGGGTGTTCACGCCGGCCGCTTCCAGCATCCGGAAGTTGAAGACGGCCATGCGGCAGGTCGCTTCGCCCTTGCCGGGGATCGGGTCCGGCATCCGGCCGTAGTGGAAGACGGTGTAGTTGTCGGTGTACTCGAAAACTCCGACGCCCCCTCGCGTCGTGGTAGCAGGTTCGACGACCTCAACGTTTTTGGTCGAGTGCAGGACGGGCATGACGCTCCTCCGATCCGTCGGGCCGCTCGGTGTTCTCTCTCGCTTCGTCCGCGGATGCCAGGTGACCACCGCTGGTGACCGTGAGTACGCGCATGCCGGCGGCTCGCGCCGCGGTGATTCCGGCAGGGGCGTCGTCGATGGCCAGGCAACGCTGAGGCGGCACGCCGAGCCGGCTGGCAGCGGTGGTGAACAGGTCGGGGGCCGGCTTGCCGCGGGTGGCGTCCTCCCGTGCCACGACAACGGCGAATTCATTGCGCAGGCCGAGAGCATCGATGCCGGGCTGCACGAGGAGGTGGCTGGCGTTCGACGCCACGGCGCAGGGCAGCCGTGCGGCGCGGGCGGCACGTACGAGGTCTACGACGCAGGCGACCGGGGCGATCGTGTTCATGGCGGCCAGCAGGTGGGTGCGGCTGTGCCGCATGATCTCGTGGTGGGGCAGGTCCCGGCCGCCCGGGAGTTCGGCGAGCAGGTCTGTGATGGACAGTCCGACGTGCTGTCGGTACCAAGAGGCGTCCACGTCGAGGCCATACGGGTGCAGCGCCGCCCGTAGTGCCTGTTCGTGGATGCCCGTGGTATCGGCGAGAGTGCCGTCGAAGTCGAAGACCAGGGCGTCGATATCATCCGCTATCGGCGGCACGCAGCTCCCGGTGGCGCTCGGGCACTGACGGGTGGCAGAGCCGGCCGCTAGACTCATGCCACGACCGCCTTCGATGGCAGGCCGCAGTACATGCACGGGGCCGGCGGATCCTGCCAGGGTTCGCGCACGCATCCGAGGTCTGCTCCAGCGCTGCGGACCCAGCCTTCGATGAGGCCGGCCGCCTCGTGCTCGCCGACGGTGCGCCTGTCCACGACCCGGTAGCGTGCCGGATCGCTCGCGGCGACCCGCTCGAACAGAGTGGATACCGCGCGCATGAAGGTGCTCTGCTCGTCGGTGAAGATGCACCGGTCGCGCTGCTGCGCTCGCTCGATGGCCCGGTTGGCGTCATCGGTGACGAGGATCGTGCGGTCCGGCAGGGGACGGTAGGAGCCTGCCAGGTCCAGCAGAGCGGTTGCCGTGGCGAGGGCGGCGTCCGGGTCGTCGGGGTGTAGTAGCGCGGCCTGGCAGACGGCGGTGCTGTCGACGCCGCGGCCCTCGAGGACGGCATGTCCTCTGGCCAGGTCGGGGACGACGGAGTCCAGGTCGTGGCGTTTGATGGCCATCAGGATCAGTGCCTCGGCCATGGGGGCGCCGCCGCGGAGGAAGGGGTCGCCCGCGCTGGCGTCGCGCAGGCAGCGCAGCAGCGCCGCTCCCAGGTCCGAGTGCATGGTGGTCCGCGCGGAGAACTCGTCGAGCAGCAGCAGCTTGCTGTCGAGCAGTTCCAGGGCGCGCCGGGTCAGGTAGGTCTTGCCGACCCCGGTGACGCCTTCGATGGAGATCAGCGGACCCCGGGTGCAGCAGGGGTGTTCCAGGACGGGTGTCATGCGGCCTTTCCCTTCATGACAGGGGTGGCCTGCCGATCCATCAGCGCGTTCACGGTCCGCCCGAGGGCTTCGGCGGTTTCCTGGGGCGAGAGGTCGGCGACATCGAGGAGGACGAAGCGCTCGGGGTTGTCCACGGCTATCGCGCGGTACAGCCGGTCGATCTCTTCAATCAGCGCAACGTCGGCTGGCGCGATTCGACGCCCGATCCGGTTGGCGAAGCGCTGCGTGCACACGGCGGGGTCGCCGGTGAGGAGCACCGTCGCGTCGGGAAGGCCGCACCATCGATGGGCATCGGACAGGATGCGACGCGCCAACTCCTGCGCTGGCTGCCGCGGGTGCTCGGCGCACAAGATGGCGGCCTGGTACACCGCGACGGAGTCCATACCTCGGTCCTCGATGATCACGTCGACGCCGGTCAGGTCCCGCCCGGCCAGGCGCTCAGACTTGCGTACCTGCAGGGCGAGCAGGGCGAGCGTCTCCACGACGGGGTGGCCGGTGCGCAGGAACAGATCGCCGTTGCCGCTCAAGGCGGCAATCACCTTCCCGGGCAGCGTGTCGTTCGCCTGGTCGGTGAGCTCGTCGAGCAGAACGCCGCGCGTCCCGAGCGCGGCGGCTGTTGCGCGGGCTGCGCTGGTCTTGCCGACGCCGTTGATCCCCTCGATGCTCACCCACAGCGGAGCACCGGCTTGCGTAGCGGCGGTCACGCCAGCCTCGGACGGGCCGGGTACTCGGTAGGCGGGACCTGGGACGCGTCCGGGTCGTCGCCGAGTCTGGCGGCGTCCGTGTTCAGGTGGTTTCGCAGACGATCACTGATGCTCGCGACGCCGAGCATGTCCCGCAGGTCGTCGAAACCGTCATCGGCAGGCTCGCCGCCACTGTGGCCGGGCAACGAATCGTCGCTGTCGTCGGTCAGTTGTGCGGACGCCATGCGCGTGCCTCTCGATCGATGATCTGGGCGTAGCCGTTGAGGCGGTGCTCGTCGTCTCGGTCGGTGAGGATCACGGCGAGGGTCCGGTCGATGACTGCGGTGGCGTTGCGGCAGCCGGGGCCTGCCCAGGCAGCGAGTTCGTGGCGCCGGTCCGCCGGCACCAGGCGGAAGCTGCCGACGCTGTTGGGGACTCCGAGGTTGGCCAGGTGCTCGCAGAATGCGCGGGTTTGGGGCAGGGTCACGGTGGCGAGGAAGCTGTAGCCGTTCCACCGCTGCCCGGACGGCGCGGCTGGCAGGTGAAGGCCGGGTGTGTCGGCCAGCAGCTTGCCCAAACGCGCTGCTTGGCGTTGCCGGCGGTTGAGGAAATCGTCAAAGCGGGTCAGGTTGTGCCCGGCGATCAGCGCGAGGGGTTCGGCGAGCCGGTAGTTGTGCGCGACCCGAGGCGGGAAGCCGTCCGGTGGAGGTGGTAGGCCGTGCGAGCGGTAGGAACGGGCGGCGGCGGCGTAGGCGTCGTCGTCGGTGAGCAGATAGCCGCCCTCGCCGCACCACAGCAGCTTGCCGTCCTTCATGCTGAAGCAGCCGATCGCGCCGTGGGTGCCGGCGAAGCGGCCATCGGTGTGGCTGCCTTGGGCTTGGCATGCGTCCTCGATCACGAGCAGCTGGTGTTCGTCGGCCCAGCGGCCGAGTCTGGCCGGGTCGCCGGTGCGCCCCCACAGGTGTACCGGGAGGACGGCCTTGGTGGCCAGGCTCGTTTTGGCGGTCAGGTCGGTGTAGTCGAAGTCGGTGCCGTCCGGGTTGCAGTCGACGAATACCGGGCATGCGCCGGCGTGGATGATCGGTGCGATCGACATGATCACTGACAGGGCCGGTACGAGTACCTCGTCACCGGGCCCGATGCCCGCGACGACCAGCGCGGTGTGCAGTGCGGCGGTGCCGGAGGACACCACGATGGCGTGGCGGGCGCCGAACTGGTTAGCGAGTCCGTCCTCCAAGTCGTTGACGTATGTGGTCGCCGTCGGGTCCGGCATCGTGGCGAGCAGGTCCGCCAACTGCGCGTCCAGTGCCGAGAGCTCGGTCATGACGGTGTGCCGGCAGGAGTGAGGAACCGCCCGAAGTCGGTCAGGGGCCACATGTTGACGCAGTCGCGGGAGTACAGCGCGCAGTCCGCGCAGGTCCCGCCCCTGCCGAACAGTGTCTCGGCGGTGGCGCTACGGATGTTGCGGTGCCGTTCGGGCGGCGTTGCCTGGATCTTGAGGCCGGAGGGGCAGTCCCAGACGCTGCCGTCCGGTTCGATGAAGAACAGGTCGGTGCCGCCGAAGCAGCCCGCGACGTTGCCGGGCGCCCGGGTGCTGATCGTCTCGAGGAACTGTCCGGCATAGCCGGACGCCGGAAGCGCGACTGGTGGTTCGCGGTAGAGATCGCCCAGCTGCCGGGCCACATCGGGTGCGTCGTCAGCGGTCAGCGACAGCTTGGCGTACAGCGGATGATCTGGTTCCAGCGAGATCGGCTGGGGCACGAAGTAGTCGCAGCCCAGCTCGGCGGCGAGGGCACCGACGGAAACGATGGCCGAGGTGTTGAGCCGGGTGATCACCGTGTAAAGGCCCACCCGAGGGGCGACGCCGCTGCCTCGGGCCGCGAGCAGCGCTCGCAACCCGGACAGCACGCTGGCATGACCGTCGACGCGGTTGCGGGCCGGCCGCCAGGTGTCGTTGTATCCGGCGTCGGCGGAGTCGAGCGACACCGAGACCCCGTCGACGCCGAGCGCGAGTATGCGGTCGACCAGGTGTGGCCGGTTGAGCGGGATGCCGTTGGTGCAGAGCACCACCTGCACACCGGTGTCCTTGATCGCCGACACCACGTCCATGATCGGGGGCCAAATCAGCGGCTCGCCGCCTGCCAGGAAGACCCGTTCAACGCGGGATTCACGCAGGGTCTGCACGAACGCTGCGATGTCGGCCAGAGTGAGGTCGGTCCGCGCCAGGTGCGAGAGCACACCGACCTGGTCCGGCGGGGTGTCACGGTGTTCTTCGATGGTGCCGAAGTAGCAGTAGCTGCAGCCCAGATTGCAGGGTGAGCGCAGCGCCCACAGCAGGGAAATTCCGGTCATGACACTCGGTTCTCCTTCAGCGAGACGCCACAGCGTCTCCAGTGCGTCGAGGAAGTCCTCGGCGGACCGGCCGTCCCGGTCGATGACGTGCCATCGGCTAGCAATGCGGTTCGCCGCGGGTGTGATGGAGGTGGTCGACGTGGTGCAGTCTCACGGCGGTAGTCGTCAACCGGCGGGGGTGGCGACCTGCTATTCGGGTAGGTCTTTCCGACGTCGTTGAGCGCCCCGAACCCGCATCCATGCCCTTCAGCGGTTCAGGCCGGGCGCCGGCATACGTACAGCATTTCCGTCGCCGCCCGCGGGACTGCGGCAGCAGCTACCGTGTCCAGCAGCGCAGGTGACACGGTTTCGCGGAGCCGCTGGTACCACGTTCGGGCGCCCTCACCGAATTCCTCAGCCAGCGCTGCGGATGTCTCGTCGGGCGACGGGGGCAGCAGGCCGACCTTCTCCTGCACTACCAGCCCGCACTCGGCCAGGATCGGCTCGAGTTCGGCACTGTTCCATTCGTAGACGTGCACCCGGTATTGCAGCGGCCGCGGCGCCAGGCCGGGCGTCTCCGGGGTCGACAGGTAGAGGACTCCGCCAGGTCGCAGCGCCGCCGCGGCATGCTGGAGGCTGGCGATCGCCAGTTCCCGCGGCAGGTGCTCCAGCGCGGAGGTGTAGACGGCGACGTCGAAACCGTCACCTACCGCAGCAGTAGGCCACGGATCAGAGACGTCGCACTCGACGAACTCGATCGGGAACCGCTGCAGCCCGTAGTGAGCATCGAGGTGCGCGATGCGAGCGCGAGCCTCGGCGATGTTGCCGGCCGCCAGGTCCAGCCCGACGTACTGCTGCAACCCGGGCGCGTACCGGTAGAGCGTCGGCAGTTGCAGCCCTCGGCCGCAGCAGATGTCGACCACCTTGGCCCCGGCTGGGCAGCGCTCGGCGATGTAGAGCCGCTGGGCCAGGTTCATGATGCCCGATGGTTTGACTTCGCCCGTGGGGATGGCGGTGTAGAAGTCGTCCATCTGGTTGATCGAGTACGGGCCGATCATCGGGGTGCCCGGTCGGGTTGTACTGAGTGCGCCGTCCCCCTCGGGGGCCGAGGTGATGGCGGTGGTCATTGATTTTCCCACGGGAAGATCACCCATCCTTCGACGGTGGTGCCGATGTAGGTCAGCGTCTCTTCGGGAGTCTGCGGGCCTTGCCAGTTGCCGGCATTGACGATGCAGACAGCGCTGCGGACGCGGGTGGCGCCGGCTTGGGTAACCAGCTTTGTTGAGTAGGCCATCGTGCCGCCGGAGCCGGCGATGTCGTCGACGACGAGGACGTCGCGGCCGGCGAGATCGCCGAGGCTGGCGGGGTTCGCTACCTGCGGCGCTTCGGTCTTGGCGGCGTTCAGGGTGTCGCTGGTGGTGTGCAGGACCTCTACGGCGCGGACGGTGCGCACGGCAAGGGCGTGCGCGAACACGGTTGCGGGAACCATTCCTCCGCGCAGGATGCCCACCACCACGTCGGGGCTGCCGTCGTCGCGTACCTTCGCGGCGATTTCCTTGATCGTCGCGGCCAGGTCGTGCCAGGGCAGAATGATCGGGGGCACGTCAGCGGCCACGTTCATCACCCCACAGCAGCACGTGTAGACGGCTGGTGAGGTTCCAGCCGTGGGTCAGGGCCGGCTCGGCGAGCTCTCGCAGGCCGGCGAGGACTGACGCCTCGGTGGTGCCCTCCGGCATGACCCATACCCGCTGCAGGGACAGCTCGGTTTGTAGCTGTACCAGCTCCTCGATATCGGCCGGGCCGGTGATGACGAATTTGAACTCGGCCTTGCCGCAGTCACGAAAGGCAGCCAGCGCTTGGCGGCGCAACCGGCGTTGCTCAGGGATACCGGATCCGTTCAGCTTCGGTGACACATTGAAGGCGCTGATCACTTCGAGCAGCGCTGCGTCCGGCGCAATGGTGCCGTTGGTCTCCAGCTCAACGCGGTGCCCGCCGGCAACCAGTTCGGCCGCTAGTTCCCGCAGGCGCCGATGTTGGATCATGGGTTCGCCGCCGGTGATGACTATCAGGTCTGTGTCAAGGCCGGCCGCCCAGGAGGCGATTGCGGCAAGGGGCATGTCAACGGTCTGCTTGTCGCGGCTGAAGCGTTCCCAGTCCCAGGTGTACGGGGTGTCGCACCAGCCGCAGTCGAGGTTGCAGCCGGAGAGGCGTACGAAAAGCGCACGCTGTCCACAGGAAGGACCCTCGCCCTGAAACGTCGGGCCGAACAGTTCGGCGACCTGGAGCACGCGCGATTGGCCGGGCGTGGAGGTGGTCATGATTCTCGACCCGGCCGATATTCGGCCCACGACGACGGCGTCTCGCTGACCCGGACGGCGACCAGAGTGCCCGGGATCTCAGGCTCAACATTGCTGATGAACCATCCTGCCAGGCATTCGGCAAGGTTCTCGCTGGTCGGCGCCGTCACCATGGCGTCGTTCAGATGACGGTGGTCGAACGTTTCCTCCAGGTAGCTCTTGAACGGTGCCAGGTCGCCGAAGTCGGTGACAAATCCCGGCTCGACGAGTCCGTCAGCGGCCAGCGTGACCTCGATGGAGTAGTTGTGGCCGTGCAAGCGCCCGCACTTGTGGCCTTCCGGCAGACCAGGCAACTGGTGGCTTGCCTCGAAGGTGAAGCTCTTGCCGATCGTGTGTCCCACTGTGGTTTCCTTTCACCGCAGAGAAGAACGGATCGCCCGACCCTCAGCGGGTGGCTGCCAGGAATCGCAGCCATTCGTCGCGCCGTTCGGGGTCGTCGAGGAGTGCGCCGCGTCGCGCCGTCGTTGTGGTGACCGCTCCGGTGGCGCGCGCTCCCCGCAGGCTCATGCAGAGGTGTTCCGCGCGCAGTTGCACCCCGACGCCCCGTGGTTGCAGGTGCTCGCCGATCCAGTCGGCGATCTGCCCGGTCATCCGCTCTTGCACCTGCAACTGCCGGGCGAACAACTGGACCACCCACGCCATCTTGGACAGCCCGACGATCCGGGCGTCCGGCAGGTAAGCGATGGTGGCCGTGCCGACGAACGGCAGGACGTGATGCTCGCAGAGGCTGAAAAACGGCACCGCCTCCACGACGACGAACTCGTCGTAGCCGTCAGCGTTCTCGAACGACGTCGGGTCGAACCGTGGCGGTGTGAGCATCTCTCTCAATGCGCGGATGAACCGCTGCGGCGTAGCCAGGCGGTGCTCCCGGTCAAGATCGACGCCGAGCGCGGCGAACATCTGCGCCGCCGCCTTGGCGGCAAGAGTGTCCTCTACCTCGAGTGGCGTGGTAGCTAGACCAGCGCCAGGCATCGCCAGCGCCGCCGTGCCGGCCCGGGCACTGTCCGGAGGCTCGGTGCGCTCGCGGCTCGCTAGGTTCGGCGGCGCCTCGACTGCGGTCTCAGTATTGGCCTTCATTGACCCCTCCCGATATAGGTGGAACCGTCAACGCGGCGGGCATGTATTGGGCTCGGCAGTTCCCGCCTTGACCCGATTTCGAAGCCTTCACTGTGTCACTCCACAGTCACGCATCGTGTTTCGTCGGGGAAGACCACCCGCTGGGGAATTCAAGGGGAATTTCGAGGGGAATCAATCCCCGCGACCTGCACGACCCGCGTTGAAGCTGCGTCTGCGCCTCGTATGTAGATCGGGACGGTCGCTCGATACCGGGGAGTTTGGCTGCCTCCTGGCGCTGCTGGGCCAGCACGCAGGGCTGGCGTTCCTGTCGTTCTCGACGTCCGCCGTCATGGCGGGCTGGGCTCACAGATCGTCAGCGGACAGTTGCGTCGCTAGTTCGTAGGCCACTGAAGTCGACGGCGGCCATCGGCACGCTCGTCATGCAGTTGCCGCCGGCACGTAGCCGAGTCCTGCGTAGCGGATGCCGAGTCCGGTGATCGTGTCCGCGTTCAGGTTGCGCCAGGAGTCGTAGATCAAGGCGGGCCGGGCGTCGCCGAGCATCGTGGTGATGTCGATGGCGCGGTAGTCGGGATGGTCGTTGGTGACCAGGACGGCGTCCGTGTCGGTGAGCGCCTTGTCGAGGCTGACTGGTTCGCCGCCGTAGTTGCGGATGACGTCGGCGGGGACCATGGGGTCGTGGCCGAGGACCGTAATGCCGGCGGCCGCGAAGATCGGCATCATGATCTCGATCGCGGCGCCGCGCATGTCGTCGGTGGGCGGCCAGCCCTTATACGCCCACCCGAGCACCGCCAGCCGCAGACCTCGGGTCTCGCCGCGGGCCTCGCGGAGCATCCGGACGATCGTGTCTGCGACGTGCGCGGGGAGATGCTCGTTGAGTTCCCGGGCCCGCCCGACCAGGAACGGTTCGTAGGTGCCCGCGCTGTTGATCATGATGTAGGGGTCTTTTGAGAGGCAGCCCCCGCCGACGTATCCGGGCTTGGACAGATCGGGCCGCGGGTAGTCGACGTTGGCTGCGCGAATGACCTCCAGGGGGTCAAGGCCGTTCTGCTCGGCGATCAGCGCGATCTCGGCGCCAAACGCGTAGATCAGGTCGGTGTGGCAGTTGTTGGACAGCTTGACCATCTCCGCGGTCTCCATGCTGGAGACCGGCACGACGGTCCTGGCCAAGCCGTCGAAGAACGCGATGCCGAGCCGGAGACTCTGTTCGTCGAGCCCGCCGATCACTTGGGGCAGCTCGACCAGCTCGCGCAGTGCCTGACCCTGGATGGTGCGCTCGGGTGCCATCACCAACCGGACCTGGTCGCCCCAGGCGGCGCGCAGCTCTGGAAGGACCAGGCGGCGACTGGTGCCGACCGGGACAGTGCTGCGAACCACGACGAGGGTGCCGGGCCGGCAGGTGGCGCCGATCGTGCGGGCAGCAGCGGTGAGGTTGTCCAGGTACGGACGGTGGGTGGTGTCGTCGACCGGGGTGGACACGCTTATCACCGCCACGTCGACGGTGTCTTGCGGGAGGTTGGTGCCGACGTGAATGCCTCGGCCGACGTGGGTCCGCAGCGCGTCATCGACGCCGGGTTCGAAGATGTACGAGCGGCCCTGCGACAAGGCGGCGATGACGGTGGGTGAAATGTCGGCGCCGTGCACGGTGTAACCCTTGTCGGCGAGCGCGGCGGTGAGGGTGAGCCCGACGTAGCCGAGTCCGACGACGCCGACAGTCGGGAGGTGCTGGTTCTGCATGTGCTTCCTCTCAAGGTTCAGCGCGGTGGGCAGTGCGAAGGTTTCGGGCCGATGATCGTGGGGGTGGTCCGCTGCGTTGCGACATCAGCCCAACCCGGTTCGACGCGCTTTCGCCGCCGGGATGCGAACTCGACGTTGCACGGATTCGAGTCGCCGGTGAAGGTCCTGGTGTCGGCCCGGGTGCACGCCAGGCCGGGCGGCATTTGTGTAGTTACTGGGGTGTCGGTGCCAGGTTGAGTCCTTGGGCCTGGGCTGCGGAGTTGTTGGCCGCGAGCCAGCCGGCAGGACTGCCGCAGTCGTGGTATTGCCCGGTGACCTGGTGTATCAGCACGTCATGGTCGCGGGCGAACGCATCGATGGCGTCGGTGGCCTGGTATTCGCCGTTCGCCGCCGGTTTCAGCTTCAGGAAGTAGTCCAGCGCCGAGGCGGGGAGAAGGGTTCGGCTGATGTTGATGTAGGCGGTGGGCTGATCGTAGGTGTCGGGCTTCTCGACCAGCTGGTCGAGGAGCTGGTGGCCGTGGGTGGTGGGGCGTGGCTTCAGGACGCCGTACCGGTGGGCGTCCGCGCCCGGAACGGTGGCGGCGGCGAGCGCGCCGGGTGTCGCTGCGGCTGCCCGGGCGGCGGCGAGGTCGGCGAGGTCGGATCCTGCGTCGGTGCGGAGCAGCAGGTCGTCGCTCGCGGTGAGGAGGAAGTCGTCGTCAGCGATGAATTCGGCGGCGAGCATCACGGGCAGCGCGGTTCCGTAGCGGCCGTCGCGGGGCTGTTCGAGAAAGGTGAATTCGGCCTGGTGGTGCAGGTCGGCGAGCGGGGCGTATTTCGCGTCCCAGCCTCGGGCGGTGAAGAACGCCTTCAGGTCGTGGTCTTCGGTGAGATAGTGCTGTACCTGTCTACTGGTCTCGCCCGGAGTGGGGGCGAACGCGATCTCGTGGGCGCCGGCGGCTATGCAGTCGGCGATTGCGTAGGCGACGACCGGCCTGTTCAAGATAGGCATCATGGCTTTGCTGACGGATTTCCCGATGGGGAAGAATCTGCTGCCGATGCCGCCGACAGCGATGATGGCTTTCATGCGCTCGCCCTTCGATCTGGTTGCACTGGGCGTGTAGTGCCCGATGACGGGGATGAGGCTCTATCAGCCGCCTCAGTTGCGCAGGGAGCGGTGACGCGGCCAAGTCGCTGGCACGGCGCATCACCGTCGTGAATCCGCGGTCATCTGGACGTCGTCCTCGAGGGGAACGGCGCTGGCCTTGCTGGGTGGAGGCCGACAGCAGCGGCTGGCCCGGCCTGGCGGAGGTCAGCGCCGTCCACCGTTGGGGTGGTGTGTCGCCCGGCCTGCGAGCGGGTTTCTGACTGCGCGGGCCGGCGGGTGTACCGTGCCGTGGGCCGACCGGCAGAGTGGCCGATCGGTAAGGCAGCGGCGTCTTGGCGGGGCCGCGCAGCGTGGAGGCGATAGAGCCGGTGAGTGGTTACGACAAGGTGCGGACAGCTGCTTTGGCGATCGTGCCGGGCGCGGATGCGACGATCACGTTCGTCCATCAGGAGCGAGGCCCCTACGCCGGACATTGGCTGTTGCCGGGCGGGCAGGTCGAGTTCGGGGAGTCGCTGCCGGACGCTGCGCGGCGCGAGACCTTGGAGGAATCCGGGTGCCGGATCGACAAGGTGACCATGACCGGCGTGTACGAGATGCGCGGGCAAGCGCGCAACGGCCCCTACCACGTGATCATGTTTGCGTTCCTGGCCGATAGCCCGGTGGAGCTCCCCGCACGGACCACCACCGACGAGGGGGTCGGCGAGATCATGCAGGGTGACCCCGCGGTCGTGCGTCCCCACCCGACGGTCATGCGGATCCTTAACGATGCGGGCGTCGCCCAGTTCGATCAGGCGGAGATCGATGAGCTGCTCGAGCGTGACGGCATCGCCATGCTGAGCATCCCTACGGCAGGGCGCACGGTGTTCGCTTAGCGGCCAGGTCATAGGCTCGTCTCCGGAACCGGTTTCCAGGTGAGCCCGGCGCCGAGCAGCCCGTCTTCCAGAACGGTCACGGTGATGTCCCGGTTGGCGCCGTGGCGTTGTTTCAATGCCTCAGCGACGCGGGCGGCGAGCCGTTCGCAGCTTTGCGGCCCGTAATCGATCGGACCGTCACCCGTTGGTGGCGTGTCGGCCAAGGTGGGCAGCAATGCGGTCAACCATCGGGCTGCGGCGTTGATCTCGATTTCGCGATCATCGTGAAAGACCTGCAGCTCCACCGTGACGACGAACAGGTGGCGATGTGGTGTGCCGAGGTATTCCTCGGGTGCGGCGGCGCCGGGCCAGTGGTGCAGTCCGTCCACCTGCGCACCGATCTGGATGAATGTCGAGGTCGGCATCACGCGGCCTGCCGCTCGCGGTGGTTCGGGTCGTCGGTGTTGAGTCCGGCCGCGGCGCGCAGCATACGAATGTTGGCTGCGGCCAACGCCAGGGCGTCGCTGCTCAAGGTGGTCGAGATCAGGTCCGGCTTTCCGGGTGCTTCGCGCTCGGCCCGGCCTTCGCCTGCGTCGACGGGTGTACCGGTGGCTGGATACCAGAACGCGAAAGATGAGTCGTTGCTGACCACGGCGGAGTCATGGCCGCGGTGGCGGTGTTCGGCCAGTTCCCAGGGCAGCGACCGGTCACCGCCGAGCAGGTGCAGCGGTAACGGAACCCCCGTCTGTAAAAGGATTTTGACGCAGTCGAGGCGGCTCTCGGCGACCGGTGCGTTGAAGCTGAGTGGAACGGACAGCTTGCTGAGCCCGATCATGGTCACCCCGGGGATCTGGACCAGGCGCCGATAGCAGTCCAGCCACTCGGCCCGGGTACGGCCCTGCGGTACCGCCATCAGTTCGTACGGTGTGCCCGCTGCCTCGGTCAGGAAGGAGCGGGTGGTGGCGACGGTGGCGGCGCCGTCGTACAGGACGTCCTGACAGATGACCACCGTGGCGGCGATCCGCTCGGCTGCGGCGAGGACGGCACCGGCGTTCAGACCCTTGCCGGTGTCGGCTTCCAGTTCGTAGGCGCTGTTGTCGAGCACGATCCGCACCCCAGCCCGTGACCGCGCGAGGAAATAGTCGGCGTAGTCGTCGTTGGTCAGGACCAGGTGGGTCAGCGCCATGTCGATGGAGCCGAGCGCAGACAGGTCGTGCAGGTGCGGGACGCTGGCGATGACGGCGAGGTTGATCATCGTGATGCCTCCTCGATGCGGGCGATGGCGTAACCGCATTCCTCGGCGAGGAAGCAGTCAGCGCAGTTCGGGGTGCCGGCGGTGCAGGTGGTGCGGCCGACGAGCAGGAAGATGAAGTGGGCCGGGGCCACGTCGGGGCCGTATTCCAGCAGGGTGCTGATGAGTTTCGCGGCGACGCTCTTGCTGTTGCGGCCGTCGTGGGTGGCCAGGCCGAGGCGATCGACGACTCGGAACAAGTGGGTGTCCACCGGCAGGGTTCCGGTGGTGGCGCCTGAGAAGACGAGCACGCAGGCGGCGGTCTTGTGCGCTACCCCGGGCAGCGCTTCCAGGTAGGTCAGGGCTTGCGGTGCGGGCTGACGGACGATCTGCTCGAAGGCGGCGTCGCCGAGCGTCGCGATGGTGGCCGCGGCCTCGGACAGTCGGGCTGCCTTGTACGGGCCGGCGGAGCGGATCAGGTCGGCCAGTTCGGCGACGGGTATCGCGGCGATACGCTCGGCGGTGATGCCGTGGCAGGCGGCGGCCAGTTTCGGGAAGACCTGCCGGACGGTGTCACCGGACCTGTTCTGCGATAGGACGGTCAACACGAGCGCTTCGAACGCCGGGGTGGTCATGACGATGACCCCGCTGTAGCGGGCGCGGAGGCTAGTCAGGACAGGATGGCCGTCGAGGTCGAGGTTGTCGATCTGCTTGTCGGCGGGGAATGCCGCGGTCAGCGCATCGCCGATCAGTCGGGCGTCGTCGGGGCTGGCCTGATAGGAGAAGAGCAGGCGCTGGTGGTCGCGTTCGACCTGCACGACGACCGGTTCACCCTGGGGGTAGTAGGTGCGTTCCCACCGGCCGAGGCCGGCAGGCTGCCAGGCCAGGGCGGGGATCTGAATGTCCATGGTCGCCTCCAGGTCGGGGACGACGTCGAAGGCCAGGATCATTGCTGCAGAAGTCACGGTCACCTCGGGGACGTGGGCAGAGAAGCGGCGATGGCCCGGCCGGCGATGATGCCGGACAAAGCAGCCGCCGACAGACTGGCGGTGTAGCCAGCCGCGTTTCCGACAACGAACAGGCGCTCGATGTCGTTGCTCTCCCACGTCGCGGTGTCGATCGGAACGCGGTAGTTGTAATACTTGATCTCGGGTGCGTACACGAGGCTGTCGGGGCTGAGCACCGGCGGCAGGACGGCACCCAGGGCGCGGATGTAGCCGGCGAACGCGTCGTGCAGCACCGCCGGCAAAAGCTGGTCCAGCGCGGCGGGGCGGGTCTTGGGGTTGGTGGCCGTGACGCCCTGGGCGACAGCCGCGCCGGACAGGTCGGGCAGGAACTCTCGTAGCGGCTGGACGACCGGGTAGCCGCCGGTGCCAGCGGTGATGTCGCGGGCGAGCTGGCGTACGTAGGCCTTGGGGTCGGCCGTGAACGATTCGTCAATCGTGGCCAGGATGGCCAGGTTTGACTGGCCGCTGGCACGGTTGAGGAAGCTGTGGCCGTTGACCGCCCGAATCCCGAGTGGTCGGTGGAATTCGTTGACGATGAAGCCGTTGCCGTTGACACAGAAGCTGCGCACGATGATCCCCGCCGAGCTTGTGTGGGCGACCTTGAAGTCGTAGAACTGGTCAATGAACGGTGCCAGCGCCGCCGCGGTCGTCTCCAGTCGGATACCGATATCCGCTGGACCCGTCTCCAGGGTGACGCCGGCGGCGCGTAGTTGCTCTTCCAGCCACGGGGTGCCGGTCATGCCCGCGGCGAGTACCACGGCGCCGGCCTCGATGGCCGAGCTCTGCCGGGACCGGCGAGAGCGCAGCACGGCTCCGCTGACGCGATCGCCGCTGATCACCAGTTCGGTGGCTTCGGTGCCGGTGAGGAACGTGACGCCTCGCTCGCGCAGGTCGGTGGCGAAGCGCTCGCCGAAGAGCCGTACGCCGTCGGAGCCGACGTGCAGCAGCGGGTAGCTTTCGAACCTCAGTCCTGCCTGGTCGTGGCCGGCCAGGGCGTCGAGCACGGTGACGGGTGGGTAGTCGACGCCGTCGGGAACAAAGCGCCGCACAGCGGCATCCACCACCGCGAGCAGCCGGACCTGGTCTTCAGTGAAGAGCTCCTGGCCGTGCGTGCCGCGAGTCCCGGACAGGGTGATCTTGCCATCGGAGAAGGACCCGGCACCGCCCTCCCCGTCGAGCACGTCACAGACCTTGCAGTCGCATCCAGGCCCGGGCGGGCAGATCCGCGACGGCATCGGCTGGCCTTTCTCCACCAGCACGACGTCCTTGATGCCCGCTTGAAGGAGCTGATCGGCGGCGAACAATCCGGCGGGCCCGGAGCCGATGACCAGGACTTCGCATCGGCGAGGCTGGAGGGTCAGGGATGTCACGGTGTCGGGTTCCTTTCCACGGCGAGAGCTTCGACGGCGGCGATGGCTGCGCCGAGAACGTGTGCTGACGGTTGGGCGGCGTCGATGTCGATGAATCGGGCTGCCTCGCTCTCGCTGAGCAGTGCGATGCACCGTTCATAGGCAGCGGGGAGGGTCGCGGTGAAGGTGGGCTGCTCCCACCTGCCCTGCAGAGGTTCGCCTCGGTTCGCTGCGATCGCGGGCGCGACGGCAAGGTGCAGATACAGGTCGGGCCGGCGGATACCTTCGTTGAGGCTGCGGTAGAAGGCGGGATCGATGCCCTCGGCCAGGTGGTAGGCGAGCCCTGACAGGTAGTACCGGTCGGAGAGCACCACGCGATGCCTGGTGAGCTGCATATGCAGCGCGCTTTGCTGCTCGTGGCGGTCGGCCGCTGACAGTAGCGCCGCGGCGGTCGCCGGCAAGGACGTGTCGACGGTGATGCTCCGGAAGAACGCGCCGATCGGACCGCGGCTGGGCTCGGACCGCGCCACCGCATCGATGCCGGCGGCCGTCAGCGCGGCCGTCAACGCGGCGACCAGGGTGGTCTTGCCGCTGCGGTCGATCCCTTCCACGGCGACCAGAAGGCCATCAGAAATCATGGCCGCGTCCGTCTGAAGCGGCGCCGGCCAACGCCGTGGCACGACGGGCGATCTCGGCAGGATCCGCCTGTGCGAGGCGAGCCACTCCGAAGCTCTCCACCGTCAGCGAGGCGACAGCCGCCGCGATCGCTGACGCCGCGATCAGACCGTGCCCGGCCAGCTGGGCGGCGGCCAGCGCTCCCGCGAAGCTTTCTCCGGCTCCGGTCGGGTCGATCGTGACGCTCGGGTAGGCAGGGATTTTGATGACGGTGCCGTCGGAGATCAGGTAAGCGCCACGGGCGGCGTCGGTCACGCAGGTGGCGCGCCGGCCGGTGATCTGTATGGCCCATTCCAGCGCCTTGCGCAGGTCATGATGCTGGGCAAGCAGCAGCAGGTCCTGCACGTCGCAGATCAGCACGTCAACCAAACTCCAAAGGGCGAGCACCCTAGGGCGGTCGCTGCGGATCCGGGCGGCGAAGGTGGTGGCGGACACCGGCAGCTGTTCGCCGTGCTCGGCGCGCAGCGCGGTAGCCATTTCTAGTTGGATCTCCGGTGGGCCGGTTGGGCAAAGGTGGACTGCGGCCGGGTGCGGGCATCCGCTGCTCACCATCGGGTAGGTGATGGCCGCCTCTGCCGCCGCACCGTCGACGGTGTAGTGAGCCCTCCACGCGCTGTCGTAGCGGATCGCGAACCGCAGCCCCGGCCCGGTGACGGCCTCTAACACCGGGTGGACCGAGCGCTGGCGCAGACAATCGGTGGCGGCAACGGCGATGTCCCTGCCTACGGCACCAGCCAATATGACCGGCCGGTCGCAGACGGCGGCGGCACCGAGTGCGGCGTACAGGCCAGCTCCCCCGATGGTGTGAACGCTGTTCCCGATCGGTGGCGTCAGATCGTCGGAGGAGACACTGCCCACGACCAGCATCGGAGCAGCCGGACCGCGCTTGCAATGTGCACTATCAGCACGGACGTGGCGCCCCCGGAGTTGTGGGGCTATTGAGGCTGGACCAGGTAAGACGCCGCCGGCACCGGCGCCTGCGGCTGCGCCATCAGCGGGCGCATTGCTTCCGTATCCCTCATCGTCCGGTGTCGCGTCGGCTGCGGTCTGGGCATCGGTGTTCATCGAGTTCTCCGATCCAAAGTGGCACCGCTAGCGCGGCGAGCACGCCGTGGGTTCGACTGCCCACGTTCCGGCCTCGACTCAAGAACCCTTCACTGTGTTACCTCACAGTCACGCATGGCGATGTCTCGCGGAAGGCCAGAAAGACGGGAATCTAAGGGGAATCTGAACGGGAATTAGTTGCCCTGACCTGCATAAATCCAGGCAGGGCTATCTCTTGCTCCGCCAGCCATCCCTCGGCGTTACGGCTCATTTAGCCGAGTCACGGCTTCCACAACTCGACGCGATGCCTAAGAGCGCTATGCGCTCGCGTGCCACCGCTGGGCCACGGCTGTCATGACGACGGGCTAGCTCCACGCAACTCCCAGTGAGCCCTGTTCCCGGATATTGAGAGACGCCCTTACACTCAGGTCTCACAAGACTTCGCCCGGTGGTGATCACAGGAGCCATGACCTCGTCGCGACGGCCGCCCAACCTGCTGCTCCGCGCGGCACGACTGCGTCTTGAGTCGACCACGGGCGACGGCCCGATGTCGCGGGAAGAGCTGGCAGACCTCGCCAACAGCATCATGGACCCACGCGATCAAGACGGTCCTGTCACCGCCAACGACATTGGCAAACTCGAACGCGGTCTCGTCTCCTACCCGCGGAAATACCGACGCCAGGCTCTTCGCACCATCTTGAAGGTGGAGACGGATGCTGAGATCGGCTTGGTCAACCGGAGAATCAGGCCGACCGACGCGATACCCGGCGCCTTGCCACTCGCAGGGGCCGGAGCCACCGTTGAGCGCTCCAGCCCTGCGCCACGTTTACCCGTACGGGTCGATCAGTCAATCGAAGACCCCGCGATAACGGTGAAGCCCGGATCGGGCCTCGGTATCACCGCGCCGGCACTGACGCTCGACGACCTCGACCGCATCGACGCCGTCGCCCGCGACGCGCGCCGATACCTCGACGAGACCCTCATCGGCTTTCTGGACGACGAGCTAACCCGGTGCGCCGTTGACGACGGCCTCCACGGGCCCCGTTACGCCCTACCCGGCGCCCTGGGAATCTTGGCGATCGTTCAGCGCAACGCGCGATCGGTCAAATGGGCCGTGCGCCGGCCGCTGCTTCGCGTCGGCGCCCGAGCTGCGGAATTCACCGGCTGGCTTTACCGCGACGCCGGACATCCGGCAGCCGCCGATTACTGGCGCGACCGGGCATCCGAGTGGGCCATGGAAGCCGCCGACTACGCCATGCCCGGGTACATCCTGATCAAGAAGAGCCAATCGGCATGGGACGCCCGCGATGCCACCCGGATGCTTGGTCTTGCTGAAGCCGTCCAAGACGGCCCTTGGCAGTTACCCGCCCGCGTCATGGCCGAGGCCGTACAACAGCAGGCCCGCGGCCTGGCCATGCTTCAGTCGAGCCGCACCGACGTCGACGACACCCTCAAAAGAGCACGCGACCTGCTCGAGCAAGGACCTGCAGATAAGACCCCGCTGGCCGCACACTACGACGCCGTGCTGTTCAGGGTGCAGACCGCGATCTGCTACGGCGAGTCTGGTCGGCCCGAGGAAGCCGCCGCAATCTACGAAGCCGCCCTGAAGCCCACCACGTTCTCTACTCGCGATTATGCCTACTTCTCCGCGCTCCATGCACAAGCGTTAGTATCAGCAGCGCGCCCCGTCGAGGCGGCGTCGGTGGGCATGGCCATCATGCCTGGGGCGATCGCGGCCGGCTCGACCCGAACCGTGCGGGAACTGACGCGGTTGGGCACCGTACTCAGCCCGTGGCGGCAGCGAGCCGAGGTCCAGTCATTCATAAGAATGATGCAAAATCAATAGTCGACCTGCACTGCTGTTACTGATGCATCCCTTAACCGTTGCCTGCCAGAGGGATGCGCTCAACCGTGTTCCATTTGTAAGAGTGACCATGGCGTCGCACCTCTACGAGAGCAACGTCGCCGATGTTGACCCGCACCTGCGGGACATTTTTCGCCTCGGCGACACCGGCAATTACCGGACCAGCGGCCCTAACCTGATTACTGTACGCGATAGTAATGTGCGGCAGGAACGGGCTCGTTGAGGTCGGTTCCAGACGCGGCAAGTTTGCGTTGCCGAGCCGAACTCTCAGGTCCACGACCGGCTCCCAAGGCGTGACACTGAATCGAATCGCGCCAGCCGAGCCAGCCAATGGACCCACATCGAGCGAGAAGGGCTCAACAACTTCACATGCGGAACGCGCACGACGGACGACTTGAGAAACCTCGCCCATCGCTGTTTCATCCGACCATGCCAGCTTTATCACTGACAGGTGCAGCCAGTCAGCCTCGACGATATCAAAGTCATCTGGAACAAACTTCGATTGGCATTCGGTCGCAAGTCCCACCAGGGATGGCGAGTCAAACGTCATATACCAATAGTAGGCAGATCTTCCCGATGTCCATCCAGGTCTATCCCAGTGATTGACCATCCGTGACAACGAGCTGAATCGCGACCAATCATCGTCGTAACGGCTCGGGTGAGTCTTCATCGAGCCTCGCATTCTTTGAGCGTCTCCCCGAGCTGACGGACCGTATCAAGATCTCGCCATGGCTCCGCACCGGCGAGAATCTCACGCGCCCGAATCAGTACAGACGCTATGGGACGTTCCGCAGAGATATCCAGAGCTTGCGCTGCAAGAATAGTCGCCTCTTCTGGCTCTGGGGCTGCGGCAGCCAGTAGAACCTTCGCGCGATCTAAGCGAACAAGTGACCTACTCCAAACTGAGTCCGATGCGTCAACCGTTGGCGCAAGTTCCACTAGAAGTTCGTTCACCTCCACTGGCAGACCAAGCGAGGAATAAGCAGTCACAGCATTAGCCATAGTTCGCGCATCGCTATACGCGTCGAAGGAAAGGCACGGCGACATGCCGCGCTTGATGCCATGGCTGGTGGCAATCGCGAACGCCTTGTCAATGGCGCGCCGGGTCTCGTGTGTATCACCAAGTTTCGCCAGAGCCCGAGCCTTACCGTTGATAATCAGCCGGATTGACTGTGGACCTTGCCGAGCGTATTTTTCGCCATCAACGGCCAGTTCATACGCTCGCTTAAAATCGCCCTCATAATATGCGCAGAAGCTCTCGGTCCCGCGGACCCAAGCCTGCAAGTCCATATCTCCAATGAACTCGGCCAAGCCGAACGACTCAACACAGTAAGCGCGGGCTAACGCGAACCTCCTCAGATTCACTGCCATGTACGCAAGCATTCCCGTCAGCCGCGCGCTTTGCCTGTAAAGTGACTCTATGTGACGTGGACGTTCGTAGCCAGAAAGGGCGGCGTTGGTCCAGGAGAGTTGACGACGAACGCGTGGGATAACATCATGCGGTCCGGCCGTCTCATATTCCTCGATAAATCCGCGGAGCATACGATCAACGTTTTCCAACCTTTGGTCGGTAACTGTCGAGTCGGTTAATTCCGCTAACCGTTCCAGCGGATCCAACGCGCTTTCGAGCGACGTTCTGGCCTCAATCCGCTCGTCGGCATCCCGAGCCGCGCTGATCGCGTTGCGACGCATTACCGGAAGCCTGCCCGCAGAAGCTGTGGCCGCCGCCGAGTCTTCTAATGGTACGTTCTCGTCGGCGGGTAAGGTCGGAGACTGTTTGCCGGAGAAACCCAGCTCGGCGTCTGAGTTGGCATGCAGAACCAACCGCAGAGCGGCTCTTCTAGGTGGCCGAGGGCATGTGACCACACCACGCTCAATCTTTCCAATATCGTTTGCATTGAGAATGAACGCCGCGCCGAGATGGGCGTTCGCGGCGTCTGCGAGTGCTTCACGACTGCCAAACAGACGTACCCGGGCATCCTTGAACAGCTTATTCGGCGTCAACCGAGGATTCGCCATCACATCTCCCGCGCTCTGCTGCCGTGGCGGTTGGCGCCGCTGGGTGACGTTCACTGTAGGCCACCGTCACGTCACAATCGAGGCCGCGTTCACGAATCGTCGCCAGAAGAGATGTGACCGCGGCCTTCGACCGCGGCTACGGCCTGGACCGCGTCGACCCAACATCGAGGAACCTCGGAAGGCGTCACATCAGCTTACTGCGCAGTCGTGGGAGGCAGTGGCACGGCCGAGTCTCCATCGGGACGGCGGGTAGCCGCCGTGTGGGGCGGGACCAGAAATTGGGCACGCTCCAACATGGCAAGTTCCGAGAGCGAGTCAGCAATAACTTGCTCCGCGACTACACCAACACCGTGTTGTACACCAACACCGTGTTCATACCACCCAATCAGCGATGTCTTGGATGGCCGCCGCCTGCCACGCCTGCGTCTGCGGATCCGAGTATCCCGGGTCATCGTGGACAGCGATGCCGTGCTGTGCCCCATCGACCTCGATCAGCCGGGTATCGGCGGGGATCCTCGTGACGTGTTCGCGGGAGCTCTCCACTGGGATGAACGTATCGGCGGTACCGTGCAACACCAACGTGGGGGCGAGGATTTGTCCGAGTGCCTGGTCTGGTCGTAGGTAGAAGACCTCGTTGAGGAGGGGGCGCCCGAGCTTGAAGGTGGGCGAGTGGGCCAGGAAGCCGTTCTGACTGAGCTCGAGGCCGGCAACCTCGTCGATCTGGTCGTTCGACCAGTAGGGCTTGTCGTCGACGAAGCGCTTCTTGTAGTTGATGAGGGGGTTGATCAGGACGAGCTTTGCGACGTCGTCTGGGTAGTGCGCCGTGAAGTAGGCGCAGATTCCGCCGCCGAAACTGGCACCCAGAACGTTCACCGGAACGTCCCCAGCGAGGCGACGTAGCTCCGTAACCGCCGCGTGGATGTCGTTCACGACACCCGACAGCGTTAGATCCTCCTGCCGGCCTGCGCTTTCTCCGTGGCCACGCAGGTCGAACCGCAGCGACGCCACCCCGCGCTCAGCGAGACCTCCCGCCAGCCGGGTGAAAAAGCCGCCTTCCTCCCGGGTGGCACCGCCACCGTGGACCAGCACGATGCTGGAGGTTAGGCGTGTCCCTGGCGAGTCAAAGGAGCCGCGCAGCAGCAGGCCATCGGCGCTTCGAAAGCTGGTCAGCGCAGTCTTGCTCACGTCGTCGTTGTCGCTCATCCCCGGTGTCCTCCAGCCGCGATCAGGTCAGCGACGGTAGGGTACCGCCGCCGAGCCGGTAACTTTCGAATCACATCGGGCGTTGAGTGACCACCGTAGGCCCCCACGCGTGCCTGCGAATTTGGTGGCTCTTGGAATCCGGGTCGATTGCCTACACTCATGGTTCATACGCTTCCGCCAAGTGTTGATGACAGGGGCCATGACTTCATCGCGACGGCATCCCAACGACCTCTTCCGCGCGGCCCGGCTCCGCCTGAAGTCTGCCCACGGCGACGGCCCCATGTCGCGAGAAGAACTCGCGGACCTGGTCAACGATGTTATGGACCCGCGTGATCATGATGGGCCGGTCTCCGCCAGCGACATCGGCAAGATCGAACGCGGAATCGTGTCGTGGCCGCGTAAGTGTCGGCGTCAGGCTTACCGCACGATCTTGAACGTGAGAACGGATGCGGAAATTGGCCTGATGAACCGCAGGATCCGACCAACCGACCAGATGCACAGCACCCAGCCCCTCCAGGCCATCCGATCCCGCACCGAGGGCGACGACACGCTGGCGTCGCCGCATCCCGCGCCGATCGATGACCAACGTGAATGTGGGGAAGCGCTCGCCGCTGGGGCTTCGTTGGAGCTGCCGGCTGCCGGGCTCATTGCCATCAGGGCGGCCTTGGACACCGCCGACCTACCACCCGACGGTCCGCTGCGTCCCGTCGCAGACTTGACGGCAGACGTCGCAGGGGTGACGCGACTGCGACTGGCGTCGAACTACATGCGTCTGTGCGCGGTGCTTTCGGATCTGCTTGATGACCTGCATCGCGCATACTCGTTCTGGCAAGGGCAGCGCCGAGTCGTGGTGGCCGCCTTGCTGGCCCAGACCTACCGGGCGGCCGACGCGCTAGCCGACAAGTCCGGCCGCTACGACCTGTCCGCCCGGCTCATCGGCATGATGACCGAGGCCGCACGTCAGTCCGGGAATGAGGTAGTTCTGGCCACTGCCTCGTACGTACGCGGCGAGTTGTTCTTCGCCAACGGTCGACCGGACCTCGGCCGAACCCTGCTGGAGCGCGCAGCGGAGCGGCTCGATCCAGACACGGACGCCGCCAGCAGCGCCGCGTACGGCTCCTTGCATATGCGAGCCGGCGTTCTCGCCGGCCAGGCGCGGCAGCTCGAGCATGCCCGTGATCACTTGGCCGAGGCAGCGCAGTGGGCGACCCGGGTAACCGAAGGCGAGTACAACGGCACCGCCTTCGGCCCCTCATCGGTGCGCATCCACGAAGTGACCCTTGCCGTAGACACAAATGACCCGGACACCGCCCTGCGTGTGTCACGCGACTGGGACCCATCCGAGAAGTTGTCGGCCGAGCGCCGCTCACACTTCTACATCGACGTCGCGCGTGCCCAGGCACAGCTCGACAAAGTCAACGCGGCCGTCATCGCCTTGTTCCAGGCACGGGCGGTCGCGCCTGAGCACACCCGGTTTCATCCACAGGTGCGCGAAGTGGTAACCCGCCTGCTCGACAAGCGTGCGGTGACTCCGCAAGTCCTGGAGTTCGCCCGATGGACCCGCATATCCGCTGAGATCAGCTGAGCGGTGGCCTGACCAGATCGGGGAGTTCGGCCAGCGAGTCGATCACCCATGTTGCGCTCTCGTTCACGGTCGGGTCGTCGGCCCACAGCCGACCCCAAGGTCCGCGCTTGATCAGCGCGGCCTGTAGGCCGGCGTCGCGGGCGGCCTTCACGTCGTAGTCGCGATGGTCACCGACGTAGACGATCTCGTGCGCGTCGCCTTGGGCGAACTCGACTACCCGCTTGAAAAAACCAGCCGCAGGCTTGGCTACACCCCATTCACCCGACGTAGCCAGATCATCGACCGGCAGTTCCAGTCCCCGCAGGAGCTGGGCAGCCCGCACAGTCTGGTTACCGGCGACGCCGACCCACACGCCGCGCCGGCGCAGCTCGGTCAAAGCCGGACGGACGTCGGGGTAGAGGTCGTGTTCGTCGATCTGTTCGCCAACGCCGGCCTGTTCGCGACGCTCGCGCTCGGCGATGAGGTCAAAACCCGGCTGCACGTACTGGAACGCTTCAGCATTGTCACGTCCTTGCGCAACGACGATCCCGATCAGGGCGGAGAGGGTATGCGGAGGTACACCGATCCAGTCGGCCCAGGCGTTGAACTCTCTGGTGTCGTCAATCAACGTTTCGCCGACATCGAAAACGACCGACCTGATCACTACTTGCATGCCTTTCGTTGAAGCGTCTCCCCCAGACGGTGCGAACCGCCGGGCTACTCGTTCTGCCGCTCGGTGGACTATGTCCGCGCCTACCCGGGGATCTTCGCACACCAGTTGGCAGCCACCAGTGCGCAAGCCACCGGACACCGCGCGACGACCTCAGTCGCTCCCGTGGCTAACAGGCCGTGCCCACGTAGTTTGTGGTGGCCTTGCCCGGCATGCCATTGAGCGACTTCCCGCTCGCGCTCCGGCAACACCATCCTTGCCTGGATCAGTCACTCTGCTCCTGATCCTGTGTTTCCGGTCGCCGCGGCGACCGCCGCCGTCAGTGATGCGCGGTCGTCCGTGGCAGCGAGGAGGACCTGCAAGAGCAGGCGGGCTTTGTATGGGTCGAGGATCCCGGCGGGGATGAGACCTCTGGCAATCAGGTCGCGTTCGGAGCCGGCGAATCCGTACGTGTTGGTGGCAGTGAACCCAGCGCCGGTACGGGAAGCGAGCACCACGGGGATCCTGTCGGCGATCTCCGCAAGGTGGGCTACCCACGTCTCCGGGACGTGGCCGACGCCGAACGCGGCGATGACAAGGCCGTCGATCTGGCTGGCCAGCAGGGGCAGGAGGCTGCCGTCGTCGCCGAGGGTCGCGGAGTAGAGCCCGACGCGCGGCAACGGCCGCCCGCGGTCTGGTGTGGCCGGGCGGTAGTGGTGCGCCGGCCGGTTGACGAGGCGTACGTGGCCCTCGACCACGTATCCAAGCGGTCCACCGTTCGACGAAACGAACGTCGAAGGGCTCGTGGTGTGACTTTTGCGGACCCGAGCTGCGGCGTGAATCTCGTCGGCGAGCACCACGAGGCAGCCCAGCCCGCGTGCGTCCGGGCTCGCGGCGACGGTGACGGCAGCCAGCAGGTTGGCGGGACCGTCCGCTCCGGCCAGCGTGGGGTTACGCATTGCCCCGGTGACGACGATCGGCGAGCCGGCGGCATTGAGCAGGTCCAGCAGGTAGGCCGTCTCCTCGATCGTGTCGGTGCCCTGCGTGATCACAGCGCCGACGGCACCATCGGTAAACCGCCGCATGAGGGTGTCTGACAACTCGAAGATGTCTTCGACCGTTAGTGACGCGCCCGGCCGACTGCAGAAACTGTGCACGTCCAGGTCGACGCCGAGGCCGGCAAGTCCCGGGACGGCGGCGACGAGGTCCTCCGCGGACAAGCTGGGGATGACGCCCCCACTACTTCCCTGAGCCATCGCGATCGTGCCGCCGAGACCAACAACGGCGACTCGCGGTGCCGTGGCGCTCTGAACAAAAGACACGAAGGTCTCCTTAAAGCTCCTAACACGATCTCTGGTCGGTCCAGTTGATCAGTCGGCGCCAGCAGATCAGAGCGCACGCGAGGCTGACGAAGCCGTCGTGGATGTCGAGGTGGCGTTCCCAGCGCACGGCCAGGCGACGGAACTGGTGGAGCAGGGCAAAGGTCTGTTCGACGACGTAGCGCAGCTTGCCCAGGCCTTTGATCCCGCTGGTCCTGGGCTTGGGAATGATCGGTTCGGTGCCGCGTTCGCGGCAGGCCTGGCGGAACGCTTGGCTGCTGTAGGCCTTGTCGGCCATTAGCGTCGTGAAGCGGCGTCGGGGTCGGCCGCGGCGGCCTGCGATTGGTGGGTAGCCGTCGAGCAGGTCCAGAGCACGGCTGATGTCGGGCACGTTCGCGCTCGAGGTGAGCACGTAGATCGGGGTGCCGTTCCCGTCGCAGATCAAGTGGTGTTTGCTGCCGGGCTTACCGCGGTTGACCGGCGACGGACCTGTTCCGGCGCCCCCTTTTTGGCGTCGATGTGACTCCCGTCCATCGCCGCCCTCGACCAGTCGATCCGGTTCGCCGCGTTCAACCGGGCCAGCAGGATCTGATGCAACTGGTCGAACACACCCGCATCGGTCCACCGCTTGAGCCGGCGCCAGCACGTCATTCCCGAGCCGAAGCCGAGCTCCTGCGGCAGGTCTTCCCAGCCGATGCCGGTATGTAGCACGAACAAGATCCCTTGCAGGCACTGCCGGTCCGGCACCGGCCGTGGCCCAGGCGACTTGCCCGGCCACGGCGGCAGCAACGGCTCGATCAGGTCCCACAGGTCATCCTCGACGATCCATGCCTTGCTCATGTCCGAGCGAACGAGACTGATCTTCACCTCGTTGCGCTGATCAACATCGATTCAACAGATCGTGTTAGGAGCTTTTAGGAGGGGCCGCATGGCGAGGTGTGGAGTCGAACGCGTCAAAAGACGAACTCCGTAGGTGTTCGGCGGGCTTAAGGAGGTTATTCAATCGGGAGGACGCCGGCTAGAGCTGCGGTAGCGATACATTCCGTAAGACTTCGATGACAGATTGCCATCGAAAGGGGTCGTTGGGTACCTGGGGGCGTAGTGCCTCTACATCGGTGAACCTGACGCCTGCGGAGCGCAGTAGTCGGAGGTGCTCAGCGAACGCGGGGTGTGATACGAGAGTCGCCTTGGCGTACACCGAAGCGAAAACGGGGACCTTGGCGCTCAGCGCTTCGTTGAGGATCGCCAGAGCAAGGGTGTCATTGATGCCGTTCGCCCAGGCGTTAATAGTATTGAATGTTGCTGGAACAACGGCGACAGCGTGAGCGATGGGCAGGGATTTCGGCGCGTTTGGATGTCGCTGCTGATGTAGAACCGGTCGGCCGGTCCGTTGCTCGATCTCGAGTTGCGAAATCCACGTCATTGCGGTCGGGGTGGCGATGACGTACACGTCCCATAGATCCGCGTGCAGCAGGTCGATCAGTTCGGTAATGCTCTGAGAGGGCGGCGCCGCGCAGACGACCAGGTGTAGGACGCGACGGGATTTGTTCGTTGTCATGCGGCTACTCCGGCCCGAATTGCGAGAGCACGCAGCCCTGGCGTCGCGGCTCTCCGCTCACGTGCCAACAGATTGATGATGAGCGACCTCGCCGGCGGATGCACCCGAAGCAGCTGCGGAGCTAGTTGCTCGGCCTCTAGCAGATGCAAGACAGCGGAGGCGTCCCCGCCCAGCTGCCGCCCAAACGCTGAGGCAAGATCGAGATGCACCTGACTACGACGACTGGCTAGAGCGACATGCAAACGAGTGGTGTCGAGTTTCTCGCCGAGGGCTATCGCGCGCTCGGGTTCGTGGCGGGCTGCGATGCCGATCTGGTGGATAAGCACGTTGGTGGGTCCGAAGGCGGTCCATAGCTCGTTGCGGTCGCCACCGAGGTCGACAGCTAACTCCCTGGCCACACGGATGTGCGCCCGCGCCTTCGGCCGATCGTCCAATCGAGCGGCGATGACGGCGGCGAGCAGGTTCAGCGCGCCGAGGGCGGAAATTTCTCTGGGGCCACGACGCCCCGGTGGCGTCACTTTGGACAGGCCGCGTTCTACGAGGCTTGCGGCGTCCTGTCCCCTACCGGGCATAGAAAGTAGCGCACATCCGATGGAGACAAGAGCAACCTGTAGGGGAGCGAAGCTGTTCGCCTCTACCACGCAGGCGCGAGCACGGTCAGCGGCTATCCACGCCAGCTCGGCATCGCCGAACTTGAGTGTCAGTTTCGAAACGGCCAGGTGTGCGGAGGCAACAGTCGTGTCCACGAGGTGGCGGTCGTCGTGTCGGGCCTTGGCCGCTAGAGATGACGCCGCACTCATCAGCGCGGGCACTAACGCAGCTGCCTCGTTGTACTGGGCTCGCTGGTATGCCTCATGTATTTCAGTAACCGCCTTTTGCACCTCAAGAATACCGGCCACGTCTCTCTCCGCAGCGGGTGTGTCTGCAGCAAGCACCGCTATGCGGACAGCTTCGGGAAGGCTCGAACGTGGACCCTCCTGATGCTCGGCTGGGCGCGCTAGTTCCTGTCGGAACGAAGACGAACCAAGTCCGAGAGAAGCCCCCATCACCGAGCCCCGTAGCAACGTCCGACGGTCGATATCAGCATCCTTTCCGTCGCTATCGCATCTGGCCGCATCCGCTAGATCCCGAGCATGAGTGTCAAAGAGTCCGATCTCCGCATCGGTAGCGACTTCTAACACCTTACGCAATGCGGCTCGCCTCGGGGCCCGCGGATGGGAAACGACGCCCCGTTCAATCTTGCCGATGTCGTTCGCGGTTATAAGAAACGCCGCAGCTAAATGCTGATTCGCGGCCTCAGCAAGCGCCTCGCGTGTACCGAATAGGCGTACTCGAGCGTCTCTGAAGAGTTTGTTGGGCGTATAGGGAGGCTTCTCCATCCCGTCTCCTGCCGTCTGCCGCTACCGGTGGGCCAAGGGCGCTATGTAGCGTTCACTGTAGGCGAACTACCGGTAGGCACAGGCGTGCGCCAGACGGTGGCGCCACGAACGACGCAGTTCCGGCCTCTTGCTGACGTGCCGCCCGCCTGATCACACCACCGGCCGACGAGTTGTTGAGCTGCCGAGTACGCGGAGCCCAGCCGAGCAGTGCACGACAAGCTCGCTGTGCCATGAATCGCACCGTTACGATCAGGCGAATGAACCTTGTGGCTTGGGACCTCGACGGGACGTTGATCCCTGCCGATCTGCGATGGCTGCGCCGCGCTATCTCCAGAACCTATGAGCTGGCAGAGTCCGCGGTCGTGTTTCCCGAGGCGAAGGTGCACGGGTACACGGACGATTCGATCGTGGTCGACACTGCCATCAGGTCGGGAGTGGAACGCGGAGCAGCAGAGGCAGGGATACCGCAGTTTCACCAGCTACTCAGCCAGGTCATGGCTGACGGACGCGACGAACTGGCCCGCGACCAACCTCCCTATCCTGGCGCGCAGGAGACAATCCGCTCGTTGCACGATGCCGGCTTTATCCAAACCGTGCTGACAGGCAACCTGCGGTCGGCCGCCGAGATCAAACTCACGGTGGCCGGCCTGGACGACGGCCTCGACCTCCGCATTGGCGGCTTTGGGTCCGACGCTCGCGACCGTTTCGACCTGCCAGCCGTTGTCGAGCAGCGCTTCTCGGCCGTGTACGGTCGCCGTCTGCGACCGAGCAGCACAGTGATCATCGGCGACGCGGTGAACGACATCGCCTGCGCACGCCATGCCGGCTTCCACGTCATTGTCGTCGCGCACCGCGTGACTCGCGAAGAGCTGGCCCACCACCAACCGGACGCGATCCTCGACAGCCTGAACGCTCAGCAGGTCGTCGCGGCCGTGACCGAGCTGACCAATCCGACCTGACGGTCTGGCTCCGTTGAGCCGCGCGGCGATTCGTCATCCGCTCGTTCGCCTCATCAGGGGTTGAGCACTCGCACGCCGGCGCCATCGATCGGCGCCGGCGTGCCCGTCACGACCGGCGGACAGCGATCAGCGAGCTATCGGTCGAAGTCGCCATCTTTCGCGCCGCCCACCCACGCGTCGAACTCGGAGTCAGTGAACTGCAGCGTTCCCGCGTCGGGACGCTTGGAGTTGCGGACCTTGACGCCGCCGCCCTCGAGGTAGCAGACCTCGACGCAGTCCGAGCCGCCACCGGAGCGGCCGGACTTGAACCACTGCCCGGGCTGCCGCCGCTGACCGGAATCGGCCGTCTCGTTGTTGGCGTTTTGGAATGCTGGTTGCAATGCGTCTTTCATTTCATCTCCTACTCAGGCACGCCTCAGCCGCTGCGGCGAGGCGATCAATGGAATCAGCTGGGCTCAGGGCTGACTGCCGCAACTCGGCTGCGAGATCGGTATAAACGGCTACCTTTTCCCGGTCATCCTTATTGCGGTTTTGAAAGATGAGGTCCTCAACGTTCGTGTCGACCACGACAACAGCCGGGTCCTCGGGGTCGGGGTAGGTGTATCGTGAGAATGCTGTACGAGGTTGCGAATGCTCGCTGAGTTCCGCCTCGAACGGTAAAACTCGAACCATGACCGAGCGCATGTTCAGTGCCGCGCCAATGAGGTGCTCGAACTGCTCGTGCATGATCTCTGCGGGTGCTGAACGGCGATGCAAGACGGCCTCATCGAGGATCACCTCGAGAGGCGTTGCTGACGTCCCGGAAAGGATGGCCTGCCGGCGCGTGCGTGCCTCCAGCATGCGCGCCGTCGAGAATCGGCGCGAGTTTGCACGCCTATCCGCATCGGCTCGGATGGTGGCGAACTTCTTCGTCTGGAGCAGCCCTGGGACGAGGTTCGGGTGATACTGCCAGATGAGTTTGGCACCTTGTTCGAGGTCGGCGGTACGCGCCTGCCGTGGGCCCATCTCGTCGTCGAAACGCTCCCACCAGCCCGGCTCAGCAGACCCGTTCGCCAGATCCATGACTTTCGCCAGTCGGTCTGGCCGGACATCGAGGTGTACCAAGAGTTGCTTAATGACTCCAGGATCTACCCGCTGTTTAGCGGTCTCAATGTGACTAATTTTCTGTCGCTGAATTCCCGTCTCGCGTGAGAGATCCTCCGTTTTGAAGCCAGCCTGTTGCCGGGCGTCGAGCATTTCTTCGGCAAGTCGCAGCCTGCACACGTACGGGCTGAGCGCCACGACCACACCTCCGATGACCAGTCTGGCGTGCATCTACCCAGATTCTTAGCAGACTTCAACGGCAATAGCGTAGTCACCTCGCCGCCAGTGATCTTCGGCTGACCAGGGCCTTATCTGCGTCTCCGCAGGTCAACAAGCAAGATTCCCCTCAGCATTCCCTTTTAAATTCCCCTCCAATTCCCTCGTTTCTGACCTTCCCACCCCGCTGGGGATGCGTGATCGTGGAGGCACACAAGCACTCATAGTCGGCAAGAACACACTTCCCTGCCGCAGTTGCTTTACCTAAGCCACGTACCTCTGCCTTCCATAGCCGCTCCGGGGCGGGCGTGCTTCAACGTGCCGCCCGCCTCGGAGGTTAGTCCTAAGCGAATCCGCTTCCTGCACGTCGATACCGGCAACGTCCCCCGCGAAGCGACGTAGACCGAAGGAGGAGAAGCCGATGCACCCGAAGCAACCAGCCCATCAGCTTTTCCTCGGCGACGTGCAGTCCCGCGGTGGTACTCCGGCCCAGCATCCGGCCGTGCCCGGCCGGAGTACCACCGCCTGTCCCCGTCCCGGATCCTCCCGACGAGAGACTCCCTCATCCATGCCTTCCCCCGCTTCGGCGAACACAGTTGCACCGCCAATCCGCTACCAATCGTTGTGGCGGACTGCTCACCAGATGACGTCGCGACACCAACGGTCGTCATCCGACGCGACACAGTGCGCCAACCCAGCATGTGACCTGGCCTTGAAATATCCCTGTGTCCCCGCTCGGACCGCAGCACGCCTTGCTGCCGTCAGCCAGGAACCGTGGCACCGCCGGTACACGGCGTTGCTCGACGCTCGATCATGTGAGACGGCGGGCAACCTCGACCTTCTCACCAGCGCCGGCGCCATAGGTAAGTCGCAGCAAATTCCGGACGGAACACCGTCCCGCTTCGCCGGCACCGAATCTCACACGGCGACAGTGCTGGCGGTGAGTGCATGAGCAGCACCGTTGTACCGGGCCAGGCGCGAATTCCGACGCGGCGTCGGTGGTTACGGCTGGCGGACCGACGGATCCGTACGAAGTTGATGCTGCTGGTGACGCTTCCAGTGGCGCTGGTACTGGCACTAACGGCGTTCACGGCGGTGACGAGCCTGTCGGCCACAGCGCAGACGGGCGTCGCCCGGCAGCTTGTCGATGTCGGGGTGACCGGCAGTCGGCTGTCGGAGCAGCTGCAGCGGGAGCGGGCTGCCGCCGCGTTGGTGTTCGCGCAGGCCAGCTCCCCTGAGGCGATCGAGGCGTACCGGCAGCAGGGCGAGGTCACCGACCGTGCCCGCGCCAGCTTTGTGGCGGCGGAAGTCGGACTGGACACCTCGACGGGCCCGGCCACGGTGTTGCGGCGCCTCGATACACAGTTGGCAGCGTTGCCGTTGTTGCGGGAGCAGGTCCGCAGCGGTAGGGATGCGACGCAGAGTCTGGTGGTGTTCCGGTACGGGGCGTTGATCTCCGGGCTGCTGGGGTTCGGGCAGGCATTGAGTCAGACGGACGTCGACTCCAGCACCGCGGACCGGTTTCGGGCGGTGTCGACGTTGGCGCGGAGCATCGAGGCGCTCGGTGTTTTGCAGGTGACGGTGGTCCCGGCGCTCAGTGCGGGTGAAATGACGCCGGCGGCACAGCAGCAGGTCATTGCCGCGGACGCGGCTTTCACCGACAGCCAGGAGAGTTTCCGGCAGCTCGCCCCGCCGGTATGGCAGGCGCTGCTGACGTCCCAGCCGGGCGGCAAGCAGATCCTGGCTGGGGAGCGGCTGCAGGGCGTGGTGGTGCAGACCGACGCCTCCCAGCCGCTGGACCTGGGGGTGCGGCCGGCTGGGTGGGTCAACGCGATGAACGCGCGCATGCAGCAACTGCACCAGCTCGAGGATCAGCTGCTCGGCGAAGAGCTGGCTGCGGTGACCCGCGAGCGTGACCGGCAGCGCCGAGACACCCTGGTGCTCGGCATTCTGGTGCTGACGTGTCTGGTGACGGTCGCGGTGATCGGCTGGTGGGTGACCCGCTCGATGACAGCACCGCTGGTGCGGGCAGCCGGTGAGGCGACCGGTGTCGCGTTGAGCCGGCTACCCACGATGGAGCGCCGGCTCAACGAGCGTGGCGTCTCCCGCCAAGAGCTGGACGAAGCGATCGAGGTGGCAGCCCGGCCGCTGCCAGTCCCTGGCCATGACGAGATCGGCGTTGTCATCGCCGCGTTCAACGACGTCCTGGCCATCGCGGCGCGGATCGCGGCGGGACAAGCGCAGTACCGCGAGATCGTCGCCGAGGCGTTCAAGACGCAGGCGTATGAGCAGCAGCGTCGTATCGACGCGATCACGGCGAGCCTGGACGTGCAGGAGAAGTCGGAAGAGGATTCCCAGCGGTTGCAGCGGTTGTTCCAGCTCGACCAGCAGGTCACGACACTGCTGCGCAGTATCGGCACTCTGCAGTTGTTCGCCGGCGGCCGGGTCGGACGGCCACGTCAAGAACCGGTACGACTCACGGACGTGGTCACCGCCGCGGTCGGCCGCGTCGAGGGTTACGAGCGGGTGGAACACGCCAAGGTCGAGCTGGAAGTCATGGTCTCCGGGGACCTGGTCGATGAACTGATCCACCTGCTCGCGGAACTGCTGCACAACGCGCTGCGGTACTCCGCGAAGAACCGGCCGGTCGAAGTGACGGCGAGGCCGAAACAGGACCGCCTGTATTTGGAGATCCGCGACTACGGGCTGGGCCTGAACGCCGAGCAGCAACAGGACATGCAGCACAGGATCGAGAACTTCACCCTGGACGAGTTCACCGCCCGCCACTACGGGCTAGCGACGGTCGGGCTGATCGCCACACGACGTGACATCACTGTGCGGCTGAATTCGCTGGCCAAGGACGGGACCAGCGTGGAGATTGCGGTCCCGTCGCCGTTGTTCTGGCGCCAACCCGTCGCGCTTCCCCCGCCCCCGCCACCCTCGCCCCCGCCTGCGGCACCTCGCGCCGTCATGAGCAGGCCCGAAGTCACCATGCAACTGCCCGCGGTGTCCCCGCGGACCCGCATGCCGACGGCCGTGGATGCCGCAACGCCATCGCAGGGCCTAGCCGTCGCCGAAGGCCCGCAGCCGGACTGGCCGATGCCGAGAACCGCCGCGCCGATCTACGACACAGTCGCTGCCGGTCATCCCCTATTCAACCCCGGAGCATCGGCAGATCAGGTCTTCAGTCGACCGGTCACAGTGGAGTTCCTGCCGGCCAAGCCACCGCCGCCGCGACAGGCGGCGACCACGGCAGGAGGCCTGCCGGTCCGTGTACCGGGCCGCACCGCATATGACCCACCGCCTGCCTCGGCCGTCATCCCGCAGCAGCGTGACCCCGAAGCGGCAGTCGCGCAGTGGTCATCGTTCGGCGCCGGCTCCGCCGACGCCTTCGCCGTCCCAAAATAGCCGCCATCCTCACAGATTGGTTGTGTCATGACCCCCGCGACAACCGCACCGATCGGCCTTCGCCCTGACCTGAGCTTCCTGCTCACCGATTTCGAACAGATGGTCCTCGGAGCGTCCCGCACGGTCGCGGTGTCCGTCGACGGTCTGGTGCTGTGCACCAGCGACACGGTCGACTCGCGGGAGCAGGCCGAGTACCTGGCTGCCATCTGCTCGGGTATGGCATCGCTGGTCATCGGCTTGGCGCAGCAGCTGGGCGCCGCCGCGGCCGCCGACATCGGTGTCCGTCTGAGCATCGGCTTCGTGATGATTGCCGGCCCGTTCGGCAACGCCTATCTCATGACGCTGGCCCAACCCCAGGCCGACATGGGCGCGGTCAACCGGGACCTGCTCAAGCTCGGCGAATCCGTGCGTGCCGCGCTGAGCCCCGAGCAACGCCGGTAGTCGCTGACCCCACACCGATGGCACGGACTTCGACGCTTCCCCTAGCAGGGCCCGGTTCCCGCGAGCCACAAGTACCCGGTTCCACCCACCCCTCGCATCTGAACAAGGAGACACCGTGACATCGCGAACCCCTCGGCGAACTCGGCTACGGCCACGCGGCGCGGGACTGCCCCGCATGGCCGCCGCCACCGTGGCTGTGCTGGCGCTCACCGCGGCGGCGGGCTGCTCCGGCTCGAGCCTCGACGACAGCACCGCCAAGACCGACAACGTGATCACCATCGGACTGATCTGGCCGAAGACTGAGCCGTACAAGTCCCTCGGCGACGACATGGCCGAGGGATGGGATCTCTACCTTGCCCTGCACGGCGGCAAGCTCGGCGGGCACACCATCACCACGGTGACCGCCGACGAAGGCAACGACGAGGCGACCGCCCGAAACTCGGCGCGCAAGCTGCTCGACGCCGACAAAGCCGATGTACTGGTCGGTACCGCGTCGGCGGTGCCGAGCGTGGCCATCGCCCCGGAGGTCACCAAGCGCAAGGTGCCGTTCATCGGCACCGGTGGGCGGCCCTCCACCCTCGCCGACATCTCGTACGTATGGCACACCTCGTGGCTGTCCCGCGAGACCGGCGCGGCGGTCGCCCCGTACCTGGCCCAGACGGTCAAAGGCCCGGTGTACGCGATCGGCCCGGACTACCAGGGCGGCAAGGACCAGATGGGTGGCTTCACCGACGCCTTCGCCAAGGCCGGCGGGAAACTCGCCAACCCCGACGGCGCCACCGCCTGGACTCCTTTCCCGGGTACGAAGGACTACAAGCCGTTCCTGGCCAAGGTCCGCAGCAGCGGCGCCAAAGCCGTGTACTGCTTCTACGCCGGTGGCGACGCGGTGCAGTTCGTCAAGGACTACCGCGACTCCGGCCTGGGCAACATCCCGCTCTACGGGGCCGGATTCCTCACCGAAGGCGACGCTCTCACCGCCGAGGCCGGCACCGCCGACGGGATCTACACCGTGCTGAACTACGCCCCGACCGTCCCGGGCAGCGCCAACGCCGCGTTCGTGCAGGACTTCCAGGCCAAGTACAGCAAGGCCCCGACGCTGTACAACGTCACCGCCTGGGACGCCGCCCTGCTGCTCGACCAGGCCATCGCCGCAGCCGGCCCAGCCCCGACCGGTGCGTCGATCAACGCCGCGATCGCGAAGATCGGGCAGCTCAACAGCCCGCGCGGGCTGTGGCGGTTCAACGCCAACCACGAACCCGACGATCAGTTCTTCCTGCGCCAGGTCAAGTTCGACGGCCGGGCCCGCGGCAACGTCGTCATCACCACGCTCAACCCCCAGAGCTGAGGACCCCATGAGCAGCACGACCAGCACCGCATACACCTTCGACAACAGCACCCGCGACGCCCGCGACCAGGTCCAGCATCTCGCCGGCATCCTCGACCCGCACACCTTCGCCGTCCTGGACGACCTTGCTCTACCGGCCAGGGCCGTCTGCGCCGACCTCGGCGCGGGAGCCGGCACAGTCGCCGCACGACTGGCCGAGCGGACCGGCCCGGACGGCCACGTTGTCGTGATCGACCTGCAGCCGCAGCACGTGCCCACCCACCCGCGGATCACGATCCGGCAGCAAGACCTGGTCACCGCCGATCTAGAACCTGACAGCTTCGACCTGATCCACGCCCGGCTGCTGCTGATGCACCTGGGCCAGCGCGAGCAGATCCTGCACAAGCTGGCGGCCGCCCTCAAGCCAGGCGGCGCGATGGTCATCTCCGACTGGGCCACCGACCATCTCGACGACATGTTCGTCGACGGCCCCGATCCGATCCGTGAGGTCTTCTCCGCGTTCCAGCACACGATGATCGCCGTCTGCGAAGGCAACGGGATGGACTCCACCTGGGCCCGCCGTGTCCCCGCGGTGATGCGCCAAGCCGGCCTGACCGGTATCCGCGGCGAAACCTACAACCGGCTCTGGAACGCCGGCGAGCCCGGCATGGCGCTGCACGCCTCCAACAGCCGCCAACTCGAGCCGGCACTGCTGGACGCCGGCATGACCCGAGACCAGCTCGCCCTGCTCCGCGACGCCATGACAGCGCCCAAGACACCGTCGAAGGTCATGGCCCGCAGCTGGCCCATGCACACCACCGTCGGCTTCCGCCCCGCCGCCTAACCACGCTTCGACCACAGGAAAGGAGAGCGCCGCGGTGTCCACCCTGGCGTCCTACGCGGTGACCGCGCTCGGCGGGCTGGCCTACGGGCTCCTGCTGTTCGTACTCGCCGCCGGACTGGCGCTGATCGTCGGCGTCATGAACGTCATGAACCTGGCCCACGGCGCCTCCTACCTGGCCGGCACCTACCTGGCGTACCTGCTCACCGACGGCACCCTGGCCAGCCTAGGGATCGCCGTACTCGCCGGGATCACGGTCGCCGGATTGGGCGGAGCCGCCCTGAGCGTGCTGATGCGCCCCCTGAAAGGGCACACCGAGCAGGCCGTGGTCACCCTCGGCCTCGGGTTCATCGCCGCCTGGATCTTCACCCGCGTCTCCGGCGGGACCACCCTGGTACCGCCACGGCCGGCGATCCTGGACGGGCACCTGAGCGTCGCCGGGCACGGCTACCCCGTCTACCACCTGAGCTTCATCGCCGTCGCGGCAATGCTCGCCGCCGCCATGCACGCCATCCTGCACCACAGTCTGACCGGAATCCGGCTGCGCGCGGCCGTCGACGACCCGCAGATGGCCGACGCGACCGGCCTGTCAGCGGCCCGCATCCGCACCGCCGCCCTCGCCGTCGGCACCGTCCTGGCCGTCACCGCCGGAGTGCTCGGCGCGCCGGTCCTGAGCCCCGGTCCCGGCGTCGACAGCACCGTGCTGACCTTGTCCCTGATCGTGCTCATCCTCGCCGGACCCGGGGTTCGCATCCGTAACCTGCTCATCGCCGCGATCAGCGTCGGCATGATCCAGACCCTCGGCGTAATTACCTTCCCCACCCTCGCGTCGTTCTCGCTGCTCCTGGCCGTGATCGCCGCCCTCATCATCCGGGGACGCCACGGCCTGCAGGCGGTGGCCACGGCATGACCACCATGACCAACCCCGCCCCCGACACCTTCACCACCGGGTCCGCAGAGCGGCGGGCCACCGCTGACCGGGCCGCTCGCCGATGGCGCCACGCGCGCCGGGCTCTCGGCGCCGTCGCCGCGCTGGCAGCCATAGCGCTGCCCGCTCTCACCGGGCCTTATCTGATCACCCTGGCCGCGACCGCGATCGTGCTCGCCCTCCTGGCCATGAGCACCCAACTCCTCGCCGTCGCCGGCCTGCCATCATTCGGGCAGACCACGTACCTCGGCATCGGTGCCTACACCGCCGCCCTGCTCGCCGCCGCCGGCATCACCAACGGGCCGGCGCTCCTGGCCGCCGCGGCCGGGACCGCAGCGCTCGCCGCCGCCGTCCTCGCGCCGTTCGTGCTGCGGACCCGCGGCGTCACCTTCCTCATGGTCACCGTCATGATCCAAGGCCTGGCCGTAGCCGTGGCCGTGCATTGGACCTCGGTGACCGGCGGCGACGAAGGCCGGCACACCCCGGCCGTCACACTCTGGCCTGGAGACCCCCTTACCAGCACACCCGTCATCTACTGGTACACCCTGACCGCATTCGCCGCCGTCGGCGTCGGCACCGCCTGGCTGATGCGGTCCCGGCTCGTCCTGCTACTGCGCGCGCATGCCGGCCACGAGCCACGTATGACCGCCCTCGGTCACCGCGCCACCCTCGAACTCGGCGCCGGATACGCGGCAGCCGCCGCGATCTCCGGGGCCGGCGGCGCCCTGCTGATCACCATCAACACCTACGTCTCCCCCGCAGACATCAGCTTCGGTGTCGCCGCCGCCGGATTCGCCGCCGCCGCCCTAGGCACCGCCTTGGCCGGGTTCCCCACCATGACCGGTGCGCTGGTCGCCGCGGTCGCGATCGTCGTGGTGCGGGACTGGGCCGGCAGCGACGGCACCGGCCCGCTGCTGCTCGGCCTGCTCCTGCTCACCGTCCCCTACCTACGCCCCGCCGTCCTGCGCCTGCGGGCACGACGGGTCAATCGGCCGGGGGCAGCCGCATGAGCACCGTGCTGCTGCACCTCGACGAGATATCGCGGCGCTACGGCGCGGTGACCGCCCTGCACCCGCTCAGCCTCACGATCCCCACCGGCGCCCGACACGCGATCATCGGCCCCAACGGGGCCGGCAAAACCACGCTGCTGCACCTCATCGCCGGCACCCTCGCCCCTACCGAGGGCCGAATCGTTTTGAACTCCCGGCCCATCACCCGGCTGAGCCCCGCCGCACGCGCCGACCTCGGCGTCGGGCGCACCTTCCAGCACCCCGCCGTCGTCGACCAGCTCACCGTCGCCGACAACGTCGCCCTCGCCATCCGCCGGCGCCTCACCTTCGCCGTCCACCAGCGGGCGGGACACCGCGCCCTGCGCGCCGCGCGGGTCGCCGCCGCGCTGCAGCAAGTCGGGCTGACCGGCGAGGCCGCGACCCTCGCGGGACAGCTGCCGTACGGGCGACGACGCCTGCTCGAGATCGCCGTCGTGCTCGCCGCCCGCCCGCGACTGCTGCTGCTCGACGAGCCCAGCGCAGGCCTCGACCCGGCCGAGATCAGCCACCTCACCGCGGTCATTCGCGCCCTGCCCGCCGAGGTCACCGTCGTGCTGGTCGACCACCACCTCCCGCTGGTCTTCGACCTGGCCGACACCATCACCGTCCTGGCCTCTGGGCAGCACGTCGCCACCGGCGGCAGCGAACAGATCCGCAACGACGCACTCGTGCGTGACGCCTACTTCGCCGACACCACGCCAGCCACCACCCGCGCGCCCCGCAAGGGTGCGCGCCCGACGGTGCTGGACATCGAGCAGCTTTCGGCCGGATACCACGGCGCGCCGGTTCTCGACCAGGTCGACCTCACGGTCTCCGCGGGAACGGTCCACGCCCTGCTCGGCCTCAATGGCGCCGGCAAGTCCACCCTCATCAACGTCGTCGCCGGGTTGCACCCTGCGCGCGCCGGCACCCGGATCCTCCTCGACGGCACCGACCTGCGGGCCAGCCGCACCGCCCGTCACCGGGTCGCCCTCGTGCCCCAGGGACGGCGGCTCTGGACCGCCCTGACCGTCAGCGAGCATCTGGCCATGGCCGCCGCTGCCGGCCGTCGCTTCGGCGCCGGGGACGGCCCTGGCAGGGATGTCGCGGACATCCTCGACATGCTGCCGGTTCTGCGCAACAAGCTACGCCGGTACCCGGCACAGATGTCCGGCGGCGAACAACAGATGCTCGCCATCGCACGAGCTCTGCTCCTGCGCCCGCGACTGCTGCTGCTCGACGAACCCAGCGAAGGTCTGGCCCCTCAGATCATCGACCAGCTCACCACCGTCATTACCGGTGTCGCCAACGACGGGGTCGCGGTCCTGCTCGCGGAACAGAACCAGCGTTTCGCCCGCGCCGTTGCAGACCAGATCAGCGTCCTCGACAGCGGCCACATCGAGTTCACCGCGACCACCGCCGTCCTCGCCCGGCCCGACGCGCAGGCCCGGCTCGCCGAGCTCCTCGGCGTCAGCACCGCTGGGACCGTCGCATGAACCCCGTCAATCCGCGTCCCACGCGCTACGGGCTCGAGCCGCTGCTCAATGACACCCGCGCCGACCGATGGCTCAACTCCACCGGCCGCACAGCGCAGACGGCGGCCCCGGCTCGTCCCACCGCGGACGATATGCGCAGCGGGTGGCAACACCACGTCGAGCCGCTACGGCGGTGGGCCTGGACCACCGTGGCCGTTGCCGCCATCCTGATCGCGTTCGCCGTTGGCGCCACCGTTGCCCACGGTCGCTTCGCCACCCGCTGCGCGCCGTCCGTATCGGCCATGCCGGTGGCGGTGACGCCATGAGCCGCTCTCGCCGCACCCGCTCGACGACCGCCAGCACTCCGGCGCATATCCCGGGCGCGAGCACGGCACGCAAGGACCCCTGGCCAGTCACCGCCGCGACCGACCGGCCGTACACCTCAGCCGCGACCGCTCGCTTAGCCGAGCACGATCCGGACGTCGCGCAGTGGGCTGGCTTCGTCACCGAGCTCCTCGCCATCGGCTTCGACGCCGCAGATCTGGTGAGCATCGCCGCCGAGGCGGCAGCCGACCGCGACTATCCACACGACGTCAGGGACCTGATCTCACGACGCGCGTGCCAACTCGCCCAGCATGCCTGCCACCCAACCGCCGCCGCGGCGCTGTCCGCGACGCGTACCCGCGCCCTCGTGCTGGACGACGCCGGCCACCACCAGCAGGCCGCCGAGCTCTGGGGTCAGCTCATCATCCAGCACCACGACGCAGGCCAGGCAGGCCAGGCCCAGCAGGCCCGCGTGGCCCACGCCACCTGCCTGCACCGCCAAGGCCGTTGTATCGAAGCCCTCGACCAGATCACCCTCGCCTGGCAGACCGCCACCAAAGCATCTGACGACGACGCGCCGACGGTGGCCACGGTCCTGCAGCTGTACCGGCTGATGCTCGACGCCTGTCACCCCCGCCCCGGAACCGCAACCACGCCGGTAAGCCCGCCCCAGCCGGACATGATCGCGGTCCCCACACCAGTCGCCGACGCCGGCGAACATCAGCAGATCTGCGCCTACCGGGCGCCCGCGCGCAGCCGAGCCCGCCGATGACCCCCGACGAGCAGCAGGCCCTGGCCGAATCGGTCCCCCTGGCCCGCCAACTACTGGCCAACGGAGACCGCGAGGGCGCCGTCGCCCTGCTGGATCTACATCTGAGCAAACTGGATCCGGAGCTGGCGCCCGACGACCGGGTTCTGCTGGAAGCCGCCGCGCTGCACTGCGCCCTGACCGGTGACCTGCGCTGGCTGCACTACAGCATCCGCGCAGGCCACAACATGCCACGGCCACAACCACGGCCGCTGTCCCCACGTCACGGCGAACCCCGCATTACCGGCCACTCAGGCGACCTGGCACCCGAGCCCGGCCGGCGCCGTTCGCCCGACAACGCTGCCGTCTCGGATACGAACCCGCCGATGCAAGTGCTGAGCGACGCGCAGACCTTGCACGTCCAGGGCCGCTGCGGCGAAGCCATCCGCACCGCCACCCGAGCGCTGAATCTCTGGCGCAGCCAGTTCCACAGCGCCGAAGACGCGAACGGCGGGGCGACTCTGCTGGTGTGGCTGGTCGCCCTGCTGTGTGCCTGCTGCCGCGATGACGACGCCGAGGCCCGTCTGCTCGCCGACGAACTACTCCTCCCCGAACCGGGCACGCCCGAACGCGAGGAGTTCGCCGTCTACGGCATCACCACTCTCACCAGGGCCTGCACCACGCATGACGACATCTGCGCGCGCGGGCAGCTACCGCCGTCGCTTGCCGAGCTCGGCGCTTCCGCGACTACCGGTGCAGCTGCCCGCCCATGGCACGAGCGCCGCGATCGCTGGTGGCGGCTGCTTCTCACCGGTGCGCCATGACCAGCATCGGTCACCGTCTTCCGCTCCGTTACCAACTTCGAGGCAGCTCATGACCCACGACGCACCTCATTTAGACACCACTACGGCGCACCCAGCACGCCGCTACAACTACTGGCTGGGCGGCAAGGACAACTTCGCTGCCGACCGCGCCTCCGCCGACGCCATCGAACGAGTGTTTCCCCACATCCGCACAGCGGCCAGGGAAAACCGTGCGTTCCTGCAACGCGCCGTGCGGATCCTTATCGCAGCGGGCGTGCGGCAGTTCCTCGATATTGGCACCGGCCTGCCCACTGCCGACAACACCCACGAGGTCGCCCAGCAACTCGCCCCGGACGCCCGCGTCGTATATGTCGACAACGACCCTCTCGTCATGGTCCACGCCCGCGCGCTGCTGACGAGCTCCCCCGAGGGGCGCACGGCCTACATCGAGGCTGACCTACGCGAGCCGGCCAGGATCCTCGGCCACCCGCAGCTGGCCGGCACTCTCGACCTGTCGAAACCGGTCGCCTTGATGTTGGTGGCCACCCTGCATTTCTTGTCCGACGACCAGCAGCCCTACACCGCCGTCAAGCAACTCGTGGACCGGCTTGTACCGGGCAGCTATCTGGCCGCCACCCACGCCACCACAGACTTCCTCGACGCCCAGACGCAAGCGGCATTGGTCGCACAAAACAACGACATCATCGCCCGTGACCGCGAGCAGTTCACCCGCTTCTTCACCGGCCTGGACCTTGTGGAACCGGGTGTCGAGGTCATCACCAACTGGCGACCCGATCCCGGCGTCACCATGCCACCGCCCGAGCACGTCTCGATGTACGGCGCCCTCGCGCGCATCCCCGGCATCACCAAGCCCGGCGACTCCCGATGAGCGGCCAGCCGCACCTCGCTACGGGAACCAGCGGAGGCCAGAACCCACCCGCTGCGCTGGCACGATACGCCCCGAGGTCCGCACCTGACGAGATCCGGCTCGTCGAAGCAGCCTTGCACTGGATCGCCAACGTACGCGGACCAAGCCCGCTGGTTAGCGGCTGGGCGCAGTACGCCGCGGCGGCGAGCCAGCGGATGCGCCCTTCAGGTGACCTGCTGGTCCAACGGGCCGCGCTCGCTGACGCCGCCATCCGCGCGGGGATACTGCCTTCAGCCGACGGCTCCTGCCGGACGGCGGCCGCTGCCGCAGCCTTGATCGCCGACACCGGCCGCGCACCAGCCGATCAGGAGTACGTGCTCGACGGCCTGCACGCCTATGCCAGCGTGCACGAGCGGGGCTTCTGCGCCGTCGCTCACTCCGGACTGCGTCACATGCGCATGCCCGCCGAATCGCATGACGGACCGCGCTTCACCCTCTTGGCGACCCTTGTCGTGTCCGTCGCACTGCTCAGCGCCTGTGGCCGCGATGATCTCTGCGCCACGATGCTCGACGTGCACGCAGCGCAGCTCGAACCGGCTGGCACCTGCGGCCGGGAACTGTTCGCCACCTTGGCCCTCGACCTCACCGACTGGATCCGCGAGTCGCACCGCGGCGTGTGTACGCATGCCCGCAAAGAACCATCCGATCGGCACCGGTTCTCCGCTTTGCTGCACGGGGAGCCACCCGCCCGGCATCACAGCCCCCTCGCGGCCGGCAGCCGTGCCGCATCAGTGCCTGCGGCAGGAGCTCACCCGGCCGCACCTGCTGAGGGCGCTCCGTCCCTGTCTTTGGACGGAGTCCTGTATGGACTCAGTGCTCATGCTCAGACACTGCGTCACCGCCAGCTGCTGCATGCCAGGCCAACCAGCAGCAACGTCTGGCTGGTCTGCGACACCTGCCGGATCGCTCTGCGCCTGGGCGCCTCCGTCGTGCGCACCGACCTGCCCGACACGTTATCGGTGCCCATCATCACTGCCGGCAGACCCGCGTGGCAGCACCGCACTGTCAGCCGAGCGATGTGGCGACTGCTCAGCGACCACTGCGGCCACGAGCTGCGGGTACTCACCCAGGTCTCGCCCGCCTGGCGCAAGTACGCCGTCACGCCCACCGACCTGATCAGTCAGCCGGGCACCGACCCCGCTCCCGAGATCACCCTGGACGCCTACCTCACTGGCTGGCCAGGCCAGTCCTCGATCACGCATTTCGGCGGTGCAAGGCCGGCGCCGGCAGAGCAACCCGTCGACGGCGAAGTCAGCCTTGTCTGCCTCACCTGCCGGCTCGACGTGGTGCTCGGTCGCGTGAGCGCCTCGCCCGGCGCAGCCATCACCATCGGCCGGCAGCTTGCGGCAGACCATCCCACGGCGACGACCGCGGTGATCCGGATGCTTACCGAACACACCGGACACGACTTGATGATCTTCACCGACAACAGCCCCTGGGACTTCTACACCGAGGCCGGCGACTGGGGCACCACCGTCGAGACCGACAACGACAACTGGCCCCCCTTGATCGGCAACATCACCCACCGGCAGTACGTCGACGGCTGGCCCGAAGCACCCACACGCCGCTACTACCGCGGCAGCGACCCGCTCGACGCGTCCCATGCTCCCGCACCGCCACCCGGGCCGGCGTCGTGAAGCCCTCCCCGGCCGCGCTAGGCGCGGTAACGATCACCCCTCCTGCGCAGCACCTTGTCGACCCGCTGCCGCCGGCAGCGGGGCAGCCCACGCGTGCGACCGGCGTGCCTGGGCCCAACCCCTCCATCAGTAAGGACCGTAGTGACCGTACGTACATGGCTGGCCGGCATTGCATCCGCAGGTCTGGCCCTGACCACCCTTGTGACTCTCAGCTCGCAGCCGGCCGCGGCGGCCGGCGACGAACCTGGGGTCATGATCATCGGCGGTAACGATGCCACCGAGAACTACTCGTTCGCGGCGCGGCTGCTGACCACCTACGCCGGGCTCGGCGTCGCCCGGTGCACGGGTAGTTTCGTCACCGACCGCGGCCGGATCGGCGTGGCGACCAACGCGCACTGCGTCAGCGACCTGGACACCGGTGCAGCCATGCCGGCTTCCACGGTGCAGGTGCAGGCCGGCTCTACGCACCTGGACCAGCTCACCACTCTGCAGGCAACCCGGGTCGAGGTCTTCCCGACCTGGGACTGGGGCACCGGCGACGACCCGTTCGCCGACGTCGCCGTGGTGAACGTGACGATCCCCGCCGGTCTGCGCATCACCGCGGTGCCGCTCGCCGACTGGGTACGCGCCCGCCAGAAGGTTCGCCTGCTCGGCTGGGGCAAGACTTTCTACGAGGCGACCGAGCCGCCCGCGGTGTTGCAGCAGCTCGACACCCGGCTGACCGCCCACAGCGCGTGCGCGACAGCCGGCATCACCGCCGGTGAGCTCTGCGTTGCCCCGGCCGCCAACGGCGGCCAGGCCTGCTTCGGTGATTCCGGCGGCCCGGCGCTGGGCCGGCGCGGTCGTTCGTGGGTGGTCCTCGGCGGTGCCAGCCGCGGCACCGACGAGAGCACCTGCACCGGGCCGCTGGTCTACACGGACTTCGTCTACTACTCGCGGTGGATCGGCCGGCAGCTGGCCGGCGAACACACACCGCGTTCGCCCCGGCACGTCGACCCCAGAGCCGCTCGGAGGTTCTGGGGTCTCGCCGGCTAACCCTTGCAGGGCGGGGTGCCCCAGCGCCGTCCGGTCGGGGCACCCCGCCCTCGGCAGCCCAGCCCGCGCTAGCAGGCACAGATTCATCTGGAGATGTCCGCAGCAACCGGCCCGCAGCCACCGTCGCGGCCACGGATCCTCTCAGCCTCAGTCACCAACTGGCATTCATCACGAACGGGAACCCAGCATGACAAACCGATCAGAGACGACAGCGACCGAGAGGCAACCCACCAGCCTCGGGACCGCCGCGAATCCGGCAGGTGCGCGATGAGCACCGGATCGAGGCCCGTTGCCGGCGCCGACGCCGCCTACTTGCTGATCGGCAGCGATTCGATCTCCGTGGGGTGCGATCTGCATCCGGACTTCACCGAGTCCCACGGGTTCGACGAGGGCCGCCGGGTGCCGGCGACGTGGGTGGTCAGTGTGTTGGCCAGCCATCTCAAAATGCACCCGGCGCCGCCCCAGGAGCCCCCTGCCGAGGAGCCGGCCAACCCCACAGCCACCGCAGTGTCGAAGCTCGACTCATTCGGCCAGACAGTCGCAGCTCACTGCCGTTGGGCCATGGCCCACAACGACGGCGACCCGAGCAGCACATGGCCAGGTCCCCTGCAGCTGGCGGTGGCATTAGTCCTCGGCAACCACCTCTACCTCAGCGGCATGGGGCCTGGACCGGGCTATACCCCTCAGCAGGCCCTGACGTTGCTGTTCGAGGGGATGCCACACCCACCATCGGACGCCGACGCCTGGATCCAGGCCATTCGCGCAGAGAGCAGGCGGCCCGGAGGTAGGGAACAGAGCGGTCTGGTGCTGCCGTCTGCCTATCTGCGGCTCGAGCACTGACGGCCGGCGAAGAAACCTGGTGTCCTGAGCGCGGACCTGCAGCGCCCGCCGGCCCGTGTCAGCGTCGGCCATGGGCACGAAGGCGGCCCTCTGGGACCTCTGGCCTGAACAGGGCCGGCAACTGCTCGGACGAACGGGCACCCCTCGCCCGATCGCGCACCGCTCGGCGGAATCACCACGCCGGTACACCGCACCTCCCCTGCTCACCGTTGTCGCATCCATGCCAGCCAGAAGGAATTGTCCATGACCCAGCAACCGCGCTCCTCCCGCCGCCGCATTTACCTGGCCACCACGGGCGCGGCCACGCTGGTTCTGCTCACTGTTCTGGTCGTCCGGACGCTGACGTCCTCTGCGCCGGCCGTTGCGCTCACCGACACGCTGATCGGGCCACCGCCGGCGACCGCGTCTGCCGAGCCTGGCGCCTGCACACCGCCTGATCCGCTCACTCCACGGCAGCTACGCGAGGCCGCTCGGGCTCCGGTCGTGGCACCGGCGCCTCTGGGAACCGCGCGTCCCGCCGCTGCCCCTCTTCGCGCTCTGGCCAAGAGCATCACTGCCGGCGCCTGCGACACCAGTGGCCGGTACGACTACGTGCAAATGCGGCAGTGGGTGATCGATACCCGCGCCGCAGGCGGCCGCGCCACGCTCACCACCGCGCTGCTGCAATACGAACACTGGTTAGCGGCCGACGGCTCCGGGCGCGCCATCGCGGTCACGACGCGCACCCCGGCCGCCGAGAACCCGCCGACCGACGACATCTATCCGCCCGGCGCCAGCCCGGTGACCCCGGGACCGATGCCCGCCGATGCGCGCCTGGCTCACGACCGCCTGAACAGCATCACAGCGCTGGCGGCAGGCCCGCACGCCGCGCTGCAAGCAGTTGCCGACCTCAACCAGTGGCAAGTCCCCGGGCGTGCGGCCCGCGCTGCTCTGCTGAACGTGCTGGCCGACACCGACAGCCTGACCTATCACGGCACCGTCACCGACCGCGCCGGACGACCGGGATTCGCGGTCGCCGCGACCAGCAACAACGGTGCCAGCCGCGATCTGCTCCTCATCGACCCGACCAGCGGGAACCTGCTCGCCCACGAACAGACAGCCCTGCGAGACCCCGGCAAGCTGGGTATCACCGCGCCCACCGTCCTGTCCTACACCCTGTACGTCGCCCAAGATCACACCGCCACGGTGCAGCAGCGATGACGACCGGCCAGCGCGACATCGCCACGGCAGCGACGGCGCCCACGCCGTCGCTCACACCACCGGGCACAGCCTCGTGAGCACGCCGTCCGCCGTCCGCTGGTTCCTGGGCATCCACCTACCGGCGCCAGCAGCCCGGTCGGCGGAGATCAGCGCCGGTGGGACGCAGCCGTCGCGGGCCGACAGCCAGGCCCAGACGGCGGGGCTGGCCGGCCTGCTGGCAGCGGCGGCGTGTGCGCTGACCGCGCAGCGGATCCTGCTGGTCGCTGTTCCGTGGCTGGTCCTGACCGAGACCGGCAGCCCGACCGCGACCGCACTGGTCAGCGCCGTACAGGTCACGCCGATTCTATTCGCCAAGCTGTTCGCGGGCCCGCTGCTGGATCGAGTCGGCGCCGCCCGGATCGCGGTCGCCGGTGATCTGACCTGTGCCGCCGGGATGCTACTGCTCGCTGCGGCCGGGTCACCGCCGTTGTGGCTGATCGTGGCGGTCATGGCCGCGGTCGGTGCCGCGCAGGGCCCGTCGGCGGCGGCGAAAACCGCCGTGCTCGCCGAGGTGACGAGCACCGTGCCGCGGCCCACGCAGTGGGGAACCGGCCTGATGACCACCGTGGAGCGCTGCGCCACCACGCTCGGCCCCGCACTCGCCGGGCTGCTGATCGCTGTCGTGGGCGGCCAACGCCCGCTCTGGCTCGTCGCCGCCCTGTTCGCCAGCGCGTCACTGTTCGCCCGCACCTACATCAGCAGCGCGCCGGCGGCCGCACGCCACGGCTACTGGGGCGAACTCGCCGACGGTGCACGTTTCCTGTTCCACGACCGTTCGCTCACCTCGCTGCTGGTCATGTACGGCGTCACCAACTGGCTGGACGAGGCCCTGCTCGTGATACTGCTGCCGCTATGGGCCCGCGCAGGCGGCCACAGCCCGGCGGTGATCGGCGCGGCCATCAGCATCGCCGGCGCCGCCGCGATCGGCACGGCGCTGCTCGCGGCGTACGCCGGCTATCGTCTGCCGCGCCGTGGCACCTATTTGGTTGCCGCCATCATCTCCGGTCCCACCCGGTTCGCCGCTCTGGCCGTAGGTCTTCCACCCGCTGCGGTCCTGGCCGTGTTCGCGGTTTCGGGGCTCGGTTCCGGGCTGCTCAGCCCGCTCGCCGACGCCGTCCAGCTCGAACGGATCCCTGCGGAGTTGCGAGGCCGCGTCTTCATCCTGAGCAGGGCCGCCGCGTGGATCGGCATCCCGGCCGGCGGCATCACCGGCGCCGTGCTGAACGCCTGCGTCGGCCTGAGTGCAGCGCTCTGGATATGCGCGGCCGGGTTTCTCGCGGCGGCCGTCTACCCCAGCTGGCGGGTCATCTGGAATCCGCCGCCCGATGAGCACCGTCGAAGCTCTCGATACGGCTGCCATCCCTGAGCGGGCACACCACCACGGGGTCAGCCACCAACGCGGCGACGCGACCGAAAACCGACTACGCAGATCGCCCGCACCAGCCAGCATCGGCATCCGCATCCGCATCCGCATCCGCATCAACCAACAGTTACCGAAGGGACCTCAAGGTGACCATCCTGCTCCCGACGATCACCTACAACTACGAAGGTGGCGGCTTCGACAAGGCGACCCAGCGCCACCACTTCAAAGGCCTGCAGAACACCCTCACCCGCGCGCCGAACCCGCCGGCCCTCATCCTGTTCTGCGAGGCCAAGCACTACGAAGCATCAGGCAACATCGGTCTCTACCAGGCCGCCGAAGCCATCACCGACGTCTTCGGCGTCCCCTTCGCCGCCCTGCTCGGTCGCGGTGACCGCGGACCGATCCCACCGGCGATCTTCTACGACACCAGTCGCCTCATCCCACGGTCTTTCATCGACCGCAGCGACCCTGACCCGTTCACCGACCAGATCAACATCTGCCGATTTGCCGTCCTCGATAGCCGCGACGGCACCGGGCGCCGCCGGGAACTGATCGCCGCCGTCGACCATTTCCCCGGCGAATCCCCGGACGCACGCGTCAAGGCCGCCAGCCGCCTCCATCGGTGGGCGAAAGACCCGACCCCCGTCATCCTCGGCGGCGACCTCAACGAACAACCCTCCGGCGATCACTACCCGGGGTGGGAACCCGACCTGTGCACGCCGTTGGTCCGACGCCGCAAGGCTCGCCAAATCGACGGACGATGGGTCCACTCCACCGACGCGCTCGACAGCCTCGTCGGCCACTGGAACCCCGACCGCGCGAGGCGCGAGGACAGCATCGGCTACCACCTAGTCTCCGAGCTCGCATGGCAGGCCAGCGGCCGAACCGCCGCCATCGAACCGACCGTCGTCGACAAAACCGGCGAAATCCGTCTCACGATCGACCACCTCATCGCCAACGACGCAATGCGGCCGCATGTTGCCGCCGGCACCTTCCGCACCTTGCCCGCCGGCGCAACCGAGGACGAGGCATCTGACCACATCGCCGTCTATGCCGAACTCACCCTCTGAACCAGCGCCGGCCACCAGCCTGGCGGCAACGGGAAGGACCGACCTCGTATGGAGCTGGACGAAACGCCTCGAGGACCGGCTCACCGACCCGGCGAACCTGCAGCCATACCTGCTGGCCATCGCATCCGAAGGACATCCGCTACCGCCACGCCGCAGGATCTATGCCATCGCGGACGTTGTCGGCGTCGAGCCCGGCGATCTAATCCTCAGCGTCCAGAAACAACTTGCGGGCGACGAACAAGCAGTAGCCGTTGCCTTGGACCAGCTCGAAAACATGGTGGCTTCGCGATGTCCACCCTCGGGTCCCGCCATCTAACTTGCCGGCCTTGAGTCCGCGGCATCTCGACCCGATGCAGCAGCGAATTGCACCACATCGCCACTGGCTGACGTGCAGCCTCACAACGCCTACATCTGCTGCGAACCACCACCGACCCCGAGAGGACCGGCATGCCCACTGACGTACAGCAGCACCGCTCTGCCCGACGGCATCGCTTCGCGTACACCGACAAGTTCCGGTCGCTGACCAGCAGCGACCGCGAGAAGGAGTTGACGCTGCTGAAGAAGCTCTACGAGCAAGACCGGCTGACGATCCGGCAGATGGCGTCCTTGGTCGAGGCATCCTACGGCTTCATGCAAAAACGCCTCGCCGACGCTGGCGCATCGACCAACATCACGAGAAGGAAAAGACCACCCGTCTCGGCCGAGGCAGCCGCCACCGTGGCCGCCTTGCCCACCCGGCTCCGGACGCGTCCTTGACGCGGGTGATCGGTGTCGATGCCTACGCTCTCGGCTGGGTCGCCGTTGAACTGCACGACGGCGCCTTCGCCCGGGCCATACTCGCGACCACGCTGTACGAGGTCGTCGTCAACGGCTCCGGCGCGGCGGTGATCGGCGTCGACGTTCCCCTCGGGATGATGCCCGACCGGTGGCGGGTCGCAGACGCGCTCGTGGCGGAACAGCTCGGCCCGCGCCGCGGCAGCGTCTCCCGGATCCCGCCGGAGCCGGTATGGAATGAACCAAATTTTGCTGCCGCGAACAAGCGGTGTCGTGAGTTGACCAGCCAGGGGCTCAACCGGCAGGCATGGTCTCTGCGCCGCAAGGTGCTTGAGGCCAATACCCTCTGGCAACGGCATCCCACCCTGTTGTTTGAGGCACACCCGGAGCTTTCCTTCCGCACCATGGCCGGTGAGCCGCTAGAGCACGCTAGGAAGACCTGGGCCGGGCAGAACCATCGACGTCAGCTGTTAGCTTGCAACGGTATCGATGTCCCGGACAATCTCGGCCCTGCCGGTCAAGCACCCGCCCACGACATCTTCGACGCAGCAGCGATCGCCTGGACCGCACATCGCAGAGCAACTGGCGAGGCTTACAGCAGCCCCAGTCCGCCGGAAGACAACGGCAATGGTGTCTATGCCGCAATTTGGGCCTGAGACTTCCGCCGCGGTCTTTGCGTCTCCCGACCAATGCCGCGGCCATGAGCGGCCATCGTGCTGCTGAATGCGGTCCAGGGGTGCCCAGCACGTAGGCAGCAGAGCTTCCCGCCAGCTCTGCTACCAACACCCGCCAGCCGTCAGATCGTCTAGAGACTTCGACCCGTAGAGCATGCGCCTCCATTCGAACATGCGTACGATCACTACATGGCTCGTGATGATCATCGGCACTGGTGGAACGGCAGGTGGGGTCCCGTCCAACGGCGCGACGTGTACCTGCGCACTGCAGGCGATCAGTACGTCGTGGAAGCACGGGAGGGCGGCGCGGCGGGCACCTCACGGACGTGGCAACCACCGGCCGAGGAAGACGCGCTGCAGCTCGTCGATGAGCTACTCAACGATCAACACGGCTGGCGCGAGCTCACTGTCCGTCCGACCTCTGCTGAAGATCGAAGCCCAACGCCGTAGCTGATCACACCCCAAGACCTGCACGTTAGTCCACTGCGGTGAGGGAAGCGTTGTCGGCGGCAGATCCGTGCGTTGGCTGGCGATCGTAGACGGCTCGAGACCGTGGACTGGTTATGGAAATGTGCTAGGTGTCGGCCAAGAGGTGGTCGTACGGTTGCCCGGTCATGTTGAAGGCAACGGTCGCTGAGGAGTTGGTGTGGGCGGGTGTCACTCGTCCTCCGGTTCCGCTCGTCTACTTTGACCTGAACCACTACATCCAGCTGGCCAAGGCGAGCCGTTCGGCGGCCGGCCACGCGAGCGAGGGTGGCCGACCTATCGCCGTGCTACCCGGGTACGCAGACCTCCTGGACGCAGCTCGCCGCGCGAAGGCAGAAGGACGAGCGAGGTTCCCGCTCTCTGGCATTCACTTCATGGAGGTCGCGCACGCTGTGCCGAGCCCACGTCAGCGCGGCCACGTCGCCGACGTCATGGAGGAACTTTCCAACTTCGGCTACCTCCTCGGCCGCCCCTTCTTGGTCCAGCTGGAAATCGCTGCTGGCCTCGACAAGATCTACAACAGCCCATCTAGCTACGCCCCAATGCCGCTCTTACACAGCTCTGCCCTTTGGGCGTTCGGCCACCTCGGCGGGTTCAAGTTCGTCGACGAAGCCGGAAACGATATCGAGCCCCAACTCCGCAAAGAACTCGGCGACGAAGCATATGAAAACCGCCTGGCCGAAATGAACTATATTCGCGAACGAAAGCTCCTCGAAGGCCCCCAAGACCGCGAGATCGCCGACCTTCGTGAGCGCGGATATGCTCCCGAGATCTACGCGACCGGCGCTCAGAGCCGCCTGGATTTCGAGCTGGAAACCTCAACCATCTTGAACGACAAATCGGCCTGGCGACGCGGTCGCCTTCGCGATCTCATCTTTGGTCGCGATGTCGCCCACGAGTGGATGACCCTCTTCGTCCTCCATCTCAAGCAGCGCGAACATGATGGACTACGGCACGACCTCCTCGAACCCGCAGAAATGATCAACCTCTGGGCTGCCATGCCCCAGGTCCAGGTCGCCATCAGCATGAAGGCCCACTATCATCGCAATCCTTCACGAGTATGGCGAACCAACGATATAGCCGACATCGATGCCCTCGCAGTTGCCTACGCCTACTGCGACGCACTCCTCACCGACAAGGAAGCACGGGCCGCACTCGTCGGCTCCTTAGAATTGCGCACCTTCGGTGCACATCTTCCGACCAATGCACGGGAGATGGCACAGTGGCTCGACGATCTCCCAATCCTGCCGAATCCAGACGGCCAGGTCCTACATCTATTGCCGCGTTCGGGCTGAAGTTGTCGGCAACGGGCGGCTGTGCGTCTTTACCACGCAATCAATGGCGACTAACGCTGAATGGCACCGCATACCATGTTTCGGGCGGTTAGGGCCGTCCTGCCCTCCGCTGAACCACGCGCAAAGAGCAGCGCCGAACTGAATCTGCAGTGGGCCACACACATCTCGGCATGAGCGGCCGCCGGCGACACATTCCAGGCGAGACTTAGTCTGTGAACGGTTTGCGTCAGCTGATGACGACCGGCTTACGCCGGAGCCGGCGCAACGATGCGCGTCGGCGTTCGCTGCGTCGGCGTACTGCTGCCTGCTCCCGCCGATAGAGCCGGCGGGACGCCCGGTCGAGGTAGATCCCCGGGAACTGCTCCGGGGCGGCACCGCTGGGTGCTGGCAGCGGAAAAAGCTGCAGGGCTTGTTTCACGGGTACCAACGTTCGGGTCCGGGCGCACCGCGCCAGAACAGCTGCTCCTTCACCCACCGACCCGAAGATCGCAGACAGGCTCAACAGGATAAGCACGATGGGGATACCAGCGAACAGTGCGGCCATCAGCAGACCTGTGCGGGGCGCGCCGTTGCTCCACCATGCCGCTACCAGCATCCATGACATCGGCAGCACGAGTGCCGGCAAGGCCACTAGCCAGCCCAGGTCCTTGACCGTCAATGGGGTACACGGCCGGCTCGGGCACCACCACCGGATTGGTGCATCGCACAACGCCAGGTACGCCCACTGGTTCACGGCGACCAGGGTGCCATTGTCACGCATGATGAACAGGGCAACGCGCTGGTCGCTGCGTTCGGCCCACGCCTTTGCCGCGGCCGTGTACCCGTAGGAGGCGAAGAACAGGCATGTCTGCCCCGGCTCGGCAGCGCCGGCGAGGCGCTGTACGTCCCGGATGCCGACCAGCTTTGTTCGCCACCGCTTCACCTGAGCTACCGCCCCGGCCGAAATCACGTCGATGCCGTTGTCGTGGCCAACCGCGGTCAAGACGGCATCGGTGTACCCAAGTCGGTGCAGCCACCGGCCCGCCGTGTTCTCCGCATCCCGTTCGGAACGGATCAGGACGGCGTACGCCTCCGCTCCCAGTTGTGGGTCGCATGTGTCGAACCAGCCGATCATCGGCCGACCGTAACGCCCGGGTACGACATTCTCGCCCGGCGTTAAGGACGGCGGCCAGTTTGACCCGCGACCACCCTCCGTTCCCGTCCTGCACCCAACCCCTGCCGTGCCGGTCCTGAACAACTGCCCCTTCGGCTGACCTGGGCATCTGCCTCTGGACTCTGACGACAATCCTTTCCGACGTGCCCAGCTCAGCCCGATCAATCGGTTTCCAGCCGGCCGGCCCGCGCCCCGTCGTTGGTCCGGCTGGCTGTTGGTACCGGCCGGTCTGGGGACGCGGCACGGTCCCGGCCGGTCTTGACGTCATCAAGCCACGGCCCGGCGAACGCCCCGCGTCGTCGTCGGTCGCTATCACCTCTGGCCGTGGAACAGCGGTAGGGCGTTGTTGCGGGAAGCGGGGCGCCGGGACGGGCTGGACACCGCCGGCACCCGGCCGGGTCATGTCGTGCCGTCCCTGCCCGGACGGCACCTCACCGCGCCGCCGGGCCTCCGCTTTTCTGGAGGTGCCATGACACCGCCGACCGGTAAACGACGGGCCTTCTACGTCGATGCAACCATGCAGACCGAGAACGGATTCATTCCCTCGGTCGTCACTGAGGACGAGCCGGGCCATACCCCGATGCGCGGCAGCGGGCCGCTGGCATCACCGTTGTTCTGGGGCGACGACCTCGCGACCGCCCGCCAGATCGCTGAGCAGGCGAATACCGATCTTGGTCTCACCGATAGCGACGTCCGTGACATCGTCACGTCGTCGTTTCGGGCTTCCGAAGCGATCGCTGAAGCCGGGCGACTCATCCGCTCGATGGTTTCCGAAGCCGTTTCGTACGACGTGGCCAGCGGCGACGATCCGAGCGCCGGCTGGTTCTTACGCCGGGTGACCTTGACCGACGGCGACGTCATCGACCAGGACGACCCGACCCTGGCGATCGTCGACAGCGCTGTCGCGTCCTGCCTGTCCCAGATCGCCTGGGGGGCATGGGGCGACCGAGACGCGGACAGTGTGCTGCGCATCGACGTACGCACCGGTCGCTGGCTGCGGGAACGATGAGCGCTGCGCGGCGGCGTACCAGCGCCCCTGATGATCGCCGGCAACGACAGCGGGAACCGTCGAAGACCGCCGGGACCGTGACGTCTGACCAACTGGCCCTCTGGCCGTCCGACTCACCAGCAGCTTCTAACGCACGATCACCTCGCGCCGCCAGGCTTCTGACGCAGAGCAACCGCCGGCTGAAGGACATCGGCGTGTGGACGTGGACCCTGCCGGCGTGGTCCGGGCGGCTTCCGGACGGGCGCACCTACAACACCTGTCCATCGGCGGGTATCTGCCGGCAGGTCTGCTACGCCCTTCACGGCGCCTACCTGTGGCCTGTCGTCCGCAGCCGCCACCAGGCGAACTTGCGCCTGGTGCTCGATGATCTGCCGGGCTGGCAGCAGGCGATGATCAATGAACTGCAAACGCCCCGGTTCGCGGGTCGGTGGGTCAGAATCCATGACTCGGGTGACTTCTTCTCCGACGACTACCTGCGCGCCTGGACCGGCGTCTGCCGGGCTTGTCCGGGAGTCAATTTCTATTGCTACACAAAGGAAATCGACCGGTTCCGGCGTCTGGTGGAGCCGGATCCGCCCGACAATCTGCATTGGGTGTACTCCTACGGCGGCGTTCAGGACCACTCGCTGAATCCGGGGGTGGACCGAGTCGCCGACGTGTTCCCCGACGAGGACGCGATCGACCGGGCCGGCTGGTCTTCCCAGCGTGCGTCCGACCTGCTCGCTGTGCTGGGCCCGCCGCTGGTAGGGATGTCGGCCAACCGCATTCCGGCGTTTCTGAAGCGGATCGCCGGCCGCCGGTTCAGCACGTGGCAGGCCGCCGACACCGCAGCCCGTGCTGCTCAGCGCGCCGTACCCGCAAGGCCCCGACGAACGCCGTCATGACGGCGTCGCGCACCGGTCCGGCCAGGGCCGCTAGAGACGAACGGCGGTGCTGGCCAGGCACGGTGGCACGGCCCGGGGCGGGCGCAAGCCGGTCCGAGAACATCTTGGCCTTCGGCCAGAGATCTCCTCGTCCCCGATGGCTTGCCGCCCGCCGATCCGGGCCGGCCCCGGCCGGCAAGGCCAGCACGCGCTCGCCGCCTCGGCGTGGACGGCTGCCGACCGTCCAGGTCGGCACGTCCGAACCCGTGGAGTTTTTGCCGCAGCGGCGCGAGCGGGCTCTCGAATCCGGCTCCAGCGGGGTGATCACCGACGGTCCGGAACCAGTCGGGCGGCCTCCTGGCACCTATGTCTCCTCCCGCCCCATGCGCGGCCCGAGGGCTGCTCCACGGGGGTGGGCCTACCGTGAGGGGCAGTTCCTATGCGTAAGACCCTGGTTGTCGGCCTTGCCGCAGCTGCGCTGGGCGCGGTCGCTGGCCGGCTCAGCGCGACGCCGACCATTCGCGTCCTGCGTCGGCAGAACGACGAGCTGGCCGAGCAGGTCCGCAGCGACCGGCTCACGGGCGTACTGAGCCGGGCCGGACTCGAGCAGGCGTACAGCGCGGCCAACGGCCGTGAGCGGTTCGTGATCGTCGTGGATCTCGACACGTTCAAGTCCGTGAACGACGAACATGGTCATCCCGCCGGTGACCGGGTGTTGAGCGCGCTCGGTGCGCGCCTGGCCGACCTCGCGTCGCGGCACCACGGGTGGGCGGGCCGCCTCGGTGGCGACGAGTTCGCTCTGATCCTGGCCGACTGCACCGCGGCGGAGGCGTTGCAGGCCGCGACGTACGCGGTGGCCGCCATCGTCACCGAAAGCCGCACCGGGCCGGTACAGGTTCGTGGCAGCGCCGGGGTCGCCTACGCGGCGGCCGCCACCTCGTGGTCCAGCGCATTGACCGACGCCGACATCGCGCTTTACCACGCGAAGCAGCGCGGCACGGTCACGCTGTTCGAGCCTGGCATGACCTATCCCCAGCGGCCGGCGCCTCGTCGGCGGGCCCGCGACGTACGCGCGACGAACTAGCTGCCGTACCTGCCGGGGTGCCGTGGGTGACCGTCTTCGAGACGCCCCGTCCCGGGCAGCTCGGCCCGCCCTGGCAAAGCCTTCTGTGCCCGGGGGTCGCGCCGCGAGGCCATGCGCCAGCGGCTGCCCGCGCGAACCAGCTCTCTTGTTCCGCTTCCCAGTACCACCTTGGGTGGAGGTCTCCTGATGATGTTCCACGTCACCGTCTACCACAACGCCGATGGCCAATTCACCTCCTTTCGCCGTGAACACCAGCTCCTTGCGGCCTTTGCTTTTTCCCGGGCCCTGCCGCAGAACACCACGGCCGAGGAGCTCGCGGAGTGGACGTTCTGCCTGTTCAACATCGACCCGGACATGCTGGTGGACAGCTGCCCGACGCTCGACACCGCCTCGGCGTTCGAGCTTGCTTGCCGCTATCGGCTTCAGCGGCTGCGGTCCTTGTCGGTAGGTGACGTCGTGCGGGTCCGCACACCAACCGTGGTCTGCTGGTTGGCGTGCGATGGCCTCGGCTGGAGCGCCATCGCGCCGCCGTCGAACGTGCACGCCGCTTCCGACAGCACGATCAGCACGACCTCCGGCAGCGATCAGCAGCGCACCGAGCCGTAGCCGTAGCCGGACACACCACCGACGGTCGCGTGCGCCCTGCGACGCAGCGCTGCGACCGCAGTTGCTGCGTCGCAGGGCGCGCCCCGCAGCCGCAGCCCCTCTCTCGGCTTGCCACGCAGCCCTTTTCGGTTCCTGAAGACCGATCCGACTCCAGCCTGCGGCCTCACACGGCCGCAGCACCTCCGTAAGCGTTCACGAAGGGACAACTCGATGAGCAACCGCGCCAACTCTTCAACGCCCGGATCCAACTACGAGGCGGACCGAATCGCCCGTGCCGCCCTGACTCTGCTGACGGAGCCCGGTCACCCGACGGTCTGGTCCATGGTTCATCAGCACGGCGCACCGACGGCACTGGACCGCCTGCTCACCGGTGATATCGCGGACCCGGCTCTGCGCGCGGCGGTGAAGGCCCGCACGGCTCGAGGTGACGTGCGCCGTTCCGCACAGATGGCATGGCGCCGTACGCAGCGGCTCGGGGCGCGGCTGGTGGTGCCCGGCGACAGCGAGTGGCCGGCACCAGTGGATGACCTGGCCCAGCTCGAACCAGGCTCCAACGGGCTGGTCGCCCAGAACACCGCGCCGCCGTTGTGTCTCTGGGTTCGCGGTGATCGGTCACTGAGCGAGGCTTTCGCACGGTCCGTGGCGGTCGTGGGAGCGCGGGCGGCCACCGCGTACGGAGTGCAGGTCAGCACCGATCTCGCCTACGAGCTCGCCGCCCGGGGGTGGAGCATCGTTTCCGGCGGCGCTTTCGGCGTTGATGCGGCCGCGCATCGGGGCGCCTTGGCCGCCGGTGGCCTGACCGTCGCCGTGCTGGCCTGCGGGGTCGACCACCCTTACCCGGCCGGCAACTCCGCGCTGTTCGACCGGGTCACCGCTGACGGCCTGTTGGTCAGCCAGTGGCCGCCCGGTACCGAGCCGCTGCGACACCGCTTCAGCATCCGGAACCGCCTCATCGCTGCCGCTGGTGGCACGGTGATGGTTGAGGCTGCGGCACGCAGCGGAGCCGTGCAGACGATCAGCCGGGCACTGGATCTGGGCCGCCCCGCGATGGTGGTTCCTGGTCCGGTCACCTCTGCCGTGTCGGCGGGCTGCCACGGCATTCTGCGTGCCAACCCGGCTGCCCGCCTGGTGACATCGGCCGGCGACATCGTCACGGAGCTGAGCCGGGCCGGCTACTGAGCCCAACACCCCCACTAGCAGCATCGGCAAGCGGGTCCCGCCCGGATGCCAGCCATGCCGCGGGTTGTCCGGCACGTCGCTGTCAGCCGGTGGCCGTCGCTGCCCGCAAGCGCTTGTACCGGCCCCGTCCCAGGCCGGCAAGGGCGCTGCACCCGACCCACCCGCCATCGCGATCACCGCCGGCTGAGATGCGGCAGCGGGCGTGCGGGCCGGTCTGGACCCTGGCCTGCCTCGGGCCGTCAGGGCCAGTCCACGCACGGGGTCAGCGCGACCCCCGGGTGCCCGCCCTTGACCAAGGTCCCGCGATCGGTGGCTTCTCCCCGATCGCGGGACACCGGCGAGGCGCTTGCCGCAGATCGGGGTCGCGACACCTGCCACACCGCTCAGGAGTGTGATTGCTGTGCTCGACCCTGCACCGTCAGTCGTTCACGGTCCGGCTGACCTGCTCACCACCATCCCGTACGTGCTGGGACACCACCCTCACGACAGCATCGTCGTCGTGTTCGTCACCGGCGACGGGCGCCTCACCTGCGGGCTCAGTGTCGACCGGCAGGCACCGGATGAGTTCATCATCGACCAGAGCAGCACCGCCGCCGCCCGCGCGGACGCCAACCGCGCCTTCATCGTCGGCTATGGACCACTGTCGGACCGCAACCGCCTTATCGGGCTCGCGGACTCGCTGCACATGGCGGTCACCGTCAAGGCATGTCTGCTGGTTGATGACGGCAGGTACTTCTGCCTTAACGGCGGATGCCCGTGCACACCCGAGCACGGCGCCGTCCTGGATCCCGCCGGCAGTGTCATCGCCGCGGAGATGACGCTGAGCGGCCGCGTGGCACTGCCCTCGCGGGAGCACTTCGACTCCTTCATCGAGCCGGACCCCGACGCGCAAGCCCGCACCTCCGCCGCCCTGAACAGTGTGATGGAACTCCTGCCGGATCCGGTGGCCGTCGTGCACACCAGCTTGGACATCGCGTCCGCCGGCGACCGGCTCAGCGACGAGCAGGTCGCGTATCTGGCGGTGGCACTTCAGGACAACAACGGCCGCAGTGCGGCATGGGTGGCGACCACGGGTGAGACCTGGCAGCACAACCTGTGGCTCGACCTGGTCCGCCGTGTGCCCGAGCACTGCGTGGCGGCACCGGCGAACCTGGTCGCCTGGAACGCCTGGCGGCGCAGCGAGCCGGCGCTGGCCTGGGCCGCACTGTCCAAGGCCGTACACGCGCTGCCCGACAACACCATGTCGCACCTGATCGGTGCCGTGCTCACCGCCGGGATCAATCCCGCGACGCTGCCCTGGCCGCTGCCCGAAGGCACGGACCTCGAAGTCCTCTTCCGGTAGCGGCCTGTTGCCGGTGTCTCAGCGCCCACGGCGCTGAGACACCGGCTCCTGGCGCGCCCGTGTCCGGCCGCCGACACCTCCATCGGCCGCCGGTCACCGCTGCGTGCTCGAACTCCGGTCCTCACGCTGCGCCCTTCCTCCGGCCGCTGGCCGCTGGCCGCGCCCAGGCGCACGGCCGGAGACCGGCCTCTGACTCATTCAAGGAGACTGTTTCGTGGACGACTTCGCACCCGCGGATGTCGCGGATCATCACTCGACCGCCGCTGTTGCCCAGTCGGTGGACACGCTGGCGTACCCGATCTCACCGGAATACGTGAAGTCGTGGACACCCGTACGCGCCCTGTGCGAGCTGATCGCCAACGCCCTCGACGAGGACCCCGCCGCCCGCATCTGGTGGGCGGACGGTGTCCTGACCATCAGCGACGACGGCCCCGGCATCCCCGAAGAGGGACTGGTGCTGGGTTACTCGACGAAGACCGACGCTCAGATCGGCCAGTTCGGCGAAGGCAAGAAACTCGCCTGCCTCGTCCTGGCCCGCACCCCTGAGGTCGGTCCGGTGCGCTGCGACACCGTCGGCTACGGGTTCACCCCAGCCGTCGAACGCCGCCGGCTGCTCGACGGCATCGTGCCGTCACGATCCACCGACGGCACCGAAGTCCTCGTCTACCGCCTGCATCGCAGCGACCGCACCCGCGGCACGGTCTTCACCGTCGCCTGTTCCCAGGACCTCGCCGACCAGGCCACCAGCCGGTTCCGGGCGCTGAGCGAGCCCGGCTACCAGCAGCCGCCCGGTTACGGCGCGTGCGTACTCGGCGGAGCGCCAGGCCGGGTGTGGATCGGCGGCGTACTGGTCTCGACCATGCCGGGCTTGCTCGCCTCCTACGACCTGCCCCTGGACGCCAAGGGCCTGCAGAACCGCGACCGCACCGTCATCGAAGCCGGCGCCCTGCGCGACGCGATCCGGGCCATCCTCGCCAACAGCGAGGACCAGCAGGTCATCGACCGGTTCACCCAACACGTGCTGGGCGGCGGGAAGTTGCGCGAGCCGGAGCAATACTTCGCCGACATCCGGATGCCCCTCGCCCGGGCCGCGTGGCGGACGTGGGCGCGCACCCACCTGCCCGCCCTGTGCTTCTTCACCACCTCGGGCAACGAGGAAGCCAAGCTCGACCTGGCCGACAAGGGCTACACCGAACTCACCGCCTCAGGTCTGCCCCACGAACAGCTGTGGGCGTTCATGGACCGTCTCGGCGTCGAAATCGCCCGGACCCGGCGAGTGCGCCACTACGAACGCACCCGGGACACCACGACGTGGGTTCCCCTGCGGCAGCTCACCGCCGCCGAGCGCACGGTGCTGGACGAAACGCAGCAGCTCGTCCGGCGAGCGATCGGCGCGTTCGCGCTGGACCGGGTCCGGGTGTACTCCGACAGCGACGAGTCACCATGCTCCGACGGCTTCTACCACCCGCGCACCGGCGACGTCGCCATCCACCGTGCTGCGCTGACCAGCCGGCACCGGGCCCGGCTCGTCCTGCTGCACGAGGCGGCGCACCGCGTGGCGCACCGCGGCGGCGGCCGGTGGCTGCCCGTCGGTGACTATCACGACCGCACCCGCGGCTTCGAGCACATGCTCAGCGACTTCGCCGCGGTGCTGCTGGACTACCTCGCCGCCGGTACCGCCCTCCCCGAGCTGCCCGACGCACCAGCAAGCATGTCCCGCGCCCTGCGTCTCGCCCCCGCCGATGATCCGGCGGTGCCGGCCGTACGCCGCGAACTGGCCCACCTGCTCCTCGACCAGCTGCCACACGCCCTGACCGCCGGCAGCTTCGCCGACGAAAAGGACCTTGTCGCCTCCACCGGGGTCCACCCGGACTACTGGCGCACGCTGACGCATCCGAAAGTCGCCGGGCACCGCCAGCAACGCGGCGGCCGGGCCTGGGACTACGACAAAGTCGCCCTGCTCGCGCAAGCCGCCGGTGTTCACCCGCCGGTCGTGTGGCTCGGCTACCACCTGTGTGAAGGCCCGATCTACGGCCGCGCCCGCCGACTCCCCCTGCCGACCGACGATGTCCGCGGCTGCTCGTGCGGCATGGCTGACTATGGTGCGCCCGGTCACGATGGCCACCCCAATGCGGGGCAACCACCCCGCGCGGGCCACCAGCGCGTCCCCTGGACCAAGAAGATGCGCGAGGCCACACTGCGCGCCTGCGCTGACCTGCAATCCCTCGGCGACGAATACGCCGAGCAGATTCCCGCTCTGCAGGCGCTGCTCGACGGGCGGACGACCGCGGTCATCGGTGACGACAGCTGGCACACCCCGGCGCGGGCACTGCTGGCTGTGGAACGCCGGCGTCTGCGGCTCGACATCACGCCGGCATAACGGCGGACGTTCTGCATCTTCGCCGCCTACCGAAACTCGGCAGGAGGATCTCCTGGGGCTCTGCGGCCGGCCCAGCTGCAGCGATCAGCGCCGCAGCGTAGGCCCAATTTCCCGACCGGATTATTCAGATCTGCACGGAGGAAGACATGTTGCTCAGGCTGGAACGGGTCGAGGCGCAACACGACGTCACGGTCCTCGACGCAACGGAAACGTTCGTCATCTCCAAGGACGTCGACGAGCCCGATCGTGACGGTACGAACCCGATCATGACGACCAACGACGGAACGGCATTCATCTCGCTGGTACCGAGGGGCAGCTGCACGGCTGGTTGAACCGCGCTGGCAGACAGCTGGGGGTTAAGACCGGTGGTCCGCCCATCGTGAGCGTCCTCGACCTGGCTGTCTCCGGATCCTCGGACACCGATTGAACAGCACTTCTGACACCGCTCGATCGTAGGTGGACCTCGTGTCCGCGAGTTCCGGATTCTGGCGCAAACTGTGTGATGACGATGATCGGACTACTCGGCCCCTGAGATCAGCCGAACCAATCGCCGGTGTCGTCGCCTTCGTCAATGCGGTGGATTTTGCAGTCTGCTGTCGGTTCGGTTTCATCGACACGCCATGCGGAGTGGATCTCCCCATCAAAATCGAGGACGTTCGGGGCACGATCCGCGGCGTCTTTCGCGTCCTGCCACGATGGGTATGGGCCGATGGCAGCGAACCGGTATTGGGAACCTGGTGCAAGGCCAGCCCACAGCCACACCCGGGTCTGACCGTCGTCTACGTCGTCGTCTGCGGTCACTAGAGCCTCCAGCCGTCGAGCATTCGCAGATGAACGTACCGGTGACCCTGCCGTCCGCGCATCCAGCAAAGGTGGCCAAACTGCCGCGCACGGTCTCCTCGCGGCTGACGGCCCGGAAGAGTGTCACGGTGACGCCTTCCCGAACGGCCGTCTCTGACTATCACGGGCCGCAACGTCTCGTGTGCGGGCGACTGCGCGGGATGGGACTAGGCACGGTCCCGCCCGCGCGGGCCGTCTTCAAGCCACCGGCCTGCTTGCCCCGCAGCGTCGGCCCAAGGGCTAACGACTGCACCGAGGTAGCCAGGCCCCGGGCCGGGGCTTGACCCCGGCACCACGCCGGGCGGGCCGGGTCGTGCCGTCCCTCCCGGCAGCCACCACAACGGTCGGCGGCCGGGACCCGTACTGGCTACGGAGGCCGTCCTTGACCACCATCGATGACCACAACCGCGACGCACTCGCGGATCAGCCATCTCCTCTCACCCATCCCCAACCCGGGCGCCGGCCCAGCTCGGCAACCGCGCACCACAGCACCCGACCGGCGCGGAGAACAGCATGACCGCGTTGAGCCTGGCAACGTTGACGCCCGACGGTGGCGTCTGCCGAGAAGTGCTCGTGCAGGTCAGCGCGATGCCTGGGGGCCGCAGCCTGATCGCGGTCGGCCAGGACGGCACCTCCTATCCCGAGCTGCGCGACCGCGTGTACGCCGGGATCACCAACACCAGACTGACCTGGCCGGATCTCCACGTCCACATCACTCTCACTCCGCCGGAGTCGGAGTGGGGGTCAGGGCCGGTGCATCCCAGCACTGATCTGGCGGTCACCGCAGCGGTCCTCGCCGCCACCGGCCACCTTCCGTCCACCGCGCTGAACGAGACGATGCTCCTCGGCGAGGTCGGGCTCGACGGCGCAGTACGCCCTGTCCCAGACACGCTCGCCCTGGTCGCCACCGCCGCTGACCAGGGATACCGCACGGTCGTGGTACCAGCTGCCAACGCCCGGCACGCGATCCTGGTGCCCGGGATGCACGTGGTCGCGGTCCAATCCCTGTCCGAACTCGTCACCTGGGCCACCACCGGCATGGAACCGGCGCTACCCGCCCTGCATGCCGACGGTGCAAGCGCAGGTGACGGTGCAGCTCAAGCGGCCCCGGACTTCCTGCCGCCGTGGTTGTCGCCGGCACGGTTCGCCCTCGAGGTCGCCGCCGCGGGCCGGCACCACCTCAACCTCACCGTCGCACCGGAGGTTCCGGTACCGCTAATCGGCGAGTGCCTACGGTCTCTGCTACCGGACCTTGACGATCGTCAGGCCGTGGAAGTCAGTGCGCTGTATGCCGCCGAGGGCCACCAGGTCGACGCCCTGCTCCGGCGACCGCCGTTGCAGGTGCCGGGGCCTGCGACGTCGGTGACCACCATGATCGGCGGACGACGACCGGGCGTCGCCAGCCTGGCGCACCGTGGCGTACTGCTGCTGCACAACGCTCCTGACTTCGCACCGGAGGTCCTGCACGCGTTGCGTCAGCCCCTTGATCATCAGATCGTTCAGGTGGTTCGCGCTCGAGGCATCATGACGTTCCCGGCCGACGTTCAGCTAGTCGCCACGTCCAGGCCGTGCCCCTGTTCGACGGCCCACAGCAGGACCGGCGGGTGCAGCGCGCCGGCCCGGCGGCGCTACCGCAACCAGTTGCACTCGATCGCCGATCGCCTGGCCATCACCGTCGGCATCGACGCTGGGGCATCCGATGACGCCTCCGACGGTGAGTCGTCCGCAACGATCGCGGCGCGCGTCGTCGCGGCCCGAGCGGCTGCCGCCGAGCGGTGGGCGCCGCAGGGCTGCTCCACCAATGCAAAGGTTCCCCTCGAGGTCCTGCAGCAGCCCGCGTTTCGCCTACCGGTGCCAGCCACGAGCAACCTGCGGCGCATGGTCGATGTCGGCCAGCTGAGCATCAGGGCGTACCGCGCGGTTCTGCAGCTCGCGTGGACGGTCAGCGACCTGCACGGCACCGGGCAGCCCGATAAGGGAGCCGTCGACACCGCCGTCAACCTCTATCTCCCGGGGCGACACACCCACTGATCCACCGGCTCCACCTCGTCGAAGCCACCACTCATCCCGTCTGTCAGGGCGCCCACCCATCCGGTGGGCGCCCTGTTTCGATGTTCAGGAGTCCGCATGCCCCTCACACCCTCTGTCCGTAAGGCACTTTCGTGGCTGCGCGCCCACACCCGGGCGGCGCGTGTGGCCGCCCCTGAACTGACCGTCTGGGCTGATCTGACCAGGCTCGATCAACTCGTGAACGACGCCACCAACGCCGATGACGTGGCAACTCTGTTCGCCTTGATGGACCCGCGCGGCCGTGACTTCGGCACTGACGTCGCCGCCTTCATCGACCACTGCTGCGAGCAGCAGATTTTGCGCATCGCCGCACCGGTCACCGCCGTCGGTATTGAGGCGACCGTCAGCGGCGACTACCGCGACGGCGGTTTCCTGGTCATGGTCACCATCGCCGACCGGATCACCCTGGCCTCCGGCCAGCTGCTCTCCGGGGTGTTTCTTAATGCTGACGATCTGCCGCGACAGGTCCTCGCCGTGGTCGTCGACGTCGCCGACCACACGTACCGCGAATTCCTGCACACCAGGGCCTCCCTCACCGAGACCCCGTCATGACCACCCACCAGCCCCCTGCCCGGGGCCGGTTCGGTCTGGCTACACCCGCCAACAAGACAGGCGAGCCTCGTGACCTTGAACGTTCCGCGCCAGTTAGCGCAGGTCATCATGGCTGACCACCCGTGTCATCAGCACCGGACCGGCCAGCACACCACCGCATGCATGACCGGCATGTGCGGCTTCTGCGACACCGACCTGAGCACCACCGCCTCCGGTGAATGCCGCAGCTGCCTGCTGATCGTGTGTGAAAGCTGCGACGCCGGCTACGACGCCGACCTCGGGCCGATCTGCCAGCCCTGTCAGAACGCCGGTGGCACGCAGGCGAACACACCGCCGGAAGGCCCCTGGGAACGGCGCCGACGCTGCGTGTTCGACCTCGACCTGTCCTGCGGTCACGTCGTCACCTACGCAGTGACCGGCTGGTATCCCGTGTCGGTCGCCTGCTGTGACCGACTCGGCGGCATCGTCCTGGACGGAAAGTACGTCGCCTACTGCTCACAGGTCGACTACGTCCGGCGGCGCTCAGAGCGCTACCTCGACTGTCCGGCAGGGACTCCCCCTCGCCCGAGCCGCGTTTTGCGTCGACGCTCCCGCACCGACGACCCCTCACCATCGTCCTATCCGGGGTGGCAGACCAGCAGTGGACGATTTCCGGCCCGGGTCGGCGCCGTCGCAATTCGTGGAGCGTCGGCGCTGCACTCGTCCTGAGCCGCCGATCGAAGACATACGGGGTTGCAGGGAAGCTTGGAGTGCCATCGCCAACCCGTGCACTGGTCACAGCCCGTGACGGGAGCTGAACACCGTTGAAAACGTACATCTGGCCAGCAAGTCCTCGTGAGTGACCACCGCCTTCTCGGGTTCTCCGGTGCCTCGTCGGTGGCAAGGCGGGGGCGGCGGTGCTGGCCGGGCACGGTGGCCGACCCGGCGCCGGGCGCAAGGCGGTCCGAGAACATCTTGGCCTGCGGCCACAGATCTTCTCGTCCTTGCCGCCTTGCCGCCCCGGCCGGCCGGGCACGGCCCCGGGCACCGGCGGGCCAGCACACGCTCACCCCGGCCGACCACGGCCCAGTGGGCGTGCCCGCCAACCGCCACCGTGATGGTGGCGGTCCCGCCTGGAAGGCTCCCTCTCTATGGCTCAGCCGACGCTCGCCGTGGCACCCAACCGCCACATCGGTATGAACAGCCTGATCACCCAACTCAGAGATCAACATGCTCGGTCGGTGGACGTCTACGCTAGCGCGGACACCATGCACGCCGACGGCGGCAAGCTGATCATCGCCCGCACCGCACCGGTCCTGAGCTCGGCGGGTGTGGACCTGACCGCGGGTAGCTTCGCTCTGTCCGACGTCGCGCTGGGCGGCGTCGCCAAGAAGCTCGACATCCCCGGAACCTATCTGCGCCGGCTGGCCGCCGAGAACGTGCCGCTGCTGGACACCAACGTCAACAGCTGGCTGGAACGCGACGACCGCCGATTCCTGGTGCGCTGCCTACGCCGAACCCCAACCAGCGGTGACGGCACCGCCCGAGCGTTCCTGTCCGACCGGTACCTGCGTATCAACAACCTCGACGTGCTGATGGCAGCGATCAAGGGCATCGAGCAGGCCGGCGTCGCGGTGCAGATCGCCTCCTGCGACCTGACCGACCGGCGCATGTACGTGCGGTTCGTCTCCCCCGACGTGCAGGTCATGGCACCGGAACTGCTGCGCAACTACCGCAGCCCGTTCGACGGGCGCCGTGGCAGCGACCTGCCGGTCATCTCCGGCGGGTTCCTGCTGCAGAACTCCGAAACCGGGGAGGGCCGGTACTCGTTGGCCCCGTGGCTGCGCATCGAAGTCTGTCGCAACGGCCAGACCGTTGAACGCGGCGCGGTCGGACGCACCCACATCGGTGCCCGCATCACCGACGAAGACGGCATCGTCGACCCCTCGGCCGAGACGATGCGCAAGCTACTCGACCTGATCACCGCCCAGACTATCGACACCATCCGCGCCTACCTCAACGTCGACTTCGTCGCCCACGCGGTCGCCGACCTGGAACGCGCCGCCGGCGTCACGGTCCGCAAGCCGGAGGCCACGATCAAGGTCGTCTCCCAGCAGCTGCATTACACCAAAGATCAGCAGGACGCGATCCTCGCGCACTTCATCGCCGGAGCAGACCTCAGTGCCGGCGGGGTCATGCAGGCCGTCACGTCCGTGGCGCGCAGCATCGAGGACGCGGACGCGGCCTACCGGATGGAGACCACGGCGTCGAAGGCGCTGCAGCTGGCCGCCGCAGCCGCCTGAGGTAACCCCGTCGGCTTCTCCTTATCCGCCGTTGCAGGGCGCCCACCGTTTCGGTGGGCGCCCTGTCCTGCGTTCCGGAGGTCATCTGATGCCGCCCCAACGGCACCACACCCCGTCTGCGGTCACCGCCTCGCGAATCCCACCGGGCCATACCGGCCCCGAGCACCACCGCACCGCTGATAGGCAGGCTTCGCGGTTCGCGTGCGGCATCTGCGGCAGCCCCCTCGACCGTTACGCCGAACTGCCCTCCGGCACCGTGTCCTACGAACATCCGCTCTGGAAGGACGCAGACCACCCGCCCGTGCCGGTGGCGGCCGACGCCGTCGAGGCCACCTATGTCTGCGACTTCTGCACCGACCCCCAAATCCTGTTCGTCTACGCGACGACCCGGCGGGTCCTGGTGCAGGTAGAAACTCCGGACGGGTCGGTAGTGCGTGACTACGGCACCCGCTGGGCGGCGTGCTTTGAGTGCGCCGCCCTGGTCGAAGCCCGCCACCTCACCGGCCTGCTGGACCGGATCCTTACGCACGGCATGGATTTCGCCGCGGAGGTGGTGGTGCACCTGTCGGCCATGCTGCGACAGGTCCTGTCCACGCTGCGGCCCGGCCGTGCCCTGAGCGTCGACGGGCGCTGGGAGGCATCCCCTGTGCCGGCTACGACGTTGCCGAAAGTGCGTGACCGGCTGGCCGCCCTGATCGCCGGTGATGTCGCGTTGCCATTCGGGCTCAGCCACGACGCGGTGCGGACACCGCTGGCGGAAAGTCTGGCGATCGCCCGGCTGTACTGGGTCGACGACGAGTTCACCGTCCTGACGCGCAACGCAGCCCAGGTCCTCCCGCGGCTGGGGTTCGTGCCCGGTGACCTGCCGGCCGCGCACGGCTTCGTCGCGTGGGCCCAGCCGGTCGACGCCCGCCGGCGGTGCGTGGCGGCGTCGTGGAGCAGTCACGGCGACGCAGTGCAGCTCGTCGGCTACCGCAGCATCGGTGACGGCCTCGCGCCCGTGCCGTTGCAGCAGCTGCGCACAGAGGTCGGCTGGTTGATCCCCGTCTTCGCGGTCACGCTGCGCCCCGGGCAGCCCGTCACCGCCACCCATCCTGCGGCGGCGCTGGTGACGACGTGGCGACTCATCCGCCAGCGCCTCGCCGAGCCAACCCCGGCGAAGGTCGACACGTCGATTCGCCGGGCCTACCAGCGCGCGCGGCGGCCGGAGCCTGAGGTTGCGCTGGTGCGGATCCGCGGCACGCGATCGACGTCTGCGCCGGCCTTGCCCGGCAATGCCGGTACGGGGAGCGAGCGTGAGCGTGATTTCCGCTGGTGGGTGACGCCGCACTGGCGCCATCAGCCGTACGGACCGGGCCGGTCGCTGCGGGACTGGATCGTGGTCCGGCCGCATCTACGGGGCCCGCAGAACAAGCCGATCAGGGCTACCACCACCGTGCGGGTGCTCGGCACGCTCCCGCCACGGCCTGACCTCACCGCGTAGGCGCCGGCCGGAGCCCAGTGACGCCGGTCCGGTGAAGACTCGCCGGCCTCCCCGCCGGGCGGGAGGGGGTGACAACCGCTGCCGACTGGCCGGTCACCGCCCCGCACCGGGCGTTACCGCGCCAGCGCGACGCCGAAGGCCGGCAGGTCAACGCCGCCCATCAGCAGCGCTGACGACCCGGCGCACCCCTGCCATCCCCTTCGTTTCACGAAAGGAGCCCTTCGATCATGACCGACCCGCTGCCCGACACCACCTACCGCAGCCCGCAGGACCTGCTCGGCGCCGTGCCCTATCTGCTGGGCTACCACCCGGTCGATGAGGTCGTCGCGGTCTATCTCGGCGCCGATCACCGCATCCTCGCCGTGGCCGCCGAACCCATCCGGTTTTCCGCCGAGACGCTCAGCGAGCACCTGATGCTGCGGGCCCCTGCCGAACCATGTGCGCAGGTCGCGGTGATCGGCTACGGCCCACCGGCGATGCGACCCACCCTGGCCACGATGGGCCGCATCATCGACCTGTTCCTGCCCTTGCACACGCTGCTGTGGGTCACCGGTTCCCGGTGCGTGTGCCTGCTCGACGGATGCTTGTGCCCGGCCAGCCGCGGCATGGACATCAACCCGGCCATCAGCCCGGTCGCCGCGCAGCTCACCGTCGACGGCATCGTGGCCCTGCCCTCGCGGCAGGCCCCTGACCACGCTGGTCGCCCCGGACCTGGTGTCGCAGGCCGAGACGGAGGCCGCGCTGGCGGTCCTGGCACCGGATGTCACCCTCACTGGGCTGCTCGACGACGTCCGGGCCACGGCCAAGAAGGGCCGGCGGCTCACCCCCGAGCACCTGGCCCCGCTGGCGATCGCCTTGACCCACCGCGACGCCCTCGAAACGGCGTGGAACGCCGTGTGCGCGTGCATGTGGCAACGCGATCTGTGGCTGGATGTGACCCGCCGCGTCCCTGACCGCTACGTCGCCGGCCCGGCGACGCTGGCCGCCTGGTGCGCCTGGCGGCGCGACGAACACGCGCTGGCCACCGTGGCGTGCAAACGCGCCATCCAAAAAGGTCCCGGTGACCGGCTGACCCGGCTGGTGACCAGCGTCGTGCGTACCCATGTGCCCGCGCACCGCCTCCGGCGACCAGCCCCGCACTGATCCCCGCCGCCGTAGATCCGGCGCTGACCAGCAACCGGGCCTACCAGCGCAACCGGTGCCAGCGGAGACCCAGCCGCCTTGAAGAGCTGGACCCGTCGTCAGCTTGTCGGCTGTGGGTCGGGTGCCGGCGTGGGCCGGCCACTGATCCTGGCCGCCCGCGTCGCGCCCCGCAAGCCCACCCCTAACAGCCACCACCTGGCCGATGTGCCCGCCGGGGTGGGCCCTGCGGGTCACGCCGATCGGCCGGCCCTTGGCGGATCAGGCCAGCCCCGCTCGGGCGCCCGCCCGAGCGAGCGCACTTCTCATCACTGCTCTATGTGGAGGTAGTTCCATCGTGACCACGATGACCAACGACACCGAGGCTTTCCAGAACACCGACGACGCCGCCGACGAGCCCGACACCACCGCCGGCACCGACCTCGTGGCGACCGGTCCAGCACTGATCGGTGAGATCGCCGACGAACCGGTCCACCTCAACACCGGCGAGGGCGGCGCCCCGTTGCCGTTCCGCGCCGGGCTGCTCGACGCCCGCTTTCTGCACGAGCCGCAGGGCTTCAAGCGCACGAAGCTCGGCGACCTGAGCGATCTGATCGCCTCGGTGGGCCTGTTCGGCGTCCGCGCCCCGTTGGTCGTGCGCTCCCTCGGGTTCTTCCCGCCCGTCGACGCCGAGGGCAACCTGGTCGAGGACGGAGAGCCCGTCGAGCACTTCGCCGTCGTCGACGGGCTGCGGCGCCGCATCGCGGCTATCGAGGCCAAGCGCTTCGAGCTGCCGGCCTTCATCGCCGACACCGACGACGACATCCAGCTCATCCTGCACATGCTGGAGGTCAACGACCACCACAAGGACCTCGAGGGCATCGAGCAGGCCGACGCCTACCAGATGCTGCTCGACCTGGGTCTGAGCGAACAGCAGATCGCTGACGCCCGCCGCACCGACGTCGCCCGGGTCCGCACCGCCGTCAAGGCCCGGGCCCTGCCGTCCACCGCGCAGCGCGCCCTCAACTTGGGCACTCTCACCCTGGACCAGGCCCTCGCCTTGGAGGAGTTCGCCGACGATCCGGACGCCCAGCGCAAGCTGCTGGACAAGCTGGGCGATGAGTACGCCTTCAAGCACGAGCTGTCGCGGCTGCGGGACAAGCGCGCCTACAACCGCAACCGCGACGTCGCCAAGGGCCACCTGATGGTGGCCGGCGTCGACGTGACGCCCAAGCCGCGCGGCTTCGGCTACGACGGCAGCGCGGCACCCGCGGATCTGCTCCTGGACGCCGACGGTCAGCCGGTCGACGTCGAGGCGGTCATGACCCAGCCCGGCTTCCACGCCTTCGTGGAGAAAGACGGCGGCCGGGCCCGCACCGTCGTGTACTGCGACGACCCGGACCAGCGCGGCTACACCCGCCGCAAGGAGGTCACGGCGGCGTACCGCGGTCTGAGCCCGGACCAGATCGCCGCCAAGGAGCTGGCCGAGCAGGAGGCCAAGGACCGCCTCGAGCGGCTCAAGCTGGCGGCGACCGTACGCCGGGAGTTTGTCGTCGAGAAGTTCGGCACCGCCAAGGGCGCCCGCGCCCTGTTCGTGGCGGCGCTGCGGGCGGCCACGCTGGGCACCGCGATGGGTCGTTCCGCCGACCTGGAGGAGCTGTACCAGGCCCTGGGCGGTTCCGACAACGACATCCTCGCCGGCGCCGGCGAGGACCGGCTGCGCCGCAGCCTGGTCGCCAAGTACATCTGCGCGCTGGAGTACAACCTGGACAGCCTGACCCAGCCGTACCGGATGTGGATCGACAAGCAGTCGGCCGTCGCGTGGTACGACGAGCTGCGTGAGCGCCGGTACCCGCTGACCGAGGACGAGCAGGAGCTCTACCAGGGCTGGACGGCGGAGTCGGCCACGGAGGAGGACGACGAGGACGGAGACGGGGACGACGACCAAGCGGAGGACGGCACTGCGGAAGACGGCTCTGCGGAAGACGGCTCTGCGGAAGACGGCTCTGCGGAAGACGGCTCTGCGGAAGACGGCTCTGCAGAGGACGGCCAGCCGGAGGACAGCACTGCGGACGAGGTCCTGACCCCTGACGTCGTGCTGGGTACCGACGCCGAACAGATGCCCGGCGCCGACGAGCAGGACGAGGTCATCGAGGTGCTCGCCATGAGTGGGGACGCGGGTGGAGTGGTGATCGAGGCACCGTTCGACCGCACCCTGGTAGGCGCCGACGACACCCACGAGCGGCACGACGCCGACGAGCTCTCCGACGCAGCCTGATACGAGCACCGCGCTGCGTCCGTGGCCCGGACGACGGGGGACGCAGCGCGGTGCCTCACCAGCACAGCAACCGCGCCTTGGTATCGCAAGACCGGGGATAGGCGTCCTGGCCGCTTCGCATATTCACGGCTGATGCCGATGGTTCCCGTTTCCTGAGTGCCAGGCCCGGTTCCCCGGCCGAGCTGTTCGCCATCAGCGTCCTGCGACAGCCTCCAGTCGGCGGGTCGCTTCGCGCTGACCCGCCTACCAGAACCTGACATCTACGGTCCCGGCCCGCTCTTGGCGGGCCGGGACCGTCCTTTTCTCGGAGTTGCGCCATGAATCCTTGGTTCACTGCTACCACCCCTACGCAGGACGTCAGTACGGTTCGGCGTCCTTTGACATCCGCCGAGCTGGACACGCTCCGTCGGCAGATCCACAGTGACGCTGCCGGCCCGCAGGAGTTGGTCACCGCTGTCGTCACCGCGGTGTTCGACGCCCTCCTGACCGACCAGGGTCGGACGTACCGCGACCACCAGGATGATGCGCTGTTCGACCGCAGCCGCTACGCGATCCCGGTCAGCCAGTGGACCGCGATCGTCACCACCGTCACCGACCGCGCCTACACGTGGGGCGCCGCCACGTCCACCGGCATGAACCTCGCCGCCCTGCTACCCGGTAGTTACGACGACCCGGCCGTGCCCACCCCGCTCCTGCAGCCCATCGGCGGCAGCTCCCACCTGGTCCGCCTGGACATCAGCCGGGAGGCCACCGCCACCGTCGCCTCCTGCCAACAGCACCTGATCGAACTCGCCGACGCCTACGGCACCGGCAGCGACCACTACCGCAACGCCGCCGCGAGCTGGTCGCTGCAGCTCACCGCCCTGATCAGCGCCCCACCCGGCGTCCACCGGGTGCTGCACCCCGACGGACCGCTGTCGCTGTATGTCAGCACCGACGACGCCGGCCACTACGGCATCGTCTTCGAGCCCCTCGCCCGGCACTGCACCGTCGCGGGCTGCTACGCGGTGACCGCGGCAGGCGGGCAGTGGCAGCCCAGCTGTCCCGATGCCGTCGTGATCGACCACGAACACCAGCCCAGCCACCCGGCCGACGGCCCGCAGCCCGGCCGGTGGACAACCCGGCCCTGACCGCGCGCCGATAGACACCCCACCGGCGACCCGCTTGCCCTGCGGCGTACCCGCAGCAGCGAGCACTCCGACACCGCCACGGCGGTCCCGCGCCGTGGTCGCCGACCGTGTACGGCCGGCGACCACGGCGCCCGCGTGACGGTGACCGCCGCCGGTCACCGTCACCAACCCGGCCTCCACCACTGGCCACCACCGTCCACCAGCCGCGCCGGCGGACGAACGATCCCCCTCGGCCTGTCCGCCTCCGCGGTCGTCACACCACCGTCACCCAAGGAGCCGTCGTGCCTCACCCTTCCCGTCCTGCACGCAGACCTGGCATCTGTGATCCGCGTTCGGCGCCGGCGCCGCGGTCGGGTCACCGTTGCCCCGCCGCGCCCTACGGCAACGTCGTGTCCCACATGCGCCTCGCCGGCCGGCCCCAGCAACCGGCGCGTTCGAACCCCCGCCTGCTGGTTGCAGGTCGCCGGCCACCCGACCGTGACAGCACCACCAGGCGGACTCTGCACGTGTTCCCTGCGATCCGGACGTGCCTGCGTTGTGCAGGTGGGCGGTGAACGCCTCCTGGCCGGCCGATCCGATCGCCAACAGTGATCCGCGACCACCGGTCACCACGGCGGACCTCGTGGCCGCGGCGATCGGCTACGCCGCGGCTGGCATAGCGGTGCTGCCGCTGCACACCCCCAGCGCAGCTAGCGGGTGCAGTTGCCGAGCCGGTGCGGCCTGCGGCTCCCCGGGCAAGCACCCCCGTCTGCGTCGCGGCCTGCACGACGCCTCCCGGCAGCCGCAGGTCATCCGGGCGTGGTGGTCGCGGTGGCCGCACGCGAACATTGGCCTGGTCACCGGAACGGTGCTGGACGTCTGCGACATCGACACCGCCGGCGGACTGCATGTCGTTCTCGACCTGCTCGACGTCATCCGCCCGCCCGGACCGCTGATCCGTACGGGGTCCGGGTGGCATCTGTGGTATGCCGCCGGTGAGCTGCCCAGCCGGGTGGCGATCGCACCCGGGGTGGACTGGCGCGGTCGCGGCGGCCTGGTCGTCGCCCCGCCGTCGCTGCACACCACTGGAACCCGGTACACGTTCCAGCAGCCCTGGCAGCACCCCGAGCTGCCGGATTGTCCACCGCAGCTACGCGCCCTGGTCCTTCCTCCAACACCCGCGCCGGTCAGCCCGCCGCCAGCCCCAATCACGGACCTGGACCGCTACGTGCAAGCGGCGCTCGATGGCGAATCCCAGCGCGTGCGCCGTGCGCCGCGGCCGGTCATCAGCGGCGGCCGGCGCGTCAGCGGCGGTGGTCGCAACGACGCCCTGAACCGGGCCGCGTTCCGGCTCGGGCAACTGGCCGCGCACACCCCCATGGACGAGACGGCCGTGCGGCGCGAACTCACCGAAGCTGCCCTGAGCACGGGGTTGGGACGCGCTGAGGTCCAGCGCACCCTGTCGTCTGGGTGGCGAGCCGGGCTGCGTCATCCCCGGCGTCTCGGTGACCGCCAGAGTGCCCCCGGGCGTCGGGTCAGCAGGGCGCCGGCGCACACCTGGCCGGGACCGCACAGCTGACGCCCTCCTGCTCGGCCGTCATCACCGCGAGCAACCAGCTCGGTCTGGCCAACGGTGGGACGACGTCCGCCCTCGGTGCGGGCGGCGAGACGACGTGCCGCTCGGCCGGCATGTCCGAGATCTGCGGTGCGGGCTCCGCGCCGGCGCAGTGGCGGCCCGGACGGGCGGGCAACGACAGCTGTTCCGCGACGGCGGCGGGCAGCGGTCCTGGCATCCCGGCTGGGCCGGTCCGTGGACGTCGGCTGGTTCCGCTGCTGAGGGACCCGAAGGTCAGCCCACCGGAGGCCAGGGGTGCAAGCCCCGGCAGAACATCTTGGCCCACACCGTCTCGCTCCGCTCGACACCAAGATCTTCTGACTCGATCAGGGCTTGCATCCCTTGGCCCACGTGCGGGCTCTGACCGGCCCCGTCAGCGCGGCCCCGCGGCGCCCGGATCACCCGATCCGGACGGCGTGCATGGGCCGCACCGCATCACCTGAACGGGAGTCAGCACATGTCGCAGTTCACCCTCACCTTCGAGGGCAACCTCGCCGCCAAGCCCGAACTCGAATACACCGCCACCGGACAGGCGCTGTGCCGGCTGCGGGTCGCCCACAACCGCCGCCGCAAGACCGAGGGCCAGTGGGTCGACACGACCCCCATGTGGGCCCAGGTCACCGCCTGGGGTGAGCTCGCCGAACGGTGCGCCGAGCTGAGCAAGGGCGACACCGTGGTCGTGAACGCCCGCGACGACCTGAACGTGTGGCCGTTCATCCGCCAGGACGGCACAGCCGGCGGCGTCCTGGAGGTCACCGCCGAGAACGTGTCGTTGTCCATGCGCTTCGCCGGTGCCCAGCCGGTGGCTGACGACCGGCCGGCGACCAACGCCTGGGACCCCACCACCACTGAGCCCACCACCGCTGAAGCAGAGCGCGAGCTGCAGGACGCCTGACCGCCTCCCGGGGCCGGTCACCCGGCCGGCCCCGGTCTCCCACTGACACGTCCGATCCATTCCGGGGAGTTTCGTCATGAGCCAGGAACCGTCGAAGCAGATCTTCAGCAGTCTCATCCAAGGCACCGTTCGTGGCCGCAGCGAGCAGGGGCACACCAACAGCGGCGGACGGGCCTTCGTCAAGTTCCGCATCGTGCACCGCACCGGCTACTTCAGTAGCGGCAAGTGGGTGGCCACCCAGCCGATGGAGTTCGAGGTGACCTGCTGGGACGAACAGCAGATGCTGCTCGCCCGCTCCCTGCGCCCCGGCACCGAGGTCCTCGTCACGGTCAAGAAGATGACTCCGTACCTCGACCAGGGCGAGGAACCCATCATCAACATCACGCCGGCCAACATCACGCCTCTGCCCGGCAGCAACGCGCCCACCCCAAGCGCACCGCGGCGGCAGCGCAGTGGCGACCTGGTCGTCAGCCCGCACGGCGAGAAGATCGCCGCGGACGCCTGGCCGGACACCGTCACCGACCCGCAGGTCGTGCACCACCGCTGAGCCCATCCACGCCAAGGCCGGCCCGCACATGCGGGCCGGCCTTTCGTCGTTCAGGAGGTCTACCCGCATGACCTCGAAGCTCCCACCCGCCATGCACCGAGGCCTCGCTCGTGGAGCCGGCGCCGGCCGGGCCCCCCGACCGCCGACCGCTGCCACGGGCAAGCTCACTCCGGTCCATGTGCGAGTGGTGACCTGTTGCCGCGGCTGGTACTTCAAACACAGCGCCGAGTGCAGTACGCCCCACAGTGCACGGCCGTGCAGCGACTGCTACGCCGACCCTGGCGGCTCCCACATCTACCCGTGCTGCTCCTGGTTCGATGTCGAACCGGTCGAGAGCCCGGATGAGGCGGCGCTGTGGCCCGATGCTGCCCGCTGGCCGGGGCACGCCATCGTCGAGTAGCCCGCCCTACGTCGTTGACGGGCGGCCTGTTCAGCTTCGCCACTCAGCGAAGCACGTCAGGGTGGGGCGCGATTCTCCCGCGACTACACCCGATACCTCCTGGAGCCAGGCGTCCTACTGACAGGCCCCACGGCATCTGCGCGTCACCACGATCGACCCACCGGATAAGAGTCCGCGCCGCCCACAACACCGCGATGAGGCTGAGGCCCGTGCCGGACCCGGCGCCGCGCGATGCAGCCGCACTTGTGCTCACCGGGTGTGTCAGCTCGGCGAGCCGACCGGCACAGCCGGCCCGGCGAACGCGGTGGCTACACCCGGCCGCCGCGTTCGCCAGTCCTCAGTGATGACCGACCCGGCGACGGTCAGGCAAGCCGGCAAAACATCTTGGAAGCGCAGCACCAACCCTCACTAGCGCCTCCCGTGCTGCGCTTCCAAGATCTTTTGACCTGAGTGCTGGCTTGCCAGCCGCCGCCGTGCCGTTCCCCCCAATGGCCTGTCAGCGCGGCAACCCCGGTGCTAACCGGCAGACGCCGCACCCTCCGCTAACCGGAAGGCAGCGCCATGAACGACAACACCGAGGTCACCACCACCGAGCCGACCACCACCACCGACCGCCGGTCGCTGCGCGCGACCACCCGTCACCTGACCCACCCGGTGGTGCACGTCGCCGGCCTTCTCACCGCCCACGTCGCCGCGCTGGCGGTGCTGGAGAAGACGCCGCTGCTAGCCCTGCTCTCACTGCACTGATCTCCCCGCGGGTCCTGGTGGGGGTGCCGCATCAGCAGCACCCCCACCAGGACCTACGCGCGTGCACGCAGCGCATCAGCAAGCGGCGCCCAGCGCGCAATCTCCGCAGCGCTGCTACGCCGCGTCGCCGACATCACCACCAGACCGCCGTCACGCAGACCCAGCAAGGAAGAGACGATGGACAACGCCATATCCGTGACCGGCCCCTACCCCGCATCACCCACCGTGCGGCACTGCGACGCCGGTGGACACCGGCTCGGCCCCGGCCAGCCATGGTGGCTGATCACCGACCCCAGCCGCGGCTGGCACCACAACACGGGCGCGTCGTGCGCAGCCCATCTCCCCTCCCAAGGCGCCGTGGGCGAAGGTCACCTCTACCGCGTCGGTGACTTGTTCGACGCCGACCGCACCAGTTGGCCGCAAGGCTCACACCTGTGGTTGGACTCCGACGGTGACACCCGGCTGGCCCTTTTCCTGAACAACCCGAGTCGGCGTGAGATATCCGCCGTCGAGTCCGGCACACCACGCTTCGCCTGGAGCGAGAAGGACGTCAACGGGTTCCTGTTGTTCAAGTACGGCGACTCGCCGTGGAACGACGCCCCGTTCAACCCGCACCGGCTCAGCGAGCCATTCACTGCTCAGCAGATACCGCGCGGCACCCACAGCCGCACCTTCACGTTCCTGGTGCACGCCGACACCGGGCGCATCGCCGCGATGCGGATGTTCACCTGGCCTGCCTACTTCCTCAATCACGTCGTCGGCTCCGTGCACCGGCTCGCCGCCCGCGACTACAGCGACATCGCAGCGCACACAGAGTTGCAGGACTTCTACCGCCGCTACCCCGACGGCCCGTCGCTGTACCGCCTCGTCCGCACCCTGCCACCCGGCGCCACGTGCACGGGCGGACAACGCGAGGACCGTCCTCACTGACCTACGACCGGTTGCTGGCTGTCTCACCTCGACACCGGCGAGCAGCAAGGTCGGCTGACGCCCGCGCCTCTTACACCCAGCCGGTAGCAGCCTCGACGCCTGTACGTCGCGCACGCCCGCACCGAGCAACCCCGGACGCCTAGAGCCGCTTGCTGAGGAACCCGAGGTCAGCCCACCCAGGCCAGGGGTGCAAGCCCCGGCAGAACATCTTGGCCCACCCCGTCTCGCTCCGCTCGACGCCAAGATCTTCTGACCCGGGCGGGGCTTGCGCCCCTTGGCCCACGTGCGGGCTCTGACCGGTCCCGTCAGCGCGGCACCCCCGGCGCCGGGATCACCCGGTCCCGCAGGGCGGGCCGCATCAGATACAGCCTGATGGAGGCACCCAGCATGACGGAGAACGTCATCGACCAGACCACGTCCGCCACCCCGGCCAAGCAGACCTCCGCCGGTGACGGCCGGCCGGCCGCCCCGCAGGGCTCGGTCTACCTGTCCGACGTCCTGGCCAGCATCCGCCGACACGCCGGCGACCACGGCTGGTGCTCCACCGCCGAGAACATCACCATGCAGGCCTTGAACGACGGGCTGTCATTCAAGCCGGTCCGTTCCACGTCCGACGACGGATGCAGCGATCCTTCCTGCGACCTCTGGAGCCCCCAGGACGCCGTCCCCGAGCGGTTCACCGCGTCCGAGGGCGTCGACCCGTTCGTCACGAAAGCCCGCCTGAAGAAGGCGATCAAGAAGGCCTGCGAGCTCGGTTACGACTGGGACGAGTACCGCCGCCTGTACCGCGAGCTCATCGACGCCTACGACCTGGACGAGGTCCCGCTGCCGGTCCTGAAGCACACGGTCACCTTCACCGTCACTGACGAGCACCTGAACGGACAGACGGCCCACGAGGACGGCATGGCCTATGCCCTACGCGCCGGGGTCACGGCCGACTTCATCGTCACGACCGAAACCACCGAGCGGGCCACCCCCACGCTGCGGCCGTAGTCATCACCGGTTGCCCGGCCGGTTCATACCCGGCCGGGCAACGCCCCGGTGACCTACCGCCGTCCCGGCGCCGAAACCCGCAGGCCACCACGTCTCGTGCGCTGCGCCCGCGAAGACGTATCTCGCGGTCATCGAGCCGCGCCCCACCCCCGAACGAAGGGATTACCGATGAGCGCCTGGATCGTCAGCCGTGACCACCTCGACCTGCTGCTGACCGCCGCCCTGGCGTGGGAGATCACCCCACCAGGTGAGGCCGACGAGACCGGTCGGATGCTGTGGAAGGAGAACCTCGTCAGCGTCGCCTACCCCTACCCGTACGACCGCGATGGCGACCGGCCCGGGCCGATTGACTTCCGCGACCGGCACGTCGGCACCTACCGCTTCCAGCCCTACCCCGGCCCGGTCGACCCGGAAGTCGTCGCCGCGGCCGGGGCGTCGCTGGCCTACCAATCCTGCGAACACCCCGGCTGGACGTCCAGCACCGCGTACCGGTGGACCACCCATCTCCGCGCGCAGGCCACCGCTCGAGTCGCGGCCTACCTCGACGAGCACGGGCCGGTGAACCCCAAGCGTCAGACCCGCGGCGAGCAAGGGTGGTACGTCCTGGTCGACCTGCACGGCCAGGAGCAAGTGCGGTGCGGCGACGGCTGGAGCGTGCCCGATCGCGGCGTCTTCACTCGCGCCTTTGGGCTGCTCACCCTCGCCGCGGTCAGGCCATGACCGAGACGACGCCGCCCGCCGCTGACGGACACGGTGAGCGCTCCGCCCACATCAACCCGACCGCTGGCGGCGAACCGTCCGCGACCCCGCGCCGGGCACCGAACCCGGCAGACACCCTGCACGTCGTGCAGTTCTCCGGCGGCATCGGCAGCTGGGCCGCCGCCATGCGCGTCGCCGAAGAACACGGCACCGACAATCTCATCCTGCTCGCCGCCGACACCAAAGCCGAAGACCCCGATCTGTGGCGCTTCGTCGCCGACGCCCGCTTCGACGTCAACCCGGTGATCGTCGCTGATGGTCGTACCCCGTGGCAGGTGTTCGCCGATCAGCGCTTCGTCGGAAATTCCCGCATCGCACCCTGCTCAGTGCACCTGAAGCAGAAGCCCTGTCGGCGATGGCTGACCGAGCACGCCGACCCGGACCGCACCGTGCTGTACGTCGGGATCGACTGGAGCGAGCAGCGCCGGGTGCCTGCCATCGTGCGGGGCTGGTCGCCGTGGACCGTTCGCTTCCCGATGTGCGAGCCGCCCTTTCTCAGTAAGGACCAGATGCTCCAGTGGACGACGGCTGTTGGCCTGAGGCCACCGCGGCTGTATCAGCAGGGCTTCGCCCACAACAACTTTTACTGGACTACGACTGAGGCAGGGCAGCAGCCGTTCTCGTAACGCCATTCACGGCTTTCAAGGAAGCGTCAACAAGCCTAGTGCATCGTGATTCTGTTGCCTTTACGTGACGTTGACGTGGTTGTCCGTCCGATCAGGATGCGGTGGGGCGGTGGTCGCGGAGACGGAACTGACCGGGAAGGTCACAGCAGCCGTCGGCGTGGAGATCGCGGGTGAGGGTGCTGAGAGTCGACGGTATGAAGAAGGACGGGTCGAGGCCGTAGATCAGTTTGGTGCCGGTGCCACGTGGTGCGTCGAGATCGTGGGCTGGTCCGGTGGGGCGTAATCCGGCGAGGTTCTGGTGGAGGGCGCGGCCTGCGTGCCAAGTCTCGATGGTGGTGTGGGTGCTCACGGCGGCGGCTGCGGCGTGGACCCAGCGGTAAGGAGTGAGGAGGGAGCCGTAGTAGCCGGTGGTTGAGGCGTCCGGCCAGGTTGTCCAGTTGTCGGTTATTGAGAAGGCAAGGTCGTCGAGGATCTCTGCGGTGACGTCGGGTGGATAGATGGGCGCGGCTTTCGGGCCCGGGTGCAGGGACGCGATAACGACGGCGGTCAGGACACTGGTTGCCAGGTGCGGATCGGCCCCGAAGTACATGCCCGGCCGGAGACGGACCGACTTGTCGAACTCCAGGACCGTGAGATCCGCTGCGGTGTACTCCCTCACGGGCATACGGTGCCTGAACTCGTGGGGAAAGAAAAGTTCGAGCCGGTGTTCGTGGTGATGGTCGATTTACTTCGAGTTGTTCGCGACGAGCTTCTTGATGCTGAGCTGGGTGAGTCGGACCTTGGCTAGGATCTCGTCGGCCGTTGCGGTCCAGGTGAAAGGTCGCGGTTCGATGTTCCAGGAGTTGATGTAGGCGCGGATAGTGCGGATCAGGACCTGGACGGATGCGAAGGTGCCGCGGCGGATGGCTTGGCGGGTGATGATGCCGAACCAGGTCTCGATCTGGTTCAGCCAGCTGGAGCCGGTCGGGGTGAAATGGAAGTGGACGTTCGGGTGGGCTTGCCGCCAGGTCATCACCTCGGGGGTGGTGTGGGTGGACAGGTTGTCCAGCACAACATGGATTTCGCGGCCGGCGTGCGGGGCGACGGCCTTCTTCAGGAACGCCAGGAACGCGGCGCCGTTGCGGTTCGGCACGCAGTCGCCGATCACCTCGCCGGTGCCGACGTTCAGCGCGGCGAACAGGTTGGTGGTGCCGTGCCGGACGTAGTCGTGGGTGCGCTGCTCACTGCGGTCGAACTCGATCGGCAGCAGCGGCTGGGTGCGGTCGAGGGCCTGAATCTGAGTCTTCTCGTCCAGACTGAGCACGACCGCCCCGCCCGGCGGGTCGAGATAGAGCCCAACGATGTCGGCGACCTTGTCGGCGAACGCGGGGTCCTTTGACAGCTTGAAGGTGCCCTGCTTCTGCGGTTTCAGGCCGTGTTCACGCCACAGGTTCGCCACCCAGTGATGCGAGACCGGCATCTTGTGTACGCGGGTCACGTAGTCGGCCATCGTTCGGGTCGACCAGTGTGACAAGCCGGTCTCCGCCGGAGGCGTCGCTCGGGTCAGGGCCAGCACGCGTGATCGCACGTCGGGGCTGACCTGTACCCGGGGACCGCCGGGCTGCTGTGCGAGCAGGCCGACCACGCCGTCAGCGGCATACCGGCCCAGCCACAGATCAACCGTCGGCCGCGACATCCCAGCAAGAACCGCAATGTCCTTCTTCATCCGTCCTTCGGCATGCCACAACACGATCCGCGCCCTCGTACCGACCGCCGCCGATATCTCAGAACTGGTCGTCAGTGCACGAAGTTCGTCACGCTGCCCGGCCGTCAGATCCACCTCGACAGCCAACCACACCGGCATCACGTAAAGACAACAGAATCACGATGCACTAGTAGTTTCTAGCCAAGATCCGCTTGCGTGGGTGGACCCGGCGCCTGCACTTCGTTGACAGCTGCATCCTGGCGATGACCAGCCCGCTCCTGCCCGCCCCGCAGTTCGGTGCCGCGAGGAGCAATCCTGCACTCGCTATTCGGCCGAATACCGCGCGCGAGCAGCAGCGAGTCGGCCGCCTGAGCCAGGTCCGCCGCACCACCGCTCTTGTAGACCCGCCACAGAAAGCGAAGCCCGAGCCAGAACATCACAACGCCGCTCAACGGCGCGGCCACCAATGCGGCGAGGACGGCGATGTCAGTCACGGTCGGCTCCTTTGAAGAGAGGCTGCGACTCGCAGCCGACATCACCAGAGTCAGGGAGGAAAAACTGACCAAAGACGATCTCGTACGGTACCGAGCCAAATCCGTCAGAATTTGATCACTATTCGTACGATTGTGTACGCCTACGTACGGGCGGAACGTTAGGCCATGGCCAAGCTACCCATGCCGGATCTGGAAAAGGGACCGCTACGTGACCTGATCGTTGAGCTGCACCGCCTGCACGCCCGCGCCGGCTGGCCAGGCGTACGCACGATCGCCGAAGGCACGGACTCCAAGTTTGCACCGATGACCGTGCATGCAGTCTTCACCAAGGGGACACTGCCGAGCTCGCCGCAGGTACTCCAGATCGGCCGGTTTCTCATCGGCCGCGATGTCCGCAAGCCTGATCAGAACGAACTGCTGGATCACTTGGATCACCTGTGGACCGCCGCCGAGCGCAGAAGTGACTCGGCTGTGATGCAGCCTCCCAGCACCTACCAGAGCGAGCCGTTCACACTCGGCTCCATCAAGTCGACCCTACTCATCGTCGAGGGCGATGGCGGACACCCAATCGCCCGGCGGGACGTGCGGCTCGTCATCGACAGCAAGACCGTCGAGGTACCGGACGAGGTGGCCGAATGGCGTGAGGCAATCATCCAGGAGCAGGCACGGATCGAAGCATCCGGCCGCGAGCCGATGTGGAACGGCTCGAGCTACGCCGTGGACTACGTCTCGGTGTCCCGCGTGCCCGACGTCGAGGACTCGCGGATCTCTATAGGGCTGCAAAGGTCCGACTATTTCACCTTCCTGGCCGCGCAGCAGCTCGACCGCCCAATGCGGGACGGACAGACGCTCCGCTCCAGGTACCTCGACGGAAAACACTGGTCGTCAGTGCCCCCGTTCATCTCCAGCAGCTTCGGCATCAACGTTGCGGTGAGCACGGCTGACGACCAGATCATCTTTTCGAAGCGATCCAGCCAGGTCGGCACCCAGCCGAACGTCTGGAACTCGTCAGCCAACGAGGGTCTGTCACGGGAACTCGACTCAACGGGCACTCAGCCGCCGGACCTATTCCGGGTCGCCGAACGTGGGCTCGACGAGGAGTTGGGCATCTCTCCCGGAGACTGCGAACTCCAGTTGCTGGGCATAACTCTCGATGTGAAACGGCACCAATGGGGGTGCATCTTCTGGGGCCGATTACAAGAGCACACCGCTGACGACTGGTTCATGCGTACGTCGCGGGGCGTACGAGACCGGTTCGAGCACGACAGCCACGAACTGGTGCCGTTCACTCCCGAGGCTGTGATCCAGAAGCTTTTGGAGATCAACGATGAAGACGCCTGGGCTCCGGTGGTCCCCGCCTTGTACTACCTGACACTGGTCCGCAGGTTCGGCCGCGCCACCGTGGAACGAGTCGCAGCCCAACTGCTTTAGCTAACGGCAGGAGCCGACCGGAGCGCGGAGTGCCCGACTATTCGCCGCCGACTGGATCCGCGGCCAGCGACACTGCGCAAGATGTAACGTGCTGCTCATATTCGCGGTGGCGGGGACGAGCCCTGCCAGGACGTGTCCCCGCCACTGCCTCACGTGCTCATGGCATCAGCACGAACGGTCGTACGAACTCAGCTCGAGTCGGCCAGCTTCTTCGCGGGCCCGGCGGGGAGCCCGAGCAGGGTCGGTCCCGCTGCGGTTGCTGCCGTCATTCGGTCGAGCGCTGCTAGTTTGGCTTTCGCCGCGTCGAGGCTGATCTGTAGCCCTTGGACCTCGCCGAGCCAACGACGCTCCTGGGCTTCGGTGATGCGGTGCTGGAGGTTGTCGATGATCTCCGTTAGGCGCTGCCGCTGCGCGGGCTCGATGCGCAGCATCGGACAGCGAACGCAGGCGTGTTCGTGCTGGCAGGGGGTGCCGTAGGGGCGCCCGCAGGTGCCGAGTTCGAGCTTGCGGAGCTGGAAGTGCTGCTGGAATTCGGTCCATTCCTCGTCGGTGGGTTCGCGGTATTCGGCCTCGGGTCGGGTGGCGCGGCGTTGGTCGACGAACGCGCGGTAGCTGCGGATCAGCTCGTCCTGGAAGACCGCGAGGTACGTCTGGGTGGTGCTCAGGCTGGTGTGTCCGAGGATGCGGGCGGCGATGTGCACCGGCAGTCCGCCGGTCACGGCTTCGGTGGCGAACATACGCCGGAAGTCGTGCGGTGTGTAGCGCAGCGGCTTTCCGGTTCGGTCGACCAGCCCGGCCCGGGTGATGGTGGCGGAGATCAGCTTCTGCACGGTAGTCGTACTGATGACCGCGTCGCGCCACACGTATTTGCGCTGGAACAGGTGCGGCAGGGCCGGTCCGAGCACGCGCTCGTGCTCGTCCCAGCGCGCGACCAGCGGCACTCGGCCGTCGGCGCCGCGGATGCGGGTGATGATGCTGGCCAGCACGCTCGCGAGTTCCGGGGTGACCAACAGCAGCCGCTCCTGGTCGGTCTTCGACGGCACGATCTGCAACAGCGGCACCACCTCGCCGGTGTCCGGCAAGGGGTAGGAGATCAGCGCCAGGTGGGTGATCTCCAGCAGCTCCTCCATGCGCACGCCGGTGTGCCGCAGGGTCTCGATCACCGCCCAGGCCCAGAAGGCGTCGTCCTCGGTGCGGTTCAGGTCGAGTAGCTCGCCGCCGTCCAAGTCCTCGACCACGACGGTCTCCGGCGCCGGTCTGGCCCCTGGCCCGGTGTAGGCCTTGTGGACCGTCCGCCGGTAGGTGCGGCCGGCGTGCTCGAAGGTCTCGCCGATCGGCGTGGCGCCGGCGAAAGCGAGCAGCGCGGTGTGCTCGCGCCGGTGGCGTTCCGCGGTGTCGACCAGGACCGGTAGGTTCGGCAGGCGGTCCCGCACCCGTTGGTGCATCTCGGCGATCACCTTGCGGCGGGTCTTGATAAGGCCGGCGGTGTCGCCCTTGCGGATCGGGCTCGGCACCGCCCAGGGCGCCCACGACGGGTCGTGCAGCGCCCATTCCTGCAGGTCGAGGTAGAACCCTCGGATCCGGATCAGCACGTCGATGTAGTTGCGGCGCTCCCGTGTGGTCCCGTCCGTGCCGGTCCACACGCGCAGACGTTCCTTCCACGCGTCGACGACCTCCGGCGGCAGGTGCAGCGTGTCGATGCCGGGATGGTGGGCCTCGATGTCGGTCCAGAAGTTGCTGACCAGCATGACCGACAACGAGAGGAACGCGCCGTAGTCCATGCTCGGCCGCCGCTCGCCGAGGTAGCGGACCAGCAGATCCCGAATCGGACGGTTGGCAATGCCGTGCCGGTCGACCAGCTCCGCAGTGCTCAGCTGCCCCAGCCGCGTCGTGCGACGCAGCGTCGACCCGACCGGCAGCACCCCGATTGCCACCAGCACATCCCAGGCGCCATGCAGGCCGTACTTGGTCCGGCCGGTCCGCTGCCGATACCAGTCCCGGTAGGCCAGCACGTCCTCGCTGGTGAGCTGATCGAGTGTCTTGCCCGAGTGCAACACAATCTTCGTCAGGCTCACCATCGCCTCGCCCAGGTGCCGGGCACCGATGCCCGCCTCTGCGCCCGCCTTCTCGACACGCTCGAAGACCTCCGGGCTGATCACCGCGCGGATCATGGCGTAAACCGTCTGCGGCCGGTACCGGGCCAAGAACGGGTAGCCGGGCCGCACGACCCGGCAGGCCAGCAAGAAAGACAGGCCGTTGTAGGTCTCGCGGATCCGATGCCCGCGGGTGCGCCCGTCTTCGGGGCAGACCGCATCCAGCCACCCCTCGTCGTTCTCCGCGCCAGAGTTCAACCACCGCTGCTGCCATCCGTCACCGGGGAACGATCCCAGCCACGCCAGGATCCGGCGGGCGCCGGGCCGCGCCATCGAGCGCACGTGGCGGCCGACCTGGTCCCAACATCGCAGGCCGGGGAACAGGGCGAGGATCTCTTCGGCGTCCAGGTGGTCCATGGGGCCGACCGGTAGTGGATTCTGCCCGCTCGAGACAGGTGCCGAGGAAGCGCCGGGCGCCGGGGCGAGCCGGCGCTGTCGTAGTCGTAGACATCGGCGATCACCCGGCCCCGAAGAGCACGGCCAGGTCACCGGCGTCATATCCTGGCGCGGTCGCCGCAGAACGCTTCGCCGGCTGCTGTTCGCGGTCGGCGAGATGGTCTAGGACCCGGTCGATGACTTCCTGGTCGTCCTCGACCAGGTAGACCTCGGTGGACGTGAGGTGCCCGTGGCCGAGGATCACCTGCACGTCGCGCAGCGACAGCCGCTGGTCGCGAACCATCCTGATCGCGCAGGTGTGCCTCATGTCATGGGTCGACCAGTTCGTACCCAGCGCCGCGTTGGCCCGGCGTAGCACCGCCCGCCACGCGTCGTAGCTCAGCGGCTGCCGCTCCAGCTCGCCGGCCCCGCGGCGGCGCTGGCGAAGGGTCTGCCACACCGGATCGTCCGGGCCGAGTTCGCCGAGTTCCGCGAGGTAGAGCCGCAGCCACACGAACGCGTCCGGGCTCGCCGGCAGCCACTGCGACGCCTTTGTGCCCTTGCGTCGCACACAGATCAGCTGGCCGCCCCAGTCGATATCCGCGCCGCGCATCCCAAGCAGCTCGGCCGCCCGTGCGCCGGTGCTAACGTCCAGCGCCAGGATCGCTCGGTCCCGGTTCGAGCGCATTGCGCCGAACAGCTGCACCCACAACGCGTCCGGGATCGCCCGCGGCCGCCGTTTCGGCTTGCGCGGGTTGTACCGCATCCGGCCCTGCGCACGGTATGGCTCCATCGGATTGTGGTGCGCCTGCGGCCGGCCACCGCGAGCCCGCTCGTGCGGGACTGGGTTGACTACCGGCCCGGCGCCCCGCTCGATCCAAAACTCGTAGAAGCCGTGCACGACCGCGTTGCTGTGCACGATCGTCGACGTCTGGTATTCGTCGCCCGGGTACCGCTTGCGCGTGATCGGATTGACCGTCCCCGCGGTCGCCGCCGACGCCTTCCTGAGCGTCGCGCCCGGCTTCGCCGTGTGCCGCAGCCACAGCACGTAGTCCCGGACTTCCGCCGACGTCGCCCGGTCCCATGCCACACCTACGGCGATCAGGAACCGCCACCACCGCTGCAGGACGTACGCGTACGTGCGCACCGTCCCCAACGACTTGCCCTGCGCGACGAGATCACGCAGGTACCGATATACCGGCTCCACCGGGCGACCCGCCTGGTCGACCAGTTGCCACGGCACCACATCGTCGACCTCGCGGACCCGACCCCACCTCGGCGGCCGAAGCTCCGCTATGTCGCGGATCGGCCCGTCGAACACACCCATGCAGCACCTCATCCTCGGGGCTGCTGCACTTCTACAGGAAGGTGATCATGATTCTAGATCAACACTCCGTAGTCCGGTTAAGAGGATGCTTCGGCACCTGTGTGCGTGCCGGCCAGCGCCAGTGGCGGCACCTGCTCGCCGTCGCACCCGAGCGGTACCTGGCCGCCGAAGCCGAGGAGGAGAAGCTGCGCGCGCAACTCGGCGATGTCGCGATCCTCAAAGAACGTCGTGCCGGTGTCAGCCGTCCGCTGCCGCTGCGCGAGCTGCGCCGCCGCGTCCAGCACGTCGACGCCGCCGCCTGACTCGGCGGTGCAGTGCCGCCCACCCCCGGGCGGGCCGGGCCCGGTGCCGAAACCTCAGCGCACCAGGCGTCGCTGCCGCGCCGTCCGCCGCGATGACGCCCACCGGCGACACGCCTGGACGACAAAGCCCGGCGAAGGCGGCGGCCATCACCCGGCCGCCGCGTTCGCCGATCCCGTTGTGATGACCGACCCGGCGGCGGCCCGCAAGCCCGGCAAAACATCTTGGAAGCGCAGCACCGACCACCACCACCGCCCCACCGCGCTGCGCTTCCAAGATCTTTTGACCTCAAACCCTGGGCTTGCCAGCCACCCGCCGCGCCGCTCCCCCCGTGGCCTCGTCAACGCGGCAGCGCCGGCGCAAACCGGCGCGGGTCGCACGGTTCGCGCCCCGGAGGTCACCCATGAGCAGCCACACCGCCACGCCCCGCAACCGCGACGGGCTACGCGTCGCCGTCGTCGGAGGATCTCTCACAGGCCCCACCGCAGCCCTGCTGCTACACCACGCCGGGTTCACCGACGTCACCCTCTACGAAGCCGTCCCGGCCAGCGCCCCGCTCGGCGGCGGCCTCATCGGCCTCGAACACTCCTCGCTCGACATCCTCGACCAGCTCGGCGTGCCCCAGCACGAGTTCGTCCGCTACGACTCCGAAGCCGTCATGGACATCACCGTCTGCCGCCGCCGGCCCGAAGCCGAACACCGCCACCTGTTCGCCGGGCGCAACACCACCTGGACACTGCTGCACCAAGCCCTGACCCGCCGCCTGCCCGCCGGCCTGGCACACACCGGCAAACGAGTTACCGGCCTGACCGGCGAGTACGGACGGCCGCTGCTGCACTTCGCCGACGGCGACAGCGCGCAGGCCGACCTCGTGGTCTTCGCCGACGGCCGCGCCTCGATCGGCCGGCGGCTGCTCGACCCGGACCGCCGACTGCACTACGCCGGCTACGTCGCCCACCGGGGACAAACCAGCACCAGCCAGCCCGGCCTGCGCGACTTCCTGCGCTTCGAGCCCGACCCGCACAACGGGATGCAATTCAACCTCGCGCCCATCCCCGGCGGCTGCGACTGGACCTTCTACCTCAGCGCCACCCCGGCCCAGTACCTCGACTACTTCGGCGCCACCCCGGCCCGCCGCGTCTTCGTCTTGCCCCAGCACATCACCGAAGCGGCCCGCGCCGCTGTCGACGCCAGCGCCCGCCAGTACCTGCCCGACGAGCAGGCCGCCTTGGTCCACGACACCAGCACCCGGATGGCCGCCGCGGTCATGGACATCGACCCGCCCACTCGGATGGTCTGGGCCATCGGCACCGGCCACGCCGTTCTGCTTGGTGACGCCCTCGCTCCCGTCCGGCCGCACACCGCCCGCGGCGCCAACAACGGCATTGAACAAGCCGCCGGTCTGGCCGCCGCTCTGAGCCAGCACCGCAAGTACGGCGCCGATCTCGCGACCGCCCTCGACGGGTGGCAGCACCGCCAGCTTCCCGCCGCTGTCGCCGCCGTGCAACTGGGCCCGAAGCTCGCCCACCGGTACGGACTCGGCGCCTGAACGGCATTCCGGCCCTGGCCAACCCCGGTCAGGGCCGGAGCATTGAGTCTCATCGGCGGACCCAAGGGCTGCACCGGGGCGCGCGGCGCAGCTGCACAGCCTTGCGCTTACCCCGGCCCTTGACGGGCCGGCCAGACCGGAGCGGCCTGCGGCCGCACTGCCAGACCCTTTTCCGGCCGCCGGCTGCGCCGACAGGATAGGTTGCGCGGCAGCCTCCACCAAATCCGCAGCGGGCGGGGAAAACATCATGCACAAACCACATGATCTTTTCCCCGAAACCCCCCGCCACGAATTTGGCTCCAGCCACCGCGCAACCTGGCGAGCAAGCTCGCCCCCACCGGCCGAAAAAGCGCCTCAAAACCGAACCCCGCGCCCCCTAGCTGCGCCGATGCGCTTCTATTCGCACTTGCGCCCAAATTCAATTCGATTCTTTTCCGATTCACTATTGATGCGCGCCATTGCAATTGATAGAGTCTATTTGTTCGGGAGCGGCAACTCCCGACAACACCGAAACATCACAAGCAAAGGACGGCTCATCATGAGTGCGCACGAAATCTACGATCTGGTCGACGGTATCGCGCTGGTGATCGCCGGATGGGACCCCGGGCACGGCTCGTACTACGTCCACATCTATGAAGACGGCGACGCCTGGCCCTGCCCGAGCATCGAACTCGGGGACGACGCCACCCCGATCACGGAGCCGGAATGGGTACTCGACATCCTCGACGGCTACGCCACCGCCCCCGAAGGCTTCGTGGAGACCCTGCGCGCCGATGCCGAGAAGGAAGGTGTCAGCGACATGCAAGCGATGCTCGCTGTCGCGCAGCCGCTCTCGGCTGCCTACCAGCTCAGCGAGACCGAAGTCCCGTTCTAGCGATCGTCACGGCCGGGGGACCCTTGGTCTCCCGGCCGTCCGCGCGTCCAGCGACCGCGTCGACGCGCATCGAGCGCGCCGCCCCGGGCTGCCGCGCCCATCGCTCACGGCCGTACCTGGCAGGGCGCAGGGCATGAGGAAGGCCGACGGCCTCCCGAAGGAGGACACCCCGCGAAGGGTGTACCCGGCAAGGTCCGTCGGCCTAAACACCGACAACATCCGGCACCCGAAGGTGCCATAGGACGGTCGCCAGCCAGCCTAGCGCGACTACTCTCACAGCGGCACCCCGAGGAGCCCAGTGCCGTTGATCAACAACGACCGGATCGGCCGCATCGTCGCCCGGATCGGCTTCACCGCCGCACTACTCGGTTGCGTCGCCGCCGTGCTGTGCGTCGCCGCGCTGATCACGGTCGCGGTCTGACTCTGGCTCGGTACGCGTTAACACCGTCCGCGCGTCGCCTGCTCCGCGGCTGGCCACCGCGCGAGGCGCGCGAGACCGCCGCCCCTCGCTGCCCGTCAGCAGTTGCGCGGCTTGCGCGTCCACGTCTGCTTTCGGCGCGCGTTGCACCGCCCGCCGAACCTCCGCCACCGACGGACCCACCAACTCAGCAGCGCGCTCGACCGACGGACTCAGCCTCGCCAGCACCGCCACCGCCAGATCGAAGCCCGCATGCGCGTCCACAACCGCCGCATTCAACCGGGCCGTGACCGTGTCCCGCTCCCGCTCGGCCGCCGTCACCGCCGCCTGTCGCGCCTCCACCGCTGCCAGCGCCCGTTTCCGCGCCGCCTGCCGCTGCCGTAGCTCACGCTGCTCCGCGTCGTCCTGCTCCCGCAGCCGCGCCACCGCCGCATTCGTCTCTTTGCTAGCCATAGCATCGAACCTACCTATTACGAAGCCTCGCCCTCCACATCCGGCAATCGTTGAATGTTAGTTGAAAATGGTCACCCAAATCGTTCAACATTGCTCACACCATCTCTGACCAGGTCAGTTATTTGGCCACCCTTTAACCCCTTCCCTGAACTAGCACACCCCCTGGCATTCCAATGTCGCAAAGGCGCCTGGCGGGTGCCTACGCTCGGCGGCATGCTCTCGGTAACCCGCATTTCCCCGGGGGCCGGGATCGCCTACCTGACGCAGCAGGTGGCCACCGGCAGACACGACTTCCGGCCCGCCGCGCCCAGCGCAGCAGTGGCCTACCACGCGGATCCGGCCGCGCACGGCGAGGCGCCCGGCTGGTGGGCCGGCCAAAGCCAGGCGCTGTTCGGCGTGCACGCGCAGGTCACCCAGAAGCAGTTGCAAAACCTCATCGGCGAAGGGCGGCACCCGAATACCGGCGAACAGCTCGGCCGCCTGTGGCGCAAATTCGAGGCGCTCGACGACGACGCCCGGCAAGCCGCCGTGGAAAAGGCGTGGAAAGCGCTACCCGAGGATGCCACCTATGAGCAAGTCGCCCAGGTCTGGCTGCGAATATGGACCGCCCCAGAACGTCATCCCGTAGCCGGGTTCGACGTCACGGTCTCACCGGTCAAGAGCGTCAGCTTGCTGTGGGCCTTCGGCGACGAGCGGGTCAAACGCGAGGTGATGGCGTCGCACCACGACGGCGTGCGCGCCGCCCTGGAACACCTGCGAGCGCACGGGGCGTTCACCCGGCTGGGCACCAACGGCATCGTGCAGGTCGACACCGACGGGCTCGCCGCTGCGGTCTTCGACCACCGCATGTCCCGGGAAAAAGACCCGCAGCTGCACTCCCACATCATCGTCAGCTCGAAAGTCCGCGTCGTCCGCGACGGCCGCGAGACGTGGCTCGCTCTCGACAGCAAAGCCTTCTACCAAGCCACCATCGGCGCCCGCATCGCCTACGAACGCGCCGTCGAACACCAACTCGGCCGCCGCCTCGGCGTCCGCTTCGCCGCCCGCGCCGGCTCCCCGATCCGGGAAATCGTTGGGTTCGACCCCCGCGCGATCATGCACTACTCCAAGCGGCGTGCCTCCGTGGAGAACGAGCTCGACGGCCGCCACAGCGACCCGAGCACCGGCCGCGAATGGATTCCCACCGGGCGGTGGCGCCGTTCCGCGCAGGACGCCACGCTGCGCACCCGACGTCCCAAAGACGGCCCTGAATCGACCGATGAAGCCGTTGCTCGGTGGCGGCGCGAAGACCGCCAAGCGGGCTTCGACACGACCGCCGACGTCCGCCGGATCGCCGCAGGCCGCGCGGTCGACCCCGTCGACCAGCAGGCACGGCAGGTCATCCGTCTCGCGCAACGTCACCGTGCCGGCCAGCACCTACGGGTGCAGGACCTGGACGCCGCAGCGCTACGGCTCGGTATCGAGCGCGAGGAGCAGCGGACGCCGGTCATCACGGCCGCGATCCGGCGGCTGCCGCACCTGGCCGTCGAACGCGCTGTTGATGAGCTCAGCGCCGAACGCGCCGTGTTCAGCCTCGACCACCTCGAACTCGCCATCGGTCGCCAACTGCACGTCAACCCGACCGCCGACCGGCGCTCGGACTGGCAGCAAGTGCAGCGCTACGCCGCCCAAGCCATCCGCGCCCGGGCCGGCGGCCTGCGGGTCTTGACCCCGCCCGCGTTGCTCGAATGGGGCGACACCCTGGTCCGCGGCTCCGATCGACAGAGCATCTACAGCCGCCACCGCGACCTGAAACTCTCCACCGAACCCGTCCTGGCCGCTGAGAAGGAACTCCTCGCCTACGCCACCCGATACGGCGCCACCGCCGCATCCCGGACGTTGCTCGATGCGGTCGCTGACCGGCTCGACCTGTCGGATGAGAAAAGCGCCGCGCTGCACTTCGCCGTCGGCGATACCCGCCGCGTCACCGGCATCGTCGGCCCGGCCGGCACCGGCAAAACCTATCTGCAGCGAGCCGTCGGGATTGCAGCCCGGCAGGCCGGCGTGCCAGTGCTCGGCCTGACGGTCGGGCAGAACGCCGCGTTCGTCCTCGCCGACGCGACCCGCGACGGGGATCAGCCCGGCATCCGTACCGAAAACATCGCCATGTGGCTGCACGCCCAATCGATGCCACCCGAAGGCACCACCCCGGCCGACTGGGCCTTCCAACCGGGCCAGTGGGTGATCATCGACGAGGCGTCGCAAGCCTCCACGCTCGACCTGGTCCGCCTCACCCAACTCCTCGAACCCATCGGCGGGAAGCTGATCCTGGTCGGTGACCCCGAGCAGATCTCCGCGATCGGCCCGGGCGGAATGTTCCGCTACCTCGCCTCCCTCGGCACCACCACCCAGCTACGCGAGGTCCGCCGATTCACCGACCCGTGGGAAGGCCCCGCCTCCCTGCGGCTGCGCGAGGGCGACACCACCGTGCTCGCCGAGTACGACCGCCGCGGCCGGATCATCGCCGGACACCGCACCGAACTCATCAACCACGTCCTCGACGGGTGGGCCGCCGACGTCCTGCAAGGCCGCACCAGCCTCATCCTCGTCGAAACCCAGGCCGAAGCCGCCGACATCGCCACCCAAGCTCGGCGCCTGCTCATCCGCGCCGGACTCGTGCAAGCCGGGCCGGCTGTCACCCTCGGCGACGGCACCCACGCCGGCGTCGGGGACCTGATCGTCACCCGCCGCAACAACCGCACTCTGCAAGCGGGCGACGCGTTCGTCGCCAACCGCACCCAATGGCGCATCCTGCAACTTGGTCCAGACGGTGCCCTCCTGGTCGAAAACGCGGCCAGCCACGCCACCACCGCGCTGCCCGCCGAGTACGTCGCCGAACACGTCCAGCTCGCCTACGCCGCCACCGTCGACTCCGCCCAAGGCCGCACCGTCGACGCCGCCCGCGCCATCATCGACGCTGCGACCACCCGCGCCCGGCTCTACGTCATGGCCACCCGCGGCCGACTCCTCAACCAGCTCGCGGTCGTCACCGCCGACGAACCACCCGAAGCCCATCCACCCGCACCGGCCACCGCTGGCATCACCGTGCTCGCCGCAATCCTGCGCGACGACGGCACCGACCGCTCCGCCACCGAAACCGAACAAACCCTGTGGGCCGACGCCGACACGCTGCGGCACTGGGGCCCCATCTACGACGACCTCACCGCCCGCGCCGGCACCGCCCGATACACCGCTGTCATCCGCGGTGTGGCCGGAGCGGCGGTTGCCGACAACGTGGCCGCTGACCCGGCTATGCCCGCCCTCGCCGGCCGCCTGCACGCGCTGGCCGCCGCCGGATACGACCCCGATCAAGTCCTCGCCGCCGTCGCTTCCGAGCGGGAATTGAACAGCGCTCGCGACACCGCTGCGGTGCTCGCCTGGCGCATCGATCAGGCATACCACGACCTGCAACCTGACCCCGCCGTCGCGCTCAGCCCCGCCCAGGCCGGCACCTACACCCAGCGCGTACCTGCCATCGACGGCGACATCGGCGACGCCCTGCGCCAGGTCGCCGCCATCTGCGACACCCGCATCGACGCCCTCGCCCACCAGGCCGCCGCAGAACGACCCGCCTGGACCGCGGCGCTGGGAGCGGTGCCCGCCGATCAGGCCGGGCGCCGGCAATGGACCAGCCGCGCCGCCGTGGTCGCTGCCTACCGCGACCGCTACAGCCTCAGCGGCGACGACCCGATCGGTCCCGAACCATCGCCCCGCGACGTCGGTAAGTGGGGGGGATGGCAGCGCGCGCAGACCGTGCTCGGCGTCGCCACCCTCGCCGGGCAGATCCACTCCGCCACCGACGGCCAGCTCCGCGCGCTCATCACGGCGCAACGCGACGCCGACCAGAACGCCCCCGCCTACGTCGCCGGGCAGCTCCGCGCGGCCCACACCCAGCTCGTCGGCGCCGAGAACCAGCTGCGCGACGCCCGCGTCGACCTGGCCACCGCCCAGACCGCCGCGGCCTCCGCGACCCGGCACGCCGACGCGACCAAGCCCCGGTGGTGGCACGCCGGGCCCCTGCACACCCGGGCCGCGATCCGCCACCAGCACGCCCGAACCGATGCGCTGCGGGCCAGCACCACCGTCGACGAACTACAAGACCGGCTCACCTCCGCGCGCGGACGCATCGACGTCATCCGCGAACGGGTGCACGACCTCGAAGGCCGCCACCAAGGCTGGGCCGACTGGTACGCCGAGGCGCTACCCACCCGCTACGCCGGCCTTGCTGCCGCGGCCGAGGCCGCCCGGCGCGCGCAGAACCTTGCCGAGGACGCCAGCAGCCTCGCGGACGCGGTCCGCGCCACCGCGGCGCGGGTGCGTGCCGTCGATGCCACCCGCCCGCAACCCCACGCCCGGCCTGTGCCCGACCACCTCACCGCACACGCCGAAACCGCACAGCAGCGCGTCCTCGAGGACCCCGACCTCGACACGCCGCCCGACCACTCCGAGCCGGAGGCGGATCATGCCTGACACCCCGACGCTCGACCATGAAAACTGCCCTACCTGGGCTCAGGCCAGCCGGCACGATCAGATGCGGTCATGAGCACGCACCCCGTCGCGTTCGTCGACGAAGCGTTCATCCGGCTGCACCAGCATCCCGGGGCGTACCTGTTCGCCGCCGTGCTCGTCGACGCCGACGACCTGTCCGACGTCATCGACGCCGCCCGCCAAGCCGCCGGCCCACACGAAGAGTTCCACGCCAGCGACCTCTACCGGCGCGGCCACATCCAGCCCATCGAAGACATGCTCGACACCACCGAGGCCCACGCCGGCTGGACCCTGATGATCGCCCAAGCACCTCTCGGCGAACACCAGGAAGCCGCCCGGCAGGCAGCGCTCACCCAGCTGCTGCACCAGCTCAACGACCAGAAGGTCCGCGACGTCGTCCTCGACACCCGCGCCAGCCCACGCGAACAACTCGACACCCAGCTCCAAGGCCGCAAGATCAACCCGAGCGACCTGCCCGACGTCACCACCTACCGGCGCCTCGTCCGCAGCCAGCAGATCAACGCCCGGATGCGGCTGCAACACGTCGACGACCGCAACCAACCCGCCCTGTGGCTTCCCGACGTCACCGCGTGGGCGTTCCAGCGCGCCCTGGTCTTCGACGAACCGCAGTGGTGGAGTCGCGTCGCCAGCGTCGCCACTATCCACGACGCCGCGACCGGCAGAGAACTGTCCCTGACTGACGACAGGACCGCTCCACCCACAGGCGAACGCGGTCCCCAAATCCAAAGCCCAAGTGCTCAGAACTCGTTGTCGTCGACCTCATTCTATACGCTCAACGGCGGCACCACGAACCGCGCACAAGGACCCGGCTACCTCTACAACGCCCTGCTCACCCAGGCGATGGACGCACGTTCCGCGTCTTCGGCAGTCGCGCTCCAGGCCAGCATCGCCGCCCTCTCGGCGAACGTCGATCGACTGACCACCGCGATCTCCGCCACTACCCAGGACTACGCCCTGCCGGATCGTTCTCCCGCGGGCGACGCCGACGTCAGGAGCATCGCTGCGGAGGGCGGGGCCGAAGGGCTCGGCACGCACAGAGAGCCGGCCGAGCCCGAACTCGGCTAACGTCGTCGTCCGCCTCAAACCCAGACCGCAGCGGCCACTCCTTGTGTTGACCGGTGATGTCCGCGGACGTCGGAGGCAGGAGCGACATAGCCGGCATCCCGTCCGGCAAGACGATGTCGATCGTGACGTTGAACGGACGGCGGGTCTGCTGGTTCCCGTGCCTGCTTGCCGAGCTGCCCGAACTGCTTACTGGGGCCTAAGTTCATGTTTCCGGGCGTCTGCGACGGCCTGGACCAGCTGGGCGACGGTCTGGCCGGGATGGCTGGATGTCGCTGTCGCAGGTCGGGCTACCCCGGGGGCACCAGCGCGGCGCGGCTGTTGTCGGTGTTGCCGGTAAGGATGGCGAAGTCGTAGTCCTCCTCGACGTCGGGCGTGATCGCGTAGCCGGTGAAGGAGCCGGTGAGGGCGGGCGGGTTCGTCGTCTTGGTGTGGCGGGTCAGGTAGTTCCAGGCGTTGTCGACCAGGCGGACGCAGGCAATGCCGTGCATTTCGGCGAATTCGAGGGCGCCGCGCTGGAACCCGGCGGCGGACACCACGACGCCTTTGTGCGCGCCGATGGACTGGAGTTTGGTGTGCAGGACTTGCACGTCGGAGCGTTTGACGCGGGTCTTGTGCCGTTTGCACTCGAACAGGATGAGGAAGTCCATGCCCGCCAGCTGGAAGCGGGCGGTGACGTCCATGATGTAGACGCCGTCAGGGGCCTCGATCGACTCAAGGTGCTGGACCTGCCAACCGACGATGTCCAAATTCATCGACTTGGCGATCGCGGCGACCGCTTCCTCGTACGCCTTCGGGGTGATGTCGAAGGCCGGCCAGTGGTCTTCGTCATCGGCGATGGTTTCCCCGGCCGGGGCGTCGTTGCTCATGATGGGGTGCTCGCTCTCGGTCGGAACCTAGTCGGTGGCTGCGGGCATCATGTCGGCGAAGTCGGTGTCGTCATCGCCGTCTCGGGCTTCCCGAGCGGCCTTGCGTAGTTGGCGGAGTTTGCTCTGGTTGCCGTTGAGGCAGGCCAGCAGGGTGTCGTCCTCGGCGTCTAGCACGGTCTCCGGGTCGGTGAGCGAGGCTGCGGCGAGGCGCAGGTAGTCGGGCCGGTCGAGGGCGGCGCCGGCGTGTTGGGCCAGCGGGACGAGTTCGGGCGGGATGCCGAATTCGAGCTGGATGGGCAGGAGCCGGGCGAGGTCGTCGAGATTCGCGTCAGGGTGCAGGCAGCGCGCGATGTCGATGACGACGCCGACGACGCTTTGGGTGCGGTCGGCTGCTGCCCGCGCGACTCCGGCGGCGTCCTTGCGCGGCATGTGCACCATGAGCTGCCGCTCGATCTGGCCGACCGGGACACCGGACATCCACCACATGCAGGCCACCGCGCGTTTGGCGCGCTCGGCGGCCGTCTTGCGTTCGTGGCCGGGCATCGCTTCCATCACCGGCTGGGCCAGTCCATGGCGGCGTAGCTCGCCGAGGTAGGTGCCCTGCTCCCGCTGCCATCCCTTCGCGTTGACTTGGGGGCGGGCGCTGGTGACCTCGTCGGTCAGCTGCGCGGCGGCGATGATGGTGACGCGGTTGAGCGCGGCGGGCGGCACCGCTCGGAGGGCGCGGGCGACCCGGACGGCGGAGGCGACCTTCAGGCCGCTCTGCGAGACGTAGGTCCCGAGCTCGGTCAGCTCGATCCCGGACGTGCCGGAGGAGAGCAGGCCGGCCGCGACCAGCTCGGCGAGCACGGCGGAGACGGTGGCTGCGGGGAACGGGTCTGCCGCGCCGGAGAGCCGTTGCTGGTGGGCGGCGAAGCTGTTGGACAGGAACGCGATGATGTCGGTTTCGCTCAGGCCCGTCGAGCCTTCGCGGCGGGAGGCGACAGCGACCACGCGCAGCAACAGCGTCGCGATGTCCTGTTGCGGATCGAGTAGTTGAGACCGCAGGTCCTCAGGGCTTCCGTGGACGTAGTCGCGCCAGCGGCGTTCGGTGTCGACGCCGCCGCTGACGATCAGCACGGCGCGGCCCCCGTCGGTCAGCCCGAGCCGCCCGGCGCGGCCGGCGATGTTTTTGTACTCGGCGACCGTGTATGGGGCGGTCGAGGTGGGCCCGGTCGGGTGGTCCAACTCGACGATGATCACGGTCTCGGCGGGCAGGTTGACGCCCTGGGCGAGCGTCGTGGTGGAGACCAGGACGCGGATGCCGCTGTCCGGGGCTCGGAATTCGTCCTCGATGGCGATCTTCTCATCGCGGGCGAGGTCGGAGATGTGGAAGGCGACGCCACCGGCCAGGCACTGCCGCAGATCCGTCAGGACCGCGCTCGGGTCCCCGCCAGCCACCGCCTCCAGCGCGGCGTTCGCCGGCGGTAGCCCAAGGGAGCGCGCGAGGTAGTTCGCGCAGCCGCGGGCCGCGCCGCGGGTGCTGCGGAAGATGATGACCTGCTGGCCTTCGCCCACCAGTTTGCGCACCAGCGGAATGATCACGTCCTGGCTGCTGCGCATCCACCCGATCGGTGCGATGAGCTGCTCGGAGGCGTTCTCACCGTCGGCGTCGGCGTACCGGTAGACGCCGTCGGGGCCGAGGACTCCTTCGAGCAGCGGCACGGGCCGTTCGGTACGCGCGATGACATTGGCGTCGAGCCAGCTGTCCAGACCGCCGAGGTCTCCGAGCACGGCGGACAGCGCGACGACCTGCGGCGTGACGCCTTCGGGGCGGCGGGCTTTGAGCACGGTCAGCAGGAATTCGAGGTAGGCGCCTCGGCCGGGGTCGACGATCGTCTGGACCTCGTCGATGACGATGACCGACAGCAGCTTGAGCAGGTGCGGGTTGCCCAGCGCGAGGCCGGCGAACTTCTCGTAGGTCAAGACGGCCAGGTCGAATTGCCCTCGCAGCAGTGCGGGCACGTCGTCTGCGGTCTCTCCGGTGGCGCGGATCGTCTGCAGCCCGATCGGTCCGTACGTGCGGGAGAACCTCGCGTACTGCTCGTTGACCAGTGCGCGGGTGGGCAGCAGGAACACCGACCGGCCGCCCATTTGCGCGGCGCGGATCGCGGCGAGTTCACCGATCATGGTCTTGCCGGAGGACGTGGGGGCTGTCACCAGGACGTTCTCCCCGGCGAGCAGCCGGCCCTGATTGATGGTGTCGACCTGGAGGTCGTTGAGCGCGTCGATGCGCGCCGCCCACGCGTCTAGAACCGGCTGGGGGATCCCGTGATCACGCAGGCTTGCGAGGTCCTGGGTGACCGGGGCGAGGACCGATGACGGGAATTGCGCAGAGTAGAGCGGGCCGGTGTCGATGAAGATCGGCCACGTCAGCTCTCCGTTGACCTGGCCGCGCAGGCTGGGATCCTGCTCCGCGGCGACGGTGCCGGACGCCTTGGCCTTGACCTCTCGGGTCACGAACGCCAGCAGGTCGTAGAGGCGTACGTGCTCGCCGCTGCCTGCTGCGGCTTCGCCGAGCAGGGCCCGCAGCAGGTGGTAGGTGAGTAGGCCGTGGCCCAGGTGCGGGTCCTCCCATGCCTCCTGCTCGCCGGTCGCGGCGGCGAGGATGAGCCGGCCGGTGCCCGCCATCCGCTCCAGCCGTGCGTCGGTGGATTCGGGCACGCCGTGCAGGGCGCCGCGCGGCACGAGAGGAGCGTTGAGGACCTTCGCGCCCGCGCCGCCGGCGAAGCAGCAGTCCAGGATCACGATCAGTTGGCGGGCCGGGATCGCGCTGACCAGGTCGATGAACTCATCGAGCGGAAGCGCGGTCGAGGGCAGGTTGTTCGGGTCGGCGTCGTGGGTGACCAACTCGTGGGTGGTGCTGCCGTGGCCGGAGAACGAGATGACCACGATGTCGTCGGCGGTGCTGCGGGTACGCAGGTTTGTGAGCGCGGTGACGATGGCGGTGCGGGTTGCGTCCCGGTCCAACAGCAGCGTGGTGTCGTCGTCGCCGAGGTTGTCGGAGAAGACGGCGTGCAGGGCCTTGGCGTCGCGGGCCGCTGATGCGAGCCGGCGCACGGTCTTGAAGCGATATTTGTTGATGCCTACGAAGAGACCATGGAACTGCCGGGCCGAAGCCGCAGCCGGTGTGCCCGACATTCACGCCTCACGAGTGAAAGTAGTTCGTATTCAATTCGGGCGAACGCAGCGCCATCCGCCGCTTCACTGCCGCGCCGCCACAGTGTTCTCGAACGGGACGGCGGCCCACGCTACCAGGCGACACGGCCACCGCCATGTGACGGTGCGGGGCAGCGCAATGGGGGTCGGATTTCGTGAAATTGCCTCGGAATCCCGATGGCGGAGGACCGAATAGAGTCGAGAATCCGATGGCGAACCGCGAAGATTCCGGCATGGTCCAGAAGCGACGCGGTGGTCGGCGGCACCACCGAGCGCGGCAGCAGATCCGCTGGTCGGTCATCGATGCCGCCTTGGCCCCGTTCACCGCAGCCTCGGTGCGCGCGGTCCTTGCCGCGGCGATGGATGCCCCCGGCGGCGCACCGTGGGCCGCGCACCTTGCCCCGCTGTGGCTGCGGAGCCTGCGCCGGCCACCTCGTGGTGACGTCGTCGCCGCGGCCGAGCATGTGGATGAACTCGCCGCGGCCGCGGTACATGCCGCATCGGAACGGCCGGTCATCGCGTCACGGTCGCCGAACGATCCTCGCCTCGGCGTCGGTTTCAGCGTCGGTGCTCGCCGGTGGCGCATCCACCCCGGCGATCACGAGCACCCCACGATGACGCTGCGACGTATGGCGGCGGCCGCCCGCGCAGTCGACGAGGACGCCCTTCACATCTTTGGGTTCAGTTTCACCGACGCCATAGAGGTCATCCTCGCCCACGGCCATCGATCGATGATGGCCCTCGCGGCGTCGTGGCCGGAGCCCGAGCAGGAGCCGGGACCCGTGCCGGTGATCAGTGCTGCGCAGATCGAAGTAGCCGCCGAGGTGCAGGCGATGACGCCCGCGGAGCTGACGCAGCTGTGCAGTAACCCGCAACGCGCTGCGGCGGCGCTCGCGTGGTTGACCTGTGGCGCCCACGACGTGGAGATGTCGGCGTTCACACCGGCGCTGGGAGCGGTGTTGTTCGTCCGTAGCGCGAAGACCGCAGTCGGGGTCCCGGCGAGTCTGACACTGGATGCGCTGGTCGCCGCCGGCGAGGCGATCCTGCGCCGCGTCGGCGGTCAAGCTCTGGCACGGCGGCGGATTCAGGCGCTGACGCTGGCTCATGCCACCCGCCTCTACTCGAAGACGGTTGTGGACCGGTTCGCGGAACTCCCGGAGTTGGAGGCGCCCTTCGTAGCCGGTCCACGGACGTTGATCACGGTCACCAGCGCGCTGACCCCGCGCACCCTGAGCGCGGCTCTTGACCAGGCGGCTGACCGGCTCCGCGAGTACGCAGACGGTCGCCGCGACGCGACCCGCGCGGATGCGGTGAAGGTGGTGGTGTTCGGCGGGCCGCTGGCGCTAGCGTTCCAGGCCGTGACCGATGTGGTCCTCGTCCATGTCGACGAGCTGGTGGAGATCCTTGCTGACACCGGCGGAGACTGGATCGCAGTGGAGCATTTTCTCGAGGACCTCGGCCGTCATCACGGCTTCGAGCGGGTCGAGTTCCTCGACCTGCTCGACGTGTGGGCGGCGTGGCGGCGGTACGGCCGGCTCGGTCCTGTCCCGGACGAGCAGGGCGCGGTCCTCCGGGTGGCTCCCGACGATGAAGATTTCACCTGGGACAACGCCGCCGCTTGGGACCCGGTTGACGCGGTGCTGACCGCGGCCAGGATGCCCCCGCACCACGATTGGCCGGTAGGCCGCCTCGTGCCGGGGGTCGGGGCGGACCTGTTCACCAGAGCGGACGCCGACATGGCCATCGTCGGGCTGGATCCGCCGGTCGTCATCCAGCTCGACGCCTCCGAAGGGCAGGCGTTCGGCGTGGACCCGGACACGATGGTCGGGCTGGCCGACGGCATCCGCCACAGCCTGTCCGGTCATCCGGATACCGCTGGTCACACACGCCTGGCCGGCGGTGCCCCGCTGCGGATCGTCTTGCGGCTCATCGGCGACGGCCCCAGCGGCAGCGAGAACGACCCGTGGGTCCGCGTCGCTGTCGCACCCGAGCATGCCGTCGTAGAGGTCGGGTTCGGCGTGGGCGTGCTGGAGCAGTTCCTCGGCGACGGCATGACCGGACACCACACCGTGGGAGCCGCCCTGCACGAGATCATTCGCCAAGTTCGGGCCGAACGAGACGAAAGCCCGGGTCCGTCAGCGGAGGTCTTCCTGCGCGGATGGCAGACGACCGGCCCGATCACCACGTTTATCACCCGCGTCGAAAGCCTGCCGCGGATGGCTCCCGTCGACACACTGCCCCGCACTGAGGCCGTTCGGGCGCGCGCCCTGCACCGGGTTTTTGACCTCATCCACCATCAGAGCATCGCGGGGACCTTCATGGGTGAAGAGGCTCACGCGCTGTGCCAGCAGCAGCTGATTCCTGCCATCGAACAACAGCTGAGCGACCAGCTGACCAGCGCCGAACCTGGCCTGCTGCGCCAGCTGGCTGTCCGGCTCAACGCGGTGCACGCCAGCCACTTCCGGCGCACTCGGCAGGTCGCGGACGCGCTGACCCGCCCATGGGCAGCCAACTGGCATCACCTGGCCCGCGACAACGAGGCCATGATGAACGTCCGCGCAGCGGAGACCCTCTTCGAGTTCGCACTGGCGCAGCCGCCCTGCGGCGAACGTCGCGCCGACGCGATGGCCGCCGCCGAACTCACCGCCTTGACTGAATTCCTACTCACCGTGACCAACCTCGACTACGGCTACGAACTCGAGTTGCACGACTTGCGCATCGACGTGCTGGCAGACGGAACGTTCGCCGTCGAGGCGACAGATCCCGAAGGCGATCGGCAACTACCGGGCGTCGACGTCGAGGCGTACCACCAGGCGCTGCGAGACGAGGAAATCGCCGCTGCTGCCCGCACCCCGGCTCCCGCCCCCTCCGGGATGTCGGACGAGAACGGGCGGTCACCCTTTCGAGACACCGGCCGCATGCCTGTCGACTACCGCCCGACCCGTGATGACCTGCCGTCCTCCCTGCGCACTGTCGACGATCACCTCGCCGCCGGCATGGACGCTGTCCATGCCGTACTCGGTGTCGCCGTGGACTGGCCGGCCGACGAGGACGGCATCGCGGTCATCAGCGTCACGGAGCTCATTGCTGAAGCGATCTCCTGGTCGGGACTCGCCGAGGAGCAGATCCGGGCCGCACTCGGCACTCTCACGCTCAGCCCGGACGTTCTGCCGGCGTTACGCGAACGCAAGTACCTAGAGGTCGAGCGCCGCGAACACCGGATCCCACTGCGGCCACTACCTGTCATCAGCCAGCAGGTATGGATCATGCCTTGGGTCGCCCTCGCAACACAGCGACTGCATGCCGCCTACTTCAGCAGTTCCCGGCTTCCCTACCCCGACGCCTCGATCGCCCCGCAAGCAACGCAAGCGATGGGGATACACCGCAAGGCGTCCAACATCGCCCTGGAGCACAAGGTTCGAGAAATCGTCGAGTCCCTGGGGTTGCCGCATCGCTTCCAGTTCACCCAGAACCAACTAGCTGAGGCGGGCATCGCGAACCCGGTTGGCGAGATCGACCTGCTGATCGCGGATCCGGCCACGCGGCGGCTGTGGGTCTGCGAGGTCAAGGACCCGATCGCCGCTTTCAGCCCGGTGACCCTGCGCGTGCACGTCGGCAAGTTCTTGCGGCCCCGCCAGGGCCATGTCGCGAAGCTACTCAAGAAGGCCGAGCAGCTCAGGCAGTATCCGAGTGCGGCCGCAGCAGCATGCGGAGTGGACGGTGGCGGAGCCTGGCGTGTCGTTCCGCTGATGGTCACCAGACGCGTCGAGCCCGCCGCCTACGCCACCGCGCCGCAAGTCGCCTTCGCTCTGCCGCACCAGCTCGCAACGACGCTCACCGATACCGGCGAACCCGCACCCGGACCGCGAGGTTGAGCAGGCTTGCCGGACCGCGAGGTCCGGCAAGCCTGCTCCGTGTCCGCCGCTGCTGCGCTGACACCTCCGGTCACGCAGGCCCTCTTGTGTTGTACGTGATCATGCGTTGCCGCGGCCGGCAGGAGTCATCAGTGGTAGGCGGTGATGAGGTGTCGCAGGACGTCAATCTCGTGCCTACCGGTGCCGGCCTGGGCATCGAGCAGGGTGGTCAGCTCGGCGATGAGCTGGCCACGCAGCTGCTGGTTCAGCGCCCATCCCGCCGCGGTGGGCGCGAGCAGGGATCGGCGGCGGTCCTCGGCGGGGACGCTGCGGCGCAGCAGTCCGCGTCTGATCAGAGCGGCGGCCGAGCGGGTGACGGAGCCTTTGGAGATGTGGGCCAGGGCAGCGACCACGCCGGTGTCGACAGGGCGGTGCATCACGGTCAGGTGCAGCACGTCGTAACTGGTCCAGGTCAGGTTGGCGTCGTAGAGGACGACGGTCTCGAGGTGGCGGCGGGCGAAGTTCGCAGTGCGGCACAACTGGGCGAGGCGATCCAGCTGTCCCGGCCCGGCCTCTTCGCCTGCATTGCCCGGTGCCGTCGACATCGCCAGTCCGGCGATGCCGACGGCACTCGACGGCTTCTCGCTCATCAGCGGGCCCTGGTGCCCAGCTCGACGGGTCCTGCCGGATAGGGCTGGGCCCGTGTCTTGCCGTGGCGGTGGTGATCGCCGCTGGTCCAGTTTGCCAGCGGGCGTATGGGCCAGAACTCGTGCGTGCTGTCGATGCCGCCTGCCGTGCTGGGCAGGCGTCGCGTGTGTCGGTCGGGCCGGTGGCGTGGCGTCGCGAGGTGCATGGTCGTGGTCCTCTCCCGTGCGGTTGCCTGTCGAAGCGGGTCGCGCAGCTCGATGCCGGTCATGCCCGGCACGACGACACCGGCGGGGTAGCCGGCGCGCTGCGCAGGTGGTGGAGCCAGGCGGTGATGGCCGTGAACGCGAGCGCTGCGGTGCGGTGCAGGTTGATGGAATGGCCCGTGACGGGGACGGTCACCGCAGCAAGTGGTGTGCCGTTCGGGAAGGCAGTGCGTTCGCGCTGGCATATGTCGGCCGGGGTGGTGCAGGGCTGGCCGGTGCCGCAGAACAGGGCGTCGGTGGCGCCCATGACGACCAGGACGGGCACGGTGATGGCGCGGCTGTAGGTCAGTTCGTCGTCGGGGGTGAAGGTCAGTTCGCCGCTGGTGGCCGTTGTCTTGGTCTGCTCGTCCCAGCTTGCGGCGCCGCGTACGGCGGTGTTTGGGTCCAGGAAGTAGCCAGGTCGGCTGCCGGGTCGGGTGGTCAGGTAGCCGTCCGGCGGTGCGGAGCTGGCGAACTTCGTGTCGGCGGCGGCCGGGTACAGGTCGGTGACGAAGCGGTTCATCTCGTCGGGGCGGATGTCGTGCAGCAGGCCGGTGAGCACGAGCGCGTCGACATCCTGGTATGTCGCCGCCTCGGCCATCCAGATAACTGAGCCGAATGAGTGCCCCACGCCGGTGACGCGAGTGAACCGGCCGACGGTGCCGTTACGCAGCGCCCCGATCACCTGGTGGGTGACGGTTGCTTCGGTCGTGGTGGTGACTTCGTCGGCGGGTGGCCGGTCGCTGGCGCCGGTGCCGATGCGGTCGACGAGGTAGACGGCGTCGCCGCTGTCCAACGCCGCGGCGGTGTAGTTCGAGCGCTCGTCGGGGCCGGTCCAGTAGCGGTGGGTGTAGGTGAGGCCGGGCATCAGCAGTTGCACGGTCGTGGTGGTGCGGGCCGGCCGGCACAGCCATCCGGCAAGTCGGTACTGCGGTGCGCCGGGACTGGTGGTCAGCGTGACGGCCAGGTCGTGCCGTACGCATCCCGGCCGCGCCACCGATGGCGGTTGAGCATGCGCGGCAGGCGCGGCGAGCGCCAAGCCAGCCAGAATCAGCGCCACCGCCACCGCGAGCGGCATGAAGAGGCGGGTACGAGGTTCCTGCGATACTCGGGTCGCGGCCCGGGTCGGGTTCGACTGCATGCGCTGCTCCTTCGGTGGGTGTGGAGACGATCGAGTGACGGCGGTGCCTGGGAAGTGTGGATATTCCAACGCCGCGAATGGGTAGGGTTGGGTGGCCGACCTCTCGCCGGACCGAGCTCTCTGCGGGCTCAAGCGAACTTTGTGTAGCCGCGGTGCGATTGCAGCCTCTGTCCGGCCGACTGGCTCCGCGCTCGCCGAGAGCCGCTACACCAACGACCCTGCCGGTAGGGCCCACGTCGGTCTAGCTGTCTCCGGCTGTCTCCAGCTGTCGCCTCCGGCCCGAAAGCTGGCGGCGTTTGGGGTCTGGCCTTCCGCTAGCACTGGCCAGCGTGGCGCCGCATGACACCTCACCGCCCGCAGCCCCGCGCGCTCGAAGGCATGTCAAGGCACTGGGGAGCGGTCGGACCTCGTACCGTTGCCCCGCCGACGGGCGTTGTTCCCGCAACCGCCCGTCGGCTCCCTTCACGAGGCGCGACGATAGTCGTGGGCGCGCTTATCGGCGGCAGATCCGGATATCCGATCATGAAAAATCTAGGTCAACGGTAGATTTCGACTATCCCGCACCGTCGTATTACACGCACAGCGGGCTCAAGCCTTTGTGTGACCCTAACCTAGAGCACTAGGATTGTTCTAGGTGCACGACTGGCGAGTCCGGAGGAGACATGCGACCGATTTTGCTGGCCCGGTGGAACGCCCTCGCCGCCTTTTGTCGAAAGCCGATGGCGGCTGCCATTTCGCAGGAGATCGCTTGGTTCGAGGCTGGCGATGAGCGTGTCATCGCTACGCTGATCCTCGACACGGACGAGGAATTCTCAGGAATCATTCTGGCCCGCGATCTCGTGGAGCGGTTCAGGTTCGTCGGGATCACCGGCTACTTCGCAACGCCGGAGGAAGCTCTCGTCGACCTGAACGGCAAGATTTTAAGCTTGCTCCCCAGCCTCGAGGAGGCGCGGGAACAGGGGGACGAACCTGGCCGCACGGTGGACTTTTTCTCACCGGTCGTGGGTGAGTCGAAGCTGCATCCTAGCTTCCGCACCCTTTCGGCTGGCGATGAATTTTCGGCTGCACGCGAGATCATTACTGTGATGATGCGCTGGCACGAAGATGTGGACGGGAATTTCGTCCAGCAGTTTCAGACGACGGGCTTCGACGCTCGTTTGTGGGAGCTATACCTCTTTGCCGCTTTGGTCGAATCTGGTCTAGAGGTGTCCCACCCGAAACCGGCTCCAGACTTCTTGGCTCGTGGTCTCAATGGCGAGTTCACACTTGAGGCTACAACAATCAATCCAAGTGCAGGTGGCAGTGTAGTTGCACCTAGCCCGGCGGATCTAGAAACGGCTGACGGACGTGAGCGATACAACCTGCACTACCTGCCGATTAGATACGCCGGTCCTCTGACGGCGAAGTTGGCCAAGGAATACTGGAAGCACCCAGCCTCGGCCGGCAAGCCACTTGTCATCGCCATTCAAGATTTTCACGCAGAGATGTCGATGACTTACAGCGGGTCGGCGCTGCCGACCTACCTTTACGGAATCACGTACAGCGCCGAACGTGACGCCGACGGACGGCTGGAGGTTAAGCCCTCAATCGTCACCGACCATAGGTGGGGCAGCAAGGTAGTTCCGTCCGGATTTTTCTCACTGCCCAACGCGGAGAACATCAGCGCCGTGATGTTCAACAGCACTGGGACTATCTCGAAATTTAATCGCATGGGCGTGTGCGCCGGATTCGGTGCGGAGAACGTTGTGCTCATCCGACACGGGCACGCCTGGGATCCCGACCCAGACGCTGACGTCCCATTGCCGTTCATGCAGGTTGTCTCCAAGGAGAACCCAGAGACCTGGATCGAGGGCATGGACGTCTTTCACAACCCGAATGCGCTACATCCGCTCGATCCCGACCTTCTGCCGGGGGCGGCACACCACCGGCTGCTGGACGATGGGCGAATGGAGACCACTTCGACGGCATGGAAGCCCATGGACTCGGCTACGACGATCCTGGCGCTCCCGAATTGACAGTCGGCATTTGCCATTGCCTTACAGAGCGCTGCCGTTCTCTGGCTGGAAACGGTTTGAACGAATTCTTCTTCCAGCGATGATTTGCACTCTCATCGGCTAAATCAGTGCATTCATCTGTTGCTGGTTTGCCGGGGAAGTGGGGATATTCCAACGCTCTGAATGAGTCGGGCCGGCTGGCGCCTCTCGGTGGATCGGACTTCTAGTAGCCGCAAACAAGCTTTCTGTAGTCGCGGTGCGATTGCGGGCGGTTGCCGACGGACAAAGCTCCGCACCCTCCGAGGCAACAAAGGCTGCGTCGGTGCCGTGAACCGGCGCTACTGGGCAGGTCCCGCGTTCCTACGCGTCTGGGACCAAGGGGATGCGAAGCGTCAGTCTGAGCCGCCACAGCAACGACCCTGCCGGCAAGACCCCACGTCGGTGTAGCTGTCCGCAGCTGTCTGGAGGTCGGCAGGTTGAGCGTGAGCGGCGGGCAGGGACGTGATCAGGTAGGCGGTCTGCGAGGCCGCAGGCGTACGGACGCGGCTGGCGATCAAGGTCCTCAAGCGGACATAGTGCTGGGTGTGAAGGCGTTGCCGTGCGCCTTGCTGGACGCGTTGTAACGATCAGGAAGGCGGCAATGGCCGAGTACGACTTCAGGACACTCTCGCCTAGCGATTTCGAGCAGTTGGTCAGAGACCTACTCCTAGCGGAGAATGGATGGACTCTTGAGACCTTCGGGCATGGGCGAGACGGCGGCGTCGACCTCAGAGGCGTCGTCGATGGCAAAAAGTTGGTTGTGCAATGTAAGCACTATGCCGGCTCCACTTTTAGCGATCTGCGTAAGTCAGCGCGCAAAGAAGTTCCTAAGATGAAGAAAGAGAAACCGGATCGGTACCTCTTCGTCACGTCGCAAGCTTTGGGTCGCACCCAGAAGGATACGTTAGCTGAGGACCTTGACGGCCTTCTCCTAAGCACAGCAGACATTCATATTCAACCTGACTTAAATGAGATGATCGGCCGCCATCCTGAAGTTGAACGAGCCAACTTCAAGCTGTGGCTCGCCTCAGCAAGTATCCTGGACATGGTTATGCGAAGTGGCCTCTGGGCACGTAGCGAATCATTGCTTGAGGATGTCAGCGATCGGGTCAAGTACTACGTCAGCAACCCCGGCTACATACGGGCGGATCGAAGGCTTCACGACTCTGGCGTGGTCATTCTTTCTGGGGTGCCGGGTGTCGGAAAAAGTATGCTTGCCGAGATGCTCCTACTCAACCACTGGCATCAGGGATGGCAAGTAGTTGCCGTCTCTTCCGACATAGACGAGGCATGGGAGTCAATCAAGCCGTCGGTGAAGCAGATCTTTCTGTACGACGATTTTCTTGGGCAAACCGATATCAGTGAGCGAAACAAAAACGAAGACTCTCGGCTGATTCGCTTCATGCACAAGGTCTATAAAGACCCTGCCAAGCGTTTGGTTATGACGACTAGGTCGCAGATCCTAAATCAGGCGGCGTTGGTACGCGAGCCAATCGCGAGGGGCGACTTCCGCGTCCGTGAATGCGTCGTCATGTTGTCCGACTATGGTCCAGTAGAGCGTGCAAGAATTCTTTACAATCACCTATATTTCTCAGAGCTTCCAAGGTTTGCTGTACGCGAATATGCCCAGAGTGGTCACTATTGGGAAGTAATCCGCCACCCAAATTTCTCACCTAGGATCATCGAACAAGTCCTCCGCAGGGAAGCACCTGATGCAAAATCGCTTGCTCAGAATTTGGGGAACGCGCTCGACCGGCCAGTCGACCTTTGGCGCACGATGTTTGCCACCGTGCTTTCCGATGTCGCACAAAGAATTGTGATTTCCCTCGTGATCTTCCCTGTTGAAGGCACATCGCCCGAGGAACTGCGTTCCGTTGCACGGCAGGACGCCAGCCCCGTCGCCTACACAAACGCCCTCAAAGCACTTGAGGGAACGTTCATCTCAATAGGCACCAGTCCCTCGGCTCGCCTCTCGAGGACGACAGATAAGTCTTTGGTATCTTTTGCCAACCCGAGTGTGCGCGACTTCGTTCTCGCGTTCTTAGACGAAGAGCCCGACTACGTTGAGGCTTTAATACGGTCCGCGACGAGCATCCGCCAACTTGTAAACTTGTTGCAATACGCTGCATCGGAATCAGGGGATCGCCTCAAGTTTCCAGAGACGGCGGCATCGATTGCGACAAACAGTGGACTTATCCTGGATCACATCCAGGCTCTGATTGCAGGCGCTTCCGAGATTGGCAGTACCTGGCAGGTGGCACGCCTGGTACTAGACCCGCTGTCGGAATTGCTGGCGCCGGCCGCAGCCATCTTTCCCGCCGACAAATTGGATGCTCTTATTGACGAAACGCGTGCGCTGATAAATGACCGTGACCTTACGATGGCAGACGGAGGCGTCTGGGAACGCTTCGTCAGAGCTGAGGTCAAGCGCCGCGATCAACACACGGGATTGCAGGATTTGCTAGTCGGATGGGGCCAAGCTTTAGAGACCGTCGATGACGTCGAAAATTTCGGCAGGTTTCTTGAAGAACTCCCGCTATCGGGTGAAGCCACTTATTCCAGGAAGGACTTCGCCACGCTCGTCGAGGCCGCGCTAGAGAATGACATCGACAACATCTCCGATAATCGCCGAGACGAGGATGACGACCTTTCCTGGCTTAGCCAAATCGAGGAAGCCGCCTCAGACTTTGGCATCCTTGAGCAGATGTCGTACCGGATCGAGTCCGAACGTGATTCAATCGTTGGCCACTACGCCGACAAGGAAAATGAATTCGATGGCTCGATGCCGACCTCAGGGGGAGGCTACTTCGGATCGGCCGCGTCATCGGCGGCCAGCTCACAGGCCGAGATCGAAGGCATGTTTAGCGAGCTGTCGTGATCGACCGGACGATGCACGCCTTGAGACCACTTCGCGACATGTAGAACCCGGGTCGCTCACGTGAGGGGGACGCTGGACACCCGTTCATCGGCAAATCAGTGCATGCGAATTGTTGCTGGTTGCCGGGCGGTATAGGTATTCGAGTGGTGTAATCGGATGGACTCACCGGCTGTGTTCCCCCGCGTAAACAGTCCAGTTGCCGCTCGATTCGTGGACAAGTGGAGACCCGGATAGTCCATCGATCAGGGCCACAACAGTAAGATCTCCTCGCGGGCGAAGTTGCCGCTGGTGACAGCTTCGTTGACCGTTGGCCAACGGCGCGAATCCATCATCAGATGAAACTTTCAATCTTTTCACTCGAGGCTGATGTGGACGTGGTTGGTGTGCCATCCACTCGGGTCATCGCCGCCGAAGGGGTTGTTGTAGGCGTGCCAGCCTTCGGAGCGGGTCCAGATGCGGCGGAACCAGATGACGTACTTGATGCCGAGGCGGTCGGCGTTGGCGACGGCCCATACGGCCATCGCGTCGCCGCAGGCTTTCTGGGCTCCGGACGCTTCGCCGCCGGAGGTCATCATGAAGTCGCAGGCGCGGCCCTGGGGGTGCTCGCCGTGATCGTCGACGCGGTAGCAGCCGGGCTTCGGGAAGCCGGCTGCTTCGGCCTGTTGCACGAGGTGCAACGTCCTCGGCGTCAGGCAGCCGGAGCCGGTGGTCGGATCGGGCCGGATGCTGCACGGCTCTTTCGGCCAGGAGCCGTCGGGGTTGCGTTCAACCGGGTCTGCCATGGCGGCGGTGGTGGTCGAGCAGTCCGCTGCATTGCCAGTGCCGGCTCCGAGTTGTTGGCCGAGTGCGGTGGCGTCGTCTTCCCACTTCGCGTAGGCGTTGGGCAGGGAGGAGCCTTGGACGGCTTGCGCGGCTTCGGTCAGCGGCATGGTCTGCCAGCCGCGGATGGTGGCGAGTTTGTCGTAGAACTTGCCGGCGGCGTAGACAGGATCGGCGATCTGGGCTGGGGTTCCCCAGCCTTGGCTGGGCCGCTGCTGGAACAAGCCGACCGAATCTCGGTCGCCGCCGGCGAGGTTGTGCAGCCCGGACTCCTGCATGGCGGTCGCGAGCGCGATGATCTGGCCGCGTGCCGGGATTCGCCGGTCGGTGCCGACATTGACGATCGTGCGAGCGTTGGCCAGTTGCTCGGCGTCCCACTGACCTACGGTGGGCGGGCTGCCGGCCATTGAGGTCACCGGCGCGGGGACGCACTCGTCGTTGACGCTGGTCAGCAACAGCAAGGGTCCGGCGAGGCAGGAGCCGACGAGCAGGAAGGCGCCCACCACCAGGGCGACGACGCGGTTGCTCATGGCTGCCGCCGAGATGCGCAGGGAACAGCGCCCGATGACCCGGCTGAAGGGCCAGCGGTGCCAGTCATCCGGGTCTGCTGCGTCATGGTGTCGGTGCCGGCCGGGTGGCGTCGATCAGCCCTCGCGCGCCGGTTCCGGTGACGCGCGGAATCGCGGCGTTGCGGCGTGGCCTGCTGACAGGGGCCGCCTGGCTGGTGCTCGTGGCGGACTCGGGCGGCGCGGTGGAGCCGCGTCCCTGCGTCGCGGCGACGACGAGACTGCCGGCGACTGCCGACCGGCAGTTGTTCATGCCGGTACGTCGCTGCGTTCGGGCCAGTTGCCGAGGGCGTCGTTGGCGGTGGCGGCCATGTCACGCAGTCGGCTGTGCAGGCTGGTCAGCGCGGTGCGGCGTTGCGGTGCGGTATCGGCGGTGTGCGCCGCGAGCAGTGCGCTGTTGACGGCGGCGCTCTGCTCGTCGAGTGCGCGAAGGATGTCGAGGTACAGCAGGAAGTCGCTGCCGACCGGGTGGCCGGTGGCCGCATCGTCCGCGAGGTCGCCGGCGTCAGCAAGTGTGGTGTGGCCGGGCATCAGTCCTCCAGGCCGGGGTCGTCGTAGGCGTCGGTGTCGTAGTCGCCGTCGAGGCGGCCGTCGGTCTCGGCGTCGAGGCGTTCGCGTTCCTCGTCGGCGTATTCGGCGGCGCGGTAGTGGTCTTCGGCGTCGTATTCGGCGTCCAGGTCGCTCACGGGTTCGGTCTCCTCTGTCTCGGGTTCTTCCTCTTCGGGTTCGGGGTCGGTGATGCGCTGGTAGAGGTCGTCGACGTCGCGGTACATGGCCCGCAGGAGCGTGTTGAGGCGGTCCCAGGCGGCGTCAGTGGTGACTTCGGCGGGCATGGTCACGACGTCGCCTCCCGCGGGCTACCGGCCGGCGTCGAGGCCGGCCGGCCGGCGAGGTCGGCGTCGGCGATCAGCAGTGCGGCCTCGCGCCACGCGTCGGGCCAGCTGAGGTCGAGGTGCCGCTCGTTGTGGGTGCCGTTGCGGCAGCGGGTGTAGTCGTCCCAGTCGCGCAGCCGCAGCCGGGCGCGGGCAAAGCGTTCGTGCCACAGCAGCGGCCCGTCCGCCGGGGCCGCGTCGTCGTAGGCGGTGTGCCAGGCGGCGGCGAGCCCCGTCAGTTCCTCGATCAGGGGTGGGTGCTGGTACCAGCAGGCCGGGATCTCTTCGACCAGTTGGTACCGGTCGACGGCCCAGCCGACCCAGTCGATCAGCCACGCCCACGCCTGCGCGGCGGCGTCGCGGTCGAGCTCGGCCCAGCGCAGCGGCCACGGAACGCTCGGCGGGGCCTTGCGCGGCCCTGCACTCTGGCCTCGGGTGACGGTGTCGACAAAGGCGAGGTGTTGCTGGTGCAGGGTGTCGACGGCTTCGGCGAGCCGGGCGACGGTGGCGGCGAGCTGGGCGGCCGCGACCATGTCCGGGCTCGGGTCGTCGGGCAGTTGGAAGTCGAAGGCGTCCATCAGGCCGCCTCGGCAAGGCGTTTGCGGAAGGCGTCGCGGCCGGCGGTCAGCTCGCCGGCGTCGGGGCGTTCCCACCACGCGGGCACGGCGAGCTCGACCGGTGGAAGGTTGCCGACCAAGGCGAGGGCGCGGCCTTCGGGCAGGGTGCGCAGGTCGGCCAGATCCAGGAGGTTTTCCCGGCGGGCGCTTTCGTTGACCGTGGCCCGGCCGCCGCCCCAGGAGTGGCTGGAGGTGATGTCGGTGACCTGCCCGGCCAGGGCTTGGGCGTCGCGCATGCCGGTGACGTCGGTGCTGCCGCCGATGAGTAGCCGGGCGCTGGCGGAGTCGGCGATGGCCCGTCCGCCCTTGTCGCCCCATCGTTCGCGTAGCTGGTGCAGGTTTTGGGCGAAGATGCTGACGGCGATGCCGGAGCCGCCGCCCTCGTTCATCAGCGACGGCAGTGACGGCAGGGGTGCGATGTTGGTGATCTCGTCGCCGATGAAGTACAGCGTCGGTTCTATCCGCCCGCCTGGTGCGGTCAGGGCGAGGCGTTTGGCCTGATAGAGGATGTCCTCGCTCAACGCGGCGAGCAGCGGCGCGATCAGCGCTTGGGCGTCGCGGGTGCCGACCAAAAAGATCGTGCCCGACTCGCGCAGCCAGTCGACCGGTTTGAACTGCGTTCCGCGCGGCGGTGAACACGCAGTCAGCACGCGCGGGTCGTTGAACGCGTCCAGAGCGCCGGAGACGACGGTTTGGATGGTGTCGCGGGCCCGGCCGCTGGTTTCGCGGTGCCGGGCGAGCCGGTCGGCCCAGGAGTCGACGCCGTGCGCCCGCAGAATCCGCTCGGGACGGGAGTTGGCCGGGTTCTGCGACCACGCGAGAACGTCGAGCATGGTGGCCTGCTCATCGAGCGCAGCGGCATGCAGCAGACCACGCAAGATGGTGGCGGCCTGGTCGCGGAACCACTTGCCGTTCTCCACCGACTCGTCGCCGATACCGGAGCCCGCCGCGAAACCATTTGCTCGCAGCATCGCGACGATCTGGTCGTCGGCGCCTTCGATCGGTGACCACGCCATGCGGGGCACACCGCGGATCTCGCCTTGCGGCTCGAAGATGTAGGTCGGGCCGATCGCGGCCCGGCGGTCGTAGGTGATCTCCGCGACGTCCAGGCGGGTGGAGGTGGTGAGGACCGCGCCGCGCGCGTCGGCGACCGCGGGGATCACGTAGCGGGTGGTTTTGTTGCCGAAGCGCGGCACCGCGGCGGCGAGCAGGGTGTATTCGTTGGCCAGGTACAGCGGTCGGCCGCTGGTGGCGTCGTTGCCCAGGAAACGGGCGACCTCGAGCGGATCCTGTCGGCGGGCGGTCTTGGTCGCGTGGGTGAGTTCGTCGTCGGTGTCGAGGATCGTCAGGCCGGGACGCACGACGTCGACCCGCTTGCGGACCGCGTCGGCGGTCAGCGTCCGGTGCAGATCGGCGTTGGTGGCGAAGCCGCTGCGGCGCATGCGGGTCTTGGCCACGTGCAGCGCCGGCGCGCCGATCCCGGCCAGGGTGCCGAAGAACGTGAGCGCCCACAGCGGATACAGCAGCCACGCGCCCCCGATGACGGGGCGGGCGGTCGCCGGCCACGCGTCAGCGGGCCTGTCCAGGTGGCCGGTCAGGCGCACCAGGATTCCGGGCGTCTGCCCGATCGTGGTGTCCGACCACTGCTGGTGGGCCAGCAGCGCGGACAGCTGACCGGCCGCCCACAGCGACACCACGCCGATCACGGCGACCACGACGAAGAGCACGAGCAGGATCAGCCGGCCGAGGATGTCGGCGCGGGCCCGGCCTTGCCGGGGCGGGCGGTGCCCGGGTGAGGACAGCGGAGGGCGGGCCATCACGCGGCCGTCCCGTCGGTGGCGGCGGCCAGCCGGGCGTCGTAGTCGACGCCGTCAACCGGGGCGGACGGCTCGTCTGTTTCCATGCGGCTGTCGGTGTGCACTATCGCCGTCTCCAGGCGCGACAGCTGGTGTTTGACGACGAAGGAGCGGGTGCCGATCTTCCACAGTCCGACACCTTGGCGCAGGTAGCGCATCAGGTCGGTCTCGACATCACTCGTGCCGAGGAATTCACGGGCCTGTTCCAGACTGCCGGTGGCTTGGCGGTACGAGACGCGTACGCCGGAGTCCTCGATCAGGCCGCGGGCGATCCGGACCTGTTCGGAGTCGGCCGACCCGGACGCCGCCAGATCACTGAACCGGTGGAAGGCCAGAACGTTGGCGATGCCCAGCGCCCGGGCCAGCTTCAGCTGTTCGCGCATGCGCCGGATCAGCGGCAAATGGCGGGCGATGAGCGCGAACTCGTCGTAGAAGCACACCCGCGGCGGGGCATCCGGTGCCGACAGCTCGGTCTCCAGCCAGGACTGGGCGCAGGTCATCGCCATCGCAGTCATCTGATCCGAGGCCCGGATGGTGCGCAGGTCGAGGATCGCGCCGGGCTGGCCGAAGTCGAGGCGGGCGTTGGATGCGACTGGTCCGTCGAACACCCCACCCAGCGCCCCGGAGATGAGCCGCTCGAGGGCCAGACGCACCCGGCGGGAGTCGGTGACAAACGTGTCGACGGGGTAGGCGAGCTGGTCGAGGCGGTGCTGCCACAGCGCGGGGTCGCCGGTCGCGGCGAGCACTGCGGACAGGGTGGGGGTGGCCAGCCGGCCGGCGCTCGCGTCGTGTTCGCGGGTGACCGCGTCGACGGCGTACTCCAGCAGCGAGCGTTCGGCTTCCTGCAGCGGCCCGCCGAGCTGGATCTCCAGGAGTCCTTCGAGCAGCAGCAGCCGGCGTGAGCGCTGCAACTGCCGCCACTGGGCCTCGGTCTGCTGCGGGTAGCGGCGAATCCCTGCGAGGGGGTTCATGATGACGCCGAGCCCCGGTCCGATCCGTACTGGTGTGATCCCTGCGGCGGCGGCGAGCTGTTCGTATTCGCCCTTGTAGTCGGTGCCGTAGAAGCGGGTCCCGAACGGGATACCGCGGAAGGCGAGGGTTTTGAGCAGAGACGACTTCGCGCTGCCGATCTCACCGGTCACGACCATGTTCGGGGCGGTGATGACTTTCGCCCGGTAAAGCTCGTGCAGGCTGAAGGTGAACGCGCTGCGGGAGTAGACCTCAAGGCCGATCAGCGGCCCGTCGACCGGCAGGCCCGGGTCGGACACGAACGGGTACACGGAGCAGAGCTGGGCGGAGGTGGTGGTCAGCGGCGGTAGTTGCATCTGCCAGAACACCCGCCCGGCGGCGTGGCCGTAGGCGCCGCGCCGGCCGACCGGCACGGGGCCGAGCAGCCGGTCTTCCTGCCGGGTCAGCGCCCGCTGTTCGCGGTGCAGGGCGGCCTGGGCGCGGGCGAGGTCGCCGGCGGCGGCGCGCTGCTGGATGCGGTCTGCGAGGGATCCTTCGCGGCGCAGGACGCGGCGGCTCACGCGGACCACCCCCGGGCGGGCTTCAACCCGCGCGCCAGCGGCAGGGCTCCGGCGGCGAAGGCTTGGTCCTGCTCGCCGGCCAGGACGATGGCTTCACATCCGGCGCGGGAGAGGATCCGTTTGACCGAGCGCACATCCCGGTCGAGGTCCGGGATGGTGGGCGCGGTGACGGTGACCAGCAGGGCGTGGCGGTAGCGCACGTGACCGGCGGCCTGCTCCCGGTCGATCTGCTCGACGGCGCGGGCCTCGTCGTCCTCCCGGGCGGTCCGGACCAGCCGCAGTTTGCGTTTGGTGACTTCGTCACCGGCGCGGGACACCTTCTCCCGGCGGGTGGCCAGCTGCGCCACCGCGGCCGGGACGGGCTGGGCGACCAGGGTGACGGTGCGGCGGCAGGTGGTGCGCATGTAGAGCGGGCTCAGCCACGTCGCCGCGACCAGCTGCCGCGGCATCTGCGCCACCCACAGCGTTCTCGAGAATGCTGAGTCGTGCTGGTAGGTGGTCCAGCCGACGGTGCGGGCGGCGATCGGCCCGGCCAGCCGCGGTTCGACTCCCGCCGCCGTCGGGCCGGCGTCGCCGGTCGGGGCGGTGCTGGCGCGCAGGTCGACGACTTCCTGATCGTCGGGGTCGAATTGGGTACGGATGACGGCGGCGTAGGCGCGTGGCGAGAGCCAGCCGCCGGTGGTGATCCCGGCTTCGAGCACGGCGGCCTCGATACCGGTCAGCCGGTCCAGCACCACCGCGGCGATGGCCGTGTCCGTCCCGCCGGCGTCGGCGATCTCGCCGGAGAGCCGGGCGATGTCGAACACCACCGACAGGTAGATCTCGTGGCGCTGCGCCGCCGGGGCTGCCGCGGCGGTCAGCTGGGCAAGGGACCGGTACGCCGTCGAGGTGGTGTCGACGGCTCGGTTGACCAGATACCGCTGGGCGGCGTTGCCGGTGTCCGGCACCGCCCGGGAGGTCACCGACCACCGGATCAGCCCGGCGTCGGCGTACTCGCTGCCGAGGATGTTGAGCAGCTGCGCCCAGTCGGTCAGCCGCTGCGCCTGGACGTCGCGGTCGGCCAGGATGAGGTTGGTGCCGTAGCAGGTCAGGGCCGCGGTCACCGTCTTCTCGCGGCGGTGGTGCAGCAACCCGATCTGCGTGGTGCCGTCGGCGGCGGTCGCCTCGAGCCACACGTAGGCGGCGGCCGGCCCGGGCAGGTCCATCCACCGGTCGACGCTGTTCGGCGCGTACGGGCCGCCGCGGTAGTCGCTCTGCCCGGCCCGGCGTTGCAGCAGAGCTCCGGCCACGATCGGCGCCCACTCGGTCACCCGGCGGCCTTTGAAACGCAGCAGCCCGAGCGTCACCAGCAGCACGCAGCCCGCCATGGCAGCGATCGCCGCGCCGCGCTGGCCGGCGACCAGCAGGTTGAGGGCCACGACGGCGGCGATGACACCGGCCATGACCAGGGCGACCTGGGACCAGGCGAACCCGAGGACCGCTCCGCGCGTCGAGCGCGGCGGGAACTGAAATTTCATCTCTTCTCTTCCGTCCAGGCCGGGCTAGATCGGCACGATGGGCACTTCGGAAGCAGCGGCGGCAGCACCATCGCCGCCGCCGCTTGCGGCGCCTGAGCGGCCGCCGGACTGCTCGCCATCGCCTGACGAGTGCTGCTGCGGTGCGGCGTCTGGTCCCGCTGCCGGCCCGGATGCGAACGGCTCACCCGTGGACGCGGCGCCCGACGCCGCGGGAGACGTCGCGCCTGCCGCGTCCGGGATCGGGGAGGCGTCATCGGTATCCGTTCCGGCGCCGGTGCTGTTGTCGCCTGATCCGCCACCTGCGCCGGCTGAGGTGCCGGTGAGGTCGGAGGTGACGCCACCGGTCGGGTCGGCGGTCTGCGCCCCGCCCGGGGTGACCGGCAGCGACCCCTGCGAACCGGTGGCATCGCCGGGAGCGGTGAGCTGCCCGGACGCCATGTCGTGCTGCGCGCTTCGCGCACCCGACTGAATGCCGTCGGCTTCCTCGGCGTTCGGGGTCTCAGCGCCTCCGTCTTGGGCTTGTTCCTCGCTGCCCGGGTCCTTGGCGGTTTCGCCGACCTGTCCACCATCGGCGCCGGTCGACGCGGCGTCGCCCACCTGCCGTCCGGTGCCGGCACCGATCCCGGCGGCGCCCTCGGCGTTCTCGACCGGACTGGTGGGCACGCTCGCGGTGTTCTCGTCCATGAGTCCGGCGGCACCGGAGCCCGGACTCCCACCACCACCGGCGTCGGCGGCACCGGCGCGGAACCCGCCGACGAAGTCAGCGCCCAGTTGCAGCGGACCCCCGGCGGTGGACAGGATGCCGTGGGCGTTGACGTCGGACAGGTAGCCGTCCCACAGCGTTGTCAGCCGCAGCAGGATCCACGGCGCCACCACCATCAGCCAGATCAGCAGCACCCCGCGCAGCGCGTTCATCAGGTCGTCCGACCCGTACGCAGCCCGCGAGCCGTAGACCCACAGCTCGGCGATGAAGAACTTCGACGAGCCCAGGGCGTTAACCGTCCAGAACCAGCGGCGTCCCCAATGCCGGGTCTCGTGCATGGCCTGCCCGGACATCGCGACCGCGCCGAACAGGGCGGCGCCGGTGGCCAGCAGACCGCGGAACAGCATGATCACGAACAGCAGGAGCAGGCCGATCGTGGCCAGCACCGCCAGCAGCAGCGCGATGAACATCGTTCCGGCGCCGCCGGTGAGTCTGCTGAAGCTAGTCACCAGCGCTGACGGGTCGTACGGGGTACGCGCGTTCGCGTCGATGACCGCGTTGGTGGCCTGGTCCCACGCCGCGACGATCGTGTACGCCAGGCCGCCAGCGAAGGTCACACCGAGGACCGCCCGCACCAGGCCGCCGAGCGACGCGACCGGGCTGGGCCCGGCAGTCGTGCGCAGCCCGTTGATGATCGTGGACAGGACGAAGAAGACGAAGATCAGCCCGATCATCACGCCGGCGAGGGAGTTGTAGGTGGAGTAGAACGCCGCGTCCGGCGACGAGATCGCGGTGACCTTGAAAACCTGGGTAGCCAGCTTGGACAGCAGGAACACCACGCCCTGCACAGCCGCGTCGACGAGCCCTTGGATGCCGGAGCGGACCCCGGACTCCAGCGCGTCTTGAGCGTTGCGCTGCACCTTGCAGCTGACGTCGGTGAGCGGGCAGTCCGGCTGTTTCGGGTCCGGGTCGTACATCTGGGCGGCCCACGCGGAGACCTGCTGCTGGCAGGCGTTGTACTTCGCCTCGTAGGCCGGCTGCGGGTTGAGGTGGGGGTCGTAACCGGCAGGGAACTGGGCGGCGCAGTTGATCAGCCCTTGGGGGCCGGCACCGGTGCTCGGGCCGTCCATCAACACCGACGCGGTCCCGTCGCGCGGGTCGCCGCGCAGGGTGATGGACGCGGCGGCGCAGGACTGTCTGTCGGCGTCGCTGGTGGCCTTGCTGCATTGCGTGACCCAGTGCGAGCGCCCCTGGCCGGTGGGCGTGTCGACGTGCACGGCCCACGGCATGCACCACGCGACCGCCCCGGGTGCTTTCGCCGCGCAGGCCGCGTCGACGACCGGGCTCGTCGGTGTGGGGCTCGGGGTAGGGGCCGCGTCGGCGCGGACCGCACCGCCGAGCAGGATCGCGATGCAGGCAGCGACCAGAAGCAGCCCGCGGGCGATGCCCGCACGGTGCAAGGGGCGACGGTCTGAACCGCCGCGGACGGTGTCGGTCGGGTGCATGGCCACGGTCACAGCACCAGCAGCCCGGCGATGATGGCGGTCGCCGAGCCCACGATGATCGCGACCAGGCCGTTGCGCCACATCATGCTCTTGCCGCGATCACTCACGATGTGAGCGCCGAAGATCGGGCCAACGCCGAAGGCGATGGCGCCGGCGACCAGGCCGCAGAACGCGGCCACGCCGCCGAGCCACATGACGGCGTTCATGATCGTGTAGAAGATCCCGGACTTCGGGATCGCCGAGCCGTCGGGGTGGACGCGGTCCCAGTCGAACCCGCCCGGACCGTTCGACGGCGACGGCGTCGGCGCTGCCAGGACCTGCTGGGCTGCGGCGGGAAGCCGCACGGCGAGCCAAGCAGTCAGCGTGGAGATCATCAGGCGTGCTCCATTCGGGCGGCGAGGGGTAAGGCGACCCGGGGATCGGTGCACCGCCCGATGACGGCGTCGGCCAGCCGCACCAGCGCGGTCCGCGTCGGCTTCTTCAGGCGCCGCGCGTCGACCGGCTCGGGCCGGGCGAGCTGGGGGTCATAGGGGATCGAGACGACGTCGGGCACGACCGTGGCTGCCTGCTGCAGGACAGCGCGCACCGTGCGGTCAGTGGCCGGAGACACGGCGACGACAGCCAGCACTGCCCGATCGACCACGGCGCTGTTTCCCGCCGCGCGCAGATGGGTGAGCAGCCGCATCGTGTGGTGCAGGCTGTCGGTGGTCGCTCGCGCGACCAGCACCGGCGCGTACGCGGCGGCCAGGGTGCGCCAGACCCCGGTGATCAGGGCGGGCATGACGTCGCAGATCGTCAGCGGATAGAGCCGGCGTACCGCCTCGACGACCGCGGCGGCTTCGTCGTGGCGTGGCGGGCGCCGGCCCTGCCCTTCGGTTTCCCCGACCAGGGCCAGCAGCCCCGAGGGGCTGCGCTGGGTCCACCGCTCGACTTCGTGGCGGCTGGTCAGGGTATGCAGGTCGCGAACCGCGTCCCACACGGTCCCGGCGTTCGACCGGCCGATGCGTTCGCCCAGGCCACCCCAGGGCACAGGGTGCATGTCGACGGCGACGACCGGTCCCGGCACGGCGAGGGCGAGCACGTCGCCGAGCGCGGCGACCAGCGTGGATCGGCCGACTCCACCGTCGGCGGACGACACCGCGATCGTCGCGGCGGGACGCAGCGCGGCGGCTCGTAGCCATACCCGTTCCGCGAGGTCTGCCGGTCCGAACTCGCTGGGCACGGAGCGCGCTCGCACCACCAGCGGCTGGTTGATGGGCTGCTCGTGGCCGTGCTGGTCTGCTGCTATCGGATAGGCCGGCCATTCCGTTCCGCTCTCCAGCGATGCGGAGTGCCCGGCAGCCGCCAACAGCTCAGCGGGCGAGGCTTCCGGCGCGGCGATCGAGAGCACCATCCATCCCCTCGGATTAGGTTGCGGGTGTCGTCACGTTGTTTGCTGACCACGTGCGATTGATGGGGGCAATCGCACGTGGTCAGCGGAAAGGCAGCCGATATCTACCGGCCGGTGACCCGGGCGGCGCGGGGAATTCGCCCGACAACGTTCATCAGCGCATCGGCGAATCACTGCCCGAGGCGACGAGCGACGCCCCCCTCGGACGCATATCCATCGCTCGTCACCCGACCGCACCTGTTTTCTTTGGAATGCGGATCGGTCACGCCATCCACTCTGCTTCAGCTGTTATGGCAACGGCAGTTGTCCGGTGCTGTCCCGCACTGTCCTTCATTAGCCCGCACAATGCCTTCTGCGGGTTACCGGACGCCTCTGCCTGCGGGCCGACGGCGCAGTATCCGCCGGCCGCCGACGTGAGCCGGGGCAAGTGGTGGGGCACGGCGCTGCTGCCGATGGTGTTGGACCGGCTTGCCGGTGGCGGTTAGCCTGGCTTGGTGGCCTTCTTGCGGCGCCGAGAAGCATCTCGTCCGGTCGAAGCACGGCTCCGCCGACGCGTGGCGGACTACGTAGACCGCCATAGTGCGAGTGCCGCGCTGGCGATCGGCGCCCTTGTCGACACCTCGCAGGCACTCGATGACCTGCTGCGCCAGCGCCGTCAAGGCGCCGCGCTGGCGATCGGCGTTCTGGCCGATGTCATCGTCGTGCACCGTCTGCGTGCGACAGAGCTGGCGAGCGCGGAGGACACGCACGCCTATGTCGCCCTCGCCGTGTGGATGCACGCCGCGAATGGCGGTGATGTCGCACCTGAGCTGCGGCGAGAGGTCGATGACGCCATTGCGCGCGGCGCCGAGACCGACGAGCCGACCGCGTTGCTGCGGGCCTTGCAAGGCCACGCCTCAGCCGTTCGAGCACAGTGGCTGAAGACGCCGGAGCCGGCGCTGGCGGACACCGTCGTGGCCGTTTTTGTGCGTTTGCTCGACCACACGGCCGAAGACGATTCTGCCTACGCCATGAGGTTGCTCGACCTTGCGGGTGTCGCAGCATCGCGTAGCCGGTTGATGCCGTCCTCGGCGGTGTCTGACCTCGATGACGCCATCAATCTGGCGGAGCGGGCGTTGCGCCATCCGCGGATTACCCGCCCCGCCATTCGCCGGGCCCACCAATTGCTCGGCCCTTTGTCGGTCACCCGGCTTGAACGCGACGGTGCGCGCGCAGACTACGCCCGAGCGGAGAATTCATTCGGCACCCTCGTTGATCTCGCTTCGGACGACGAGGAACGAGAGCGGTGTCAACGCGATTTGATCGTTCTGCGACAGGAGTACGCATAATTGCCACTGGAAATGGCAGAAATGATTGCCGCCAGCGGGCCTCTGGGCTTCTGCGCCCTCGCGGCGAGCGCCAGGTAACGGCTAAAACCAGTTCCTAGTCTGGGTTGTTGCCGGACGCGGCCAGTGCGTCGACGAGCCGGTCGATGTGCGACGTCTCGACGCCCGGCATGCAGACGACGTGGGACCAGTCGCCGTGAGTCGGCAAGGGCCAGATGGCTGCCAACTCGCCGGGAAGCCGCTTCAGCATGACGGTGAAGGACAGCGGGTTGCGCCAGGCCGGCCAGCCGATGGTGTGCAGCCGTTGGACGGCGTAGGCGGCGAGCTCCCGCGCTCGGTAGGCACGCTCGGCGTGCCCGGCCTTGCCGAGGGAAGTGACGGCGTGCCACAGCATCGCTGCGGCGATGCCGTTGCGGGATCCGCTGATGGTGGTGTCGTGCGTGTTGAGGTACGGCACGGCGGGACCGAGCTCTTCGGGCCGGCGGCGGCTCAGGACGATGCCGCAGACCACGGTGGTTCCGAAGAACTTGTGGCCGGACACGCTGATGCTGTCGGCGCCGTCGGCCAAATCGAACGCGGGCCGGTCGGCAGTGGTTGCGAGCGGGACGCCGGCGAGAGCGGCATCGCTGTGGACGTACCGGTGCCGGATACCGGCGGCGTCCAGGGCGTTGTGGACGTGGGCCACGTCGTCGACGGCCTCGGTCATGGTGGTACCGATGGTGGCCACGACGATCGCCGGCCGGCTGCGGTGCCGTGCGGCTTTGCGGGTCAGGTCGGTGTAGTCGATCTGGCCGGTGGGCGTCGTCGGCACTTCGACGGCGGGCAGGCCGAGCAGGTGGCATGCCTTGGGCACGCTGTAGTTTTTCCGAACTTTCGCTTGACCATGTCGGCGTACGGGCTGCTGGCAGAACCACGTACGCCAAATTTGCAAAGGCCTGGGCGGGTAGCGCTGGAGACGCGGCAGCGCCGGCCATTCCAGCGACGCATGTCCGCCGCTCACGCTCAGTATTCGAGGGATGGGGCTGCCCCCCGGGTTGCGGCGGACATCGCATGTTGTTCGAGGTCAAGTATTGGGCTGAAGATGGACCCAGGAGGTGGCATCGTCGTAGGTGGTTTCGGGGTTGGGGCAGCCGCGGAGGATGCCGACGAGGCGGTTGCTGAGCTGGCGTAGGGCGGCTTGGTGGCTGGTGCCCCGTTGACGCGGGGCCTCGTAGTAGGCGAGAGCGCCAGGTGAGCCGCGCATAGCGCAGAAGGCCGATTGGTGCACGGCGTCGGCGAGGCGGCGGTTCCAGCTCCCGATGCGCTGGATGGTCGGCTTACGCGCATTTCTATCCGATCCGATGAGTCTGTCTGGTTCGGTCCTGGCGGTTCGTCTTTCTGCCTAGAAATCCAAGGCAGAGCCGCGCTTTGCGACTCGCGCCGTCCGCTGAGCAGGGGATTCGGTACTCGGTTTTTAAATACATACTCCCTGCTGTCCATAATTTTTTCGGCCCTCGGCATTTCGCGAGCAGTCGGTATGTTTGACGCGAGGAATTGAATGTCGTACCCTCCCGGCGCTAGTTTGCCGAAATCGTCACCCCAGGAATATCGGCTCGACGGAAAGAATCTAGGGTCGAGGCCCCCTTCGCTGTTTCGTCGGCGGGCTGGTATAGGGTTAGCGGCAGCCGCCAGTCTGGTGGTGGCGGTGTCGACGGTGGCGGGTCCGGCTCGTGCCGATACACCGTCGGAGATTCCGAGTTGGTTGTCGGCTGGCGTGAGCGCCGCGATGACCGCGGCCCAGCAGACCGGCGAACGCGTCAAGATTGACGATGCGACCACGGCAACGGCGGAGTTCTACGCGACGCCCGACGGCAAGGTTGTCGGGAAGATCGCAGCCGACGTCCAGCGGTTCGCCCGTGATGGGGCGTGGGTGCCGATCGATCTGACGCTGCGCAAGCAGGCCGACGGTTCAGTGGCCCCGGCCGCCTATTCGCAGGAAATGCGGTTCTCCGGTGCGCGCGAGGCCGAGACGGGGGACCTCGCCGTGATGGGGTCCGGCGACGACAAGATCACCGTGGGCTGGAAGGGCGCACTGCCCGAACCGAAGCTCGACGGCAGCAAGGCAACGTACACCGATGTGATGCCGGGCGTCGATCTGGTGGTCCAGGCGACCCGGAGCGGGTTTGAGCAGTTCGCCGTCCTCAAATCGGCTGCCGCGGCGAAGTACGCCGACCAGATCGCGCTGCCGCTGTCCGGTCCGGGCGCCTCGGTGGTGAGGGCCGACAAGAAGGGCAACATCCAGATCCATGGCCGGCGCGGCGTACCGCTTGGGACCATCCCGACCCCGATGATGTGGGACTCGAAGTCGCTGAAACACGGCGGACCGCGCCGGCACCGCCCGGTGGGCGTCAGCATCACTCACAACGCGTCGGCGAAGGCCCGTCAAGGACTCGACGCCACTGACCCGGTCAACGTCACCCTCAAGCCGGACAAGAAGTGGCTGACCAGCCCGGACACCGTTTACCCGGTCACGATTGACCCGTATTACGACTGGTCGACCACGGCCAGCAGCACCACGGTGGTCAAGGGCTACGACAAGGGCTGGTCGGAGGCTGACACGCTGTTCGTGGGGACCTACGACGACACGTGGAGCGCCCGCTCGTTTGTGACCTGGTGGGCAACCGGGATCGGCGGGTTCGACGTCTCCGCCGCAACCCTGCACTTGGCCAGCCCTTACTCAGCATCGTGTGAACCGGCTCCGTGGGAAATCTGGACCACCGAACCGATCAACGGCGAAACCTCCTGGGACCACCAGCCGGAATGGCTTTCCAAAGAAGCCACCTCAAACGATTACGCCTGCGATGGTGGCTGGGTCGTCGCAGACGCAACCAGCTTCTTCCAGCGCGCCGCTGAGAAGGGAATCGAGCAGCCCACTATGGGCCTGCGCGCGGCTGACGAGACCGACACCAGCCAGTACAAAGAGTTCTGGTCGTACAATTACGCCGACTCGTCGAAGTCGCCCTACGTTGAGGTGTGGTACACGCTGCCGCCCAACCCGGTCGACCCGGACGCGGCGCTGTGGGCGAACCAGACTGCGCTGAGCGACTTCCGTGACTGGACTGTCGCCGAGGTTGGCACCACAAGCGGCTACATCGATTCGGTCAACAATGCGGACACTAAGTCGGTCACCCTGCTGTGGGCTGGAGCGCCCAACGCGATGCAGGCGAGCATTCTGGCCGAAGCCCAGCGCCGCAACATCACCGCCACCGTCGTGCAGCGCAACTACACCAAGGATCAGCTCAACCAGGCGGCCGACGCGGTAGTCGCCAGCACGACCTCCGGTACCGGTGTCTTCGCCGGCTTCACCGTCAACACGGCGGAACCTCTCTCCCCCGAGTTCGACGGCATCGTGATCACCGGTCAGCACAAGTCGAACCCGGCGGACACCACCGCCGCGGACCAGGCACTGTCCCAACAAGCCACCCAGGCATTGGGCGTTGCGGTGAAGGTCCAGACCGCGCCGATGTTCGAGAACACCAGCGGCACCACCCGGGGCACCGACACATCCCCGTTCAACGCCGGCGCGTTCGTGTATGCGGGCTGCACGCTAGGCTTCGGCCTGCGCATTGGCTCAGCGACCTACGCCACAACCGCTCGCCACTGCGGTCCGAAAGTCCGGATCTATGACAACCCCAATGCCCCGATCTACGGCACGAAGCAGCTCTCGACTGACGGCGCTGCCAGGGTGCTGACCGCTGGCGGATCAACTCTGATGTTCTACGGCGGCTACGACAGTTCGCTGAAGGCCAACGTGATCGGCAGCCTGAACGTCGGCGCTGGCGACTACGTGTGTACCAGCGGCGGCAACTCAGGCAGCCACTGCGGCGGCGGCGCGAACATGAAGGTGCGTAGCAAAAGCGTCAGGCATGACGACGGTGACGGGTACGTGTCCATGCTCGTCGCCGACCGTATTGATGGCGGAGTCGCCTCCGCGGCAGGCGACAGCGGCGGAGCGGTCTACCGGAACAAGACGGCCCAAGACGTGTATGCCGTCGGGATGATCCAAGCCGGCGACGGCAGGGTTCCGTGCGTCCCCGTGCGTCACAGCACCGTCAATTGCTACAAGACGGTCATCTATACCTCGATTAACACTATTATTCGGGGTGTGCCGAATTCGTCGCTCGTCCACAAGTAAGGACAAATCGTAGAAGGGCGAATACCGGAATACGGTTTTCGCCCTTCTCTGCATCCCGTCTGCGCTTATCCTTTCCCGCGTCAGAATTGCCGACGCCCGGTTACCGCTGATGCGTTCAGCGGGGCCCTAAGGTTCGCCGGCGCGGCGCTACGATGGTGATCACGGGGAACAGGGCAGATGGAAGGACGACGTAACATTTGACGAACAAGCCATGACCCCGGCGGACCGTGAAACAGCGAGTCCGCAGAAGCCCCCAGCCCACGGACGCCCGATTCCCGCCAGATGGGCCGCCGTGAACTGCTGAGGTAAGCGGCGACCTCGCTCACTTCCCTCCAGGGCCAGGCCGGGACGCACGCCGGGGTGGCGGCGAGCAATCCAGCAGCCGAGGAGTTCGGCCCTGCGGCGCCGGACTTCGACGCAAGCCTCTGGCCACCAGAACATGCTCAGCGATCCACGGGAGAGTATCAGTGCCGATTAGCGTTGCAGCGGTGCCGGGGATCGGCGCGGTGGAGCCCTCCGGGCTGATCGTCCGGGAGGGCGATCTGGTAGAGGCGAGCGGCCCGGTTGAGGCAGGCTCGAGGATGTGCTCGCCGGCCCCGAACCCCCTTCTCATCAACACCCCCTGCCAATGGGGCATCCAGGTGCCGGGCGTCGAACCGACGCACGGCGCGACGGTGCGCGGGCGGTGGCATCCGGGCTGGCTGTCCGACATCCAGCGGATGGCGTACTCGCCCCCGTCGACCGGCCGGCTCAAGGACCCCGATGTGCTGGACACACCGCCGTGCCCGGCGCCCGCCCATGGTTGGCGCGACGGGGAGGACTGGTTCGACGAGCCGGTCCGCGCCTATCTGCACGCACATGCTGAACAGTTCGCGGAGCCGTTCGCGACACACGTCGGGAACGCCCGAATCCTGGTAGTCGAGGTGGTCAGCGGCGACGTAGACCAGGCCCGCGCGGCGTTGAAGGCGATATACAACCACAACCTCTGCGTGGTCGCCGTACCGGGCGGACACAGCATCGCCGCCGAGAACAGGCTCCAGGCCACCACCGGCAAAGCAATCGAAGCGCTCACGGACGGGACCGACAGGTCGGACATTTACCTCACCACCTCCGAGAACGGCAAGATACGGGTGCTGATGCTCCAGCTGACCGAGCCGCTGTACGACAAGCTGGCCGCGATCGGCTTCGACCGCCTGATCCTCGACCCGTGGATCCGACCAGTCGGCCAGTGATGTCTAACCCAACCCCCGGCCCCGGCCTGTTCATTCTGAACGGGAAACGGGCATACCCCTGGATCGACCGCACCTAGGCACGTAGGTATATCGATGCATTTGAAAGGCGTCCTCGCATCGGCATATCGCGGCGCCGTCGAGGTCACCAACATCACGGTCTGTAGTCAACCGTTGCTGGGCCAGGTCGCCGTGAGCCCGCCTTGCCCTCGCAGATGTCGATACCTGTTGTGTAGTCGGTGGCGTATGCGGCTCTGCACTTGAAGCCGTGCGCCGACAGGCCAGCGAGGATAGCGGTCATCGTGCGCCTTGGAGCAGGATATTCGCCTTCAGCGAGCGGGTTGCGTTGGTTATGTCGTGGAGGAAGGCGTTGATGGACTCGTTGGTGACGCCGGGCATGGTGATGACGTGGCTCCAGCCGTTGTCGGAGGCCAGAATCCATTTGTGTAGGACTGGTTCGGGTGGGGTGCGCAATACGGTGGTGAAGGCGTGGGGGTGCCGGTAGGTGTCCCACCCGAGTTGTTGGAGGCCCTTATGCAGGTGGGTCGCGAGGGCTCGTGCGTGCTCGGCGCGTTGGCGCATGCCGGTGATGCCGTGTTTGGTGATGGCGTGCCAGAGGATCAGGGGTGCGTGTCCGGAGCGTGAACCGCCGACGGTGGTGTCTGGGCTGTCGATGTAGCCGACGGATTGCGCGGCGCGGGTCCGGCTGGAGGCTTTCGTGATCACGACGCTGCTGGGGATGGGTGAGCCGATGAATTTGTGTCCGGACACGGCGATGGAGTCGGCACCGTCGGTGAAGTCGAATCCTGGCCGGTCGTCGGGGTTGAGCAGGCCGAGTGGGATGCCGGCGAGGGCGGCGTCGGCGTGTATGTAGCGTTGGCGCACGGCGAGGTCGTCGAGGATGTCGGTGATGCGGCGGACGTCGTCGATTGCTTCGGCCATGGTGGTGCCGATGGTGGCGACGACGATGGCGGGCCGGTCGCGGCGGAGGCTGATCTGGGTTCGCAGGTCGGCGTAGTCAATTTCGCCGTGGGCGTCGCTGCGGATTCTGACGGCGGGTAGCGACAACGATCGGTGATGTTTCTCGATCGAGTAGTGGGCTGAATCGGAGAAATAGCAGAATGCGCCGGGCAGCAAGGATTTTGCTTGGTGCAGGGCGTAGAAGTTGCTTTCTGAGCCGCAGCTGCTGACGTATCCCCAGCGATCGTCGGCGGGGGCGCGGAACAGGTCGGCGCACCAGTCGACGACCTGGCGTTCTTCGGATTTGGTGTGGCCGCGCCAGGTGCCCGGTATGTAGGGGTCGCCGATGTTGTTGAGCAGGTGTTTGGTGAGGATCTCGCTGAGTTCGGTGTAGTCGAAGTCGGTGGCGGCGGGGAAGCCGATGGTGAATCGGCGAGCGTTGTTGAGGCGCCGGGTGAGCTCGTCGATCGTGCGTGCGGGCTGTGACCGCCCGGCCGTCGAGTTGCGGCTGGTGTGCTCGGGCTGCGTGTTCATGGTTTTCCTCCGGTGATGGTGGGCAGGCCGAGCGGGACCGGGCCCGGGCGCTTCGCGGCGCGGTCGAGGGCGGCGAGTTTCGCTTCGGCGGCATTCAGGCTGGTTTGCAGCCCTTGGACTTCGCCGAGCCAGCCGTTGAGGCGGGCCTCGGCGATGCGTTCGCTGAGGCTGCGGACGATCGCGATCAGACGCGAGCGTTGCCGGGGGTCGACGCGCAGCATCGGGCAGCGGACGCAGGCGTGTTCGTGTTTGCAGGGGGTGCCGTAGGGGCGGGCGCAGGTGCCGAGCTCGAGCTGGCGCAGGGCGAAGTGTTGCTCGAACTCGCGCCATTCGTCTTCGGTGGGTTCGCGGTATTCGCTCGTGGGGCGGGTGGCGCGGCGCTGGTCGAGGAACGCCCGGTAGCTGCGGATCAGGTCGTCCTGGAACACCGCGAGGTAGGCCTGTGTGGTGGTTAGGTTGTGGTGGCCGAGGATCCGGGCGGCGATGTGCACGGGTAGTCCGCCGGTGACGGCTTCGGTGGCGAACATCCTTCGGAAGTCGTGCGGGGTGCAGCGCAGGGGCTGACCTGCCGCGTCGGTGAGCTGAGCCCGGGCGACGATGAGCTTGATGAGGTTCGTCGCGGTGCCGCCGGTGATGACTTCGTTGCGCCATCCGTTTCTGCGCTGGAAGAGGTGCGGCAGCGTGGGTCCGGTGGTCGCCTCGTAGTCGTCATAGCGGCGGGTGAGCGGAACGGTTCCGTCGTTGGCGTCTCGTAGCCGGCTGATGATCGTGGCCAGGACGTGGGCGAGTTCGGGGCTGACCAGTAGAAGACGTTCCTCGTCCGACTTCGACGGCACGATCTGCAGCAGGGGAACGGTTTCGCCGGTGTCGGCGAGCCGGTAGGACACCAGCGCAAGCTGGGTGATTTCCAGCAGTTCCTCGACTCGCACCCCGGTGTGCCGCAGGGTCTGGATGACGGCCCAGGCCCAGAACGCCTCGTCCTCGCGCCGGCTCAGGTTGATCAGTTCGGAGCTGGTCGTGTCGACGGCCAGGATGGAAGGAGTCCGTTCGCGTCCGGTGGACGACTTGCGGATGGCGCGCTGGTAGCGGACTCCTACGTGTTCGAAGAAGCCGTCGACCTCAGTCGCAGCAGCTTTCGCGAGGAGCACGGCCTGCTCCGTGCGGTAGTCCTCGGCCGTGTCGAGGATGGTGTTCAGGTGCGGCAGCATGTCGCGGACCCGCTGGTGCATCCGGGCCACGACCGCGCGGCGTTTCTTGTAGATCCCGACGGTGTCGCCGCGGCGGATCGGGCAGGGCACCGCCCATGGCGTCCAGGACGGGTCCTCGAGCGCCCACTGGGTGATGTCGAGGTAGAACGCCCGGACCTGGAGCAGGTTCTCGATGTAGTCGCTGCGTTGTCCGCCGCCGTGCTCCGGGGCCAGCTGCGAGAGCCGTTGCTTCCACGCCTGCACGACATCAGGAGCCAGATGCAGGCTGTCGATGCCGGGATGGTGCTTCTCCAGCTCGGCCCAGAATCGGCCGGCCAGCGTCGCGGCCAGCACCCGGAACGTGCCGTAATCCAAGCTCGGGCGACGTTCGTCAAGGTAGCGGACGATCACATCGCGGATCGGGCGGCAACGGATCGCATACCGGTCGACGATCTCGGCGGTCGGGCGTTGGCCGCGGCGCAGGCTCTCCAACAGAGTTTGCGGGCCGGAGATGATGCCCGCGCGGTGCAGCATCGCCCAGGCCGCGTGAACTCCGGTCGGCGAGAACGACCTGCCCGAGCTCAGGTGCATGTCCATGGCGCGGAAGCGAAGAACGTCCTCGCCGGTCAGCTCATCGGGATCGCGGCCGGTGTGCAGGACCATCTTCGCGATCGCGTTCATCCCGTCATGAACATGCTGCTGGCCCAGGCCGGCCTCAGCTGACGTCTGCCGAATGCGGGTGAAGACCTGCGGGGCGATCTCCTCGGTGACGGCGCGAAGGAGCGTGTTAGCCCGGTATGCCCTCAGAAACCGGTAGCTGGGCAGCACGACCCGGCGCAGCAGCAGCCCGCCCATCGCCGGAACGATCACGCCCCGCCGACACACCCGGTCGTCGGGGAACGCCTCCTGGACCCGGGCGACCCACGAGCTGTCGTGGATGCCGGCAGCCTCCCACTGGGCCTGCCATCCCCGCCCTTCAAATCCGGACAACCACTGCAGCACTCTGCGAGCTGCGCGCTGCCGCGCCAGATCGTCCTCAGCCCCGGCCCGCCAGGTCACCAGTCGAGTCAGCGAGGAGACGATGTCGTCTGCTCCCGCGGTGTCCCAGGGGCCGAGCCGGCTCGGTGGCACCTCGGTCAGGAGGTCTTCGTGGCGCTCGTGCCGCGGCCGGCGCGGTGAACGAACAGCGGCGGTCAACGGCTCGTCCCGCCCAGCAGCACGGCCACGTCGTGCGCCGCGTACCCGTGTGCGACAGCTCCCGCAGCCGACGGCGGCGGCGTGGCGAGATACTGGCTGACCTTGTCGATCACCTCGTGGTCATCGGCCTGCAGGTAGATCTGCGTCGTCGACAGGTGGGCATGGCCCAAAATCCGTTGGATATCGACCAAGCTCAGCCGCGGATCACGGGCCATCCGCAGCGCACAGGTGTGCCGCAGGTCGTGCATCGTCCAGTTTGCGCCCGACAGGTGGTTCACCCTGCGTAGCACCGCCCGTAGTGCGTCGTAGCTCAACGGCCGCCGGACTCGGCCCGGTCCGCGCCGGCGCAGCGTCACCCAGAGCACGTCACCGGGCCGCAGCGGCCCAACCTGTTCCAGATACAGCCGCAACCACAAGAACGCTTCCGGGCTCCCGGGTAGCCACTGCTCGGCGCCCGTGCCCTTGCGCTGCACCCGGATCAGCTGATCGCCCCAGTCCACATCCGCGAGCCGGATACCGAGCAGCTCCCCGGCCCGCGCCCCCGTGCTCACCGCCAGCGCGGTGATCGCCCGGTCCCGCTCCGACCGCAACGCCGCGAACAGCGCCTCCCACGCCTCGTCCGGCATCGCCCGAACCCTGCGGCGAGGCAACTTCGGGTTGTAGCGCAGCCGTCCCTCCGCCCGGAACGGCTCCATCGGGTTGTGATGCCCGTGCGGCCGCTGCCCCCGCGCCGCATCGCGAGGCATCGGATTCACCAGCGGGCCGGTGCCCTGCTCGATCCAGAACTCGTAAAACGTATGCAGCACCGCATTGCTGTGCCGCACCGTCGTGACCTTGAAGCTGTCGTCCAAACGCTGCTTGCGGGTAACCGGATTCACCGACCCCGGCTCGAACGTCGATCGGTCCTTGCGAGCGCCGGCCCCCTTACGCGCCTGCCGCATCCACAACACGAAGTCGCGGCCCTCCGCCGACGTCGCCCGCTCCCAACCGACCTCGACCACACGCAGAAACCGCCACCAGCGCACCAACGCGTACGCGTAGCTGCGCACGCTTCCCTGACTGCTGCCGCGGGCCACGAAATCCCGCAAGAAAACCTCAATTGGCTCGACCGCCGAACCGTCCGCGTCGACAACCACGAACGGAAGGGGGCCGTCGACCCGGACCACCCGGCCCCAACGGGGCAGGACCAACGAGGCAAGATCACGATCTCGAACCATCATTACCACGCAACTCCTCAATGGACGTCGCATGGTTGATACCGACTGCCGATGGCCGTTCGAACCTGCCGCGCGGTGGTTTTGCCAGGTAGTTCGGTCAACAGGGTGCGCGGCGCTGGAGTAGTAGGCGACGGCGTTCGGGAGTTTGGTGCGGCCGAGCCACATGCCGTACAGGTTGCCTTCGGTGCCGCCGCTATTGAGGTAGCCGCTCCAGCCGGACGGTGCCCGGAACAGCTCGGCGGTGAAGTCGAGCACCTCACGTTCCAGATCGTGCACGTGGCCCGGGTACAACGGGTCGATGCGCGGGTCGCCGAGGTTGTTGAGCAGATGCCCCAGCAGGGGCGCCAACGGCCGGTAGTCGATGTCACGGGCCGCCGGGAACCCGATGTTCGTGGGGCCGGCTGCGGCCACCCGCGCCTCAACAGCGCGCAGGCGCGCGTTCATGGCCCGGTGGGCGCGCGGGGAGCGGATGACGAGACCGGGCGGGCGAGTGTCGGTCGTGCCGTGTGCAGTCATGACTCCGCCGAGGTGCCGTGCCCGACGGGGCACCGCCCGGCCGGACGCTGCTGGACGGGCAGGCTGGTGAGCTGGCGCAGGGCCGCGCTGGTCTTGAACTGCTGCCGGAACCCGTCGGCCACGGCGAGATCCGGCAGCCGGCCGGCCAGGGCGCGCAGCGCGGTGGTGAGTTCGAGGCGGGCCAGAGCGGCGCCGATGCAGTAGTGCGGTCCGGCGCCGAAGGCGAGATGTTGCCCGGCGCGGCCGCGGTGGGGATCGAAGACCTCGGGTTCGGTGTAGACGGCGGGGTCGTGGTTCGCCGCGCCGATCAGGACCAGGCAGCGGCTGCCGGCGGGGATGGTGACACCGTCGAGGGTGACGTCGGTGATGGTCAGGCGCAGCCAGCCGTCGATGGCGGGGCTATGCCGCAGGGTTTCCTCGACGTGCAGGTTGAGATAGTGCTCGTTGCCGGCCAGTAGCGCCCACCGGCCGGGATCGGCCAGGGCGTGGGCGAGGGCGTTGCCGAGGGCGCCGGCGGTGGTGATCCAGCCGGCGCCTACGATGTTGAGGGCCAGGGCCGCGACCTCGGCGACGGTGAGGTTGCTGTCGTCGTTGTTGCGGTAGCGCAGCAGCTCACCGATCAGACCGGCGCCGTAGTGGCCGCGCTCAGCGCGCCGGGAGACGATGTCGGCGCAATACCGCCACAACGCGACGCTCGAGTAGGCGTACGCGATCTGCACTTCGGGGGTGGGGTTTCCCCAGACGAGATCGGCGAAGTCGTCGGTCCAGCCGCGGATCATTTCAGAAGCCGCGGCCGGCAGGCCGAGGACGTCATGGATGACCAGCAGCGGCAGTTGCACCGCGAAGTGCATCAGGTCGGTCGGCTCGCTGGCCTTCATGTCGGTGAGGAGTTCATCGGTGCGGGCCGTGACGAGCGGCCCCCACTGCTGTTCGGCGCGGACCGCGGTGGTGGGCATCAACGCCCGCAGGATGCCGCGGGTGCGCAGGTGCTGCGGGCGATCGGCGGTCACGGCCACCGGCGGGGCGTCGAGACCGGCCAGGATGGCACCGGCGTCGACGGTGAGCGCGGTGATCGGCAGCAGGGTGGCGGCGTTGCTGAAACGGGCGGTGTCGGACAGCACGGTACGGACGTTGTCGTGGCCGGCGATCAGCCACATCTCGAGGTCGTCGTCGTAGCTGATGGGCGTGGCGGTGGCGTTGAGGCGCTGCCAGGTGGTGGCGGGGTCGCGGCTGTAAGGGCCGCTGAACGGGTCGAGTCTCATCGCATGCTCCCGATACAGGATTTTCGCGGGGATTTGGTGGCGGCTCAGGTGAGCGAGATGTGGTGGCGCTGCAACCAGGCGTTGACGTCGAGCAGGTAGCCGACGGTGGCCGTACCGCGTTCGCCTCCCGGACCCGCAGGCCGGGTGACCAGGTCGGTGACGCGGTCTCGGTCCAGCAGCGGGCGCAGCGGTGCCTCGCGGTCGGTGAGGACATCACGCAGCTGATCGAGACGGGTTTGCTGCCACCCGTGCAGCAGGTCGGCGCTAGGGAACTGGCGGGGTCGCAGCCAGATGGTCTCGTCCGGCAATACACCGGCGACGGCGTGCCGCAGCAGCCCGTTCGGGATGCCGAGCAGGTGCCGCAGGCCCGTCGGCGTGTTGAACAGGTAGGCCGCGAGCAGCCAGTCGGCGAAAGGAGTGCGCAGGGTGACTCCGGCGGCGTCGGCGAGCTGGCCGAGCCGGGTCAGCAGGTACGGCACATACCGGGTGAGAGTCAGGTATGCCATCGTGCGTCGGCGTCGTGCCAGTGCGTCGGCGCCGGCCTGGTGCGGCACGCCGAGGGTGGCCTGCTCGTAGCGGTGCCGGCGATAGACCCCGGGCATGAGATGGCGGCGGGCGTCAGCGTTCAGGAGTTCTGCGGGGTCGCCGACGCCGGGCCAGGGGAAGTCGTCGGTGGCCAGGGTGAGCGGCTCGTGCAGCCACCGGTAGCCGCCGAACACCGCGTTCGCGCCGTCGCCGGTGACCACGCTGGTGCTGCCGGCGGCGGCGATCCGCCGAAGCCCCGCGAGCAAGACGGCATCCGTGCCGGCTTCGCAGGGGAAATCGAGGGCCTCGCGCGCGGCGTGCGCGGTGTCGAGGAGCGTGTCCGTGTCGATGGCGAATACGTCGTGCCGTAGGCGTAGCTGCTCGGCGACGCGTTCGGCCTGGTCCACGTCCGCGCCACCGTCTGCGGGCGGATCTTGCGGACCGGTCAGGGCGAGGGTCCAGGCGGCTGGCCGATGGCCGGAGGTTCCGGCGGCGTAGACGGCTGCGGCGCCGGACGCGATGCCCCTGGACAGCAGCACCGCGCCCGCCGGTCGTGTGCGGTGCGCCGCGGTGGTCTCGGCCAGCGCTTGACGCACGACCTGCACGGCGGTGGCGGCGTCGGGGCGGGGGTCGTCGGCTTCGAGATACCAGTACGAACGCCGGCGCAGCCCGTCCGCGCCTGCCTGGATGATTTCGGCGGGCAGGACCTCGGCCACCTCGTCCAGGACGCCGTGGCCGGGCGTGCGTACCGGGCCAAGGGTAAGCAACTCGTTGAGGCCGTCGGCGTCGATGACCGGTTTGACCTGCGGGTGGGCCAGCAGAGCCGTGGCTCGGGTCGCAAATATGATCCCGCCGTCCACCAACGTGAAGAACAGGGTGCGAGCGCCGAGCGGGTCGCGGATGAGCAGCAACTGCCGGGCGAGGTTGTCCCAGATGGCGATGGCGTATGCGCCGTCGATCCGGTCGACCAGGCCGGGTCCCCACGTCCGGTAGGCGTGCAGGAGCACCTCGGCGTCAGCCGACAGCGGCCGGGCCCGGCCGTACAGCTGCTCGTCGAGATGACCGCGGTTGGTCAGCTGCCCGTCGATGACCAGGACCAGGTCCGGATCGGGGCGTTCGGGATGCCGCCAGTCGGCGTAGCCGCTGGCCAGCCCGAGGTGGGCGAACGCGGCGTGGCGGGCCAGCCGGACGACGTCGCGGCGCAACGTGCCGGCGGTGAGCGCGACGGTCATCGCGTTGACGGCGGGTCGCTCGTCGCGCAGGTCCCGTTTGGGATGGATCCACCCGGTGATTGCCATGCTGTTTCCCCCGTGAAGCAGTGATCGGTGCAAAGACAGGGATGAGAGAGGTGGTGGCCCAGCGCGCTGCGAGGTGCACGAGGCGGCACGCTTGAGATCAGGTGCGGAGCAGTCAGCGCCTCGTGGGAGACGCCGTGTTGAGGCGCGTGTCCAGGCAGAGGCGCAGGTCGCCGCGGCTGCGGTCAGAGGCCCGCTGCCCGACAGGCAAGCGTTTAGGTGACGCGGCCGCAATGATCGAGACCTTTCGTGGGGGAACTAAGGGGGCTGAGCGCGACGTCCGGTCGGACGAGTCAGCGCGCTGTGCGTTGGCTTCGACTTCTCCGCGCGTCGGCAGGCCAGGATGAGCAGGCGGCGCAGGAGGACGGCACGGTGCCGAGGCGGAACGCGCGCCATCCGCGATCTGGTGGGCCACGACCGCGGCGGGCTCGCTTCGAGTGCGGGCGTAGGTGCAGCCGTGACCGGGGGTGCGCCCCGTCTGCGCGGGTACACGTCTAGAGTCGGACCAGCATTTGCCACGAGTTCGACCCTCGGCGACATCGTGCGTTCGGGGTAGCTGTCCGGGGCTGTCCGGGGCTGTCCTTCTGGCTGCGAATTCGGTCTCCTTGACACGGTGCCGCGCAGGTGGATAGGTAACTTTGCGATAGCTGTGGGTCCGCTGTGGACGCCGGCCGCCGGGCCTGAGTGAGGGGAGGTAGCCACGGATGGTGCTGACAACGCACCAGCTGCTGCAGCCCGAGATGGGCCTACGGCTACCGTTGGACGTGCGCGCGGCACTGCTGGAAATGGGGACGGCCTGCAACCAGGCGGCCGTTCATCTGCACCAGGCGCTGACATTCACGCTGCAGGTCGAGTGCGCTTTGGAGGCCCAGCGGACAGGCTGTCAGGCGGGGGCGCTGCTCCAGCAGGTCACCGACGATCTCAGGCGTCTCGCTGACCAGAACTTCGAGCAGGCGATCATCGTCCTGGCCAAAGCCGGCACGGTCTATGCCGGGTATGCGTCGCAAGTGGCGGTCGCTGTGGCGGCGGGGGAGCCGCCGCCGCTTCCGGGGTCGCAGCGCATTGCACCGTCGGATCTCATCACCGCGGCCGGGCTGTACTTACCCGATGTACGCTTCTCTGACGACGACCCCGAGTCGCGAGTCGTTGCAGAGCAGAACGAGATGATCAGTGAAGCTCGCCAGCATCTCCTCAATCTGATCACGCACCAAATGCAGGGCGCTCCGTCCGATGCGTACGACGACATCGCCACCGTCGTTGCAGGCAACGACGGTGGCGAGAATCGGCTCGCAGAGTTTCCGGCCGCGTTGCACACGTACGCCAGCGTGCTCGTCTGGGCATTAAGCGTCTTCAGCGGTGTCAAGCACGACGGCTGACGCGATACCCCGATTGATAGCTGTGGCCGGCCGTCACAGCGCACGCCACTCGTGCGCGGGTCGCCCCGGCTAGAAGACGAAGTCGCGATCGACGGGCAGTCCAAGGCTGGTCACGTCGATCTCGAGGGCGGCGGCGATCAGGTGCAGGCTGTACTGATTCGGCCGCTTGCGATCGTTTTCCCACTTGCTGATCATGATCAACAGCGAGTGAAGGGCAGCGACACCGCGATGTTTGGCGCCGACCTCGCGGATGCGATGCGCCAGTTGCAGCTGGGACCACTGTTTGGCCAGGCGAGCCCGACGCAACCGCCGGCCGTAGGTGAGATCGTCCTCCGAGTCGTTGTCGGCCATCCTGGCCGGCGCCATTCCCGCTTCCTCTCCTTTCTCATCAGTTTTGAGAGCGGAACTCATCGACCGTGATTCCGCATGCTCAGCCTGCGTCGTCGCCGGTTTGTCGCCGGTGCTCAGCACATCGTCCCCCATGGTGATGTCGGCTCTTGCAGGTTGGGGCCCGTGCCTACCGGGCACGTCAGTGCCCCATGCCGGCGCCTCCGTCGACGGGGATGATGGCACCGGAGATGTAGGCGGCTCCGTCACTGGCGAGGAAGGACACGGCCGCAGCGATCTCTTCCGGCTGGGCGGCCCGGCCCAGCGGGATCTGCGAACGCATGTGCTCGCGCTGACTTTCGGTCAGCGACGCGGTCATGTCCGTCTCGGTGTAGCCGGGAGCGACCACGTTGGCGGTGATATTGCGGCTGCCGAACTCACGCGTCAGCGACCTGGACACTCCGATAAGGCCCGCCTTAGAGGCTGCGTAGTTGACTTGGCCGGCCTCTCCACGGAGCGCCACTGCCGATGAGATGAAGATCAACCGTCCCCACCGAGCGCGCAGCATCGCGCGACTGGCTCGCTTGGCCACGCGGAACGCTCCCGTCAGGTTGGCGTCGAGAACGTCGGTGAAGTCCTCGTCGTCCATGCGCATCACCAGCTTGTCGCGGGTAACGCCGGCAGCTACGACAACGATTTCCACCGCACCGAGTTCGCGTTCGACATGGGCGAAGGCATCGTCCACCGATGCAGTGTCGCGCACATCACAGTGGACAGAACTGATGTCTGCCGGTGGCGTCGAGTCACGGTAGGTGACGGCAACCCGGTGTCCGTCCTTGACCAACTCGTGAGCTGTCGCGAGGCCGATGCCCCGCGCACCACCGACTACCAGTGCGGTTCGACCCATGGTTCTCCTTCCGCCATGCGTGGCGGCCAAATCCCAGGATCTGCTGGTCACAGTGCTTTTGACCATCGAGGACGCCCCCACGCCGAGATGAAGCCAATATCGTGCACCTTGCGGTGGCGCTTGACCACACACTGTGAGATCCACAGTGACACTGCCGGAATTGGGACTGACGACTTGTCACGCAGTGCGGCGGCCGCTTCCCGTCCGCTGGGCATGCATCGGTCGTCATCTTCCTGAAAGAGGTCTTTACGGATAGATCAACGCTGCTAGGTTCGGTCCTTTCTGTGAAGGACATTCGTACTTTGCATCCATGGCGACCACGCCCGAGGAAGCGCGATGACCTCTGAGCCCCCGACCGATGAGACGACGCCCCGCCAGACTCCGCCCGAACTGAGCGACGACCTCGCGCGCCACGTCCACGCTTGGAGGTTGCGGCTCAACCCCGACGAGATCCCCGGACTGCACGCATCGTTGCCTCGCAACCGCCGCCACCGCCGGGTGAGCAAGGAGACCGTCGCCGCGCTGACCGGCTACAGCGTCGGCTGGTACAGCGCGCTCGAGCGCGGAGTGCTGCAGAACTACTCCGATGACTTCCTCAACCGCGTGGCCTACACCCTGCGCTTGAACGAGGCGGAGAAGAGCATGCTGTTCTTCCTCGCCACCGGGCACGCGCTAACCATCACGGTCCACCAGTCGAGGATGCGATCCACTCCGACGATCCAGCGCATCGTCGACGCGCAGCCCTGGCCCGCCTACGTCAACGACGAGGCGTGGGACCTGGTCGCCTTCAACGAGCACATGAGCCGCTGGTTCCCGTGGGTCGAGGGCCACGAGAACAACATCATGCGCTGGGTCTTCACGTTCCCCGAGGCCCGCACCCAGCTGCACAACTGGGACACCGACTGGGGACCGCAGATGTTCGCCCAGATGCAGTTCGCTCAGGCGCGGCAACCAGAGAACAAGCGGCTCGCCGCCGTGATCGAGGAGATCCTCGACGTCAACGCGGACGCCCGGCGCTTCCAGCAACACCCGATCACCTACCCCCATCCCGACGGCGATCACCGCTACCTGCACCTTCCCCTGCACAAACGGCTGCAGCCGATCGAGCTGATCGCCTTCGCTCCCCTGCGTGCACAGGCGAGCCGGCTGATGATGCTCGTGCCGATCGAGCCCGACGGACCCAAGCGACCCCACTGACTACCTGGGTTCGGCGGCAGCGGTCTTCGCGAGCACATCCAGCAATTCGTGGGGCCCGTCACCCAGCTCGCGATATGCCGCAGCCATAGTGATCACCAGCCGCTCCGGATTGCCCCACCCCGCATACGCTGCGGGTAGCCTCCGCGGGTCGCCGGCCTCCCAGTACGGCAGGCCCGCCCCATAAGCCTTCCGTGCCCAGTCGGCAACCCATTCGAGGTAACCGCGGAACACGGCCACTCCAGCCTGGTCGGTGACAGGTCCGTGTCCCGGGACGACGTGATCCGCGCCGGTCTCCGCGATCCGGTCGCATGCGCTGATCCAGTTCCGGATAGGTCCGGTCCACATGATCGGATGCCCACCGATGAACAGGATGTCTCCGGCGAACACCACGCCGACGTCGGGCATGTGCACGATCACATCACCGTCGGTGTGTGCCGGTCCGACTTCTATGAGCTCGACCCGCCGGTTTCCCAGGGCCAGGTCGAGTTGACCGGTGAAGGTGCGGGTCGGGGGCGTCACCGTGATGCCCTCGAAGTCGAAGGCGCCGAAGTGCCGGCGCATGTAATCGCCCAGTGGTGTGGCCGGCGACCCGGGGCCGCTCAGCGCTGCCAACTCGGCCGGCTGCACCTCGTGCGCCATGCCGAGCCCGCACGCCGACGAGCCGACCACCTCCGCTCGCGGCAGCAGCTCGTTACCCCAGCAGTGATCGCCGTTCGCGTGCGTGGTCACCACCGTGCTGATCTCTACCCCCGGCGCGACCTCGGCGACGGCGGCCAGCAGTTCCCGCGTCAACGGCAGATCGAACTGGGTGTCCACCAGCAACCCATGCGCTCCATCGACGAGCAGGCCGCAGTTGCTCCACCCCCACGTGCCTGGCGGACTGAGATAGGCCCACGTGCCTCGGCCGAGCTGATGCATTCCTCGCCGGTATTCCAGACCCCCCATGCCGGACATCCTGGTGCAAGATCGGCGTGTGACACAACCCGGTGTATCGGCGTCAGTCACTGAATGATGTCGGCTTTCCGACAGAAGCGTCGTGGGTGACAGGTGACAGATCATCCCCGGTTGCAGGCTGACCGGCACCGTGCGCGCACCACATGTCCGCGCGCCCGCGCGCGCGATAGCCGTCAACCGGGAAACCCGGGAACATCTGTCACCTGTCACCTCTCGCCGGCGGCCGGCCGCCTGGTTGATCACGACTCGACCGGCAGTACGGCCTGGAGGTCATCGGCGTCCAGCAGCGCAATGCCGGTGTAAAAGCGCTGCCCCTTGCCGCCCCGGGCGTCGGCGACGCCGAAACGGCTCTGCAGCTCCTGCGTCAGGCGCTTGGCCGACACGGGCCGTTCGCCCAGTTGCTCGCACCACTGCTGATACGCCTCCCGTAGCACGCTGACCGCGGTCCGCACACCCGCAGACCCGGGCTGGCGGTGGCATTGCTCCTCAACGAAGCGGCCAACGGTGTCCTGATCCCGGGCATATGCCTCAGTGGCCGAGGACACCGACACCGGCTCGCGAAGCCCGCCCTGGTGATATGCCGCTGCCCCTGCGATGATCCACGCCAAGATTGCGGGTGCGTCCTGCGCCAGACGCTCGCCGAGCTTCTTGTCCTGCCGCTCCGGTGGTACCACGCGGTTGAACGGCAGTACCCGAATGCGCCTCCAGAACGCCGGCCCGCCCGCCCGGGCCGCCGGCAGGTGATTGCCGAGCAGCCACAGCGTGTGGCTGGGCTCGAACGTGAACCAGTCTCGCCGCATGAACCGCGCCGACAACGAGTCCCGACCGGTCAACTGCTTGACCCGCGCCTCAGCGAAACGCTGACCCTCATCTAGTTCCGCACACACCACCAACCTCGCACCGGACAGCTGCGCCAGCTCCGCCGGATGCTCAGCATGCTTGCGCACCATCAACATCTCCGACGACCCTGCCCGGGCATAGCCGTCATCGCCACGGCCCAGGGCATGCATCGCTGCTTCCAGCAGCGTCGACTTGCCATTCGCTCCAGGTCCCACCGCGAACGGAAGCAGCTGCTCAAGCACACTGCCGATGGCCGACACGCCGATCAGCCGCTGTACGTACCCCGCGAGCTCGTCGTCATCGCCGAAGGTGTCATGCAGGAAGGCGGTGAAGACTTCCGACCGCCGCTCGAAGTCCGCCGCCACCGCCGTCGATCGAGTGTGTAGAAGCCGCGGATCCGCGGCACTCACCTCGCCGGTCCGAAGGTCCACCACACCTGCTGGAGTGTTCAGCTCATAGGGACGGGCGTCCAGCGCGGCCAAGGACACGGTCACCGCGGGGTCCGAACGTGCCAGGCGCACTACGCCGGATACTCCGCCGGCAGACAACGCTTGAGATCGGAAACGACGCCAGCCGCCGGCGCTGGGCAACTGCCGAGCCAGTTCCCTCACGTACTCCCGGTGCCGTTCGGCGTCGTCCCAGACCCAGCGATGCCCCGCCCACAACAGCCAAGCTCCTCGTTGGGGGCAATATCGCAGCTCATGACCGTGGTGGGCGACCAGGGCGCGAGCCAGTCCGTCTTCCGTTGGTCCCCATGCTGCTGGCGGCGACACCGTTTCCCGGACGACGGGGGCGTGGACTGGCGCCGTTTCCCGAGGCTCTCGGACGCCTGAGCCTGTAGCCGAGTCATCCGGTGCCGGTTCCGCATCGAGTCGTCGACCGTATCCGTCGTTACGCAGCGCGCGAGCGGCCGCTCGATGGTCTCCGCCGTGGTGAAGCACCGCAAAGACGTGAAACTTCGTCAGGGGCGTCTCCGTCTCGAACACAGTGCTGCTGCTGAACACGAAGAGGCGATCGCGGTCGTCAGCGCGACCCGTCGTCGCAGAAACTCCAGTGCTCTTTCCCGGGCGGCGCCAATACCGCGTGCGTCCCGCCGTGTGCACGAGCGTCCACCCGGCGGGCACCAATAGGTCGCTCCAGTCCATACGCAGCTCGAAGTCATCGCCCGGCGTAATGCCCTGTCCCGTTGACGGCGGAGCCGGACGATGCGGCGCAGTGAGTGGCGGGGGCGGCATTTCATCAAGCGCTCGAACCGCGTCCAACAACGCCGCCCGTTCGGTCACGCTGATGACCGGAATGCGCGCGGGCGTTGATCCGCTAAGGGCCACCCACGGGCGGCGCGTTTCGTGCACGGTGCCGTTGGACGGGGCGACGATCGTATAGCCGCCTTCGCCCCGGGTTTCGGCAAGCGTCTTGATCTTGTCGGTTGCATCGATCGAGAGCTCGTACTCGGTAGCGGGTCGCCGTGCGAGTTTGAGGTTCCTATCGACCTCGGCGTCGCTGATCCTGTAAAGGATATGGACCCCTCCGGACGGTGTCCTCTCCCAATAACCGTGGGCCGTTACGCGTTTCCAAAGGTCGGCTAGGCCAGCTTGGGTAAGGAGGTCAATCAGCGCCTGCCCTAATCCCTCGTCGACTGCTCGTCCTTCGAGCTCGAGCATCTCAAGCCCCGAGGAAGAACTGCCACACACAATGGCCACTCCCGGAGGGTTACCCGTGAACCATTCTTCGACTTGTCTTCGGTCGGGCGGCGTGTGCATATAACTGCGCCATGGCACGAGAGGCGCTTTGCTTCCATCCGCACGAATGGGAATGACTGCGCAGCCCGCATCGAACCAGGCCATTGCTGCCGAGAGGGTGTCTGGTGTGCTATTCACTTAATCCCCATTGAGCTACTTGCGTGCATCGACGACATAGCGCCGTCGTGCCGCTGGCGGTGAAGGCGGCCCTGGGATACAGTCTCTGGGCGGTCAGGCTGCAATTTTCATTGCGGCCAGGGAGAGGTGACCCCCACAGAAATTCTTGTGGGAGTCAGAGCATTCCCGGCGCCAATAAGACCCGTATAAGCGTCTCTAGCGGCGCTGTCGCGCGCGCTCCCGAAGCACGCGTTGCACCGCACGCTCATGCCCCCGTTCTTGCTCCCGAACCTCCGCCGGCTTGACCGTGTGGCTGTCGAGGAGCTTCTGAACCTGCGCGGGAGTGAACTTGCGCTTCCTTGCGAGGTGTACGTGCTCGACTCGGCCATCACGGCACTGATCGGCGAGCCATCGTGCTGAGACCTTCAGCTTGGCGGCCACCTGCTCCACGGAGAAGTAGAGATCCTGGTCGGCGTCCCGGCGCTGCGGTTGCTGGGCATCCTGCTCTGCCATGCGTTCCTCCTGTCGTGTGGACGCCTGCGGTGCAGCCCGTGGAAGGCCCCGGCCGTAGGGCTGCACCGTTACGAAGGTGTCCCCGGCTGCCAGCCGGAGCCCCGAGGAAGGCTTGTGCTGGCTCTTCCGAGCCTTGCTGATCTGGGCGGCCGGGAACAGCTGCACAGGCCCTAACCGAGGCTGTCCGAGGCTGTCCCGGAGGCTGACTGGCCGCCTTGGCGACGGCCAGCGACAGCCGGCGAGATGCCTACGGGAGAATCGGGGCTCCACAAGAAGAGAATGTGATTTGGATCACCGGCGCCCATGATCTAGACAGCCTCTCCGGAGGCCGAACCGACGGTCAATGGTCGGTCTTTCTAAGGTGTTTCCACAGCTCAGAGGTGGTTTTCAGCCTACAATTGGACGCTTCTGAGACGTGGTACGGATCGCGCTTCAAGATCATCAGGTGTGCACATGTGTGCGCAAAAAAAAACCGCACCGTCTAACTTGGAGAGTCAGACGATGCGTTTTCCCAGTTCAGAAAGGGTGGAGCTGAGGGGACTCGAACCCCTGACCCCCACACTGCCAGTGTGTCGACGAGGTCTCGGGTGGCAGCACGCGGAGGCGCCATGTCCCTAGCGCAAGAATACGCGAGCGAAATGCATGACGCTCCGCCAGCTCCATAGTCACATCAAGCGGGTGTAGGCCTTCTTAGCTTGCTCCCGCACCGCCTCGCAGAACTGCGTGTCGGTGGCGGCGGCATCGCCGGCGTCGACGTACTCCTCGTAGACCAGGCGGCAGCCGTGGATGCCAGTGAGGAGATCTTCCAGCAGATCGAGAGCAGGTCGTTGTGGATCCAATACGGTCAGCCGCACGGGCGTTGGCTCGGCTTCCGGATCGTCGCTGTCGTCCCCAGTGTCATGCTCGACCAGGAGCGCACCGAGATCAGCGACAGAGCCTTCACCGACCTGAACCGCCCCGCGAACCATCTCCACCACCACGCCGTACGCGGTGTCGCTGAAGTCGAACAGCCGCAGCACCTCACTCGGCGTCTCCACCGGCAACGCCTCGATGTCGTCGGCGGCTTGCACCACCTCGTCCGCCGGCATGCCGGACACTTCGGCGACAACGTCCGCAGCAGCTTTGAGCCAGTGCGCGGCCGCCACCGATGCGGCGGTCGGGTCGACGTTCACGAACAGCTGCTCGCCGTTCAGCGGGTCCAGCGCCAGGACACCGTCGGCGGCGGCGACCTGGACGGGGTTCACGTCGGTGCGGCTCAACACCACCGCCTGCTGGGCTCGCCCACTGAGATCACCGCGTTCGGCGGACTCGACCGCTTCGATCTCCGCGGCGACGTCCGCGCTGACCGCCTCGAAAAGCTTCGCGTCGCCGATGGCGCGCACGGCCCGGCCGACGCTATGAGCCCATTCTTCGACCGGGTCGTAGCTCTCGATGATGGCGCCGCCCTCACCCGGCAGATTCGGCTCCTTGATGAAGCCGACCAGCTGCGAGAAGACCTCGCGGCTTTGCTCCCGCCGCCAGCCCTCACCGTTGCCGTCCGGGTCGTCGGTAGCCAGACCGGGATGGGTATAGCAGCGCCACAACGCTTCGGACAACGACGTCAGAGCCGCAGCGAGCCGCAACCGGTCCTCCCTCGCGGCGGCGGGCAAGGCGCCCACCACCGCCGCGCGTTGGCCTCGCCCTGTCGGCCAGATTCGCAGCAGCGTTCCGGTGTCCTCGTCGATGGCGTAGTTGGTCACGATGGTCTCCTTCTCAAGTGGACGCGAATCATGTCGCCTTGCTGATCTCGAACCACGGTGCCGCTTCGATCGTCGCGCAGAACCGCGGGCCGCAGCCGAGTTGGTACCTCGAACGGGGACATCAGCCATCACCGGCGCCCCGGGCGCGTGCCTTCGCCGAACGCTCCGCCAGCTGCAGCATGTACGCCCGCCGCGCGTGCAGCGCCATCGTCGTCCGGACCTCCGGCTCCAGCACACCGAGTGGATCAACCTGCTTCTCGAACCGTGCCAGGAACGATGCCGTCGCCGACGCCGTGCGGCCTTGCCGATCTGCTGTGTTCGCCCATGAGGCGTGCGCGGCGATCCGCGCCCGCCGTGACCGCTGCTTCGCCGTCAACGCCATGATTTGTCTCCCCCGTTCAGACTCGTTCGCCGATTCGCAGCCGCGCGTGGGTCGCTTGGGCTCGCTCGGCTGCCGCTGACGCGCCGTAGCGGCGGGGCATGTCGTCTGATGACCAGCCCAGCACCAGCATCAGATCGCCGGTGTCACCGCCGGCGAGCTTCCATTCGTGCGCGAAGTTGTGCCGCCAGCGATGCGCATGGACGTTGTCCACCCTGGCCAGGACTCCGCGCCGTCGGAGCATGAGCTTGATGCCGTTGCTCGATAGCGGCACTGCACCTCGAGCCGGCAACCACATCGCTGTAGATGAGGCTGCCTTGCGGCGGCTGCGCGATCGAAGGAACTTGGTCAGCGCGTGGCCGGTCTTAGGGCCGAACCGCACACGTCGGTCCTTCATCCCCTTGCCGTGGAATAGCAGCGAATCGCTGTTGAGGTCCACATCATCCAACTGAAGGCCCGCAACTTCCGACAACCGGGCGCCGGTGTTGTAGAACAGCCGGATGATGGCCTCGTCACGCAGCGATAGATAGTCCTTGCCCTTACAGGTGGCGAGGATCTTCGCGGTGTCGTCGTCGCCCAGGATCGGGATCAGCGTCTGGGCGGTCTTCGGCTGCCGGATCCGGTCCAGCGGCGAACGCTCCAGGTCTTCTTCCTCGGTCAGCCACCGGAAGAACTGCTGCAACCCCTTGTGCTTGTTCAACGCCGTCGACGCCGAGCGGGTCCGCACCATCCAAGCCTGGAACTCCTCGATGTGCCCCCGCTCGACCTCGGTCGGATCCTCCGCCGCGTCCTCGGCACCCAGCGGCTCGGCGTTGTCGACGAGGAAGCGGCTCAGCTGCGCACCGGCAAGGAGGTAGCTGTAGCGGGTGGTCTCCGGGTAGTTCCCGGAGCGCAGCATCCGGTCCCAGTCCCGCAGGTAATCGGACCAGGCGGGCGGAAGATCGCGGCAGACCTTCTGCAGATCGAGCACATCCACCTCGCAGACGCTTCGCCGGGCCGACACCGTGCATCCCTTGACTACGTACAAGGGCACGTATCGCACCACGAGCCAGTACGCGCGGCGCTCGTTCGATCATCCGAGCTGCGGCGCAACGGGCGATAGCTGTCTGCGGCTGTCCTCCCCTAACTCCTCCCCCACCACTCCCCTGGCGCCGGTCCGGCTGCGACGGCGACCCTACGCGCCGCCGCAGCCGGCGAATCGCTCAGACCCGCTCGCCGATGCCCATCTGCACCTGGAGCTCCTGCGCCCGCTCCGCCGCAGCACTCGCGCCGTACCGACGGGGCATGTCCTCCGACGCCCAGCCGAGAAGCAGCATGAGGTCGCCGGTGTTCCCGCCGCCCTTGTGCCATTCGTGGGCGAAGTTGTGCCGCCACCGGTGCGCGTGCGTATTCGTCACGCCGGCGGCGGCACCACGGCGCTTGAGCATCAGCTTGATGCCGTTCGGGGATAACGGCTTTGCGCCCTTCTCGGCCATCCAAAGCTGCGGGACGTCGGCGGCGCCTTTGCGCTTCGCCCGGGCCCGCAGATATCGCGCAATCGCTCGCGAGGTCTTGGGGCCGAACCTCACCCGGCGGTCCTTGGCGCCTTTGCCGTGCAGGTGCACCGACTCGGTGTTCATATCCAGATCGGTCAGCAGCAGATTGCCGATCTCCGACAACCGGGCACCAGTGTTGTAATACAGCCGGATCAGCGCCTCGTCCCGCAACGCCATGAACGTCTTGCCCTTGGTGCCATCGAGCAGTTTCTTCGTGTCGTCGTCACCCATGATCGGCACGAGTTTCTGCGGGGTCTGCGGCTGCTTCACCCGCTCCATCGGCGACCGGTCGATCTCCTCTTCCTCGAGGAGGTACTTGAAGAACTGCTGCAAGCTCTTGTGCTTGCTCAGCGCGGTCGACGGCGACCGGGTCTCGATCATCCACGCCTGGAACGACTCGACGTGTGCCTTGGTCACCAGGGTCGGGTCCTGGGCGGCGTCATCGGCGTCCGGATCGGGGGACTCGCCGGCCAGATACTTCGCCAATTGCGCGGCGGCCAGAAGGTAGTTGTAGCGGGTCGTCTCCGGGTGATTCCCGGCCCGCAGAGCGCGGTCCCAGTCGCGCAAGAAGCCGGCCCAGTCGCCGGACTCCAGACCGTCGCACAGTCGGTCGAGCTTCAGTAGGGGCATCTCTCGTCACCTGCCGAGTCAAGGGGTCTACAAGCGGCGTGCTCGATCCCGGTGACGTCGTCAGACACGAAAAAGGGGCTCCCACAAGTCTCTGACCTGCGGAAACCCCTTCGCTGTCGGGCTGACAGGATTTGAACCTGCGACCCCTTGACCCCCAGTCAAGTGCGCTACCAAGCTGCGCTACAGCCCGATGCCACCCGGCAAAAGCACCGCGCGGCAACCAGTACACCTTACCAAGCCCTACCCATGGGCCTTGCCGCGACCCCCCGGGCCGGTCTTCTTGCGGGGCTTGACGGAGATCTCGATCGGCGAGCCTTCGAAGCCGAACTCCTCGCGGAGTTTGCGTTCGACGAAGCGCTGGTAGCCGGCGTCGAGGGGGCCGGTGGTGAAGAGGACGAACCGGGGGGGTGCGATGCCGGCCTGGGTGGCGAACAGGATGCGGGGGGCTCGGCCGCCTCGGACCGGGTGGGGGGTGGCCTGGGTCAGCTCTGTCAGCCACTGGTTCAGGGCGCCGGTGGGGATGCGCTGTTCCCAGGAGGCCAGGGCGCGACGGATGGCGGGGGCCAGTTTGTCGACGGCGCGGCCGGTTTTGGCGGAGATGTTGACGCGGATCGCCCACGGGATGCGTTTGAGTTCGCGGTCGATCTCTTTGTCGAGGTAGAAGCGCCGGTCGGCGTCGACGAGGTCCCATTTGTTGAAGGCGATCACGAGGGCGCGGCCGGCTTCGACGACCTGGGTCAGGACGCGCTGGTCCTGCTCGGAGATCACCTCGCCGGCGTCCAGGAGCACGACTGCGACTTCGGCGGCTTCGACGGCGCCGGCGGTGCGCAGGGACGCGTAATACTCCGTACCCGAAGCCTGGTTGACTCTTTTGCGCAAGCCGGCGGTGTCGACGAATTGCCAGATGTCGCCGTCCATCTCGACGAGGCTGTCGACGGGGTCGACGGTGGTGCCGGCGACCGAGTCGACGACTGCGCGCTCTTCCTTGGACACCCGGTTGAGCAACGACGACTTGCCGACGTTGGGGCGGCCGACGAGGGCCACGCGGCGGGGGCCGCGGGGGCCGTCCTCGAGGATCGGCGGCGGGGCCGGGAGGTTCGACAGGATGTCGTCGAGCAGGTCGCCGGAGCCGCGGCCGTGCAGGGCCGAGATGGTGTGCGGTTCACCCAGGCCGAGGGACCAGAGGGAGACGGCTTCCAACTCGAGGTTCTGGTTGTCCGCTTTGTTGGCGACCAGGATGACCGGCTTGTGGCTGCGCCGCAGCATCCGGACGGCGGCCTCGTCGACGTCGGTGGCGCCGACGGTCACGTCGACGACGAAGACCACCACGTCGGCGGTCTGCACGGCGATCTCGGCCTGGGCCGCGATAGCGGCCGCGCGGTCCTTGGCGTCGGGTTCCCAGCCGCCGGTGTCGACGACCGTGAATCGGCGGCCGTTCCATTGGGCGTCGTAGGGGACGCGGTCGCGGGTCACCCCGGGCACGTCTTCGACGACCGCCTGGCGACGGCCGATGATGCGGTTGACAAGCGTCGATTTGCCCACGTTGGGGCGGCCGACGACGGCAACCACGGGAACCGGGCCGAGCGACGACGGATCGTCGAGTTCGGCGACGGGAAGCTCACTCACCTGGACACCTTGGAATTCAGAAGCGAAAGAAGATGGGCGACGACGTCGTCGATGCCCATGCCGGTCGTGTCGACCTCGACGGCGTCCGATGCGACCCGCAGGGGATCAACCGACCGCGACGAGTCAAGCTTGTCACGCCGGGCGAGGGCGGCCTCGGTCGCGGCGACGTCGGTGGCGTCCTCGGCGCTGCGCCGGGCGGCCCGCGCGGCGGCCGAGGCGGTCAGGTAGACCTTCAGGTCGGCGTCCGGCGCGACGACCGACGCGATGTCGCGGCCCTCGACCACGATGCGGGGGTGACCAGCGATGATGGCCTGCTGAAGGGCGACGAGCTGCTTGCGCACGGCGGGCACGGCGGCGACCGCGGAGACGGCGCCGGTGACTTCGGCGCCGCGGATGGGAGTGTCGACGTTGATCCCGTTGGCCGCGAAGTGCGGCGCGGACGGGTCGGTGCCGATCGACAATTCAGTCTCCAGGGCGATCTTCGTGATCGCGTCCGGGTCGGCGAGGTCGGCGCCGGCCTGCAGGACGGCCCAGGTGACGGCCCGGTACATCGCGCCGGTGTCGAGGTAGACGCCGTCGAGCGCGGCCGCGAGGCGCCGGGAAACGGTGGATTTGCCGGAGCCGGAAGGCCCATCGACGGCCACAACACACTTCTCCGGCCGTACTTCTTCCGCCACCGTTTCCCCCAGGTTTGTCAACCGGTCAAAACCAACCCTCCTATTGTGCCCGTCGCTCCGCGCATCGACGAACTAGGGTATGTTACCGACCAGTAACCCGGAGGAGCCGCCATGCCCACGCTCGACCGCCACGACGCCGTCTTCATCCTCGATCTGGGCGACACCGAGAACCGCTTCCACCCCGACTGGATCGACGAGGTCAACGCCCGGCTCGACGAGGTCGAGAAGGGTGCGAGCGCGCTGGTCACCACCGCGTCCGGAAAGATCTGGTCCAACGGGCTCGACCTGGAATGGCTGATCGAGCACCCGGAACAATTCCCGGCGTACACCGCAAGCGTGCACAATCTGTTCGCGCGCTACCTGAGCCTGCCGATGATCACGGTCGCGGCTCTTCAAGGTCATACCTTCGCGGCGGGCGCCATGCTCTCGCTCTGCCACGACTTCCGCATCATGCGCGCCGACCGAGGCTTCTGGTGCCTGCCCGAGGCCGACATCAACATCCCGTTCTCGGTGGGCATGGGCGCGCTGATCCAGTCGCGGCTGACGCCACAAACGGCACATCAGGCAATGGTGACGGCCCGGCGATTCGGCGGCCTTGACGCGTACGCGAATCAGATCGTCGATGAAGCCGTGCCCGAGCCCGAGGTGCGCGTCCGGGCGATCGCCCTCGCCGAGGCCAACGTCCCCAAAGCCGGCCCGACGATCAAGACCATCAAGACGCGGATGTACGCCGATGTCCTCGCCGCCCTGGCGCAGGAGGCGGCCAATCCGAAAGCCGGACTCGAGCGCCCCTAGACCGCCTCGACCGACTTCAGACAGCCTCGACCGGCGACGGTGGCCCGAGCGGATGAGCTCCCTCGGGCCGCAACCCGTCGATCACCATGGCCAGATAGCGCCGCCACAGATCCGGGGCGGCGCCCGGCACGAAACTGACCACGTGCGCCGGGACACACATCATCAGGATCACGTCGAGACCGGTCACGTCGGCGCGCACCGCGCCGGCCGCCTGCGCCCGCTCGACCAGCGCGATGATCGTCAGGTAGAGCCGCTCCCGGGCCTCGCGGAGCTGGTCGTTGATGTCGCCGGAGTCGCGCAGGAACGAGAAGTCGAGCTGCTGCTGCCGCCCCGCCGCCTCGGCCAGGAAGTCGAACAGCGCCTGGCCCGCGTCGTCGGCCGAGGCGAGCGAGAACGCCAGCGCGGTCAGCGATTCGACCCGGTCCAGCACGATCGCGGCCAGTAGATCGTCTTTCGTCGGGAAGTGCCGGAACACCGTGCCCTTGCCGACCCCGGCGCGCCGGGCGATGTCCGCGATCGACGCGTTCATCCCGGCCGCCGCGAACTCCTCGGCGGCCGCCGCCAGCAGGAGCACTCGGTTGCGGGCGGCGTCGGAGCGCAGAGGACGTGTCACCACGGCACATTAACAAGTTGACCGCCCGGTCCGCTTAGCCATAAGGTGACCACACGGTCCGCTTAGGTGAGGAGCAGCACCCCATGCGAGCAGTGACGGTCCACCAATATGGTCCACCCGAGAGCCTGACGCTCGACGACATTCCCGAGCCGCACGCCGGTCCCGGCCAGATCCAGGTCCGCGTCGCCGCCGCCTCGATCAACCCCCTCGACCTGCGCCTGCCGCGGGGCGACTTCCCACAGCTCCCGGTCACTTTCCCGCACGTGCCGGGCAACGACTTCGCCGGCACGGTCACCGAGGTGGGCGAGGGCGTCACGGCGTTCGAGATCGGCGATCAGATCTTCGGCCACGCCGTCCCCCATGCACTGCGGGCGATGGCGTCGAAAGATCGGCCGTCCCTGACCAGCGGCACTCTTGCCGAATACGCGGTGTTCGAGGCCGACACCCCGTTCCTCACCCACCGTCCCGCCGGGCTGAGCGTCGAGCAGGCCGCCGCCCTGCCCACCGTGGGCGTCACCGCGGTCGCCCTGCTGAAAGCCGCGAAGATCCAGCCGCATGAGACGGTCCTGGTGGTCGGCGCCAGCGGCGGCGTGGGCACCACCGTGCTGCCGCTGCTGGCCGAGGCGGCCAAGGCGGTGATCGCAACCGCGAAGCCGGAGGATGTGGAGCTGCTGCGCGAGCTGGGCGCCACCACGACCGTCGCCTACGGCGAATATCCGGCGAAAGTGGACGTCGCGCTCAATCTGGTGCTGCCCAGCGACGAGCTGACCGACGTCGCCGACGCCCTCGCACCGGGCGGCCGACTCTTGACGATCACGTTTCCCGTGCCGCAGCCCGGCTTCATCGACCGCGACGACGTGTCGTTCGAGCTGGTGCTGGACATCGACGGCACGATCGCCGGCATGAAGGACGTGGTCGACCTCACCGCGACGATCGGCCGGCGCTACCCGTTCGAGCAGGCCGGCCAGGCGATCGCCGACTTCGCGAACCGCCACACGAGGGGAAAGTCAGTCGTCCTCTTCGAGTGAGCCCTCGTCCGAGGAGGAGCTGTCCGAGGATTCGGCCGCCTTGAACAACGCCGCGATCTCCGCGTTGGACAGATGGCGGAAGCCACCCGGGCGCAGGTCACCGAGCCGGATCGGCCCCATCGACGTGCGGACCAGCCGGGAGACCGGGTGACCGACGGCCTCCATCATGCGGCGCACGATGTGCTTGCGCCCCTCGTGCAGCGTCAGCTCCACCTGCGCGGTCTTGCCGAGCGCACCGACCAGCTTGAACGCGTCGACACGCGCCGGCCCGTCCTCCAGGTCGACGCCCGACAGCAGCCGCCGTCCGACGTTGCGGGCGAGTGGCCCGTTGATGACCTCGGCCAGGTAGGTCTTGGAGATGCCGTACCGCGGGTGGGTCAGCTTGTTCGTCAGGTCGCCGTCGTTGGTGAGGAGCAGCAGCCCTTCACTGTCGGCGTCGAGCCGGCCGACGTGGTGCAGCCGCTGCGGGAACTGCGCCAGGAAGTCGGCGAGCTCACTGCGCCCCTTCTCGTCGTCGAGTGACGACACGACCCCACGCGGCTTGTTCAGCGCGATGTAGGCCAGCTTCGTGTCCGTGATCACCCGCTGCCCGTCCACCCGGATCTCGACGCTTGCGGGGTCGACCTTGTCGCCGAGCTTGGCGACCTTTCCGTTGACGGTGACCCGCCGGCGGAAGATCAGGTCTTCGCACGCACGGCGGGAACCCACACCGGCGGCAGCCAGCACTTTCTGGAGGCGTTCGGCGGTGTCAGCCTGGGGCATCGAGTACTTCTTCCACATCGTCGGGCAGGAACGGGGCAAGCGGTGGCAGCTGGTCAACCGAGTTGAGTCCGAGCTTCTCGAGGAAGAGGTCGGTGGTCCGGTACAGATATGCCCCGGTTTCACCCTCGACGCCGCATTCCTCGATCAGACCGCGCGTAGCAAGGGTACGCATGACCCCATCGCAGTTGACGCCCCGGATAGCCGAGATCCGCGACCGCGTCACCGGCTGCTTGTAAGCGACCACCGCCAGAGTCTCGAGCGCCGCCTGCGTCAGCCGCACCGACTGACCGTCGAGCACGAACCGCTCGACGTAGGCCGCATACTCCGGCCGCGTGTACAACCGCCACCCACCGGCCGCCCGCCGCAGATCGAACCCGTGCCCCGCCCCGGTGTAGCGAGCCGAGATGTTCTCCAGCAGCGCCCCCACCCGCTCCGTCGGCTGCTCGAGGATCTGCGCCAGCTGCATCTCCGCCACCGGCTCATCGACCACGAGCAAAATCGCCTCGAGCGCCGCGGCCAATTCCGCCTCATCGGTCAGGTCCGGCAGATCAACGACTTCCGCATTTCCAGCCGTACGCTCGGCAACTCCCCCGACCGCAACGTCCCCGCCCCGCCGACGCCGCCCCTGCTCCGGCACCGCCGCCCCGGCCAACGCCCGTCCCGCCTCTTGACCCGCGCCCGCCGCCGGCTGAGTGGTGAGCTGAGCTCCGCCCACTCCCCCACCGCCGGCCGCCTCTCCGCCGCTCCCCGCCAAGCCACCAACCGACACCGCGTCGCCCTCGTCGCCCGCCGTCGCCGGGCCATGCCCCACCGAGGCCGCGGCGGGGCCGTCGTCGCCGTCCGCCGGGGCCGGGTCACCGCCGCCGCTGTCCGTCGCGGCGGGGTCGTCTTCCTCGGACGAGGCTCCCTCGTCGGCCGCCGTGGTCGGGTCGTCTTCGTCGGCGGCGGCGGCGCTGTCGTCGTCCGCGGCCGGGTCGTCGCTTACCGGAATGTCGACGTCTTCGTCATCACTGACGTCGTCGTCGGCAGCGGCGTCGAACATGCTGCCCGCATCGTCGCCGTCGGGCAGAAGCGGCGCGTCGGCCGGCACCCCGTCGAGGTCGTCGTCCGCGTTCTCGGCGGCATACTCGATCGCTCCGGGCAGATCGATGTCGGGCCCGAGCTCGGCCTCGGCCGGCACCGGGTCGTCGATGTCGGCGTCGACCGGAGCATCGACGCTGACCGGCGGCTCGTCACCCAGCGCGCCTTCCTCGAGGTCGTCATCCGACGCCGGCCCGGAGCCGCCGCCCTCGTTGTATCCGGGCGGGTTCGCCCCCTCGAACGCCTCGTCGAAGTCGTCATCGTCGTCGGAGAGACCGGCTTCCGACAGCTCCTCATCATCGGCGGCCCCGGAATCGCCGCCGGCCTCAACCCCATGCGCCTCAGACCCGTGCACCTCAGACCCGTGCACCTCAGCCCGAGGCGCCTCTGCCCCACGCCCCTCGGCCCGGCGCGCCTCAGCTTCGGGCGCCTCAGCCGGAGCCACGGCCACCTGGTGCGCCTCAGCCTGAGGCGACTCGGGGTCGGGCGACTCGGGGTCGGGCGACTCGGGGTCGGGGTCGCCGCGGCGGGCTTCGGCCTCGGCGGCGGCCTGGTAGGCGCGGTCGGGCGGTCGCTGCTGGCGCTCCCAGGGCGGCACCCAGGCGGCGGCCTGGGCTTCGAGCGACTCAGGACGCTCGTCGTTGCTCACGATTGTTCCTCCACCGCGGTCGAAGCCGCGTCGTTTTGTCGCCCGTCAACATCACGGCGGGACCCGGCCGAGTCAAATCTGCCCGCTGGAATCTCCCCCGAGTCGGACACGATCACACCCGGTGTGCCCATCCGGCGATCCTCTGAACCGCCGCTGTCCCCCGCTTTGGCCGCCCAACCGCCGCTGTCCGACATGTCCGGCTCGGTGGACTCGCGGAGCGGGCTCTCGTCGGTGAGGGCGGGGAATTCCGCGCCCGCCTCGCCGGGCAGCTCACTGTCGGTCGCGCCGATATCCGCGGGGCCGGCGAAGTCGCCCACCGACGGCTCGCGTGTTCCCGGGCCGGGAAGTTCGCCGACGCCGGCCGTCTCATCCGAGAAATACGATTCGTCCCGGTCGGCGGAGGCCACTTCGGTCGGCGGGGCTGTTCCCTCATCACCGATGACGGATCCGGCCGCCTCACCCGACGCCTCGTCGTCATCGACCGTGGCTCCGACCAACGCCTCGCCATCGCCGCCGCCGTCAACGTCGACGTCGAAACCAGCACCGCCGGATAGTTCGTCGTCGTCATCGAAGTCGGCGGTATCGAGAGCGTCGCCCGGCAGCGGCTCGGCGGCGGTGTCGGGTTCGGGCTTCGAACCTTCGTAGTCGTCGATGTCGAGGTCGGCCTCGGCCGCCTCGCCGCCGATCCAGCGGACGGTCATCTCCTCCAGGGAGACCGGCTGTTCGAAGTCGATCAGGCCCTCCCGGTAGAGCTCCAGCAGCGCCAGGAAGCGGGCGACGACTTCGAGGGTGCTCTCGCAGTCGGCGATCAGCAGGGAGAACGTGGCACTGCCGGCGCGACGCAGGCGGTCGCGGAGCAGTTGGGCGTGTTCGCGGACGCTCACCCGCACCTGGTGGATGTGGGCGACGGAGACCTGGGGCGGGCCCGGTTTGGGGAGGAACTGTTTGAGCGCCAGCTTGAACAGTCGGTCGACCCCGATGCCGAGCACCAGGTCGGGCAGGGCCTCGGCGTAGCGGGGCTCCATGGACACGGCGCGGGGGTAGCGCTTGGCGCCCGTACCCTCCAGGTCGGCGATGAAAGCCGCCGCCTCCTTGAAGGCCTTGTATTGCAGGAGCCGGGAGAAAAGCAGGTCGCGCGCTTCGAGCAGGGCCAGGTCTTCCTCGTCCTCGACCTCGGCGGACGGGAGCAGGCGGGCCGCTTTGAGGTCGAGCAGGGTGGCGGCGACCAGGAGGAACTCGCTGGTCTCGTCGAGGTCCCAGTCGTCGCCCATGGCACGGATGTAGGCGATGAAGTCGTCGGTCACCTGGTGGAGGGCGACTTCGGTGACGTCGAGCTTGTGTTTGCCGATCAGTTGGAGCAGCAGGTCGAACGGGCCGGTGAAGTTGTCCAGCCGCACCAGGAACTTGCCCGAGTCGTCCGGAGCGGCCGATTCGTCGGGAACGGCCGAGTCGTTTGGAACAGCCGAGTCGTCTGCAACAGCCGAGTCGTCCGGAACGGCCGCATTGTCCGGGGCGGACTCGACGGGGAGATCGGCGACAGGCTCTTCAGGCACCTGCTGACCGTAGTCCACCGGCTCGACAAGCTGTTCGAGGCTCACATCGGCACCAACGCGCCAAGATCACGTGGGTGACGGAAGACCGACACCGAAGACCGGCGGAGGGCCGGCGGGTCAGCCCCACACGCGGACGAAGACCAGTCCGAGGGCGTTGACGATGCGCAACAGGAAGGGGTAGCCGAAGGGGAACAGGCTGCAGATCAGCAGGATCAGCACGCCGACGTTCTTCTCCTCGAACCACAGCCGCATCCACTGCATGCTCGGCCCGGGGCGGCGCAGCGCGTGGTAAAGGATGCCGAAGCCGTCGAGGGGCGGGATCGGGATGAGGGCGAGCAGGCCGAAGCTGACCAGGCCGGCGGCCAGGGACAGCAGCACGACCTCGGTGAACGGGCCGGACAGGCCGCCGAGGATCTCGCCGGGGCCGATCAGCGACAGGATGTTGTCGGGGTAAAGCACTTTGTAGACCGCGAACAGCAGCTCGCCGAGGATGACGCAGCTCAGCGGACCGGCGGCGAACACGGCGGCGGCCCGGCCACGGCCGCGCCATCTCGGGACCTCGTCGACGGAGATCATTTTGCCCCAGCCCATGCCGCCGAGGGCGGCGCCGACGGCACCGAACGGGTCGATGTCGTCGCGGGGGTTGGGCATGATGCCTTCCTTGCGGTCGGCGAGGCCCAGGCTACGGGCGGTCAACCGGACGGCGACGGCGCGCACGGTCAGGCCGAGGAGGAAGGAGACGACCAGTGCGGCGAACGCCACCGGTGTGCCGAGAGCGAAGAGCAACCGATCAGCCGCGTTCGACCTTGGCAGCGATGACCTCGCGGGCCAGCTGGCGGTAGTTGCGGGCGCCGGAGGAGGCCGGGTCGAGCGAGGTGATCGGGGCGCCGGCCACCGTGGACTCGGGGAACTTGACCGTCTTGGTGATGACGGTCTGGTAGACCTTGTCGCCGAACGCCTCGACCACGCGCTGCAGCACCTGGCGGCAGTGGGTGGTGCGGGAGTCGTACATGGTGGCGAGGATGCCTTCGAGCTCGAGGTCGAAGTTGAGCCGCTCGCGCACCTTGTCGATGGTGTCGAGCAGCAGCGCCACGCCGCGGAGCGAGAAGAACTCGCACTCGAGCGGGATGAGCACGCCGTGCGCGATGGTCAGCGCGTTGATCGCCAGCAGGCCCAGCGAGGGCTGGCAGTCGATCAGGATGAAGTCGTATTCCTTGCGGACCGAGCGCAGCGCGCGGGCGAGCGCCATCTCCCGGGCGACCTCGTTGACCAGCTGGATCTCGGCGGCCGACAGGTCGATGTTGGCGGGCAGCAGGTGCAGGCCGGCCACATCGGTCTTGATGATGACGTCCTCGGTGGCCACGTCGTCCTGCATCAGCAGGTTGTAGACGCTCAGGTCGAGGTTGTGCGGGTTGACGCCGAGGCCGACCGAGCAGGCGCCCTGCGGGTCGAAGTCGACGAGCAGGACCTTGCGGCCGTATTCGGCGAGCGCGGCACCCAGGTTGATGGTGGACGTCGTCTTGCCGACGCCACCTTTCTGGTTGGCGAGCGCGATGATCCGCGCCGGGCCGTGCCGGTCGGTCGGCATGGGCTCGGGGATCGGGCGGCGCATGGTGTAGGCCGTCGGGTCGGCCGGGCCGAGGTCAGCGCCGAGATCGAACGAACTCTGCTGCTCCCGCAGCGCGGAGGTCCAGGCCTCTGCCCGGGAATCGTTGCTCGACATCGCCTTGACCCCCTTCCGGCTCGCGACTCGCACGCCGGAGCCGATGCCCGACTGTACGCCACGCGCGCCGCCCGTTCGGGGTGCCTCTCCGGCGTGTCGCCATCTATGGGTGCGCAGCGTCTAACGAGCGCGCGGGTGTGCGGTCGCGTACACCTCACGGAGTCGGTCCACCGTGACCAGCGTGTACACCTGCGTGGTGGTCACCGAGGCGTGACCGAGGAGCTCCTGCACGACGCGTACGTCGGCACCACCGTCGAGCAGATGGGTGGCATAGGAGTGGCGAAGGGTGTGCGGGCTCACCGCGTGCGGGCCGTCGACCGGCAGCCCCACGGTCCGGGCCGCTCGACGAAGGATGGTCCACGCGCTCTGCCGGGAGAGACCGCCGCCCCGGGCGTTGAGGAAGACCGCGGGCGAGCCTTTGCCGTTCGCGGCGAGCGCCGGTCTACCCCGTACCAGATAGGTGTCCAGCGCGGCTTTCGCGTAGTCACCCACCGGAACCAGTCGGGTGCGCCCGCCCTTGCCGTGCAGGATCGCGGTGGCCTCGTCACCGAGTTCGAGGTCGTCGATGGCCGCGCCGACCGCCTCGGAGATGCGCGCCCCGGTGCCGTAGAGGAATTCGAGCAGGGCCTTGTCGCGCATGCCGAGCGGGGTGTCGGCGGCGACCGCGAGCAGCCGGGTCACCTGGTCGACGTCGAGGGCTTTGGGCAGTCGTCGCGGTGGCGCCGGCGGTTTGATCTCGGCGGCGACGTCGACGGCGAGCAGCCCTTCGCGGGAGGCGAAGCGGTGCAGGCCGCGCACGGCGCTGATGGCACGGGCGGCACTCGCCGACGCCAGGCCCTCCTCGCGCAGGGTGGCGAGGTGGGCGGTGACGTCGGCGGCGCGGACGGCGGCGAGGTCGTCGGTGGGCAGGAACGCGGCGTAACGGTCGAGGTCGCGTCGGTAGGACTCGAGGGTGTGGCGCGACAGGCCCCGCTCGACCGCCAGGTGGTCGAGGTAGGTGTCGATGACTCGCTGAACGCTCAGCGCAGCACCTCGGCCAGGGGCCGGTGCGACATCCCGTGGGCCTCCGCGACCGGGCCGTAGGTGACGTCTCCGTCGTGCGTGTTCAGACCCAGGGCCAGCGCGGGGTCGGCCGCGAGGGCCTGGCGCCAGCCGAGATTCGCCAGTTCGAGGGCGTACGGCAGGGTCACGTTGGTCAGGGCGTAGGTGCTCGTGTGCGGGACCGCGCCGGGCATGTTGGCGACGCAGTAGAACATCGACTCGTGCACCTGGTAGACCGGGTCGGCGTGGGTGGTGGGTCGCGAGTCCTCGAAGCAACCGCCCTGGTCGATGGCGATGTCGACGAGCACACTGCCCGGTTTCATCCGGCCGACCAGCTCGTTGGAGATCAGGTTCGGTGCTTTCGCGCCGGGGACCAGCACGGCGCCGATGACGAGGTCGGCGTCGACGACGGCTTTCTCGATCTCGTACGCGTTGGAGGCGATGGTCTGCAGGTGTCCCCGGTAGTCGGCGTCGGCCGCGCGCAGCTTGGCGATGTTGCGGTCGAGCACGAGGACCTCGGCCTGCATGCCGAGCGCGATGGCGGCCGCGTTCATGCCGGAGACGCCGGCGCCGATGACGACGACCTTGGCGGCGTAGACCCCGGGGACGCCGCCCATCAGCACCCCGCGGCCGCCGCCCGAGCGCATCAGGTGGTGCGCGCCGGCCTGCGGGGCGAGCCGCCCGGCGACCTCGGACATCGGGGCGAGCAGCGGCAGGGAGCGGTCGGGCAGTTCGACCGTCTCGTAGGCGATGCCGGTGACCTTGCGGTCGAGCAGCGCGTCGGTGCACTCCTTGGACGCGGCGAGGTGCAGGTAGGTGAACAGCACCTGACCGGCTCGCATCCGCGGGTATTCCGCGGCGATCGGTTCCTTGACCTTGAGGATCAGGTCACCGGTCTGCCAGACGTCCTCGGCGTTCGGCAGGATCGTCGCACCCGCCGACGCGTAGTCACTGTCCGTGATCGACGATCCGGTGCCGGCACCGGCCTGGATGAAGACGTCGTGACCCGATCGGGTGAATTCGTAGACACCCGCGGGAGTGATGGCCACGCGGAACTCGTTGTTCTTGATCTCGCTCGGGATGCCGACCTTCACCGCCGGACACCGCCCTTCTCGACGCTGAGTGAGGCTCTCGGGCGAACATTACCCCGGCGCGGCCACGGCCAACGACCGTTTCGTCCGCTTTCGACGATCGATCTGTATCGCGGTACTAAATAGACCGTGCGGTAAGTTCCCCAGCATGCCCCCGGCTGATCTCAACACCGCGGTGCCGCACTCGGCCCGCATCTACGACTACCTGCTCGGTGGCAAGGACAACTTCGAGGCCGACCGGCGGGCCGCCGCCGCGATCGTCGAGTCGTCGCCGAGTCTGCCGATCTCCATGCGGGCGAACCGGCAGTACATGGCCCGGGTGGCCCACTACCTGGCGGCCGACCGGGGCATCCGCCAGTTCCTCGACATCGGCACCGGCCTGCCGACCTCCCCCAACCTGCACGAGGTGGTGCAGAAGGTCGACCCCGCCGCCCGGATCGTCTACGTCGACAACGACCCGATCGTGCTCGTGCACGCCCGCGCGCTGCTCACCTCGGCGCCGGAGGGCTCCACCTCGTACATCGACGCCGACCTGCGCGAGGTGCCGGCGATCCTGTCGTCGCCCGAGGTGACGCAGAACATCGACCCGGCGCGGCCGGTGTCGATCAGCCTGATCGCGGTGCTGCAGTTCATCCCCGACGAGGACGAGGCGCACCGCATCATCGACGGCCTGCTCGCCCCGTTCCCGGCCGGCAGCACCCTGGCCATCTCGACGGTGACCGCGCACAACCCGCAGGCCGTGGCGGCCGCCGCCGCCTACCGCGCGCGGGGCATCCCGGCCAAGGAACGCACCGACGCCGAGGTCACCCGCCTGTTCCGCGGCCTGGACCTCATCGACCCCGGCGTGGTGCTGGTCAATCGCTGGCGGCCGGACACCGAGGTCGACGACGAGCACGTGCAGATGTCCGGCGGCGTCGCGGTCAAAAGCTGACGGGTTCTCCACATAGGATGCCGGCATGACCGTGCCACCGGGCATCGATCCGAGCGTGCCCAACGCCGCCCGCATGTACGACTACTACCTCGGCGGCAAGGACAACTACGCCGTCGACCGGGCCGCCGCCGAGCAGGTGCTCGCGGTCGCTCCGGAGATGCGCGAGGCCGCCCGGCTCGGCCGGTCGCTGATCACGCGGGTGGTGCGGCACATGGTGGCCGAGCGCGGCATCAAACAGCTGATCGACATCGGATCGGGCCTGCCCACCGGGGAAAATGTGCACGACATCGCGCACGCGATCGACCCCTCGGTGCGCGTGGTCTACGTCGACAAGGACCCGGTGGTCTGCATCCACGGTCAGGCCCTGCTGGCCGGGGAGAACGTCGCCATGGTGCAGGGTGACGTGCGCGAACCGTACGCGATCCTGGCCGACCCCAGCGTGCGCCGGCTCCTCGACCCGGACGCCCCGGTCGGCATCCTGATGATGTTCCTGCTGCACCTGCTCGCGGACGACGACCAGCCGCACCGGATGGTGGCCGGCTACCGCAGGGCGGCCGCGCCCGGCAGCGTCCTGGCGATCTCGCACGCCGCCAACGACGCCCGGCCCGACCATCTGGGCCGCATCTCGGCGATCTACCAGCGGGCCAACTCGCCCTTCGTCCCGCGCGGCCGCGCGGACATCGCCGCCTTCTTCGGCGACTGGCCGCTGGAGGCGCCGGGCCTGGTCAACCTGTGGCCGTACACCGAGGCACCGGACGGCATCGACGCCGATCTGATCCGTCTCGGTTACGGCGGGGTGGCGGTCAAGCCGTCACTCGACGAGCCAGCGTCCTGACTGGTCCCGCCAGCCTTTCGCGAGCCGGCCGGCGGGAAACGGGCCGACCCGGCGGCGCGGCGGCAGCGTGGAGTCGAGCTCGACCATGTAGGACGACTGATTGTCGTTGTGCTGGACGGCGGCGATCCGGCCGTAGTGCTGAAAGTTCAAAATATAAGGATCTCGATCGTACGGCGGGAGCACCGTGACGAGGTCCCCTACCTTGTATCCCTCAGAGCGTGCGGCCACCTACAAAATGTAGGCCAGTGACGCCGGTCACGTAAGCAGCCTTTCGGGCGTCCTCCACTGTCGTGGCCGCGCAGTGCGTGCCGGCCGTTACGATGCGCGCGTGAAAGCCATCGCCGATGAGCCTGGGCGGGCGCCCACGGCAGCCGAGGAAGACTGGTTCTGGCAGCTGATCGAGGCCGCGTGGGAGCGGCTCGGCGAGGAGCCGGCGGCCCTGCGCCGGGAACTGCTGGCCCGCGATTACGAGGAGGAGGCCTCCTATGCCATCGAGGAGTGGCTGGACCCCTTTCTCGACGCGCTGCGGGACTCCTGCGAGGAGCTGTCGCGCACGCAGCTGACCGATCTGGACCGGGTGCTGGAACGCAAGCTCTACGACCTCGACCGCGAGGACATCCAGGAAGTCACCGACGGATCCGACGACGGATTCCTCTACTGCCGGGGGTTCATCGTGGCGCTCGGCCGGGCGTTCTACGAGGAAGTGCGGGCCGAACCGCGGGTGGCCATGGTCGACGCGGAGTGCGAGAGCATGTGTTACTTCTTCGCCGACCTGCACGCCAAACAGTTCGGCGACTATCCGAGGACCGGCTCGGGCATCAGCCGGGAGACGGCGTCGAATCCGGCCGGCTGGACCACCTGAGACACCCCCGCCACGGTCGCGGCACGGTCCTCTTGGTTTTCACGACAACCTGTCGTAATCTTTGCGACAGGTTGTCATATAACGAGGAGGGACCCCGCATGGACACGCATGCCGAACTCATCGAGCTGATGGGCCGCTACGCCGACATCGCCGACCTCAAGGAGTTCACCGAGCTGCCCGGCCGCACCTTCACCGACCCGCTGACCCTCGACTTCTCCTCGGTCGCCGACATCCCACCGATGACCATGCCGCTCGGCGACTACGTCGAGGTCCTCCGGGCGTCCTTCGCGCCCTACACCGCGACCCATCACGTGATCACCGGCCACGTCGTCACCATCGACGGCGAGCACGCCACGATCCACGCCCACGTCCGCGCCGAGCACTGGGTCCCGGGTGAGCTCGCGGCCGGCGGACCCGACCGCTGGCTGGTGGTCGGCTTCTACGACAACGAGGCGACCCGCACCCCCGACGGCTGGCGCCTGAGCCGGATCAAGCTCACCGCCTCGCACCAGGAGAACCCCCACCTGTCGGGGGTCGCCCTGGCCGCCGCCGCCCAGCCGCGGTAGCCCGGCCATCGCGCCGCTCCGCGGGCCGGCGGTGGTCGTGGGAGGATGATCGGATGCCGCGGATCCGGGGAACCAGCATCGACGAACACCACGAGATGGTGTGGGCCGCCCTCGCCGAGGCGATCCGCGAGCTGCTGCTGGAGCAGGACTTCGACGCGATCAACATGGGCCACATCGCGGCCCGCGCCGGGCTCGCCCGCAACACCCTCTACAACTATGCCGCCGACAAGACCGCGCTGGTCCTGGCCCTGACCCAGCGCGCGGGTGAACCGGCGGTGCAACGCGTGACGGCGATCGCCGCCCGCACCGCGGATCCGGCCGCCGACCGCCTGCGCGAGATCATCGCGACGGTCCTGGAGGCGTTCGAGGACCAGACTCTGCAGCTGATGTTCCGCCCCGGCTCCGGCTCCCCGGCCGGCGCCGCGAAGGCACCGGCCAACGCCTTCCACGCGATCGTCCTCGAGGTCGAGACGGTGGTCCGCGCCGGCCTCGCCACCGGCGAGTTCCACCGGGTCGACGACGTACAACTGACGGTGGAGCTGCTCAGTGGCGTGATGCGGGCGGGCGCCGAACGCATCGGCCGCGACCCGGCCGCCTTCCCGGACACGCTGCGGGCCGCCCAGCGGATGATCCTCGCCGCCCTGACCCCCGATCGGTGATCTTGCTCGGCACCCGGTGAGGTCGGCGCGCGGGAGAGCCGATGATGGCGGGGAGCCGGCCGTTACGGGAAAGCTATGAGTCGGCTGGGATGACTGCTTAGAAGTTGATCGATGTAACGATCGGCGGACGCTCCTTGTCCTAGCTCACGGAGGAACTTCGTGCGAGCACTTCCTGTAGCCGGCGTCGCCGCGCTCGTCGCCGGGCTGATCGCGGTGCCGTTGTCGTCGGCCGGGTCCGCCGCCCCACTGGCCGCGGCCCCGGACATCCCGGTCGCCAACGTCAAGGCGCACCTCACCCAACTGCAGAGCATCGCCACCGCCAACGGCGGCAACCGCGCCCACGGCCGGTCCGGTTACCTGGCCTCGGTCACCTACGTCAAGGGCCTGCTCGACGCGGCCGGCTTCACCACGCAGCAGCAGAGCTTCACCTACAACGGGGCCACCGGCTACAACCTGATCGCCGACTGGCCCGGCGGCGACACCGGCAACACGCTGATGATCGGCGGGCACCTCGACAGCGTCACCGCCGGGCCGGGCATCAACGACAACGGTTCCGGCTCGGCGGCCAACCTCGAGGTCGCGCTCGCCGTGGCGCGCTCCGGCTTCCAGCCCGCGCGGCACCTGCGGTTCGGCTGGTGGGGCGCCGAGGAGCTGGGCCTGCGCGGCTCGACCGCCTACGTCAACTCGCTGAGCTCGGCGCAGAAGGCGGCGATCGGCGGCTACCTGAACTTCGACATGGTCGGCTCCCCCAACCCCGGCTATTTCCTGTACGACGGTGACAACTCGGACAACACCGGGTCGGGGCCGGGGCCCACCGGTTCGGCCCAGATCGAGCAGACCCTCGCCGACTACTTCACCACCATCGGGGTGCCGACCCGGGGCACCGACTTCGACGGGCGCAGCGACTACGGCCCGTTCATCGCGGCGGGCATCCCGGCGGGCGGCATCTTCACCGGCGCCGAGGGCCGCAAGACCGCCGCCCAGGTGCAGCTCTGGGGCGGCACGGCCACGACTTTCGACCCCTGCTACCACGCCGGCTGCGACACGACGTCCAACATCAACGACACCGCCCTCGACCGCAATTCCGACGCCATCGCGTACGCGGTGTGGACGCTCGCCTCGACCGGTGGCAGCACCCCGCCGCCGACCGGGTCGACCGTGTGGTCGGACAACTTCGACACCGCGACCGGCTGGACGGCCGGGACCGCCGACACCGCGACGGCGGGCCGCTTCGAACGCGGGATCGCCGCCGCGACCAGCTCGAACGGCGTGACCACCCAGCTCGCCGCCGGCTCGAACGAGCTGGTGACGGGCGCCTCGGCGGGGTCGAGCGCGGGCGCCAACGACGTCGACGGCGGTCTCACCACGATCCGGTCGCCGTCGATCACCCTGCCGTCCGGCTCCGGCCTGACCCTGAGCTTCGCGTGGTACCTGGCCCACCTGAACAACGCGACGAGCGCCGACTACTTCCGCGTCCGGGTCGTCTCGGGCTCGACCTCCACCGCCGTCTTCACCCAGAACGCCGCCGCCACCGACAAGGCGGCCGCCTGGACGACCTCGACGGTCGACCTGTCCGGCTACGCCGGCCAGACCGTCCGCCTGGAGATCGGCGCCGCCGACACCGGCACCGCGTCGCTGATCGAGGCCGCCGTCGACAACGTCACCATCACCCGCGGCTGAGACAGCGTCGGCGCCCGGCGGACCACCCGCCGGGCGCCCACCGTCCCGGCCCGCGCCGGCCGAACGCGACGGAGCTCACGGGGCCGCTTCGAGGAGCTGGACGCCGAGCCCGCGCAGCCGGCCGAGTTCGGCGTGGTCGGCCGGTACGTCGGTGACGATGCCGGCCACTCGGGACAGCGGCAGCACCTCGAAGGGTGACGCCGCCCCGATCTTCTCGGCGCTGGCCAGCACGTAGGTCTCGGCGGCCCGGCCGGCCAGGGTCCGCTTCATCGCCGCCTCGTCGGGGTCGCCCGTGGTCAGGCCGGCCCGGTGGTGCACGCCGGTCACGCCGAGCAGGAAGACGTCGGCGGTGATCCGGGCGGCGGCCTCGGCCGTGGCGGCACCGCAGGTCACGACGGAGTGCCTGAACAGCCGGCCACCCAGGACGTAGACGTCGACGGTGGGATGCGAGACCAGGGCCGCGGCCACGGTCGGGCTGTGCGTGACGATCGTGGCCGCCAGGTCGGCGGGCAGCGCCGCGGCGACCGCGAGCGCCGTCGTGCCGCCGTCGAGGATCGCGGTGCCGCCGGGCGGGATCAGGGTCGCGGCCAGCGCCGCCACCCGGCCTTTGCTGTCGGCGGCCACCGTCGTCCGGGTCGCGTAGTCGGCCTCGGCGGGGGCGGCGGGCAGCGCACCCCCGTACACCCGTTGACAGAGACCGGCCGCCGCCATCTCCCGCAGGTCGCGCCGGATGTTGTCCTCGGCGACGCCGATCTCGGCGGCTATGTCCTTGGCCACCACCTTGCCCGCCGAACGCAGCCGGGTCAGGAGAAAATCGCGCCGCTCGGCCGCCAGCATCACGTGTTTCTCCTTGTTATTGTCGACTGTTACGCGTTTTGCAGTGTACGGTCCGAGCCATGACCACACCAGGGATCGACGTGCCGGATGCGCGCGGCCGGACCGGCCTCGACCAGGCCGGCCGGGACCTCACCGGCAACCCGGACGTCGTGATCCGCGACGTCGAGCTGCTCGCCACCGCCTGGCACGTGCTGCGCCGCACCACCTACGACTACCGCAACCGCGCCGGCCACTGGACGCGGGAGCAGCGCGAGACCTACGACCGGGGCGACGGCGCGACCATCCTGCTCTACGACCCGCAGCGGCGCACCGTGCTGCTGACCAGGCAGTTCCGCTATCCGGCCTATGTCAACGGCCATCCCGACGGGATGCTCGTCGAGGCTGCCGCCGGTCTGCTGGACGACGATGAACCGGCCGGCGCGATCCGCCGGGAGGCCGCCGAGGAGCTCGGCGTGACCGTCGGTGAGCTGCAGGAGGTCTTCAAGGTCTGGATGAGTCCGGGCTCGGTGACCGAGCGACTGCACTTCTACGCGGCGCCCTACTCCCCCGCCGACCGCAACGGGGCGGGCGGCGGGGTCGCGGCCGAGGGCGAGGACATCGAATCTCTCGAGCTGCCCTTCGACGAGGCGCTGAAGTGGATCGAGGACGGCCGCATCGCCGACGCCAAGACGATCATGCTGTTGCAGTGGGCCGCACTGCACGGCCCACTGCCGACACCGCCTCGCTGAACCGGTCAGACCGGGCGCAGCGTGGCCCAGCCCTCGTCCCGCGCCCGGGCGGCGGCGAACAGCCCGCCCACCGCGGCGGCGTTGGTGATCTCGCCCCGGAAGATCATCGCGACCGCCTCGTCCAGATCGAACCAGGCCAGCTCGATGTCGGCCTCCTCGTCGGTGCGGTGGTGCCGCTCCTCGTCGGGGACCGGGGTCAGCTCGCGGGCGAGGAACAGCCGGATGCTCTCGTCGGTGAAGCCGGGCGAGGTGTGCAGGTCGACGAGCAGGTCCCAGCGGCCGGCCCGCAGGTCGGCCTCCTCGGCCAGCTCCCGGGCCGCCCCGGCGACCAGCTCCTCGCCGGCGACGTCGCGCAGGCCGGCCGGCAGCTCCCACAGCCGGGCGCTCACCGCGTGCCGATATTGGCAGATCAACGCGACCCGGCCGACCTCGTCGAGAGCCACCACCCCGACCGCGCCCTTGGCCTGCACGACGTCGCGGGTGGCGGTGTGGCCGCCCGACATCGTCACCTTGTCGGTGAAGACCGAGAAGATCGGCCCGGCGTAGCGCTTGTCGTGCGCGACGGTCTCGTGCTCGAAGCCGGTCACGCCGGCTCCACCGGCAACTCGTCCGCGGCGGCGTACTCGACAGCGGCCTTGACCAGCCCGTCGAACAGCGGGTGCGGGCGAGTGGGCCGGCTCTTCAGCTCCGGGTGGGCCTGGGTGGCCACGAAGTACGGATGCACCGAGGGATCGAGCTCGATGAACTCGACCAGGCGCCCGTCCGGCGAGGTGCCCGAGAAGATCAGGCCGGCCTGCGCCAGCTTGTCCCGGTAGTCGTTGTTGACCTCGTAACGGTGGCGGTGCCGCTCGGAGATCTCGGTCACGTCGCCGTAGACGCCGGAGACGACCGACCCCTCGGTGAGCACCGCCGGGTAGGCCCCGAGCCGCATGGTGCCGCCCAGGTCACCCTTGCCGGCGACGATGTCCTCCTGGTCGGCCATCGTGGAGATGACCGGGTAGGGCGCGCGCTCGTCGAACTCCAGCGAGTTGGCCCCGGCGAGACCGGCCATGTTGCGGGCCGCGTCGATGGTCATGCACTGCAGACCGAGGCACAGGCCGAGGATCGGGATCTGGTGCTCACGCGCGTACCGCGAAGTGTTGACCTTGCCCTCGATGCCGCGCACACCGAACCCGCCGGGAATGACGATGCCGTCGACGCCCTTGAGGGCGGCGGCCGCACCGGCCGTGGTCTCGCAGTCGTCGCTCGGCACCCAGCGCAGCGCGATCTTGACGTTGTTGCCGAACCCGGCCGCCCGGATGGCCTCGGACACCGAGAGGTACGCGTCGGGCAGGTCCACATATTTGCCGACCAGCGCGATCGTGATGGTGCGCTTCGGGTGGTGCACCCGGTGCAGCAGGTCGTCCCACTGCGTCCAATTGACGTCACGGAACGACAGCCCGAGACGACGCACGACGTACGCGTCGAGGCCCTCGTCGTGCAACACCTTGGGGATGTCGTAGATGCTCGGCGCGTCGGGGCAGGCGATGACCGCCTCGCGGTCGACGTCGCAGTAGAGCGCGAGCTTGTGCTTGAGCTTCTCCGGGATCTCCCGGTCGCTGCGGCAGATCAGCGCGTCCGGCTGGATACCGATGTTGCGCAGGGCCGCCACCGAGTGCTGGGTCGGCTTGGTCTTCAGCTCGCCCGACGGCGCCAGGTAGGGCACCAGCGACACGTGCAGGTAGAAGACGTGATCGCGGCCGACCTCGTGACGCACCTGGCGGATCGCCTCGAGGAACGGCAGCGACTCCATGTCGCCGACCGTGCCGCCGACCTCGGTGATGACGACGTCGGGCACCCGGCCGTCCTCGTCGGCGTCGGCCATCGCGAAGATCCGGCTCTTGATCTCGTTGGTGATGTGCGGGATCACCTGGACGGTGTCGCCCAGGTATTCCCCGCGGCGCTCGCGCGCGATGACCGCCGAGTAGACCTGACCGGTCGTGACGTTCGCCTTGCCGGACAGCGACCGGTCGAGGAACCGCTCGTAGTGACCGACGTCCAGGTCGGTCTCCGCGCCGTCCTCGGTGACGAACACCTCGCCGTGCTGGAACGGGTTCATCGTGCCGGGATCGACGTTGAGATAGGGGTCGAGCTTCTGCATGACGACCCGCAGTCCGCGCGCGGTCAGAAGATTGCCGAGGCTGGAGGCGGTGAGGCCCTTGCCCAGCGAGGAGGCAACGCCCCCGGTGACGAAAATGTGCCGCGTGTCGCGCACTGATGAGGCCAACGCCCGCTCCCGTGGGTTGTCTGTGGTCGGACATGCAGACCGGGGTTTTGGGCCCCATCCACGGGAGTCCACCGTAACACCTGACAATGCGAGCTGACGTTCGGGCTGGTCGCGACGCGTGTCAGCGAGCTGCTAGGTGATCTTCGCCGGATTTGCGTAAGGCCGGGCCGCCCGGGCCGTCGCTCTGCCCCTCGGGCCGGGTGCGGTCGGCGGCGTGCAGCAGGACCCGCAGCGCGGTCAGCACCGCGGCGGGCACCCCGAACGCGGCCGCGGCGCCGGCCACGGTCAGCGCGGACCCGCCGAGGACGCCGGCGATCACGGTGGCCACGGTGGTGCCGGCCATCGCCGCACGGACCGCCGGATGCAGGCCGAAGAGCCGCTGAAGGCCACCCCACGGCGAGAAATGACAGAAGGCCAGCATGAGTACGCCGATCAGGGCCAGCACCGTCAGCGGGCTTTCCAGCAGGGTCTCGCCGTTGGCCGCGGCGGCCCGCGACATGGCCGGTCCACCGCTGCCGTTGCCGAGCTCGGTCAGGAACCGCCCGAGGCTGCCCTGCTCGAGTTCGGGGCGGCGCAGGTCGACCACGGCGAACCCGATCGTGACGGCGAGCCCGGCGACGGCCGCCCACGCGAACCGCTGGAAGGTCAGCCAGCCGCCGGTGCTGATCGCGGCGGCCACGCACACCCCGGCGGTGACCGCGATCGCCCCGACCGCGTCGGCGCCGAGGTAGGGGCTGCCCACCATGACGACGCCGATGCCGCCGAGCAGCACCACGATGACCGGCCGCCACGGCTTGGCGACCCACTGCGCGAGCGACCCGGCGAGCAGCAGCAACCCGGCCACGAAGACACCGAGGCCGACGCCGCCGACGCCGGCGTACTGGGCGCCGGTGGTGGCCGAGTACCCGGCGACCCCGTTGAGCTGCAGCTGGGCGCCGGTGAGCAGGTCGAGGCCGATGACCACGGCACCGATCGCGGAGACCGTGCCCAGCGGCCACAGGGTGCGCCGGTAGCGCGGGACGACGCGGACCAGAATGGTTCCGAGAATGATCAGCGAGCCGGTCACCAGCCCGAAGATCCAGGCCGGATGATCACCGCGCCACCACGGCGAGGCGTCGGCGAGCAGCGCGGCCGGGATGGCCAGGGCGGCGGCGATCAGGGCGAGTTCGAGCGCACCCACCAGCCGGTTGCCCGGCAGGGCCGGCCCCTTCGGGCCGCTGTGCCGGCGGGCCCGCACCATCACCGGCACCAGCGCGGCGTAGAGCAGGAACTGGACGATGGCGACGACGGTGAAGAAGATCACGGCGACCCCCCGCTGAGCGGTGGCCCGCCGGTCGGCGTTGTGGTCGCCCTGCACGGCGCCGGCCACGCTTGCCGGCTTTCCGGGTACGACGTTGGCGGCGCGCCCGGCGAACAGCTTGTCCGGCTGCGACCTGCCGAGCGCGGTCAACACCGTCGGGGCCAGGTCGATCAGCTGCAGGTAGCCGTCCCGGCCGGTGCCGGCGGAGGTGAGCCAGCCGCCGTCCCAGCCCGGCCCCTCGGCGATCGCCACGTGCAGGCGCGAACCCTGGTCGGTGTCGGCGACCCCGGCCACCAGCAGCAGGGACCGCTCCGGGCGGGCGGCGAGGACCCGGGCGAGAACGTTGTCGGCCTTGGCCACGGCGGCGGCGCGGGCCGGCCCGGAACCGCTGATCGTGCCGAGGTCGACGAAGCTGAGGATGCAGTCGGAGAGCAGGACCCGCGGATCGGCGGGCAGCTCGGCCTGATACTGGTCGACCCGGCCGAACGGGCGGGCCGCCGCGATGGCCGCCCCACCGCCGACCGCGACCGTGCACCGCACCGACTCGGCGAGGGCGCCCGGCACCGCGCCGTACGGCAGCTTGTCCTGGTTGTCGCGGACGATGTTGCGCTGGTTGGTGATCGCGGCACCGATCTCGTCCGGCTCGGTCAGCTCCGGCGCCGGCGGCGTGCAGCGGTTGCCGCCGTTGCGGGGATAGGCGGCGTAGTTGCCGGCGCCGAGCGTCACCCACCCGTCCGACGGGCAGGTGGTGCGGCGCGCCGAGCGCACCGACAGCCAGCCGATCGAGCCTTTCGTCGCCTCCCGCCAGAGCGCCGGGGTGGTCCGCGGGTCGAGGTCGTCCCAGCGCAGCCCGGCGGCGCCGGCCACGATCACGTAGTCGACGGTCTGCTGCGGCGGGCCGGCGGCCGGCCGGAACGCCAGCCCGCCGAGGCTCGCCGCGGCGGCCAGCAGCACCAGGACGTACGGCACCCAGGTCGCGACCCGGCGGCCGGCGGGAAGACCGACCGGGCGTACCCGGCGGAGCCGGTCGAACGCGTTCACCCGTTCGCCGTCACTTCCGCGTACGCGGCCCGGACGTCGGCCACCGTGTCGGCCTCGCTGGGCCAGGCCGCGGCCCGGCGCAGCCCCCGCTCGCGGTAGTCGGCGCGCATCTCCGGGCTGGCCAGCATCTCGCGTCCGGCGTGGTCGAGCGCGTCCAGGTCGCCCGGCGGGATCAGCAGGGCCGCGTCGTCGACCAGGCCGGGCAGGCCGCCCACGGCGGTGGCGATCAGCGGTACGCCCGCGGTCAGCGCCTCCTGGGCGAACAGCTGCCGCGCCTCCCAGTCACTGGTCACCACCGCGAGGTCGGCCCCGGCCAGCAGGTCGGGCACGTCCTTGCGGTGCCCGAGCAGGTAGAACGGCGCGTGCCGCTCGGACGACCGCTGGGCCAGCGACATGTAGCTCGGCCCGGAGCCGGCCACCACCACGACCGGGGCCGGGTCGAGGTCACGCCACCCGGCGGCGGCGTCGATGAGCAGGTCGTACCGCTTCTGCGGGTGCAGCCGCCCGACCGTGAGGACCAGCGGGGTGTCCGGCTTGAGGCGGAACTCGGCCCGGACCGCGGCGCGGCTGCGTTTGGCCGGCTTGAGCGCGGGCGCGGCCACCGCGCTGAGCCGGGCGTGCCGGGCCCCGACCGTCCTGGCCCGCTCGACCAGGTCGTCGGAGGCGCCGAGGGTGAGCGTGGCGGTACGCGCGACGATCCGCTCGACCAGCGCCGAGGCCTGCCCCCGCAGTCCCTTGGCGAGGATCGCGTTGTGCCAGGTGACGATCAGCGGGACCCCGGGGCGGGCCAGCCCGGCGACGAACCCGGCCCGCAGCCCGTGCGCGTGCACCACGTCGACGGGCCGGCCGGCGAGGGCGAGTTTGAGCTGCCGCACCGCGGCGGCGTCGGAGGCGCCGGGGTTGGCCGGGATCTCGACCGGGACGAACGTGGCCCCACCCGTGGTGAAGCCGAACAGCTCGTCGGTGGCGGCCGGTCCGCAGACCAGCACCGCACAGCCGGCCGCCCGCAGGCCGCGAGCGAGCGACGCGACGTGCTGCCCGATCCCGCCGGTGCTGGACGCCAGCACCAACGCCACCGAGCCACGCCACCCGTCGTCCTCGATCACGCTTTCCCCTCTCTCGCCACGTCATCCGCGGCCCCGGAAGCCGCACCGTCAGCGGCCCCGGAAGCCGCACCATGCTCGGCGCCGGAAGCCGCATCGTCAGCGGCGCCGGTAGCCGCACCGCGGCGCCCGCGAAGGCGGCGGAGCCGGCCGACCAGCGGCGCCACATCCGACCGCGCGGCCGGGTAGACCACACCGGCGAACACCGCCAGGACCGTCAGCCCGCCGAGCACGCCCTGCACCACGCTGCCGCCCGCGGTGGGGTGAGCGCCCACCAGGTGCCCGATTCCGGCCACCACGGCCCACCCGGCGAGGGCCGCCACGCCGGCGGCAACGATACCGACGACGGTCGCCCGGCTCAGCCCGGCCAGGGCCGCCGCGCCCGCGTGCCGGCGGACCGCGAGCACCAGCAGGATCCCGATCACCGTCATCGCGACCGCGTTGGCCAGGCCCAGCGTGAGCACCTGGCGCCGCTCCCCGACGCCGGCCAGGGCCAGCGCGGTCGCCGCGCCGACGATCCAGCCCGCCGCGGTGCACGCGGCGGCGGAGGCGGTGGCCCCGCGAGCGTAGAGGGCGCGGGACAGCAGTGCAAAAAGGGCATATCCAAAGAGTCCCGGCGCGAAGCCGACGATGCCCGCGGCGGCCGCCTCGGCATTGATCAGATAGGCGGCCGGGCCGGCCAGCGCGACCAGGGCGGCCACGCCCAGGCCCGCGGCGAGGATCACGGTGCGGGCCGCCGACGACAGCGACGCGCGGTAGGCGTCTTCGTCGCCGCGACCGGCCGCCGCCGACAGCGTCGGGTAGACGGCGGTCGCGAGCGGCACCGCGAGGATCGCCCAGGGCAGCAGGAACACCGTCTGCGCGGCGTTGTAGAGGGTCAGGCCGCGGTCGGCGGTCAGGGCGATCACCACGACGACGATCAGCTGCTGCGAGCCGACGGTGACGGCGCCGGCCCAGCCGAGCCGGACCGCCTGCCGCCCCTCGGCACCGGGGAAGCGCACCGCCGGACGCAGCCGCAGGTGCAGCCTGCGCAGCGGGACGAGCAGGCACAGGGCGAGCACGACCACGCCGAGGGTGGTGCCGATCGACAGGGTCAGCTCGCCGGTGCCGGTCAGGCCGCCGAAGTCGGTCTGCGCACCGTCGACCACCGCGTAGCTGAGGTACGCGGTCATCACGGTGACGCTCGACAGCAGCGGCGCGATCACCGGCCAGGCGAATCGGTGGTGGGCCTGCAGGACGCCGGTGAGCACGATCCCGATGCCGTAGAGCGGCAGCTGCGGGGCGAACACGCGCAGCATGCTCGCGGCGGTCGCCTGGTGATCGGCCGGCACGTGCGGCAGCAGCCCGGCGATCGGCCCGGCCAGCAGCGCCACCAGCACCGCGAGCGGCACCATCAGCAGCAGGACCCAGGTGAGCAGGGCCGACGCGACCGCGTCGACCCGCTCCCGGTCACCGGCCGCGACGTGCGAGGCGAGCAGCGGCACGACCAGACTGGCCAGGGCACCGCCGGCGACGAGTTCGAAGACGATGTTCGGGATCGTGTTGGCGGCGTTGTAGATGTCGGCCAGCCGGCCGTTGCCCACGGTGTGCAGGAAGACGAAGGTGCGGCCGAAACCGGCGAGCCGGGCCAGCACCGTCAGACCGGTGATCAGCACCGCCGCGCCGGCGATGCGGGTCGTGGAGCTGGTGGTCACGCGGTCGGCCGGCGGCCCAGTTCGTCGAGGCGGCGCAGCCAGGGCGTGTCCTCGATGACCCGGGTGAAGCTGACCCTCTCGCTGGCCGCGGTCAGCGCCGCGATCCCGGCCAGGGCAACGAGCCGGCCGCCCACCCCGGTGCGGCTGACCAGGGCGACCCCCAGCAGCGCGCCGAGCGCGTTGGCCCCCGAGTCGCCGAGCATGATCTCCTCGCCGAGGTCGTCGGGCAGCAACGCGGCCGCCGCGCCGAGGGTGCCGGCCGCCACTCCCCCGCCCCGGCCCAGGGCCAGCGGCGCGGCCACCGCGGCGCCGGCCTTGATGGCTCGGCCGGGTCGCAGGTCGAACAGGTTGACGACGTTCGCCAGCCCGGCGATCACCCCGGCGCCGAGCAGCACGTCGGTGACCCGCCCGAGCGGGCCGGTGCGGCGGCTGCCGACAAGCGCCGAGGCGGCCAGCCCGGCCGCGCCGACCCCGGCGATCTTGACGAGGCCGCTGGTGACCTGCCCCTCGCGCAGCGCGCCGAGGTGACCGGCGAAGCCCTTCACCGCTTTCTGCGCCGGCTGGTTGCCCACGATGTCGTCGTAGAGCCCGACCGCGCCGGAGACGACACCGGCGGTCACCGCGGCGGCCGAGACGCGGACGCCGGGCGCGCCGAGCGCGGCGCCGACGGAGGCGCCCAGCGCGAGCGCGGGACCGCCGGCCAGCGTGACCGTGCGGCCGTGGAAGTTGGTGCGCCGCAGCGCGGCCGCTTTCGGGTCGCGGCGGATCCAGGCGAGCGCGCCGCGGGCGACGGACGCACCGACGCCGAACGACCGGAGGACTCCTGTGGCCATGGCTGCAGAGTCTAAAGACCGGCGGTCAGCTCTCGCCCTTCGGCACCAGCGACGAGGCGCCGGCGGCCAGACCGTACTGGCCGGTCTTGCCCTGCACCAGCCGCTCGGAGGTGACGATCGCGGTCGCGACCTGGCCCTGCACGGTGCTCGCGTTGTCCACCGTGGAGATCTCCTTGACCAGCTTCGGGTCGCCCCGCACGGCCGAGATCAGGTTGCCGTCGCCGACACTGGCACCCGCCACGACCAGCGGCTTGACCTTGCTGAACTGGTTGGCCATGGTCGCCATCGACTGGCTCTTCTTGGCCGCGTCCTTGTCGGTGTAGGGCTCGCCGCTGACGATCACGGCACCTTCGGCGCCGCCGAGCGCGGTCTTGTCGGCCGCGATATAGCTTCCCTTGGTGTACGCGGTGAGCAGCGCCGTCACGTCGTTGGCGGCCGGCTGGATGCCGGTGGCGTGCTGCAGCAGGGCCGACGCGAGCTGCGCACTGGCGGTCTCGACGGCGTCGCTGTTGAGCGGCAACCCCTCGCCGCTGATCGTCGGCTGCGACGACTGGCCGGCCAGGTCGAGCAGTTCGATGTTCGAGCTGGGGTCGAAGAACTTGTCCTGCACCGTGACCTTGGCGGTGACCGTGGCGCCGGCGATCTTCAGCATCCCGATGACGCCGTCGGCGTAGTCGTTCGTGCCGGGCAGCGCGATCACCACGAGCTTGCGGTTGGCGAGCTTGCCGGCCAGGTAGAACGGCGCGATCTCGGTGGCGAAGTCCTGGTTCTTGTTGATCTCGTCGCGGTACTGGTTGATCTGGTCGCGCTTGTTGCCCAGGTCCTTGTTGAGCGCGGAGATCTGGTTCTTCAGGTTGTCGGCCACCGGCCCGTTGAGGGCGGTGGTGCCGACGACCAGACCCAGCGCCAGGGCGAGGAAGACGGCGGTGAGCGACACCACGTGGTACCGAAAGTTGATCACGACAAGCCTCGGAGCTTCTAGAAGAGGTGTCCCAGCTGGAAAACCAGATTGTCCCACCACTCGGAGACCACGGTCAGGTACGCCTTGCCGACCGTGGAGACAGCGACGGCCGAGGCCATCGCCGCGATCGCCGAGAGCACCAGGAGCAGCAGCGCCGAGCCGGAGATGTTCTGCCGGTAGAGCCGGCTCACGCCCTTGGCGTCGACGAGCTTGCCGCCGACCTTGAGCCGGGTGAGGAAGGTGGAGGCCATGCCGCCGCGGCCCTTGTCGAGGAACTCCACCAGGTTGGCGTGGGTGCCGACGGCGACGATCAGGGTGGCCCCCTTCTCGTCGGCGAGCAGCATCGCGAGGTCTTCGCTGGTGGCGGCGGCCGGGAAGGTGAGCGCGGCGACGTCGAGCTTGTGCACCCGCTCGAGGCCGGGGGCCCGTCCGTCGGGGTAGGCGTGCACGACCACCTCGGCACCGCAGCGCAGCACGTCGTCGGTGACCGAGTCCATGTCCCCGATGATCATGTCGGGCGTGTAGCCGTTCTCGACGAGCGCGTCCGCGCCGCCGTCGACCCCGATCAGCACCGGCTTGTATTCGTGGATGTACGGCCGCAGGACGTCCAGGTCGTCCTTGTAGTCGTAGCCACGCACCACGATCAGCACGTGCCGACCGGCGATCTTGGTCTGCACGTCGGGCACACCGACGCCGTCGAGGAGCAGGTCACGCTCCTGCTTGAGGTAATCCATGGTGTTCGCGGCGAACGCCTCGAGCTGCACCGACAGACCCTCGCGGGCGTCGGCCATCGAGCCCGCCACGGTGTCGGCGTCCTGCCGCACCCCGGAGGCCACCGGTTCACCCGCGAGCAGGACGGTGTCGCCCTCGACGGTGACCAGGTCGCCCTCGTGGAGGCGCTCGAAGACCTCCTCGCCGAGGTCGTCGACGAGCAGGACGCCGTTCTTGATCAGGACCTCGGGGCCGAGATTGGGATAACGGCCGGAGATCGACGGCTTGGCGTTGAGCACCACCGCCACCCCCGCCGCGACCAGGGCGTCGGCCGCGACCCGGTCGATGTCGACGTGATCGATAACGGCGATGTCGCCGGGGCGCAACCGCCCGGTCAGCCGTTTGGTGCGCCGGTCGAGGCGGGCGGTGCCGGTGATCGCCTCAGGGTCGAGGCTCCGGGCACGTCGAAGGGTGGGAAGTCGCATCCTGGTCATCCTGACACGACGAAACACCCGTCTCGTACGCGACATGCGCAGCCTCACCCACAAAAATGGGGCAAAACGCCCCGCCAGTCCCCCGTGCTGACCCGGTGATCAGCCCCGCTTCTCCCGGCCGGCGACGGCCAGCAGCTCCTCGGCGTGCGCGATGCCCAGGTCGGAATCGGGCAGGCCGGCCAGCATGCGGGACAGCTCGCGAGCGCGTTCGGTTTCCTCGACGATACGCACCCCGCTGGTGGTGATGGCACCGCCGGTGTCCTTGGCGACCACCAGGTGCCGATCGGCGAACGCGGCCACCTGCGGCAGGTGGGTGACGACGAGGACCTGGTGCTTGCGGGCCAGCCGGGCCAGCCGCTTGCCGATCTCGACCGCGGCGGTGCCGCCGACCCCGGAGTCGACCTCGTCGAAGACGAGCGTCTCGGGACCACCGGCGCCGGCGAAGACGACCTCGATGGCGAGCATGACCCGGGACAGCTCACCGCCCGACGCGCCCTTCTGCAGCGGCAGCGACGGGGCCCCGGGGTGGGCGAGCAGCCGCAGCTCCACCTCGTCGGCGCCGTCCGGACCGACCGGGAGCTCGGCGCCGTCGTGGGCGACGGTGGGCTCGTCCTTGCCGGGGGTGCGCGCGATGACCGCCACCTCGACCCGGGCGTGCGGCATGGCCAAGCCGGCCAGCTCGACGCTCACCGCCTCGGCGAAGCGGACGGCCGCCTCGGCCCGGGCCGTGGTCAGCCGGGCGGCGAACTCACCCACCTGGGCGGCGAGACGCTGCCGCTCCCGGTCCAGCTCGTCGAGCAGCTCGTCGGAGCTGTCCAGCACGGCCAGCCGATCCCGCGCGTTGGTGGCCCAGGCGATCACACCGTCGATGTCGTCGGCGTATTTGCGGGTCAGGCCGCGCAGGGCGGCCCGCCGCTCGTAGATCTGCTCGAGGCGGGCCGGGTCGGCGTCGAGCGACATCAGATAGGCCGACAGCTCCGACGACACGTCACCGATCAGGGTGGCCGCCTCCTCCAGCCGGGCGGCCAGATCGACCAGGGACTGGTCGACCGCGGCCTGCGCCTCCAGGGTGCGCCGGGCGGTGCCGAGCAGCTGGGTGGCGTCGGGGATGTCCTCGGTGCTCTCGGCGCCGCCGGCGAGGGCCTGAGCGGCGGTGGCGGCGGCGACGCGCAGCCCCTCGGCGTGCTCGAGGCGCTGCACCTCGGCGCGCAGCTCCTCCTCCTCGCCGGGCTGCGGGTCGACCCGGCTGATCTCGTCGAGGCCGAGCTTGAGCAGGTCGGCCTCCTGCGAGCGGGCGCGGGCGTTGCGGCGCCGGTCGGCCAGGTCCTCGACCACGGCGCGCCAGCGCGCGAACGCCTCGCGATAGGTCTCCAGGAGCTTCTCGTGCTCGGGTCCGGCGAACCGGTCGAGGGAGGCCCGCTGCTCGGCCGGGCGCAGCAGACGCAACTGGTCGGACTGGCCGTGCACGGCGAGCACCTGATCGCCCACCTCGGACAGCATCGCGACCGGCATGCTGCGGCCACCGACGTGCGCGCGGGACCGGCCCTCGATGGTGACGGTGCGGCTCAGCAGCACCGAGCCGTCGTCGTCGACCTCGGCGCCGGCCTCGGTGATCCGCTGGGTGATCGCGTCGGCGAGCGGGCCGCCCAGCCGCAGCCGGCCCTCGACCACGGCCCGGCCCGGGTCGGCACGCACCCGGCCGGCGTCGGCCCGGCCGCCGAACAGCAGCCCGAGGCCGGTCACGACCATGGTCTTGCCAGCACCGGTCTCACCGGTGATGACGTTCATGCCCGACGTGAGCTTCAGCGTCGTGTCGTCGATGACGCCGAGCCCGGTGATACGCAACTCCTCCAGCACGACGCAGACAGTATCGGGACCCACCGACAATTGCCCAGCGCGGTCGCCCCGGAACTGAACCGGTCCGCTGGTCCGAGCCCCTACGGAAAACTGCTGATCAACGTCGATTGCCTCGCCAGCCCTCGACCGGCAGGGCGAACTTGGCCACCAGAGTGTCAGTGAACGGTTTCGGAGCGAGACGAACGAGGCGTACCGGAAGCTGCCCGCGCTCCACCGTGACCTTCGCGCCCGGCGGCAGATCCCAGGTCCGGCGGCCGTCGCAGCACAGCACCGCGAACGACGTGTACGGGTCGACGGTCAGCACGAACGACGACGTCGGCGCGGTCACCAGCGGCTTGGAGAACAGGGCGTGCGCGCTGATCGGCACCAGCAGCAGCGCCTCCACCCCGGGCCAGACCACCGGACCGCCGGCCGAGAACGCGTACGCCGTCGAACCGGTCGGGGTCGCACACACGACACCGTCACAGCCGTAGCGGGCCAGCGGCCGGCCGTCCACGTCGACCAGCAGCTCGAGCATCTGCGCCCGCTGCCCCTTCTCGACGCTCACCTCGTTGAGCGCCCACGAGTCGGCGATGAGGCGTCCTTCGTATTCGGCCCGGACGTCGAGCGTGAGCCGCTCGTCCACCTTGTACGTCCCGCCGATGATCTCCTGCACGGCCTGGTCGATGTCGGTGACCTCGGCCTCGGCCAGGAAGCCGACGTGGCCCAGGTTGATGCCGAGCAGCGGCGCCTTCACCGGCCGGGCCAGCTCGGCGGCCCGCAGGAACGTGCCGTCACCGCCCAGCGCCAGCACGATCTCGACACCCTCGGCCGCCGCGAGCCCGCTGACCGGCGTGACCTCCTCGGGCAGGTCGAGGTCGGCGACCTCCTCGGCGACCACCCGCACCTCGAAGCCCGCGGCGGTCAGGTCGCGGACCACGGTCTGCGCGTGCTGCATGCTCTGCCGCCGCCCGGTGTGAGTGACCAGCAAGGCCGAGCGCATCATTCAACCTCCATGGGGGCGGCCGGGGACGGCTCGCCAGAAACTACATCCCCCGATGGCCCGGCGGCGACCACTCGGTCGATCTCCGCACGATCGGCGGGCGGCGCGTCCCGGCGGAACCAGACGAAGAACTCGACGTTCCCGCTCGGACCCGGAAGCGGCGACGCGGTCACCCCGGCAACACCCAGGCCCAGCTCGGCGGCGGCCTGCGCGACATCGGCGACCGCCTCGGCCCGCAACTGCCAGTCGCGCACCACGCCACCGGCGCCCACGCGTTCCTTGCCCACTTCGAACTGCGGTTTCACCATCAGCGCGAGATCGCCGTCGGCGGCCGTGCACTCGGCGAGCGCGGGCAGCACGAGCCGCAGCGAGATGAAGGAGAGATCCGCCACAGTGAGGTCGACGGTCCCCTCGATGAGCGCCGGCGTCAGCGTCCGCACGTTCGTCCGTTCCAGGACCACGACCCGCTCGTCGGTACGGATCGGCCAGGCCAGTTGCCCGTAACCGACGTCCACCGCCACCACCTGGCGGGCGCCGGCCCGCAGCAGCACATCGGTGAACCCGCCGGTGGAGGCGCCCGCGTCCAGGCAGCGCCGCCCCTCGACGGCCAGCCCCCGCGGACCGAACGCGGCCAGCGCCCCGAACAGCTTGTGCCCGCCCCGCGACACGTACTCCGTCGCCGGGTCCGCGCCGGTGACCAGCACCGGGTCGGCCGGGTCGATCATGGCGGCCACCTTGCGGGCGACCGTTCCACGCACCTGCACCCGGCCCGCCTCGACCAGGGCGGCGGCCTGTTCCCGGGACCGGGCCAGCTTGCGACGCACCAGTTCGGCGTCGAGTCGTGCTCGGCGGGCCATCAACCCTCGATGCTCGACAGGGTTTCCTGGAACACCTGGTGCGCGGCCTCGTAGGCGGCGATCTGCTCACCCGGCGCCAACTGGGCCGCGTTGGCCAGCGACCGCAGCACGGCGTCCACCGCCGGATGCCCGGTCTCCTCGACGATCCGGCGCTCGGTGGGTGCGGTGCTCTCCGCGTACACCCGCGGGCTGTCGATCGGAGCCGCCGGCGGGGGTCCCGGCCGGAAACCACCGGGTGGTGGGCCGGGGCGCGGCCCCGGCTGCGGCGAGTGCGGGAAGGTCATGACCTCAGGCCTCCGGGGTTTCCGACGGGAAGGACGGGGCCGGCGGCATCTGCGGCGAGCTGAACGACGGCGGCGCCACCTTCTTCGCCGGCGCCTTGCGGGCGGCCGCCTTCTTCGCCGGTTCCGCCTTTCCGGCCGGGTCGAGCTTCTTGGCCGGATCCACCTTCTTGGCCGGGTCAAGCTTCTTGGCCGGCGCCTTCTTCGGGGCGGCCTTCCGCACCGGCGCGGCGTCGACCGTGGCCTGAGCGGGTGCCGGGTCGACCGGCGACACGACCACCGGCGGCAGCTCGACCGCCTCGGCCGCCTCCTTCACCGCGGCGACCGGCGAGGCACCGAGACCAGGGGCCTTCTTCACGGCCTTCTTGGCCACCGTCTTCTTGGCCGGCGGAACGTTGGTGGCCGGCGTCGCGGGCGTGGTCCCCGCGGACGGCATCGCGTTCGGGGTGGGCGGCGCCGCCTTGGCCACGGCCTTCTTCGCCACCTTGCGGGGCAGCGGCGCCGGACGCTCGATCCGGGTGCCGCCCTCGGTGGGCTCGTCGGCCCGCTCGGTGACGGTGGCCTTGGCCCCCGCCTCGGCCGCCCGCAGCTGCGTCTCCAGGTCACGCACCCGCTTGGTGAGCTCGTCGACCTCCTCGGCCGTGGCCAGACCGACGACGCCGAGCGCGCGGTCCACCTCGTACCGCACGATGTTGGTCAGGGCCTCCCGGTTGGCCATGCCCGCCGACACCAGGTCCTCCACCAGGCCCTGCAGCTGCCCCGCGGTGGCTCCGCCCCGGTTGACCAGGTCGCCCACCACCTTCTGGGCGCGCTTGCGAGGTGCTTCGGTCAGTCCGAGCGCCATTTCCAGGTACGCCCGCCATGCGTCCGGCATGTCCGCTCCTCCGTATCTCCCGTGTGCGACGTCGGGTGCCACGCTACCGGGCGGTTCGCGCACCTTCTGGGGTACGGTGCGGTACGGCGGACGGTGTCGCGAGGAAAGGTTGTCCGATGGCCACCGTGGACGATTGCCGGCAGGCGCTGTTCGACCTGGCCGCGCGGCTCGAACGCAATGCCGGCGCACGCGGCCGGCTCGACCTCGACCGCACCCTGGCGTGCCGGGTCACCGACCTGGAGACGGCCTTCCACGCCCGGCTCGACGGCGGTCTGCTCGTCGACATCGCCGACGGCGACGACCCCAAGGCCAAGATCGCGCTGATCGCCGCGAGCGACGACCTGATCGCCCTGATCGCCGGCCGGCTCGACGTGACCAAGGCGATCGCGTCCCGCCAGGTGTCGATCAAGGCCAACCCGTTCGACCTGCTGAAACTGCGGAAACTGCTCTAGGCCGAGGTGAGCCGGTCGAGGCCGGCCAGCACGTGATCGGCGGCCTGGGTGGCCTCGCCCAGCTGCTCGGTCACCTCGGTCAGCACCCGGGCCTGCTCCTCGACCGCCTGCGCGATCGTCATCTGCCCCTCATGGATCTCGCCCACCGACCGGGCCGTGGTCGCGAACGTCTGCGCCACGTCGTCGGTCTCGGCCACGATCGCGGTGATCACCTGGCTGACCCGCTCCACCGAGGTGGCGGTCTCCCGGGCCAGGTCCTTCACCTCACTGGCGACCACCGCGAAACCCTTGCCGATCTCACCGGCGCGGGCCGCCTCGATGGTGGCGTTGAGCGCGAGCAGGTTGGTCTGGTCGGCCAGCGACGCGATCAGCGCGTTGACGTCGGCGATCTCGGCGACCGACCGTTCCAGCGCACGCACCTTGTCGCCGGCCGAGGCGGCCGCGTCCATCCCGCTCGACGCGGTGCCGGCCGCCTGCCCGGAACGCTCCGCGATGTCACGCACCGAACCGGTCAGCTCGCCCAGCTTGCCGTCGACGGCGGCGACCGCCCGGATCGCGGCGTGCGCCTCGACGCTTATCAGGTGGACGTCCTCGGTGATCTTGCGGGCGGCCTCGGCGGTCTCCTCGGAGCGCCGCCGAAGATCGGCCTCGGCCTGCTCCCGGGCCGCCAGCTCGGACCGCTCGGTGGCCCGGCGCGCCCCCTCGGCATCCGCCGCGAGCTGCTCGTTCTCCCGCTCGGCCACCTCGGCGAAGTGCCAGAAGATCACGATACCGACGACCTCCAGGGTGGCCAGACCGGCATGCAACGCGACCTGCTCGAGCGCCGCCCCGGTCGACATGAGATGCATGCCGAAGACCCGCTCCGGGTTCATCAACCCGAGCACCCCGTGATGCACGAGCACGACCAGCACCGACGCGATCAGCGGCGACCACTGCTGGTAGAGCGCCACGAAGATGAGGATCGCGTACAGGTGGATGTGCGTCGACATGCTGCCGCCGGACAGCTCGATCGCCACGAACGTGCACCCGATCAGCCCGACGCTGGTAAGCGTCGACCGGGCTTTCATGGTCGGCAGCATCCGCTGACCGGCGGCGATCGCGGCGATGGCCAGCGGCAGCAGGACCGCCTCCGCGGTGGACCGCGGCCCGAGGACGCCGAGCAGCAGGAACGCGGGCACATGCAGCCAGAGCAGCCCGGTCACGATCCGGTGGCGAGCCTGCCACGACGCGTCGGACAGGCGTGCACCGCGCGGAAGATTGTCGAGGGCGGACGGCATACCCCGATCATCGGCTTTCACACCGACTCGGGCGGCAACTTCCGTTAAGCCCTAAAGGTCCCACTTTTTCAGCATATCGGTGGCTTCCGGCGAGGCGCCTTCGATCGCTTTGCCGGGTACGCCGTCCCACGCCGCCCCGCACAGCAGCAGCAACGCCGCCACCGGATCCCCCGCTCCCGACAGCCGCGTCCCGGCCAACCGCCAGCCCCCGGCTTCCACCGCTTGGCCGCCGGCCCCTTGACCGGGTGCCGCTTCGCCGCCGGCTTTCGTCGGCAGGCGGGCCTCGTCGGCCGGCCGGAACAAACCGCTCAGGTCGGCCGCCACGTAGGTGGGACGTCGCTCCGGCGGGGCCGCCAACAGGTCGGCCGGACCGCTCACCCCGGTGAGCACGAGCAGGCTGTCCATGCCGGCGCCGACCGCGCCCTGGATGTCGGTGTCCAGCCGGTCACCGACCACGAGTGGACGCTTCGCACCGGACAGCGCCGCCGCCGTGGTGAACAGCCCCGGTTCCGGCTTGCCCACCACCACGTCGGGATCCCGGTCCAGCGCCGTGCGGAGAACCGCCACCAGCGAACCGTTACCAGGCAGCGGACCGCGCGGACTCGGCAGCGTGCGGTCGGTGTTCGTGGCCACCCACACCGCGCCGGCGCGCACCGCGAGCGCCGCCTCGGCGAGGATCTTCCAACCGACCTCGGGCCCGTAGCCCTGAACCACCGCCACCGGCTCGTCCTCGGCGCCGGAGACGGGCGTCAGACCCGCCGCACGTACCTCGGCGACCAGCGCCTCGGCACCGACGACAAGCACCGGCGAACCGGCGGGAAATCGCTTGGCGAGCAGAGCCGCGGCGGCGCCGGCCGAGTTGAGAACCTCGGCCGGCGCCGCCGGAACACCCATGCCGTTGAGCAGGGCAGCGACCTCCGGCGCGCGACGGGATGCGTTATTTGTCGCGTACGCCACCGGAGTGCCCTCAGAACGCAGCCGGTCGACGGCCTCGGGCGCACCCGGGATCGGCCTGTCGATGAGAAAGATGACCCCGTCCAGGTCGAAAATGACCAGGTCGTAGCCGTCGACCAGCTCGCCGCTCACTCCTGCGGACGCTTCCCGGCCTCGGCGACGAACTCGTCACCCTCGACCTTCTCGCCGTCCGCCTTCACCGCATCCGCGCTCTTGACGGCATCCGCGCTCTTCACCACATCCGCGTCCTTCACGGCATCCGCGCTCTTCGTGGCGGGGACTTCGGCCTGCTCGTCCTCGTCGTCGTCGCCCTCCGGGGCGTCGTTCTCGAGGTCGTCCCTGAGCTCGTCGTCCGCGAGGTCATCGTCCTCGTCGAGGTCGTCCTCGTCGTCGTCGGCCGGCAGACCGGCGGCGCGATCGGTCGGCTCGTCATCGAGGTCGTCGTCCTCGTCGCCGGCCTCGGCCCGCGCCGGATCGGTGTTGACGTCGGTGTCGGCCGCCTCGGCCTCTTCCTCGTCCTCGTCGTCACCCTCGATGGTGATGCCGTCGAGTTCGAGGAGACGCTCGGTGGCGTTGGTGAGCTGCTCGTCGTCGACGGCGGCCGCCCGCGAGAACCACTCCCGGGCTTCCTCACGGCGGTCCGCCGCGAGCAGCGCATCGGCGTACGCGTACCGCAGCCGTGCCGCCCAGTCGGCGTCCTCGTCCGCGGTCAGCTCGCGCACCTGCAGCATCGCCACCGCGGCGTCGTGCTGACCGAGGTCGCCACGCGCACCGGCGGCCACGATGAGCAGTTCGATCGCGCCGTCCTTCTCGAGGGTCTCCATGTCGGCACCCCGGTAGAGGTCGATCGCCCGCTCCGGGCGGCCGAGCGCCCGCTCGCTGTCGGCGATCTCGGCCAGGTGCGTCTGACGTCCGGTCATGCGGTGATAGGTACGCAGTTCGGCGATCGCCGTCGTCCAGTCCCCGGCCGCGTAAGCCGCCAGGCCGACAGCCTCGCGCACGACCGCGATCCGCGACGCGATCCGCCGAGCCGCGATCGCGTGCTGCAGCGCCAGCTCGGAGTCCTCGTCGATGACCTGACCAGCTGCCACCAGGTGCCGCGCGACGGTGTCGGCGGCGTCCCGGGCCAGCGAGATCAGCTCGGCGCGTACTTCCTGGTCGAGGTCGGTCGCCACGACCTCCGCGGGAATCTCCGGCGCCTTGAACTGAGGCTGCAGCTCCTCGCCGCCGCCCTGCCCGTCACGCACGTCCTCCCGGTCCCGGTAGTTCCGGTCCTGGTCCCCCCGGAACCCGCCCCGGTCCTGGTAGCCACCCCGGTCGCCGCCACCCTGGTAGCCGCCACGGTCCCCGCCACCCTGGTAACCACCACGGTCGCCACCGCTCTGGTATCCCCCACGGTTGCCGCCACCCTGGTAACCACCACGGTCCCCGCCGCTGCGGAAGCCGCCGCGATCGCCGCCGCCCTGGTAACCGCCACGGTCACCCTGCGGCCGGTCGCCACCACGGAACCCACCGCGGTCACCCTGCGGCCGGTCACCCTGCGGCCGGTCCCCGCGGTATCCACCACGGTCGCCCTGGAAGCTGCTGCGCGGCCCAGTCTGGTCGCGGTCGCCGCGGTAACCACCACGGTCGCCCTGCGGCCGGTCGCCACCACTGCGGAAGCCGCCACGGTCGCCGCCACCCTGGTAACCGCCACGGTCGCCCTGCGGCCGGTCGCCACCGCTGCGGAAGCCGCCACGGTCACCCTGCGGCCGGTCGCCACCCCGGAAGCCGCCGCGGTCACCCTGCGGCCGGTCACCCTGCGGACGGTACCCGCCGCGGTCGCCCTGCGGCCGATCCCCACCACGGAAGCCACCGCGGTCGCCGCCACCCTGGAAGCCAGTACGGTCTCGGTCGCCACCGCGGAACCCACCGCGGTCGCCCTGCGGCCGGTCACCCTGCGGACGGAACCCGCCGCGGTCGCCCTGCGGCCGGTCGCCGCCCCGGAAACCACCGCGGTCGCCGCCACCCTGGTAACCACCACGGTCCCGGTCGCCACCGCGGAACCCACCGCGGTCACCGCCACCCTGGAACCCGGTGCGGTCACGATCTCCACCACGGAACCCGCCGCGGTCA
>NZ_BOMM01000051.1 GCF_016862195.1 Paractinoplanes ferrugineus | reverse complement strand
CCGGCTCTGAACAGCCTGAACGAAGCAGCCACCGAAGTCGCCGCCACTAGCGACCTCGGCAAGTGACTCCCGAACTCGGTTCGGGCCCCCTGACGTGTGGCGGGGACAGTGGGCGCCGGCGCCTATGATCTACGAGGTGTTCCTCATCGATCTTGATGGCCCGGTCCAGGTGACTCCGAGCCGGGTCCCTTGGCGGAATAGTCGCTTGCCATTCATGGTCACGGTAGTGCTGGTCCTGTTCGGCCTTGCCGGAGAGCCCAACAATTCGTTGGGATCGGTCGACGCCGTCAAAGTTTGTGATCATCCACTGTCTGCTGGGGCGGGCGTGGGTTCACCCCGGACGCAAGCATTCGTGCTGGATGTTGAGTCGGGCGAGATTCTGCAGGCTGTGGACTGCCCAGCTTGACCCCATAGACAGTCGCTCCTCGCTCGTCACGTAGCCAGCGGGACCGTATGCGGAGGCGGTCGAATCCGGCGATGCCCCGTCAGCTGGGGCTTCCCGGGCCGTAGCGGTCCATCCGCCGAGACGGGCCAGCGGCTCTCGAGAACACTGCCAGAGCTGAAGGGGCTCATGTCAGGATTCCGGGATGCGTGTGGCGGACGAACTGAGCCCTCGCATTCCACCCGGCGGTGGACGGGTTCATGGTGCGCCCCTACGGCGGCGACATGCACCCCGCCGAGCCGGCGGAGATCGCGATCGCTCTGGCGGCCGAGATAGTCGCCTCCTGGGAGTAATGAGCGACGCCAATTCGAATCCGGCGCGGATTGTCGCTGGGTGTTCGCAATCTCGGCGGCCAGCACGTGAGCGGAATGGGAGCGTCGGCGGCCACAACCTGCTTGCTGATCGCATCCTCAGCCTTCTACCTCGGAAAATGCGCGCAGCCGCAGCCGCAGCCGCGCCGCTACGTGAGCGGTAAGCCAGGCAAAGAAGTCGCTGTTCAGGCCACCACCATCACGGATCACGACGCGCCAATCCGGCCGGTCGAGGAAGGCCAGCGGCGACCAGCTCCGCGAACTCACCGCCCTGCTCGACACGGCAACGATCCGCCCGGTCGTGGACCGGGTGTTCGACTTCGCGCCGACCCGCGAGGCCCCTGGCCCACGTCGAGCAAGGATGCGCCAAGGCCGGCAAAGTCGTCGTCCGGATGACGTCGTAGCCGCTGCCTGCCTCGATCCATCCACCGCTCGCACGGCAAGCGGCCTGGCGTGGCGTGGGCCGTGCTCTGCGGCCCGGCGGTCTCGACTTTATGCCGCCGGTTGGTTGTTGGTTGTCAATGGCAGGCTGACTTCGACGCCGAAGATCTCCTCGGTGGGCGAACTGGTGGTGAACCGGCCGCCGGCGGACTCGGCTCGCTCGCGCATGCCGATCATTCCGTGTCCGGTCCCGGGGCCCCGGTGGCCGGGTGTGGCCGGGTTGGTGACGGTGATGTGCAGAGCCTGCTCGGTGTATGTGAGGTCGAGTGCGGCGTGGGCCGTGGGGCCGTGTTTGCTGGCGTTGGTGAGGGCTTCCTGCACGATGCGATAGGCGGCGAGGTCGGCTGAGCCGGTCAGCGGTTGAGGTGTGCCCTGCCGGGTGAGCTGCAGGTCTAGGCCGGCTTTGCGGAACGAGTCGAGGAGAGTGTCGAGTTCGGCGAAGGACGGCACGGGCTGGCGGGATTCCGGTTCATCGTCGTCGCGAAGCAGACCCACGGTGGCGCGTAGTTCGTCGAGGGCATCCCGGCTGGTCTGCTTGATGTCGCCGAGGGCCTGGTAGGCCCGTTCAGGATCGGTGCGTAGCAGGTGGTGTGCGACGGCGGCCTGGGCGTTGACAAGGGTGAGGTGGTGGGCGACCACGTCGTGCAGCTCACGGGCGATGCGAATGCGCTCTTCGCGGACCCGGAGGCGACTCTGCGACTCACGAGTGTGTTCGGCTTCCATGGTGCGGCGCCTTTCCTGCCGCAAGAGCGTGCGCTGATTGCGTACCGCATCGCCGACCGCAGCCGCGACCGCGATGTAGTTGAGAGGTAGGACATTGCGGATGTTCAGGAGGTGATGCGGCAGCCACAGCATCGAGCTGACGGTCAGGAGCGTCGCGGCGACGGCGCCGAGGATGACGGTGGTTCGCCGGTCGGTGGTCACGGCCACGGTGTAGAGCGCGACCACGGTAGCGACGTCCACGACGACCTGGTGCGGGGCGATGATCGGCAGAGCGGTACCGCAGAGCGTGGTGACGACAGCGACGCTTCGCGGGTATCGGTGGCGCGCCATGAGCGCTGCGGCACCGATCACGATGATGACGACCTGCGCGATGGCTGGTTTGCCCAGGCTGCCGCCGGTGCTGTAGGCGATCTGCGCCATGTTGATCAACACGACCAGCAGCGGCAAGCCGGCCGCGCGCGCCTGGCGCATGTCAGCGCCGTCCCGGCGTGACCAGGCCGGTCTCGTAGGCGAACACGACGAGCTGGGCGCGGTCGTGGGCGCCGATCTTCATCATTGCCCGGTTGACGTGGGTTTTCGCGGTGGCGGCGCTGATCGACAGCCGGCGCCCGATCTCCTCGTTAGACAACCCGGTACCGGCCAGGGCGGTGATTTCCTGCTCTCGGGCAGTGAGCCCGCCGAGCCTGGTGTCGGTGTCGGTGATGACGAGATCGGGCACCTTGAGGAACCGCTCGATGAGCGACGTGGTCGCGGCGGGTGACAGCAAGGCCTCACCGGCGGCGACGGTGCGGATCGCCTGCAGCAACTCGGCTGGTTCGGCGCCTTTGCCGAGGAAGCCGCTGGCCCCGGCCCGCAGCGCGGCCAGCACGTGCTCGTCGGTCTCGAAGGTGGTCAGGATGAGGATCCGCGTGCCGGCCAGGCTGGGAGTAGCGGTGATGCGACGGGTGGCATCGATCCCGTCGCTGCCCGGCATCCGGATATCCATGACGATGACGTCGGGGCCGGTCCGGAGCGCCCTGGTCACCGCCTCATCACCGCTGGATGCCTCGGCGACGACCTCGATATCCGGTTCGGCGTCGATCAGCAGCCGGAAGGTGGCACGCAGCAGCGCTTGATCGTCGGCGAGCAGCACGCGAATGGTCACAAGGTCAGCTTTCTGGGATGCCGCGGGGTTCGTCTCATCATGCGTCGGCCGTGCAGGGTCCGGTGGTAGACACCCGGACCCTGCACTGTCGCCGTCTCCATGGCCGGGTATCAGGCGACGGTGGTTGCCGCGGGCTCGCCGGTCGCCGGCTGCGTCGCGCTGGACTGCGGCGCCGCGGCGGGAGCTCCCTCGACCGCGAGGTGGGGGGTGTTCTTCTCGGCCCAGCGCGGGTAGTACCAGTTGGCCTTGCCGAGCATGGTCATCAGGGCGGGGATGAGGGTCATGCGGACCACGAACGCGTCGACCAGGACGGCCAGAGCCAAGCCGGTACCGATGGCGGAGACGATGCGTTCACCGCCGAAGGCGAACGACGCGAACACTCCGAGCATGATCAGGGCGGCGGCGGCGATGACCGGCCCGGTCTCAGTGACCCCGACCCGTACGGCGCGCCGGTTGTCCTTGGTCGCCGCCCATTCCTCGCGGATGCGGCTGACCAGGAACACCTGGTAGTCCATGGACAGGCCGAACACGATCCCGACGATCATGACCGGGACGATGTACTGGATCGGGGCGCCGGTGCCCACGCGCATCAGTTCACTGCCCCACCCGAGTTGGAACACCGCGGTGATGGCGCCCAGACCCACGAGGATGCTGGTGACGTTGCTGAGCGCGCCGACCAGCGGCACCAGCAGGCTGCGGAACGCGACGGCCAGCAGCAGGAAACCAAGGACCGCGATGATGCCGAGGTAAAGCGGCAGCCGCCCGAGCAGCGCATCGGACAGGTCCTTACTTGATGCGGCCTTGCCGCCGACGTAGGCGCGCAGGCTCGTTCCGGACTGGGCGGCGGGGATGACGTCATTGCGGAGCCGGTCGATGAGGTCGGCGCTCTCCGGAGTCTGTTCGCTGGTCCGCGGGGTGATCATGACCGTCCGGACGGCACCGTCAGCCGACGTGCCGACCGGGCTCACGGCGGCGACATCGGTCACCGAGCCGAGCTTGCCGGCCAGGGCGGTGAACGCCTGCCTAGACAGTGGATCGGGTGTCCGCGCGGCGATGATGAGCGGGTTGTCGAACCCGTCGCCGAAGGCCGCCGAGGTCATGGCGTAGTACTGGTGCGTCGTCGATGCCCCCGGGTCACTGCTGGCGTCAGCGTCCCCGACCCGGATCTTGATGACCGGGCCGGCCAGGACCACGACCACCGCGAGGGCGACGGGTGCCATCAGCCAGGGAGCCCTCTGCAGAACCCGAGCCCAGACAGCGGCGAAGCCGCCCTCACGGTTCACGCCAGCCGCGTCCTCGACGATGCCCTGCGCGATTTGCGCGCGCTGGCGCTTCGACAGCACCTTGAGCCCAAAGGCACCGAGCAGGGCCGGAAGCAGCGTCAGGGCCGCGACGACGGTGACCGCGACGGTGACCGCGGCGGCCGCACCCATGCCGGTGAGCACACCCATCCCGACCACCCGGATACCCAGCAATGCGACGATGACCGTGAGACCGGCGAAGATGACCGCCCGCCCGGACGTGTCGATCGCCCGAGCCACCGCATCGGGCACCGGCATGCCGCTGAGCAGACCCTTGCGGGTGCGGTTGACCACGAACAGCGCGTAGTCGATGCCGACGGCCAGGCCCATCATCGAGGCCATGCTGATCGAGGTCGAGTCCAGCGTGAACAGATGCGAGCCGACCACGACCAGCAGCAGCGACACGACCACCCCCGCAACACCGGTGATCAGCGGGAGCAGCGACGCCCGCCAGGAACGGAACATCAGCATCAACAAGGCCAACGCGACGATCAGCCCGATCGCCTCCGGACCATGCGTCGGTGTCGGCTTCTTGTCGAAAGCCGTTCCACCGTAGGTCAGCTTGACGCCCGCAAGATGGGCGTCGGTGACGGTCTTCTCGATCGGGTCGACGTCGGCACCGTTTTTCAGGACCACCTGGGCGTAGGCGGTGTTGGCTTGTGCCGCCACCTGCTTCGCCCCGGCGGGGGTGTAGGGGCTGACCACCGACACCACACCGGGCTGCCTGGCGATCTGGTCCAGCATGACGGTGACCTCGTCTTTCACCGTCGCGGAGGTCACCGAGCCGGACGTCGCCTGCCATGCGATCTTGCCAAGTGTGTTCCCGCTAGCGCCGCCCGGCATCTGCGCCAGGAGCGCGTACGCCTTGGACGACGCACTGTCCGGAACATCGGCGGACGTCTTGAACGCCGTACCCCCCAGCACGACCGCGGCGAGCAGGCCCACAGCCATTACGAGCCAGCTGACGAACACGGTCCTGCGGTGCGTGACGCACCAGCGGGCCAGAGCAGACATGACAGGGGTCCTTCCCATCGCGACACGAAGCAGAACGACTTCACTGTCGCGTCCTGACCCCTTTCAGTCATCGAGCCAACGCGGTCATCACGCCTGCGGCAAACGCCGTAGAACAGGTCGCTATACCGCACCCGCGGTACACCGGAACGGCCCGCAAACATCGGGAACCTGCCGTATTCGTCGCGCGTCCCCGCAGAAGCACTCTCGGCGGATCACACCCCAGATTCGAATGGCTGGCAAAGCAGCCGCCATCAGCAGTCTGACCTGCTGGGATGTGGTGGGGGTGGTGTCCAAGATGGACGCAGCTGCCTGTTGATCATTTGTTTGTGAGGACAACAAGATCGAAGGCGACTGCTGCTGCCAGGATAGAGGCCTCCGGACGGCCCGGACCGCGGGTGAGTTGCTGGAGCGGTTGCGGTCGTGTTTTGTGCGGACGCAGACTTGGCAGCACGCGGGCCGGATCGACATCTGCACCGACGCCTACGCCGACGGCGTCGTCCTCGATTTCATCTGCGGTGACGAGGTCTACGGCAACTGCACCCCGCTGCGGAAGTTCCTCCACAGCGGCAGCAGGCCTACGTACTCCGCATCGCCTCGAACTTCATGCTCACCCTCAACGCCGAGACCCGGATGACCTGCGCGAAGGCCGTCGTCGTGCTCCCCAAGGACAACGCCGGTGGCAGCTCCGCTCGGCCGGTGCCGGTGCGAAGGGACAACGCTGGTACGCGTGAGCGTGGATCGCGGCCGGCTCTCGGCATCACCTGCTGCTCCGCCGTCACATCACCAGCGGTGACCTCGCCTTTCACTACTGCTACGTGCCGCCGGGCCAGCCGCTGACCTTGGCCAGGCTCGTGCGGACCGCCGGACCGCCGGACCGCCGGACCGCCGGGCCGCCGGGCCGCCGGGGTTGCGGTGGTCGGTCGAGGAGACGTTCGAGTTCAGCAAGGGCTGTTTCGGCCTCGATCAATGCCAAGCCCGGCTCCATATCGCGATCATCCGACACACCGTGCTGGTCATGACCGCCCTGACCGTCTACGCGATCGCCGCCGCCCTCGAGGCCCGCACCGACACCCAAGCCCCGCCACCGACACACACGGCCAGAGGCCACCCGCCGAGCCCGGCATGATCCCGCTGACCATCCCCGAAACCGCACGCCTGCTCGCCACCACCTGGCACCAGCCGAAACCCGCCGACCACGACACCCACTGGAGATCGCCCTGACGATCGCGCGGCGCGGCATGAGGCTCATTGTGGGATCGAGCCACCTTGGCTGACCTGCTCGACAAACCACGCCCCTGGTGAGGAAGCGACCCTGGGCCCCGCAGCAGCCCTCTGGCCCGGCGCCGATCTGGCCGAGGCAATCGCCACAGAATTACAGGTTGGTGCCCGGACGAGGGACCCTTCTTCGATTCCAGCCTGAGCAGCGATCAGGTCGCTCATAGTGAGCGCGTCGCGTGATTACGTGGCGGTTGCTTGCAGGAAAGGTTGATCGTCGTGGTTCGCACGGCCCGCCGGATGGCACTCTCCTTAGCTCTCGTGTCGACGCTGACCGCCGGGGATCTAGCGATGCCGGCCGGGGCCACGCCGGCGCCGCTCTCAGCGCAGTCTGTCCTCCCTGACAAGAGGCATCGGCCTCTCTGGTTGAGCGTTCTCGACGCCTTTACCGGCCATGCCGTGACGGGCTCAAGCTGTGACATCTACGACGGCAGCTCGGCGCCGACGATCGTTACAGAAGTTTTCCAGGGTCTACATCTTTGCCTGGACGGCTTCTCCAGAGGCGACGAACCGATCTTGCACATCCCGGCAAGAGGCGGAGGTACAAGCTCATTTCCCGGTCACCGGGACTCGAACTTTAACGATGCAGACGTCGCGTTCACGTGGGAGGTACCCGTGGCTGCTTTCGCCGCAGTGATGAACCGGCCCGGAAAGTACCGGTATGAGATAAGCACCGCGCACTCTCGATCGATCTTCGGGACCATAAAAGTGACACCCAGCTCTGGTCCGAGCGCCATGGTCTTCGCTGGCGAAGGGACTGTACGAACCGGCGACGTGATCACCACAGAGATCTCCGGCTACCCGCCGGCTTCTCCCGTCCTCGCCGACCTGTACGGCACCACGAAAAACAACCGTAAACGAATGGTCTGGCGCAACGACCTCCCGCCCGCGACCACCGATCAATACGGCAACGCCGTCATTCGGTGGACAGTCACCCGGGACATTCCAACGGGCATATACGCCATCGTGGTCGAGCCGGTCCCCGAAAACGACACCACCTGCTCCACGAACTGCGGCGCATTCCGGGTCGTCCCCTGAGCGGCAAGCCGTCGCCGACGAAACGGACACAGGCTCAGCCGAACGTTGGGACCACGCTCATCGACTGGACCGTGAAATACGCGGCCCCACTGCTGGGCACCGTAGGCGTCGTGCTGTTCGGCATGCTGCGACTGGCGTACGTCTTCTTTTACCAGCAGCTACGGGCGACGCCGCAGGAGGTCGGCTATGGCTACCAGGACATCCTAGCCGGCCAGCTCGTCGGGACCATCGAACTGACCCTAGTCCTGACCGGGGTCCTGGTTGCCGGCAAACTGCTCACCCGGGCGGTGCGCCACGCCTCAGCGGGCCGCTGGGGGGAAGCGACCGCCCTGCCACACCCGCACGACCTGAGACGACTGGCGCAACGCAGCGGCATCACCGTCCTGGTGTTTATACTCCTAGCACTGCCGATATTTGCCTACCTCTTCGGCAAGAAGGCCACCGATTATGGTGAAACGGTCCGCAACGCGTACTTATTCTCTCCTGCCCTGCAGTTGCTTGCAATCCAGGCCAGCCCAGCCAAGGTCAGTTGGACCATCCCGCGGCAGCCCGGAATGATCGATCTAGGGTCCCTCAACTGCCTGCTCTATTTGGGCTACGCCAACGGCATCGCTGTGTTCTACAACGTCGAGAACCATGACAGCCTGCGCCTACCAACTAACCAGATCCAGATGACCCTCCCGAAGGTGGAGAAGGTCGCGCACGCCTGCCTGTAGGCGACTGGGGCGTTGCACCATTTCTTGGCCGCGTGCGCGGGCGCGGTGGGAACCCGCAGCCTGTGCTAGCCAGACACGTCAAGAGTTTCCTGCAGGGCGAGTTCTCGGTGGTGGTCCAGAGCTCCAAGTCGATCGCCAGTACCGCCGCTGGGTGCCCGCCGTGCAGCGCCGCGGCCACGTGCTGGCTCAGCAGCGCCGAGTTCGCCAACCCGGTCAGGTTGTCGTGCAGAGCCGCATAGCGGGAACGACGCCACTGGTTCCATCCGCTGGCCGCTGCGGCCAGGATGGTCAGTAACGCCACCAGCACCAGCAAGAGTGGCCCGACGCCGAACCCCCGAGACCTCCCGGCCGTGACGGCGGGCGCGGACACGGTCAGGTACCAGGAGTTCGCGTTCGTGGCGGTGGCAGTCAGACGGCGATAGGCCACCCGCCGTGATCCGATCGTCGTGACGCCGCCGCTCGAGCGTACGGCGACCAGACCCGCGAGGGCGTGGTCGGTGTCCGCCGCCCGGCTGTCGACCAGGATCTGCCCCGAGTCGGCGTCGACGATCGTGGCTGTGGTCCCGCTGACGGTTTGCGGCATCCGGAAGCTGGCCAGCGCGATCTCGAAGTGCACCAAGCCTCGATGACCGGCCGCTGTCACCACGGTGGAATTGGAGACGACCTCGTCGTGGGTGTCCTCGGACACGTACTTCTTGGCCTGGTAGACCCGGCCGGGCTCGAGCGCCAGCGTGGGCGCGAAGAACGCGTTAGCGCTCTCGTCCTTCGACAGCTGCGCCGAGGTGGCGGCCATGCCGTTGACCACGCGGGCGATCTCAGCGCCGTCGGCATTGACGAAACACGCTTCTCCGACGCGTCCAGGGAACACCTGCTCCAACGATGCCAGCGCATCGTTGACCCGCCGGGTCAGGGCGCCCCCGACGGCAATCTTCTGCCGTGTGGTTCCCGGCGTGCGGTAGAAGTCCGTGAAGGCCGGGTTCCGCGCCACCAGCAGATCGGCCATGCGGGCTTGCTCGAAGTAGCCAGCGACCGCGTCCACCTGCTGACTCAAGGTCACGCCGAGCCGGTCGTCCTGGGCCTTGACCTCCCGATCGCGCTCGCCGATGGCATTGAGCGCCACGGAGAACAGCAGCACCGCCAGACCCGTGACGGCGGCGATGACCTGCGCCGCCCGGCGTGCCGCCCAGGCGTCCTGCACCACGGTCTCCACCCATCGTCGCGCTGCGGCCACAATCGTCACTAAACTCGGCCAGTCGTCCGCCGAGATCAGCAGCGTGGTGCAGCTGATCACCTCGATCGCCGAGCAGACCAACCTGCTCGCCCTCAACGCCACCATCGAGGCGGCCCGCGCCGGCGAGATGGGCAAAGGCTTCGCCGTCGTCGCCTCCGAGGTCAAAGACCTGGCCCAGGAAACCGCACGAGCGACCGAGGACATCTCCCGCCGCGTTCAGACAATCCAGGCCGAGACCGGCCAGGCCGTCACCGCCATCGGCGAGATCACCGAAGTGACCGCACGTATCAACGACCACGCCGCCACCATCGCCGCCGCGGTAGAGGAGCAGACCGCTACCACCAGCGAGATGGCCCGCAGCGTTGCCGAGGCGTCCACCAGCGCTCACGACATCGCCGCCAACATCACCGGCGTAGCCCAGGCCGCCGACGCCACCGCAACCGGCGCGACCGAAACCCAGGCCACCGCCCAAGAGCTGGCCCGAATGGCGGAGGAACTCCACCAGACGATCTCCGCCTACCGTGTCTGAGAAACGCGACCAACTTCCGTACGGACCGCTACGCGTAAGCCATACGCTCGCGCGCAGCCCGTCTCAGCGGGGTCGGGATGGGTACCTTCTCGCCAGCTTCCAAGTCACTGCAGCGAACGACCCGCAGCCATGGAGGCCGGCCCCAGCCATCTACACATCCGGCCGGGGTGGAGGCCACGCATGCTCCCGGCCGGCAACGTATTCGCACGTGGATGGGACCTCGGTCGACTTAACGTCATAACGCGACACCAGGTCGTCCGTCTCAGGGGGAGTTACTCGGTTGACCACCATTACCTCGAACCGGTCCCTGCCTCGCCACGCTCAGAGCGGCGATCCGCTGTTCGCCCCCGCCCGGATCCTCGCGGTCGCGGCGGCGATGCGGGCCCTGCCCCACGACACCACCGAGGGCCTGCAACGCGTGACCGATCATCTGGCGCAGGCGCTACCGGGGGGCGGTTTGTGAACTGTGTAGTTCGTCATCGCTCGAGGTCGTGACCTTCAAGCTGTGCCGATGTCTGATTGGTGGGCGTGCGGATGAGTAGGTCATGAGCCGAGCGGCAGGCTGCGTAGAACTACAGCACATGACACCGGACCAAGTCCTCTGAACTGCAAAAACGCCCCTGGTCCGTATACCTGTTCGGTGACTCCGGTCGTCGCAGGTACTCTATGATCGCGGGCCGCTAGCTCAATGGCAGAGCTGAGGACTTTTAATCCTTAGGTTCGGGGTTCGAATCCCCGGCGGCCCACCAGCTTCACGCCGGTCCAGCGCTGCTGCCGTGCGGTGCGGGGGGACGGGTGGGCTCGGGGAGAACGCGGAGCCGGGCACGAAGCAGGACAGCCGACGTGTAGTAGTCGGGCTGGCCGTTCTCGTCGAAGCCGTCGCCGGTGTCCGGCACGCTGTCTTCCCAGTCGTGGACGGCGCGGGCGGTCAGAGCGCGGTCGGCCTGCCAACGGAAGTCGGCCGGCTCCATGTCCTCGGCGGTGAACGTTATGCCGCTTCGTTGGCCGTCTTCCACGACGAGCTGTTCAGCCTGCTCCAGGGACTCGCCGGGGAACATCAGGATGTCGGTTGCCGCATCACAGTCGAGGTGACTGATGCCGATGACGAAACCGTGCGACTGTCCGGCGCGGGCGAACGTGCCCAGCAGGACGGCGGACTCGCCTGTCGGTTCTCGGTAGAGCCGTAGAATCTCCGGCTTCACCGGGTCGGACAGCGCCTCGACCCAGCCCGGGTCGGGCACGCCGGCCTCCCGCAGACGCTGCGCCTCGGCGCCGGCGGTCGCGCGGTTCTCCACCGCCGCGATGGCCAGCAGGACTGCCAGCGACTCCGGAGTGGACGTGGCAGCCACCGCGGGAATGAGTCCCTCGGACAATGCCTCGACGAGCCCCTCGCCGCCGACGTCCACCGAGGCCACCAAGCTCGAGCCGAGCATCTCCACGGTCAGCGGATCCTCGACGGCGAGAAGGTCGGCGCCGGTAACGGCCAGATCGGCGGCGAGCGCTTCCGGGTCGCTGCCGGCTCGGCAGGCCGGACAGTCGCAGACGTCCGGGACCGCTGTCGCCGGGTCCGGGACTCGTCGGATGATCCGGCTGGACTTTGCCTTCTTGCGGCCACGACTGACGGGACTCATGCGCCAATCTTGCCGCACGGTCGGGGATCTCGGCCGCCGCCGGTCACCCGTCCGATCGATCGACGGTGTCCCCGGCCAGCTGGTCGCGGCGGCGGATCAGGAACGCGGTTTCGGCGCTGTTGCCGGCCAGTTCGATCGCTCGGTCGTAGGCGGCTCTGGACTCCGCGCTGCGGCCCAGCCGGCGCAACAGTTCGGCTCGGGTGGCGTGCTGGGCGTGATAGCCGTCCAGGGGCAGGGTGTCGATCTCGGCCAGGGCCACTTCGGGGCCGTCCAGTTCGGCCACCGCCACCGCCCGGTTCAGCCGGACGATCGGTGACGGATCGAGGCGGAGCAGTTGGTTGTAGAGGGCTACGACCTGCGACCAGTCGGTGTCGCGTACGTCGGGGGCATCGGTGTGCACGGCATTTATCGCGGCCAGGATCTGGTAGCGGCCCGGCGGGTGGCCGGAAGCCACGCGGGCGCGGACCAGGGCGTGGCCCTCGGCGATCAGGGACCGGTTCCAAGCTCCGCGGTCCTGGTCGGCCAGCGACACGAGTTCCCCGGTCGCCGAGATGCGGGCGGCGCGGCGGGCCTCGGTGAGCAGCATCAGGGCCAGCAGGCCGACCACCTCGCCGTCGACCGGCATCAGGGCGTGCAGGAGCCGGGTCAGGCGGATCGCCTCGGCGGTCAGGTCGGCGCGGACCGGGTCGGTGGCCGGGTGGGAAGCCAGGTAGCCCTCGTTGAAGATCAGGTAGAGAACGGCGAGGACGCCGGTGATCCGGGCGGGTAGGTCGGAACGCAGCGGAACCCCGTACGGAATCCGGGCGGCCTTGATCTTGTCTTTGGCCCTGGTGATCCGCCGGCTCATGGCGGTCTCCTGGACCAGGAACGCGCGGGCGATCTCGGCCACGGTGAGGCCGCCGACCATCCGGAGCGTCAGAGCGACGCGCGCCTCCATGGCGAGGGCCGGGTGGCAGCAGGTGAAGACCAGCCGCAGCCGGTCGTCGTCGATGGCGCCGAGAGGCTCCGGCGGTTCGGTGTCGGACAACATCAGGGCCTCCCGGTGCTTCTCCTCGCGCTTGGCCTCGCGGCGCACCCGGTCGATGGCGCGGCGAACAGCGGTAGTGGTCAGCCACGCGCCGGGATTCGGCGGGACACCGTCGGCCGGCCAGCGTTCGACGGCGATCGCGAACGCCTCGGCGGTCATCTCCTCGGCGATGTCGAGGTCGCCGAAACGCCGGGCCAGGGCGGCCACCACCCGGGCCCATTCCTGGTGGTGGACCCGGGTGATGATGGCGTCGACGTCGGTCACGCCGAGTGGCAGGGGCGGAGCTCGACCCGCCGGTTGCAGTGTTCGGACCCTTCGGCGGCAAGGCGCAGAGCGACGTCCAGGTGCGGGGCCTCGATGATCCAGAGGCCGCCGATGTATTCCTTCGACTCGATGTAGGGACCGTCGGTGAACACCGGCTCAGCGCCCCGGCCGTCGACGACGGTGGCCGACTCCGGGTCGGCCAGTCCGTTGGCGAAGACCCAGTGCCCGGCCGCCTGCAGTCGCCGGTTGAAGGCGCTGACCGCGGCCATCTCCTCCTCGGTGCCGGGCCCGGAGTTCTCGTCGAAAAGCACGGACATCATGTACTGGGTCATCCGGATCGTCTCCTGCTGCTCGGTAGCCGCCGTCGGGGCGCCCTTCAACCTAGCTACGAACCACACCGGCGCGATCCGACATGCTTTTCCGAGGATTGTTGAGCCGCCGGCCACCCGGCGGGCCGGGAGATCGCCGCGTCCGTCGAGACACCGGCGCTCTTCGACGACGAGGCCGGTGGCGAAGCCGATGCCGACGACCCGGCGATCTGGGTCAACCGCGTCGACCGGGGCGCGGGGCCGGGTGAGCACGGACTTCAAGTTCGTCGACTGGCGCACTCTGAGTCTTTCCTCGCGTGGTGCATGACGGATCGACGTCTTCCGTCATCTGCGCTTAAGCTTCGTTACCCCCTGGCAAACTCGGGGCGACGGAGGGCTTACAGAGATGCCGGATTTCGCGGTCGAGGTCCGAACGGACGCCGACGGGAGTCTTGTGGTGACCCCGCAGGCCGTGTTGGACACCGACTGTGCCGTGCAGTTCCGCCAGACCCTCGTGCACGCCGTTCGTAAGCTGCGGCCACTGCGGCTGATCGTCGACCTGTCCGGGGTGACCGTGCTCGACCCGATCAACTTGGGCACCCTGGCCGCGCTCTGCGACCTCGCCGACGACCATCGGGTGATCGTCTTCCTGCCGGGGGCGTCGGGCGAGCTCGCTGCCGACCTACGCGCGGCCGGCGTCCCGGCCCAGCGTCTCCGCGCCCCCGACACGATCAACGCCAACCCGATCAGCGCCGGGCCGATCACCGCTGGACCGATGAGCGCCTGAGGCGGCACCGTGCGCGGCCAGGAACCCGTCGACGGAGGCTGACCAGGGAAACTTCTCCGCCTGCGTCCGGGCCGCCTGGCGCCGGGCTGCCTCCGGGTGGGACAACAGGTCCAGAACGGCGGAGACGTAACCCGGGCCCTCACCCGCGGCGGCCAGGCCGGCCGAGCCGATCACCTCGGGCAGGGCGCTCTCCGAGCTCACCACCACCGGCGTACCGCTGGCCAGGGTCTCCAGGGCGGACAGGCCGAACGTCTCGATCGGGCCGGGGGCGATCGCCACGTCGGCCGAGGCCTGGAGCGCGGCCACCTCGAGGGGGTCGCCGAGGTGACCGAGGAAGCGCACCGGCAGTCCCCGGGCCGCGGCCTCTTCCTGCAGCGCGTTGCGCAGCGGCCCGGCTCCGGCGACGACGAGCACCGCCCGTACACCCTGATGGCGCAGGCCCTCCAGCGCCGCGAGCGAACGGCGGGGTTTCTTCTCCGGCGAAAGCCGGCCGCAGTGCAGAAGCAGCACGTCGTCGGGACCGGCCCAGCGGGACCGCATGCTTTCGGAGCGCCGATCCGGCCGGAAACGGTCGAGGTCGACGCCGAGCGGCACCCGGGTGACCGGCCGGCCGATGCGCTCGAACTCCGCCGAGGCCCACCGGGTCGTGCAGACGATCTTGTCGTGGTCGGCGGCGGTGCGGCCGTTGAGGACGTCGGCGACGCGCCGGCCGGACGCCGGGCCGAAGAGCCGCAGCAGGCCGTCGAGGCTCTCGTGGGAGACCATCATGGACGGCACGTCGTGGCGGCGCGCCCACCGGCCGAGCCAGCGCAGCGTGGTGCGGTCGGAGATCTCGATGCGGTCGGGCCGCAGGATGCGCAACGTCGCGGCGAGGCGCCGGCGGTCGAGGAGCACGCGATAGCCGCCGACCCCGGGAACATAGGGGCCGGGCAGGGTGATCGTCCGGCCCTGTTCGGTGTCGGTGACGGATTCCTTCTCGCCCGGGATGATCAGGACCGATTCGTGCCCGGCGGCCTGATAACCGGCACCCAGGTGGCGCAGTGCCGTCTTGAGGCCGCCCGATCGGGGTGCCACATAGTTGGCGACCCGCACGATCCTCACGCGGCGACCGCCGGCCGGTCGAACATCGCGGCCGCGGCGCGTACGTCCTCGTAGTGCCCGAGCAACTCGTCACCCACCGCCGCCCAGCTCCGTCCCTCGATCGCCCGGCGTCCGGCCGCGCCGAGATCCGCCCGCCTCCGCGGGTCCGCGGCGAGCGAGGAGACGGCTTCGGTGAAACCGGCGGCCTCGAACGGCGGAACCAGATATCCGGTACGACCATGCTGCACCAGATCGACCGGGCCGCCCGCGTTGGGGGCCACCACCGGCAGCCCGCTCGCCATCGCCTCCTGCACGGCCTGGCCGAACGTCTCGTACGGTCCGGTGTGGGCGAAGATGTCGAAGCTCGCGTAGATGCGCGCCAGTTGCCGCCCTCGGCGTACGCCGAGGAACTTCGCCTGGGGCAGAGCCTTGCGCAGCGCCGGTCCGGCCGGTCCGTCGCCGACGATCACCAGGCGCACCCCGGGCAGCCGGCTGACGTCGGCGAGCAGGTCGATCTGCTTCTCCACGGCGAGCCGGCCGACGAAGCCGACCACCACCTCGTTGTCGGGGGCCAGCACCCGACGCATGCCGACGGTCCGCCGGTCCGGGTGGAACTGCACGTCGTCGACGCCCCGCCGCCACAGGTGGATGCGCTCCACGCCGTGCGCGGTAAGCGCCAGCCCGGACTCGCTCGACGGCACCAGCGTGCGGTTCGCTGCGTTGTGCACGGTGCGGATCCACCGCCACGCCGCGCCTTCGGTCATGCCGACCTTGTAGGCGCGAGCGTAGGCGGCCACATCGGTCTGATAGACGGCGACGGTCGGCAGCCGCAGCGAGCGGGCGGCCGCCATCCCCCACGCGCCCAGCACGAACGGGCTGGCCAGGTGCACCACGTCGGTGCCGTGCGCGCGCATCGCGCCGGTCATCGTGGGGGTCGGCAGCCCGAGCCGGATCTGGGGATAACCGGGCATCCGCACCGAGGGGATCCGCACCACCGGGTAGGGAACGTCGACACGCACCTCGCGCACGGCGGGTGGCGGCTGCGGGGCGATCACCATCGGTTGGTGCCCCCGGCGCAGCAGATGTTCGGCCGTCCGCACCACCGAGTGCGCGACTCCGTTGACATCCGGCAGGAAGGACTCCGTGACCAGAGCGACTCGCATGCAGTCACGATGATCCGCGCCGATGTCCGGCACATCACTTCGTCCGTGGCCGGTTCGCCAACAGAACACAAATTTGCGTACGGCGACGAGCCCCCGGCCGCGCGATCAGTCGCCGGGCAGCGCCGACGCGTACTCCCGGAACCGGTCGACCGCTTGGCCCTTGACCGCGCCGCCGTGGCCGAACACCGCGTACTCGAAGGTGTGCGTGGCCAGCTTGGCGATGCTGCGGTCCTGCTCGGCCGGATCGTCCGAGACCTGCGCCGGGCCGCTGACCACCGCGCCGTTCTTGCCGCCGGCCGTGTCGCCGGCGAACAGCACGCCGCCGGCCCGGTCGAGGAGATAGGAGACATGACCGCGGGTGTGGCCGGGCGTGTGCACAGCGGTGAAGCCGGGGATCGGCTCCGACTCGTCGGCGGTGATCAGCTGATCGACCTTGGTGGGCTCGGCCCGCATCACCCGGCCGATCAACCGGGGCAGGAAGCCGGTCGGCTCGGCCCGGATCGCCCCGGTGATCACCGGGGCGTCGGCGGCGTGCGCGATGACCCGGGCGCCGGAGCGCTGCCGGAGGTCGGCCACGCTGCCGATGTGGTCGAAATGGTGGTGGGTGAGCAGGATCGTGCGCACGTCGCCGATCTGCTTACGGATGTCCCGCAGGGCCCGCTCGATCTGCTTGGACCGGCGGGGCAGGCCCGTGTCGACCAGGACGACACCGTCGTCGGTCACCACCAGATGCATGTTGACGAATCCGAGGCCCAGCTCGAACACGCCGTCGACGATCTCTCGCACGCCAGTCACCGACTTTGATTCATTGACGTCAATTTTTATGCGGCATAACCTGGCCAAGGAACCCGTGCACGCCGCGCTTCGAGGGCAATCGTAAGTGAGCGGCGTCTGTCTCCCTGCGGTCGGCCGCTCTCATCACCTCGCAGAAATGAGGACTCGATGAGACGTTGCCTCGTCTGGGCTCTGGCCTGTCTCATAACCGCGTTCGCGGTCGTCGGCGCGCTCAAGCCGGCCTACGCGACCGCCGGATGCCGGGTCGACTACGCCGTGCCCAGCAGTTGGCAGGGTGGCTTCCAGGGGTCGATGACGATCACCAACCTCGGTGATCCGCTCTCCTCGTGGCGCCTGGGCTTCACGTTCCCGAACTCGACCCAGAAGGTCGTCCAGGGCTGGACCGGCACCTGGGCGCAGTCCGGCCGCGCGGTCACCGTGACGAACGCCGGATACAACGGCGCGGTGCCGACCGGCTCCTCGATGAACGTCGGCTTCACCGGCTCGTGGAGCGGGTCCAACCCGGCGCCGGCCGGCTTCACGGTCAACGGGGTGGCGTGCGTCGGTGCGGCCCCGGTCACCACCTCGCCGACCGCCGGCGACCCCTGGAACCCGCCGTCGTCGCTGGTGTCACCCCTCGCCGCGGTCTGGTCGCACGAGGAAGCCACCTACAGCGACCTCTTCGGGTTCAAGAACTACGGGTGGGACCAGTTGTTCGCCGCGGGCGGCCAGCTCAACTACTGCGTTCGGTGGGACTCGGCCGCGCACGTCACGGCCGCTCAGCGCGATGCCATCGCGGGCGCCCTGCAACGGCAGTACCAGAAATGGGTGGACGCCCTGCTCGACGACGGGGCGGGCTGGAACAACTGGCCGTACAGGCAGGTGCCGGTGAAGGTCGTCGGGTGGGCGGTGCGGGACCGGGCGCAACTCGAATGGTCCGACCCCGCGGTCGACATCTACGTCAACGACATCAGCGAGAACGCGCCGCAATGCGGTACGCCGTGCGGCCGCTTCTTCCACCAGGACGGCGACTACTCCGGCTGTCCGGGCGGGGCGTCCCACCACTACGACCACTCGCTGTGGCTCACCGCCGGATTCAGCGGCGGCGCCGGCGGCGACTGGGGGCAGCGGATCGGCTCCGAGTACTACCTGAGCAACCTGAACGCCGAGAACATCCACATCCTGTTGCACGAGATGGGCCACACCTACGGCCTGGACGACTTCTACGACTGGGATCCGACCCCCGGCCAGGGCTTCCTCATGAAAGCCGGCAGCGCCACCGCCATCACCGACTTCGACAAGTGGATGCTGCGCGACTGGTGGCGGCATCTGAAGACCCGCTACGGCCGCTAGACCGGCACCGGGACCGGCCGCGCTGAGGTGGGCAGCGCGGCCAGAACCAGCACGAGGTCCAGCGCACCGAAGACGGCAGCGGGACGGCCGGCGGGGCGACGTCGACCGGGACGGCGTCGGCCGGGCGGCGGGTTCATGAACAACTTGAAAAAGGCCGATCAGGCCGGTAGACCCCCGGCGCTCGCGCTGCGACGCTAAGCGATGTGTATGACTACGACCTGTTGGTGTTGGGCTCCGGGCCCAGTGGGCAGAAAGCCGCGATCGCCGCGTCCAAGTTGGGCCGCCGCGTCGGCATAGTGGACCGCCGCGACATGATCGGCGGCGTCTGCATCAACACCGGCACCGTGCCGTCGAAGACGCTGCGTGAGGCCGTTCTCTACCTGACCGGCATCAGCCAGCGCGATCTCTACGGCTCGAGCTATCGGGTCAAGGAGGAGATCACGGTCAGCGACCTGGCCGCGCGCACCCAGCACGTGATCAGCCGGCAGACCGATGTCATCCGCAACCAGCTCGCCCGCAACCACGTGGCGATGCTGACCGGCACGGCCCGGTTCGCCGACGCGCACTCGCTGTGGATCGACGGCGGCGACGGCCGGGACACCAAGGTCACCGCGGACAAGATCATTATTGCGGCGGGTACGCGTCCGGCCCGCCCGGACAGCGTCGACTTCGACGACCGGACGATCGTCGACTCCGACGGCGTGATCAACCTCGAGTCCGTGCCGCGCAGCATGGTCGTGGTGGGCGCCGGCGTCATCGGCATGGAGTACGCCTCGATGTTCGCCGCCCTCGGCACCAAGGTCACGGTGGTCGAGCGGCGCGACAAGATGCTCGACTTCTGCGACGAGGAGATCACCGAGTCGCTGAAATACCACCTCCGCGACCTGAGCGTGACGTTCCGCTTCGGCGAGGAAGTGGCCGCCGTCGAGAGGCACGCCACCGCGGCGCTCTGCATCCTCAAGAGCGGCAAGAAGATCGTCGCCGACACGGTGATGTACTCGGCCGGCCGGCAGGGCCAGACCGACGCCCTGCACCTGGAGGCGGCCGGCCTCACCGCCGACAAGCGGGGCCGGATCGAGGTCGACAGCAACTACCGCACCGCGGTGGAGAACATCTACGCGGTCGGCGACGTGATCGGCTTTCCGGCACTTGCCTCCACCTCGATGGAGCAGGGTCGCCTGGCCGCCCACCACGCCTGCGGCGAACCGGCCCGCGAGATGCACACGCTCCAGCCGATCGGCATCTACACGATCCCCGAGATCAGCTTCGTCGGGAAGACCGAGGACGAACTGACCGACTCGGCGACCCCGTTCGAGGTGGGCATCGCGCGCTACCGCGAACTGGCTCGCGGCCAGATCGTCGGCGACTCCTACGGCATGCTCAAGCTGCTCGTCTCGCCGGACGACGGCAAGCTGCTCGGCGTGCACGTCTTCGGCACCGGAGCCACCGAGATCATCCACATCGGTCAGACGGTGATGGGCTGCGGCGGCACGGTCGACTACCTGGTCGACACGGTCTTCAACTACCCGACCCTGTCGGAGGCATACAAGGTGGCCGCCCTCGACGCCGCCAACAAGATCCGCAACATCTCGCGGATCGACGGCTAGGCGTTGTAGACCCAGACCTTCGTCTTCAGTGGGATCTTGTCGGTCGCCCAGATCCAGTCCATGGCGGCGTTCGACAGCCGGGCGCAGCCGTGGGAGGCGGCGTAGCCCGGGATGCTGGGCGAGCCGTGCACGGCGATGCCGCCGTTGAAGTATTTCGGGCGCCACAGATCGCCGAGCGGTCCGTGCCGCATCCCGTCGATCTGCCGGCCGACCTTGAACTTGCCGGTCGGGGTGTCGGCCAGGTACGTCCGGCCCTCGTAGTCGTAGTGCTCGTTGGAACCGGTCGAGGTGTTGAGCGTCGTCACCACCTGGCCGCCCTTGACCAGCATGAGCAACTGCTTCTTGAGGTTGATCTCGACCAGGTAACCGCTGCCGGCCGTCGACCTGGCGGTCGGGCGCACCCCGTCGTCGAGCGCCTTGCGGGTCTTGGGGCCGACCGAGCCGTCCCGGCCGATGCCCGCCGCCTTCTGGATCGCGAGGACCGCCTGCTGGGTGGTGGCGCCGAACTTGCCGTCCGCCTTCTTGAGCCAATAGCCCAGCTCGATGAGCCGCTGCTGGACGGCGAGGACATCGGCGCCTTCGCTGCCGACCTTGAGCTTCGCCGCGGGCACCGACACCGAGGGCGTCGGGGTGGGGATGCCGGACGGCGTCGCGCTCGGCGAGTCGGTCACGCCGGGTGCCGAGGAAACCCCCGCGGACGGTACGGCGGTGGGAGCTTGCGCCCCGCTGCCGCCGGAATCGCCCGAGTCGCAGGCGGTTGCCAAGGTCAGGGTCGTCGCCACGGCGACCGCCAGTGTCAGGGCCCTGCGCATCATGCATTCCTCCCGTCGCTTCCCGGATCATTGCCGAAAAAGGTTCACAAAGACCAGCGGACGGCTCATTCGCATCTCACTCGTGACCCGTGTGTCGGTGATCACGTGCGCAGATCAAACGAGAGGTGGACACCGTCATGAAAAAGAGTCAAGTACCCTTCGGCTATGTCATGGATGGCCAGCGCCCGGCACGGCGTACGGGAGGCCCCCGCCGGGCTCGCGCTCGTGCAGGAGTTGCTGAACACCCGCACGACGATGCACTACGGCGCCGACCTGCTGCTGACCGCCGACGACGCCCAGCTCTGGCTCACCGAGGCGATCGTCACGTGGTCCCGGGTGTCCGGACTCCCGGCGCCGACGCTGCTCATCTCTTCGAGTGATTTGCGCTCGCTGCGGCGTCTGCGCACCACTTTCGAGAACGTCATCCTCGCCGCCGGCAAGGAGCCCCAGTTCGACGGCGCTCTGCCGCCCGCCGACGTGCCGGTGAGCCTCGTGCCCGACGCCGACGGCTGGGTGCGGATGGTCCCGACCGGTCGCGGCACCCGCTGGCTGGCGTCGGCGCTGTGGGCCGAGGCTCTGCTGGCCCAGCAGGCCGGTTTGTGGCCGCGCCTGAAGCTCTGCCACAACGGCGACTGCCGGGCCGCGTTCTTCGACACCTCACGCAACAACAGCGGCGTCTGGCACGACGTCTCCACCTGTGGGAACACCGCCAACCTGCGGGCCTTCCGGGAGCGTAAGCGGCTGATGGGCGGCAGTGGCGGCCAGTCCCGCCCACCGGTCGTCGGCCCGCCGAACTATCGCTGATCCGCGGGTCGTCCGGCCCGCGCCGGTGGGACCCGCGTCCTGACTCGTTCCGGGTGGGAACTTCGGGCGGCCGATGCGCGACTATGGGGACATGGCGTGTGAACGGTGGCGCGAGATGCTGTCTGCGCAGCTGGACGGCGAAGAAGACCCGGCCGAGCGCGAACTGGTCGACGAGCATCTGGCCGGGTGTGCCGGATGCCGGGAGTGGCTCGATCGGGCCGCCTCGGTCAACCGGCTGACCCGTACCGGCATCGGGGTGGCCCCCGACCTGAGTGCGGCCATTCTCGCGGCCCTGCCCGGCGCCGCCGGATCGAGCGCGTCCGGGTCGATCGTCTCTGGGGCGAGCGCGCGTGGGTGGCGGGTTCTTGGAGCGCGGGTTCTTGGGGCGCGGGTGCCCGAGCTCGTCCGGGGGTGGCCGGTCTGGCGGCGGTTCTCGCTGGCGACCGCTCTGTTCCTGGCGCTGGCGGCGGTCGGCGCGGTGCAGCTCATCCTCGGGCTCGATCAGATCGGGGGCGGGGTCGCCGGTGTGCACGATCATGCCGGGACCGGAGCTACGCCGGGGCATCTGTGGCACGAGTCGGCCGCGTGGAACGTCGCGGTCGGCGCCGGTTACCTGTTCATCGCGCTTCGGCGGACGCGGCCCTCGGGCCTGGTGCCGATGCTCACCGCGTTCGTCGGCATGCTGTTGCTGTTGTCGGTGAACGACCTGACCGGCGACCGGGTTGATTCCGCGCGGCTGATCAGCCACGGGTTCGTCATCCTCGGCTATCTGCTCGTCGTCGCGCTGTCGCGGATCCCGGACGGGTTCGTCGCCACGCCGCCCGGCGCGCGGGTCGACGGTGGGCGCGGCTCGGGGTGGCGGGCCCGCTTCGAGGACGAGGTCGCCGCGCCGGCGTTCCGGCCAGGACTGCGGCTGGTGCCCCGCGGGCCGATGACCGCGGAGCACGACGAGCGGCAGGCCGCCTGACCCGCGAGCGCTGAAACGGCGGGCCGGCGAGCGGGGCCGGGAGTCAGCTGGCCGGCGGCCGGACGGAGAGCTCGCGCCAGTCGTCCGGGCCGGTCAGCAGCGCGCGCACGGTGTCCAGGGCCGCATCCTCGCTGGGGAACTCGAAGAAGTGCGAGACCCCGTCGGCGCCGCCCGCGCGCTGCTCGACATACCACTGGTCGCCGCTCACCCGCAGGAAGACATCCTTGCGGGCGATGCGGCCCCACTTACCGTTCCACCAGTGCTTACGCTGCTCCATCCGGGCACTGTATCGAACATTTGTTCGAACCGTACCGGGCCCGGTTGATCTTTTTCCGCGGGGTCAGCGCGGCGGCTCCTGCCCACGGCGCAGGATCTCGTCGACGGCGCTGCCCTGCACGCCGGAGGCTCCGGCGTCCTTGGCCAGCAGGTCGCGGATCTGGGTGAGCAGGACGATGTCCTCGCTCGGCGCCTTCGGCGGCGGCTCCTCGCCGCGACGGCGGCGCTCGGCCAGGTAGTTGAGCGGCATGACCACCAGGAAGTAGAGAACCGCGGCGGTGATCAGGAAGGTGATGATCGAGTTGATGAAGCTGGCGTAATCGAAGATGACGCCCTTGCGGGGCTCCCAGGCGCCGGCGCCGGTGCCGGTCCCGCCGCCCATCAGCTGGATCAACGGCTTGATGAAGCCGTTGGTGAACGCGGTCACCACGGCGGTGAACGCGGCACCGATCACGATGCCGACCGCGAGGTCGACAACGTTGCCCCGCATGATGAAGTCTTTGAAGCCTTGGAGGATCTTTTTCACGGGTGCTCCCACGAGCCGGAGGGTTCGTCCGGCGGCAGGTGCCCACCGCCGTTCGGCGACAAACTACTGCCCCTGGCCAGGCGAACGCAGCCGGTCCCCGGCAAGTTCAGTCGAGAGCTTCCTGGGCCGACACGGCCTCGTCGACCGTCGGGTAGGTGCGCAGCACCTCGACCAGGCCGCTGACCTCGAGAATGCGCAGCACACCACGTTGCGGCGCGGCCAGTCGGACGGTGCCGCCGGCATCGTCGGTGCTGTTCTTGGCGCGCACGAAGACCGAAAGGCCGGTGGAGTCGCAGAACGACACCTCGGCAAGGTCGAAGACCAGGCGGGTGCGACCTTTTTCGAGCAGGTCGCTGATCTGGTCCTGCAACTGAGGCGCGGTGGCCATGTCGAGCTCACCGGCCACCGAGACGACGACCATGTCGGCGCGCTGTTCCGTTTGTACCGTCAGGGACATTCAGGACCTCCAGGTATGAGCAGAACGGTACTCCAGGTCCCGTCTGATCGGCAGGATGGGGCTAGGCGTTTGTGACCTTGCTGGGGTTAGTTGGCCTACGGCAAATATTTGACCTTGCGATGGTAAAGTCCGCCCGATTGCGCGTACCAGAGAAGTCGGGAGGCCGCGGTGGCGCTGAGTTCAGAAGGGGCAGATCGGTTCGCCGCCTTGCTCGAGGAAAACCAGGAAGCTCTGGTCGGGGCATGGAACGACCGGGTTGTCGAGACCCTACGCGGCCGGCTGAGCCGTACCGAATTGCACCGGCAGACCGGTGAGTTGCGCCGCGCCTTCCAGCTGGCGCTGGCCGGTGGTGCGACAAGCCTCGCCGACCCCTCGGCCGCCGAGCTGCGCGCCCAGCTCAGCGAGCTGTCCACGAGCCGGGCCCGGCAGGGCTTCACAGCCACCGAGACGGCGGTGAGTGTCTTCGCGTTCAAGGAGGCGGTGCTCGAGTCGCTGCCCGACGACGCGAGCGTCCTGCGGGAGTACATCGCGTTCTCGACCTTCGTCGACGCCGCCGCGCTGTTCACCTTCGACAGCTACGTGCAGGTGCGCGAGGCGCTGATCGCCGACCAGGCCGAGCAGCTGCTCGAGCTGTCCACTCCGGTGGTCAAGCTGTGGGAGGGCGTGGTCGCCGTCCCGCTGGTCGGCACGCTGGACTCGGCGCGCGCCCAGGTCGTGATGGAGCGGCTGCTGCAGACGCTGGTCGACACCGGCTCGCCGTACGCGATCATCGACATCACCGGCGTGCCCGCCGTCGACACCCAGGTCGCGCAGCACGTCCTCAAGACCGTGGTGGCCGCCCGGCTGATGGGTGCCGACTGCATCATCTCCGGCATCCGCCCGCAGATCGCGCAGACCATCGTGGCGCTGGGCATCGAGTTCGGCGACATCGCGACGAAGGCCTCGCTGGCCGACGCGCTGCGGTACGTGCTCGGCAAGACCGGTCAGAGCGCTCGTAAGCCCAGGGAGCGGTAGGTGGAACGGGTTCCGGTCCTCAAGATCGGCGACATCCTGCTCGTCTCCATCCAGATCGACATGGAGGACCAGGTCGCCCTGCAACTGCAGGAAGACCTCGCCGAGCGGATCGTGGTCACCGGTTGCCACGGCGTGATCATCGATATCAGCGCGCTCGACATCGTCGACTCGTTCGTCGGCCGCACGCTGGCCACCATCGCCTCGATCTCCCGGGTGCTGGACGCCGAGACGGTGGTGGTCGGGATGCGCCCGGCCGTGGCGATCACCCTGGTCGAGCTGGGCCTGTCGCTGCCCGGCATCCGCACCGCCCTGAACGTCGAGCTCGGCATGGACCTGCTGGCCCGCAGCCGGGCCGAGGAGTACGACGACGAGCAGGACGACGAGTCCGACCCAGTCGTGGTAAACGAGTCGTGAGCGACTCCGGGGAGCGGCTCGCGATCAACTCGGATCAGGACGTCGTCCGGGTCCGGCAGCTCGTGCGCACGGTCGCCGTCGCGGTGAAGCTCTCCCTCGTCGACCAGACCAAGCTGGTCACCGCCGCGAGCGAGCTGGCGCGCAACACGTTCGTCTACGGCGGGGGCGGATCGGCCGAGGTGACCCGGGTCGACAACGGTCGCCGGCAGGGGATCCGGATCGTTTTCGCCGACGAGGGGCCGGGCATAGCCGACCTCGATCTGGCCCTCACCGACGGTTACACCACCGGCGGTGGCATGGGGCTAGGGTTGAGCGGCGCGCGCCGGCTGGTCGACGAGTTCGCCATCGACACCGAGGTCGGGCGCGGCACGACGATCACTGTCACCAAGTGGTGCCGATGAGCGGAGGCACGGTGGGGCAGCTGCCCGAGGGGCTTCTGGACGGGGGCGCCTGGTTCCGGGTGGAGGCCACCGCGACCGCCGCCGCTGCCCGGCGGGCCGCCGAGCGTCTCGCCACCGAGCTGGGGCTGCCGGAAAACCGCATCGCCGACCTGTCGATCGTCACCGCCGAGGCGGGCGGCAATCTCGTCAAGCACGCCGACGAGGGGGTCCTGCTGGTCCGGGCGGTGCGCACCGAACTCAGCGCCGGGGTCGAGATCATCGCGATCGACCGCGGACCGGGGATGGCCGACCTGGTCACGGCGGTCGGCGACGGGCATTCCACGGCCGGCACGCTCGGCATCGGGCTCGGCGCGATCGTGCGTCAGGCTTCCTGGTGCGATCTTCATTCCGTACCCGGCAAAGGGACCGTGCTCGTCGCCCAGGTCTGGTCGGCCGACCCGCCGCAACCCGGCTGGGCGGCGGGTTTGACCCGCCCGCTGACCGGCGAGCAGGTAAGCGGGGACGCCTTCGCGGTGCGGGAGATCGACGGCCGGCGCCAGGTGCTCATGTGTGACGGGCTGGGGCACGGCGGTCTGGCCGCGACCGCGTCGAACGAGGCGGTGCGCGCGTTCAAGGACGGCCCGGTCGCACCCCCCGCGGCCGTCGTCGAGCTGCTGCATCGCCGGCTCAACCACACCCGTGGCGCCGCGCTGGCCGTGGCCGAGCTGGACGCCGAAGCCGGCCTGGTCCGCTATGCGGGGCTCGGCAACATCTCCGGCACGGTGATCGCCCCCGGCATCCGCCGCGGCATGGTCTCGCTGCCCGGCATCGCCGGACATCAGCGCCGCCAGATCCGGCAGTACGACTACCCGATCACCCCGGACGCGTTCGTGTTGATGCACAGCGACGGCGTGGTCGACAGGTGGAGCCTCGCGGACTATCCGGGTCTGCAGCTCCGATCGCCCGCGGTGGTCGCGGCGACCGTGCTGCGCGACGCGGGAACCCGCCGCGACGACGCCGGCGTAGTGGTGGCGCGGTTACCGTGACGCCGGAACCGCTGATGCGCGTGCACCTGCGAGTGGAGCAGGACGTCTTCGTGGCGCGCCAGATGGGCCGCGAGGTGGCTCGGGCGGTCGGGATGGAGCAGCAGGACCAGACTCGGCTCGCCACCGCGCTCAGCGAAGTAGGCCGAGTGATGCTTGCCGTCACGCGCTCCGCCGACGTGGCGTTCGAAGCGGACGTCAACGGGGTACCTACCTTGCGTGTCACGGTGGCGAACCCGCAATCCGGCGGGGCCGCGAGGATCGGCCCGCAGCTCGGTCAGGTCGGTCGTCTGGTCGACACGTTGGAGGTCAGCGATGGTGAGACCGGTACGGTTGTCTCGATGGCCCGACGGTTGCCGGCGAGCTCGCCGAGGCTGACCCCGGAACGCATGGACGAGATCCGCGCCGGGTTGGCTCAGCACGTCCCGGGCACCCCCCTCGACGAGCTGACCGTGCAGAACCAGCAGCTCATCGCGGCCCTGGACGAGGTGCGGGCGCAGCGCGACGACCTGGCCCGGCTCAACGCCGAGCTGGAGGAGACCAACCGCGGCGTGATGGCCCTTTACAACCAGCTCTCCCAGGAGCTGGAGGAGACCAACCGCGGTGTGGTCGCGCTCTACGCCGAGCTCGATGAGAAATCCGAGCAGCTGCGCACCGCCAGCGAGGCGAAGAGCCGGTTCCTGGCGAACGTCAGCCACGAGTTGCGGGCCCCGGTGACCGCGGTGATCGGGCTGGCCCGGCTGCTCAACGACCCGTCGTCGGAGCCGCTGCAAGGCGAGCAGCGCCGGCAGGTCGAGCTGATCAGTTCGTCCGCCAGTGACCTGCTGACCCTGGTGAACGACCTGCTCGACCTGGCCAAGGCGGAAGCCGGCCGGATCGAGCCGGAGTGGTCCGAGGTGGATCTGCGCGCCGTCTTCGGGCAGTTGCGGGGCACGCTGCGGCCCCTCGCCACCCGGCCCGAGGTCGACTTCGAGGTGGACGAGCCGGCCGTGCCGACGTTGCGCACCGACGAGGTGCTGCTCACCCGGGTGCTGCGCAACCTGCTGACCAACGCGATCAAGTTCACGTCCGAGGGGTCGGTGCGGCTCAAGGTGCGGATGGTCGACGACGACATCGAGTTCACCGTCACCGACACCGGGTCCGGCATCCCGCCCGAGTTGCAGGAGCGGGTCTTCGAGGAGTTCTACCAGGTGCCGGGCAGCCGGTCGGCACTCGGCAAGGGCACCGGACTGGGCCTGCCGTACGCCCGGCGGCTGGTCGGCATCCTCGGTGGCGGACTACGCGTCGAATCCGAGGTCGGCCGGGGCAGCACGTTCACCGTCCGGCTACCGGCCGACGGATCATGAACCCGGCCACTCTTCTCGTCGTCGACGACAGTGCGACGAAGCGATACCTGCTGGTCAGCTGGCTAACCCGGGCCGGTTTCACGGTTCAGCAGGCGGAGACCGGCGGCGAAGCGTTGCGCATGCTGCCCGGCTCCGGGGTCGACCTGGTGGTCCTCGACGTGAAGCTGCCTGACATGAGCGGCTTCGAGGTCTGCGAACGGATCAAGTCCGACCCCGAGTTCGGCGCCCTGCCGGTCATCCACGTGTCGGCGCACGCGGTGGACGTCGTCGACCGCACCCAGGGCCTCAACCGGGGGGCGGACGCCTACCTGGTGGAGCCGATCGAGCCGGACGAGCTGATCGCCACCTGCCACGCGGTGCTGCGCTACTACTCGGCCCGGCAGCGCGCCGAGTCGCTGGCCGCGCGGATGGTCCGGCTGGCCGAGACCACCCTCGCGATCAACTCGTCGTCCACGCTGCCCGAGCTGATCAAGGCGGCCGCGGCCGGAGCCAACGACATCTTCGGCGGCCCGGTGGTGGTGCTGGCCGAGACGGCCGACGGCGAGAGCCTGGCCGCCATCGGTTCGCCGCCGGTGGTGCAGCCCTGGTCGCTGGCCGAGCGCAACGTCGCGGTGGGTTCGCTGGTGCGCTCCGACGAACCGGAGGACTGGGACGTCATCGACTGGCCGGCGGGCGAGTCGGTGGCGGTGGCCGCGGCCCGGCTGCGCATCGACCGGCCACCGGTCTATGTGGCGGTGGCGAGCTCCACGCAGCATGCGGGCTTCCCGGTGCTGCGGCAGCTCTCCCAGGCCATCGCGGCGGCGGTGGAGGCGCAGCGCTCCTACGACGAGGAGCACCGCATCGCGGTCACGCTGCAGCGCAGTCTGCTGCAGTCGCGGCTGCCCGACGTGCCGGGGGTCCAGCTCGGGGTGCTCTACGAGCCGGCCTCGGCGCAGACCGAGGTGGGCGGCGACTTCTACGAGCTGACCATGCTCGGTGGCAAGCTGCTGGTGGCGATCGGCGACGTCGCCGGGCACTCGTTGCACGCGGCCACGGTGATGGCCGAGGTGCGGCACGCGGTGCGCGCCTATGCGGTCGAGGGCCACCCGCCGGGTACGGTGCTGAGCCTGGTCAACCGGTTCATGCGGACCGTGCTGCCGGCCGAATCGGCCACCCTGTGCCTGTTCACCCTGGACCCGGCGACGGGCGCGGTGCGGATGGCGAGCGCCGGCCATCTGCCGCCTCTGTTGCGTACGGCCGGGGAAGTGAAGTTCCTGCAGCCCCGTGGCCCGCTGCTCGGCATCAACGCGTCCCGTCCGGACGATCTGGAGTTCACCATCCCGGCCGGCGGCACGCTCGTGCTCTACACCGACGGGCTGGTCGAGCGCCGGGACTCCGACATCGACGTCGGCCTGTCCGCCCTGTCCCGGGCGGCGGCCGAGGTGGAGTCGAACCTCGACGACTTCTGCGAGCGCCTGGTGTTGCAGTTGGCGGGCAGCGGACCCCAGGCGGACGACATCGCCGTGGTGGCGCTTCGGCGCGCCTAGCCGATCCGCATCCTCCCGACCGGTACGGGCGCCTGCCGACGCCCGTACCGGCCTCGAAGAGTTACGCCAGACCTAGGACATCCAGGGTCCAGGCGGCCACGAAGGCCTCCTCTTTCCAGGAGTCGTAGCGGCCGCTCGGCCCGCCGTGACCCGCCCCCATCTCGGTCTTCAGCAGATATTCGCCGTCGGGGGCGACCGCGCGCAGCCGGGCGATCCACTTGGCCGGCTCGTGGTAGAGCACCCGGGTGTCGTTGAGGCTGGTCACCGCGAGGATCTTGGGGTAACTCAGCTTGGCGACGTTCTCGTAGGGGCTGTACGACTTCATGTAGGCGTACACCTCGGCGGAGTCGATCGGGTTGCCCCACTCCTCCCACTCGGTCACGGTCAGCGGCAGCGACGGGTCGAGGATGGAGGTCAGCGGGTCGACGAACGGCACCTGGGCCACGATCCCGGCGAAGTCGTCGGGCGCGATGTTGGCGATCGCCCCCATCAGCAGCCCACCGGCCGAGCCGCCCCGGGCGACCAGCTTGTCGGCGGTCGTCCAGCCCTTCGCGACCAGGGTCTCGGCACACGCCACGAAGTCGGTGAAGGTGTTCTTCTTGGTGAGCATCTTGCCGTCCTCGTACCACCGCCGGCCCATCTCGCCGCCGCCGCGCACGTGCGCGATCGCGAAGACGACACCGCGGTCCAGCAGGGAGAGGCGAGCGATCGAGAAGTACGGGTCGATGCTGTGCTCGTAGGAGCCGTAGCCGTAGAGGACGGCCGGGGCGTTCCTGCCGGTGCCCCGGCGGACCACGATGGAGATCGGCACCTGGGTGCCGTCGGCGGCCCGGGCCCACTCGCGGAACTGCTCGTAGTCGGCCGGGTCGTAACCGCCGAGCACCGGCTTGCGCTTGCGCAGCGTCATCTGGCGGGTGACCAGGTCGACGTCGTAGATCGAGTCGGGCGTGACCATCGACGTGTAGGCGATCCGGACGGATCCCGTGTCATATTCCGGGTTGCTTGTCAGACCCACGCTGAACAGCGGCTCCGGGAACTCCATCTGGTAGGAGTCGGTGCTGCCGTCGACCATCACGCGCAGGCCGGTCAGGCCGTCCCGGCGCTGCGAGATCACCAGGTGCCGGGCGAACGCGTCGACCGACTCGAGCCGGGTGCCGGGCTCGTGCGGGATCAGCTCGACCCACTCGCCGGGGGCATCCGCCGACGTGTACGCCAGGGCGAAATCCTCGGCGTTCTTGTTGTGCAGGATCAGGAAGCGGTGCCCGTGATGCTCGACGGAGTATTCGACACCCTGCTCGCGCGGGGCGACCAGAACCGGCTCGCTGGTCGGGGCGTCGGCGGGGATGACGCGTACCTCTGAAGTGATCTTGCTCTGGGTGTCGATGACGATGAACTTCTCGCTGCGGGTGAGCTCGACGCCGACCCAGAAACGCTCGTCGGGCTCCTCGAAGACGACCACGTCCTCGCCGGCGGGGCGGCCGACCGTGTGCCGCCAGACGCGGTGGGGGCGCCAGGCGTCGTCGACCGTGGTGTAGAACAACGCGCTGTCGTCGGCCGACCAGGCCGAGCCGTAGAACGTGTCGGGCACCTCGTCGGCCAGCACCTCGCCGGTGACCAGGTTTTTCACGCGCAGGGTGAAGCGCTCGTCGCCGTCGAAGTCGGTCGAGTAGGCCAGCCAGTTGCCGTCGGGGCTCACGTCGAACGTGCCGAGCGCGAAGAACTCCTTGCCCTCGGCCAGCGCGTTGCCGTCGAGCAGCACCTCTTCGCCCGGCTTGTCCTCGGTCATCGGCGGATCGGTCTCGCCCGGCTGCACCGCGACCCGGCACTGGATGCCGTACTGCTTGCCCTCGACCGTGCGCGTGTAGTACCAGAAATCGCCCTTGCGACTCGGCACCGACAGATCGGTCTCCTGGGTGCGGCTCTTGATCTCCTGGAAGATCTTGTCGCGGAGCTCGGCCAGATGTGCCGTGGCCCGGTCGGTCCAGGAGTTCTCGGCCTTCAGGTAGGCGATCGTGTCCGGGTTCTCCTTGTCGGAAAGCCAGGCGTATTCATCGCTCACGGTGTCGCCGTGGAAGGTGCGCTCGCTGGGCACCGCTTGAACGGTGGGCGGGCTGTCGGGCGTTTCGGTCGTCACCGGAGCAACGTTACCGGTCGCCACCGGGATTTCCGTCCGGATGACCCCGTGCGCGTTCGAACATGTGTACTATCTGCCACAGTGGACGATCTTAAGCCTTGATCATCGGGGCTCATCTGTGGCTGTGCGAATATGACTGTGCGGATATGAGTGTGCGGATATGACTGTGCGAATTCTTGACGCTCTTGTGGATATCTGCGGCCCTGACTATGCGCGGCCGGCACGCTCCGGCGACGCCGTCGGCGGCCACCGGGCCGGGCACGTCGCGCTTCCCGCGACCGCCCAGGCCGTCGGCGACGTCCTGGGGCTCGCCGCGGGCGAGCGGCTGGCGCTGCTGCCGCGCGGTTCCGGCAGCAAGATCGATTGGGGTACGCCCCGGGAAGCCGTCGATCTGCTTCTCGACACCGGTCGCCTCAGCGGACTGTGGAATCACGACGTGACCGCCCGCACCGTCGAGGTCGCCATCGGCACGCCGGTGCGCGCGCTCCAGGCCGCCCTGGCCCTGCGCGGCCAGCGCCTGCCGGTCGACCCGCCGTCGCGCACCGCCACCGTCGGCGGCATGCTGGCGGTCAACGAGTCCGGGCCGCTGCGGCACCGTTTCGGCGCGCCGGCCGAGCACGTCGAGCGGGTGAGCTATGTCGACCCCGCCGGTGTGCTGAGCGAGTCCGACGGCGAGGGCGACCGGCCGGGGCTGGCCGAGATCGCCGGCGTGCTCACCTCGGCGGTGGTGCGGCTGCAGCAGTTGCCGGCGGCTCGCCACTGGGTCACCGCGCCGGTGTCCAATCCGCTCCAGGCGGCCAAGCTGGCGGCCGAGGCGAGCTCGCACGAGGTGAGCGCGGTCGAGACCGACCTGCCCGCCGAGGGGCCCGGCACCGTTTCCGCCCTGTTCGAGGACGCCGACGCCGGCCGGCTGGCGGCGGCCTGGGGCGTGCCGGTCAGCCCGGTCGCGCCGCCGTGGTGGGGGCAATACCCGTTCGGTCGCGGCGATGTCGTCCTGCGCATCTCGGTCGCCCCCGACGACCTGGCCGCCACCGTCTATGCGCTGGCTGACGCGGTGGGTCGGGGGGTGCCGGTGCGCGGCTCGGCCGGCCTCGGCAATGTCCACGCGGTGCTGCCCGGCACGCCGGCCCCCGAGCGCATCGAGCAGATCATGGCGACCCTCGGCCACGTGCTGATGGCCCGCAGTGGCCGAACGGTGCTGGTCACGGCCCCACCCGAGCTCGCGGCCCGGCTCGAGATGGCCGGTCCGCACGAGTTGTTCTAGGGCCCTAGTTCCGCACCGGCACGCGGATGCGCGTCGACGGGTGGCGGGTCGGGACGGGCTCGGTGCCGACCGCGTAAGTGAGATAGGCGAAGCGGCCCACCTGCGCGTTTCCGGTAAGCACCAGTTGCCGGGAGGTCAGGTGGCGAGGCAGCAGGGGTGTGCCGCTGCCCAGCAGCACCGGGGCGATGCCCAGGATGATCTCGTCGAGCAGGCCGTGGTCGACGAACTGGCCGACCAGGTCGCCGCCGCCCACCAGCCAGACGTTGCCGCCCTTGGCCGCCACCAGCATGGCCTCGTGCACCCGTCGCACGTCTCCGCTGACCATGAAGACGTTGGCGTCCGGCACGGGCGGCAGATCCCGGTGGGTGAAGACCCAGCAGGGGCGGTCGCCGTAGAGGTCGTGCCAGTTGCCGGGCTGCTCGAGGACGTTGTCGTTCTTGATCACCCACTCGTACGTGTTGGCGCCCATGGCGAACGCGCCCACGCCGGCGATGAAACCGCCGAACGGGTTCTCACTGCCCCCGTCGACATCGAAAAGCCAGTCGAGCGAGTTCTTCTCGTCGGCGGTATATCCGTCGATGCTCGTGGCCGTGTAGTACTGGGTCTTCGCCATGTGACCCACTTTATGGGGTTAAAAGCGACTAACCGGCGTCATTCCGAAGAACCAGGATCGCGATATCGTCCCGCGGCTCCTCGACCGAGAAGTTGATCGTGATGGAGCGCAGTCGGGCGGCCATCACGTCGGCCGGATAGCCGGCCAGCGGCCCGGCCGCCTCCCGCAGCCGGCCCGTGCCGAACAGCTCCCGGCCACGCCGGCGCTCGGTGACACCGTCGGTGTAGAAGATCAGCGAATCACCGGGACCCAGCCGCACCTCGGCGTCGGGCGAGGAGATCGTCTCCAGCAGGCCCAGCGCGGTGCCGCCCTCGCCCACGAACGAGGTCTTGCCATCGGCCCGCACCAGCACCGCCCGATCGTGCCCGGCCAGGTGCAGGCACACCGCGAGAGCGCCGGTGGGCTCCCGCTTGACCGAGGCCATCGCCAGGGTGCAATAGCGCCCCCCGCCCCGCTGGACGAGAGTGCGGTTGACCCGGCCGAGGATCTCGGTCATCGGCTTGCCGTCGTCGACCAGGATGCGGATCACGTCGCGGACCAGGCCGGTCACGGTCGCGGCCTGCACGCCCTTGCCCGAGACATCGCCCACCACGACCAGCCAGCGGTCCTCGCCGGACGGCAGCACGTCGTAGAAGTCGCCGCCCACCTCGGAGCCGGTCGGCACGTATTCAGCGGCGAAACCGACCCCGTCGACCTTGGGCAGGGCCGGCGGGAGCAGCGACGCCTGCAGGGTGCGGGCCACCTTGTGGCGCTCGTCGTGGATGCGCGCGTTGTCGATGGCCAGGGCGGCGCGGCGGGCGACGTCCTCGAGGACGGCGACCTCCTCGACGTCGTGCCGGTGCCGCGGGTGCCGACCGATCGCCAGGGTGCCGAGCCGGGTGCCGCGCGCCACCAGCGGCACCGCGAAACCCTCGATCGTCATCTTCTGGGGCTTTCCGCCGCGCGACGACTCGGCCGGGGTGCCGAACATGACCTGGGTGCCGAGCCGGGACGCCTCCTCGAGCCGGGCCAGAATCGCGTCGGGTCCGGTGTCGGCGAGCGTCTCGTGCAGCTGGGGCAGCATGCCCTCGTCGGAGTGGGTGGCGGCGGCGAGCTGCAGCCGGCCCCACGCGTCGGTGGTGTGCACGGCGCACCACAGGCCGAGCCGGGGCACGACGAGCTGCGGGATGAGTGCCATCGTGAGGTTGACGTCGAGCGACTGGGCGAGCAGCTCGCTGGCCTCGGCCAGGAACGTCAACCAGGTCTGCCGGCGCAGGTCGGTGCGGCGCAGGCGGTCGTTCTCCAGGTGCAGCGAGAAGCGCTCGGCGACGATCGTGGCGAGCGGCTGGGCATAACCGGTCGGGGCGGCGTCCAACTCGAGCTCGCCCGCGTACGGGCGGTGCACCGACAGCGGCACCACTATCGTGTCGGCGTCCTCCCGGGGGTGGCGCCCGTAGCGGGCCAGCAGCTGCCGGCCGCCGCCGTCGCCACGGTCGAGCCGCACCACCCCGCCGGCCGCACCGGTCAGCCGGGCGAGCCGGGCCAGCAGGTCGGTGGCGAACTCGGCGAGGGCCTCGTCGGTCTGCCGCTCCGGGTTGATCTGGAGCAGCGCGGTCAGCGCGCCCACGCTCGGCGTGCCGGCCTCGACCACGTTGCCCGCCGGCACCACAGCGGTGGTCGGCTCGGGCCCCGGCGTGCGCTCCAGGCGGAACCAGACGCCCTTGCCGGTGCCCTCGTGCACGGTGCCCCAGCGAGCCGCGAAGTGGTCGACCAGCAACAGGCCGCGGCCGCGCTCGGCCACCTCGCCGATGTCGACGCTCTCGTTGCGCGGGCCGATCGCCAGCTGCTCGACGGGGCCGGGGGCGAAGTCGGTGACCGTCACGGTCAGCCCCACCCGGTCGGCGCTGACCTCGATGTCCAGCTCGGTGTTGGCGTGCACGACAGCGTTGGTGGACAGCTCGGTGGTCAGCAGCAGGGCCTCGTTGAGCAGCACATCGAGCCCGGCCTCCTCGAGCACCGAGCGGACCAGGGCTCGGGCCGCGGCCGGGGTGCGCCGATCGTTGGGCAGCCGCACCCGCCGGACGTAGCCGCCCGTCGAGGGATCGGAAGCTGACACGCCCTGCATCTTCTCCTGTCGGGAGGGGGATGCACAAAGTCGTGGGTCGCATTGACCCGGTCGAGCGAGAGAAGATAGGTAGCCCACGGCAGTCGGAAAAGCGAGTTCAGTTGAACAGCGAGTGAGGACAGCATGACTGCGGCTAAGGAAGCCCACGACGAGGCCGCCCTGCTCGGCGAGCTCACCGACGCTTTGCGGCGGGTGCGCCGCGGTGACCTCAAGGTTCGGCTGCCCCGGCGGGCCGGGGCGGCCGGCGAGGTGGCGGACGCCTTCAACGAGGTCGTGTCCCTGCAGGAACGCCAGAATCTCGACCTCCGCCGGATCAGCCGGATCGTCGGCCGGGACGGCCGGCTCACCGAGCGGCTCGACGACGAGGGTCTCGACGGCTCGTGGGCGGACAGCGTCCGGTCGGTCAACTCGCTCATCGACGACCTGGGCCGGCCGACCACCGAGATCTCCCGGGTCATCGTGGCGGTGGCCGAGGGCGACCTCTCCCAGCACATGGCGCTGGAAATGGACGGCCGTCCCCTCCGGGGTGAATTCCTGCGCATCGGCCGCACCGTCAACACGATGGTCGACCAGTTGTCGTCGTTCGCCGACGAGGTCACCCGGGTGGCCCGGGAGGTGGGCACCGAGGGCGAGTTGGGCGGCCAGGCCGACGTTCGGGGCGTGGCCGGCACGTGGAAGGACCTGACCGACTCGGTGAACCTGATGGCGTCCAACCTGACCCACCAGGTGCGCTCGATCTCGCAGGTGGCGACGGCGGTGGCCCGCGGCGACCTGTCGCAGAAGATCACGGTGTCGGCCCGTGGTGAGGTGGCCGAGCTGGCCGACACCATGAACGGCCTCACCGACACGCTGCGCCTCTTCGCCGAGCAGGTGACCAGAGTGGCGCGCGAGGTCGGCACCGAGGGCAAGCTGGGTGGCCAGGCCGACGTGCCGAACGTCGCCGGCACCTGGAAGGACCTCACCGACTCGGTCAACTCGATGGCCTCCAACCTGACGAGCCAGGTGCGCAACATCGCCCAGGTCTCGACGGCGGTGGCCAAGGGTGACCTGTCGCAGAAGATCACGGTTGCCGCGCAGGGCGAGATCCTGGAGCTCAAGGACACCGTCAACACGATGGTCGACCAGTTGTCGTCGTTCGCCGACGAGGTCACCCGGGTGGCCCGGGAGGTCGGCACCGAGGGCAAGCTCGGTGGCCAGGCCCAGGTCCGAGGCGTCTCGGGAACGTGGCGCGACCTCACCGAAAACGTGAATCAGCTCGCCAACAACCTCACCGACCAGGTCCGCAACATCGCCCAGGTCTCGACCGCGGTGGCCAAGGGTGACCTGTCGCAGAAGATCACGGTCGACGCCCGGGGCGAGATCCTCGAGCTGAAGAACACCGTGAACACCATGGTCGACCAGTTGTCGTCGTTCGCCGACGAGGTCACCCGAGTCGCCCGCGAGGTCGGCTCGGAGGGCAAGCTGGGTGGTCAGGCCCAGGTCAAGGGCGTCTCGGGAACGTGGCGCGACCTCACCGACAACGTCAACTACATGGCCTCCAACCTGACGAGCCAGGTGCGCAACATCTCGTCGGTGACCACGGCGGTGGCCAAGGGTGACCTGTCACAGAAGATCACGGTCGACGCCCGCGGTGAGATTCTCGAGCTCAAGACCACCGTCAACACGATGGTCGACCAGCTGTCGTCGTTCGCCGACGAGGTCACCCGAGTGGCCCGGGAGGTCGGCACCGAGGGCAAGCTGGGTGGTCAGGCCCAGGTGCGGGGCGTGGCCGGCACGTGGCGCGACCTCACCGACAACGTCAACTCGATGGCGTCCAACCTGACCGCCCAGGTGCGAAACATCGCCCAGGTCTCGACCGCGGTCGCCAAGGGTGACCTGTCGCAGAAGATCACGGTCGACGCGCAGGGCGAGATCCTCGAGCTGAAGAACACCGTGAACACCATGGTCGACCAGCTGTCGTCGTTCGCCGACGAGGTCACCCGAGTCGCCCGCGAGGTCGGCTCGGAAGGCAAACTCGGTGGTCAGGCCCAGGTGCGGGGCGTGGCCGGCACGTGGCGCGACCTCACCGACAACGTCAACTACATGGCGTCCAACCTCACCGCCCAGGTGCGAAACATCGCCTCGGTGACCACGGCGGTGGCCAAGGGCGACCTGTCGCAGAAGATCACGGTCGACGCCCGGGGGGAGATCCTCGAGCTCAAGGACACCGTGAACACGATGGTCGACCAGCTCTCCAGCTTCGCCACCGAGGTCACCCGGGTCGGCCGGGAGGTCGGCGTGGAGGGCAAGCTCGGCGGCCAGGCCCAGGTCAAGGGCGTGTCCGGCACCTGGCAGGACCTCACCGACAACGTGAACCAGCTGGCCTCCACGCTCACCACGCAGCTGCGGGCGATCGCCGAGGTGTCCACCGCCGTGACCCGCGGTGACCTGACCCAGAGCATCGCGGTCGTGGCCCAGGGCGAGGTCGCCGAGCTCAAGGACAACATCAACCAGATGATCGTCACCTTGCGCGAGACCACCAAGGCGAACGCCGAGCAGGGCTGGCTCGACTCCAACCTGGCCCGCATCGGTGGCCTGCTGCAGGGCCAGCGCGATCTCGGCGAGGTCTGCCGCATGATCATGACCGAGGTGACACCGCTCGTCGACGCCCAGCTCGGCGCGTTCTTCCTGGTCGACAACGAGCAGGCGGTCATGCGCCTGCGGCTGGCCGCCTCCTACGGCTACGTCGCCCGCAACCACGAGGTCACGTTCGGGCCGGGTGAGGGCCTGGTCGGCCAGGCCGCGGTCTCCCGCCGTACGATCCGGGTCCGCGCGACCCACGACGGCATCCTGACCATGCGCTCGGGTCTGATGTCAATGCCGCCGAACGACCTGGTCGTGCTCCCGGTGCTGTTCGAGGGCGAGATGCTCGGCGTCATCGAGTTCGCCTCCGTCGCCGCGTTCTCCGGGCTACACCTGACGTTCCTGGAGCGGCTGGTCGCCACCATCGGCGTCGCGCTCAACACCATCCAGGCCAACCGGCGTACGGAGGAGTTGCTCTCCCAGTCGCAGCGGCTCGCCCGGGAGATGCAGGACCAGTCGGCCGAGCTCCAGCGCACCAACGCCGAGCTTGAGGACAAGGCGCAGCTGCTCAGCGAGCAGAAGGCGAACATCGAGACGAAGAACCTCGAGATCGAGCAGGCCCGGCTCGGCCTCGAGGAGAAGGCGCAGCAGCTGTCCCGGGCGAGTGCCTACAAGTCGGAGTTCCTGGCCAACATGAGTCACGAGCTGCGCACGCCACTCAACTCGCTGCTGCTGCTGGCCCGGCTGCTCGCCGACAACTCCGAGCGGAACCTGTCGGACAAGCAGATCGAGTTCGCCCGCACGATCCACAGCGCCGGCTCCGACCTGCTCTCGCTGATCGATGACATCCTCGACCTCGCCAAGATCGAGGCGGGCCGGATGGACGTCGACGTCGACCAGATCGACTTCGACGGCATCCGGTCGTACGTCGAGCAGGCCTTCGTCCCGCAGGCGCAGGAGAAGAGCCTCGACTTCCGGGTCGACGTGGCGGCCGGCCTGCCGGCCTCGATAGTCACCGACGGTCAGCGGCTCCAGCAGATCCTGCGCAACCTGCTGTCCAACGCGGTGAAGTTCACCGACGCCGGCTCGGTCACGCTGAGCATCTTCGCGGCGCCGCCCACCACCGACTTCGACATCCCGGCGCTGAGCCAGGCCGGGCAGGTGGTGGCGTTCGCGGTCGCCGACACCGGCATCGGCATCTCCGACGAGAAGCTGGCGCTCATCTTCGAGCCGTTCCAGCAGGCCGACGGCACGACCACCAGGAAGTACGGCGGCACCGGCCTCGGCCTGTCGATCAGTCGGGAGTTCGCGTCCCTGCTCGGCGGCACGATCGTCGTCTCGTCGGTCCCGGGCGAAGGATCGACCTTCACGCTGTACGTCCCGGACGCGCTGACGCCCGAGTCGGCGCCGGGGCTCGCCCTGCCGTCGCAGCCGTCCAACACGGTTGTCGTACGCCCGATGCAGTCGGTCGGCATGCCGCTGATGGAACTGCCGGTGATCACCCCGCGGGCCGACCTCGAGACGTCGATCAGTCCGGCCGGCCGGCAGCTCGACGGTGCCACGGTGCTCATCGTCGACGACGACGTGCGTAACGTGTTCGCCCTGACCAGCGCGCTCGAGATGCACGGACTGAACGTGCTGTACTCGGACAACGGCGTCGACGGCGTACGCATCCTGGCCGAACACCCGGAGGTCGACATCGTCCTGATGGATGCGATGATGCCCGACCAGGACGGTTATGAGACGACCCGGGGCATCCGCCGTAACCAGCGCTTCCGCGACCTGCCGGTAGTCTTCCTAACCGCGAAGGCCATGCCCGGTGACCGGGAGTCAGCCCTCGCCGCCGGTGCGAGCGATTACATCACCAAGCCGGTCGACCTGGACGAGCTGATCGAGCTGATGGCCCGCTGGGTGAACGCCGACACAGCCACCGAGCCGGAACGCGGATAGGGGGTAGGGGAGTGGCGGATCGCGCCAAAGCCCTGCTGGTTGACGACCGGAAGGACAACCTGCTCGCCCTGGAGGCCATCCTCCAGGGCCTGCCGGTGACCGCGGTCGCCGTGGAGAGTGGCGAGGCTGCGCTCAAACAGCTGCTCACGGACGACTTCGCGGTCATCCTGCTGGACGCGCAGATGCCCAACATGGACGGATTCGAGACGGCCAGCCACATCAAGCGGCGGGAGCGCACCCGGCACGTACCGATCCTGTTCCTGACCGCGGCCGACCGCGACGCCCAGCTCGCCCTGCGGGGTTACGCGGTCGGCGCCGTCGACTACCTCACCAAGCCGTTCGACCCGTGGGTGCTGCGCGCGAAGGTGTCCATCTTCGTCGAGCTGTGGACCAAGACGCAGCAGCTCAAGGCCCAGAACGACGCCACCCGGGAACGCGACGCCCAATGGCAGCGCCTGACCGAGACGGTCGACGAGGCCGCCCGGGTGCTGCGAGCCGGCGGCGACGAGGCCGGTGCCGAGGCGCTTGCCCTTCTCGAGAAGGCCCGCTGGGGCGGCTGACCCGCTGCTTGTCGGCCGCCGCTGAGGGTCAGCGGTTGACGTACGGGGTCAGGGAGTTGGTCAGGGCGGACCGCAGCATCGACTTCGGGCGGGCGCCGACCAGGGTGGCGGTGACGCTGCCGGCGGTGAAGAACAGCAACGTGGGCATGGACATGACGCGGTAGTCGCGGGTCGTCGCCGGGTTCTCGTCCGCGTTGATCTTGCCGATGCGCAGCCGGCCGACGAATTCGGGGGCCAGCTCGGCCAGGGTCTTCGCCATCGGGCCGCACGGTGGGCACCAGTCGGCCCAGAAGTCGACCACGAACGGCAGGTCGGAGCGGAGCACGAGGTCGGCGAAGGTGGCGTCGGTCAGAGTGATGAGCATCGGGTCTCCCGGTGTTCGACGGCCTGGGTCAACTGGGTGTGCAGTTGCCGCCGGACCTCGGTGAGCTGCGAAAGGTAGCCGTCCACCTCGGCGAGCTTGCGGCGCAGCACCGCCACCGAGTCGGGGCACACGTGGCCGGCCGAGTTGCCGGCCCGCAGGCAGGCGACGAACGGCTTGATGTCGTCGAGCCCGAAACCGACGGCGAGCAGCGACCGGATCTCGTGCACCACGCGCAGTTCGGCGTCGTCGTACTGTCGATAGCCGTTCGCGTCGCGTCGCGGCCGCACCAATCCCTGCTCCTCGTAGTAGCGCAGGGTGCGGGTGCTGGTGTTAGCGCGCGAAGCCAGCTCGCCGATCAACATGTCGCCGACGGTAGGCCTTCACACCGGCGTCAAGGCAAGGGCGACGGGCTAGGACGAGACCGAGCTGATCATGAGGGCGCTGCGCAGGCCGGTGATGTCGAGGACGCGCATGAGGAACTCGCCGACGTTGGTCAGGGAGAGCACCGCGCGGGCATGCTGGGCCTTACGGCTGAGCACGACGAGGGTGCCGAGACCCTGGGAATCGCAAAATGTGACGCCCGCCATGTCGAGGACGATGCGCGCGGGAGGCTCGGCCAAGGTCTCATTGACGATGGCGGAGAGGTTCGTGACCGTAAGCACGTCAATCTCCCCGGTGAGGTGCAGGACGACCTCTTCGGGGGTGCGCTCGACCTCGATGGTCAACTCCGGTCGCTCCACCGGCTCAGCCTATCGCCCGAGCTTTGGATCTGCCCGCCGGGCGCTCTGGGGCGGCGCGGAACGGGACATGCTGGTGTGACGGGCCAGCGATCTGGACAACCCTCTTGAGACGGCAGAAGACCGTCGCTGCCAGAATGGGAGACGCTGTGACCACCACATACCGCGCCGAGGGCGTCCCGTACCCGCCGGACGCCCCGGCCTCCCAGGCCCTCTTCGACCGCGCCTCAGCCATCGTGCCCGGCGGGGTCAATTCACCCGTGCGTGCGTTCCGAGCGGTCGGTGGCACGCCCCGATTCATGTCTTCCGGCCAGGGACCGTGGCTGACCGACGCCGACGGCCGGCGTTATGTCGACCTGGTCTGCTCGTGGGGCCCGCTGCTCCACGGCCACGCGCACCCCGAGATCGTCACCGCCGTGCAGGAGGCCGCCGCCCGCGGCACCAGCTTCGGCACGCCGACGGCGGGCGAGGTCGACCTGGCCGAGGAGATCGTGCGGCGCACCCCGATCGATGAGGTTCGCCTGGTCAACTCCGGCACCGAGGCGACGATGACGGCGATCCGGCTGGCTCGCGGCTTCACCGGGCGGGCCAAGGTCGTGAAGTTCGCCGGCTGCTATCACGGACATGTCGATGCCCTGCTCGCCGCGGCCGGCTCGGGGCTGGCCACGCTCGGCCTGCCCGACTCGCCCGGCGTCACCGGCGCCGCCACGGCCGAGACGATCGTGCTGCCGTACAACGACGTCGCCGCGGTCGAGGCGGCCTTCGCCGAGAACGGCACCGAGATCGCCGCGATCATCACCGAGGCGGCGGCCGGCAACATGGGCGTGGTCCCGCCGCGTGAGGGCTTCAACCAGCGGCTCGCCGAGATCGCGCACGCGCACGGGGCGTTGCTGATCGTCGACGAGGTGATGACCGGCTTCCGGGTGTCGGCGGGTGGCTGGGCCGGGCTCGACCCGGTCGACGCCGACCTGTTCACGTTCGGCAAGGTGATGGGCGGTGGCCTGCCCGCGGCCGCGTTCGGCGGGCGCCGCGAGATCATGTCGCGACTCGCCCCGGCCGGCCCGGTCTACCAGGCCGGCACGCTCTCCGGGAACCCGCTGGCCTGCGCGGCCGGCCTGGCCTCGCTGCGGCTCGCCGACGAGACGGCCTACAAGCGGCTCGACGAGCTGGCCACGACGGTCGGCGCACTCGCCTCGGCGGCACTGACCGCGGCCGGCGTCGCGCACCGGTTGTCGTACGCCGGCAATATGTTCTCGATCTTCTTCACCGAGACCGAGGTGGTCGATTACGACTCGGCGAAGACCCAGGACGCGGCCGCCTTCAAGGGCTTCTTCCACGAGATGCTGGCGCGCGGGGTCTATCTGCCGCCCAGCGCCTTCGAGTCGTGGTTCGTCTCGACGGCGCTGGACGACGCGGCGCTGGAGCAGATCGCGGCGGCTCTGCCGCACGCGGCACGGGCCGCCGGGAGCAAGGCATGAGCAAAACCACGGTGCATGTGCTGCGGCACGGCGAGGTCTTCAACCCCACCAAGGTCCTGTACGGGCGCCTGCCCGACTTCCATCTGTCCGAGCTCGGTGTCCAGATGGCCAAGGCCGCGGCCCAGTCGTTGGCCGGGCACGACATCACCCATGTCGTGGCCAGCCCGTTGGAGCGGGCGCAGGAGACGGCTGCGCCGTTCGCGGCCGAGTTCAAGCTCGACACCGCTTCCGACGTGCGGCTGATCGAGAGCGCCAACTACTTCGAGGGCAAGACGGTCGGCGTCGGCGACGGCGCGCTCACCAACCCGCGGCACTGGTGGGTGCTGCGCGACCCGGTCACCCCGTCCTGGGGCGAGCCCTACCTGCAGATCGCCCAGCGGATGTTCGCGGCGGTGCAGGCGGCCCGGGTCGTCGCCGAGGGCCACGAGGCCCTCTGCGTCTCCCATCAGCTGCCGATCTGGACGCTGCGGCGCTACGTGGAGAAGAAGCGGCTCTGGCACGACCCGCGGAAACGGCAGTGCGGCCTGGCCAGCCTCACCTCGTTCCACTTCGAGGACTCCACGGTGGTCGGCATCGACTACGCCGAACCGGCCGCCCACCTGGTGGCCATGTCCGCGACCGCGAAGAACGCCAAGGGAGCTTGACCATGCGCCGCGCCGCCCTCTTGCTGACCGTCGCCGCCCTGTCGGCGACCGTCCTGGCCGGCTGCGGCGGGGAGAACTGGGCGAAGAAGTGCACCACCACCGGCACCGTGGTGGAGTGCACCCCGACCCAGCGTCCGCAGGTCGCGGAGGTCACCGGTGAGTTGCTCGACGGCGGAAAATACGACATCGCGCAGGACCGCGGCAAGGTCGTGGTGGTCAACTTCTGGGGTTCCTGGTGCGCGCCGTGCCGGGCCGAGGCCGACGACCTGGAGACCACCTTCCAGGCCACCCAGGCCAAGGGCGTCACGTTCATCGGGATCAACTCGCGCGACGACCGGGACGCGGCCAAGGCGTTCGAGCGTGGCCGGGTGACCTACCCGAGCATTTATGATTTCGACGGCAAGGTCGCGCTGAAATTCGACGTGACCCAGACCAGCACGCCCGCCACCCTGATCCTCGACCGCGAGGGGCGGATCGCGGTGGCGCTGCGGGCGGCGACCACGAAGGCGCAGTTGCAGCCGCTGGTCGAGAAGATCGCCGCGGAGGGGACCGGCTGATGGCGTCGAGCTTCGCGGACATAGCGGGTGACGGCCCCCTGGTGCTGGCGATCGGGGTCGCGGCCGTCGCGGGCCTGGTGAGCATCCTGTCGCCGTGCGTGTTGCCGCTGGTGCCCGGCTACCTGTCGTACGTCACCGGGCTGGCCGGCTCGGACCTCGACGCCCGTCAGGAAGCCGAGACCCAGGGCGGAGGCGGCGTGGCCGTGGCGACCCGTCGGTCGGTCCGGAGCCGGGTCCTCGCCGGGACTTCCCTCTTCGTGCTCGGCTTCGCGATCATGTACACCCTGCTCGTGACCCTGGTGGCGAATATCGCCTTCACGCTCAAGAGCCATCAGGACGCCCTCAACGTCGCCCTCGGCGTGCTGGTCATCGTGCTCGGCCTCGGCTATCTGGGCTGGATCCCGGGCCTGCAACGGGAGATGCGGATCAGCAAGCTCCCGGCGGCCGGGCTGATCGGGGCGCCGATCTTCGGCGGGATCTTCGCGCTGTCCTGGCTGCCGTGCACCGGCCCGACCCTCATGACGGTGCTGGCGCTGGCCACCACCACCGGTGAAACGGGCCGGGCGGCGACGCTGGCCTTCGCGTACAGCCTGGGGCTGGGCATTCCGTTCGTGCTTTTCGGGCTGTTCTTTCAAAAGCTGCTCGGCGTTTTCAAAGCCATTCGCCGGAACAGCCGCTGGGTGACCCGGATCGGCGGCGTCCTGCTCATACTTGTTGGCATCGCGCTGGTCACCGGCGGTTGGGACCATTTCCTGGTCTGGCTGCTGACCACCTTCGACTTCAACGGGGGGACGCTGCTGTGACCGTGGTGGAGGAACGCCCGGCGCCGCCCGCGGCGCCGCCGCCGCGTCCGGTCAACCGCCTGTGGGCGCTGTTGCGCAATTCGTGGCGCCAGCTGACCTCCATGCGTACGGCGTTGGTCCTGCTCTTCCTCCTGGCCGTGGCCGCCGTTCCGGGCTCGATCTTCCCGCAGCGTGCGGTCGACTCGCAGCGCGTCACCGAGTACTACGCGGCGCACCCGAAGCTCGCGCCGTTCCTGGAGCGGGTCGGCGGTTTCGAGGTCTACGGCTCGCCCTGGTTCGCCTCGATCTACCTGCTGCTGTTCACCTCGCTCATCGGCTGCGTGGTGCCGCGACTGCTGGATCAGGTCCGCGCGTTGCGGCAGGCCGTGCCGGACGCCCCGCGCCGGCTGGAGCGGCTGCCCCAGCACAGATCGGACATCCGGTATGCCGGGCAGGCCGCCGACCTTGCCCGCATGCTGCGCAAACGCCGATTCCGCAGCAAGGTGCGCGAGCACGAGGACGGCAGCTGGACCGTCTCCGCCGAGAAGGGCTACCTCAAGGAGACCGGCAACCTGCTCTTCCACCTCGCCCTGCTCGCCGTGCTGATCGGGGTCGGGTTCGGGCACTGGTACGGCTGGCACGGCAACCGCATCCTCGTGCAGGGTGCCGACCAGGGCTTCTGCAACGCCCTCGCGCAGTACGACGACTCGACACTCGGTCCCCGCGTCGACCCGGCCGACCTGCCGAACTTCTGTCTTCAGCTGGACAAGTTCACCGCCAGTTACCAGGACACCGGCCAGCCGAAGGGCTTCGACGCCACGGTCGGGGTCAGCGAGAACGGCGGCCCGATCAAGACCCGCCGGTTCACGGTCAACGACCCGTTGCGGCTGCACCACGCCAACGTGCACCTGATCGGCCACGGATACGCGGTCACCGTGCGCTACACCGACCGCTATGGCGAATCGCAGACCAAGACAGTCCCGTTCCTGCCGGTCGACGGGATGTTCACCAGCGAGGGCGTCGCCCAGTTCCCGGACGTGAACATCGAGCCCAAGACCAACAAGCGTGACGCCACGCTGCAGATGGGCTTCGAGGGCCGTTACCTGCCGACCGTCGGCACCGGCGCCGCATCGACGTTCCCGGCCGAGAACGCGCCGGCGTTGTTCCTCACCGCCTACCGCGGTGATCTCGGTCTCGACGTGGGCACGCCCGGCTCGGTCTACGCTCTCGACCAGGGGCAGATCGCGACCGGCGACCTGAAGAACGTGAGCGGCGCGCGGCCGCACGAGCTGAAGATCGGCGAGAGCTGGACCCTGGACGACGGCACCAAGCTGGAGTTCGTCGGCACCAGGCCGTACGCCACGCTGGCCATCCGGTACGACCCGACGCAGTTCCTGATCCTGATCGGCGCCGTGGTCGGGCTCGTCGGCCTGATGCTCTCGCTCAGCGGGCGCCGGCGCCGGGTCTGGTTCCGCGCCCTGCCAGCAACGTCGGAGAACAGCAGCGGTACGTTGTTGGTGGCCGGTGGGCTGCCACGCACCGATTATCCCGGTTTCGCCGACGAGTTCGCGGGGTTGGTGAAGGCCGCCGAGGAAGGAATCCGTGATGGCGGAGCTGTCCAATCAACTGATGGCCGTGACCGTCCTGGCCTACCTGGCCGCGATGGTTCTCTACGCCGGTGAATACGCCTTCGGCAACAAGAGCCGGATCGGGCGGGCGGCGGTTCGCCCGGCCCGTCAGCTGGTCGGCGCGGGTGCCCCGATCGACCTCGACATCCCGGCGAGCTCGGATATCCCGGCCGAAACTTCGGTCGAGCCGGCGCCGGATCGCCGCGCTGAGTGGGTCGGCCGCGCCGCCGTCGCCGCCAACCTGATCGCCCTTCTGCTGCACCTCGGCACCCTGGTCACCCGTGGCATCGCCGCCGACCGGATGCCCTGGGGCAACATGTACGAATACATCCTGTCGGCCGGCTTCGTCGGCTCGGCGGTCTGGGTGGGCGTGCTGCTCCGCCGCCCGGCCCTGCGGCACGTCGGCCTCTTCGTCTCGCTCGCGCTCGTGCTGCTGCTCGGCGCCGACGGCATGATCGCCTACACGCCGGTGGGGCCGCTGGTGCCGGCCCTGCAGTCGTACTGGTTCATCATCCACGTCGCGACGATCATCCTGTCCTCCGGCATTCTGCTGATCGGCGCGGTGCCGGCCACGATGTTCCTGATCCGTGACGGGTACGACAAGGGCAAGCGCCGCTTCCCGTACTCGCTGGGCCGCAACGTGCCCGACGCGACCCTGCTCGAGCGGCTCACCTTCCGGCTGCACGCGTTCGCGTTCCCGCTGTTCACGTTTGGTGCGCTGATCGCCGGTCCGATCTGGGCCGAGGCGTCCTGGGGCCGCTACTGGAACTGGGACCCCAAAGAGGTCTGGGCGTTCATCTCCTGGGTCGTCTACGCCGGCTACCTGCACGCCCGGGCCACGCCCAGCGTGAAGCGCACGGTGGCGACCTGGATCGCCCTGCTCGGGTTCGCGACCATGCTGATGAACCTGTTCGGCGTCAACCTGTTCTTCAGTGGCCTGCACTCCTACGCCAACGCGGGCGGCATGTAGCTAACCGCTCGTGACGGCGGGGCCGGGCGCCCGGAACGTGGTCGGCGTCGGTGCCGCCATCGGCGAGACGGGTACGACGTCGGCCTCGCAGTCCCCGGCCGTCCAGGTGTCGTAACGGTTGAGCCAGTTCAGGCAGAATCCGCCGACGCGCTGCTGGGCCCCGAAGTTTCCGGTGAGCGTCGGCACGTCGGCGCGCCAGTAGCGGGCCGCCCCGCCGTCCGCCGGTCGCAGCTGCACGTTGTCGACCTTCACCTCGGGCACGTCCACCAGCACCCGGGTCGGGCGGGTGGAGTCGACGTGCACCTCGACGTACTGCTCGATGATCGCGGCCGGGCCGATCGGCAGCCGCTGGGCGGTGAGCAGGTTCCACCGGTTGCCCCACCACAGCCAGGCCGCCCACACGCCGTCGGCGTCGCTGTGAATGTCCACCCAGACCCGGTCGCCCGTCCGCAGTTGATATTGGTCGAAGAACTGCCAGGTGAGGGTGTTGGTGTTGAACGTGTAGACGCGCTGCCGGCCCGGCCCCGACCAGCCGGTCTGGGCCCAGCCGGCTTCGAGCCAGTTGATCCGCCCGCCGCCCATGTTCCGTTTGGCCATGAACCGTGTCGAGATGAAGTCGTAACTGGCCGGCCTGATCGAGCCGTTCACCACGGAGAACCGCCCGGAGACGCCGCTCCACTCGCCGGCCGAGTTGGCGCCGAGATGGTGGTAGCCGCTCGGGGTGAAGCCGGTCGCCGGCCGGCTGAGCCGCACGCCGGACTCGGTGATCCGCCCGGCTGCCCGGCAGGCACCGGGGGTGTCCGGCCCGGCCGCTCGGGTGGGCGGCCTGGTCGGCGCGCGCCCGGCCGGGCACGCGGGAAGCCTCGCGGTCGGGGCAGTTTCCGGTGTCGCGGCGGGTTTCGGGGAGGCGACCGCGCGGGGGGCCGACGCCGGGGCAGTGACCGCCGTGATCGCCAGCACGGCGCCGAGTGCGGCGAGTGCGCCCCGGCGTGTGGCTTCTCGGACCTGCACGGCACCTCCCGGCCTTGTCGGATCACTTGCCCGGCTCAACGCGAACCGGAGAGCGGGAGTGACGGTGATCGCCCGGGCGTAGCTCACAGCCAGCCGTGGTGAACACTGGTATCCATGGCGCCTCGTGGGTTTCCGTACGACGATCTGCAGAGCTTCCTCGCCGCCCTCGAAGCAGCCGGTGAGCTGCGCCGGGTCAGGGTTCCGGCGGACCCCACGCTGGAGATCAGCGAGGTCGTCACCCGCACCGTCCGGGCCGGCGGGCCGGCTCTGCTCTTCGAGAAACCCACCCGCGGTGACATGCCGGTGGCGATCAACCTGTTCGGCACCGAGAAGCGGATGGCGATGGCGCTCGGCGTCGATTCGCTCGACGAGGTCGGCGACCGGATCGGCGCGTTGATCAAGCCGGAGCTCCCGGTCGGCTTCGCCGGCATCCGTGAGGGCATCGGTAAGGCACTTCAGCTCAAGTCGCTGCCGCCGAAGAAGGTGAAGAACGCCCCCTGCCAGGAAGTTGTGCTCAAGGGCGACGACGTCGACCTGGGCCTGCTGCCCGGCCTGCAGGTGTGGCCGGAGGACGGCGGCATCTACCACAACTACGGGCTGACCCACACGAAGCACCCGGAGACCGGCAAGCGCAACCTCGGCCTCTACCGGCTCCAGCAGCACTCGAAGAACACGCTCGGCATGCACTGGCAGATCCACAAGGACTCGACCGCCCACCACGCCGTCGCCGAGCGGCTCGGTCAGCGACTGCCGGTGGCCGTCGCGATCGGCTGCGACCCGGTCGTGTCGTACGCGGCCAGCGCGCCGTTGCCGTCCGACATCGACGAATACCTGTTCGCCGGGTTCCTGCGCGGCGAGCGGGTCGAGATGGTCGACTGCCTGACCGTGCCGCTCCAGGTGCCGGCGCACGCGCAGGTGGTGCTCGAGGGTTACCTGGAGCCGGGCGAGCGGCACCCCGAGGGCCCGTTCGGCGACCACACCGGTTTCTACACCCCGGTCGAGCCGTTCCCGGTGCTGCACATCGAGACGATGACCATGCGGAAGAAGCCGATCTACCACTCGATCATCACGTCCAAGCCTCCGCAGGAGGACCACGGCCTGGGCAAGGCCACCGAGCGGATCTTCCTGCCGCTGCTGCGGATGCTGATCCCGGACATCGCCGACTACGACATGCCGGCCGCCGGCGTCTTCCACAACTGCGTGATCGTCTCGATCCGCAAGCGCTATCCGAAGCATGCCCAGAAGATCATGAACGCGATCTGGGGCGCCCACCTGATGTCGCTGTCGAAACTGATCGTGGTCGTCGACGAGGACTGCGACGTGCACGACTACGCCGAGGTGGCGTTCCGGGCGTTCGGCAACGTCGACTACGACCGTGACCTGCTCATCACCCAGGGCCCTGTCGACCACCTCGATCACGCCTCCTACCAGCAGTTCTGGGGCGGCAAGGCGGGTCTCGACGCCACCCGTAAGCTGCCCGGCGAGGGTTACACCCGCGGCTGGCCGGACGAGATGGTCATGTCACCCGAGGTGGTCTCGCTGGTGGACAAGCGGTGGAAGGAATACGGGATATGACGGCGGTCGCTTCGGTTCCGGAGAAGCCGGGCAAGGTCAAGTCGTTCCTGCGGCTGGTCGCGATCGAGCACTCGGTTTTCGCACTCCCCTTCGCGTACCTGTCGGCGTTCGTCGCTCTTGATCGCCTCGACACCGGCATCCACTGGATCGACCTGTTGCTGATCACCATCGCGATGGTGTCCGGGCGCACGTTCGCGATGGCCGCCAACCGCCTCCTCGACCGCCGGATCGACGCGCTGAACCCGCGCACGCAGAACCGCGAGCTGGTGACCGGCGCGGTGAGCCCGCGCACGGCGTGGACCGGCGCGGCCGTCTCCCTCGTCGTCATGGCCGTCGCGGCGGGCCTGCTCAACTGGCTCTGCCTGGTGCTCTTCCCGCTCGCGGTGATCCCGCTGGTGATCTACCCGTACGGCAAGAGGTTCACCAACTACCCGCACTACATCCTGGCGCTCGCTCAAGCGGTCGCACCGGTCGGCGCCTGGCTGGGCATCACCGGCACGTTCGCCGGCTCCGGACCGGCCTGGCTGCTCGGCGCCGCGGTGGGCCTGTGGATCGGTGGCTTCGACATCATCTACGCCTGCCAGGACGTGGAGATCGACCGGAAGATCGGGGTGCACTCGACGCCGGCCCGGTGGGGTGTGCGCAACGCCCTGCGGATCTCCACCGCCACGCACATCGTGACGTTCGCCCTGTTCGTCTGGTTCGGAGAGCTGGTCGGCCTCGGCTGGCTCTGGTGGATCGGGCTGGCCCTGACCGCCGCCGCCTTCATCTACCAGCACGTCGTCGTCGCCGAGAACGACCTCTCCAAAGTCAACCGGGCGTTCTTCACGGCCAACGGCTTCGTCGGGATCGCGCTGTTCCTCTTCGCGCTGCTCGACCTGATTCTGTTGTAACCCCCGGCTCTCCGGCTGCCGGCCGGCCCGGCTGTACGTGAAGTGGGGCCGGATGGAGCCATCCCGGCAAGCAGCCTGCGTGCGCACACTAGCGGGCACACTTGAGGTATGCGTGAACCATGGGTTGTCGGCGTCTCGGGGGCTTCCGGGACGCCGTACGCCAAAGCTGTGCTGACCGCCCTGCTCGATGCCGGCGAGTCAGTCGACCTGGTCGTGTCCCGGGCGGCCCGGCTCACCCTGCTCGACGAGACCGGGGCGAGCGTGCGGGACGCGCACTGGAAGGACGACGTGGCCGGCTGGCTCGGCCGTGAGCTGGGCGACCTGACCTATTGGCCGGCCGGTGACCTGGCGGCCGGGCCGAGCAGCGGCTCCTACCCGGCCAAGGGCATGGTGGTCGTGCCGGCGAGCACCGCAGCCTGCGCGGGCATCGCCATCGGGCTCTCCAAGGATCTGCTGCAGCGGGCCGCCGAAGTCAACCTGAAGGAGCGCCGGCGCACCGTGGTGGTGCCCCGGGAAACTCCGGTGACTCGTAGCCATCTGGAGCACCTGATCGCGCTCCACGATGCAGGAGCGGTGGTCTTGCCGGCCAGCCCCGGATTCTACGGATCCGGGGCGGCGGCGACCGCACCACAACTCATCGACTTCGTCGCGGGAAAGGTGTTGGACGCCATGGGCGTACCCCACACGCTTTTGACCCGTTGGAAGGGTGAGCTGAATGCTCAGCGCAACCCATTGGGCGGGCCGTAACCCATACCCGGGTTGTTCGGACCCGAATTGCGGGGACGATTCGCTGCGTCGTCCTCGCGCATTTCCTCGACCACGCCGTCGCCCTCGAGCAACGCGCGGACCTCGGACTCGCGGAACCGGCGGTGGCCACCCGGAGTACGGATGCTGCCGATACGACCGGCGGCGGCCCAGCGCGTGACCGTTTTGGGGTCGACGCGGAACAGCGCGGCCACCTCGCCCGGTGTCAGCAGACGATCTCCAGTGTCCACAACCCCCTCCTCGCGTCGGTTCTGGAGCGGCCGTGATCACGGTGAGTGTCGGCATGCTCGATCGGGACGTAAAGCCATTAGAGCATTGCCCCGGAACCGAGTCCCTGGAATGCGGAAAAAGCCCTAATTGCGACAGTGATCGTTATCCTGCCGCCCATTCCTCGCTACCGGGCGTGAGTAGCGATCTGCCACCCGTTTAGGGTCTGAGCTATGGACTCCATCGACCTACGGCTGATCGACCTGCTACGGGAGAACGCGCGCTCGTCGTACGCCGAACTGGCCCGCAAGGTCGGGCTGTCGGCGCCGGCCGTGCACGAGCGCGTCGGCAAGCTCGAAGCGACCGGAACCATCCGCGGTTACCAGGCTGACGTCGACCACGAAGCGCTCGGTCTCGGAGTAACCGCGCTGATCGGCATCATCGAGGACTCCGGAGCCGACACCGACGACGTGCTCGCCGCGGTGCGGGCGATGCCCGAGGTGGAGAGTTGCTACTTCATGGCCGGTGTGGAGTCGTACCAGCTGACCGTGCGGGTCGGCACGATCGCCGAGCTCGAACAGCTCATCGTGCGGATCAACCGCACGCCGGGGGTGGCCTCCACGCGTACGGCGATCGCCCTCAGCACGAAGTGGGAGAACCGCCCCCAGCCGGGCGTCACCTCGTGATTTGCTTGGCAAGCCCGGGATAGTCCACGACGAAGCCGTCGTCGTCGACGGTCAGATCCGCACTGAACGTCTCACTCGCATACCGGATGCTGTTGGCGCTCAACGGCGTGTAGATCTGATCCGCCTGAACCACTTCGAGGCTCGGCAGCAGCACCCAGGCGACGCTGATCCGATGGGCCACGCCCGTTTCCGCCTTCAACAGGTTGAGGCGGCGGATCGGCAACGTGTTCGTCAGCGGGGAACCACCCAGATCCACGTCGTACGCCCCGAACAGCAGATCAGGGTCCTCGATGCCCGGCAGGCCGGCGCCCGGATGCCCGGCCGCCGACAACTCCGCGTCCAGGCTGCCCTGCTCGGCGGTCACCGCGCGCCACCGGCGAGCGGCCAACTCCAAGCGGACGCTGCGCTTGAAGCCCGCACCCTCCACGGTCACGTCCAGATGGGCGGTGGCCCAGCCGGAGTCCGTACGCAGCTCGTAACGGCAGGTGAACGGGACCGGCTTGACGGCCAGGATGGTGCCCCGAGCGTGCAGCCCGTTCCGCGCGTCGATCAGCGTGTGCTCGACGCCGGTGGTGTCCGTGCGTTCCCAGAAAAGCGAATCAGGCAGTGACGGCATGCCTATATGACAACAGAGACCCCGGCAGTTTTCCTGCCGGAGCCTCTGTTGATTACTCAGTAGGTGCGAGCGGGGCGGGCGCCGTAGCGGCCACCCGTGCCTTCGCGCCGGTCGTTGCGCTGGCCGCTGTCGCGTCGGAATCCACCGGTCCGCTCACCGTTACGGGGCCGGTCCGCGAGCGGACGGTCCTCGACCGGACGCTGCGGGCGGTCACCCTCCGCACGGTCCCGGCGAGGCCGGTCACTGAACGTACGCTGCGGACGGTCACCGTACGAACGCTGCGGGCGGTCACCGAAGCGACCACGCGGCCGGTCGCCACGCTCGCGGCGGGGCTCCGGCTCCTCGACCACCGGCACACCGCTCGGCTCGCGAGCTCCGGTGACCTCGGCCAGCTTCTCGTCGCCCAGCCGGACCCGGACCTCAGCCGGAGCGACCCCGGCCTTGCCCATCATGGCCTGCGTGCTGCGACGCTGCTTCGGCAGAACCAGCGTCACCACCCCGCCGGACTCGCCGGCCCGCGCCGTGCGACCGGCCCGGTGCAGGTAGTCCTTCGGGTCCTTGGGCGGGTCGACGTGCACGACGAGCGAGATGCCGTCGACGTGGATGCCACGAGCCGCCACGTCGGTGGCCACCAGCACGTTGGTGCGGCCTTCCTTGAACTCCGCCAGCGTGCGGGTGCGGACCCGCTGCGTCTTGCCACCGTGCAGAGCGCCGGCCCGGACACCGACCTGGCGCAGCTGCTCGACCAGCCGGTCGACGCCCATCTGGGTGCGGGCGAAGACGATGGTCTTGCCCGACCGGTTGGCGATCGCGGCGGTGATCGGGAACTTCTCCTGCGGCGGGATCAGCAGCAGGTGGTGATCCATCGTGGACACGCTGGCCTCGGACGGATCGGTCGAGTGCGTGACCGGGTCGTGCATGAACCGCTTGACCAGGGTGTCGACGTCACCGTCGAGGGTGGCCGAGAAGAGCAGACGCTGCGCGTGCTCCGGGGTCTTCGCCAGCAGCTCGGTGACCTCGGGCAGGAAGCCCATGTCGGCCATCTGGTCGGCCTCGTCGAGAACGGTCACCTCGACCTCGTCGAGGTTGCAGGCGCCGCGCTCGATCAGGTCACCGAGACGGCCCGGCGTGGCGACAATCACCTCGACGCCACGGCGCAGAGCGTCCATCTGACGGTCGTACGGCACGCCGCCGACTGCGGTCTTCAGGAACACGCCGACCGACCGGCCCAGCGGCTGAAGTGCGTCGGCGACCTGCATGGCCAGCTCACGCGTCGGCACCATGATCAGGGCCTTCGGGTGGTGCGGCTTGGCCCGGCCGCCCTGCGCGACCCGAGCCAGAAGCGGCAGGCCGAACGCCAGGGTCTTGCCGGAGCCGGTCTGGCCACGACCGAGAACGTCCCGGCCGGCCAGCGCGTCGGGAATCGTCGCGGCCTGGATCTCGAACGGAGCGTTGATGCCCTCACGGCTGAGCACACGCACTAGCTCAGGCGCCAGGCCCAGCTCAGCGAAGGTCTTGGTGGGAGCCTCGGCCGAAGTCTCGGCCGGGGTTTCGTCGGTTGTTGCGGGAACAGGGGCTTCGAAGACGGACGGGAACGTGCTGGGATCAGCGAAAGTGGTCAAGAGAACCTCTCTACGGGGGCGCATGCTCGCGAATGGCCCGCCGCGGCTGCTGAGAGCCGACCGCTGTAATGCCCGCAAGAACGCCCGTGGCGCGCGCTGTTAAGGCACGCCGCTTCAATAACTGTCATAAGTGTACGGCTCAACGTTTCGGACGCCGACCGCATTCCGCCCCGGCAGTGGGCAGGCTCACCCCCCGGCGCAACTTCGCAAGGATAGGTCCACCGGGGCCGTCCGACAAACTGCCGGAGTGAAACTCAGGAGAACAGTCCGTCCAGCATGTCGCTGAAGGCACTGCCGGCCGTCAGCATGAACACCACACTGACCGCCACCAACAACCCCAGCACCACAAGCATCGCGATGACTACTTTGAGGTTGCTGCGGCGCCGGTCGACGATCTCATCACGCCAGCCCTGAGCCAGGATGTGGCCGGTCAGTGACCCCGAGTTTTCCACGGGATTCATCGAAACCGGCATGGTTGTGTCAATCATCTCGTATCCACCGGCGCCATAGACCTGGCCCCGCTGGTGAGGGACCGGCGCGGTCAAATTCGGATCGAACCCAACGGGGTACGCCGGTGGGGGACTGGCCTGCTTGGTCGGCGCAGCGGTTACGCCGAACGGCTGGGTCATTGCGGCCGGACCGGCGACCCCGTATGGGTTGGCCGGGGGCGGCGTAACTGTCGGCCGCGATCCCGCCGACGGCGGGACGGAATAGGAAGGCAGGGTCGGCTCCGAGATCGTTGGTGGCGGGAAGAGCGGCCCCGGGACGGGACCTGGACCCGGCGGTACGGGCGAGGGCCCCGGCCCTGGCGGCACCGGCGAGGGTCCTGGACCGGGCGGCACCGGTGACGGCCCTGGCCCTGGCGGCACCGGGGAGGGACCGGGGCTCGGCGGCACCGGGGAGGGACCGGGGCTCGGCGGAACTGGACCGGGCGGCGTCGGCGCGGGCCCCGGGAACGGCCTGGGCTGCGGGAACGGGGTCGGTGCGGGCGGCTCGAACGGGCCCGGCTCGGGCCTCGGTGCCGGGCGCAGTGGCTCCGGCTTCTCCGGGGTCGGCCAGGGCTTGTCCGGGGCCGGCTCCGGAGCCGGCCCCGGGGCCGGCTCGGGCTCGCTCGGCTGCGGTTTGACCGGGTCGGGCTCGCTGGGCTCGGGTTCGGCCGGCTTCGGGTCGCCCGGCTGCTCGGGCTCCGCGGCCTTGCCCACGAACGTCGCATCGTCGAACGCCGCACTGGCGGGCCACGAGTCGGCCCGCTTCGCCTCCGCGGGCCGGGCATCCACGAAGTTGCCGTTCGCGGTCTTCGCCGCGGCCGACTGCGACTCCGGTTTCGCGTCCGTGGCGAGCTTGCCGTCCGTGGGCAGCTGCGCGTCCGGGGCGGGCTTTTCGTCGGTGGGCGGCTTGATGGACACCGAGGCAGTGCCGATCGATGTCGAGGAGACCGACGGCTTCGGGCTCGACTCGAACTCGGCCGGGCTGCTGCTTGCGCCCCCGTAGACCTTCGCCTGGCCGCTCGGCCACGTCGCGGCGCGCACGGCGGCCGAGTCGGGGCTGATGGAGCCGGGCACCGAGGCCCGAGCCGCGCCGGAACTCGGCTGGCTGGGCAACTGACGAGACGAGCCGTCGACCCGCTCCGGGATCGGTCCGGCAGCGGGCGCGCTGACCGGCCGCGCGGATCCGGTGACCCGGCCGCTTGTGGCGGAGGCCGGGTTGGTCGACACGGGAACGGAAGCGCTCACCGAACCGGGCCCGCTCACCGAACCGGAGTCACTGACGGAGCCGGAGCCGCTCAGGGAGTTAGAACCGGAGCTGGAGCCGCTCGGGGAGCTGGAGCCGCTCGGGGAGCTGGAGCCGCTCAGGGAGCTGGAGCTGGAGCCGCTGACGGAGCTGGAGCCGCTGGCGGAGCTGGAGCCGGTCGGGCGGCCCACGGTGGCGCGCCCGCTGGCGGTGCGGTTGCCGGGCGGGGCAGCGGCGGGCGCGGCGACGGAGGCTCCGGCGACGGACGGCTGGGCAGCGGAAGGTTCGGCTGCGGGCGGGGCCGAGAGTGGCTCGGCTGCGGGCGGGGCCGAGAGTGGTGCGGCTGCGGGCGGGGCCGACGGTGCCCAGAGGGCGCCGGGGGCAGGGGGCGGCGGCGGAGCGTACGCCTCCTGGTCGTCACCGGATGTCGGCTTTGTGCCGTTGTCCGGTGTCGCCTGCCGCTCGTCCATGAAAGCCTCCCGACCGCGTGCCGACGGTTCGGACGCCGGACGCTGTGTCCCTACCGTGCCACATCCGTGCTCGTGAACGCACCCGGCACCGAGTGGGGCCAATCGTGCGGCCGGTGGGTTGCCACCGGAAAAGACGATCTTTCCCGCCCGGTTTCCAAGGCAAACGGGCGGCTCAGTCTGAGGATGCGGACGCCGAGGACGACGATGCCGACTGAGCGGCGCTGGAGGAACTGGTTTCCTTTGTCGCGCTCGCCCGCGACGACGTCGAGCTGCTGGCCGGCTTGCTCTCGCTGCCGGAGCTGGTGCCGCCCGAGCTGGTGCCGCCCGAGCTGGTGCCACCCGAGCTGGTGCCGCCGGTGGGCGGCGCGGAGGTCTCCGCGGGCTGCGGCGACGTCGTCGTTACCGGCGGCGTCGTGGTGGGCGGCGTGGTCGTGGGCGGCGTGGCGGGGGTGGAGCCGCTCGGGGTCGGGCTCGTGGTCGGCTTGGTGCCGCCGGTCGGGCTTGTGGTGGGCTTGGCGGGGGTGGTCGGGGTGGTCGGCTTGCTGCTGCCGGCCGGGGTCGTGGGCGGCTTCGGGCCGCCGGTGGCGGAGTCGGCCGGGTCGGGGTCGGGGGCGCCGAGCACGGGGCCCTCGGTGACCCCGGGCACCGAGCCGAAGACCCGGGTGGCCTGGAAGAGCCGGGACCAGCGGACCGGGGTGAGGCGGACGTTGAGGCCGGTGCGCGGGGCCTCGACCATCATGCCGTTGCCCGCGTACATCGCGACGTGGTGGATGCCGCGCCAGCTGTTCGAATAGCTGAAGAACAGCAGGTCGCCGGGGAGCAGCGAATAGCGGTCGACGACCTTGTTGCGGGTCTGCCAGTACTGGTCGCGGGAGACGCGCTGGAGCTGGAATCCGACCGTGCGGTAGGACGCCCACATCAGGCCGGAGCAGTCGTAGGTGTTCGGGCCCTCCTCGGACCACTCGTATGGCTTGCCGCGCTGGGACAGCGCGAACTCCACGGCCTTGACGGCGCGCGCGTCGGCGCCGCGGCCGGCTTCGGCGCCGGTCAGGTACTGCGCGCCCAGGGCGCTGTCGGCGGCGGTCTCGCTGGTCTCGGCCGCGCTGAGCTCGTCGACGTGGGCGAGCTCGAGGGTCTGCTGCGCCGCCTGCTTCTGGTTGAGCGTGGTGTTGGTCTTGGTGTATTGCGCGACCAGGTCGTCCCAGTGCTTCTTGGCGAGGGTCTCCTCGTCGAGAGCGAGCTGGACGGCGGTCTCGGCCGACTCGATCTGGCGGGTCGTCGCCTGCTCGGTGGAGGCGTCACCGCGCTGGATGCGGGCCAGGTCGTCGAGCCCGGCCAGGCCGGGAACGTAGGCGCCAGGTGGCATCGCGGCGGCTTCGCGCAGCGCCTTGGCCGCGGCGTCGGCGGCGGCGGTACGCGCGTCCTGGAGGTTGGCGGCGGCGTCGTCGTAACGCTGCTCGGTGGTCTTGAACTGGGTCTGCGCGAGATCGCGGTCCTGGCCGAGCTTGATCAGATCGTCGCCCATGGTGGCGATCTCGGCGCGGCCCTTCTCGATCTGCTGCAGCACGGGGCTGGTCGCGGACCCGATCAGGGTCGGCGTGACCGTGGGTGTGGACGCGACCTGACCGGGCATCAACAGGGTGCCGAGCGCCATCGGTCGGGAGCCGGCGTCGGGCACGGCGGGAGCGGCCGGGACCTGCGGCACGCTCGGCGGGGCGGCGACCGCGGGAAGAGGGTTGAACAGGGCGGCGATCGCAGCGGCGGCGGCAGCCGAAAACATCACGGGGCGCCACCATGGGCGCGCCGATCGCCTTCGCCGGTCTCCGTAACGTGCAGTAGCCATTTGCTCCCCGTCCGTGACGAAGGTACTCGCCACTTCTCGTCCCTCTAAAGGCTTACCTCATGGCTCCTACGGCTGTCGATTGATCAGAGATGAAAGAAGCCTGTAAATCCGAAGATCGACATCGTGGGCCGGGCCGCCCCGGAACCCGGCGGTCGTGATCTTGTCAGGGGTGGGACGTAGGCTCGTCCGCGGGTAGAAGGAGGGGCGCCGATGGATGCCGGACGCAAGCGTGAGCTCGAGGCCAAGGTATATGCAGGTGAGCGATTGACCCGCGAGGACGGCGTCGCGCTGTACGGGTCGGACGACCTCGCCTGGCTTGGTCGGCTGGCCCATCGCCGGCGCACCGAGTTGAACGGCGAGCGGGTGATGTTCAACGTCAACCGGCACCTCAATCTGACAAATGTCTGCGCGGCAAGTTGCGCCTATTGTTCCTTCAGCCGCGAATCGGACGAAAACCCCCCTAGTTCCGGAGGGGCGCTTGGCCTCGACGAGGTCGTGCGCACGGCCCGGGAGATGGCCGGCGAGCAGCTGTCCGAGCTGCACCTCGTCGACGGCCTGCGGCTCGCGCTGCCACTGAGTCGATATGCCGAGGCCCTGCGGGAGCTGACGGCCGCGTTGCCCGGGGTCGAGCTCCTCGCTTTCAACGCCACCGAGATCCAGCGCCTCGAGCAGATCAGCGGGCGCTCCGCGGGCGAGATCCTCGACGAGTTGCGGGACGCCGGCCTCGAGTCGCTCACCGGCGGCGGTTCGGAGATCTTCGACCGCGACGACAACCGGTGGGACGACTGGGCGCGCATCCATCGCGTCGCCCATGAAAAAGGTATGAAGACGCCGGCCACGATGCTCTACGGCCCCCGCGACGAGCCCCGCCGGCGGGTCGATCACGTGCTCCGGCTGCGCGAGCTGCAGGACGAGACCGGCGGCTTCGCGGTCCTCATCCCGGTGCGCGACGAGGGCGGCACGGCGCCGGCCGAGTCGCTGAAGACGTTCGCGGTGTCCCGGCTGCTGTTCGACAACGTGCCGCACCTGAAGAGCATCTGGGCGATGCACGGGCCGTCCGTCGCCCAGCTCACCCTCAACTTCGGCGCCGACGACCTCGACGGCTCGGTGGTGACGGCCGAGGCGACACCGCACTCGATGCACCGCGACGACGTGCTCGAGCTGATCTGGGATGCCGGTTTCCAGCCGGTCGAGCGCAACTCGCGCTACGAGGTGGTCCGCGAACACGAGCCGGCCCCGTCCTTGGCATCGCGCCGCGCCGAGCCGGCCACGGTCTGGGCGTAAACGAGCAGTACCCTCGGGGGGTCATGACCGAGACCAAGAGTGAGCGGCGACCACGCCGTGACGCGAGCGGACGCCTGGCCACCATCGGCGATCTGCTCGGCACCGCGCTTGCCGGACTGGTGATCGGCGTCGTCCTGCTGCTCGCCTTCGAGGCGATCCTGGCGCTGGTGCGGGCCGGTGACTTCGGCGACACCAGTGGCTGGCTCGCCCTCGCCCTGCCGCTGTGGCTCTTCGTCGAGGAGTTCCGGGCGGCCCGTCCGAGCGGACCGAACCGGGTCGTGGTGGCGGTGCTGGCGGCGGGCTTCGGGGTGGCGACCGGGCTGAGTTTCGCGAGCTTGGCGGCGCCGCTTTTCCCCGTACTCATCAGTGGCATCGCCGGCGCCGCCGGCTTCACGCTCGTCTATTGCCTGATCTGGTTCTACGGCCTTCGGTGGCTCAGCCACCGCGCGGGTTAGGAAAGAGCTCATGAGTCCCGCCATCAAATACACGCTCGGCCGGCTCGGCCTGTTCGTGCTGCTCTTCGTGCTGATGCTGCCGCTTCCGCTGAACATCCTGGTGAAAGCGATGCTCGCGCTGCTGGCCTCGGCCGTGCTGTCCTACTTCCTGCTGGCCGACTGGCGCAACCGGCTGGGCGAGCAGCTGGCCGGGGCCGCGTCCCGGCGCACCACCGAGAAGGAGCGGCTGCGGGCCGCCCTGGCCGGCGACGAGGATGCCGCGGCGGCCGGCGACCGGGTGGTCCGGCACGACAGCGAGCCGGCGACCGGCGATCGGGTCGTCCAGCTCGACAGTGAGCCGGCGGACGAGCCCAAGAAGTAATCCGGCGCCGCCCGTGTCCATCTCGTGGGATAGCGTGCTGGTGACCGCGTCTCAGCGAAGCCGGTGCGAGTCCGGCGCTGTCCCGCAACTGTGATGCCTCCCGTTTGCTGAGAACGGCGAGGTTCAGCCAGGTCGCCTGGACGACGGTCGCGAAGAAAGCGCTCTCGGGGAGGGGCGCCTCGCGGACGGACCGGTGATCGTCCCGGGTCCTGTCGGCGAAGCACCACCGCACGCCGAGCCGACCGGAGGACCCACATGAAACGTGTGCTCATCGCCGCCGTGACCACCGCCGCCCTGCTGCTTGCCGGCGGGTGCGGCGACGACAAGACACAGGTGTCGCCCACCACTTCGGCATCAGCCGCCTATCCGGTCACGGCCGGGAGCGTGACGCTCGACAAGCGACCCGAGCGGATCGTCTCGCTCACCCCGAGCGGCACCGAGATGCTGTACGCGATCGGGGCCGGCCCGCAGGTCGTGGCCGTCGACGACCAGTCGAACTTCCCGGCCGACGCGCCCAAGACGGACCTCTCCGGCTTCAAGCCCAACGCCGAGGCGATCGCCGCCAAGAACCCCGACCTCGTGCTCCTGTCGAACGACACCGACAAGATCGTGTCGCAGCTGACCACCCTCAAGATCCCGGTCTACCTGACTCCGGCCGCGACCACCCTGGACGACAGCTATCGGGAGATCGGCGAGATCGGCACGCTCACCGGCCATCAGGCCGAGGCCGAGGCGCTGCACCAGCGGATGGCCACCCAGATCGACAAGATCGTGAAGGAGGTGCCGGCCCGGTCGAAGCCGCTCAGCTATTACTACGAGCTCGACCCGACGTTCTACTCGGTCACCTCGAAGACGTTCATCGGTTCGATCTTCACGCTGTTCGGCATGACAAATGTGGCGGACGCCGCCGACGCCGACGGTTCCAAGGGCGGTTACCCGCAGCTCTCCCAGGAAGCGCTGATCAAGTCCAATCCGGACACGATCTTCCTGGCCGACAGCAAGTGCTGCCAGCAGTCGGCGCAGACGGTCACCACGCGCAAGGGCTGGAACACCATCAACGCGGTCAAGGCCGGCCGAATCTACGCCCTCGACGACGACATCGCGTCGCGCTGGGGCCCCCGTACCGTTGATCTCGTGCAGTCTGTCGCGGACGCGGTGGCCAAGGTCCCGGCGTGAATGTTCGGCCCGCCGGCCTGCGGCCGGTCTGGCTTCTGGCGGGCCTTCTCGCGGTGTTGGTGGCGGTGGTCGCCGGCCTCGCCTTCGGCTCGGTCGCGCTCCCGCCCGCCGGGGTCGCGGCCGAACTGCTGAATCTCATTCCCGGTGTACGGCTGCACAGCGGTCTCACCGAGCGTGAGATCGCGATCGTCACCCAGCTGCGGCTGCCGCGCGTGCTCCTCGGCCTGCTGGTGGGCGGCATGCTGGCCCTGGCCGGTGCCGCCTACCAGGGCGTCTTCCGTAACCCGCTGGCTGACCCGCACCTGCTGGGCGTCGCGGCGGGCGCCGGCCTGGGTGTGACCATGGTGATCGCGTTCCGTTCGACGGCCGGCGAGGCCACCACCAACCTCCCGTTCGGTGTCCCGTTCGCGGCGTTCGCGGGCGCGCTCGTCGCGACCGCGCTGACCTGGCTCCTCGGCGCCGCGGGTGGCCGGGACCGCGCACCGGCCACGTTGATCCTGGCCGGGGTCGCGGTCTCGACGTTCCTTGCCGCCGCCCAGACCTATGTCATGCAGCAGCACGTCGACACCCTGCGTGAGGTCTACTCGTGGCTGCTCGGCCGCCTCGCCACCGCCGGTTGGCACGATGTGCTGCTGGTTCTGCCCTACGCCGCAGTGACCGGGGCGATCGTCCTGTCGCAGCGCCGCGAACTGGACGTCCTGACGGTGGGTGACGAGGAAGCAGCCGGCCTGGGTCTGCACCCGCAGCGGAGCCGCTATCTGCTGATCATCGCGGCGTCCCTGGGCACGGCTGCGGCGGTGTCGGTCTCCGGTTTGATCGGCTTCGTCGGCATCATCGTCCCGCACACGATGCGCCTGCTCGCCGGCCCGAGCTACCGCTCGATCCTCCCGCTGTCGGTCCTGTTCGGCGGCGCGTTCCTGACCCTCGCCGACCTGGTCGCCCGAACCGCCGGCGGCGCGGCCGAGATCCCGATCGGGGTGGTGACCGCGCTCTTCGGCGCCCCGTTCTTCATCGTCGTCCTCCGAACCACCCGGACGGCCGCCCTGTGACCACCCTCGACCCGGCCCCACCCGGCCCCGGCCCGCACGCCCCGACCTCGGGCCGCCGCCCCACCGCCGCACCCGCGACTCCGGCGCTGGGCGACGCCGGGAACGACCGGCCGAAGACGGCTGCCGACCGGGGCGGGGCCGACCGGGGCGGGGCCGACCGAGGCGGGGCCGGGCCGGCTGTCGCGGTTCGGGGGCTTCGGGTCCGGCTCGAGCGGACGCTCATCGTGGACGGTGTCGACCTCGACGTCGCCCGGGGGGAATGGGTGACGATCATCGGGCCGAACGGGGCGGGCAAGTCGACAGCGCTCCGGGCCATCGGCGGGCTGCTTCCCTTCGAGGGCAGCGTCGAGTTGGACGGGGCGGCCGTCGAGCGGTTGCCCCGGCGCGAACGGGCCAAGACGATCGCCACCGTCACGCAGTCGCCGGTGGTTCCGTCCGCCATGCGGGTCTTCGACTACGTGCTGCTCGGGCGTACGCCCTATGTGCCGCCGCTGGGCCGGGAGTCGGAAGCCGACCTCGCCGCCGTCGAGGACGTGCTGGTGGCACTCGACCTGGAGCGGTTCGCCGGGCGGCGGCTCGACACGCTCAGCGGAGGCGAACGGCAGCGGGTCTTCCTCGCCCGGGCGCTGGCGCAGGGCGCTCGCATCCTGCTGCTCGACGAGCCGACCAGCGCCCTCGACATCGGGCACCAGCAGGAAGTGCTCGAACTCGTCGACCGACTGCGGGCCGAACGGGGGCTTACCGTGCTCGCCACCATGCACGACCTGACGACCGCCGGCGAATATGCCGACCGCATGGTGCTGTTGTCGGCGGGCCGGGTGGTGGCGTCCGGCCCGCCGGCCACGGTGCTGACCGAGCGGATTCTGGCTGAGCACTACCGGGTGCGGGTGCGGGTCGTCGAGGGCGAGCACGGCCCACTTGTCGTGCCGACCCGGGGCTAGTGCTGCGGAGCGAGGATCGCGAACATTCCGCCCTGGGGGTCTTCGAGCACCGCGTACCGCCCGATCGACAGGTTCGTGGGCGGCCGCAACACCTGGCCGCCCAGCGCGTGGGCGTGGGCCGCCGACCGGTCGCAGTCCTGCACGGCGAAATAGATCATCCAGTGGGCCGGCATGTCGACAGGCCAGTCCGGGGCGGCCATCGGCTGGATGCCGCAGATCGGGATCTCGTTCAGTTTCGCCACCAGGTAGCGCTGCGAGCCCATCGTGCTGTGCCGGAACACCCACCCGAACACCGCGCCGTAGAACCCCGCCGACCCGTCCAGGTCGCGGGTGTTCAGTTCGTTCCAGGTGAGCGTGCCGGGCACGTCGAAGATCGAGGCTCCGCGCATGGTGCCGGCCTGCCAGACGCTGAACGGGGCACCGGACGGGTCGAGGAAGGCCGCCATCCGCCCCTGGTCGAGCACGTCGAACGGGGGGACCAGGACTTTGCCGCCGGCCGCGAGCACCCGCTCGGCGATCGCGTCGGCGTTGGCGGTGGCGATGTACGTGCTCCAGGCCGTGGGCTGGCCCTCGCCGTAAAGGGGTCCGGCCCCCGCCACGGGGCGGCCGTTGAGCAGGAAGGTGGTGTATCCGCCGAATTCCTCGCCGGCCACGTCGGCGGTCCAGCCGAACAGCCCGGCGTAGAAGCGAGTCGCACCCGCGAGATCGGCGGTTCCCAAGTCAACCCAGGTGGGAAAGCCGGGCGTCGATGCGGTGTTCATCGGGAAATCGTGGCACCGCGGACCTTTAAGCAACTTTAAGTGTCAATGTTCTAGCTGAACCGGCGACCCTCGTCGCGCCGATAGGCCCACCAGGCCACCCCAGCTAGGGCGGCGGTCCAAGTGATCAGCGACACAACGGAAACCGGACGGATCGGGGCTTCCCCGACGGCCGCCCACATAAGACGCACCGCTCCGCCGGTCGGCAGGTAGGGTCCGACGGTCTCGACGAAGCCGGGCGCCCAGCCGGGTGCGCTCATCAGCCCGCCGCCGAACGCCAGCGGCAGGAACAGGACCTGCGCGACCACGACCGCGGCCTTCGGCGGCATCGAGTAGCCGATCGCGAGGCCCATCAGGATGAACGGCACCGCGATGAACGTGATGGCGAGAGCCGCGAGCAGGAAGCGGGCCGGGCTGAGCGAGGCCGCGGTCAGGAACGCCGAGATCAGCACGACCGGGAGCAGGGCGACGGCCATCAGCGCGAGGCCGGCCAGCAGCCGACCGGCGAAGCGGGGCAGGGCCCCGGCGGCGAGGGTCCGCACGTACGGGTCCCAGGGCTGCACCCGGTCGTCGGCCACGCCCACGCCGTACTGGAAAAGGTTGGTGCTCATCACCGCGAAGGTCAGCATCGACGCGGTCGTGGCGTTGGCGAAATGCGGGTCGTCGCCCGCGTAGGGGACGACGAACGCGAGCATCGACGCGGCCGGCCAGATCGCGCTGCCGATTATCGCGATCGGTGTGCGTGACGTCTCGAGCAGCTGGAACCGGGTGTGCGTGCGGATCAGGCCGGACATGGCACCTCTCTTTCCAACAGGCGCAGGAACGCCTCCTCCAGGGAGGCGGGACGGACTTCCAGGTCGGTGAACGGCACGCCGGCCGCGACCAGGTCGCGAACCAGCCGATCGGCGTCCGGGCTGAGCAGGTGCCACCGGTCGCCCTCGCGGTCGGTCGCGGTCAATCCGTCAAGCTCAGGCAGGGGTACGGGCGAGGTGAGGCTCACCCGGCGCACGGCAACCAGGCCGCGCACCGCGTCGACGGTGTCGTCGGCGAGCACCCGGCCACCCCCGATCACTACCGCGCGCCGGGCCAGCGCCTCCACCTCTTCGAGGTAATGGCTGGTCAGCACCACCGTGCCGCCGTCGGCATGGAACTCGCGGATGCCGTCCCACAGGGACCGTCGCGCCTCGATGTCGAGCCCCGTGGTCGGCTCGTCGAGGAATACGATCTTCGGCCGGCCGGCGAAGGCGAGGGCCACGGCGACGCGTCGTTTCTGGCCGCCGGACAGGCCTCCGGTCTGCCGGCGGGCGAGATCGGCCAACCCGAACCGGCCGAGCAACTCGGCCTGGGGCAGCGGGTCGGGATAGTGCGCCCGGACGAAGTCGACGACCTCCGCGACGCGCAGCGTGGCCGGCAGGCCGGTCTCCTGCGGGGTGACCCCGAGGTGCCGCCGCCCGGCCGGTTGCCGGGGGTCCTGGCCGAGCAGCTCGACCCGTCCCGAGGACGGCTTGCGGATGCCGGTGAGCAGGCTGATCAGGGTGGACTTGCCGGCGCCGTTGGGGCCGAGCACGCCGACGATCTGGCCGGCCGTGATATCGAGGCTGACGCCGTCGAGGGCGAGGGTGTCGCCGTAACGGCGGCTGACGTCGATGGCTCGCGCGAGGATCATGTGGACGCTCCCGGTTCGAGAAGGGCTCGAAGTGCCGCCGTGTATTCCTCGAAGGCGAGCCGGCCACGGCGGGTGAGGCGGATCAGGGTGGCCGGGGTGCGGCCCTGATGGGTCTTGGTGACCTCGACATATCCGGCGTCCTCGAGCTTGCGCAGGTGCACCGAGAGGTTGCCGGCGGTCATCCGCAGCGAGTCCTGCAGGACCGGGAAGGTGATCTTGTCGTGCTCGTTGAGGACCGAGAGGGCGGAGACCACCCGCAGCCGGGCCTGGGCGTGGATGACCGGGTCGAGGTCGGGGCTCTCGGTCATCGAAGCTGCCGCCAGCCCAGCGCGCCGGCCAGGATCATCCCGCCGCCGCCGAGGATCGCGACGATCAGCGAGTGCCAGCCGGGGCCGGCGATGATGCCGGCGACGTTGATCACGCTGGTCCAGGCGCCGAGCGCGAACAGCTCGCGGTCCTGCCAGATGGCGCTGCCGGCCATGTGCAGGGCGCCGGTGAGCGCGACCATGCCGCCCGCCCAGAGCAGGCCCGTCTGCTGCTCGGGCAGATGACCGCCGATCCGGCTGAACAGCACCGACAGGCTGGCGAAGGCGAGCGACCAGGACAGCGCGTAGGCCCGCCCGGACCAGGCGCCCGGCCCGCTCGTGCGGCGCATCGGCTTGCTGCCGGCCACGCCGGTGACGAGGCCGGCCACGACGAACAGGACGAGCATCGCGACGAGCGGCAGCCACTCGGGCAGGTCGACGTAGATCCGGCCGCCCGGGCCGTAGCGCAGGAAGAACAGGCTGAAGCAGATCAGCCAGGCGAAACCCCACGGCCAATACATCAAGCGGGGGTCGGGGCGGATGTCGCGGACGAGGTTGGCCCGCTCCCGCTCGATGAGGGCGAGTGCTTCGGCGGGGCTGATGTCATCCTCGCTGGGTTCCATGCAAAGAACTTTACCGCACAAAGTCAAAGAGGTTTGTGCCATAAAGTTGGAGACCTCGGAAACGTAGACTCGGCCGCATGATCCTGCGGAGAGCGGCGGCCCACGAACTGGGGTCCATCCTGGACTTCTGGGCCGTGGCCGCCGAGAACGACAACCGGCCGGTCGATTCCCCGGCCGCCGTCGACGCGCTGCATCAACGGGACCCCGACGCGCTGATCGTCGCGGTCGACGGCGAGGAGATCGTCGGCACCGTCATCGCCGGGTGGGACGGCTGGCGCTGCCATCTCTACCGGCTGGCGGTCGCGCCCTCCCGGCGCCGGGAAGGCATCGGTCGTGCCCTGATCGACGCGGCCGAGCGGCGGTTCCGGGCGCTCGGCGGCATCCGCGCCGACGCGATGGTGCTCGACGACAACGCGGACGCGCACGGTGCGTGGTCCGCCGGCGGCTATCGCCGCCAGGCGGAATGGTCGCGGTGGGTCAAGCCGCTGCGGTCGTGAGGGCTTCCGGCAGAGGCTTCTGGTGTACGACGGACAGGCGCGACACCGCACGGGTCAGCACCACGTAGAGGCGATTCAGCCCACGCTGCTCCGCGGCGACGATGTCGGCCGGCTCGTGGACGACGACATGGTCGTACTCCAAGCCCTTGGCCACCGACGCCGGCACCACGAAGACCCGCGCCTCGGTGTCGACGTCGTCCGGTGTCGCGCTCTCGATCCCGGCCGCCGTCAGGTGCGCACGCAGCCGGTCCACCGCGGTGTCCGCCGCGATCAAGGCGACCGAGCCCTCGTGCTCGAGCGCCGCCGTCACCTCGACAAGCGTCTCGGCGTCGAGGTCGGCGTGCTCCGCGACCGGCACGATGGACAGATCGCCGTCGCGCCGCAGCGACACCGCCTCGGGGACGTCCACCCGCAGTGCCGGCAGCAGCCGGTTGGCCAGCTCGACCACCGCGGCCGGTACCCGGAAGCCGATGGTCAGCGGCACCACCGACGCGTCCGGCTTGCCCAGGTGGGCCAGGGTGTCCCGCCAGTCCGCGGCCGCCCACGGCGCGGTGCCCTGGGCCAGGTCGCCGAGCAGGGTCAGCGAGCCGTGCTCACTGCGCCGGGCGATCGCCCGCGCCTGCATCGGCGAGAGATCCTGCGCCTCGTCCACCACCACGTGACCGAAGCTCGTCTCCCGCTCCAGCAGGCCGGCCGCCTCGTCGATCAGCACCAGGTCGGCCGCACTGAACTTCGCCGACTTCACCGTCTTGGGCGCCTTGCTCCAGCGGATCGCCTCCTGCTCCTCGGCGGTGAGCAGGTCGTCGGCGGGGTCGAGCAGCACCTCCATGACCAGTGCCTCGGGGGTCACGGCCGGCCAGACCGTCTCGAGGAACTCTTTGACCGGCGCGACCTTTGCCATCCTGCGCAGCCAGGGCTCACCCGGGGAGTTACCGGTGCGGTACTCCGACTGGCGCTGCAGCAGGCCGACCACCCGGGCCAGCACCCGGTCGCGACCGACGCCGTAGGGCAGTCCTTCGCGACGGGCCTCGTCGACGATCCGCCGCAGCGGCTCGGTGTCGATGCGCCATCGGTAGGAACCGTCCGACACCGTTATCGGTTGGCTCGGCTTGGCGATCTTCCGCCACAGCGCTTTGCGGAGCACTTCGGACATCCGTACGTCATGCTTGATGTTTGTTGATTTCTCGGGGTCTGTCGCTCTGACCGGCAGCCGGGCCACCAGATCGTCGACGGTGGCCTGCTTGACCTCGACCTCGCCGAGCGCCGGCAGCACCGCCGAGATGTAGCCGAGGAACGCGGTGTTCGGCCCGACGATCAGCACGCCCGACCGCCGCAGCCGCTCGCGGTGCAGATAGAGAAGGAAGGCGGCCCGGTGCAGGCCGACCGCCGTCTTACCGGTGCCCGGCGCACCCTGCACGCAGATCGAGTCGGCCAGATCGGCCCGCACCAGCTCGTCCTGCTCGGGCTGGATCGTCGCGACGATGTCGCGCATCGGCCCGACGCGCGGCCGCTCGATCTCCGCGGTCAGGATGCGGCTGCTCGTGCCCAGCTCCTCGCCGCGATCGAGGTGCTCGTCCTCGAAGCTGGTGAGCACCCCCTTGACGAACCCGAACCGGCGCCGGGTCGAGACCCCCTGCGGGTCACGCACGCTGGCCCGATAGAACGAGCGGGACAGCGGCGCGCGCCAGTCCAGCACCATCGGCTCACCGGAGTCGTCGGTGACGTGCCGCCGCCCGACGTGATATTTCGCCTCCTCGAACTCGAGCCGTCCGAAGAACAGTGGCGTGGTCGGGTCGTCGGCGAGCTCCAGCACCCGCCGGGCCATGTGCCGCCCGAGTTGCTCAGCGGTGTACGCGTCGCCGGCGACCTGGTCGCCGGTGAAGTAGAGAGCCTCGGCGCGGCCGCGCATCCGGGCGAGGGCGGCGCGGGATTCGGTCAGGTGTTGTCGTTCGGCGGCGAGTTCGGCGTCCAGATCGAAGGCAGGCACTTTTCAACCTCATTGGCTGTGCGGGTGCGCTCGCGTTTCCGAGGCCTTCACCGGCCGTCGGCGCGGAGGACGTCCGCTGCGGTGCATGCTCACCACGGCCGTCGAAGCGGCCCACCACGTTACGCCCTGCGTACGCCCTGTCCACCGAATTTCCGCCCCGGCGGGTGGGGTTGAAGAATAGGGGCATGGCGGAGCGTGGGGTTCGGATCAGTGATCCGCGGGTGATGCGGGCGTTGTCGCATCCGGCCCGGATCGAGATCGTGGAATACCTGAACGACACCGGCAAGGCGGTCACCGCCACCGAGTGTGCGGAGATCGTCGGGCTTTCCCCCAGCGCCACCAGCTATCACCTGCGTGAGCTGCGCAAATATGGCCTCGTGGAGGAGGCGCCCAGCCGGGGTGACGGCCGGGAGCGGCTCTGGCAGGGCGCCGCCGGTGGGCTTCGGATCGACCCGGAGGACGGTGGGCCGGCCGCGCAGGACGCGGCGGCCACGTTGGCTGATCTCTATCTGACCCGCGATCTGGAGCGGGTCCGGGAGTGGTTCGCGCGCCGGGACGAGGAGCCCGAGCCGTGGCGGCACAGCGGCACCATCATGGGCGCCCGGCTGCTGCTCACGGCCGATGAGCTGGCGGAGTTGGCGGGCAGGATCTCGGAGCTGGTCGATCCGTACCGGATGCGCGATCGGCAGGAGAAGGCCCCTGAGGGCGCGCGGCGGGTGGCCCTCAATCTCGCCATGTTCCCCGAGGGCTGAGTTCGACGACGGTACGAGCGAGGGTCTTGTGCGATCAGATATGAAGGATTATTTTCGAAGTATGTCTTTCACATCTGATCGCTCGCGCTGGCCCGACGTCTACCTCGCGGCCGGCGCCCGGGCCTTCGCGATGGGCGGCGAGTTCCTGGCCGCGACGACCCTGGCCCTGGTCCTGCAGCAGTCCGGGCACGGCGGGCTGGCTGTTTCCGGGCTGCTGGTGGCGGCCACGCTGCCGCTGGCCCTGTTCGCGCCGATCGGGGGGCGCATCGCCGACCGGGCGGACAGCCGCACCGTCCTGGTCGTCACCGGCCTGGTCCAGTCCCTGATCGGTTTCGCGCTCGCGTTCGCCCACCACCCGGTGGCGATCATCGCCCTGACCGCATTGCTCGCCAGTGGCCTCGCGGTGACCGGTCCGACGCTCGCCGCGCTGCTCCCGGGCATGGTGCGCGCGGACGACCTGGCCAAGGCGAGCGGCCTCAACCAGACCGCCGGGGTGCTCGGGGCCCTGGTCGCGCCCGCGCTGGCGGGCATCCTGGTCGGCCGGACCGGTCCGCAGGTGCCCCTGCTGCTCAACGCCGTGAGCTACCTCGCGCTGGTGGCCGCCGGTCTGCTCATCAAGACACGGCGCCACCCGGAAGCCGGCCCCGAGGCCAAGCAGACCGACTTCCGGGTACGCGACGACCGCGTGCTCACCGTCATGATCGTGGCGATGGCCGCCACCGTCGCCGGCGTCAACGGCATGAACGTCGTGGACGTCTTCTTCATCCGCGACACCCTGCACGCCTCGACCACGATGTACGGCCTGGTCACCGCGACCTGGGCGGCCGGCATGCTGATCGGCAGCGTGGTCTTCGGCCGCATCCCGCGGGCCCGCATCACGGTGCCGGCGATGCTGCTCGTCCTGGCCGGCTCCTGCGCCCCGCTGCTGGCCGGTGCCCTCGCCGGCACCGTCTGGACGCTGTTTCCGCTGTGGTTCCTGGGCGGTGCGTTCAACGCCGCCGTCAACGTCTTCGTCATGGTCATCGTCGCCGGCCGCGTTCCCGTCGCCGCCCACGGCCGCGCCTTCGCCGCGGTGACCTCCAGCGTGCAGGCCGCAGGCCTGGTCGGCCTGGTCCTGGCCGGCCCCCTGGTCGAGCAGTTCGACCCGCGCTACCTGGTCGCCGGCACCGGCGGCCTCGGCCTGCTGGCCGCCCTGATCGCGGTGCCGGTGGTGCGGCGCCGGGTGCGATCTGAACCACCCCGAACCCCCGCGGCCCGGCAACTTGCCACCATCAGGGGATAGCGTCGAAGTCATGAACGACAGCGCAGGTCGGCCCCGGGTCGGGCACATTCAGTTCCTCAACTGCCTCCCGATCTACTGGGGCCTGATGCGCTCGGGCGCGCTGCTCGACGTCGACCTGCGCAAGGACACCCCCGAGAAGCTCAGCGAGCAGCTGGTCGCCGGTGACCTCGACATCGGCCCGATCACGCTCGTGGAATACCTGCGGCACGCCGACGAACTGCTGCTCCTGCCCAACCTCGCGGTCGGCAGCGACGGGCCGGTGCTCTCGGTGAACCTGATCTCGACCCGGCCGCTCGAGGAGCTCGACGGCCGGCCGGTGGCACTCGGCTCGACGTCGCGCACCGGCGTGCTGCTGGCGCAGATGCTGCTGGCTGAGCGGTACAAGGCCGAGCCGGAATACTTCCGCTGTCCGCCCGAGCTCACCCAGATGCTGATGGAGGCCGACGCCGGCGTGCTCATCGGCGACCCGGCCCTGCGCGCCATGTACGAGGCACCGAAGCGCGGCCTGACCGTCATCGACCTCGGGCAGGCCTGGCGCGAATGGACCGGGCTGCCGATGGTGTTCGCGGTCTGGGCGGTCCGCAAGGACTACGCGGCCGCGCATCCGGGTGCGGTCAAGGATGTGCACGAGGCGTTCCAGCGCTCCCGCGACCTGTGCCTGGACGAGCTGGACGAGGTGGCCGCGGCGGCCGCGCGCTGGGAGCCGTTCGACGCCGGCACGCTCGCCACGTACTTCCGCGCCCTCGATTTCTCCCTGGGCGACCGGCAGATCGCCGGCTTGCGGGAGTTCGCCAGGCGTGCCGCGGCTCGCGGCGAAGTTCCCGCATTGCCCCAAGACGGCCCGATCTTCGCCGAAGTTTGATCGTCATGCATGTGCGCCCTAGGCTCCGCTGGCTCATCAGCGAACGGGGGACCACCACATGCGTCTACGTCACTTCGCCATACCCGCCGCGATCGAGCTGGCGGCCCTGACCGGTCTGGCCACCCCCGCGGTGGCCGCCCCGGAGCAGGCGCCCACGCTGCAGATCGTGGCGCCGTACCAGGTCGCGGTCATCGAGGGCAAAACCAAGTCGGTCACCGCGACCGTGGTCAACATCTCCGACACCACCGCCAAGAAGGTGGCGTTCGGCTTCGGCAAGGTCGACCCGGCCGCCGGTCTGATCCTGCCCGACGGCTGCACCGGCAAGGTCGACACCGCCTGTGCGATCGGTGACCTCGCGCCGGGCGCGTCCCGCAAGTTCACCTTCAAGCTCAAGCCCGACGCTGCGACCGGCACCGACCTCACCTCGTCGCTGGCGCTGCTGGCGACCGGGGCGGCGAACGTGGCCGGTGCCGTGCAGCCGATGGTGGTCGTGCGCGCCAAGGGTGGCGTCGACCTCGAGGTCGCCGACATCGACGACATGAAGCTCAACCGTGGTCAGACCGCCGACGTGCCGGTCACGGTACGCAACGCGGGCTCCGAGTCGGTCGACGCCCTCGGGGTGGTCCTGATCGGCGAGGAGCAGGTCCAGACGCTGAGCAAATACCGCAACTGTGTGGCCGAATCGGAGGAGGGCGTCAACACCGTCGTCTGCCTCTTCGAGGGGACCTTCGCGGCCGGTGCCGAGTTCACCGTCCCGTCGGCGACGCCGCTGCAGGTCAAGCTCGCCTCCACAGCCGGTGGCCCGTTCACCTATACGGCCGCGGCCGTGGCCGTCGGTGTGAACAAGTCAGCGGCCGCTTCGCTGGCCAAGAAGTCCGGCCCGGAGCTGTCGCTCAAGGAAGCCGGCGACGAGGGCGACTACACCGACGTCCCGGACGACCTCAACGACGCCGACAACACCGCCGTGTTCGGCATCAAGGTGGCCGCCTCCACCGCCGACTCGGCCGCGATCGGTGCCACCTTCACCGGCGCCGTCGGCGACAGCTCCACCGTCAAGGTCGGCGTCCGCAACCTCGGCCCGACCGCGGTGATCCCGGCGAACGCCAAGTGGGCGCAGTACGTCGAGATCAAGTTCCCGACCGGCGTCAACATCACGAAGTACGACTCCGCATGCCAGCTGTGGCTGCCGCGGGACCCGTCCACGCCGACCGACAACACCTGGTTCTGCCTGGTCCCAAGCGGTCTCGGCGTCGACAGGACCGCGCTGTTCTCCTTCACCGGCACCCTTGCCGGGACCAAGTTCACCCCCGGCTACGTGATCGTCGACGGCGGCGTCCAGGACAACAACCTGAGCAACGACCGCGCCGAGTTCGGCATCAACCCGACCGCCGGCGGCGAGGGCGGCGGCGGCGGTCTCCCGCTCACCGGCGCACCGGCCGGCTGGGTCGCGGCAGGCGGCGCGCTCCTGCTGATCGTCGGCGCCATCTTCTTCACGACGGCCCGCCGCCGGCGCATCATCACCAAGGCATAACCACCTTGCGTACGGGGTGGGACGACTCGTCCCACCCCGTGTTTCGTCGCTTACTGACGAGGTCGCCGGCTAGTGAGGGTTAGGCGGCTTCGCTGTTCAGGGCGGCGTCCAGGGCGGCGGCGTCTTCGGCGGTCAGCTGCCAGCTGCCGGCGGCGGCGTTGGCGTGGACCTGCTCGGGGGTGGTGGCGCCGGCGATGACGCTGGTGACGGCGGGGCGGGCGGCCAGGCCGGCGATGGCTACGTCGAGCAAAGTGTGGCCGCGCTCCGCGCCGAAGGCGACCAGTTTGTCGATGGTGTCCCAGTCGGCGTCGGCCAGCACTCGCTGGTAGCGGTCCTGGGACAGCCGGGTGCCGACCGGGGCGCGCTCGCCGCGGGTGTATTTGCCGGTCAGCAGGCCGGAGTCGAGCGGGAAGAAGGGCAGCAGGCCGAGGCCGAACTGGTCGCAGGCCGGCACGACCTCGTCCTCGACGTAGCGCTGGAGCAGGCTGTAGCGGTTCTGGGCGCTGATGAACGGGGTGTGGCCGGCGGCGCGGGCGGTCCAGTCGGCGTCGGCGATCTGCCAGCCGGCGAAGTTCGAGTTGCCGAGGTAGCGCACCTTGCCGGCGCGTACGAGGTCGTCGAGGGCGGCCAGGGTCTCCTCGATCGGGGTCGACTCGTCCGGCTGGTGCATCTGGTAGAGGTCGATGTAGTCGGTCTGGAGGCGGCGCAGCGAGGCTTCGACCGCGCGCACGATGTAGCGCCGGGAGCCGCGGGCGTCGAAGTCGTTGCCGTTGAGGCCTTCCATGTCCATGCCGAACTTGGTCGCCACGATCACGTCGTCGCGCTTGCCCTTGAGGGCGGCGCCGAGGCATTCCTCGCTGGCTCCGTGCGGGGTGCCGTAGATGTCGGCGGTGTCGAACAGGGTGATCCCGGCGTCGATGGCGGCGTCGACGACTTCCCTGGTCCCGTCCTCGTCGAGCTTGCGGCCGAAGTTGTTGCAGCCGATGCCGACGACCGATACGACGAGGCCCGAGGTGCCGAGTCTCCGATAGCTCATCTCAGTCATGATCCGAGCCTATGCCCGTTTGTCGCATCGTTTGCCCGGGGACACCGGACATCCGTACCTGTCTATTGACACACCTTGTTAACAATATTCACCCTGTGAGAGCGCTCTCCCCTTCCGTACGGAAAGAGGTGTTCCCCGTGCGTACCGTTCTCCGCGCTCTCGCCGCCCTGGCCATGACGATCCCCGTCGCCGTGGCCGTCTCCCCGCCCGCGGCCCAAGCCGTGGGTCCCAACCTCCTGCCGGTCACCGTTTCCAACAGCACCGGCCGCGGCGACGCGGTCTACCTGTACGTCATCGGCGTGCAGCTCTCCTCCGGCCGGCTCGGCTACGTCAACCAGGCCGGCGCGTTCACCGCGTGGAGCGGCGGGCAGCTTCCGCCCTCGCCCGCGCCCGACGTCTCCATCCCGGGCGCCGGCAACGGCGGCAGCACCACCATCAACTTCCCGCGCGGCTTCTCCGGTCGCGTCTACTTCTCGTTCGGCGAGAAGCTCAAGTTCTTCCTGACCCCGGACGGGCTCGTCCAGCCCGCGCCGTGGGCGTCCGGCGACGCCAACTACAACATCCTGTTCGACTGGAGCGAGTTCACCTACAACGATGCCGGCCTGTGGCTGAACAGCTCGCAGGTCGACATGTTCGCGGTGCCGCACGCGGTCACGGTCACCGGCAGCAACGGGGTCACCAAGCGCACCGGCGACCTGGTCGCGAACGGCCGGACCAACGTGATCAACACGCTGAAGGGCACGGCCGGCTGGGCGAACACCGTCTACACCCGTTCCGACGGGACCGTGCTGCGGGTGCTCTCCCCGGGTAAGGCGGCCGGCTCCGGGCTGCTGGCGAGCAACTACCTCGACTCGTACATCTCGAGCGCCTGGAACGCGTACACCGGGAAGAACTTGACCGTGGTGCCGTTCGGCGACCAGCCCAACACCAGGTACATCGGGCGCACCTCGGGCAACGTCATGCGCTTCACCAACTCGTCGGGCGCGCAGGTGGCGTCCTTCAACAAGCCGTCCTCGGCCAGCGTCTGGGGCTGCGACGGCGATCTGCCGGCCCCGAACGACCAGGTCGTCGGGCCGATCTCGCGGACGCTCTGCGCCGCCCTCAACCGCGGCACGCTCGGCACCGTCGACACCCAGCCGAGCACCAACGCGGCGCAGTTCTACCAGAACAACCCGACCAACGTGTACGCCAAGGTGATCCACGCGAACATGGCCGACGGCAAGGCGTACGCGTTCGCCTTCGACGACGTCGCGAACTTCGAATCGCTTGTCAACGACGGTGACCCCCGGTCGGCCGGCATCGTGCTCTCGCCGTTCAGCGGTGGCGGCACCACCCCGCCGCCGTCCACCGGGTCGGCGCTGATCAGCAACCTCAACAGCAAGTGCATCGACGTGCCGAACTCCAGCTTCGTCGACGGCGCGCGGCTGCAGATGTGGACCTGCAACGGCACCAACGCGCAGAAGTGGTCGTTCAGCAACGGCACCCTGCTCAGCCCGAGCGGCAAGTGCGCCGACGTGGCGAACGGCGCCACCGCGAACGGCGCCGCCGTGCAGCTGTGGACCTGCAACGGCACCGGGGCGCAGCAGTTCGTCCTGAGCGCCGCCGGTGACCTGGTCAACCCGCAGGCCAACAGGTGTGTCGACATCGTCGATCAGAACGCGAACGACGGCGCGAAGCTCCAGCTGTGGGACTGCGCCGGCACCGCGAACCAGAAGTGGCGCCAGGGCTGATCGTCGCCTAGGAGTCGTCGTCCACCGTGGACGACGACTCCGCCAGCGTCCGGTAGGCCGACTTGAGCAGGTCGTTCAGTGGGATGTGCCGCACCCGCACGGGCGGGGCGTCGAGCGCGCGCAACAGCAACTCGGGCGGGGCGGTCACCCGCGCCGGCCGTTCCCGCAGGCGACCCAGCGAAATGGCGGGGGAGTAGTAGTCGGCGAGCCGGTCCTCGAGCGGAACCTCCTCGACCGCCAGCGGATCGACCGCCTCGACCGGCTCCGGCGTGCCTCGCAACGCACTGAGCAGGGCCTCCCGATCGCGTCCGCGCCACGCCAACACCAGGAACGGGTCGTCGTCGAAGGCTTCGGCGAGTACATAAAGGACAGCCGACCCGTGTTTACAAGGGACTCCCCAATCCGGACAGTTGCAATCGATGTCCAAATTGTCGGGAAAGAGGGGCAGATTGTGCTCGGCGAAGAGGTCGACGATCTCTTGTGGCATCTCGCCGGCGAGCAGCGCGGCCCGGTACAGCGCTCGACTGCCGAGAGCCGAGGTCAGGGAAGTCCACTGTGTCTCGCCGAACGCGGCGATCGTGATCGTCACCGCGTACGGCTTCGGGCGTGAACCCTGCACCCGGGCCGTCACCTTCCCGGCCGTCAGTTGGAAATCCAGGACCTGGCCCTTGCGGGCGTAAGCCCGGCCGCGGGTGAGCCGCCCGCCGTCACAGACCTGTTCCAGCACGTCGACGAAGCGCCGCGACCACCAGCGTTCCCCGATCTTGCCGCGCTTGGCCCGCACAGCCAGGCCGTTCTCGACCCCGATGGCCCGGCCGGCCTCGTAGAACCTTCCGTCCCGGTCGAACGGCATCAGCGGACTCCGGCCATATCGAGTTCGAACAGCTCACGCAACTGTTCGGTGCCGAGATCGGTGATCCAGTCCTCACCGGTGCCGACCACCGACGACGCGAGCGCCTTCTTCCGCTCGATCATCGCGTCGATCTTCTCCTCCAGGGTGCCGGTGCAGATGAACTTGCGGACCTGCACGTCGCGCGACTGCCCGATGCGGAACGCCCGGTCGGTCGCCTGGTTCTCGACAGCCGGATTCCACCACCGGTCGAAGTGGATCACGTGGTTCGCGGCGGTGAGGTTGAGCCCGGTGCCGGCCGCCTTGAGCGACAGCAGGAAGAGCATCGGCTCGTCGCTGGTCTGGAACTCCTCGACCAGCGCGTCCCGCTTGACCTTCGACAGTCCACCGTGGAGCCAGAGCACCGGCCGATCCAGATGAGCAGCCAGATAGGGCTGCAGGAGCGTGCCCCACTCGGCGTACTGGGTGAAGATCAGTGCCTTGTCGCCGTCCTCGACGATCTCGGCGGCCAGTTCCTCGAGCCGGGCCAGCTTGCCGGAGCGGCCGGGCAGCCGCGAACCGTCCTTGATCAGGTGCACCGGATGGTTGCAGACCTGCTTGAGCTTGGTCATCGCGGCCAGCACGTTGCCGCGGCGCTGAATGCCCTCGGTGTTCTCGATCGTGTCCATCATGTCCTCGACGACCGCCTGGTAGAGCGTGGCCTGCTCGGGCGTGAGCGTGCACCACACCTTCATCTCGTTCTTCTCCGGGAGATCCGAGATGATCGACTTGTCGGTTTTGAGGCGGCGGAGCACGAACGGCCCGGTCGCACGTTTCAATGCCTCGGCGGCGAGCTCGTCCTGGCGTACCTCGATCGGCTCCTGAAAGCGCTTGCGGAAGTGCTTCGCCGGGCCCAGCAGGCCCGGATTGACGAAATCCATGATGGACCAGAGTTCGGCCAGGTGGTTTTCCACCGGCGTGCCGGTCAAGGCGATTCGGGTACGGGCGGGGATGGCGCGCACCGCCTGGGCCTGCCGGGTGCCACTGTTCTTGATCGCCTGAGCCTCGTCGCAGACGACCCGCTCCCAGTCGCCGCTCCGCAACATGCCGAGGTCCCGCACGGCCGTGCCGTAGGTGGTGACCACCAGGTCGACGTCCTGGTCGAGATCCCCGCGTCGGCGCTCCCCGCCGTGGTGGACGTAGGTGCGAATCTGCGGAGCGAATCGGGCGGCCTCCTTCTGCCAGTTGCTGACCAGCGACATCGGGCAGATCAGCAGGGTCGGCTTGGGGGTACCGTCCCGCCGCTCCTGCACCAGCAGGGAGAGCGTCTGGGCGGTCTTGCCCAGGCCCATGTCGTCGGCGAGGATCCCGCCCAGCCCGAGCCGCCCCAGGAAGTGCAGCCAGGACAGCCCGCGCTCCTGGTAGGGGCGCAGCGTGCCCTGGAATCCCGGCGGCGTGCCGAGCGGGTCGAGCCGCTCGGCCGCCTGCCCGGAGAGCAGGTCGCCGAGCATCCCGTCGGCGTCCACCTCGACCAGCGGCAGGTCCTCCTCGCCGCCGTCGATGACCTGCCGCAGCACTTCGCCCGCGGTCAGCTCACCGTCCCGGCGCCGGCCGACCGCCTTGAGGGCGGCCTTGAGCTGCCGGTCGTCGAGCTCCACCCACTGACCGCGGACCCGCACCAGCGGCACCTTGAGCCGGGCCAGTTCGGCGAGCTCCTCGGCGGTGACCGTGCTCTCCCCGATCACCAGGTCGAGCCGGAACGAGACGATCTCCGCGAGGCCGAAGCCGCTGTCGGCCAGGGCCTTGGCCGACGATTTGCCCTTGGTCCGGGTGGTCAGCTTCAGCCCCACCGACTTGCGGCCCGCCCAGGACGGCAGCTGCACCCCGAAGCCGGCCGCCTGCATCAGCGGCGCCGCCTGCCGGAGGAAGTCGTGCGCCTCGCCGGTGTCCAGCGTCATCGCCGCCGGCTGCTGATCACCGAGCGCCACGTGCAGCAGCGGGAACAGCCGGACCGCCCGGCCCAGCCCGGCCAGCAGCGTCTCGTCCGGCCGGGCCGGCATCCCCGGGAAGCGGCCACCCGCCCACACCTCGGCGGCCGGCAGGTAGAGCGTCGAGTCCTCGGCCGACTGAAGCGCGAACTCGAGCCCCCAGTCGTCCTCGCCGGGCATCGGCTCGGTCAGCCGGAAACTGACCTTTACCGGCCCGTTGGCTTCGTTGGCCGCGCGCATCCAGTCGCCGAGGGCGGCGCCCAGCTCGCGGACCGCGGCCGGCTCGGCGGCCGGCAACGAGGGGTCGGCCGAGGTGAGGGCCGAGACCCAGCGGTCGGACAGCTCCGCCTTCGGTCCCGGTCGCTGACCGCGGAGCAGGCGTTCCGGCATCAGGTCCCGCGCCGCGGCGTCGACCAGCACGTTCAGCGCGTCGCGCAGGGTGCGGGACAGGCCCGCGCCGGTGGCCCGGACCACCGGCGGCATGCCGAGGGCGAAGTCGCGATAGCCGGCCGCGTCGCCGCCGGTGACGACCGGGCGCCAGCGTGCCGCCGGGACGCCACCCTCCTCGACCAGCTGGGGCAGCATGCGGCCGCGCCGGGCCAGGTCACAGGCGAACCCGGCGAGCACGCCCAGGTAGCGCAGCGAGGGTCCGGCCAGCCACTCGTCGCCGGCGTCGTCCGCCGACGCGAGCGTGGCGAGCGCCTCACCGTCCCGGACGAGCAGGGCCGGCACCTGGTAGGAGCGGAGCTTGACGGCTCGGGTGGTGGCCAGCTCGGCCGGCGGCACCGGGCCCCGGGTGGTCCCGGGCAATTTGAGCGTGAGGGTCTCGGGCTCACCGTCGAGGCCCGCCACCCCGGCAAGATCCGAGAAGTCCTCGGCCCAGACCGCGAGCCGGCCCGGCCTGTCCGTGCCCGGCACCCAGCCGGCATGTACGACGAGCACTCCCACCCCCTACGACGGGATCGAGAGTAGCTAGTCACGGCGTGACCCTCGCCGCTGTCGTCCCCCATGTCGGGGACGTAATCTCGAAGCGTGACGGCTAACCGGGAGATCGACGACATCCTGCAGCGTGCGGCCGACGGTGGGCGGATCACGCCTGAGGAGGCGCTGCTGCTCTATACCGACGCGCCGTTCCACGGGCTGGGCGAGGCCGCCGACACGGTGCGCCGGCGCCGTTTCCCGGACGGCATCGTCACCTATCTGATCGACCGCAACATCAACTACACGAACGTGTGTGTGACGGCCTGCAAGTTCTGTGCCTTCTTCCGGGCGCCCAAGCACCGCGACGGCTGGGCCCACCCGATGGAGGAGATCCTGCGGCGCTGCGGCGAGGCGATCGACCTCGGCGCCACCCAGGTGATGCTCCAGGGCGGCCACCACCCCGAGTTCGGCGTGGCCTACTACGAGTCGCTGTTCTCGGCGGTCAAAGAGGCCTACCCGCAGCTCGCGATCCACTCGATCGGCCCCAGCGAGATCCTGCACATGGCCAAGGTCGACGGTGTGTCGATCGAGGAGGCGATCGTGCGGATCAAGGCGGCCGGGCTCGACTCGATCGCCGGCGCCGGCGCCGAGATGCTGCCGCAGCGGCCGCGCAAGGCGATCGCCCCGCTGAAGGAGAGCGGCGAGCGCTGGATCGAGGTCATGACGATCGCGCACCGCAACGGCCTGTCCTCGACCGCGACCATGATGATGGGCACCGGCGAGACGAACGCCGAGCGCATCGAGCACATCCGGATGATCCGCGACTGCCAGGACCTGGCGGTGGCCAATGGCTATTCGGACAAAGCCGTCGAAACCTCGCACGAAGTCGGCGGTTTCCGGGCGTTCATCCCGTGGACCTACCAGCCGGAGAACAACCACCTCAAGGGCCGCACCCAGGCCAGCAACATGGAATACCTGCGGTTCATCGCGGTGTCCCGGCTGTTCTTCGACAACGTCGCGCATCTGCAGGCGTCCTGGCTGACCACCGGTAAGGACGTCGGCCAGCTCGCGCTGCACCTCGGCGTCGACGACCTCGGCTCGATCATGCTCGAGGAAAACGTGATCTCCTCGGCCGGCGCCCGGCACCGGTCCAACCTGCACGAGCTGATCTGGATGATCCGTACGGCCGATCGCGTCCCGGCGTGGCGCGACACGCTGTACAACCACCTCAAGGTGCACTGGACCGAGGCGGACGACCCCACCGACGACCGGGTGGTCTCGCACTTCTCATCGATCGCGATGCCGGACCGCAAGACGCTACCGCTGGTTGACGCCAAGTAGTGGGGGTCGAGATCGACCGTTCGGTCAGGTAGGACTCGGTCGTGCGGGGTGGGCCTCATTGCTGCTTCGTAACGAGGACCGTAAACCCCTGTACCACCCTGTTCACGCTGGTTACGTTCCTCACGTAAGTCTGAGAACTTCCTGGAACGCCAGCGCGCACTTGTGCACAGCAGTACTTCTGAACAGAGGTGCGGACTGGCGGCCGCGGACCCGACCGATGGCGGTCGTTTATATAACGCATAAGGCAAGGGCGAGATGGGTGACCATCTCGCCCTTTCTGTTTACCTCGGTGGCAGAGTTACCCGGGTGACGCGCGCAGATCTGGACAAGCAGCCGCACGAGGTCGCCGAGATGTTCGACGGCGTGGCCAAGCGGTACGACCTCACCAATACCGTGCTCTCCTTCGGCCAGGACCGGGGCTGGCGCCGGGCGACCCGGGCCGCGCTCGGGTTGCGTCCCGGGGAGCGGGTCCTCGACGTGGGGGCCGGCACCGGCGTCTCCACCGAGGAGCTGGGCCGATCGGGGGCGTTCGCGGTCGGCGCCGACCTCTCCACCGGGATGCTGCGGGCCGGCCGGCACGCCGGCCGGGGCGTGCCGCTGCTGGCCGGGGACGCCTTGCGGCTGCCGTTCGCGGACGCCACCTTCGACGCGGTGACGATCTCCTTCGCGTTGCGCAACGTGGTCGACACCGACGGCGCGCTGCGCGAGCTGGGCCGGGTGACGCGACCGGGCGGCCGGCTCGTGGTGTGCGAGTTCAGTCATCCACTGAACGGGCCGTTCCGTACCGTCTATCTGCAATACCTGATGCGGTCACTGCCCTCCGTGGCGCGTGCCGTGTCGAGCAATCCGGAGGCGTACGTCTATCTCGCCGAATCGATCCGCGCCTGGCCCGACCAAGCCGAATTGGCCGCCCGGATAGGTTCTTCGGGTCCGTGGTCCCGCGTCGGCTGGCGCAACCTGTCCGGGGGGATTGTCGCGCTGCATCGCGCCACCCGGGTATGAATCGGTCATTTCGCCTCTTCTGAGGGGAAATGCTGATCTGCTGAATGGTATGACGAGTTTCGGGCATCTCGAGGACACCGACATCGACATCGCCATTGACGACAGCGAAGCGGGCGAGCGCCGCGGCATGGAACTGGCCGCCCGCATCCGGATGGTGGCCGCCCAGGACCCCGAGTTGGCTCAGGAGCTAGTAGATGAGCTGATCGCCGCCCTCGAGCGGGCAATGGGCGGTACGTTTCGGGAATACCTGGACCAAGGGTCGCAAGATGGAGCAGAAGGGTCCTTGACGGATAGCGGATCGGGCATTTCATCGGCGCGGACCAGTTAGGGTTGCCTAACCCGAACGGGTTTCGTTAGCCGTCTTAGACTCCGATCTGGGCGTGCTTGTGAACTGTTTCACGAGCCCGCACGAGACGGAGGTGTGCCGTGCAGAGCCACGAAATAACAGGGCCCGCTGAACCGTCAGCACCGATCGCCGACGAGGCGGACGTCATTGTGGTCGGTGCGGGGCCCGGCGGCTCCGCGGCGGCCTACCACATGGCACGGCACGGGTTACGCGTGCTGCTGCTGGAGAAGACCGAATTCCCCCGCGAGAAGGTCTGTGGAGACGGACTGACCCCGCGGGCGGTGCGACAGCTCGTCCGGATGGGTGTGGACACCTCCGAGAAGGCGGGCTGGCTGCACAACAAGGGTCTGCGCGTCATCGGCGGTGGGGTCCGGCTCGAGCTCGACTGGCCCGATCTGGCCAGCTTCCCCAACTACGGCCTGGTGCGCACCCGGCTCGACTTCGACGACCTGCTCGCCAACCGCGCGGTCGAGGCCGGCGCGGTGCTGCGGACCGGCGTGAACGTCACCGCTCCGGTCCTCGACGGCAAGGGCCGGGCCATCGGTGTGTCGGCCAAGGTCGGTCCGGACAAGGAGCCTGTCGAGTTCCGGGCGCCGCTGGTCATCGCCGCCGACGGGGTCTCCGGCAAGCTGCCGCTGTCGATGGGCCTGGCCAAGCGCGACGACCGCCCCATCGGTGTGGCGGTCCGGCGTTACTACCACTCGCCGGTGCGCGCCGATGACGACTACCTGGAGTCCTGGCTGGAGCTTCGGGCGTCCAACGGCGACCTGCTCCCCGGCTACGGCTGGATCTTCGGACTCGGTGACGGCCGGGTGAACGTGGGACTCGGCATCCTCAACTCGTCGAGCGCGTTCGGCAAGACCAACTACCGCACCCTGCTGACCGACTGGCTCGACGGCACGCCCGCCGAGTGGGGCATGCGCGGCGACGACAACGCCGACGGCCAGATCCTCGGGGCCGCGCTGCCCATGGGCTTCAACCGCGTTCCGCACTACACCCGCGGCGTGATGCTGGTCGGTGACTCGGGCGGCATGGTCAACCCGATGAACGGCGAGGGCATCGCGTACGCCATGGAGTCCGGTGAGCTGGCCGCGGAGGTCGCCGTGCAGGCGCTCGCCCGGCCCGCCGGCGCCGACCGGGAACGCGCTCTGCGGGCCTACCCGTCCGAACTGAGCCTGCGTTTCGGCGGCTATTACCGCCTCGGTGGGGTATTCGTGAAGTTGATCGGAAACCCACAGATCATGCGGCTGGCCACCAAGCACGGCATGCCGCACCCGACGCTGATGCGGTTCGTGCTGAAGTTGCTGGCCAACCTGACCGACCCCCGCGGCGGCGACGCCATGGACCGGGTCATCAACGGCCTGACCAAGGTGGCGCCCGCGGTATGAACCACTTCTCGGCCACCCCGGTCGCGCCTGCGCCGAATCGGATTAATAGTGTGAAGCGGCTAACAGTCCTTCAGGAGAGATGATGCATCTCAACCCGTACGTCCCGATCTTGGGGCTCTTGATTCTGGGCGCGCTCTTCGCGCTGTTCTCGGTGGGGATCGCGCCGATCGTCGGGCCGAAGCGCTACAACCGCGCCAAGCTCGAGGCGTACGAATGCGGCATCGAGCCCGCGCCCCAGCCGATCGGCGGTGGCCGGTTCCCGGTGAAGTTCTACCTGACCGCGATGCTCTTCATCGTCTTCGACATCGAGACCATCTTCCTTTACCCGTGGGCCGTCTCGTTCGGCTCGCTGGGCGTGTTCGGCTTCGTGGAAATGGTCCTGTTCATCGTCTCCGTCTTCATCGCCTACACCTATGTGTGGCGACGCGGCGGCCTCAACTGGGACTGATCTGACATGGGAATCGAAGAGAAGCTACCCGCAGGCATCCTGCTGTCGTCCGTCGAGTTGCTCTCCAACTGGGCCCGCAAGTCCTCGTTCTGGGGTGCGACGTTCGGCCTCGCCTGTTGCGCCATCGAGATGATGGCCTCCGGCGGCCCGCACTACGACCTGGGCCGTTGGGGCATGGAGGTCTTCCGGGCCTCGCCGCGACAGGCCGACCTCATGATCGTCGCGGGCCGGGTCAGCCAGAAGATGGCCCCGGTCGTCCGGCAGATCTACGACCAGATGCCCGAACCGCGCTCGGTCATCTCGATGGGCGTCTGTGCGTCGTCCGGCGGCATGTTCAACAACTACGCGATCGTGCAGGGTGTCGACCACATCGTCCCGGTCGACGTCTATCTGCCCGGCTGCCCGCCGCGACCGGAGATGCTCATCGACGCCATCCTCAAGATGCGCGAGAAGGTGCTGCACCAGCCGCTCGGCCCGAACGGCCGCAAGATGCTCGAGGCCCGCAAGGCCGAGGGCAAGATGCCGGTCGTCGCCCCCGGCGCGATGCCCTCCTCCTACCGCGTCGACAAGGTCCGCCGGGCCGAGTGGACGCAGGCGGTCAAGGAAGGCCGCGAGGAGCAGCTGCGCATCGAGAACTGGATGAAGCTGGCGCCGCACCTGCGGGAAGGTGGCAAATGAGCCTCGAGTCCAACGAGCCCGTCGGCGCCAACCTCGGCGCCCCGGCCCAGACGCCGGCCAGCCCCGAGAAGGGCATGTTCGGCATCCAGGGCTCCGGTGACGTCTCCGGCTTCGGCGGCCTGGTCCGGCGCAAGCCCGAGGTGGTCGGCACCCCCAAGCCGTACGGGTCCTACTTCGACGAGGTCACCGACGCCCTCGAAGAGGCCTACCCCGGGTTCGCCGACGCGATCGAGAAGGTCGTCGTCGACCGGGACGAGCTGACCCTGCACATCGTGCCGGCGAAGATCGCCGAGGTCGCCCAGATCATGCGGGATGACGAGTCGCTGCGCTTCGAGCTGTGCTCATCGGTCTCCGGCGTGGACTACCTCGACAGCGACGCCCGCCGCCTGCACGTGATCTACCAGCTGACCTCGATGACCTACCGCCGCCGGGTGCGCCTCGAGGCGGCCGTGCCGGCCGGGGGCAGCTTGCCGACCGTGACCCACATCTACCCGACTGCCGACTGGCAGGAGCGGGAGGCGTACGACATGTTCGGCGTCGTCTTCACCGGCCACCCCAACCTCACCCGGATCCTCATGCCGGATGACTGGGAAGGTCACCCGCAGCTCAAGGACTACCCGCTCGGCGGTGTGCCGGTCGAATACAAGGGCGCCGAGATTCCGCCTCCTGACCAGCGGAGGATCTACCAGTGACTTCATCCGGTTCCACTTCCCAAAGCTATGCGACCGAGCGCGAGACCACCGAGGGCCGCGTCTTCACGGTCACCGGCGGCGACTGGGACACCGTCACCGGTGCCATCGACCCGCTGTCGAACGAGAAGATCGTCGTCAACATGGGTCCGCAGCACCCGTCCACCCACGGCGTGCTCCGGCTCGTGCTCGAACTCGAGGGTGAGACGGTCACCGAAGCCCGGTGCGTCATCGGTTACCTGCACACCGGCATCGAGAAGAACCTCGAATACCGCAACTGGACGCAGGGCACCACGTTCGTGACCCGGGCCGACTACCTCGCCCCACTGTTCAACGAGGCCGGTTACGTCCTCGGGGTCGAGAAGCTGCTCGGCATCACCGACGACATCACCGAGCGGGCGCAGACGATCCGGGTGCTCTTCATGGAGCTCAACCGGATCTCCTCGCACCTGGTGTGGCTCGCCACCGCGGGCATGGAGATCGGCGCGATCTCGATGATGCTCTACGGTTTCCGCGAGCGTGAGTACATCCTCGACATCTTCGAGGAGACGACCGGCCTGCGGATGAACCACGCGTACTTCCGGCCGGGCGGCGTCGCGAACGACATCCCCGACTCGGCGATCAAGAAGATCCGCGACTTCCTCATCTACATGCCGAAGAAGCTCAAGGAATATGAGGATCTGCTCTCCGGGCAGGTCATCTGGCAGCAGCGGACCCAGGGCGTGGCCGTCCTGGACGTCACCGGCTGCCTCGCGCTCGGCATCACCGGCCCGGTGCTGCGCTCCGCCGGCCTGGCCTGGGACATGCGCAAGACGCTGCCGTACAGCGGCTACGAGAACTACGAGTTCGACGTGCCCACCGCCACCACCGGCGACGTGTGGGGCCGCTACCAGGTGCGCATGGCCGAGATGCGGGAATCGCTGAAGATCGTCGAGCAGGCGCTCGACCGGCTCCGGCCCGGCCCGATCTTCATCTCGGACAAGAAGATCGCCTGGCCGGCGCAGCTCGCGATGGGCGTCGACGGTCTCGGCAACTCGCTCGAGCACGTCGCCAAGATCATGGGCGCGTCGATGGAATCGCTGATCCACCACTTCAAGCTCGTGACCGAGGGCTTCCGGGTCCCGGCGGGCCAGGTCTACATCGGCATCGAGCACCCGCGCGGCGAGCTGGGTGTGCACGTGGTCTCGGACGGCGGCACCCATCCCTACCGGGTCCACATGCGGGACCCGAGCTTCGTGAACCTCCAGGCCATCCCCGCGATGGCCGAAGGCGCGCTGCTGGCCGACGTCATCGCCGGCGGCGCGTCCCTCGACCCCGTGATGGGTGGGTGTGACCGCTAAATGTCCGATACCGCTATTGAGTTCTCCCCGGCCGCCGCCCCCTTGGCGGCGACGCTCCTCGGCCCGGCGCTCGAGATCATCGCGCGCTACCCCGAGGGCCGCAGCCGATCGGCACTCCTGCCGCTGCTCCACCTGGTGCAGACCGAGGAGGGCTACGTCAGCCCGAACGGGGTCGCGTTCTGCGCCGAGGTGCTGGGCATCAACAAGGCCCAGGTCGGCGCGGTCGCCACGTTCTACACGATGTACAAGCGGAAGCCCACCGGCGAATACCTCGTCAGCGTCTGCACCAACACGCTCTGCAACATGATGGGTGGCCAGGAGGTCTACGACCGGCTCATCGAGCACCTCGGGGTCGGCAACGGCCACACCACCCCCGACGGTCAGATCACGGTGGAGCACGCCGAGTGCCTGGCGGCCTGCGACTACGCGCCGGTGGTCACGGTCAACTACGACTTCGCGGTCGACGAGGCCACCCCGGAAGCCACCATCGACATGGTGGAGCAGCTGCGCAAGGGTGAGCGGCCGGTCCCGTCGCGGGGCGCCCGGGTCTGCTCGCTCAAGGAGATGCAGCACCAGCTCGCCGGGTTCGCCGACGAGCGGGACGGCGCGGTCGCCGACGGTCCGGCCGGAGTGCCCACGCTGCGCGGCGTGAACCTGGCTGACCAGCACGGGATCGCGGTGCCGAACTTCAACCTCGACGCCCCGATCACCAAGACGAAGCCCGCTCCGCGCGAGGAGGCGGCCCAGCCGGGCGCCAAGGGCAAGGTCGCGACGATCGCCGAGAAGGCCACCGACGCGGTCAAGTCGGCTGCCGGCGCGGTCAAGTCCGCCGCTCAGCGCGGTGACAACGCGGGCAAGCCGACCCATGCCGGCGACGCGAAGGACCCCGAGGTCCGCACCGCTGAGCAGCGCAACCCCACGATGGGCGAGCCGGACAAGACCGGCGACGCGACGGCGACGGCGCCGACGCCGACGAACCCCGCCGAGGCGTCGGGCGTCGCTCAGAACCAACCGGCCGGGGATGGCAAGCCGGTCGCCGACAGCCGCGGTAACGAGGTGGAGAAGTGACGCAGCCACGGCGTGAGGTTCTCGAGAAGCTCACCCCCGTCCTGACCAAGCGCTGGCTCTCGCCGGACGCTTGGAAGATCGACGTCTACGAGCGGCTCGACGGCTACGCGGCCCTCAAGAAGGCGCTCGACGTGCACCCCGACGACCTGATCCAGCTGGTGAAGGACTCGGGCCTGCGCGGTCGCGGCGGCGCGGGCTTCCCGACCGGTCTCAAGTGGGGCTTCATCCCGCAGGGCGACGGTAAGCCGCACTACCTGGTCGTCAACGCCGACGAGGGCGAGCCGGGCACCTGCAAGGACCTGCCGCTGATGACCTACGACCCGCACTCGTTGGTCGAGGGCATCATCATCGCCTCGTACGCGATCCGGGCCAACCAGGCGTTCATCTACATCCGCGGCGAGGCCGTGCACGCCGCCCGCCGGCTGCGCAGCGCGGTCAAGCAGGCGTACGCCAAGGGCTACCTCGGCACGAACATCCTGGGCTCGGGCTTCGACCTGGACCTGGTCGTGCACAGTGGCGCCGGCGCGTACATCTGCGGCGAGGAGACGGCGCTGCTCGACTCGCTCGAGGGCTTCCGGGGCCAGCCGCGACTGCGCCCGCCGTTCCCGGCCATCGCCGGCCTCTACGCGAGCCCGACGGTCGTCAACAACGTCGGCACGATCGCCTCGGTGCCGTACATCGTGCTCGGTGGCGCCGACTGGTGGAAGAGCATGGGCACGGAGAAGTCGACCGGCCCGATGATCTATTCGCTGTCCGGCCGGATCCAGAACCCGGGCCAGTACGAATGCGGTCTCGGCATCACCCTGCGGGAACTGATCGAGCTGGCCGGCGGCATGAAGCCCGGCCACAACCTGAAGTTCTGGACGCCGGGCGGATCGTCGACGCCGCTGCTCACCGCCGAACACATCGACACCCCGATGGACTTCGAGGGGGTCGCGGCGCAGGGCTCGCTGCTCGGCACCACGGCCATGCAGATCTTCAGCGACCAGGACTGCCCGGTCTACGCGACCTGGCGGTGGCTGGAGTTCTACCACCACGAGTCGTGCGGCAAGTGCACCCCGTGCCGTGAGGGCAACTACTGGATGGTCCGGACGTACCGCCGGATCCTGTCCGGCGAGGGCACCCACGCCGACCTCGACACGCTGCTGGACACCGCGAACAACATCTTCGGCCGGTCGTTCTGCGGCCTGGGCGACGGCGCGGCCACCCCGGTCATGGCGACGTTGAACCACTTCAAGCAGGACTACCTGGACTACATCGAGGGCCGGACAGCTCCGCGGCTTTCCGCCAAGTCCTTGGTTGGAGCGCATTGATGGAAGCGAGGAGCGCAGCGAAGCAAGCCCCGCAGTCTCCATCGGAAGGCAGGCACAGGTGACCGACGTAGCGAAGAAGACCGATACGGTCACGCTCACCATCGACGGTATCGAAGTCACCGCCGAGAAGGGTGAGCTGGTCATCCGGGTCGCCGAGCGGATGGGCATCGCCATCCCGCGGTTCTGCGACCACCCGTTGCTCGCCCCGGCCGGCGCCTGCCGCCAGTGCCTGGTCGAGGTCGAGGGTCAGCGCAAGCCGGTCGCGTCGTGCACGCAGACGGTGGCCGACGGCATGATCGTCCGCACCCAGCTCACCAGCGAGGTGGCGGACAAGGCCCAGCACGGCATCATGGAGTTCCTCCTGGCCAACCACCCGCTGGACTGCCCGACCTGCGACAAGGGCGGCGAGTGCCCGCTGCAGAACCAGGCGATGTCGAACGGCCGCACCGAGTCACGCTTCCACGAGCACAAGCGTGAGTACGAGAAGCCGATCCACATCTCCAGCCAGGTGCTGCTCGACCGCGAGCGGTGCATCCTGTGCCAGCGCTGCACCCGGTTCTCCGAGGAGATCGCCGGCGACAAGTTCATCGACCTGATGGACCGCTCGTCCGGCGAGCAGATCAACGTCTACCGGGACGACTTCTTCGGCGGCACCGGCTTCGGTGACGGCCAGGTCGGCGAGGGCGAGGGCGACGTCGCCTTCAACTCGTACTTCTCCGGTAACACGATCCAGATCTGCCCGGTCGGTGCGCTCACCGGTGAGCAGTACCGCTTCCGCGCCCGCCCGTTCGACCTGGTCTCCACGCCGACGGCGTGCGAGCACTGCGCCTCGGGTTGCTCGATGCGCGCCGACCACCGCCGGGGCAAGGTGCTGCGGCGCCTGGCCGGCGACGACGCGGCGGTCAACGAGGAGTGGAACTGCGACAAGGGCCGGTGGGGCTTCCGCTACGCCACCGCGAACGACCGGATCATGAACCCGCTGATCCGCGACAAGCGGACCGGCGAGCTGCGTGAGGCGTCGTGGAGCGAGGCGTTGGTCACCGCGGCCGAGGGCCTCAAAGCCGCCAAGGCGGCCGGCGGGGTTGGTGTGCTGACCGGCGGCCGGCTGACGGTCGAGGACGCGTACGCGTACGCGAAGTTCGCCCGGGTCGCGCTCGGCACCAACGACATCGACTTCCGCGCCCGTCCGCTGAGCGCCGAGGAGGCCGACTTCCTCGCCTCGTCGGTCGCCGGTGGCATCTCCGACGTGACCTACGACGACGTGGAGAACGCGCCGGCCGCGGTCATCGTCGGGCTCGAGCCGGAGGAGGAGTCGCCAATCCTCTTCCTGCGGCTGCGCAAGGCGGCCAACAAGCGCAAGCTCCAGGTCACCGCGGTCGCGCCGTACCTGTCACGGGGTTTCACCAAGATCGGCGCCGCGCTCGTGGTCACCGCGCCGGGGGAGGAAGCCAAGATCCTCGCCGAGGACGCGGCGGTCGCCGCCGCTCTCGGTGCCCCGGGTGCGCTGCTCATCGTCGGCGAGCGCCTGGCGAGCTCGCCGGGCGCCCTGTCGGCGGTGGCCGCGCTCGCCGCCCGCACCGGTGCCCGCCTCGCGTGGGTCCCGCGCCGGGCCGGTGACCGGGGTGCGGTCGACGCCGGTTGCCTGCCCAACCTGCTTCCCGGCGGCCGGCCGGTCACCGACGCCGCCGCCCGCGCCGAGCTCGCGCCGGCCTGGGGCGTCGAGCCCGGTGTTCTGCCCGGCACGCCGGGCCGGGACACCGACGGCATCATCGCCGCGGCCGCGGCGGGCGAGCTCGGTGGCCTGCTGGTCGGCGGTGTCGACCCGGGTGACCTGGCCGACCCGCGACTGGCCGAGCAGGCCCTCGACAACGCGGGCTTCGTGGTCAGCCTGGAGATCCGCGGCAGCGCGGTGACCCGCCGCGCCGACGTGGTGCTGCCGGTCGCCCCCGCCCAGGAGAAGTCCGGCACGTTCATGGACTGGGAGGGCCGGCTGCGGTCCTTCCCGACCGTGCTGCCGACCACGGCGATGACCGACGGCCGGGTGCTCGAGGCGATCGCCGCCCTGCTGGAAGTCACGCTGGGCACCGGTGACGTGATGACCATCCGGCGGGAGCTGGGTGCCATGCCGCCGAGCACCGCGAGCCGGCCGGCGGCCCCCACGGTCACCGCCGGGGCACTGCCGACGCGCGGCGCCACCGAGGCCGTCCTCGCCACCTGGCACCACCTGATCGACTCGGGTTCGCTGCTCGACGGCGACGACGTGCTCAAGGGCACGGCCCGGCCGTCGCTGGTGCGGATCGGCAAGGACCTGGCCGAGTCGCTCGGCGTGGCCGAGGGCGACGCGGTCACCGTCAGCACCGACCGGGGCGGCGTCACGCTTCCGGCCGCGATCACCGACCTGCCCCCGCAGGTGGTGTGGCTTCCCACCAACTCGCCGGGCTCCAGCGTTCGTCGCAGCCTCGGCGTCACTTCGGGCGCGGTGGTCCGGCTGTCGGCCGGGGCAGCGGGTCCGATCCTCGCTGAGCCCCCCGGAAGCGGCTCCGCCGCACTGCAAGCGGAAAACCGGACCAAGGGGGCGAACTCATGAACTCGATGATGGTGGCGGCGCACGCCACGGATCCGAGCCTCCAGACGTTCGAGGACGACATCTGGTGGATCACGCTGATCAAGCTGCTCGGGGTCTTCGTGATCCTGCTGCTGCTGACTCTTTTCACGATCAACTACGAGCGCAAGGTCGTGGCTCGGATGGCGGTCCGCCCGGGCCCCAACCAGGTCGGGCCGAACGGCTGGCTGCAGAGTCTTACGGACGGGCTGAAGCTTCCATTCAAAGAGGAGATCATCCCGAAGACCGCCGACAAGGTGGTCTACTTCATCGCTCCGGTGATCTCCGCGACGACCGCGTTCACCGCGTTCTCGGTCATCCCGTTCGGCGGGGTGGTCAGCATGTTCGGCCACAAGACCGCGCTGCAGCTCACCGACGTGCCGGTCTCGGTGCTGGTGCTGCTGGCCTGCTCCTCGATGAGCGTCTACGGCGTGGTGCTGGCCGGCTGGGCGTCCGGCTCGACCTACCCGCTGCTGGGTGGTCTGCGGTCCAGCGCGCAGATGATCTCGTACGAGGTCGCGATGGGTCTGTCGATCGTCGCGGTCTTCATGACCGCCGGCACGATGAGCACCTCGCAGATCGTCAAGGCACAGGCCGAAGGCAACCCGTTCCACCTGTTCGGCATGGAGTTGACCACGCCGAGTTGGTACGCGGTGCTGCTCTTCCCGAGCTTCGTCATCTACATGATCGCCGCGGTGGGTGAGACCAACCGGGCCCCGTTCGACCTCCCCGAGGCCGAGTCGGAGCTGGTCGGCGGCTTCCAGACGGAGTACTCGTCGTTCAAGTTCGCGATGTTCTACCTCGCCGAGTACATCAACATGATCACCGTGTCGGCGTTTTGTACCACCCTCTTCCTCGGTGGGTGGCGTGCGCCGTGGCCGATCACCGCGGTCTGGCACGGCGCCAACTCCGGCTGGTTCGGGATGATCTGGTTCTTCGTCAAGGTCCTGATCTTCCTGTTCGGCTTCATCTGGCTGCGGGCGACGCTGCCCCGGATGCGCTACGACCAGTTCATGCGGCTCGGCTGGAAGATCCTCATCCCGGTCAGCCTGGTGTGGATCCTCTTCCTGTCGTACGTCAAGATCGCGAACAACGAGATGTCCGAGCGGTCCAAGTGGCTGAGCATCGGCGGTCTCGTGGTCGTCGTACTGCTGGTGGCCATGTTCTGGCCGAGCCAGCGCAAGCCACGGCAGCTGTCCGTCGAGGAGCAACTGGCGGCCCGCCCGCCGGGCAGCTTCCCGGTGCCCCCGATGGACCTGCAGGTACCCCCGAGCCCGCGGGCCCGCCGCGCGGTGGCCGAACGCACCCCCGCCACCGTCGGCGGCGACACCGAAAACAAGGAGGTGTGACGTGGGGACTTTCACCGGCTCTTTCAAGGGCTTCGGGGTGACCTTCGCGCACATGTTCCGCAAGGTCATCACGACCGACTATCCGTTCTCGCCGCCGAAGCCGGCGCCGCGCTACCACGGCCGGCACATCCTCAACCGGCACCCGGACGGGTTGGAGAAGTGCATCGGGTGCGAGCTCTGTGCCTGGGCCTGCCCGGCCGACGCGATCTACGTCGAGGGTGGCGACAACACCGACGAGCAGCGCTTCTCGCCCGGTGAGCGGTACGCGAGCATCTACCAGATCAACTACGCCCGCTGCATCTTCTGCGGCCTGTGCATCGAGGCCTGCCCGACCCGTTCGCTGACCATGAGCAACGAGTACGAGCTGGCCCGCGACAGCCGGCAGGACCTGATCTTCACGAAGAAGGAACTGCTTGCCCCGCTGTTGCCGGGCATGGAGCAGCCGCCGCACCCGATGCGTCTGGGTGAGACCGACAAGGACTACTACATCGGCGCGCTGACCAACCCCGGCACCTCCAAGGGCGCCGAGCGGGCGCCATGGTCGGAGTCCGGCACGCACGATGCCGCCGACCAGCCCGGCGACCGGCCGGAGACGGCCGGCACCAGCCGCCGCGGGGACGCGCACGACCAGCCGAAGGAGACCGTGCGATGAACCACGTCTCCACCGCTGAGGCCGTGGGTTTCTGGATTCTCGGCACGGTCGCCGTCATCGGTGCGCTCGGCATGGTGATCGCCCGAAACGCGGTGCACTCGGCGCTGTGGCTCGTCACGACGATGCTCAGCCTGGGCTTCATGTACGTGATGAACGCGGCGCCGTTCCTCGGTGCGGTGCAGATCATCGTCTACACCGGCGCGATCATGATGCTGTTCCTGTTCGTGATCATGTTGGTCGGCCGGGACGCGTCCGACTCGCTCATCGAGACACTGCGCGGCCAGCGGATCGCCGCCATCGTGCTCGGCGTCGGGTTCGCCGCCCTGGTCGGAACCGGCCTGGCCCGCGCGCTCGGCGACACCCCCACGGTCGGCCTGAACGAGGCCAACGCGGCCAACGGCGGCAACGTGCAGGGCCTGGCGAGTCTGCTGTTCACCCGCTACGTCTTCGCGTTCGAGGTCACCTCGGCCCTGCTGATCACGGCGGCCGTCGGCGCGATGGTGCTGGCCCACGTCGAGCGGGCGAAGAGCGAGGTCGTCAACCAGGTCACCCGGATGACCCAGCGCTTCCGTCCGGGCAACTACCCGGGTGCGAAGGCCGGCCCGGGTGTCTACGCCAACACCATGTCGGTGGCCGCGCCGGCCCGGCTGCCGGACGGCAACGGGTCCGAGCGGAGCATCTCGCCGATCCTGCCCGTGCGTGAGCTGACCGCCCAAGAGATCGCTCCGAAGGGCACCGAAAAATGAGGGCTGCGAAGTGACGCCTGACTACTATCTCGTCCTTGCGGCGATCCTGTTCACCATCGGTGCCTCCGGGGTGCTCATCCGCCGCAACGCGATCGTCTTGTTCATGTGCATCGAGCTCATGCTCAACGCGGCCAACCTTGCCCTGGTCACTTTCAGCCGGATCAACGGCAGCCTCGACGGTCAGATCATCTCGTTCTTCGTGATGGTCGTCGCGGCAGCCGAGGTCGTGGTGGGTCTGGCCATCATCATGTCGATCTTCCGTACTAGACGCTCCGCGAGCGTCGACGACGCGAACCTCCTCAAGTACTAAAGGGGCCTTCCTGTGGAACAGACAGTGGAGTATGCCCACGCGACGGGAGCGTTGAGCGGAATCTGGCTTTTGGTGGCCATTCCGCTCGCGAGTGCCGCGGTTCTCCTGCTCCTCGGCAAGCGCGCCGACAAGTGGGGGCACTGGCTCGGCGTCCTCGCGGTGGCGGCCTCCTTCGTGCTCGGGCTGGTCTTCTTCATCCAGCTCGGCGGGCTCGACGCGGAACACCGCTCGGCCGAGCTGAGCATGTGGGACTTCATCACGGTCGGGAACCTGCACGTCGACTTCGGGTTGCTCTTCGACCCGCTGTCCGGCGTCTTCGTCCTGCTGATCACCGGGGTCGGATCGCTGATCCACCTGTACGCGGTCGGCTACATGGAGCACGACCCCGGACGTCGCCGGTTCTTCGGTTACTTCAACCTGTTCGTCGCGGCCATGCTTCTGCTGGTCCTCGGCAACAACTACGTGATGCTGTACTTCGGCTGGGAGGGCGTGGGTCTCGCGTCGTACCTGCTGATCAGCTTCTGGTACGGCCGGCCGGCCGCGGCGACCGCCGGCAAGAAGGCGTTCCTGATGAACCGGGTCGGCGACACCGGCCTGGCCATCGGCATCTTCATCATGTTCGCCACGCTCGGCAGCACGCAGTACTCGGACGTCTTCAACGGCGTCACCGCGCTGTCCGGCACCACGGTGCTGGTGCTCGGCCTCCTGCTGCTGCTCGGCGCCGCCGGTAAGTCCGGTCAGTTCCCGCTGCAGGCCTGGTTGCCGGACGCGATGGAGGGCCCGACCCCGGTCTCCGCCCTCATCCACGCCGCGACCATGGTCACCGCGGGTGTCTACCTGATCGCCCGCTCCAACCACATCTTCTCGGCCAACCACACGCTGCAGACGGTCGTGGTCAGCGTCGGTGCCTTCACCCTGCTGATGGGCTGCATCATCGGCTCCGCGAAGGACGGCATCAAGCGGGTCCTGGCCTGGTCGACGGTCAGCCAGATCGGCTACATGTTCCTCGGCGTCGGGCTCGGCGGCGGGGCGTACGCCCTGGCGATCATCCACCTGGTGGCGCACGGCTTCTTCAAGGCCAACATGTTCCTCGGGGCCGGCTCGGTCATGCACGGCATGCACGACGAGGAGGACATCCGGCGGTTCGGTGGGCTGAGCAAGCACATGAGGTGGACCTGGCTCACCTTCATGATGGGCTGGCTCGCGATCATCGGCATCCCGCCGCTGTCCGGCTTCTTCTCCAAGGACCCGATCATCGAGGCGGCGTACGCCCGCGGTGACTGGACGTCCTGGCTGTTCGGCACGGCGGCACTGCTCGGTGCCGGGCTGACCGCGTTCTACATGACCCGGCTGTTCGTGCTCACGTTCCACGGACCGGAGCGCTACACCGAGCAGAACAAGCACCCGCACGAGTCGCCGTTCATCATGACCGTGCCGCTGATGCTCCTCGCGCTCGGCTCGATCGTGGCGGGCTTCCTGCTCAGCCGGCACTCGGCGATCCCGCAGTGGCTCGAGCCGGTCACCGGGGAAGGCGAGCACGACCCGGTCATGCCGCCCGCGGTCATCTCGATCCTGGTGCTGGTGGTCTCGGTCGCCGGGGCCGGCCTCGCCTGGGCGCTGTTCCGCAAGGGCACCGCCCTGCAGGAGCAGCCGGCCGGTGCGGTGGTCACCGCCGCGCGGCGCAACCTGTACACCGACGCCTTCAACGAGGCGGTGTTCGAGCGTCCGGGCATCTACCTGACGCGCGCGCTGGTGTACCTCGACAACCGGGGCATCGACGGCATCGTCAACGGCATCGCGGCGGGCGTCGGCGGCAGTTCCGGACGGATACGGCGGCTACAGACCGGGTTCGTCCGCTCGTACGCCCTCTCGATGCTCACCGGTGCCGTGCTCGTGGTCGGCGCCTTCCTCGCGATCCAGCTGGGGTGGTTGGCGTGAACGACTTTCCCTTTCTCTCCATCCTGACCCTGTTGCCCCTGGTGGGCGCGGTCGTGGTGGCCTGCATCCCGCGCCGGAAGGCGGAGCTGGCCAAGCGGGTCACGCTCGCCTGGTCGCTCGTCGTGCTGGCCCTGAGCATCTTCATGTGGGTCGCCTTCAAGGCCGGCGGGGACCGCTTCCAGTTCCACGAGTCCTACCAGTGGATCCCCTCGTGGGACGCGCGCTTCACGTTCGCGGCCGACGGCATCGCGCTGGTCATGCTGATGCTGATCGCGGTGCTCATGCCGGTCGTGATCCTGGCGTCCTGGCACGACGTCGACGACGGGCAGCGGTCCGCGCCGACGTACTTCGCTCTGCTGCTCGCCTTCGAGTTCACGATGATCGGCGTCTTCGCGGCCGCCGACGTGTTCCTGTTCTACGTGTTCTTCGAGGTCATGCTGATCCCGATGTACTTCATCATCGGCTCGTTCGGCGGGGCCCGGCGGCAGTACGCGGCCGTCAAGTTCTTCCTCTACAGCCTGGTCGGCGGCCTGTTCATGCTGGCCTCCGTGATCGGGCTGTGGGTGCTCGGCGGGCACACCTTCGACTTCACCCGGCTGCTCCAGTCGGTCGGGGAGATCGACCAGAACACCGCCCGCTGGCTGTTCCTCGGCTTCTTCATCGCCTTCGCGATCAAGGCACCGTTCTTCCCGTTCCACACCTGGCTGCCGGACGCAGGTGGGGCCGCGCCCGCCGGTGCCGCCGCGCTGCTCGTCGGGGTGATGGACAAGGTCGGCACGTTCGGCATCCTGCGCTACTGCCTCCCGCTGTTCCCGGAGGCGTCGCGCTGGTTCGCGCCGGCCGCGCTGGTCCTGGCGGTCATCGGCATCCTCTACGCGGCGCTGCTGGCGATCGGCCAGAACGACCTGAAGCGCCTGGTGTCGTACACGTCGATCGCGCACTTCGGTTTCATCGGGGTCGGCATCTTCGCCTTCACCACGCAGGCCGGCACCGGCTCGGTGCTCTACATGGTCAACCACGGTCTGGCCACCGGCCTGCTGTTCATCGTCGTCGGCATGTACGTGGCCCGGCGCGGTTCCAGCCTGGTCAGCGACTTCGGCGGCGCGGGCAAGCTCACGCCGCTCCTCGCCGGGGTGCTGTTCTTCGCTGGTCTGGCCTCGCTGGCCCTGCCCGGTACGGCGCCGTTCGTCTCCGAGTTCCTGGTGCTGATCGGCACGTTCACCGTGCACAAGGCGTACGCCGTGATCGCGACGGTGGGCATCATCCTGGCCGCCGCCTACGTCCTCTGGATGGTGCAGCGCACCACCCAGGGCACGCTCAACCCGGCCCTCGAAGAGGTGCCGGCCATGCGCAAGGACATGACGCTGCGGGAGAAGGTCGTGGTCGCCCCGCTGGTCCTTCTGCTGCTGCTGCTCGGCTTCTACCCGAAGCCGGTCACCGATGTGATCAACCCGGCGGTCCAGGCCACCATGCAGGACGTCGGGAAGACCGATCCGGGACCGACGGCGGTCACTGCTAACGGAGGGGTGGCTCGCTAGCCATGGGAGACCTCAAACTTCCCGACATCGATTACGGCGCACTGATGCCGATGCTGATCCTCTTCGGGGCTGCCTGTGTGGGCATCCTCGTGGAGGCTCTGGTGCCGCGCCGGTCCCGGCACGGCGTCCAGCTCGGCCTGTCGTTCCTGGCGGTCGTGGCGTCGTTCGTCGCGGTGATCGTCGCCCACGGCACCCGCAAGATCACCATCGGCGGCGCGGTCGCGGTCGACGGACCCACCCTGTTCCTGCAGGGCTCCATCCTGGCGCTCGGTGCCGTCTCGCTGATGCTGATCGGCGAGCGGTCGCTGGAGCGGGGCGGGCCGTTCGTCTCCCAGGCGGCAGTCACCGTCGGCTCGCAGAAGGACGTGCGGCAGGCTGGTGACCAGCCCGGTGCCACCGAGGTCTACCCGCTGACGCTGTTCGCGCTGGGTGGCATGCTGCTGTTCGTCTCGGCGAACGACCTGCTGACCATGTTCGTGGCGCTCGAGGTCTTCTCGTTGCCGCTGTACCTGCTGTGCGCGCTCGCTCGCCGGCGTCGCCTGCTCAGCCAGGAGGCCGCGCTCAAGTACTTCCTGCTCGGCTCGTACGCGTCGGCGTTCTTCCTGTTCGGGGTGGCCCTCATCTACGGCTACGCGGGCGGCATCTCGCTCGGCGCCGTGCACGACGCGGTCGCCAACCCGCAGCGCAGCGAGATCCTGCTCTACGGCGGTCTGGCGCTGGTCGCGATCGGTCTGCTGTTCAAGGCCGCGCTCGCGCCGTTCCACGTGTGGACGCCGGACGTCTACCAGGGCGCGCCCACGCCGATCACCGCTCTGATGGCGGCCTGCACCAAGGTGGCCGCGTTCGGTGCGCTGCTTCGCGTGCTGTACGTGTCGTTCGAGGGCGTCCGCTGGGACTTCCAGCCGGTCCTCGGCACGGTCGCGGTCCTCACCATGCTGGTCGGCGCCGTTCTCGCGGTGACCCAGACCGACATGAAGCGCCTGCTCGCCTACTCCTCCGTCGCGAACGCCGGCTACCTGCTCGTGGGTGCCCTGGCGCTCAACAAGGAGGGCCTGAGCAGCACGATGTTCTACCTGGTGGCGTACGGCTTCTCGGTCCTCGCCGCGTTCGGGATCATCACCCTGGTGCGCGACGCCGACGGCGAGGCGACCCACCTGTCCCGCTGGGCCGGTCTGGGCCGCAAGAGCCCGCTGTTCGCGATGGCCTTCTCGTTCATCCTGCTGGCCTTCGCCGGCATCCCGCTGACCAGCGGCTTCACCAGCAAGTTCGCGGTCTTCGGGGCAGCCGTCGAGGGTGGCCAGACCTGGCTGGTGATCTTCGGTGTCATCTCCAGCATGCTGATCGCCTTCCCGTACCTCCGGGTCGTCGTGCTGCTGTGGCTGAACGAGCCGGGCGAGACCACCCCGACGGTCTCGATCCCCGGATTCATGACCGCGGCCGCGCTGACCATCGGCGTGCTGGCGACCTTCCTCCTCGGCGTGGTCCCGGCCCCGCTGATCGACCTCAGCCAGGACGCCGCCCAGTTCATCAGATAGCTGTCGTTCTCCCGAAAGGCCCCGGCTGCCCAAGGCCGGGGCCTTCGGCTTTCGCTCCTTCTTCGAGTACGGGCCACCCGGCCGACGACCGCAAACCACGCCTCCCCTGGCGCACCCGCGAGCCGGGCGCGACCCAGCGCGTGCCGCGCCTCTCGCGCAACGTCGGGCTTACGCCGACTGCCCGAAACTGATCGCCCCGAACTCCCCGCTCTCGCCGATCAACGCCAGCAGGGCCGCGTGCGTCTCGGCGTCGGCCGCGGCCAGCAGCCCTCTCGAGGCACTGTGCAGCGGTTGGCCCGCCAGATCGGTCACGACGCATCCCGCCGCGCGGCACAGCGTGATGCCCGCCGCCGAGTGCACAGTCCAGTCCCGGTGGCCGTCGGAGAGGTAGGCCGCCCGCCGCCCGGCCGCCACCCACGCCAGCGGCAGGGTCGTGGACAGCACCCGCGGACTGAACGAAACTCCGAATCCTGGATGCGCGAGCAAGTCGACCGCCCGAAATCCGGGCGCACTCGGGAACGGCGGGTCAAGGTTGAGGTCGACGAGGCGCGAACCCCCACTGGGCCGAAGTGGCTCGTCGACCCCCGCATGCCGCCGGAACGCCCCCTCCCCACCGGTCCAGAAGACCTCGTCAGCAAACGGATCAGCCGACGCCGCGGCCAAAATGTCCCGCCCTGACCGCAACGCCACGTTCACCGCAACCATCGTGGTGCCGGCCGCGAAGTTGAGCGTCCCGCAGAGCGGATCGACCAGCCAGGTCCGCTCCCCCGACCCGGTCAGTCCGGACTCTTCACCCAGCACCGAGTCACCCGGCCGCTCCGCCCGCAGAACCGCCACAACCGCCTCTTCCGCCGCGATGTCAGCCGACGTGGCAAAGTCCCCACCGCCTTTGTCCACCCGCGACACCGGCCGCCCAAACCACTCGCGCACCACGGCCGCCCCCGCCACAGCCAGTCCACCCTCGTCGACCATCATGAATAGACCAAACCACACTGCCCGTAATTGATCGCCCCGCCCGCCCGCCCGCCGCCCCGCCGCCCCGCCCGCCGGCCGCCCCGCACGCCGGCCGCCCGCCGCTTGGCCGCCCCGGCTGCTCGGCCGCTCCCATCGCCTGGCCCCGCGGTCCCGCGGCCCCGCGGCTTCTGCGGCTGGCCGAGGGGGCGTGTGCAGGCGGGGCTGGGGGCGGAACCAAGGCGGTCGTGCAGGTCGGTTCTGGGGTGATGTGGCGGCGCGGGACTGGCGCGGATCGGCGCGGTCAGGGGCTGGAGCGTAGGTCGCGGGCCCACCCGGGGTCGCACGCGGCGGGTGACCCAGCACACGGCTTGTGCGCATCGGCGGAACTGGTGCAGGTCGTACTTGATAAAGATTTTGATCTTGTGCCCCCTGGCCCCGGAACTGTCGGACCCATGTGGCATCGTGAAAGCGTGGTGAGCACCGGTGACATGACGCTTTCGGCGCTTGGCCTTGACATCGACCCCGCCGTCGATGCCTCGGTCACAGCGACGCTGGCCGCTGTGGAGGTGGCGCTTCGGGCCAACGTGGCCAGCGCGGATCCGCTGGTGGCCGAGGCCGCGCGGCATCTCGCCGATGCCGGCGGAAAGCGGTTCCGCCCGCTGCTCGTGGCGTTGGGCGCGCAGTTCGGCAATCCGGAGGCGCCCGAGATCGTCGCCGCGGCAAACGTGGTCGAGTTGACCCACCTTGCGACGCTTTATCACGACGACGTCATGGACGAGGCGCCCGTTCGCCGGGGTGCGCCCAGCGCCAACTCGCGGTGGGGCAATTCGGTCGCCATCCTGGTCGGCGACTACCTGTTCGCCTGCGCCTCGGACATCGCCGCCTCGCTCGGCCCTGAGGCCGTCCGACTGCAGGCGCGCACGTTCTCGCGGCTCGTGCACGGTCAGATCGCCGAAACCGTGGGTGCCCGGGGCAAAGATCCGATCGAGCACTATCTGCACGTCATCACGGAAAAGACGGCCTCGCTGATCGCGACGTCGGCGCGGTTCGGCGGCCTGTTCTCCGGCGCGGCACCCGTCATGGTCGAGGCCCTCGCGGGTTATGGCGAGACGATCGGCATCGCGTTCCAGCTTTCCGACGACCTGCTCGACATCTCGTCCGAGTCGGTGCAGTCGGGCAAGACTCCCGGCACCGACCTGCGTGAGGGTGTGCCGACCCTGCCGGTGCTCTACGCGCTGGCCGACGACGACAACACCGACGCCTCGGCGGTGCGCCTGCGCGAGATCCTCGCCACCGGCCCGATCACCGACGACGCCCTGCACGCCGAAGCTTTGACGCTGCTGCGCGAGTCCGCCGCCATGAAGCGCGCGCGCGAGACCGTCCGCAATTATGCCGAGGAAGCACGCTCCCAGCTGGCGCCCCTTCCGGCCGGCGAGGCGAAGCGGGCCATGGAGGCGCTCTGCGACTACATCGCAGACCGCACCAGCTGAGCTAGCCACCCCCCGCTGCCCGTCCCCGCGAGAGGGGCGGGCTCCGCAGCGCTGGCCTTGGATCGTCGACCCTGGGGCCGATTTTTCGCAAAAGCGGCAAATCACTCCGGCGTTCGCAAGATCTGGACCCTTCTTCCGTGAATGTGGGGCCTCGGAGTCCGCTGGAGACCCCTTTCACGGAATTTGTGCTGATCTTCGCCCGGCTGGTCCCGCCGGGGAACTGCGAGCCGCCGAGCGACCGCGACGGACCGGCGGGCGCGATCCCGAGCTTCGGCGCGAGCATCACTCACCAGACCGTTTCGCACTGAATGTCAGACCAGCCAGTCAGGGTGTGCCGTTCGTCAAGGAAAAAGGGCCCTCCGAGTGTCCCGAGGCCCCGTTGGCAAGGGAAAAGGGACCCGCCAAGAGCCCAAGATCGACGCGAACCCGCCACCATCTCAGTCAGCCGTTGAAGCACCCGACACCTACCGCTTGAGGAGGCGGCTGCCCACCAACATCAGGGCAGCGGCACCGACCATCGCCCCGGCTGCGGTCAACCACATCGCCGGATAGCCGACAACGGTGGCGAGCGTGCCCAGTCCGAGCGGGCCGATGCAACCTCCGGCGTACACCCCGGTCTGGGTGATGGAGGTGGCCGCCGCCGGAGCTTGGGGATGCAGCCGGACCACGGCGAAGTTCATCAGGCCGGGCCAGGCCCACCCGAAGCCGAAGCCGAGCACGACCCCCGCCACCAGGGCGACCTGTCCGGGCACCGCGAGCAGGAGCAGCCCGGCGGCTCCGCAGGCGAGCAGTCCGGAGATGACGCCGACTTGACGGCCGGGGCGGCGGTCGGCCTGCCAGCCGCCGAGGATGCGGGCAGTGACACAGACAGCGCTACCGAGCGTGAGCGCCAGGCCGGCCGAGCCGGGGGAGATGCCGCGGGCGACGGCGGAGTCGACGAGGAAGGTGCCGAGTGCGTTGGCTGAGGCGGCGGCGAGGGTGGCGGCGAGACCGACGACTACGAGCGCGCCGGTAGCCCTCTTTTCCGATTTGTCGGGAACGGTAGGTGAATCCCGTGACCCGGGCACCAGGAAGACGGCCATCAGCGCCAGGAAAGCGACGAGAGCGAACGCCCACCGCCAGCCGAGGGTCAGAGCGACAGTCGGCACCGCCGCTCCCGCCAGCAGCGTGCTCACCGGGATCGCGGCCTGTTTCACGCCGAACGACAACCCCTGTCGGCCGGGCGGAACGTGCCGGGACAGACTGGTGTTGCTGGCGAGCTGTCCCATCGCGTTCGCGCCGGCGCCGAGGGCCAGGATCGCGATCAGACTCCACAGTGCACTCGCGAACAGTGCGATACCGAGCATCGAGGCGGCCGCGAGTCCGATGCCGAGCCGGGAGATCCGCACGGCGCCGTAGCGTTCGACGAGGGCGCCCGCCGGGATCGAGGCGAGCGCGCTGACGCCGAAGTAGGCGGAGACGGCCAGTCCGAGCCCGGCGGGGGAGAAGTTGAGATCGTCGCCGAGTTGCACGGCGAGACCGCCGACCAGGAACACCGGAACCGACACCGCGATCGTCGTGGTGAGGGCACCGGTCGCTGCGCGTAGCGGTCTGACGACGTTCACGCTGGTCGATGCGTTGTGCTCAAATTCGATCTTGCTGGCGGCCATCTCTCGCAGACTAAGCCGGCAGAATGCATCCGAGCGCGTTGAGTGCCAATGACCACACACCTTGTGTAAATCGATCGAGATCCACACGCTTTTGGCATTCCCCCGACGGAAGATTATTCATATGGTGTAAGTCCCTGGCGTCGGAGGTAGCTGTGCGCGACCCCCTGGCGGAGCCGTCCGATCTGATTCGGAGCGTGTCACGCGCGTTGCGCGTCCTCGAGTCGGTCGGCCGGGCCCCGCGCGGACTCACCGTGAAGCAGATCGCGCGACGGTGCGAGTTGACCGTCGCGACGACGTACCACCTCGTGCGCACCCTGGCCTACGAGGGTTACGTGATCCGTCGAGAGGACGGCACGTACATCGTCGGTTTGGAGATCGCCGATCGGTACCGTGAGCTCGTCTCGGCGTTCCGCGGTCCGCCCGCGGTCGGCGAGGCGTTGCGTCGTGCCGCCCTGGACACCGGCTACACCCATTACCTGGGTCGTTTTGTCGGCGGCCGGATCGCGGTGACCGCGTCGGCCGAGGGCGCCCGTTCGCCGTTCGTCGACGACATGGCCCCCGGCTTCGACGAGGGCGGCCATGCCACCGCTCTCGGCAAGGCGCTGCTGGCCACGCTCACCCCCGATCAGCGGGCCCGGTACTTGCGCGATTACGGCATGCGGCAGTTCACGCCGGCCACCCTCGTCACGCCCGAGGCGCTCGAGGCCGATCTGGCGGCCGGCGAGCGGCGCGGCATGCAGATCGAGATGGGTCAGTTCCGGCAGGGCCTCGCGTGCGCGGCGGTGCTCGTGGTCGCTGATCGTGACATCGAGCGGCGACTGGTGCTCGCCTGCTCGCTGCCGGCGGCGGAGATGCTCACCTCGGCCCGGGTCGTGCGGGCCAAGCTGACGGCGGCTGCCCGTAATGTCGCGGAAGCGCTCTCCGCGGGCGAGTCCGTGACGGCCTGACATGCTCGTTTAAGTCTCCGTTGAACCTCCCGTAGCCGCCGCCCGTAGTACCGGTTGCAAGGGGGAGCTCAGCGGAGGGTGGTGACGGGGTGCACTGTGAGCATGAGCATGATGACGGGGCGTATGTGTTAGGTGCGCTGTCACCGGCCGAGCGAGCCGCTTACGAGCGTCACTTGGCGACCTGTTCGTTCTGCCGGGAAGCGGTTGCCGACATCTCGGCGCTGCCCGATCTTCTCTCCCGCCTCGACGCGCAGGAGTTCGCGAAGCTGCTCGACCCGACCCTGACGACCGGCGACCATCCCGGTGCCTCGCTGCGCGACCTGGCCGCGCCGGCGACGGCTCGAGGCAAACGGCGAAAGGCTTTCGGCGTACGGGTATTGAGCACCGTGGCAGCCGTGATCCTGGTCGGTCTGATCGGCATCGGCGTGCTCGCGTTCACCAAAGGCGGTGGCGCCACCACCGATCAGCTGTCCGGCCCGGCGGTCGCGATGACCCGCGTCGACGGCAGCTCGCCGGTCACCGCCACGCTGCGGATGGCCGGCAACACCGGCGGCACCAAGGTCGAGTTGCAGTGTGTCTACCGGGGCCTCCAGCCGGCCACCCTGCGTCTGGTCGCCTACGGCCGCGACGACGAGCAGGAGCAGGTCGGTTCGTGGACGGGTGCGCCGGGCGCCGAGTTCCGGATGGACGGGGCCACCCACTTCGCCGCCGGCAATCTCGCCCGCCTCGAGGTGGTGCAGTCCAACGGCAAGCCGCTGCTTGCCTACGACGTCCCCTGACCTTCTGATCCCAGGTCAGCGGGGTGGAAGTGCGGCGATCGGTTCGGCGGTGGCGGCCGTCGTGCCGATCGTCGTTCGTTTCCGCTGGTGCCGCAGCGCGTCCCAGGTGAACAGGATCAGCGCCACCCAGACCAGGCCGAAACCGGCGAGCCGAGCCGGCGGCATCGGCTCGTGGAAGATCAGCAGGCCGCACGCCAGCTGAAGGATCGGCGCCACGTACTGCAGGATGCCGATGCCGATCATCGAGATCCGGTTGGCGGCCGCCGCGAACAGCAGCAGGGGTACGGCGGTGGCGATGCCGGACACGATCATCAGCACCGTGTGCAGTGCCGACACGTGGCCGAACTTGGCGTCGCCGGTGGTGGTCAGCCAGCCCACGTAGATCAGTGCCGGAAGTGCCAGCACCGCCGACTCGACGAACAGACCCTCCGCGGGCGGCAGCGACATCCGCTTCTTGACCAGGCTGTACGTGCCGAAACTGGCGGCCAGCAGCAGGGCGATGTACGGCAACCGGCCGTAGTCGATGGTCAGCACCGCGACCGCGACGCCGCCCACCGCCACCGCCGCCCACTGCCAGCGGCGTAGCCGCTCCCGCTGCACGGTCACGGCCAGCAGCACAAGCACGAGCGGGGTGATGAAGTAGCCGAGCGCCGTCTCGACGACCCGTGACGAGTTGACGCCGTAGATGTAGGTGCCCCAGTTGATCGCGATCAGCACCGCGGCCAGGGCGATGCCCCCGAACAGCCGGGGCGAGCGCACCACCCGGGCCAGGAAACGCCAGTTGCGCATCGCGGTGAGCAGCAGCGCGACGAAGAGGGCCGACCAGATCACCCGGTGCGCGAGGATCTCCAGCGGGGAAGCCGGGCGCAGCAACTTGAAGTAGATCGGGAAGAAACCCCACATGACGTACGCCAGCAGGCCGTAGAGATATCCGCGCCGCTCCTCGCTCATGCCCTCACGGTAAGGCCGTTCCGGGGAATCGGTCCTTGCGTATGGCTCAGCTCACGGAACGGCGCGGCTGTCCGCCTCAGTCGTCCGAACCGTCCGGCACCACCATGTTGAGCAGCCAGCTCACCACGCCGACGAGCAGGGCCCCCAGCACCGCGCTCGGCCAGAAGCCGTCCACGTGGAACGGCAGGTCGAGCTTGCCGGCGATCCAGCTGGTCAGCATGAACAGCAGACCGTTGACGATGAGGGCGATGAGGCCGAGGGTCAGCACGTAGAGCCCGCAGCCGACCACCTTGATGATCGGGCGGAGCACCGCGTTGACGATGCCGAAGATCGCCGCGACGACCAGCAGCGTGATGATCTTCTTGGAGAGCGAGTCGGTGTTCAGCTCGATCCCGCTGATCACCAGGGTCGAGATCCACAGCGAGACGGCCGTGATCACCAGCCGGATGAGAATTCCCATGGCCAGCGATGGTGCCACGATCATGCCAGTGCCGATATGGCACCACGCGATCTTTCCCCGCTTTTATCTCGCGGCGGGGCCGATGAGTTGGCTCTCGATCGAGGTCTGGGCCAGCGCCGCCCAGCGGACCGCACGCCGGTTGACCACCCCGACCATGTCGGGCCGGATGCGGGTCAGCCACTGGCCGACCTCGCCGAGACCGAGCGTGCTCGCCAGCTGGGTCGCCTCGTCCGGCCGCAACGGCTGGACCATGACCACGTCGGCCCGGGAAGCGATGTCGACGTCGGCCGTCCCGAACTCGTCGCGCACCACGAGGGTGGCCTGCCAGCCGCGGCCGAGCCCGGTGTCGGCGCCGACCGGGCCGACGTCGACCACCAGGAGAAGGGGGTGCAGGGCCGAACCGGGGGTCAGCTCGATCTGCCGGCCGGGCGGCACCACGACGATCGACTCGCCGGGCACCGCGGCGCCCCGCACGAACGGCTCCCAGGCCTGTGGGCGGGCGGTCTGCACGACCACCCGGGCGCCGACCGCCATCGCCCGCAGCGCGACCAGCTGAGCGCAGCGGACGCCGCCGATCAACAGCGCGCGGGTCTGCTCGGGGCGGAACAGCCGCACCACCACCGGGTTGCCGTGCCGGTTGCGGCCGAGCATCAGGCCGGACGCGCCGACCGGGAGGTGGAGTCCGTCGTACCTCTCCGCCGGATGCACTCCGTCGGGTGGCAGACCGGGCACCGTCGCCGGCTCGCCGGCGCCGAGCGGAAGGGTGGCGGCCAGGCCGGCCAGGTGCTCGCCGTCGAGCTTGCGGACGTGGGCGCGCTCGGCTGAGACCAGCTGGCGCAGCGCCTGCATGGCGACGCCCAGCGAGCCCGGCTCGGGGGCGGCCACCCGGACGGTCAGGTCGATCGGGGTCTGCCCGCCGGACTGCCGAGGACCCGCGGTCAATGAAACGGTGGTGGCCGACGCCGGCATCGTGAGCATGCGGGTGACCAGCCGGCGCGAGGTCTCGACGCTCAGGTCGGGCCAGCGGGTCAGTCGGAAGGTGGCCTGCGCGAGCCCGCCGAGCTGCAGCCCCGGCCACGCCTCCTGGGCCGTACCGGAACCGTTGTCGTGCGCCAACTCGGCCATCACCCGCAGCGCCGCGGTCTCGCCGAGCGGCCGGGCCGGCACCGCCGACAGGCGCCGGGTCAGCTTGCGGACCAGGCCGGACAGCGCCCGCAGCAATTCCTCGTCGGCCCAGCCCTCGGCGCGCATCACCCGCACGGCCAGCAGCGCGCGGCTGTGCCCGAGCAGGCGGCCCTCGGTGAGTTGGCGGTAGGAGTTGGCCGGGGTGCCCGAACCGGCCCGGACCGCCGGCGCGGGTGCGCCGCTGAGCAGCAGTTGGATGACGACCGGCGGATGGTCGGGGCCGGCCGACGGCAACAGCGAGGCGGGGTTGGGCAGCTCGGCGGCGTCCTCGGCCAGCAGGCCGGCCGGATCGCCCAGCTCGAGCACGGCGGTCAGGCCGGAACCGTCGGTGATCACGGCGGCCGGGTCGCCGGCCATCTCCACCTGATCCACTCTGGACCCGGGTGCGACGAACTCGAGCAGCGCGGTCGGTGCGGCGCCGGTCGCCGCCGCATGCCGCCGGCCGCTGAAGCGCATCGCCACGCCGATCCACTGGAACACCCAGCGCCCGCGCATGCGCAGCCAGGTCAGGGTGAGAACGCCGAGCGCGACCACGACGCCGGCGGCGATCCCGATCGGGCCGTTGACCGCGCCGACCAACAGAGCCACCACCGCCACCTGGGTGCCGACCAGCTGGCTCGCGCGCACGCCGAACAACCGTCCACCTCGGACCGGCCGGGCGCCCACCGGAGCCTTGGCCGGACCGGTGAGGTCGCGGTAGTCCCGGCCGCCGGCCACTCCCACCGTCACCGCACGCCGCCCTTCCCCGTGTCCCACCACTTCCTGCGCGGTCATCGTATGGCTTCCCGGGCTGCGGCAGGGGGTGCGGAGTTATCCACAGGCTCCGATTCCGGGGTGCCGCGAACTGAACCGGATCGCTACCGTCGACGTGCTGAGGAAAAGAGAGCAGTTGGCCCGCCACGGCCTGCCCCCTTCACTTTGGACCAAAGGGCTAACGTGGTGGTCCACGTCGATGCCGGGGGCTTCGACGAACGAGCCAGGAAGCGGGTGAAGTCCGGGTGGCCGGACAGACGGAAGCCCAAGCCCATGAGATGGCGCGGGGCGCGCAGAACTTCGAACGGGTCAACCAAGACCTCCAGACCACGCTGAGTCAGCTCATGCGCGAGCTGGAAGGGCTCAGCCACGCCTGGAAGGGCATGGGCGCCCAGGCGTTCCACCGGGTCAAGCTGCAATACGAGGCTGACCTGCGGCAGCTCAACCAGGCGCTCGCCGAGACGGCGGAGTCGATCCGTGCCTCGGGCCGCGGCTACGACTCGACCGACACGAGCGCCGCCAGCAAGCTGACCAACAGCGGCGGCAGCTTCAGCCTGCCGCTCTGACGCCTGGACCGGAAGGGAAGAAGACCATGGCCGGTGACGGCACTCTGCTCGTCAACTTCGCCGCCCTGCACAACGCGAGCGGCGACATCTCGAAGGCGATCAGCAAGCTTCAGAACTCGCTCAGCCAGCTCGAGCGCGACGGTGCCCGGCTGACCTCGACCTGGGGCGGCGACGCCCAGCAGGCTTACCACGCTCGGCAGACCAAGTGGCAGAACGCCTCGCGGGACCTGCAGCAGATCCTGACGAACATCAAGAAGGCCGTCGACGAGTCGGCCGAGGATTACGTCAACACCGAGAAGCAGGCGACCCAGCGCTTCCAGTGAGCCCGGTCGGCCCGCGCCACGGCGAAACGGTCGGACCAGCTTCGCGGCTGCGCCGGCCGTTTTCCGTTTAGTCCGTTCTTACGTGTTTGGTGTCCCTCTATCGCGTACTGGCCAACTCAGACGTTAGGGCTACGATCGGTGTCTAAGTGATCGCGTCAAGCGACTGTTTGGGTCCCGCCCATGCACGTAAGGGCGCTGTTCAACAATACTTATCGGTCTGCGTACCGCCGCCCATTGTGATCGCCGCCTGACCTTGTAGGTTGTACGCGTTGAGTTGGCCTCGTCGCGCGGTGGGGAGAGGTGGACGTGTCCGAGTGGGAACCGGCTACGGACGCCGAGGTCGCGATGCGGGATGCGTTGCGCACCGACGACCAGGAGTCGTACTTTCGAATTCTTTCCAGCGTTGACCTCTTGCTGCCCGTGTCAGCCGATGCCCTCGCCGGGCTCGCGCCGCTGGGTTGGGGCACCTGGAGCACTGGTGGCCGCACGCATGTGCTCGCCTTCACCTCGTCGGAGGCGCTGCAGGCGTGCCTCGCCGACTACACCGGTTCGGCGCGCCGCGTGCCCTACTCGGAGTTGGCCAACACCTGGCCCAACCTCGAGTGGTGGCTGGCCGTCAACCCCGGCCTGCCGATCGAGGGCTACCTCCCGGCCTGGTTCGTCGCCCAGCTGTCCCGCGGCGACCTGAGACTGCCGACCCGCGGCCCCGGTAAGGCGCCCGCGTCCCCGCACATCCAAGATCTGCACTCGGCCGCGATGGCCGCCAACGAGGCCGCCCAGCAGAACTCGCCCGGCGGCCCCACCCACGAGCCGGTCGCCGCCGCGGCGCACGCCCCGGGAGCTGTCCCGCCGAGCCCGGCCGGCCTGCCGGTGCGCACCGCCGGCGCGTCCGGCGTCTCCTCGGCCAACACCCCGGCCCCGCACAGCGCGCCCCCGGCCGGCAGCCCCGCCCCCGTGGGCTACCGCCAGCCGACCAGCGCCCCGCCCAGCGGTTACCCCCACCCCGGCGACGCCTCGGCGGCCGGTTATCCGCAGCCCAACGGCGGTTCGGCGGCCGGTTACCCGCAGCCCCTCGGCGGTTCGGCCCCCGGTTACCCCCAGCCCGGCAGCAGCTCGGCCCCTGGCTACCCGCAGCTCGGCAGCAGCTCGGCCCCTGGTTACCCCCAGCCCGGCAGCGGTTCGACCGCCGGTTACCCGCAGCCCGGCAGCGCTCCGCCCAGTGGCCATCCGCAGCCCGGCGACGGTTTGGCGGCCGGCTACTCGCAGGCCGGCAATGCGGCTCCGGCCGGTTATTCGCGGTCCGCCGGCGCCCAGTCGTCGGGTTACCCGCAGCCGATCAGCGCCCCGCCGGTCGTTGCCGCCCCAGTGGCCGGCAGCGGCTCGGCCGGCCCTTCGCTCGGCGGCCCGCCCGGCTATGCGCAGGCGGCCGCGGCCAACCAGATGCCTTACTTCCCGGCCGCCGACGAGCAGCCCCCGCCACTGCCGGGTAGCAACCCGCAGCCGTCGTCGTCCGCGACCTCACCGGCAGCGCAGCCCGGTCCGGCCGAGCTGTCCCCGGCACCGCAGTTCGGGGCCGCGTCGACCTCGCTGGCCTCACGCTTCGCCCAGCCCACGGCATCTCCGGCCGGGTCCGCCGGGTCAAACCCACAGCCTTCCTCGGCCGGCGGGTTCGGCCCGCAGTCGCCCGCTGCTGGTGGCTTCGGCGCCCAGCCGCCCGCCGGCGATTTCGGCTCGCAGCCGTCCGGTGCGGCCGGGTTCGACTCGCAGCCGGCCGGGGCAACCGGGTTCGGGCCACGACCGTCCGGGGCCGCCGGTGGGTTCGGCTCACGGCCGTCCGGGGCGGATGGGTTCGACTCGCCGGCGCCGGGCGCGGGCGGGTTCGGCTCGCAGCCGGCCGGGGGCGCTGGTTATGGCGCACAGGCAGCCGCGTCGCAATCGCCTGCTCAGGCAGAAAAGCCGCAGATCGGACCGGGCGGTCTGCCGGTACGCACGCCTGGTGGCGTGATGCCGAGCGGACTTCCGTCGCGCACGCCGCCGTCGAGCCCGGTTTCCGCGGCTCCGGTGTCGGCCGGTCCGGTGTCCGCGGTCCCGTCGGCTTACCGACCGCCGTCCATCCCGTCCGAGCGGCCCAACGTCTCCGCCAACTGGCCCGGTTCTCGCCTCGGCGAAGCCAGCCGCGGCCAGCAGGACGCACGCGGCCAGGACCCGCGCGGTCAGCAGGACCCGCGCGGCGCGAGGCAGGACCAGCGCGGCGGTTACCAGGACGCGCGCGGCGGTTACCAGGACGCCGGCGGCGCGATGCAGGATGCTCGCGGCGGTTACCAGGATGCTCGCGGCGCGATGCCGGACTCGCGCGGCGGCTACCAGGACGGCCGGGGCGCGATGCCGGACTCGCGCGATTACCAGGACCCTCGCGGCGGTGGGCAAGACCTGCGCGGTGGGCAAGACCTGCGCGGTGGGCAAGACCTGCGCGGTGGGCAGGACCTGCGCGGTGGGCAGGACCTGCGGAGTGGGCAGGGCTCGCCGGGTCTCAACGGGCTGCCGGTGCGCACGCCGATGGCGAACACGCCGCCGGTGCCTGAGCACATTTCCACGCGTCCGCAGGAGGAGCCGCCCGTCGACCCGCGGTGGGCCGGTGCCGCTGTGCCCGCGCCGGCGCTTCCGGAGCTTCCGCGGCGGCAACCGCCCGCGGACCAGGGCGCCGGTGGGTTCCCGCAAGGTCCGGCCTCGCCGCAGGCGGCGGCCGCACAACGGCCGGGAGTGGCGGACCAGCCCGCACCCGGGTTCGGCACGCCCCTGCCGCGTCGGCAGGCGGGCGGTCCGGCCGAGCCGGCTCCGATGACTTCGTTCCCGGCGTTCAAGACGTCCGCCGAGCGGGCGGCCACGCCGGCGCCACCCGCCACCGCTCCGACTGCACCGGGGCGGCCGGGGATGAACCCGCCGGTGATCCCGGGATCGCCGGGCAGTGATCGTCCGGCGCGTTTCGGGAGTGGTGACCAGCCGCCGCTGGAGGTGCGCGGCGCCACGCCGGTGCAGCCGGTGGGCCGTCCGGTCATGTCCGGCGCGATGCCCGCCCACGAGCCGTCGGCCGAGCCGTTCATGCCGGCCAACGACGTGGAGCGGGACCTGTACGACGCCGCCGAGGCGGGCAGCACCGACCGGTTCCTGTCCACGCTGCTGCTGGCCACGGTGCTGGTGCCGGTTGCGAACCACTCGCGGCCGGGCAGCGCGCCCGGTGAGTCGGGATTCGCGTTCCGCACCGAGGACATCGAGGGCGAGCAGTTCCTGGTCGTCTTCACCAGCAAGGACCGGTTGGCCGAGCACTTCGCCGAGCCGACCCGCACGGTGAGCGTCCGGTTCTACGAGCTGATCCGCAACTGGCCGGATCCGTCGTGGTCGTTCGCGGTCAATCCGCGTACGCCGGTCGGCGCCCGCTATCCCGGCCCGCAGGTGATCGCGCTCGCCAGTTGGGCCGCCGAGGCCGGTCTCGGGTCCGAACCGGCCGACCACGACGAGCACGGCGAGCCGATTCCCGCGCCCCCGCCGGTCAACGACGACGCCCAGCACGCCACCGTCATGCAGAAGACGGTGCCGGCCGAGCAGGTCGACTACTACCTCGACCGGGGCTACGACCGGGTTGCCGGTTTCGTGCACCGGGCCACCGAGGTCGAGCACCTGCGCACGCCGAACGAACTGTTCGGCGCGCTGGGTCTCACCTACGACGGTTCGCCGTACCAACCGGACGCCAAGGAGGCGTACGTCCTGCGGTGGCCGGCTTATCGCCCGAGCCTCTACCGGATCCCCTACGGCGGGCAGAACGAGCAGGCGCTGAAGGCCATGGACGGCTGGGTGATCGAGCGTCCGCCGTTCCGCGGCAACGGTTTCGCGCCCGGTGAGGGCCGCGACGTGATCGCCGAGTTCAAGGTGGACAGTGTCCGGCTGCCGCACGGTGCCCAGTTGTGGCGCATCGACGCGGACGGCTCGGAGCACATGATCGCGATCTTCGACAACGACGGTCCGCAGTGGCGCCGGGTGGGTGAGCAGTGATTCGCGACGGTTACGTGGTGAGCTGGCAGGGCCACGAGTTCGACGCCGTTCCCGACGGCGACGACGTGCGCATCTACACCACCCAGCCGGCGGACGGCTTCGAGGAGATCAAGCCGGGCCGTTACGTGCGGGTGCTGACCCCCGAGGAGTACGACGAGCTGGTCTACGTGCGCACCACCTGTGTGTGGCGGGGCGCCCCGTTCCTCGTGCTCGGTGAGGCCGACGACTGGCTGCGCGTGGAATACACCGGTGGTCGCGCCCCGGTGGCCCGCCAGCTGGGTCTCGAGGAGTTCGATTACGGCGTCTACCAGACGTGGGCTCCCGCCCATGAGGTCTCCGACCTGCATGAGCAGCGCATCTAGGAAGCCTTCAGCCAGCGCAGGATCTCGCCGGTGATCACGTCGGGGGCCTCCTGGTGGAGGAAGTGGCCGGCGTCGGGGATGAGCCGCCACTCGTACGGGGCGATCACGTAACGGCCGGAACCCTGGGCGGTGCGGGGGAGCGTGGCGGTGTCGAGGGCGCCGTGCAGTTGCAGTGTCGGGGTGATCAGCGGGTGCTGCATCAGCTTCACGAAGCGGTAGCCCTGCAGGCGTAGAGCACTGCGGGCAACCCAGCGGTACGCCTCCAGTGCGCAGAACGCCGCCTGGGGGATCTGCATCGCTTCCCGGCACCTCGCCACGTAATCGGCGAATTCCTCGGTCTGCCGCCAGGTGGGGCTGGTCCAGTGGGTCATCAGCTCGCCGACCAGGGCCGCGTCGTCCCGGGTGAGCACGTGTTCGTAGCGGGGGATCTGGAAGCGGAAGACCGACGTCGACGCCGACAGCTGGCCGCGCGGGTCGGCGAAGAGGGCCGCGCGCAGGCGCAGCGGGTGGGCGGCGCCGAGGACGACCAGGCGGCTGACCAGCTTGGGGTGGAACGCGGCGGCGGCCCAGCCGATCATGCCGCCCGCGCCGGCGCCGACGATCATCGCGGAGCGTTCGCCGAGCGCGCGGATCAGGCCGGTCACGTCGGCGGCCATGGTGTAGCCGTCGTAGCCGCGTGGGGGCTTGTCGCTGGCGCCGTAGCCGCGCAGGTCGATCGCGACGGCCCGGAAACCGGCGTCGGCGACCCTCGTCATGATGTCGTGCCACGCCCACCAGAACTCGGGGAATCCGTGCAGGAACAGCACGAGCGGGCCGGTGCCGGCCTCGACGACGTGGAAACGGCTGCCGTTGGCGCCGACGAAACGGTGCGTCCAGGGACCCTCCACCAGGACACACGACTCGTCAACCATGTAGCAAGACTAGGCGTTCGGGTCGAGCCGGACCCGTCCCGTCGGGCCACCGGCGATTCACAGGCGCTCCGCGGCGACCATTTCTCGGTGCGTACCGGGCCCGCAGTACATCCGGACCAGCATCGGCGCGGTCTTTATCCGCATGCGCCGGCCCTTGACGAGTTTGGTGCCGGCGGTGCTGTGCAAGGCATATTGCGTACCGTCATCGGTCTCCAGGCCGTAGCAGGGACCGGAACTGTCGCCCGTCACCGTGCCCACCACCCAGTCGGTCTTCTTGATCTGGTCGGTCGGTCCGTTCGGCGGGGCGCTGGTCAGCGGAGCGACCGGCAGGCTCGGCGGCGGCGCCGCGGACGTCGCGGACGTCGGGCCGGCGGCGGACGCCGCGCTCTGCGGTACGTCCGGGCCCGCACACCCGCCCAGCACGACCGCCACTGTCACCGCGACCACCAGTTTGCCGTTCATGGTTACCTCCTGAAGCGTCCCGGTCAGACGTTCAACCCCACACTCCGGTTCCCGGAAATGGGCAGCGCCCGGGGAGTGATCTCCCCGGGCGCCGTGACGCGGTGATCGCTGGATCAGGAAACCGCGATCGTCATCGAGGTGCCGCTCTGGCTGAGGACACCGATCTTCACGCCGACCTTGGGCAGCTTGACGCCCTGGTTCGGCAGCTCGTCGTAGTAGTACTTGGCCTTGTCGTTGAAGACCGGCTGGCCGAGCTGCGGCCAGACCACCGAGGGCTTGCCGTCCACGTGCAGCAGCATGCCGTCGGTCGGGTACAGGCTGAACGGAGCGTCGTACACCTGGATCCGCGACCGGAACGGGACGCCGTTGACGTTGTTGAACGGCTTCGGGTGCGCGTCGACGTAGAGGTTGCGACCCTCACCCGGGTGCTCGTTGGTGTTGTTGTCGGCCTGCGAGGTGTCCCAGTAGGAGACCAGCAGACCGGTCTGGTAGTTGTAGTGCTCCACCCAGTCCGGCCGCGTGGACGTCCAGCCGAAGTTGTACGGGCCGGTCGCCAGGTACTTGTCGTACGAGGTGTAGCTGCGGTTGCCCGCGATGTAGAAGTGGTCGTAGTCGTTGGCCACGCTCGAGCCGACGACCGTGAAGCCGGCGAGGGCCCAGGTCGGGGTGCTCTCCGCGCCGTCGGTCGAGACGACCGCGCCGTTCGCCGTGACGGTGAGCTCGTCACCGAAGAAGCCGCCCGTGGAGGCGCCGCCGTCGGTGATGTAGTGCAGGCGGAACTTGACCGCCTTGCCGGCGTACGCGTCCAGCGGGATGTTGATGGTCTTCCACGCCCCGGCGGAGGAACCGGTCAGCGCCGGCACCTCGCTCGCGTCCTTCGGCAGTGCGACACCGTCGACCGTGCCGTTCAGCGGGGTCCAGGTCGTACCCTTGTCGGCCGACACCTCGAAGTACAGGTAGTCGTAGTCCTTCTCGATGTTGTAGCGGCCCTTGAGGCTGACGCTGCCGGTGGTCTTACCGGTCAGGTCGACGTCCTTGGTCGCGGTGGTGTTCAGGTTGTCGGCGTTGCCGGAGAAGTACTGCTTGCTTCCGGCGAACGGCGCACCCAGGTCGGTCGTGACCGTCTTGGGCGGCAGGTTCACGACGACGGCCTGCGTCTTCTTGGTGTTGTACTCCTCGGGGCCGAGGTTGACGACCTTCTTCTTGCCCGCGTCCACCGAGGTGTAGTTGAGCCAGCCGAGCTGCAGCTTGTTCCAGGCACCGAGGTCACCCGGGTGGGTGCCGATGCCCTGGTCGCCGGCCGCGCCGAGGCGGCTCTGCGCCATCAGCGTCCAGTACTCGTTGTTGTTGTCGCCCAGGCCGCTGGTGTCGTAGTCGTCCGGCAGGCCGAGGTCGTGGGTGTACTCATGCACGAAGACGCTGAGGCCACCGTTCTCGGGCTGGATGGTGTAGTCACCGATCCAGACACCGCTGTCGCCGACCTGGGTGCCGCCCAGCGGGTTGCCGGTCGGGCCGGCCGTGCCCTGCAGCGTCGAGAAGGCGTACCACCGGTGGCTCCAGATGGCGTCCTCACCCTGCTGCGGGTCGCCGTCGGCCTGGTCGCCGCCGGCGTGGACGATCTGGAAGTGGTCGATGTAGCCGTCCGGCTCGTTGAAGTTGCCGTCGCCGTCGAAGTCGTACCTGTCGTACTGGTCGAACTGCTTGAGGTCGGCGGTCACCTGCGCCTTGGTGCGACCCTTCGCGTACTGGTCGGCGACCCAGTTGTTGGCGGCGTCCTGCACCAGCGACCAGACGTTGTTGCAGACGTGGCCGCCGCAGACGTCACGGCCGTACCGTGCCTCGTTGTATTTGACCTTGACCCAGTCGGTGACCTCGCCGTCGACGCTGTACCGGCCGGACGACTGCGACTCGAAGTACTTCTTGACCGACTCGGTGCTCGCGCCGGTGCCGAAGTACAGGTTCCGGTAGAAGTCGGCCGAGTAGTCGGCCTGCCAGATCGTCGAGTTGTCCTTGCTGCGGTCCGGCTGCGGGATCGAGTTGTGCAGCGGTCCTTCGAAGGTGGTCGGACCGGCTGTCTTCGGGTCCGAGTCGACGTCCGGGAAGTTGGGGTGCCGATCGTTGCCGAACTCGACCAGGATCGTGAAGATCTTGTCGGTGCGCTCGTTGTCGAGCTCGACGTACTGGTCCTTGCCGTGCCGGCCGGGGCCACCCTTGGTGTGACCGACCTTGAGGACCTTGCTGCCGTTCTTGCTGACCGGCTTGGCCTTGCCGCTGACCACACTGGAGACCGCCTGCTCACGCAGAGCGCGGCGCTTCTCCTCCAACGGGTTGGGCAGATCGTCGATGGGGGCCGACTTCTCACCGGAGCTCGTCGCCGGGATCGTGTCAGCTGGTGGTGCCGCCTGGGCCACCGCGGGGAGCAGAACTCCGACGCTGGTGACGATCGCGGCGCCGAGCAGTCCAGAGACCACCTTGCGCACCACGCGCATACCTCCGTCATATCGCCGGGCGCGGGGGTGCTGCCCGGCATTCAAAACGGCCCCGTGGTTCGGGGCTAGAGGTAAACGTATGCAAACGCAACGATGTATGAAGAGCGCGACCAGAATCGATAGAGATCAGTTATGTGTTATGACCCAGGCATACTTCGGGGATCGACAAAAAGGGCAAAGAGTCGGTGACCCTTTGCCCTTTTTAGTGGAGAGTGAGTCAGTCGTCGCTCTTCGTCGCCTTCATCCCCGCGGAGATCAGTTCCATCACCGCGGAGTCCTGCAGCGTGGTCACATCACCGAGTGAACGGCGCTCGGCGACGTCCTTCAGAAGCCGGCGCATGATCTTGCCGGAGCGGGTCTTCGGCAGTTCCGCCACGAGCATGATCTGCCGCGGCTTGGCGATCGGGCCGAGCTTCTTGGCCACGTGGTTGCGAAGCTCGGCAGTGAGCTCCTCGCCCTTCTCGTCGGAAACGTCCACATTGCCGCGGGGGATCACGAACGCGACGATCGCCTGACCGGTCGTCGGGTCGGTCGCGCCGACCACCGCCGACTCGGCCACCGACGGGTGCGACACCAGCGCCGACTCGACCTCGGTGGTCGAGATGTTGTGACCCGAGATGAGCATGACGTCGTCGACCCGGCCGAGCAGCCAGATCGAGCCGTCCTCGTCGCGCTTGGCGCCGTCCCCGGCGAAGTAGATCCACTCATCGCCCTGGCCGGCACCCGCGCCGAACCGGGACCAGTAGGTGTCGATGAACCGCTTGTCGTCGCCCCAGATGGTGCGCAACATCGACGGCCACGGGTCGCGCAGAACCAGGAAACCCCCACCGCCATTGGGTACGGACTCGGCAGTGTCGTCGACGACGTCGGCCGAGATGCCGGGCAGCGCGGTCATCGCCGAACCCGGCTTGGCCGCGGTCACGCCCGGAAGCGGCGAGATCATCACGGCCCCGGTCTCGGTCTGCCACCAGGTGTCCACCACCGGGGTGCGGTCGTGGCCGATGTTCTTCCGGTACCAGATCCAGGCCTCCGGGTTGATCGGCTCGCCGACGCTGCCGAGGATGCGCAGCGACGACAGGTCGTAACCGGCCGGGATGTCGTCGCCCCACTTCATCATCGTGCGGATGAGGGTGGGCGCGGTGTAGAGGATCGACACCTTGTACTTGTCGACGAGCTGCCAGAACCGGTCGCGGCCGGGGGTGTCCGGCGTGCCCTCGTACATCACCTGGGTGGCGCCGTTGGCGAGCGGACCGTAAACGATGTACGAGTGACCGGTGACCCAGCCGATGTCGGCCGTGCACCAGTAGACGTCGCTGTCCGGCTTGAGGTCGAAGACGGCGTTGTGCGTGTACGACGTCTGGGCCAGATAGCCGCCCGTCGTGTGCAGAATGCCCTTCGGCTTACCGGTCGTGCCCGACGTGTAGAGGATGAACAGCGGGTGCTCGCTGTCGAACGGCTGCGCCTTGTGCTCGGTGCTGGCCTGCTCGACCGTCTCGTGCCACCACTTGTCCTTGTCGGTCCAGGCCACGTCCTCGCCGGTGCGGCGGACGACCAGCACGTTCTCGATGCTGGGGCACTGGGCGACGGCCTCGTCGACGGTCGGCTTGAGTGCCGACGGCTTGCCCCGCCGGTAACCACCGTCGGCCGTGATGACCAGCTTGGCGTCGGCGTCCTGGATGCGGGTGGAGAGCGCGTCGACCGAGAACCCGCCGAAGACGACGCTGTGCGTGGCGCCGATCCGGGCGCAGGCCAGCATCGCGACCGCGGCCTCCGGGATCATCGGCAGGTAGATCGCGACCCGGTCACCCGCGCCGACGCCCAGCTCGGTGAGCGTGTTGGCGGCCTGGCTGACCGACTTGAGCAGATCGGCGTACGTGATGGTGCGGGTGTCGCCGGGCTCGCCCTCCCAGTGGATCGCGACCTTGTCACCGTGACCGGCCTCGACGTGCCGGTCGACGCAGTTGTAGGCCACGTTCAGCTCGCCGCCGATGAACCACTTCGCGAACGGCGGGTTGGACCAGTCGAGGACCTCGTCCCACGGCTTGGCCCAGGTGAGGCGCTCGGCCTGCTTCGCCCAGTAGGCGAGGCGGTCGCCGGCGGCCTCCTCGTAGTCGGCGGCCTTGACGTTGGCATCCGCGGCGAGTTGCTCCGGCGGCGGGAACGTCCGCGTTTCCGAGTAGAGGTTCTCCAGGGTCCTGTCGCTCATGAGGGCGGCTCCTCTTTTCACTGCTCGACCGGGGCTTCTTCGTTGCACACTAGTTCTGCCGATGAGACCCGGCGAGAATTGCGCGTGGTCGCGCGCCCGATGGTGCAGTGGGCGCGCTGGATGACAGGTTGATGCTTGGTGCTGCGCGAATCTTGCCAGTTGTGAGCCCGTTTGCGCACCCCATGTTTCGCGGCCTTTTCCGGCTACGGTGTTCGAGTGGATCCTCTCGCCCCCCTGCTCGATCTTGCCGACGTCGCAACCGCCCTGGCCGGAGCGCGTGACCGGGTGGATGCCGCGATGCGGCACCGGGCGCTGCGGCGGCACGGCGGCCAGGTGGCCGCCGAGGCCAGCCTGCGCGCTGCGGTGGCGAGCGCCGCTCTCGAGGGCAACGCCTACGACCTTGCGGACGTACGAGGTGGCACAGTCACCGACCCGGTCGCGCAAGGCGCGTTGCGAGTCGCCGAAGGCATCAGCGGCCTGGTCGACCTGTGGCCCCGGGCGCCCCGCCAGGCGCTCGCGAAGCTGCACGTCCTGGCCGCCCGCGGGGTGGTGCCGACCGACGACCTCGGCCGGCTCACCGGCAGCGCCGGCCGCATCGACGCCCTCGCCGACCTGGTAGCCGGCAACGACCGCACGCCGCCCCTGCTGCTGGCCGCGATCGTGCACGCCGAGCTGATCACCCTGCGCCCCTTCGCCGGTCCCGCCGGGGTGGTGGCCCGGGCCGCCGCCCGACTCACCCTGATCAACCGCGGGTTCGACCCGCGCGGCCTGATCGCGGTCGAGGTCGGGCACCGGTCGCGCGAGCCGGAGTACGTCGGCTCGGCCGGCGCCTACGCGACCGGGACCCCGGACGGGGTCCGCTCCTGGTTGCGGCATTACGCCGCCGCGGTCACCGAGGCGGCCGACGAGACGACCCGGATCGGCGACGAAGTACTGGCCACCGTCTGATCGGACACTGTCCGGGCTTGCCCGCCGGCTGGAATACTTCCAGAAGTGGACGAGATCTGGACACGCCCCTACAGTCCCGGGCCCGGCCGCTGGCTGGTGATCGTCTGGGAGGCGGTGGCGCTGGCCTTCCTGGCCTGGGCAACCATCCAGCAGTTCGACCTCCGGGGCCACGGCATCACCCTTGTCGGGTGCGCGCTGGCCGCCGCCTGGGTGGTCGGTGCCCACCGCATCCTGCAGATGGGCGCCTACGTCGGCCGCCGTGGCCTGCGCATCCACGGCCTGGTGCGATCACGCACGCTGAGCTGGCACGACATCGCACGCATCCGGCTTCACCGGGTCACCCACAAGGTCGGCTCGTTCGAGATCGAGTCGGGCATGACGGTGCTGCTGGACCGCCACGACGGTTCCACCGTGAACACCGAGCTCTGGGCCAAGGGCGTCGACTTCCACGCCCGCCCCAGCGTCTTCCGGGCGGTCTATCAGGAACTGCGTTCGCGGCACCTGGCCGCGGCGAAATAGAGCCGGCGCCCACCAAGGGGCGCCGGCTTGGCGCGTCCGGACCGGGTTATCAAGCGTGCACCTGGGTCGTTGTCGACAGTCCAGAAGCCTTGCGGCTGAGGTCCCGTCGCAACGTGCCTGCCGTGGCTGATCGCGCGTGGGTTCCCGGTGGCCGTGCACGAGACCATCCGTGACGACCGGGTCGACGCGAAGATCAGGTATCCCGATCCTCGCCTGTTCCTGGTCCTCCGCTGCAGGTCCCGCGATTTCTTTCTACGCTCGTCACCGCTTGATCGCCAGGGCTTTCGGCCCCTTTCCGATTACTCAGACCGAAGGCATTCGTGCAGCTCACTGCCCTTTGGGAAAGGTCAGGCCAAGGCTCGAGCGCGACGGTGGCGGGCGTAGAGGACGAAGCCGATGGCGGCGCCCACCCCCACCCCCAGGGCTGCCGCGACCGGGACGGCGGGGCGGTCGCGCAGCCGTTTCCCGACCGGGATCGGATTGCGGAACTCGAGGATCGGCCAGCCGTTCTCCACCGCCACCCGACGCAGCGCGCGATCCGGGTTGACCGCACTCGGATAACCCACCGCCGACAGCAGCGGAAGGTCGCTGGCGGAATCCGAATAGGCATAGCACTCGGCCAGGTGGTAGCCCCGGGACGCGGCCAGCTCCTCGACGCCGATCACCTTGTTGGGCCCGGCCGCGTAGAACTCGACGTCGCCGCTGTAGCGCCCGTCGGAGATGCTCATCCGGGTCGCGATGATGTCGGTGATGCCGAGCAGCGCACCGATCGGCCGAACCATCTCGTCGCCCGAGGCGGAAACCAGCACCACGTCCCGCCCGGCCGCCTGATGCTCGCCGATCAGGGCGGCGGCCTCGGCATAAACGTACGGGTTGATCAGCTCGTTGAGGGTCTCGGCGACGATCTGCTGAACCTGCTCGACCCGCCAGCCCTTGGTGAGCGTCGCGAGGTAGTCACGGGTGCGGGCCATGGCCTGCTCGTCGCCGCCGCCACCAAGCCGGAACATCAGCTGTGCGTAAGCGGATTTGACGACATCGCGGCGGCTGATGAGGCCGTCACGGTAGAAAGGCCGTCCGAAGGCCAGGGCGCTGGACTTGGCGATGACGGTCTTGTCGAGGTCGAAAAACGCGGCGCTGCGGCCCACGGGCCGAAAGTGTAGCCGCAAGTCGCGCACCGTCGCCGTCCCCGGCGCGTCGCGGCCGCGGGTGGTGACGCGCTGTGAAATCGGGCAGAGCGGCACCACGTACGCAGTGAGCCACAATCGGTACTCGACGGGTGCGGCTCGGTGAGGCATGCTAGTGCTGTTGCGATCGGGATTCATGTTGTTGCGAGTTGCTGATCGCGCCCGAAGACCCGAGCATTTACCTAGACACTTGGTGATCCGTCCGGACACTCGGTGATCTAGCCAGACACTCGGTGATTGCGCCCCCCGCGATCGCCGAGCTGATTCGGCTCGACCCCCCCGGAGCCGAATCCTCGGACGGCCCCCGTCTCCCCCGACGGGGGTCGTTCTCTATGCGCCGGTGGCCTGTGTGGATTCCGATTCCTCGGCCATCCCGGTGACGTCCAGTCCGAAAAGCTCGGTCAAGCCGGTCACGTCGAGTACGCGCCGGAAATGAGCTGTCGGATTGACGACTTTGAAGATCGTCCCGGTCTCGCCGGCGGCCTTGTAGCCCTCGAGCAGAGCGCCCAACCCGGTCGAGTCGATGAACGTGGCCGCACGCAGTTCGACTCGAAGCGTGCCCGGCGACCATTCCGTGATCGCATCGCGAAGGCACTGGGACAGCTCGTCGCAGTTGGCGTAGTCGATCTCGCCGTGCACGGTGACCGTGGCGGTGCCGGCGACGCGACTGCGCTGAATCGAGCTCTCCATGCAAACCCCATCGGTTCGTGTCGGAACAACATACCCAACGACGGCGGAGCACACCCCGCCTCGGTCCGTTAGGTCCCCTTTGCGATAGGCCGTCGTACCACGTCCACCGGCCAAGCGGGCGTTGTCCACAGGCGGTCGAGTTGTCCACAGGCGGTCGAGCACGGCGTTGCCCGCCTGGTCGCGGCGCCGGGAAGGTGAGCGCCTCGCCCACCCCTCGCCTCGCCCTCGCACCCTCGCCTCGCCCACCATCGCCGAGTTGGAGCCACGATGTCCCTGCCGCGCCTGCCCCTCGTCGTGACCGCCGACCCCGAACTGCTCGACGTCCTGCTCCGGCTCGCCGCCGCCGGCGGCACCGAGGTCGTGGTGGCGGCGGACCCGGCCGCGGCCCGTCCCCGGTTCACCTCGGCCCCGCTCGTGGTCATCGGCGCCGACCAGGTGCACGCATGCGTGGCCGCCCGATTACCCCGCCGGTCCCGCGTCGTGGTCGCCGGCCGCAAACCCTGGCCCCCGGGCGTCGACGAGGCCATCTCCGCGCTGCGTCCGGTCGACGTGTGCGTGCTGCCCGACGCCGAGGCCTGGCTCGTCGACCGCTTCGCCGACGGGCCGGGCCGCCCGATGGGCCGGATCCTCGCCGTGATCGGCGGTCGCGGCGGCGCCGGCGCCAGCATCCTCGCCGGCGGGCTCGCGATCACCGCCGTCTCGTCCGGGCATCGCACCCTGCTCGTCGACGCCGACCCGATGGGTGGTGGCCTCGACCTGCTGCTCGGCTGGGAGCGGATCGACGGCCTGCGTTGGCCCGCCCTCACCACCCCCGGTGGCCGGGTCGATCCGCCCGCGCTGCTGCGCGCCCTGCCGCACCGGGGTGACCTGGTGCTGCTGTCGTTCGCCCGGGATCAGTCGCCGGTCGTGCCCGGCGAGGCGATGGCCGCCACCCTCGACGCGGGCCGGCGCGGCCGCGACGTGATCATTACCGACCTGCCGCGCCAGTTGGACGACGCCGCGGTGCTGGCCCTGCAATCCGCCGACCGGGCCGTGCTGATCGTCCCGGCCGAACTGCGGGCGACGGCCGGCGCCGCCCGGATAGTCCAGATGATCCGGCTGCACCGCGACGAACTCTCGGTGGTGGTTCGTGGACCGGCACCCGGCAAGCTCAAGCCACGCGACATCGCGGCGGCCCTCCGACTGCCGCTGGCCGGCTCGCTGCGCCCCGAACCGGCGATGTGCCAGGCCCTCGAACGGGGCGCCCCACCCGCGTCGGCCGGCAAAGGCCCGCTCGCCGAGCTGTGCCGGCGACTGGTCCGGGACCTCGTCAGCGAACGGCGGGTGGCGGCGTGACCTCCTCGTACGGCGAGCTGGCCAGCACGGTCCGGCACCGGTTCGCGGTGGACGGCGTCGAGGCGACCCCGGCCACCGTGGTGCGTGCCGTCCGGCGCGACACCGGCCTCGGCGAGACGACCGTAATGCGGGTCGCCGACCGGGTCCACGACGAACTGGTCGGCGCCGGGCCGCTCGCGCCGCTGCTCACCGAGCCCGACGTCACCGACGTGCTGGTAAACGGTCTGCAGGTCTGGGTCGATCGGGGCGCCGGGCTGCAGCGGACCTCGGTCGGATTCCGCGATCACGCCGAGGTGCGCCGGCTGGCTCAGCGGCTCGCGGCGGCGTGCGGGCGACGGCTCGACGACGGCCAGCCGTACGCGGATGCCCGCCTCCCCGACGGCACCCGGCTGCACGCGGTGCTGCCGCCGGTCGCCACCGACGGCCCGTACCTGTCGTTGCGGACCTTCCGGCAGCGGCCGTTCAGCCTGGGTGACCTGGTCGAGCACGGCACCGTGCCGGTCACCGTGGCGCCGGTGCTGGCCGCGATCGTGGCGGCACGCCTGGCCTACCTGGTCACCGGGGGCACCGGCAGCGGCAAGACGACGCTGCTGGCGACACTTCTCGGCCTGGTGCCGCCGACCGAGCGGATCGTGCTCGTCGAGGACGCCGCCGAGCTTCGGCCGGTGCACCCGCACGTGGTCGCCCTCCAGGCGCGGACCGCAAATGTCGAGGGGGCCGGTGCGATCGGGCTCACCGACCTGGTGCGTCAGGCACTGCGGATGCGGCCCGACCGACTCGTCATCGGCGAGTGTCGAGGTCCGGAGATCGTGGACCTGCTCGGGGCGTTGAACACCGGTCACGAAGGTGGGGCCGGCACGCTGCACGCCAACGCGCCCACCGACGTACCGGCCCGGCTCGAAGCGCTCGGACTGCTCGGCGGGCTGCCGCGGGCGGCACTGCATGCCCAGGCGGTGGCGGCGCTCCAGGTCATCATCCAGGTGCGCCGTGTCGCCGGGGGCCGGGTTCTCGACTCGGTGAGCGTGCTCGTGCCGTCCGGCGAGGAGCGGCTCGCCACCGTCGTGCCGGCCTGGCGTCATGGCCGGGGCGCCGGTGTCGGTGCCGCCGCGCTCGGCCGCATGCTCGTGAGCCGCGGCATCGCCGCGCCGGCCGTGCTCGAGCCGCCCGTGGGGGTGCGGTCGTGAACTGGCCGCTCGTGGCCGGTCTGCTGATCGGTGCCTTGATCCTCGGCTGGCCGGCGCGCAAGCGGCGGCGCTGGTGCCTCCCGGAGGGACTGTTCGCCCGTCCTCGCCGGACGATCCTGCTGAGCGCCGGCGCGATCGGCGGGCTCGGCTTCGTCGGCGGTGGCCCGGTAGCCGCGGTCATCGTGGCGACCTACGCCGCGCTGGCCGGGCGAGCGTTCTTCCGCCGGGCGGAGCAGCGCCGCGCCGGCGTCGCCCGGGCGGCGGCACTCGACGACCTGTCCGCGCTCGCCGCCGACCTGCGAGCCGGCCTGCCACCGGCGGCCCGCGCGGCGGCACCGTTGTCGCCGGACCGCATCGGCCGGCTCACCACGTCGGTGTGGCAGCTGGCCGAACGCACCGGCGCGCCCGCCGCCGACCTGGTCGAGCGGATCGAGGCCGACGCCCGGGCCGCGGACCGCGCGACCGCCAAGGCCTCAGCCCAGGCCGCGGGCGCGCAGGCGACCGCGTTGCTGCTGGCCGCCTTACCGATCGGCGGCATCACCCTCGGCCTGACCATCGGAGCCGACCCGCTGACGGTGCTGCTGCACACGCCGATCGGGGCCGCGTGTGCCCTCGGCGCGGTGCTCCTGCAGAGCGGTGGACTGCTCTGGGCCGAGAGGTTGGCGCGATGACCGAGCCCGGATGCTCGCTGGCGACCCTGCTGCGCGAGGGTGGCCCGGTCCGCTTGACGGTGCGGCCCTGCTGCCTGGTCGCCCTGGTCGGACGCGGCCGGCCCACGACCGGCACCGACGCCGATCCCCTGACCTGCGCGGCGGCCGCCACCCTCGATTCAGCGGGCGCACTGGATCCGGCCGGGGCACTGCAACCGCCGGCCGCCCTTGCCGCGGCGGCTGGTGGCTTCGGTTCGGCCGGCGAGGTCGAGGCGGGCCGCGAGGTCGGGGTGGGCGGCGAGGTCAGGGCGGGCGGCGTGGTCGAGGCGGGGGTGGCGCGGTGATCGCGCTGTTCGCGGTGGCCGCGGCGGTGGTGCTGCTGGTGCCGGCGGCGTGGCCGGGGCGGGCTCGGCGTCGGCTTCGAGGGCTGCAGATGTCGGCGTCGCCGCCGGTCGAGGACGGACGGCGGTTCCGGCTGCTGGTCGCGGCGGGGATCGGGGCGGGCATCGCGGCGCTGGTCTGGACGTGGTGGGGCGTCGGTGCCGGAGTTGTCGCCGCCGTGGTGGCCGAGCGACTGCTGCGCCGGCGGGAACCCGCACACCTCAAGCAGGAGCGACTGGCGGCCACCGCCGATCTGCCGCTCGGTGCGGATCTGCTGGCGGCGGCCCTGCGGGCGGGGGCGCCACTCGACCGGGCGGCCGGCGCGGTGGCCGAGGCACTCGGTGGTCCGCTCGGCGAACGGTTGCAACGAACCGCTCGCTCGCTTCGGCTCGGCGCCGACCCGGCCGAGGCGTGGGCGCACCTGTCCGGCGTCACCGGGGCGAACCGCCTGATCGCCGCCGCCGTGCGGTCCAGCGCCAGCGGCGGCGCGCTCGCCGGGGCGCTCGGCCGGCTCGCCGACGACCTGCGGTCCGATCGAGCCCTGGCGGTCGAGGCAGCGGCGCAGCGGGCCGGCGTACTGATCGTCCTGCCGCTCGGCCTGTGCTTCCTGCCGGCCTTCCTGCTGGCCGGCCTCGTCCCGGTGCTGATCTCGGTCCTCGGCGACGTCCTCTGAGGCGACCCCGGCCGAGCCCGACGGGCAGGGCCCGCCGGCGGGGCGCGACGGCTGGGCGGGTGTGGCGGCTGGGCGCGGTGGCATGGCTTTGCGGCTCGTCGCCGGTGGTGACGGGGCGCGGGATTCAGCAGCGGTCGCTTCGGCGGTCGCTGGTCAACACAACTGAAGGAGAACTACGTGCACAGACTGATCGCGCGCTTCGACCGGCTCCGGACCGAGGCCGCCGACGCCGGGATGAGTACGGCGGAATACGCCGTCGGAACGTTGGCGGCGGTGGCGTTCGCCGGGCTGCTGCTCAAGGTCGTCACCAGTGAGCAAGTTCAGACGGCGCTCACCGCGATCATCGATCGGGCCCTGCGGTGACCGGGCGCCGGTGGCCCGGCCGTGACCGGGGATCGTTCACGGCCGAGCTCGCGGCCGGGCTGCCGGCGCTCATCCTGCTGCTCCTGGCCGGGTTGACCGCGGCGGTCGCGGTCGCCACCAAGGGCCAGTGCCTGGACGCGGCGCGAGAAGCAGCCCTCGCGGGAGCTCGCGGAGATCCGGCGGTGGCGGCGGCGCGGCGGATGGCTCCGACGGGGGCCGACGTGCGAATCGAAGTGGGGGAGGACTCGGTCGTGGCGGTGGTGCGAGCACCGGTGAGCCTGCTCGGCGCGCACCTGCCGACCATCACCGTGACCGGCCGGGCGGTCGCCGCCCGCGAACCGGACGTCATCGACTAGGGGAGATTCTCATGCTGAAGGACGAGGGGGATCGGGGCGCGGCGACGGTGTTCGTGCTGGCGGTCGGGCTCGCGTTGGTGGCCGCCGGGTTGGCGGTGGCGTCGATCGGCACGGCCCGGGTGGGGCGGCATCAAGCGCACAGTGCGGCCGACCTGGGAGCGCTGGCGGGGGCGCAGGAGGCGATCTACGGCGAGCCGGCCGCCTGCACCCGGGCCGCACAGTTCGTGACCGCCAACGGTGGGGACATGACGTTCTGCGTGGTCGACGGACTGGAAATCGTGGTGCGCGCCGAGGTGACAGTGCGGCCGATGCCGGGGATGACAAGGCATGCGGAGGCGGCAGCCCGGGCGGGTCCGGTCTACATCCCGATCGAGTGAGCGGGCGGGCGGGCCGCGGCGAGGGCGGCGCGGACGGCGTCCAGGACTGCGATCGCGCCCGGCTTGTGCAGCGGATTGTTGCCGTTACCGCACTTGGGGGACTGGACGCAGGAGGGGCAACCGGAGTCGCAGGCACACGCGGCTATCGCCGCGCGGGTGGCGGACAACCATTCGGCGGCGGTCGCGTACGCGCGTTCGGCGAAGCCCGCCCCGCCCGGGTGGCCGTCGTACACGAAGACGGTGGGCGCCTCGGTGTCGTCGTGGTTCGCCGTGGACAGGCCGCCGATGTCCCAGCGGTCGCACGTCGCCATCAGCGGGAGCAGGCCGATCGCGGCGTGTTCGGCGGCGTGCAGGGCGCCCGGGAAGTCCGCGGGTTCCAAGCCGGCCGTCGCCAGGGCGTTCGGCGAGACGGTGAACCAGACCGCGACCGTGCGCAGCTCGCGGACCGGCAGGTCGAGCGGCCGGGTGTCGATGATCTCGCCGGAGCCGAGGCGGCGGCGCTGGTAGGAGACGACCTGGTTGGTCACGTCGACCTCGCCCAGGAACAGGCCGACCGGGCCGGCGTCCACGGATGAGCGGACGTTCACCACGGACAGGTCGGTCACGTCGCGGGCGTGCGTCGACCAGTCCGGCTCCTCCTGGTGCACGAGAGCGACCGCGTCGGCCAGATCGAGGTCGTCGACCACATAGGTGACGCCCTGGTGGAGGTACACGGCGCCGGTGTGCAGCATGGCGTGCGACGACTCGGGGTCGATCGTGCCGAGCAGCCGGCCGGTCGACTCCTCGACCACCGCGACCGGGGCGCCGCCGGTGCCGCGCAGGTCGACGTCGGGGCGGCCGGCGTGCGTCCAATACCAGCCGGAAGGGCGCCGGCGCAGCGCACCCGACGCGGTCAGGCCGTGCACCGCGGCGCGGGCCGGCTCCCCGCCGAACAGCTCGATGTCGGCCTCGGTGAGCGGGCCCTCCGAGGCGGCGCAGCAGAGTTGCGGGCCCAGGACGTACGGGTTGGCCGGGTCCAGCACTGTCACCTCGACCGGGTGGCCGAACAGCGCCGACGGGTGGTGCACGAGGTAGGTGTCGAGCGGGTCGTCCCGGGCGATCAGCACGGCCAGGGCCTCGCCGCCGGCCCGCCCGGCGCGGCCCGCCTGCTGCCACAGCGACGCGCGGGTGCCGGGATAACCGCAGATGAGTACGGCGTCCAGCCCGACCAGGTCGACGCCGAGCTCGAGCGCGTTCGTCGAGGCGAGCCCGAGCAGCTCGCCGGAGAGGAGCGCGCGCTCGATGGCCCGGCGGTCCTCCTTGAGGTAGCCGGCCCGGTAGGCGGCGACCCGGTCACCCAGGCCCGGCACGGCCTCGTCCAGCTGGCGCCGGGTGACCGCCGCGACCACCTCGGCGCCGCGCCGGGAACGCACGAAGGCGAGGGTTCGGGTGCCGGCCACGACCGCGTTGGTGAGCAGATCGGCCGTTTCCCGCAGCGCCGACCGTCGCACCTGCGGCAGCTCGACCTCGGGATCAAGGGCAGGGACGGAAGGAGTGCCGGAGTCGGTCGACGACGGGGCGGCTCGCGGGGCCGGCACCGCGGCGAGGCCGGGATCGGCGGGCAACAGTGGGGGTTCCCACAGGGCGAAGGTGACACCGCCACGCGGCGAACCGTCCTCGGTCACCGCGGTCACCGGCCGGCCGATCAGCCGGGACGCCGCGTCGGCCGGGTCGCCCGAGGTGGCGGAGGCCAGCACGAATGTCGGCTTCCCGCCGTAGCGGGCGGCCGAGCGCCGCAGCCGGCGCAACACGTGCGAGACGTGCGAGCCGAAGACTCCGCGGTAGGCGTGGCACTCGTCGATCACCACGTACGCGAGTCGTCGCAGGAAGACCGCCCACCGCTCGTGGCCGGGCAGGATTCCGTGATGCACCATGTCCGGGTTCGTCAGGACGAAGCGGGAGTGGTGGCGAATCCACTCGCGCTCCTCCCGAGCGGTATCACCGTCATAGGTGGCGGCGCGTACTTCCGGAAGACCGAAACCGACGACGGCGCGCAACTGGTCCGCCGCGAGTGCCTTGGTCGGCGCGAGGTAGAGCGCGGTGGCCCGCGGATCGGTGACCAGCCTGGTCAGGACCGGCATCTGGTAGCCGAGCGACTTGCCCGACGCGGTCCCGGTGGCCAGCACGACGTCGGTGCCCTCGTGCGCGAGTGTCCCGGCCGTCGCCTGATGGGACCACGGTGAGATGATCCTCTGGTCACGGCAAGCCTCGACGAACATCGGAGACACCCACGGTGGCCAGGCGACCGGCACACCGGATCGGGGTGGAATCCGCTCGACGTGAGTGACCGGCGAGTCGTCCCCCCGGGTCCAGAAGAGCTGGGACAACGACGCGCTGGAGGTCACGCACTGCACTCTGACACCGGTATGGCCCGAACCTCAAACGGGTACGACGGGTGGGTGCCACGCGCCGCGCGATGACGAGCGGTGGTTAGATTCCGGTGAGAGATCGCAGGGAGGAGGAGCGATGGAGCTGTCCCTTGCGACGCGTACTGTCGCCGAGCATACGGTGCTCGAGGTGGGCGGTGAGGTCGACGTCTACACGGCTCCGAGGTTGCGCGAGCGCCTCGTGGAGCTTGTCGACGCCGGTGCGCGCAACGTTATCGTCGATCTGGCGGGGGTCGAGTTCCTCGACTCCACCGGTCTCGGTGTGCTGGTCGGTGCGATGAAACGGCTTCGGGTCGCGAACGGTACGTTCGGCCTGGTCTGCTCCAAGGAGCCGTTGCTGAAGATCTTCCGGATCACCGCGCTCGATCAGGTGTTCCCGATCTATTCATCGGTCGAGGCGGCTACCGGGGACGGCACCGGCAGCGGTCCGACTTCGTGATGGCGACGGTTCGCCTGTCCTTCTCGCCGGCGCCCGTGCATGTTCGCACGGCCCGGCTCGTCGGTGTGGCAGTTGCCCGGCGGGCGGGGGTCGCCGAGGAACTGCTGGACGAGGTCCGGTTGGCTATCGGTGAGGCGTGCACCCGTGCGGTGGCATTGCACAACCAGTACGGCCTGGCCGATCTTGTCACCGTCGAAATGTCTGATTCGGACTCATATGCCGTTCGGGTGATCGACCATGCCCCACTCGAAGCGAGCGTGGGGCTGACGAAGTTGCCGCCGGACGAGCTCGCCGACGAGTCCCTCACCGACGACGCCCTGACCACCGGCGTCGGCTTCGCATTGCTCGCCGGATTTGTGGATGACCTGGTAGTTCGCCCGGTCGAGGACGGTTCGGGAACCGAGGTCCGAATGGTGTGGCCGGTCCAGCGACGTTGACCGGAAAAGATCAAGAAAGATCTTTACACCTCTTCCGCTGCGCTAACACAGCGGCAAACATCACCACGACACGGCCGGAGCCGGGTGTGACCACCACCACGAACGGCCGCTACAGTACGCGAGTTATCAGCTACTGCTCCTGATTCCGCGGTCCCGCGGAGTCACGTTGTCGTCTCCCCGGTGACGGGGATGCGCCCGACCGGTCTCGTCCACCGGTTCGGGTGCGGTCGGTGTACAGGAGGACATTGATGTCCGGGACTTTGTTAACTACTGCCGCGGGCGGAGTGTCCCTGAGCGGTTCCAACATCGTATTCGTCATCGTCGCGCTGGTCTTCGCGTTGATCGCGCTGGGCTTCGCGGCGATGTTCGTTCAATCCGTGCTGAAGGCCGGGCGCGGCACCAAGAACATGCAGGAGATCGCCGGCGCCGTCCAGGAAGGCGCGTCAGCCTACCTGTTCCGCCAGTTCAAGACGCTTGCGGTCTTCGTGGTGATCGCGGTCGTCCTGCTCTTCCTCCTGCCGGTGCACGACACCGACAACGAGGTCTGGGTCAAGATCGGCCGGTCGCTCTTCTTCATCGTGGGTGCGGTCTTCTCGTCGTTCATCGGTGGCGCCGGCATGGCTCTCGCCACCCGGGCCAACCTGCGGGTCGCCGCGGCGGCCGGGGAGCAGGGCGGCCGGGAGACCGCGATGGGGATCGCGTTCCGCACCGGTGGGGTGGTCGGCTTCCTCACCGTCGGCCTCGGCCTGTTCGGCGGCGCGCTGGTCGTGCTGATCTTCAAGAGCGACGCACCGACCGTGCTCGAGGGCTTCGGCTTCGGTGCCGCTCTGCTGGCCATGTTCATGCGGGTCGGTGGCGGCATCTTCACCAAGGCCGCGGACGTCGGCGCCGACCTGGTCGGCAAGGTGGAGCAGGGCATCCCCGAGGACGACCCGCGCAACGCCGCGACGATCGCCGACAACGTGGGCGACAACGTCGGTGACTGCGCCGGCATGGCCGCCGACCTCTTCGAGTCGTACGCGGTGACCCTGGTGGCCGCGCTGATCCTGGGCCAGGCCGCGTTCGGTCAGGACGGCCTGATCTTCCCGCTGATCGTCTCCACGGTCGGCGTCGTGATCGCCATCATCGGTGTCTTCATCACCCGGCTGCGTCCGTCCGACAAGAACGGCCTCACCGCGATCAACCGGGCGTTCTACATCTCGGCCGCGATCTCCGCCATCGTCGTCGCGGTGGCCAGCTTCCTCTACCTCCCGGCCACGTTCGCCGGCTTCGAGGACAGCGGCATCTCCGCCGACGTCGCCGCGAGCGGCCGTAACCCGCAGTGGGTGGCCATCGGCGCGGTCGTCATCGGCATCGTGCTGGCCGCCGCCATCCAGGCGCTCACCGGCTACTTCACCGAGACCAACCGTCGTCCGGTGCAGGACATCGGCAAGTCGTCGCAGACCGGCGCGGCCACCGTGGTGCTCGCCGGCATCAGCGTCGGCCTCGAGTCGGCGGTCTACTCGGCACTGGTGATCGGGGCCGGCGTCTTCGGTGCGTTCCTGATCGGCGGCTCGTCGCTGACCCTGTCGCTGTTCGCGGTGGCGCTGGCCGGCACCGGCCTGCTCACCACGGTCGGCGTCATCGTCGCGATGGACACGTTCGGCCCGATCTCCGACAACGCGCAGGGCATCGCCGAGATGTCCGGTGACGTCGACGAGAAGGGCGCCCAGATCCTCACCGAGCTGGACGCGGTCGGTAACACCACCAAGGCGATCACCAAGGGCATCGCGATCGCGACCGCCGTGCTGGCCGCCACCGCCCTGTTCGGGTCGTACACGAACACCCTGGCCAGCTCGCTGGCGGACGCCGGCATCGACCCGGCCCGGGTAGGTATTGAGATCCTCAACCTGCTGAACATCTCGAACCCGCGCAACCTCGTCGGCCTGCTGGTCGGCGCGGCCGTCGTGTTCCTCTTCTCCGGCCTGGCCATCAACGCCGTCTCCCGCTCGGCGGGCGCGGTCGTGATGGAGGTCCGTCGCCAGTTCCGCGAGTTCCCCGGCATCATGGACCGCACTCAGCGGCCCGAGTACGGCCGGGTCGTCGACATCTGCACCCGGGACGCCCAGCGTGAGCTGGTCACCCCCGGCCTGTTGGCGATCATGGCACCGATCGCTGTCGGCTTCGGCCTGGGCGCCGGCGCACTGGCGTCCTACCTGGCCGGCGCGATCGGCGCCGGCACGCTGATGGCGGTCTTCCTGTCCAACTCCGGTGGGGCCTGGGACAACGCCAAGAAGCTGGTCGAGGACGGCAACTTCGGCGGCAAGGGCTCGGACGCGCACGCCGCGACGGTCATCGGGGACACCGTCGGTGACCCGTTCAAGGACACCGCGGGCCCGGCCATCAACCCGCTGATCAAGGTGATGAACCTGGTCTCGCTGCTGATCGCGCCGGCCGTGGTGAGCTGGAGCATCGGCTCCGAACAGAACACCCCGCTGCGGATCTCGATCGCCGTGGTGGCGGCCGCGATCATCGTGGTCGCGGTGTTCTGGAGCAAGCGCAAGCCGATCTCCATGGGCGACGACGCGCCGGCCTCGGTCGACGACGGCAAGCCCACGCAGCGGGTCAGCGCCTGACCTTACGCGACCATTGGGGGCATCCGGTGCGAACCGGGTGCCCCCAACCCATGGATAAGGGTTGTCACACCCTGGCCGTACCCTGCTTCCATGCGTCCGGCCCGACCCCTCGCGCTAGTGCTTCTGCTCACGTTCGTCCTGCCCACCGTCGTCGCCTGTGGTGGCTCGCACGGCGCACGCGCCTGGGCCGCCAGCGTCTGCACCACGCTGAGTCCCTGGCGCACCGAGATCGGTTCGCTGACCACTCGGGCGCAGCAGCAGATGGACGTCGCGACCACTCCGGGGCAGGCCAAGGAAAACCTTTCCCGGCTCTTCACCGGGGCGCACGACGCGAGTGAGAAAGCCCGCGCCGGCGTGGTGAAAGCGGGGGTGCCGGACGTGGACAACGGCCAGCAGATCGCCGACGGCTTCACCAATTCGTTGGCCGCGATGCGCGACGCCTACGGCCGCGCCGCCGAAGGCATCAACGGCCTGGCCACAGCTCCCGCCAAGACCTTCTACGAACAGGTGTCCCAGGTGGTCGACAAGCTCAACGCCGACTACGCGGCCAGCAGCCTCGACACCAGCAAGCTCAGCTCCAAGGAGCTGAAGTCGGCCTTCGACGAAGTGCCCGAGTGTCGCTGAGCCGATGGGATCAGGGCCTCAGTCCGATTTAGGGTGGCGGTGGGGTGGTTGGACGGGGAGACGGGGTGGCCGCTGATCCCGCGCGAGGTGCTCCCCGCGCCGGTCCCGGCGGCCAAGCGCCGCCCGCTGCCCCGCGTCGAGGTCCCGGAGACCGGTCGTCAGCTGCCGTTCTTCGGCGCCGAGACGACGGAGCCGTCGCCCACCGACCTGGCCGGCCTGCTCGCCGGTCCGGGCCGGCTGGGCCGGATGGGCGGCACCGCCCGGGTGTCGGTCGAGGTCGACGCGGCCTGGCGGGTCCACGTGCTGGTCGCCGAACTGGTCGCGCGGGGTCTGGTGGCCCACTGGCGCCCGGTCGAGCCGCCCGCGGCGAATCCGCCCACCCCCGAGCCGCCCGGCGACGAGCGCTTCGCTCCGTCCGAGCAAGATCCCGAGGAAGAAGTGGCAGAAACGGACAAACTTTCGACGGGCGACGCGGCCACGGCGGTGCAGGCGGCGGAGGCGGCGTCAGGAGAGGCGGAGGTCGAGGAGGCGGAGCTCCGGCCGAGGTTCGAGGTGCTCACCGCGTACTCCAGTCGGTTGATCGGTCTTGCCCGCGCCTGGCCCGAGGTGAGCGAACAGCTGTTTCTCAGCGGCCCCCGGCTTCGCCTGTGGGTTGCCGCGGCGGGCGCACCCGTCCCCGGCGGCTACGCGCTCGGTCTCGACCCCGGCCAGGATGTGGCCGCTATCGATGCGGCCCTGGTCCGGGCGGGTCTCGCGGGACGCCTTTCGGATGACGGAACACACCTGCGGATCATGGGCAAGCGACGTGTTCGGCGGCTCGCCGAGCTGGTCGGTGAACGCCCCGAGGCGGCGCCCGAAGAGATGTGGCCCGGCGGCGCGCCTGCGTGATCTTCCTGGATTGTGTGCGACACGGCGATACGTTCCCGGTGTACGGTGTCGCCGTCGGACGCATGCGGTGGCCGGACCGTTACCATCCGATTCCGGGGTTCCCGGGGAACAGTTGCTCGTCCGGCGCGTTACGTTGAAAGTCTGTGCTTGGGCCTGACCGGATGGCCGAGCGCTGATTGTTGAGTTTGGGAGTGCCGTGCCGAGTGAAGCCAGGACGACCCGTCTGGTCATCGTCGAGTCCCCGTCGAAGGCCAAGACGATCGCCGGTTATCTGGGCCCCGACTACTTCGTCGAGGCCTCCTTCGGCCATGTCCGCGACCTGCCGCGCAACGCCGCCGACGTGCCTGCCAAATACAAGGGTGAGTCGTGGGCGCGCCTAGGGGTCGACGTCGACAACGGCTTCCAGGCGCTCTATGTCGTCTCCCAGGACCGCAAGGCGCAGATCGCCAAGCTGCAGAAGCTGGCGAAAGAGGTCGACGAGATCTTCCTCGCCACCGATGAGGATCGCGAGGGCGAGGCCATCGCGTGGCACCTGGTCGAGACGATCAAGCCCAAGGTTCCGGTCAAGCGGATGGTCTTCCACGAGATCACCAAGCCGGCCATCCAGGCCGCGGTGGCCAATCCGCGCGAGATCGACCGCGACCTGGTCGACGCGCAGGAGGCCCGGCGCATCCTCGACCGCCTCTACGGCTACGAGGTCAGCCCGGTCCTATGGAAAAAGGTGATGCCCCGGCTCTCCGCCGGGCGCGTCCAGTCCGTGGCGACGCGCATCGTGGTGGAGCGCGAGCGGCAGCGGATGGCCTTCCGCACCGCCGAATACTGGGACATCCTGGCCACTCTGGCCGTTCAGGGGCAGCTGGAGGGCCCGCGCAACTTCAACGCCACGTTGATCGCGCTGGACGGCGACCGCATCGCCACCGGTAAGGACTTCGAGCCCACCACCGGCCGGGTCAAGCCCGGCGCCGCCGTGGTGCACCTCGACGAGGCCGGCGCCCGCGGGCTCGCCGCCCGCCTGGAGGACCGCCCGTTCACGGTCACCCGGGTCGAGGAGAAGCCCTACCGCCGGCGGCCCTACGCCCCGTTCATCACCTCGACGCTCCAACAGGAAGCGGCCCGCAAGATGCGCTTCTCGGCGTCGCAGACCATGCGCACGGCCCAGAAGCTGTACGAAAACGGTTACATCACCTACATGCGTACCGACTCGGTGAACCTGTCCGAGACCGCGCTCACCGCGGCTCGCCGGCAGATCGCCGAGCTCTACGGCCAGGCCAACGTGCCGCCGCAGCCGCGCCGCTACACCGGCAAGGTGAAGAACGCCCAGGAGGCGCACGAGGCGATCCGGCCGGCCGGCGACAACTTCCGCACGCCCGGCGAGGTGGCCAACGAGCTGTCCAGCGACGAGTTCAAGCTGTACGAGCTGATCTGGCGCCGCACGATCGCCTCGCAGATGACCGACGCCGTCGGTAACTCGGTGAGCGTGCGCATCCGGGCCATCTCGACAAGTGGCGAGGAGGTCGACTTCGCCGCGTCCGGCAAGACGATCACCGACCCGGGCTTCCTGCGCGCCTACGTCGAGTCGTCCGACGACGAGAGTGCCGAGGCCGAGGACGCCGAGCGTCGCCTGCCCAACCTGGTCAAGGACCAGCCGTTGACGGCTGACGACCTCACCGCGACCGGTCACCACACCTCGCCGCCGGCCCGTTACACCGAGGCCTCGCTGGTCAAGGCGCTGGAGGAGCTGGGCATCGGCCGCCCGTCGACGTACGAGTCGATCATGCGGACGATCCAGGACCGCGGTTACGTCGAGAAGCGCGGCCAGGCCCTGATCCCGTCGTTCCTGGCGTTCGCGGTGATCGGCCTGCTCGAGGGGCACTACCCCCGGCTGGTCGACTACAACTTCACCGCCGCGATGGAGGGTCAGCTCGACGACATCGCCGCCGGCGACCACGCGGCGCTCGACTTCCTCACCTCCTTCTACTTCGGCAGCGACACGGCCGGGGTGGGCGACTCGATCGCCAAGGCCGGCGGCCTGAAGAAGATGGTGACCGAGAACCTGAGCGCCATCGACGCGCGCTCGGTCAACTCGATCCCGCTCTTCGTCGACGAGTCCAACCGCCAGGTCGTCGTCCGGGTCGGCCGCTACGGTCCCTACCTGCAGCGTCAGGCGCCCGAGACGACCGAGGAGGCAGCCGAGGACCGGGTGTCGATCCCCGAGGGGGTCGCTCCGGACGAGCTGACCCCGGAGAAGGTCAACGAGCTCTTCCTGGGCGGGAGCGGGGAGCGGTCGCTCGGCGACGACCCGGCCACCGGCGAGTCGGTCCAGCTCAAATCCGGGCGCTTCGGACCGTACGTGCAAGCCGGTGAACGCAAGTCCTCGCTGTTCCGCACCCAGTCGCCGGAAACCCTCACCCTCGACGAGGCGCTCCGCCTGCTGACCCTGCCCCGGGCGCTCGGCAAGGACCCGGACGGTAACGAGATCCTGGCCGCGAACGGTCGCTACGGGCCGTACGTCAAGCGGGAGAACGACTTCCGGTCGCTGGAGAACGAGGACCGCCTCTTCACCGTCACGCTTGACGAGGCGCTCGCCCTGCTGGCCCAGCCGAAGACGCGTCAGCGCCGGGAGGCCAAGCCGCCGCTGCGCGAGATGGGTCCCGACCCGGCCACCGAGAAGCCGATGGTCATCAAGGAGGGGCGGTTCGGGCCCTACGTGACCGACGGTGAGTTCAACGCGTCCCTGCGCCGCGGCCAGACTCCCGAGGAGCTGACCGTCGAGCAGGCGTCCGAGATGCTCGCCGAGAAGCGGGCGAAGGGCCCGGCGCCGAAGAAGAAGGTCGCCGCCAAGAAGGCTCCGGCGGCCAAGTCCGGCGCTCCGGCCAAGAAGGCGGCGTCCGCGAAGAAGGCCGCGCCCGCGAAGAAGACGGCGGCGGCGAAGGCGGCCCCGGCCAAGAAGGCGGCGGCGAAGAAGGCCGCCCCCAAGAAGGTGACGGCCGCCGCCACCGACTAGGCGCCGAGCACCCGGTCCAGGTATTCGTTCGCGAAGACCCGGGCCGGGTCGAGACGGTCCCGCACGGCCACGAAGTCGTCGAATTTCGGGTAGGCGGGTCGTAGATCGTCGGCCGAGCGGTAGTGCAGCTTGCCCCAGTGCGGCCGCCCGCCGAACGATTGGCAGAGCGCCTCGACGGCCCGGAAGTAGGGCTCGTACCCGACGCCGGTGTACTGGTGCACGGCCAGGTAGGCGGACTCCCGCCCGTACGAGTGGGACAGCCAGATGTCGTCCGGCCCGGTGAACCGCACCTCGACCGGGAACTGCACCTTGAACGGCAGGGCACCGATCAGGCCGGGCAGGGCCGCCAGCACCTCGGGCAGGGCGGTGCGCGGGATCTCGTACTCCATCTCGGTGAACCGCACCCGCCGTGATGAGCAGAACACCCGGTCCGAGCGGTCGGTGTAGGTGCGGGCGCTCAGTCCGCGGGCCGCGACCGCGTTGATCGGCCCGACCGTGCGGGGCAGGGCCCGGCCGAGCCGGCACAGCCCGGCGAACACCGTGTTGGAGAGGAACTCGTCGTCCATCCAGCCGCGGAATTTCGACAGCGGCCGGTCGTGCACGTCGACCCGATTGTTGACCTTCAACATGGCCCGGTCGGTGTACGGGTACCAGAAGAACTCGAGGTGGTCGTTCACCGGCAGCCACTCGTCGAGCCCGGCGAGGATGTCGGCGAGTGCCATCGGGCGTTCGTCGGCCAGCAGCGTGAACGCCTGCACGCAGCGGAGCGTCACTTCCACGATGACACCGAGGGCGCCCAGCCCGACCCGTACGGCTGGAAAGAGCTCGTCCGTTTTGTCGATCTGAAGTAGTTCACCCTCGCCGGTGACCAGCTTGACGGCCTCCACACAGGACGCCAGCGTGGCGTGGCCGAGGCCGGTGCCGTGCGTGCCGGTGGAGATGGCGCCGGCCACGGTCTGCTGGTCGATGTCACCGAGCGTGGGCATCGCCAGTCCGCGTTCGGCCAGTATCGCGTTGAGGGTGGCCAGCCGCATGCCGGCCTGCACGGTGACGAGCGGGCCGGCCACCGAGACCAGCCCGGCCAGCCGGTGCAGGAACAGCCGCTGATCGTCGGCGACCGCGATCGAGGTGAACGAGTGGCCACTGCCGACGACCTTGACTCTGCGTCCGGAACCGGACGCTTCCTTGACCTGACCGGCGAGCTCGTCGACAGTGCCGGGAGTAAGCACATCGGTCGCGACCGCCTGCTGGTTGCCGCCCCAATTGGTCCAGCGGGGGCCGATAACGGGGGTAGTCATTATCGCTTTGTCCTCCGTACGAGCGGACAGTCGCACAAAACCGGGAATGCTGAGTGTCCTCCGCGTCCCGTCGATGCGTCTCGCTCGTTGATCCGAGTAACGTTCCGATTATCACTGCTGAGAGGGAGTGGCGACGCGTGTCGACACCAACCGTCACCACCGGGCCGCTGCGGCGGGTCCCGGTGCAGGGCAGAAGCGTTGCCCGGGTCCAGCGCATGCTCGACGCCTGCGCCGAGCTCGTCGATGAGGTGGGCTACGAGGGCCTGACCACGACGCTGCTCGCCGAGCGAGCCGAAGTTGCCATCGGCTCGGTCTACCAGTTCTTCCCTGACAAGAGGGCCATCGTGCAGGCGCTGGCCATGCGCAACATGGATGCCTACCTGCAGAGCCTGTCCGCGCGCTTCGGCAGCGAGACCTTCACCCACTGGTGGGACGGTGTCGACGCGGCCATCGACGTCTACATCTCGATGCACCGCAGCGTGGCCGGCTTCCGCACCCTGCACTTCGGCGACGTCGTCGACGTGCACCTGCTCGATCTGGAGCGGGACAACAACGCGGTGATCGCCGACCGGCTGGCCGAGCTGCTGATCGAGCAATTCCAGCTGATCCACCAGGGGCGCCTGAAGTTCGCCCTGCAGATCTCGGTGGAAGCGGCGGACGCGCTGATCAAGCTGGCGTTCCGGCGCGACCCGAACGGTGACGAATCGGTGCTCACCGAAGCCAAGGCGCTGATCCGGGAATACCTGCACCGTCACGTCACGGCCTGACGGAGAGTCACCCCAGGAACGCATGGCCCTCCCCGCGGTACGTCGGGGCCGGTGACGCCGTCTCGCCGTCGATCAGCTGAAGCTCGTTGACGTGCTCGCACAGTTCGCCGGCCTTGGCGTGCCGGAACCACACCCGGTCGCCGGGCCGCAACGTGTCGGCCACGGCGCCGAGCAGGGGCGTCTGCACCTCACCGGCGCCCTCGTCGGGCTTGAACCGCAGTCCCGCCGGCAGGTAGGGCTGCGGCAGCCGGGATTTCTCGACGGGCCCGGACGCGATCCAGCCGCCGCCGTGCACGGTGGCGATGCCCGGGGCCGGGTGGCGCACCACGGAGAGGGCGAAGAAGGCGGCCGGGTTCGGACGCCAGTTGCGGTACGAGTCGAACAGCGTCGGGCCGTACAGTCCCGACCCGGCCGTCACCTCGGTGATCACCGGGTCGGCACTGGTCGCGGCCACGCTGCCGGTGCCGCCGCCGTTGACGAACTCAAGCTCGGCGTGCTCGTTGACCGCCGCCACGGCCGCGCCCCGGCGGCGGACGATCTCGGCGAACGAGTAGGTCTGCAGGAGCTGGATGGCTTTGCCGCGCAGCGCCTGCCGGGGCGGGGCGTCGCCGAGTCCGGCGATCTGCGCCTCGTACGACATCAGGCCGACCAGTTTGAAGCCGGGTCGCGCGACGAGCCGGCGGGCCAGCGCGGACGCCTGGGCGGCCGAGTGCACGGGGGAGCGGCGTACGCCCACGTGCAGCGGGCCGGGCTTCCAGGACGCGTCCAGGTCCATGCAGAGGCGTACGGCCGGTCGCTTGCCGGGCGGTGTCACCCGGTCGACGACGTCGAGGTGGGCGGCCGAGTCGACCATGATCGAGATCGCGTCGGCCAGCTTCTCGTCGGCGGTGAGCTGGGCGATCGCGGAACGGTTCACCGTCGGATATGCGACCAGGACGTCGTCGGTCACTCCTTCGCGTACCAGCCAGATCGCTTCGGGCAGCGTGTAGGCCATGACGCCCTGCCAGCCGGGCCGGGCGAGCACCCGTTCGAGCAGCGTCCGGCAGCGCACCGATTTGCTGGCGACGCGCAGCGGTTTGCCCGCGGCACGGGCCGCCAGCTGGGCCGCGTTGTCGTCGAAGGCGGCCAGGTCGACCGCGGCGAGCGGGGTCTCGAGGTGGCCGGTGGCCGTGTCGAGACGACGCTGCAGAGAGGTCCGGTCGGCGATCACGCCAGCACGCTAACCCGTCTCCCGGTCAATGCGAAAGACATTCACTTCCCCGCCACTCGAACGTGCGAAACCAGGCACACCGTCGTCGCCGGTTAGAGTGCTCCCTGGCCGTGAGCACGGGAGGTAAGGCAATCGACACCGAATCGCGCGAAACCGGACCCGTCGACCTGTCGGGGGTCGCGGCGCTGCGCTCCGTCCTGCGCATCCGGCCGTTCCGCCGGCTGTGGCTGGTGCTCGGCCTCGCCTCGTTCGGCGACTGGATCGGCCTGCTCGCCACCGGCATCTTCGCGGCCGCCCAGTTCCAGAGCAGCGCCGGGCAGGGCGCCGCGTTCGGTGGCACCATCGCCGTACGCCTGCTGCCGGCCCTCCTGCTCGGCCCGATCGCCGGCGTCTTCGCCGACCGGTTCGACCGCCGCTACACGATGGTCATCACCGACCTGATCCGGTTCGTCTTCTACGGCTCGATCCCGATCGTGCCGCTGATGGGCGCCTCGCCGGGCGTCACGGTCGCCTGGGCCACCATCGCCACCTTCATCGGCGAGACGATCACACTGATCTGGATCCCGGCCAAGGAAGCCGCGGTTCCCAACCTGATCCCCAAGAGCCGCATCGAGATCAGCAACCAGTTGACCCTGGTCACGACGTACGGCATCACCCCGATCCTGGCCGCCCTCGCACTCTCCGCGCTCACCGCCGGCATCCAGCAGTCCGGCGCGACGTTGCCGGACTGGGCCCAGCCGGTGCAGATCGCGCTCTACCTCAACGCGATCTCCCGCCTCGCCACCGCGCTCACCGTCTTCTTCGGCATCAAGGAGATCGGCGGCAAGAGCGCCGAACGCCAGCAGGCCGCCGAGCAGAGCATGTTCCAGCAGTTCACCGACGGCTGGAAATACATCGGGCGCACCCCGCTGGTGCGCGGCCTGGTGCTCGGCATCTTCGGCGCGTTCGCCGCCGGCGGCGTGGTGATCGGCGCCGCGAAGACGTTCGCCACCTCGCTGGGTGCCGGTGAGGCCGCGTTCTACCTGCTCTTCGGCGTCATCTTCATGGGTCTCGCGCTCGGCATCGGTCTCGGCCCGACGATCATCCGGGAGTTGTCCCGCCGCCGCTGGTTCGGCATGAGCATCGTGCTGGCCAGCGGTTCGGTCATGTTCCTCGGTCTGGCCTTCCATCTTTCGATGGCGCTGGCCGGGGCCCTGCTGGTCGGCGCGGGCGCCGGCATGGCGTTTCTGGCGGGTACGACGTTGCTGTACGGCGAGGTCGACGACGCGGTCCGCGGCCGGGTCTTCGCGGTCGTCCAGATCGGCGTCCGGATGGTCCTGCTCCTGGCGATCACGCTCTCCGGGGTGCTTGTCGGCCTGGGCAGCTCCCGCCGGGTCGACCTGGGCGCCTTCAGCGTCGACGTCTCCGCCACCCGGGTGCTCCTGCTGGTGGCGGGCGCGCTCGGCATCTGGGTCGGGATCACCTCGTTCCGCCAGATGGATGACAAACGGGGCGTACCGGTCCTGGCCGACCTTTGGGGTTCGATCCGGGGCCGCCCGCTCAGTCCCGGCGAGGAATTCGTCCGCACCGGCGTCTTCGTGGTCTTCGAAGGCGGCGAGGGGGCCGGCAAGTCCACCCAGGTGTCCCGCTTGGCCGCCGCCCTCGAAGCGGGCCACGACGTCGTGGTGACCCGCGAACCCGGGGCCACCGACGTCGGCGCCCGGATCCGCCAACTGGTCCTGGACAAGGGCGACGCTCCCGCTCCCCGCGCCGAGGCCCTGCTCTACGCCGCCGATCGCGCCCACCACGTGGCCACGCTGGTCCGGCCCGCCCTGGCCCGCGGCGCGGTGGTGATCAGCGACCGCTACGTCGACTCGTCACTGGCCTACCAGGGTGCCGGCCGCACCCTGCCGGTCGCCGAGATCTCCTGGCTGTCCTCCTGGGCCACCGGCGGGCTCAAACCCGACCTCGTGGTCCTGCTGGACGTCGACCCCGGCGTGGGCCTGAGCCGGGTCGACTCCCGGGGTCAGGGCCAGGATCGCCTGGAGAGCGAGTCCCGGGCCTTCCACGAGCGCGTCCGCTACGCCTTCCTCGACCTGGCCGCCGCCGACCCCAAGCGATACCTGGTGCTCGACGCCGGCCGCCCGGCCGACGAGATCAGCGAGGCGGTGCTCGCCCGGCTGTCCGGGGGCCTGCTCAGCGGCGCACCCCACCCGGCTCCGGCGCCCGCCTCCACGGCTGTCCCACCCGGTCCCGACTACGACGCGCCCGACCTGCAGGAACTGGCCGAGGCCGGCGACCTCGACGACGAACGACCGAAACGCTGAGAAACCGCGGCCGGCGCTCAGGAAGTGCAGAACGGTGCCGGCTTGGTGAGGCCCAGCTCCTGGCAGTTCCAGCCGGTGCCCTGTTCCTGATAGCGCCAACCCGTGTCGGCCGCGTAGTGGAACAGGTAGTGGATGTTGCCGCCGGTCGGGCGCTTCACGTCGGTCGACGCCCAGCTCTCCGCGCACTGCACCCGGCTGGACGCGAAGGACCAGTCCTGCGGCAGCTCGACCAGATCCGCGAGGATCTCGATCGACGGACAGGCCGGATCCTCGGATCCGGCGCTGCTGGGCGCGGCCACCGGGGTCGACGGCGGGCCGGACCGGTGATCGGCGACGAAGGCGACCGTGCCGCCGACGGCGAACACCACAGCCACGGCCGCGGCACCGGTGGCGAGAGCCGCCCGCCGCTGTGACTGCCGCGACTTACGCAGAGACCGCTCGTACAGGTCGGTGCTGCCGCCGTGCTCGCTCAGATCGGACATGGCCTGACGCAGCGGTCCGAGATTGTCGGTCATCAGGCCTCCTCCATGACGGCCGAGAGTAGCTCCGGTGCTATCTCCCGCATGCGGGCCAGTGCCTTGCTGGTCTGACTCTTGATCGTGCCGACGGAGCACTGCAACAGATCCGCGGCCTCGGCCTCGCTGCGATCCTCGAAGAAGCGGATGACAAGCACGGCGCGCTGCCGCTGGGTGAGTTGGGCGAGAGCCTGATGCAGGGCGAGCTTGAGATCGGTACGGCGGGCGTGGTCACTGCCGGGTTGAACCACATCGGCCAGCTCGCCCGGCATGGACTCGGCCACCTTGCGGCGGCGCCACCAGCTCACATGCTGGTGATACATCGCGGTGCGGGTGTACGCCTCGAAGTGCCCCGGATCGTCGAGCCGCCGCCGCCCCCGGTGGGTCCGGGCCAGCGCGTCCTGCACCAGGTCCTCGGCGAGATGTCGGTCGCCGGTCAGCAGGAACGCCGTCCGGAGCAACGCCGGCGAACGGGTCTGGACGAACTCCCGGAACTGATCGTCGATCGATTCCGCCATGCCCCGCTCGTACCCCCACGCACCGCACCGGTTGTCAGGGCGCGGCTGCGTCGGTGCGGCCGGCTACTGTGGCGCACACCGTAACTGGTGTGCCCCACAGCGCGCGACCGTGGCGACCCGAATCACTAGGAGATGCAGAACGGTGCCGACACGGTGAGGCCCAGGTCCTTGCAGTCGTAGCCGCTGCCCTCGCCGTAGTACTTCCAGCCCGTACCGGCCTTGTAGTGGAACAGGTAGACGCCGTCCCCGGCACCCTGCGGGTCGGCTCCCGCCCAGTCCTTCACACACTGGACGTTGCCGAAGGTGGCGCCCTTGGGCAGCTCGACCAGAGCTTCCAGAGACTTCCCGGACGGACACTTAGGACTGCTGGCCGCCGGCTTCGTCTTCGCGGTCACCGACTCCGAGACGCAGAACGGCGCCGGCTTGGTGATGCCCAGGTCCTTGCAGTCATATCCGCTGCCGTCGCCGTAGTACTTCCAGCCCGTACCGGCCTTGTAGTGGAACAGGTAGACGCCGTCCCCCACGTTCGCGCCCTGCGGGTCGGCGCCGGCCCAGCCCTGCACACACTTGATGCTGCCGAGGGCCACCCCCTTGGGCAGCTCGACCAGCTTCTGCAGAGTCGCCGCCGAAGGGCAGTCGGCACTCTTCGTGTCCGCGGCCGGGTTGGCCGGCACCGCGGTCGTCGCCTCGGCGCCGCCGCCCACCGGAGCGGCCGGGACCGACGCGAAGCCACTTGAGCCGGTGCTGGGCTCCGCCGTGGCGCCGCAGGCGGCCAATGCGAACAGGACGGTGGCGGCGGGCAGCAGCAGAAGGCGACGTGCAGACATTTCCGGCCCCTATGGATCGTGGCGATGGTTGCTTACATCCGGGTACATGCGATCCACCGCCGGATGGTTGCCGCCGATCCAGAACTTTTCTCAATCTCTCGATCCGCACCCGAGTTCGTAGCCCGTGGCCGAGGTCCGAAGCGGGTCATCGCGGGATCGCCCAGCGGAAACGCCTCTAGACATCGCACGCCCCTCCGCACCGTCCGCCGACCTCGTGCGGACTGGAAACGGACCGCTCACCTCGGCTGGTGGTGCGCGTGGCGGGGGGCGGGTCGCGGTGTCCCATATTCAATCCCGGGATCACTGCGGGGACCTACTAGTGCCCGCCCCCCGTAGCCGCGCTGTCCCACCTGGGGTTGCTCTGACCGGCCAACTGCGGCGCAACATAACATTCGGGTACGACACGGAAGGCCCGAACCGGGGCAGCCCCAAAGGCCGCAGCCAGTCGAGAGCCCACGGGCGGGGCCTGGACCGCCGCTGGGCCCCAAGCAAAAATTGGCCATCCGTCCGTCGTCGACACACACCGTGGAGTGGGCCTGCCCTGGGCGACAAGGCCCATTCTGCGGTCTACCCGCCATCGGCCGGGTTACGGAAGGACTCACCCTGGAGCCTCGCCCTCAGCGCCTTGGTGGGCGGCCCTGGCACCGCCAAGAGCACCTTCGGGTCGGTCGGCGTCAGAGCGTTCAGCGCGCTGCTCATGCGGGCGGTCGGGCTGCGCTGGGGTCGACGGGTCCGGCTGAACACCGCGGCGCCACGAGCGCTCGCGGCTTCGGTCGCTTTCCTCGCCATGCCGCTCCTCTTCGGTGACGGGAGCCAGATCTGGTTGTTGGTCCTGACATTCGGGCTCCTGCTGATCGCGACAATTCCGGAGCTGGCGTGGCTGGCTTTTGTGGATCATCGTAGGCAAGACGTCCTGGTACGGACTTTGTAGGACGGAGCGGAATAGAATGCCAGCCCGGCAAATGAGCGGCGTCGGATTGTCTTTCGTGGCGAAACGTCGAAGGGTGGACGTCCTCCAGTCGGCCGACATGCTCGTCGATAAGCCATCCGTTATTGCGATCGTGGGCGCCTCCGGAAGTGGTAAAACCAGTACTTTGAATCTGATCGCCGGTCTCGCGAAACCGACCAGTGGCACTATCGAGGTGCTCGGCGTGCCGTTGACCAGCCGGCCCGACGGCGAGATCGCCGATCTGCGGGCCCGGTCCATCGGATTCGTGTTCTAGAGCTTTCACCTGCTTCCCCAGCTCGACGCGTGGTCGCACGTCGCTCTGCCGCTCCTGCTGCGTGGAGATTCGCAACGCTCCGCGCGGACGGCGGCATGCGAGGTACTGGACAGAGTCGGGCTGGGTGAGCCTGGAAAACCGCCCGTACGAATTGTCCGGAGGCGAGCAGCAGCGGGTGGCAATCGCACGGGCCCTCATTACTGAGCCGCAGCTCATCCTCGCGGACGCGCCCACCGGCTCGTTCGATTCCGACACGGCCGATGCCATTCTTTCCTTGCTTGTCGAACGCTCCGCGATGCGCACTCTCATCCTCATGACACATGACCGCGCCGTTGCCGAACGTGCTGACCAGACCTTCACGGTGAGCCGGGGTAACGTAGTGGAACTCAGCGAAAGTCCTCTCGCCGGGGCGACCGATTGAAGGCTAGCGAATCAGGGGGCGTGGATGTTCTCTTCGATGTGGCTGGCTGTCGGTCTCTGTCTGGCGGCCACCCTATTCGCGGTGGGGTTCATAGTGTGGATCGTTCGGAGGCTGTGACCGACCGGTCGACGAGTCAGCGCGCCACCAGCATCGCGTACCCGGACCGCAACAGCAGCCGGCTCCCGATCGCCCCGCCCGTGGCGAGCGCCGAGCGCGTCTTCGCTTAGAAAGGCCACGATTGACGTTCGCTGGACGAGGACGGCCCGTCGAGAACCATGACCTTCGTATCTGACGGTTTCGGCAGAGCCAAGAACCGCATCGAGTCCCACGCCGGATCACGGTGAGGCACCCCCGTCAAGATCTGCCGCCCGACAGTCCCGCCTGCAGCTGCATCCCAGAGGGAGGATATCCACCCGCTCGACGTGGTGCGGCGTCGAGTTGTGTTCTCCGGTCAGGGTGATATCCGTTCGGGCTTAGCGAGTGTTGAGAACTTCTCATGTAGACGGTGTGGCAGCGCGATTGAGACCGGTCGAGCCAGGCGCGGAGTTGCGGCGTCATCGTGTCGCGACTATCCCTCTGACTTGACCAACGCCCAGTAGGGCCTGTTCAAGGACCTGCTGGCCGAGCTCAGTGCCGACGGTTGTTCAAGAAACACCCGCGTCGTGAGATCGTCGCAGGGCTATCGATAGTTTGTCGTCCTCATGTGGGTGAATAGAGGTTGAGGGCGGGGCCTTTGGCGACTGCGTTGGGGAGTTGCTGCAGTTCGCGCGCTGGTGGGTTGGGTGTCCAGGCTGCCAGCAGTGGTTCAGCAGGAGCCGTGGGGTGAGCCAGGCACGGACGGCGCGGAAGGCTCTGGACCAGGCGCGAAACGGGCATTCTGCGCGATTCGACCCCATTGTTTCACGCATTTTGATCCGGCCCGGCTCCCTGCGGGACGCAGTCGGGGCGCGTTCAGCCTGGCTGTCAGGAAGCGGGGACTGCCATGTCGGCCATCCGGTGTCTCGGGCACCACCGGGTGGAGTCACGGGCGACGTCCGCAGCGATGACGCCCTCCTCGATGGGAACGCGTGGCCCGTTTGAGCCTGGCCAGTAACTCTCGGGAAACCATCCGTCACGCTCTGGCGCTGGATCGATCACTGTCCTAGTGTGATCACGCGCTATCGAACGGGGGCTATATGTGGCGCAGGATTCTGCCTGCCTTTTTGGCGGCCAGCTTGACTGTTTGTGGACTTTCGGTGCCGAGTCTCGCGGGCGCGTCGTCAGCGGCGTGTGGTAATTCGGCCGGTGGTGAGGTGACCGCCGTCAAACTGGCCGTCAGCTGCGATCAGCCGGTGATGGTCGAGTCGTCGAGGACTGAGTTCTCGCAGGTTGTCGCGCAGCCGGACGGGCATTTGCGGTTCGAGTCCGCGGTCGTACCGCAGCGGGCCCGGCGTGGTTCCGGCTGGGCCGACGTCGATCTCAACCTGACCCGCGGCGCGGACGGCCGGCTGCGGCCGACGGTCTCGGTCGCCGATGTGGCGTTCTCCGGCGACGGTTCCGGCCCGCTGGTGACCCTGACCCGCGCCGGCCAGACCGTCACCATGTCGTGGCCCGGGACGCTGCCGAAGCCGACTGTGGACAAGAGCTCGGCCAAGTATTCCGAGGTGATGCCGGGCGTCGATCTGGTGGTGCGGGCGACGGAAACCGGGTTCACCCACACTCTCGTGATCAAGAGTGCGGCGGCTGCCGCGCAGCGCAGTGTCGCAGAGATCCGGCTCGGTCTGGGCGGTACGGCGCGGATCTCGGCGAACAGGGGAGTGCTGACTGCTGTGGGCCGCGGCGCGTCGGTGCTGGCGTCGGCCGAGCCGGCCGTGATGTGGGACTCACGGCTTGCACCGGCTGCCTCGTCTAAGACGGGGCGTGCCGGGTTGCAAGCGGTTGGGGAGTCGACGCATGAGGGCGCGGGGGACGCGGCCCGGGTGGCGCCGGTGTCGGTGGGGCTCGCCGGCGACGACCTTGTGCTACGGCCCGACGCCAAGCTCCTGAAGGAAGCGACCTACCCGCTCTACGTCGATCCGGTGTGGTCGGTCTACAAGAACAAGTGGGCGTACGCGACGGACAACAACTCGAACAACACCGATTACTCGAGGGCCCGGGTCGGCCTGAACCCGGACACCGGTGCCCTGTACCGGTCGTTCTTCCAATTCCCGACCACGGCCAACGGGGTGTCCCTGAGTAAGAAGTGGGTCCAGTCGGCCCGGGTGGAGATGAACCTCGACCACTCTTACTCGTGTGACAGCACGGTCACGTCGATGTACTGGGTGTCGGCTATCAACGCCACTATGAAGGCCAGTTGGTCGGCGATGAAGCTGCTGCGTCTGCTGGACACCGCGTCCGGTCACGCCAACGAGGCCGGCGGATGCGGCAACTATCAGGGCGACATGAAGATGAACTTCGACGGCGCCGATGTCACCTCGTTCATGCGGGATGGGGCAAACGCCGGCTGGAGCGCTCTGACGGTCGGTTTCACGGCGCGGGCGGCGGACGGTTCGGGCGAGTCGACGCAGAGCCGGTGGAAGAAGTTCTACCCCAACGACGCGAAACTGTTCGTCGACTACGACACCCCCCCGGGGGCGCCGACCGGCCTGCAGGCCTCCGGTGTGGCCTGCGGTTCCGGGGTCCTGACGATCGGCACACTCACCCCGACTTTCTCCGCCAGGTTCCCGGACGCCGACGTGTCCGACTCGCTGACCGGCGCGTTCGAGTGGATCGAGGTTCCGGCCGCCGGGATGGGCTCGGTGACCGACACCTCCCCGTCGCGAAGGACCGCGCCACCGAACAAGACGTCACTAACCCCGGGTGCGCAGGCGACGAGCGCCACGGTGACGGCGGAGAGAAACAAGACGTACGCGTTCCGCGCTCGGGCGACGGACAAGGCACCGTACCTGAAAACGGGTCCGTGGTCTCCGTGGTGCCAGTTCAAGATCGACACGGCCGTGCCGCAGGTAACCGCCACGGTGATCACGCTGCCGCCGGGCCCGGGACAGAAGGGCCGGGTGCGGATCGAGTCAACCGACACCGACGTGACGACGTTCCAGTACGGCTGGGACGCCGCGACGAAGGTCGTCCCCGCGTCGGGCACCAACCCGAAGTACGCCGAGGTGGACATCACCGCCCCGAAGTTCGGCTGGAACGTGCTGCTGGTGAAGGCCATCGACGCCACCCTCAACGAAGGGAACGGCTCGGTCGAGTTCCTCGTCGGCCGGCCTACTTCGGCGACCGCCCGGTGGGGCCTGCAAACAGATCCGGATATCAGTCAGATAGCCGCGCTCGCCGATCGGGCATCCGCTCCGGTGGATTCGCCGCTGACCGCATCCAACGTGACGTGGCCCAGCGACGTACGTGTGATCGGCGGTCAAACTGCCACCTTCAACGGCACCTCATCCGCGGCCACCACGACATCTTCGGTGGTGGACACGACTGGCTCGTTCAGCGTCTCCGGGTGGGTGAGCCTGGGCGCCTTCCCGACTGCCGACGTCAAGTTCGCCACCCAGGACGGCACCGACGCTGCCGGGTTCGAGATCGGCGTACGCCGCAACGGCTCGGTGCCGTACTGGTCGTTCCTGATGCGAGACACCGGTGCCCAGTCGAGTGCGACAGTGGTGGCGGTGTCGCCGGTCGCGATCACCTCGGCTGATGTGGGTCGGTGGACGCAGGTGGCGGGCGTGTTCGACGCCGCTGAGAAGAAGTTGCGGCTCTACATCGACGGCGCGCTGGTCGCCCAAGCTGATCGGACCGCGACGCCATGGTCCGCCACCGGGAAGTTCGCCGTGGGCCGCGGGTTCGCCTCGGGTGCCGCCGGCGGCTACTTCAACGGCTCGATCGCCGACGTGCAGGTGTTCGACCGGGTGCTGGAGCTGCAGGACTTCACCGGTCAGCAAGCGACCGAGCCGACCTCGGGCGGGTTCGACGAACCGGGTATCAACAGCCCGATCCAGGTCGGCGCCTGGAACTACGAGGCCGCCTACGGCTGCTACGTCACGGATCTGGTCGACACCTGTGAGGCACCCGACACCACCACGAAGTGGGGCCGGTGGCAGGCCCTTACCCGGGGGTCCGCCGTCGGGGCCGGCCATGTGGCGAGCCAGTCCGCCCTGTGGCTGGACAACCAGTACTTCCCGGACGAGGGCTACACGGAATCGTCCGACGAGTACGGCCGCACCGCGGTCAAGAGCGGCACGACCACTGACGGCGACGGCAACGAGGTAACGGTCTGGCAGGACCGGCCGGTATTGCGTACGGATCAATCGTTCACCGTCTCGGCGTGGGTGATGCTGCAAGACGGGCTGAGCGGTAACGCCGACCGCACCGTGATCGCCCAACGCGGCACGCATGAGAGCGCCTTCTGGCTCAAGTACTACCAACCGGACCAGAAATGGCAGTTCAACATCTTCGACCAGGACAATCAAACATCGGCGGGCACGTGGGCCACCTCCACGTCGGACGCGCAACTCGATGTGTGGACGCAGTTGACCGGTGTCTACGACTCCAGCCGCAAAGAGATCCGGCTCTACGTCAACGGCCAACTCGAGAACAACCAGCCGGCACCCCTCGCTCCGTTCAACGCGACCGGGCCCCTGCTGACCGGGCACACGCTCTGGGACGGCGAACTCGGCGACCAATGGGTCGGTGGCATCGACGACGTCGCGGTCTTCCAGGGCGCGATGAGCTCCGCCGCGGTCGCGTCGCGTTACCGCGAACAGGCGGATGACATATCCGGCACGAACGTCCTGGCCGCCAACCAGACACTGCATGAAAGCGAAGGGCTGCACTCCAGCGACGGCCGGTTCTACCTGTGGATGCAGGCGGACGGCAACTTCGTCCTCTACGACAACGGGGTAGCGGTCTGGGAGACCAACACCGACGGCAACCCCGGCTCCTCGGTGGTCATGCAGGCCGACGGCAACCTCGTCGTCTACAAACCCGACGAAACCCCGATCTGGCACACCAACACCTGGGGCACGACTGCCGACCGGCTCGTGCTCTACGACAACGGCGATCTACTCCTGCTCGACCCTACCGGCAAGATCGTCTGGCACCGGTGACAAGCACAGTGACTCGTGGAGGACGGGGAATGCACACACCACGCTCGAACCTCGCATTGAGATCGGTGCTGGCCGCCGCACTGGTATCGCTGGCGATCGCGGTTCCGGCCGGACCGGCCAAGGCCGCCCCACCGACACCGGCCCCTCCGCCGGCCGAGAAGCTGGACCACGACGGTCATCCGGTGACCACCCGGGCCTGGACACAGCAGAAGGTCAAGGACACGTCGGTGGTTCCGCCGGTCTGGCCGAAGGCGACGACCGCCCGGGTCGACGTGGCCGGCGGACATCGGACCAAGGCGGGTGACTTGCCGGTCTGGCTAAGTGACGCGTCTGGCTTGGCCAGCGTTGATGTGCAAGTAGTGGATCGGGCGAGGGTCCCCGCGGCGTGGCGTGACGGCCTGATGATGAAGGTCAGCGCGGCCAAGAGCGGGAAGGCCCGGTTGTCGGTGGACTACCGCGGTTTCGCCCAGGCCTACGGCGCCGACTGGACATCTCGGCTCAAGCTCTGGCAGGTGCCGCAGTGCGCGCTGACGACGCCCGACGGGTCGGCCTGCCGGTCAACGGCTCTGCCGACGACCGCCGACCCGGCCGCGGGAACGGTGGCCGCGACAGTCAACGTCGAAACAGGCTCTTTGGTGGCTCTCGCGGCTGCGGCTGCCGGCAAAGACGGTGACTTTGGAGCGACGAGCCTGTCCCCAAGCGCGACCTGGTCGGCCGGCGCCAACTCCGGCGCGTTCTCGTGGGACTACCCGATGCGCGTCGTGCCAGCAACCGGCCCCACCCCTGACGTCAACCTGTCGTACTCGTCTGCGGCGGTGGACGGCCGATCCGAGGTGACCAACAACCAACCGTCGTGGATCGGCGAAGGCTTCGACTACGCGCCCGGCTACATCGAGCGCCGCTATGTGCCCTGTGCCGAGGACTCGAAGAACGGCGCGAACAGCACCAAAGCCAGCGGTGACCTGTGCTGGCGTTCAGACAACGCGACGATGAACTTCGGCGGGCACAGTGGCGAGTTGATCTACCAGGCAGGTAAAGGCTGGCACCTGCGGGACGAAGACGGCTCGAAGATCGAAAAGCTCACCGGTGCCACCAACGGCGACACCGGCAGCGCAACCTACGGCGACATCGGGGAGCACTGGCGCGTCACAACAACTGACGGCACCCAGTACTACTTCGGTTTGGACGACCTGCCGGGAGAGACGTCGGCGACCAACTCCACGTTGACCGTGCCGGTATTCGGCAACCACACCGGCGAGCCCTGCCATCAGAGCGCGTTCGCTTCGTCAGACTGCGTGCAGGCCTGGCGGTGGAACCTCGACTACGTCGTCGACGTCCGCGGCAACACCATGTCGTACTGGTACGGCAAAGAGACCAACAAATACGCCCGCAACGCCACCGACTCCGACGACGTCACCTACGACCGGGCCGGCTACCTGATCCGGGTCGACTACGGCACCTACGACCGGACGGCGGCCACACATGGGATCGCCGAGCGCAACACCGAGCCGTACGCGCAGGTGAAATTCCAGACCGACATGCGGTGCTTCACCAACTGTGGCACCGAAGCCGCGCCGACCACCGCCAACTGGAAAGACACCCCCTGGGACCAGGAGTGCAAGGCGTCCGCCGCCTCTTGCCCCGGCAAATACACGCCGACGTTCTGGACCACGAAGCGGCTCAAGAAGATCACCACGTCGGTGTGGGACACCACCGCCAAGACCCCTGCCTGGCAGGACGTGGAGTCGTGGACGCTCGGCCACACGTTCTCCGCGACCGCTGACTCGACCCACACCGGCCTATGGCTGGAACGCATCGACCACAGCGGCCTGGTCGGCACCGAGACCAGTCTGCCGCCGGTTACGTTCGAGGCGGTGTCGCTGGCCAACCGGGTGCTGACCGAGAACGGCTCGGCCGACAACTGGCTGCGGATCTCCAGCATCGTCACCGAAACCGGCGCCCGCATCAAAGTCGACTACTCGGAGCCGGAGTGCACCGCGGCCATGACCGCCTCGCTGGCTCCACAGTCCAACACCCACCGGTGCTACCCCGTCAAAGTGCCCGACTCAAGCAACCCCACCGGGGATGTCCTGGTAACGCAGTGGTGGCACAAGTATGTCGTCACACATGTCGCCGAGGACGATCTCCAGACTTCCAACGCCCATCCCGCTCCGACCAAGCACACCCACTACGAGTACAAGGACCTGCCGGCTTGGCACTACGCCGACGATGACGGCCTGACCAAGCCCGACCGCAAGACCTGGGACCAGTGGCGCGGCTACGGCGAGATACGCACCCAGGTGGGCGACGAACTCAACAACCGCACCCTCACCGCCACCAAGTTCCTACGCGGCATGCACGGCGACCGGCTGGCTCCCAGCGGCGGCACCCGCAATATTCAGGTGGCCGCCGCCTACGGCTCGGAGACCGTCAACGACGAGGACCAGTTCGCCGGCATGGTGCGCGAGCAGACCGTCTACAACGGCGTCGACACCAAACCGGTCTCCCGCACCATCAACGTCCCGTGGCGATCCAACGCGACGGCAAGCCGCACGATCAACGGCGACACGGTCGACGCCCGCTACGTCGACACGCAGGTCACCTACGACCAGACCGCCCTCGGCGTGGACGGCAGCCGGGGCTGGCGCACCACCGGCGAACACAAGAGCATCGACCAGACGTACGGGACGCTCAACTGGTCCCAGGACGACGGCGATGTCAGCAAGACCGGCGACGAGAAGTGCGCGGCCTACACCTACAACCGCAACATCACCAAGAACCTGACCGAGAAGACCAGTCGAACCCTCACGACCGCCCTCAGCTGCGGAGCTTCACCGTCAACGGTCGACGACGTGATCGCCGACGAGCGCACCTACTACGACGGTGCCACCAGCCTGACCACCCCGCCCCCGTTCGGCTCGGTCACCCTCACCGAGAAGCTGAAGGACTGGACGCCGGTGACCGGCACCGTGTGGCAGACGGTCTCCCAGGCCACGTACGACTCCGCCGGCCGGGTGAAGACGGCCACCGACATCAAAGGCAACGTCACCGAGAACACCTACTCCCCAGCGGTAGGCGGGCCACTCACCGCGGTGAGCGCCAAGAACAACACCGTCAACTGGACCACCACCACCAACTCCAACCCATATTGGGGGTCGGTCACCAAGACCGTCGACCCGAACACCCGGATAACCGCGGACGTCGACTACGACGCGCTCGGCCGAGTGCTCCGAGTATGGAAGCTGGGCTGGACCCGAGCCGCCCACTCCGGCAAACCGGCGGCGGAGTACGAGTACAAACTCGCCCCGGACCGGGACGCCTACCCGTACGTCGCATCGAGCACGCTGAACGCGGACGGCAACTACATCACCTCGTACCAGATCATGGACGCCATGATGCGTCCCCGTCAGACGCAGTCGATCTCCCTCGGCGACAGCGACGACAGCGAAAAGCGGGTCGTCACCGACACCATCTACGACGAGTTCGGCCAAGCGGCCACCACGTACGGCGCCCACGCCGAGCCCGGGACGCCCTCCGGAACCCTCTGGTGGGAACCCGAGTGGTCGGTGCCCTCAATCACCAAGAACGTCCACGACCGGGCGGGCCGAGTCACCGATGCCGTCTTCCTCAGCGGCAACAACATCGACAACCTGGTCGAGAAATGGCGCACCGTCACCGCCTACGAGGGCGACCTCACCAAGGTCACCCCACCAGCGGGCGGCACACCGAAAACCACGGTGACCGACAGCCAGAGCCGCGTCGTGGCCTTGCGCGAGCACACCACGGCGGCCGGGGTCAACGGCGCCTACATCGAAACGACGTACACATTTAACCGCAAAGATCAGCAGGTCAAGGTCACCGACACCGCCGGCAACACGTGGACCACCGGCTACGACGCCAAGGGCCGGGCGATCCAGAAGACCGACCCGGACACCGGCACCACCTCGACCGCCTACAACGACTTCAACGAGAGGGAAAGCACCACCGACGCCCGCGGTGAAAAGCTCTGGTACACCTACGACTCGCTCGGCCGTAAACGCACGGTGCGCGACGACTCCGAAACTGGCCCGGTCCGCTCCGAATGGCGCTACGACAGCACGTACGGGGGCCAGCCCGGATTCCGGGGACAGTTGACCCAGTCCATCAGGTACGAACCGGCCGGGTCAGCCAACGCTTACAAGTGGCAGGTCCGCACCTTCAACGACCGCTACCAGGCAACCGGCGTCAACTATGTGGTTCCGCCGGTAGAGACCGGTCTGGCCGGCACCTACATCTACGCGTACGGCTTCTCCGCCGCAACGGGGGAGCAGACGTCAATCTCGTATCCAGAGGGTGGTGGCCTGGTCACCGAGCAACTCACCACCCACTACGACCCAGTGACTGGCCTGCCCGCCCGGCTCAACACAAGCCTCGACGACTCCGGCGACGCCACCATGGCGACAACCTCGTACACCGCGTACGGCGAACGCTCCGGATCCATCTACAAACTGCACGACAACAAATTCGCCCAGGAAACGGTCTACCGCGACGAGTTCACCCGACGGATCACTCGCACCACCGTCAACCGGGAGACGGTCGCCGGAACCATCTCCGACCGCAACTACACCTACGACGATGCCGGCAACATCACCTCCATCGAGGAGAAGCCAACCGTCGGCGAAACCGACAAGCAGTGCTTCCGTACCGACATGCTGGGCCGGCTCACCACGGCCTGGACGCCCAACATCGATGTGGATTGCAAAGCAACCGAACCCAGCGTGGCCGGACTGGCTGGTCCGGCCCCGTATTGGCAGGACTGGACGTTCGACGCGACCGGCAACCGCAAGACCGAAACCACCCACGCAGCCGAGGGGGACACCCTACGCAAGTACGAGATACCAGATGTCGGCCACACAGTCACTTCGATGACCACAACCGCCCCGGGCGGGGCCGCGACCACGACCAGATACCGTTACAATAGCAGCGGTCAGATGGTGTGCCGGCCCGTCACTGGGAGCTTGACCAACAACTGCGACACGAATAGCGGTAGCCAGAGCGTCGGATGGGACGCCGAGGGGAAGCCGGCCGCAATCACCGCCGGTGGTAGCGGGATCGAAACCAACGTTTTCGACGCCGACGGCAACCGGATCATCCGGCGCGACACGAACGGCACCACCCTCTATCTGCCGAACCAGGAAATCCGTAAGCAGGGCTCAGCTATATCCGGGACCCGCTACTACGTCTTCGCCGGTGCAACTTGTGCCTCTCGCACTGCATCCTCAGCGATAACCGACCTCACATGGCTTTTCAACGACCACCAAGGCACTCAACAGATCGCCGTCAATGATGTCACTCAGAACGTGACGATCCGCAGGCAAACCCCTTACGGCAGTTCTCGTGGCGCCACCACGTCCTGGATCAACAGCAAGGGATTCGTGGGCGGCGACAACGACCCGACCGGCCTGCTAAATATTGGCGCCCGTCAGTACGACCCACTGCTCGGACGTTTCATCTCAGTCGACCCGGTAATGGATCCCGCCGATCCGCAGCAATGGAATGGCTACGCCTACGCCAACAATAGCCCGGTCACCAACTCCGACCCGAGCGGGTTGCAATACGATCATGGCGACCGCCCCGAAGTCACTCATAATTCCTGCTGGGAAGACTGCCAGGCGGCGGTCAAGAAGCAGCGCGACGGGTGCGGGAATAAATGTAAATCCAAGTCGGAGCGCTGTGATGGCTCGGCGTGCCCGAAGAGCCACAACATCTCGTGCCAGAGTAACTGGGTAGCTATTGGCGGCTCGATCAACAATTCCGGCGCGTGCCCGCGCGACGATACCCATGTTCCATATATGTCGCTGGGCGCTCCATCGAGTTGGTGCGCACCGGCCCCGGGTGCCGGTAAATGCAACGACTACTTCGACGCGAAGAACGATATCGCCCTTTGGCTGGCACTTTCCTGTGCGACGCCAGGGCAGGACACGAGCCTGTCATGTCCTCTGATCAAGCACTACTACGGAGCTACTGGCGACGACTGGGAACTAAACGTTGATGAAATGCTGACCAAGTCAGAGTTCTCTGATGCCGTTAAATCGAGCGTCGGCGAGGTTGAACTCAAGGCCATGGCGTCTTGCCAAGATCTCTGTAGCTATGACTTCGATACAGGCTGGGCGCCGATGAGCTTCGACAAGAACAGAAGCGAGGACTACTTTTACGGGTATCGAGGAATGCAATATCAGGTCACTGGGCATGTCTCCGTTTGGGGAAGCGGGAACGCGAGTGTCAGTTACCAAGTGAATGCGTACAAGTCTTGGAACTTCGATCCGAACGAGAAATTGAGGGGGGTGGCCTTCAAAGGTGCGGCCAACGCCTCCGGGTTCGGCCTTGCCAGGGAGTTCGCGGCGGTTGGCACTAGCTCCATACAATCGCACTGACATCTCACCCGGTGGGTAGAAGGGAAGTTGACTTGCTCGCGTCGAAGCGCCGTCTGACTTGGCTCGCGTACGCAGCCGTAGCCGTAGTCGTTTTGGTGACCATCGGTGTCGTGTGGCGTGACGACCTACCCTGGATCGGGAAACCCTCGGATCCGCGGGCATATAGCGCCGACTCCGGCGACCTGTCGCTGGCCGAAGGTTTGCGCCGTGCGGGCCTCACCGTGCCTGGCTGCTTCGATGACCGTCTCCGCTATGCGTTGGTCGACAATGGCTTCGGCTACTACTACACGGTCTACCTCAGAATCGAGGCGTCACAGGACTGCGTCGAGCAGTTCGTGGATGCCAACACCCTGACGGGGTCGCTTCGACCGAGCCGGATCGGGCCGGCCGACGAGGACAAGACGCTACCGTCTTCGGGCCCCTGGCAGCAGGACGAGACAGTCGAGCGGTTGGGATGGCAGGTCGGACCGCAGCAACGCTTCCAAAAATTCGGTCGGTGGAACGATGCGAACTACAACGTGACGGCGCTTGTCCAGCATCTCGCGCCCTCCTCAGATGACGTGGTCGCCTACATACATGCCGCGCACGAGGTGTAGTTCGTCAGCCTCGCCGCGGCATCGACCAGCATCACCGCTCCGCCAGAGTGGACCTCTGCTATGAAGATCGAGCAACAGTGCACGGCCAACGGTCATCTGGTCGCGGTCGGTCCGCCGAAGACGGCGGCCAGCCCGCATTTGATTGCCTTGTACAAGGCATACAGAGCGTCTGCTACGCGAGCAGCATCCTCAGCAACGCGTGGCCGGGCAATCGGGGCAGGACTCCGGGTACGTGTTCGTCGCTGGGGACGAGGCCGCAGCTGCATCCGGATTTCCTGACCCGCCCCTTCCGCCACCTGGTCGGCAAGTCGGGCTCTCCCTGGTCCGACTACACAATCTACGCACCGGCGAGGACGGGGGTTTTCGGGGGGCGATTCACAACCGAAAGCGGCCCTGACCAGCATATTAGCTGGTCAGGGCCGCTTTTTGAGCCGCCTGACGGAATCGAACCGTCGACCTACGCATTACGAGTGCGTCGCTCTAGCCGACTGAGCTAAGGCGGCAATGCTCGGTAAGTGTACGGTATCCGCCCACCTGGGTTCTGTCGGACCCCGGGACTACTGTGCCATCCGTGACCGCCGATCACCTTCCGCCCCGTCCGCGCAGCATGGATCCCCAGGAGCTCGGCTTCACGCCGCAGCGCCCGGTCGGCTGGCTTGCGCCGTTGCTGCTGCTCAGCACTGGTTTACGCACGCTTCTGGCGATCCTTTTCGGGGCCTATCTCGATAAGCGTGAGCTGCAGAACTCGCTCGACGACGACTGGTTCGACCACTCTGCCTCCGAGGGGGGCGAGATGTGGCTCGATTACGTCGCCGACCTGGGTGACGGCTTCCACGCCACCTATTCGATCGCCTGGCTGCTCGCCCAGGACCGACTCATCGTCGACGGCGCCGAGCTGCCGCGGGGCCGGCTGCTGCTGATGGGCGGCGATCAGGTCTACCCGCTGGCCAGTGGCGACGGCTACGAGAGCCGGATGAAGGGTCCCTACCGCGCGGCCCTGCCCGAGCCGCCGCCGACCGGGCCGCAGCCCACGCTGTTCGCGCTGCCCGGCAACCACGACTGGTACGACGGGTTGACCGCATTCCTGCGGCTCTTCGCACGGCGGAAAGACGGTCACATCGGTGGCTGGCGCACCGCGCAGCGGCGGTCCTACTTCGCGATCAAGCTGCCGGGCAACTGGTGGCTGTTCGCGATGGACGAGCAGTTCGGGGCCTACATCGACGATCCTCAGCTGCTCTATTTCGAGGAGGCCGCGCGCAACGTCGGCACGCAGGACCGGATCATCCTGATGACCCCGTCGCCGAAATGGGTCAAGGCGGCCGAGGACCCGGAGACGTACGACGCGATCGACTACCTGGTCCGCACGATCCTGCTGCCGACGGGGGCGCGGGTGCGGGTGCTGGTCTCCGGCGATCTGCACCATTACGCCCGGTACAGCGACGACGAGCGTGAGTTGATCACCTGTGGCGGTGGGGGTGCCTACCTGCTGGCCACTCATCAATTGCCCGAGCAGCTGACGGTGCCGCCCGAGGAGACGCTGACCCGGAACAAGAGCGAGAGTCGCACCTATCCGTTGCGCCGCTGCTTCCCCGACAAGTCCACCTCGCGGAAGCTGAGCTGGGGCGTCTTCCACCGGGTGCCGACCCGCAACCCGGGCTTCGTCACGATGCTCGGCCTGCTCCAGATGCTCACCATGCTGGCGATGGCCGGCGCGGCCGGCCAGGGTGGCACCATCCAGCGGCTGTTCACCATCCCGCTGAGCCTGATGGTCGTGCTGATCATGGCCGGGGCGGTGTTGTTCGCGAAACCGCCCGGCGCGGCCATGACCCACCACGCGCGCCACTGGCTGTTCGGGCTCGGGCACGGCTTCGCGCAGATCGGCCTGGCCGTGCTGGGTGCCTGGGCGTGGCTCAACCTGCCGGTGCACGCTTGGGCGTGGCCGGGCCCGCTCGTGGTGGCCATCGTGCTCTATTGGCCGGTCAGTGGCTTCTTGTCGACCCAGGTCTGCGCTCTCTACCTGTTGATCGCCGGCCAGTTCGGCGTCAACGTCAACGAGCTGTTCGCCGGCCAGAGCATCGAGGACCAGAAGAGCTTTCTGCGCCTGCACATCGCCGCCGACGGCACGCTCACGATCCACCCGATCGGCGTCCGGAAGATCTGCAGCAAATGGGTGGCCGACCCCGACGGCGAAGCGCACAGCTCATGGTTGCGGCCGGAGTCGCCGATCGAGCCGCACCGCATCGAACCGCCGATCGTGGTGCGCTAGTCGAAGTGCACACCGCGGTCCGCACACTGTGGTCCGCGGCCACGCCGGCCTCGTCGAACGGCCGGTTACCCAGGACCGGGGCCATCGCCAACGGTGGCGTCCCGGCCCTCGTAAGCCTGTCTCGACCCGCATACCGAGGCGCGTGAGCAGGAGCACCGGGAACCGTCCGAGTCCATGCGCACCACCACGGAATCCTTGGGGACGCTGTGCGCGACTACCCGACCGTCGCCTTCGGGTGTCGTCACTCGTGAACCGACAGCAGGGGCGGATTCCGCAAAGCGGACGTACAGCGGGTGCTCGTACTTCAGGCAACACATGAGACGGCCGCAGGCGCCGGAGATGCGCAGTGGGTTGAGCGGCAGGTCCTGGTCCTTGGCCATCCGGATGGTCACCGGCTCGAAGTCGGTGAGGAACGTGGCGCAGCACAGGTCGCGCCCGCACGAGCCGATGCCGCCCTGCACGCGGGCCGAGTCACGCGCCGAGAGTTGCCGCAGCTCGACCCGGCAATGCAGGGTGGCGCCGAGGTCGCGCACCAGCGAGCGGAAGTCGACCCGGTGCGGCGCGGTGAAGTAGATCGTGGTGCGTGGACCGCCGGACCCGGCCTGGTCGAGCACGTGATCGACAGCGACGACCTTCATCGGCAGCTCGTGCGCCTTGATCAGTTTCTTGGCCGCCACCTTGGCCTCGGCCTTGCGTTTACGGAGCAGCTCGTCCCGGCGCAGATCGTCGTCGCCGGCCAGGCCCGCGACCTTGGGGAAAGCGGACGTGTCCTCGCTCACCCACTGCGCTGCCCAGACGCACTCCGCCACCTCGGGGCCGTCGTCGGTGGGCACCAGCACGCGGTCGCCGACCTGTGGCGAGAACTCACCCGGATCGAGGTAGTAGAGGCGTCCGTACCGGTTGAAGCTGACCGCGCACAGCATGCCCATGGCGACCACACTACGACGCCCGACGGGCCGTACCAAATGCCGGTTTTGGGCTACCCGGTGGGGTTGTTGGATAGATGTGACGCAACCGCCCAGATAGACCTTCGTTGTGCAGACCCGTAGAGGTCGCCACATCGTGCAACATCTCGGGAGGAAACACCCATGACGCCCGGAAGATCGCTGGCTGCCAGCGTCGTCGCACTCGGATTCGCCGGAACGATCGCCGCCCCGTTGCCCGCCAACGCGGCGCCCTTGCCCTGTGCGCAATCCAATAACTACGCGGCACAGTCCGGCGCCGAGGCGCTCCGAATCGACAAGCTCGAGATCCATTCGGGCGACCGGGGCGACGGACGCCCAGTGATCAAAGACAAGTCCAAGCAGGGTACGGGCGGGAAGAGCGCCGCCGATGGAATCCTACGTTCCGGCGCCACCAGCATCGACCCGACCACTGACAGCGACGAGGGCGCCGACACGATAAGTGAGGGCATCGGCGTCCTGGGCGAGACCGCCCTCGGCTCGGTGGACCCGAGGACCAAGTCCGGCCCCGGCGCGGAACCTTCCCGTGGCGGCCGAGGCGGTGGCGGCGAGGCCGACCAGGACACCCCCGCCGACGAAGGGAAAGCCGCCCACAAGACCACCGGCCACGGGACGGCCGGTGGGGAGCGGGCCGGCGACGAGTCCGACAGTGGTGCGAGGGACGACGACGAGACCGCCGGTGGCGAAGGCGACCCGGTCTCCGGTCGCGCCGGTGCCGGTAGCAAGGGCGCTGACAGCAAGGATGCCGGTGGAAAGGCCGGCGCCAAGTCGGCCCGGGCGAAGACGGTCGTCGTGCGCGGGGTCGGGGTCGGTGAGGCGCGAGCGGCGCTCATCGGGCCGGCCGAGGTGAAGTCGGCGGCCGTCGCGCGCATTCTCGACGGCAAGGCCGACGGAAAGCCGTCGTGGATCAAGCCGGTGACCCAGCAGGCGCCGCCGTCGCACGACAAGGCCGACGCCCGCAGCGTCGGTGGTGGGAAGGTGGGACCGCTCGAGATCGGCTCCGGCGAGATCTCGGCCCATGCGAAGTGGGACGACGGATGGGTGTGCGGCGAGTCGTCCGGGGAGGCGGCGCGTTCGCAATCGGCGGTTCGCGGGGCGGCCATTCTGGACGGGGCGCTCCTTCGCGTACCGGAGAAGCTCGCCGGATTGAGCACGACGGCGCTGGAGGGACGCGGCAAGTCCGTGCAGTCGGTGGCCTCGGCCACCGTGACCGCCGGGCGGATCGAGCTGGCCGGCGGCCGGGTGAAGGTGCGCGTGTTGCGGGCGCCGTCGCTGGTGGCGAGCATGTCCTGGGCCGAAGGCGGCGAGGTCAAATACGCGCCGGCGCTGATCGAGGTGTCCGGGGACGGGATTCCGACGAAGCGGCTGTCGGCGGCCGGTGAGTCAGCCGAGTTCACGCTGCAGCCGGACCGGCGCGCGTCCGAGGGCGGGTTGCTCGATCTCGGACCGGGCAGCCTCGACTCCGGGTCGGAGCTTGCGCTGCCGCGCGTCCCCGGCGTGCCGGACGTGGCCGTGCCACCCGCCATCGGTGACAAGTCGGCCGACTCGGCGCCGCCGGCCGGTTCGATGTCGGTCCGCGTCGCCCTCGGTGAGGTGCGCAAGGAGAAGACCGGACAGGCCGTCGCGGCGCGCGCGACCGCCGTTTCCGTTTCGGTCGAGCAGACCGGCGGAAAGAACAAGTCGGATCGGGAGAAGCCCGGCCATGGTGGTAGTTACCAGGGCGGATTCAGTTCGGTCTCGCTCGATCTGGCTCTCGGCCTGATGGAGGCCGCCGCTGTGGCACCGGAGCGGGAAGCTCCCGGTCGGCCCGTCGGCGGAGGTGGTGGCCTGCCGATCACCGGTCCGCAGGTGAGCGGTGTGGTCGTCGGTGGTGCGACGTTGCTGGCCACCGGCGTGCTCGCGGTCGTGTTCGGCGTGCGTCGCCGTCGGACTCGCCAGTAGCATCCCGCATCGTTCTGGAACACGACTGGCTGGATGGACAAATGTCGATCCCCTGACGGCCGGGGCGAGGGCGACCGGTCGTGTCGTCCTGGTCCACCGAGCGTCCGGAAGAGGCCGCCGGGGCAAGACATTCGTCGATCGAAGGCGCAGAGTAAGCGGCACACCTGCGGGGGGTGCAGGCGGACGCGGCGTCGCATTCGGAGTTGTTCTTCGAATCCGGCGCCGCGCCCATATCTACCGTCACATCGGGACGGGGGTGCCCAGATCGATGGAGCCCTGCAGCAGTTCGTCGGCGTCGGCGTAGTTGTCGGCGATCGTGCGCAGCACCTGGGCGGCCACCGTGGCCGCGGCGCCGGTCTCGGCCACGGTCGGTGGCGAGCCCAGCCCGGCCGCCAGGGTCAGCGCCTCGCCCGACGAGAGCATCTCGGCAAGCGTCCCGGCGAGGTCGGACCGGGACTTGGTCATCCAATCGGTGAGGGCCTGAGCCAGGTCGGCAGTCGCCTCGAGCCGCTCGTCGAGACTCTCGTCGTCACCGCTCAGCCGGTCGGCGACGCGTCGGCGGGCCGTCTCGTAGGCATCCGCCGCATCGCCCGTCCAGTCTCCGGCGGCCGGCAGGTCGATGGCCGCCTCGGCGCAGGTCCGAGCCTCGGCCCGCAGTTCGTCGACGGCATCGTCGAACGCCGCCGGCCGCAGACCGGCCACCGCCCGCGCCGCGTCCCCCGGCAGCAGCCGCACCCGGCGCAGTTCACGCCACACCTCATGACCCTCCGGCGCCCCGGCCGTCTCGAGCAGATCATCGACCCGGTCGAGCAGCGGCACGCAGGCGCTGAGCACCTCGTCGAGCCGATCCATCACACCTCCCACGCGACCCGGCGCCCCTTCGCGTCGTGCCGTCCCATCAGAGCTTCCCGTCGGTTCGGCACCGGACTGAGCCGCCCGGTCGGGCTACCGCTCCGCTCCGCGCCGTGCTGCTTCATCACATCTCTCGGGCGAGGCGGCGTCCGGCCGCCTCGTCGGTCTCGGAATAGTCGCGGGCGGTGGACCGCACGGCGTTCGCCGCGTCGGCCAGCCGGGCGGCGAGCCGGCCCGCCTCCTGGGCTCGCGAATCGAGCACGGCGGCCCAGCGGGCATGCAGTTGCCGCCCGAGGCGGCCGGGCACGCCGGAGTCGTCGGCGGCGAACGCGTCGGCTCCGACGGCCCGGGACGGCATGCGCCGGTCGACCGCCGCGAGCGTGTCGGCGGCTCGGTCGAGCCGCTCGGCGAGGTGCTCCATCTCAATCCTCTCCCAGCCGGTGTTGCCTGCCGAAAACCTCGCCCCGCAGCTTTTCCCGAGCCCAGCGGGCCGCGTCGGCGGCCGTCGTGACGACGGCCTTGATCTCCCGGGCGAACTCGGCCGGGTTGCGGTGGTGCAATGGGCCGTGGATGCGTACGTCGGTGATGGCGCCCGCCGCGGTGACGACGATCTCGATGGAGTTGTCCGGTGAATGCACCGACACGGAATGCGAAGCCACCGCCTTGTCGAACTCGTCGCGCAACCGCTCCAGGCTTTGATAACGCTCGATGGCATCGTCGATCCACGCCTCGTCGATCTCACGCGCCATGCCCCACGCTCCTCACCGCGCGTCAGCGCCCCGTCGCGTTCCGGCACCAGACCGTACCCGCTGGTGTCACTCGTTCGCTACGGCCAGTTGTCCCCTGTGGATAACTCGTACGACGCGGGTGTCTTGTCGGAGGGGAGCAATACCATTCACGGCGTGAGTGACGTCTTCGCTGACCTGGTGGGCCAGGACGAGCCGGTGGAAACACTGCGCCGAGCCGCGGCCGCCGCGGCCCGTGTCGTTGCCGGCGGGGAGGTGGCGGCCGGCGCGATGACCCATGCCTGGATCTTCACCGGACCGCCCGGCTCGGGCCGGTCGGTGGCGGCCCGAGCCTTCGCGGCCGCGCTCGAGTGCGAGCGCGACGGGGTCGGCTGCGGTGACTGCCACGGCTGCCACACCGCCCTCGGGGCGACCCATGCCGACGTGCGGTTCGTGGTGCCCGAGGGCTTGTCCATCGGCGTCAACGAGATGCGCACGCTGGTACTGCGCGCGGCCAGTGCCCCGTCCGGCGGGCGGTGGCAGGTGGTCGTCATCGAAGACGCCGACCGCCTCACCGAGCAGGCCGGCAACGCGCTGCTCAAGGCGATCGAGGAGCCGCCGCCGCGCACCGTGTTCCTGCTCTGCACGCCCTCCACCCATCCTGACGACATCTCGGTGACGATCCGCTCCCGCTGCCGGGTGATCGCCCTGCGCCAGCCGCCGGCGGCGGCGGTCGCCGAGGTGCTCGCCCGCCGCGACGGCGTCGCCCCCGACGTGGCGGCGTGGGCCGCGGCGGCCGCCCAGGGACACGTGGGCCGGGCGAAACGGCTCGCCGGCGACGCCGAGGCCCGGGTGCGCCGCGAGGCCGTCCTCGCCGTGCCGAGGCGGCTCACCGGGGTGGGTGCTTGCTACGAGGCGGCGTCTTCCCTGATCAAGGCGGCCGAGGCGGAGGCGGGCGAATCGTTCGCCGAGGCCGACGCGGCCGAGCGGGCCGCCCTCGAGCAGGCGCTGGGAGCCGGTGGCACGGGCCGAGGCGCGGCCGGTGCCATGCGTGGCGCCGCGGGCCAGATCAAAGAGCTGGAGAAACGGCAGAAGTCGCGGGCCACCAGGTCGAAGCGTGATGCCCTCGACCGGGCTCTTGTCGACCTGGCCGGGTTCTATCGGGATGTCCTGGTGACGACGCTGCGCGCGCCGGTCTCGGTGGTGCACACGGATGTGGCGGCCCAGTCCGCCGCGGCAGCCGGCAAGTGGCCGGCCGAGAGCACCCTGCGCCGCCTGGAGGCCGTGCTGGCCTGCCGCGACGCCATCGACCAGAACGTCAAGCCGGACATCGCGGTCGAAGCGATGATGCTGACTCTGTGGCGAGGCTGACGAACCTCCGTGGCGAAAGACGAACGCGCCGCTGACCCGAGGATCAGCGGCGCGTGCGAAAGACGTCAGTGGGCGAAGCGTTCGACCAGGGCCTCGCAGAAGGCCGGGAGATCGTCGGGCTTGCGGCTCGTCACCAGGCGGTCGTCGACGAAGACCTGCTCGTCGACCCACGTGGCGCCGGCGTTGGACAGATCGGTGCGCAGACTCGGCCAGCTCGTCAGGGTCCGGCCGTTGACCACGCCCGCCTCGATCAGCGTCCACGGCCCGTGACAGATGGCCGCTACCGGCTTGTCGGCGGTGAAGAAGTCCCGGACGAAGTTGACCGCGTCGACGTCCGCTCGCAAGAAGTCGGGGTTCGCCACGCCGCCCGGCAGCACCAGCGCGTCGTAGTCGGCGGCATCGGCCTCGCGGACCGTACGGTCCACCCGGTAAGTACCGGCCTTGTCCATGTGGTTGACGGCCTGGATCTCGCCGTCCTTGAGAGAGATGAGTTCCGCTGTCCCGCCGGCCGCTTCCACCGCCTTGCGCGGCTCGGTGTATTCCACCTCTTCCACGCCGTCGGTTGCCAGGAATGCCACCCGTTTGCCTTGCAGTTGCGCGCTCATCGTGATCGCTCCCTTCCTGTTCGAACGGTTCCCGGAAGGGCCGCCCGCAAACGCTTTCGAAGCGATGTGGGCGAGACCGCAAAAAGCACGTGGCGCACGAACCGGGGTTCGTGCGCCACGTGACTTCGAATCGTCCGTACGTTTAATAGCCTCGGTTTCCGACGGCGGCCCGAGCGAATGCCGGGGTTCGGCCGTTGGCGAGCTCGCCGCCGAACCAGGCGCCGAAACCGGCGACCGCGAGGGCGAGCAGTTCGATGAGGAACAAGCCGAGTCCGGCGCCGCGATTGGGGGTGCCGACCCGGACCATGAGGATCACGGCGAACAGGAAAAGCACGCCCATGTTCAGCAGGGCGCGCAGCACGCCGATGCGCTTGGCGGTCGGCCGGCGCACCAGCGCGGTGTCGACCGCGCCGGCCAGCATGGCCAGGAAGCCGCCGATGAGGCCGGCGACGATGTTCCAGTAGCCGAGTGTGCCGAGGATGCCGGGGCCGCCGGCAAGGCTCGCCAGATCGAAGATCGCGGCCATCGTGAACAGTCCCAGCGGGAACATCACGAGGATCGGTTGCACCGCTTGACCGGCGATGCTCAGGCGGCTCTCCATGCGGTCAACGCCCTTCCTACCTGCGAATATCGAGGATTCGTCGTGGTTGGTCACCGATGGCCTACCCGGGACGTACATGAATGAAACGCCGCACGACGCCCGTGGTGACGGACGGCACCAGACCTACCTGGCCTGCATGCAATCTGCAACGTGGCAGGTTGAACAGTGGCGAAGTGCTGGGTGGCATGTTCTACTTGTTGACAAGGGCGAAGTTCGGAAGAGGGATTCAGTCCAGAAGAGGAATCCAGGCAGCGGCACCCGGCGGCAACCGGGTGCCGTTGTCGCCTCCAAGCTTCGGTCTCACCTCGGATCGAGGTGGCACGAGCGAGGCGGGGAACATTTTCTGCGCCAATGGTGGCTCGCCTTTCCCGCTTCTCGCAAGGGTGAGGAGGAGGGAGTTCGTCATGCGTCTCTACTACCGTGGGCGCGAAGCTGTGGTGACCAGCGAACTCTTCGTTCGGCGGCAAACGTCGCCGCGGCAGTTCGCGATCCGCGAGTTGCAGAACGTCCGCATCGCCGTCCCGGGTGGGCTTGTCGAAGCACTCTTCCGCTCCCAGTTGAGCACACGGGAGTGGGCACTGTGGGCGGATTACCGAGGCCGGCCCGTGGCCCTCTACAGCTCGCCCGACGAGCGGGTGTTCAACCAGGTGGTGCGAGCCCTGCGGCGGGCCCTGGAAGAGGTCGAGCCATGGGATCTGCAGGCGGCCTGAGCAGCGAAGATGCAGATGGCGAACATGCAATGTGCCAACTAGCTGGTTGAGGGGTAGCCAGCCGACAGTTAGCGATGGATACTCGAAAACAGACAGTCCGGAGGGCGGAAGGTCGAAGGGGAGCATCCACAGCGGCACTTGGCGGCAACCAAGTGCCGCTCTTCCTTCTCCGTCGACATCGGGCCGGCTCTGGGGTCGGGAATCTCGCGACCCTTTCCCTTCTCGCGCTACGTGCCGGGGGAGCGGACATGCGGGTGTTCTACCGAGGCCATGAGGCGATCATCACCGAGCACCAATTCCTGTGGCTGACCGGCACTCTCCGGTCGTTCGACATCGTCCAACTGCGCCGGGTTCGAGTGATCCGGCGCAATGTGAAAATCGCCGGTCCCCGCACCGGGGTCGTCGCCTCGGCGGTCATGGCGGCGGCCGGCATCGGCGTCAGTGCGTTGTTCGTCGACGCCCTTGCGGTCCGGCTTGCCCTCGCCGGCGTGGCGGTCCTCCTGCTGGCGTCGGCCACCTTCCGGAGGCGGGCGGTGCCCTGCTGGGAGATCCGCGCGATGCTCCACGGGCGCGAGACGACGATCTACTCCACCCGCGACATCACAACGTTCAACCAGGTCAAACGCGGTCTGTCGAGGGCTCTGGAAAACGCTGCGACGGTTCGTGGCCGGCCCCGAGCAGCGGCGGCCTGAACGGCGATCAGGAGAGATCAGGTCGTAACTTGTCTCGTTTTGGGAAACACCGGGTAAGCGCTTCGTGGTTTTGGTAGGACAGTGGATAGCATGATGCCACCTCGCCGTCTGCGGCATGGCAGCCAGCGAGGTGGCCCCTGCTTTTGAAGTAGCTCGAGTTTCTGAAGTAGCTCGAGTTTCTGAAGTAGCCGGAGTTGTTGAAGTGGCGCATGACTTCGATGCGCGCAACTGTGACGCGACACTGACTTTTAAGGACTGACCAGACACCGTGGCCGAGGACGTCTCGCCTACCATCGCGCGTCGCCACGTGCGACTCGCGCTGCGTGACGCCCGGGAGAAGGCGAAACTGACTCAGCCGCAGGTCGCGGAAGCGATGGAGTGGTCGCTCAGCAAAGTCATTCGGATCGAGAACGGCGACGTCAGCATCGCGCCCAACGATCTTAAGCCGCTGTTGACGTTCCTCAATGTCAAGGATCGGACACTCGTCACCGAGTTGCTGGCCCTTGCCAAGATTGCCCGCACCCGGCAGCGCACGGCGTGGTACCAGCAGCCGGGGATGCGCGATCATCTGACCGACGCGATGCTGCGCCTCATCGAGTACGAAGCCGAAGCCGTCGAGATCAGGTACTACCAGGTCTACTACTTCCCGGGATTGCTGCAGACGCCCGCGTACGGGCACGCCAACCTCGAGACCTACACCGACGACGACATAGCGGAGGAGACCCGGCGCATCCGGGTCGAGATCAGGCAGTTCCGCCGGGAAACGGTGCTGAGCCGGCTGGGCCACGGGCTGACGATCTACGCGTTGCTCGACGAATCGGTCTTCCGCCGGACGCTGGGTGTTCCCGAGGTATTCCTCGAGCAATTACGCGATTTCAACGACTTGGTCGTCGATGGCAAGATTAAACTACGGATGATTCCGTTCGATTTTGACTCGGCGGTGACCAACAACGCCACGTTCGACCTGCTGACCCTAAAGTCCGGGCGAGCCGAAGAGCGCAGCGAAGTTCTCTATCGGGAGACCGGATTGCAGGACGAGATCGTGGAGGACCATACGGTCCGGAAGCACCATGAGCGCTTCGATAAGATATGGAACGCTGCGGTTACCGAGGAAGACACGATCGACTTCATGGGTAACCGGATCAAGGACCTGGAAGCGCAGATCCGCCACAGGAAAAACCCGTAGATATCATCCGAGCCCGCAGACCGGTTCGGCTGCGGGCTCCTTTTTTGTGGAGAGACAATGGAGTCCAGCACGGTCAACTGGCGTAAGAGCAGCCGGTGCGCCAGCAATGCGTGTGTCGAGGTCGCCAAGGTGGACGGCGGCATCATGGTTCGTGACTCGAAGAACCCCGAGCGGACTCCGCTGGTGTTCACCCCGGAAGAATGGTCGGCCTTCGTCGAGGGCGTCAACCAGGGAGAGTTCAGCTTTTGACAGCGGCGCCGGCCTCGCGCTCCGAGTTGCCCCGATCTGCTGTCCCTCGGTGTCAGCTCACGGCGTGAGGCCATGCGTCCTGCCGTACACGTTATATAAAGGATTTAAGCGACTTAAAGTCAGCGGACAACGGCCTATTTTCGGTGATGAATGCCGCAATTTGTCGTGTTTCACTCATCTCATCTCCTCCCCGCCCTACTGCGGCTCCCTTACCGTGGATGACGGGAACCGTCACGGAGGTGCAGGACATTGATGAAGTTGACGGAGAACTTGCGATGGCGACGATCATCACGCTGCGCGAACAACACGTGCGTGGAGATCGCCACGGTGGGTGAGACCCACCTCGTACGCGATGCGAAGGACCCCGACGGTGCGGTCCTCTCGGTCGACGCGGCCGGTTGGGCGGCGTTCGTCTCGGCGGTGAAAGCCGGCAAATTCGACGCCTGAGCCGTTCATCATCCGCCAACCTCGGCCGTCATCCCGGTCTCCGGAGGCCGGCGACGGCATAATCGGCCAGGTGAGGGCCGACCCGCACGACACCGATATCAGCCGTTTCATGGCGCTGCACGACGAGGCCGAGGCACTGCTCGACAGCCTCGACAAGCAGTTCATGGTGGAACGGCGGGAGAGCAAAGAGCTGCTCGGGCCCAGCGAGGCCCTGGTGCGGATGGTGCGGCTCATCCCTCGCACGCCGGCGGCCGGGCCGCTGGCCGTGGCGTTCACTGATTTCCCGGGGCTCATGGTGCGCCTCGGACGGTGGTGGGCCGAAGCGCTGCCCGCCTGCGGATGCGACGACTGCGGCGAAGACCCTCATGACCTTGCCGACGTCCTGCGTACGCAGGTGGGCGCGCTCGTCGAGGGCGGGCTCTGGGAACGGGTGCGGCGCGGGGTGGGCGGCTCGTGGTTCGAGACCCGGCTGATCGGGGTCGGCATCAGCGCGCGCCGCGAAGGACCGCTGACCACGCGAGACTCCCGCGAGGCCCGACGCAGCGGATTCGCCGCGCCCGTGCAATGGGCGCCCTGGCCGCGTCGGTCCTGACCAGCGCCGCGAGTTGCGCCGGAGACCTGTCCGACGTCGTGGGCTGCGCCGGAGCTAGCTGAGGAGGCGGACGGCTGCGCCGATGCCGGGTCGGTGGACGACGTCGGCCATCGCCAGTTCGCCGCGGCAGAACATCTGGAACGCGCGCCAGCCCAAAGGCAACGCCATCGCCGCGTGCACCAGGAGCGGGCGCCGGGAGAAGGCGCTCAGCATCCGGCGGCCGGCCACCATCTCCGGGACCAACTCGGCGGCGATCCGGCGTTCGTACTCGGCGAGGTCGTTCTTGGCCGCCGCCGAACCCGCCCAGGTTCCGGAACGCAGGGCGAAGCTGATGCCCTCACGCGTCCAGGGTTCGAGCAGGCCGGCCGCGTCGCCGGCGACGATCACCCGGCCGTTGCGCAGCGGCGAGTCCGGGCGCCGGCAGCGGGTGAGGTGGCCGGAGTCGCGGACGACCTTGCGGTCGGTGAGGCCGAGCTGGGCCAGGAAGTCCTGAAGGTACTGCTTGGTCTCGGCACCATGGCCCTTCGTCATGATCACCCCGACGGTGAGTTCGTCGTCCTTCGGGAAGACCCAGCCGTAGGAGCCGGGGAAGGGGCCCCAGTCGAGCAGGACGCGGCCGCGCCAGTTTTCCCGGTCGGTCGCAGTGGCGGCGATCTCCACCTCCAGGCCCAGGTCCTGCTGGTCGAGGGTCACGCCGACATGGCGGGAGGTGACACTGGCCGAACCGTCGGCACCGATGACGCTGCGTGCCACGATCTCGGTGCCGTCGCTCAACGTGATGGTGACCGCATCGTCGTTCTGTGTCACCGCGCGAACCTGGGCGTTCTGCCGGACGGTGGCACCGGCCGCAACCGCCGCTTCGAACCAGGCATGGTCGAAATCGTCACGGCGGACCATGGTGAGCAGCGGGCGCCGGCGCGCGTGGCGGGTGAAGCCGAGCCGGCCCGACCTGGTGAAGGTGACCGCGTTGATCGTGTCGCGGCCGGGCACCTGGATGTGCGACTCGGCGATGCTCAGCGACGTGCCGATCAGACCGCCGCCGCAGGTCTTGTAGCGCGGGTGGGTGGCGCGTTCGAGCGCGATCGTGCGGGCGCCGGCTTCCGCCGCGGCGCGGGCGGCGGCGAGTCCGGCCGGGCCGGCCCCGATCACGGCTACATCCCAGGGCGGCTCTTCGATCACGAGCGGAGTTTAGACCTCACCTTTGTGTACGATCGTACATATGGAGACTCGGACCATGCGGGAGCGGATGCTCGCCGGTGAGCTTTACCTCGCTGACGACCCGGAGATCGTCCGCGACTCGGAACGCGCCATGGCGTTGACCCACCGTCTCAACACGGCCGACCCGAACGACCACGCGTTGCGACGTGAGCTGCTCACCGACCTGCTCGGCGCGTTCGGTGAGAACAGTGAGATCCGTCCGCCGTTTCGTTGCGACTACGGCTATCAGACGTTCGTCGGCGCGCGAACCTTCGCGAACTTCGGGCTGATCAGCCTCGACGTGGCCCGCGTCACGATCGGCGGTGACGTGCAGATCGGCCCCAACGTGCAGTTGCTCACGGCGCTGCATCCGGTCGCCGCCGGCCTGCGCCGGGACAAGTGGGAGGCCGCCAAACCGATCACCATCGGCGACAACGTGTGGCTCGGCGGCGGTGTCATCGTCCTGCCCGGCGTGACGATCGGTGCCAACACAGTGGTCGGTGCCGGCGCGGTGGTCACCAAGGATCTGCCCCCGAACGTGGTCGCGGTCGGCAACCCGGCCCGGGTGATCCGGGCGGTCGAGCCGTGACCTCCGGCGTCCCGGTCGCGCGGGCGCCACGTCGCTACGACCCGGAGCGCAAGAGCCGCATCGTCGACGCAGCCCTTGAGGTGATCGCCGAGCACGGCGTCGCCGGCACCACGAGCCGGCGCATCGCGGCCGCCGCCGACGTGCCGCTCGGCTCGATCACCTACCACTTCACCGGCCAGGACGAACTGCTGTCGCAGGCCTTCAGCAGGCATGCCGAACGGATGTCGCCGCTCTACGAGGCGCACTTCGACGGCGTGACCGGACTGCCGAGCTTCGCCGACGCGGTGACCGACCTGATCCACGGCGATGCCGGCGCCCCACCCAGCGACTGGGTGGTCGCGTACGAGCTCTATCTCTCCGCCCTGCGCCACCCGGCCTTGCGCAACGTGACCGAGGCCTGGATGCGCCGGTCACGCGCAGTGCTGGAACGGTTTGTCGATCCGGTGACCGCGCGCGGCGTCGACGCCCTCATCGAGGGACTTGTCATGCACCTCACGCTGTCCACCGCCACGTTCGATCGTGCCGACACCCGGGCGATGGTCGGCCGGCTCATCGGCCTGCCGGCCGCGTCGGCGTAGCCGAGCCCCTGGCGCACTGCTTCCCATGCCGGTCACCCGGCTCCCGATCCGAGCCCGGCGGTCGGGCCGGCCGTGGATGAAAGGGCCGGTCTGGGATGAAAGGGCCGGTCTGGGATGAAAGGCTGACTGGGGGATGAAGGGCCGACTGTGGATAACGGGCGGCGGGCGGGGCCGGCGGTCGCTATCGTGCCGCCATGGTGGACCTGCGCGAGCGATTCGTGGCCTCCGGGCCGCTCCGGATCTGGACCGAGCGGATCGGGGACCCCGGCCTTCCCGCGGTGCTGATGATCATGGGGCAGGCCGCCCAGGGCGTCTTCTGTCCGGATGCGATGGTCGAGCGGCTTGTCGCGCGGGGCGTCCAGGTGATCCGGTTCGATCATCGGGACACCGGCCGGTCCAGCGTCGTCGACTTCGATGCCGACCCGTACACGATCGGTGAGATGGCTCGTGATTGCCTTGCCGTGCTCGACGGCTATGGGCTGGACTCCGCTCATGTGGCGGGAACCTCCCTCGGCGGCATGATCGCGCAATGGCTGGCCGTGCACGCGCCCGACCGGGTCCGGTCGCTCACTGTGATGTCCAGCACGCCGATGGGGCACGATGCGCGGCCGGTCTGGGCCCGGGCGTGGGCCGGTGAGCCGGCCGACCCGGACGAACTGCCGCCGCCGTCGCCGGCCTTTTTCGCGCATCTGGCCGCCGGGTTGCCGCCGGGGGAGGAGTCCGATGTGGCCCTGTTCCGCATCTTCAACGGGCCGGTCCGGCCGTTCGACGAACCGGCCGTCCGGGCGATGCTCGAGCTGGCATCGGCGCGGACCTCCGATCCGGGGGCCGCGGCCAACCACGGCCGGGCGGCCTGGGCGGAGGCCCCTGAGCTGCTGGCCCCGTTGGCATCGATCACCGCACCGACCTCGATCGTGCACGGCGACCAGGATCCGGTCTTTCCGCTCGCGCACGGCGAGGCGTTGGCGGCCGCGATCCCGGGCGCGACCCTGCGGGTCGTGCCCGGAATGGGGCACATCTGGACGTCGTCCGAGCTGGCCGAGGAGGTCGCCGACCTGATCCGGCTGTGACGCGGTCAGCTGTTCGCGGCCAGGTACGCCTCGTCGGCGGCCTTCTTCAGGGCCAGGCCGTCCCGTCCGTTGTAGCGCACGAAACGCGGGAGAGCCGCGGCCATGACGGCGCAGCCGGCGACACACAGGATGCCGCCCAGCCAGATCGAACCGGTCACGCCCAGGCGGCTTCTCGCCATCAGGCCCGAACGCAGCTGGCCCAGCAGCGGGCCGGTCGTGTAGGAGAGCATCTCGATGCCGGCCAGGCGGCCGCGCAGGTGGTCGGGGATGGTCTGGCTCCACATCACGGAGCGGAAGATGCCCGAGATCATGTCGGCGGCACCGGCGAAGGCCAGGCAGAACAGCGTCAGCCAGAGGGTGTCCGACAGGCCGACGCCGATGATCCCCACGCCCCAGAAGGCGGCCGCGATCAGTACCAGCAAGCCGTCCCGGTGGACCCGGCCGGTCCAGCTCGACGTCACGGTGGCGATCATCGAGCCGGCCGCCGGGGCGGCGTACAGCAGGCCGAGGATCTTCGGGCCGCCCAGTTGGGTGGCCAGGAACGGGAACAGGGCCTGCGGCATGCCGAAGAACATGGCGTTGATGTCGACCAGATAGGTGCCGAGCAGCTCGGGGCGGGACTTCGCGTAGCGCAGGCCGGTGATCACCGAGTTGATCGACGGGCGATCGGCCGACGGCGGGGGCGGGACCGCGCGCACCAGCGTCAGGCAGGTCAGTGACACCGCGAAGGTGAGCAGGTCGAACGCGTACACCCAGGCCAGGTCGACCGCCGAGATGAGCAGGCCGGCCAGGGCCGGACCGCCCAGCTGGGCGAACTGGAAGCCGAGCGAGTTGATCGCCATGACGGCCGGCAGCTCGGCCGGCTCGACCAGGCGGGGGATCATCGCCTCCAGCGCCGGGCGCTGGAGGCCATCGACGGTCGCGGCCAGCGCGGCGAGCACGTAGAGCAACCACAGGTGGGGCTCGTCACCCAGAGCGTTGATGAGCAGCACTCCGGTGAGTGCGGCCAGCGCGAACTCGCCCCCGCGCACCAGCAGGCGGCGATCCACGTAGTCGGCGAGCGCGCCACCGACGAACGCCATCACGAGCAGCGGCACCAGCTCGCACACCCCGAGCAGGCCGACCATCAGCGGGTCGTCGGTGAGCTTGGCGACCTGGTACGGGATGGTGACGTAAGTGATGAACGATCCGAAACCGGAGATCGTGCCACCGGCGAAGACGAGCCGGAAATCCCGGTGCCGCAGGGGACTGAGATCCATCCCCAAGCGCTTGCGCTTGCTCACGAGCGGCGACGCTACTTGAGCACGAGGCGCCCGGTCTCCTGAAATAGCTGAAGGTCACGGAGAGATTCGGCGATCACGAGCGACTTCTCGGCGCCGCCGGGCAGCTGATCGAGCGCGAAGAAGCCGGCGTCGACCGACTCGTCGGTCTGGCGCAGCAGCTCACCTTCCCAGGTGTCGATCCGGAAGCTCATCAGGACCTGCTGGTAGGTGTGCCCGTAATCGTTGGTGTACGTGTACGCCGTGTAGAACGCGAACGGGGTGAGCGAGGTGGCCCGCAGCCCGGTCTCCTCCCACACCTCCCGGATCGCACACTCCTCCATGCTTTCGCCCAACTCCATCGCGCCGGCCGGGATCGCCCACCGATGGTTGTCGGACCGCTGGATCAGCAGCAATCGGCCCTGGTCGTCGAAGAGCACACCGCGCGCGCCCACGAAGAGGATGGTCTCGGCGTCGCCGACGCTCGCCCGCACCTTGCCGAGATAAGACTCTGCCCACGTCAATGCCACGGGGCAACTCTAGTCAGGCGGACTTCTTGGCCGCCTTCTTGGCCGGTGCGGCCTTCTTCGTGGCGGAAGTGGCGGACGCGGCCTTCTTCGCCGGGGCGGCCTTCTTGGCGGGAGCGGCCTTCTTGGTGGGGGCGGACTTCTTGGCCGGAGTCGGCTCGCCGGTCTCGCCGCGCGCCTTCTTGGCCCGCTCCACCGACGCCTTGAGCGCGGCCATCAGGTCGATCGCCGCCGCCGGCGCCTCCTCGGCCTCCTCCGGCTGGACGATCTCGCGACCCTCGACCTTGGCGTCGATGACCTCCTGCAACGCGGTCCGGTAGTTGTCGGTGAACTCCTCCGGCTTGAAACTGCCGGCCATCGAGTCGATGAGCGAGCTCGCCATGGCCAGTTCGGCCGGCCGGGCCTCGACGTCGTCGTCCAGGAAGCCGAACTCGGGGGTGCGCACCTCGTCGGGCCACAGCATGGTGTTGAGCACCAGCACGTCGTCGTGCACGCGCAAGGTGGCGAGCTGTTCCCGCTGGCGAATGGCGATCTTGACGATGGCCACCCGGTCGGCGTCGCGCAGGGCGTCCCGAAGCAGCACGTACGGTTTGGCGGCCTGCCCTTCCGGCTCGAGGTAGTAAGCCTTGGCGAACAGGATCGGGTCGATGTCCTCGGCCGGAACGAACTGCAGCACGTCGATCGCCCGGGACGTGGTCAGCGGCAGGTCGGCGAAGTCCTCGTCGGTGAGGATCACCATCTCGCCGCCGCCGATGTCGTAACCCTTGGCGATGTCGTCGTAGCTGACCACCTCGCCGTCGACCGAGCAGGTGCGCTGGTATTTGATCCGGCCGCCGTCGGTGCGGTGCACCTGGTGGAACCGGATGTCCTTCTCCTCCGTGGCGGAGTAGAGCTTCACGGCGATCGACACCAGGCCGAACGAGACCGCGCCCTTCCAGATCGCGCGCATGACGAATATCCCCTCGTAGACTCGATCAGGATGGCATTTGTGAGACGCCTGCGTAAGGTGTTCCGTCCTGCCTAAGGTGATCGTGTGCCCGGTGCGCCGCTCTCCCCGATGCTCGCCACCGCCGGTGCGCTGCCGGTCGGGCCGGAGTGGAGCTACGAGTTCAAGTGGGACGGGGTGCGTGTGCTGGCCCTGTTCGGCGGTGGCCCGCCCGCCCTGTTCGCGCGCTCGGGGGCGGTGGTGACCTCGGCGTACCCGGAGATCGCCGACCTGCACCTGCCGGAGGGCACGCTGCTCGACGGCGAGATGGTGGTGCTGGACGCGGCCGGGCGGCCCTCGTTCACCGCGCTGGCCGAGCGCATGCACGTGCGGGACCACACCCGGGCAGCGCGCTTGGCGATCACCGCGCCGGTCACGTACATGGTCTTCGACTTGCTCTATCACGACGGTGACGACTACACCGGGCTGCCCTATCTGGCCCGGCGGGAACGGCTCGAGGAGTTGGGGCTGGCCGGTCCGCGGTGGATGGTGCCGCCCTCGTTCGGCGACGGGCCGGCCACCGCGTCGGCGGCCCGGGAGAACAGTCTCGAGGGTGTGGTCGCCAAGCGCAGCGACTCGGTGTACCTGCCGGGGACCCGCTCGCCCGACTGGATAAAGGTCAAGTTCGATCGGACCGGCGACTACGTGATCGGCGGCTGGCGGGCCGGGGTGCGCAAACTCGGCGGTCTGCTGGTGGGGATGCCGGGCCCGGACGGTCTGATCTTCCGCGGCCGGGTCGGCGGCGGCATCGGCGCGGTGTCCGAGAAGGAACTGCTCTGCGCGCTGGAGCCGCTGGCCCGCAAGACCTCCCCGTTCGCGCCCGGCGCCGTCCCGCGGGAGGATTCGAGGGGCGCGCACTGGGTAGATCCGCAGCTGGTGGTCGAGGTGCGCTACGGCAACCGGACCCCGGACGGCCGGTTGCGCTTCCCGCGGTTCCTGCGGATCCGCGACGACAAGAGCCCGGCCGAGTGCGCGGAGGAGGACGAGGATGTCTCCTGACCGGTTCCCCGTCTCGATCGAGGGCCGTGATCTGGAGCTCTCCAACCTCGACAAGATCTTGTTCCCGGCCGCCGGATTCACCAAGGGCGAGGTGATCGACTACTACACCCGGGTGGCGCCGGTGCTCCTGCCGCACCTGGCCGGGCGGGCCGTCACCCGGATCCGCTACCCCAACGGGGTCGACGGCGTGCACTTCTTCGAGAAGAACAAGCCGGGGGGTACGCCGGAATGGGTGCGCCTGGCGACGCTGCCGGTGCCGGGGTCCACCAAGAGCCGCGAGACGATCGACTTCGTGGTGGTGGACGACCTGCCGACCCTCGTCTGGCTGGCCAACCTGGCGGCGCTGGAGCTGCACACTCCGCAGTGGCGGATCGGGGCCGACCCGGATCTGCTGGTGGTCGACCTCGACCCGGGCCCGCCGGCCGGGCTGCGGGAGTGCTCCGCGGTGGCGGTGCTGATGCGGGACCGGCTGGCGGTGGACGGGGTGGCGGCGTACCCGAAGACGTCCGGCAAGAAGGGCATGCAACTGTGCTGCCCGGTCTCCGGGACGCAGGATGCCGAGCTGGTCACCGCGTACGCCAGGAAGGTCGCCGAGGAGCTGGCGGCGATGGTCCCGGGCTCGATCACCGCGAAGATGGCGAAAGCCGTCCGGCCGGGCAAGATCTTCATCGACTGGAGCCAGAACGCCGCGGCGAAGACGACCGTCACACCCTATTCGCTGCGGGCGCAGGAGCATCCGACCGTGTCGACGCCGCTCACCTGGGACGAGGTCGAAGCGGTCGGCACCGGCGCCGCCGAGCCGCACCACTACCGCCCGTACGAGGTTCTCGACCGCATCGACGAGCATGGTGACCTGCTGAACGAGCTGCTGGTTCAGGGCCCGGAGCTGCCGACTTCCTGATCGACCCCCCGGAGGCGATCTCGTGTATGGACCTACCTTGCATCGCAAGGTACTGTGTCTCGCATGGCAGAACTGGCGACCAGCCTCCGCCGCGGGACCTTGGAGTTCTGCGTGCTGGCCATGGTCGAGCACGAGCATCGCTACGGCACCGAGATAGTCCGCCGCTTCGGCGAGGAGCCCAATCTCGCGGCCAGCGAGGGCACCATTTATCCGCTGCTGTCCCGCCTGCGCCGGGTGGGCTGGCTCGACAGCAAGTGGGCCGAGTCGCCGGCCGGGCCGCCCCGGCGCTACTACGCGCTCACCACCGACGGGCGCACCGCGCTCGAGCACTTCCGCACCGAATGGGTTTCGTTCCGTCAGACCGTCGACCGTCTCGTGGGGACCGGTGAAGCAGCATGACCACCAAGAACACCGACGTCGTCGCGGAGTACCTGCACGAGGTAGACGTCCGGCTGGCCGGACTCCCCGTGCTGCAGCGCCGCGAACTGCTCGCCGACCTGGCCGCGCACATCGCCAGCGAGCGGGCCGAGCGCAACCTGCAGAGTGAGGGTGAGCTGATCGAGGTGCTCGAGCGGCTCGGCACCCCCGACGTGGTGGCGGCCGCCGCGCACGAGGAGTTCGGGCCGGCCCCGGCGGCCCCGGCCAAGCGGAGATTCAGCTGGCAGTGGTTGCTCGCCGGGGCCGTCGGGTTGCTGCTCGTGCTCTTCTTCTGCGCGTTCGCCTTCTTCGCGCAATCGTCGACCCACGAGGTCCCGGCTCCGTCGGCGGCGACCTCCGGTCCCTAGTCGATCTGCGGGAGCGGCGGGCCGAGCACGTCGTCGGCGTCCACGATGGTGTACGCGTAGCCCTGCTCGGCCAGGAAACGCTGCCGATGCGCGGCGTACTCGGTGTCGATCGTGTCGCGGGACACGACCGTGTAGAAGTGCGCCTGCCGCCCGTCCGCCTTGGGGCGCAGCACCCGGCCGAGCCGCTGCGCCTCCTCCTGCCGCGAGCCGAACGTGCCGGACACCTGGATCGCCACCGCCGCCTCGGGCAGGTCGATCGAGAAGTTGCCGACCTTGGACAGCACCAGAGTCTTCAGCGAGCCCGCCCGGAACGCGTCGAACAGCCGTTCCCGCTCCTTGTTGGTGGTCGACCCCTCGACGATCGGGGCGTCCAGGTATTCCCCGAGGGTGTGCAACTGGTCGAGGAAGCCGCCGATGACCAGCACCTGCTCGTCGGGGTGCTTGTCGACCAGGGCCTTCACCACGGGCAGTTTGGTGCGCGCGGTGGCGGCGGCTTTGTAACGCTCCTCGGCGTCGGTCACCGCGTACGTCATCCGCTCCGCCTCGGTGAGGGTGACCCGCACCTCGACGCACTCGGCCGGCGCGATCCAGCCCTGCGCCTCGATGTCCTTCCAGGGCGCGTCGTAGCGCTTGGGACCGATGAGGGAGAAGACGTCGCCCTCGCGGCCGTCCTCGCGCACCAGGGTCGCGGTGAGGCCGAGCCGGCGGCGGGCCTGCAGGTCGGCGGTGAACCGGAAGATCGGCGCCGGCAGCAGGTGGACCTCGTCGTAGACGACCAGGCCCCAGTCGCGGGCGCCGAACAGGTCGAGGTGGGTGAACGCGCCGCCGCGCCGGGAGGTCAGCACCTGGTAGGTCGCGATGGTGACCGGGCGGATCTCCTTGCGCTCGCCGCTGTATTCGCCGATCTCCTCCTCGGTGAGCGAGGTGCGGGCGATCAGCTCCCGCTTCCACTGCCGGCCGGCCACCGTGTTGGTCACCAGGATCAGCGTGGTGGCCTTGGCGGTCGCCATCGCGGCCGCCCCGACGAGCGTCTTGCCGGCGCCGCACGGGAGCACGACCACGCCGGAGCCACCGGCCCAGAAGCCGTCGACTGCCTCCTGCTGGTATGACCGCAGCGTCCAGCCGTTCTCGGCGAGGGAGATCTCATGCGCCTCGCCGTCGACGTAACCGGCCAGGTCCTCGGCCGGCCAGCCCAGCTTGAGCAGCGCCTGCTTGAGGCGGCCACGCTCGGACGGGTGCACCACGATGGTCTCGTCGTCGAGGCGGGCGCCGAGCATGCCGGCCAGCTTCTTCGACTTGGCCACCTCGACCAGCACGATCTTGTCGAGGCCGCGCAGCACGAGGCCGTTGGCCGGGTCGTTGACCAGTTGCAGGCGGCCGTAGCGGTCCATCGTCTCGGCCACGTCGACCAGCAGCGCGTTGGGCACCGGGTAGCGGGAGAACTTGATCAACGAGTCGACCACGCTCTCGGCGTCGTGCCCGGCGGCCCGCGCGTTCCACAGACCGAGCGGCGTCAACCGGTAGGTGTGCACGTGCTCCGGCGAACGTTCCAGCTCGGCGAACGGCGCGATGGCCATGCGGCACGCCTTCGCGTCCGGATGATCAACCTCCAGCAGCAGCGTCTTGTCCGACTGCACGATCAGTGGTCCGTCGCTCACCGGAAATCCCCCTTTTGAAGCCGACCCTCCAGTTTGCCACGGCAGCCGGCTCATTCCTCGTCGGTGACCGCCGCGGTGATCCGGTGCAGGGCGAACGTGTGCAGCGTCTCGGTCCGCTCGTCCTCGGCGCGCAGGTAGCCGGCGCTCAACGACACCGGGCGTACCAGCCGCGACAGGGTGGCGCCGTGCGAGTCGACATAACCGACCCACACCCGCGCCTTGTCGCGGACCGCCTGCTGGAGCACCGCCATCGCCTCGCCGTGCCGCTGCACCGAGGTGAGACCGGTCACGCTCTGCCCATTGGCGGCGCGCACGGTGACGGGCGCGCGGCGAGCCGCGCGGGTGGCGATGTCGCCCCGGCGCAATTGCTCGACCACCCCGGCGAGACGAGGTCCGGCGAGGACCGGGGGCCCGGCCTGCTCGGCCGGTCGACCGGCCAGGGTGGTACGGGTGGGAGCCCGCCGGACCTTGGGCCGGGACAGCACGGCCGCACCGCCCGCGTCCTCGGCGACCGGGGCGAAACCGCCGTCGCGCAGTTGCGTCAGCAGCCGGGCCACCGGAAGCGGGCTGACCAGCACGGTCGGCGCGATCTGACGCAGCCCGAGCGGGGCGAGTCGCTTGTCCGCGAGCACCTCGGCGACCAGTGCCTCGTCGTCGCTGCGCAGGTAGGACCCGGCCGACCCGGCACGCAACCCACCGTGCCGGCGGGCGGCGTCGTCGATCATGTAGGTCAGGGTCTGCGGCACCGGCGTGCGCGACCGGCGCCGGAACAACGAGTGCAGGTCGGCCGCCGTGTAGCCGACGTCGAGGGCCCGCCGCACGCTGGCCGGGGTGACCCGGAAGACGCTGGCGCCACCGGCCGACTCCGGCTCGGCGATGACATCGAGCTCACCGGCCAACTCCGGCTCGGGTGGTCCGGGCACCACCACCGACAGGTCGGCCTGCAGCAGCACGTGCTCGACCGGGGCCGGGAGCAGCGCGTCCAGGATGCGTACCGCGTCATGCGGCGCCGCCGAGGCGGTCGCCCGCACGCCCAGCGGATCGTTCTCGTCGTCGTCCGGATCCTCGAGCAGCAACCTCGCGTACGACGTGAGCGCCCCGAGCGCGGTCACGCCGAGCAGGGCGGCCCCGGACAGCGCGTCCCGATGCGCCCCTTCCCGGCCGCGCGCGCGTCGGGGGGCCTGCCAGGCCAGCAGCTCGAGCACCTCGTCGACGGCCGGGGCGGTGCCCGCCTCGAGATCGGCGAGCACGAGCAGCGCCTCCCGGCGGGCCTGCGGCGCACCGGCCCGCTCCGCCTCCGGGGCGAGGGCGTTTATCGGCCGGTCCCGCTCGTCGCGGGCGCCGACCAGGCTCGGCTGCCGGCTCATCGACAGCCACGCTCGGGCCAGGGTGTGCCAGCGCTGAGCGATGCTGAGCGCCCGCCACAGGTCGAACGCGCCGGTCGGCAGGAAGATCTCGTCGGCCGCGCCGCCCGCCCGGCTCACCGTCACCGAGCGGGAGGTGCCGGTCGCGTCGGTCTCGCCGAGCAGGCCGGCGGTGTAGGTGATCTCGATGAGCAGCGCGGCGGCGACCTCGTCGAGGCCGGCCGCGCGGGCCAGCCGGCGCAGCTCCCGCACGCCGAGACCGCCGGCTCGCAGCACCGGTGCGGCCTCCGTGGCAAGGGCCTCGAGCAGCGCCTCGGCACTGCGGACGGCCTCCATCGTCTGCCCGGCGCCGGCCGAGTCCACCGCTTTCGGGTCCCGCGCCGACCCCTCCGGCAGCGGCGGGAACGGGCGCAGCTCGCCGAGCGGACCGGCCTCGCGGCGCAGCAGCATGCCGACCTCACGGGGCAGCTCGACCAGCTCGCCGTCGGCGTTCGGGGCCCGGCCGGCCTCCGAGATCGGCACCAGGATGTGCTGCTCGACCAGCCAGCGCACCGGCTCGGCCACGGTGTCGCGGGTCAGCGCACCGATCGGCGGTCCGGCGGCGAGCCGGTCGAGCACGGCGCGGGCCCCCGCCGGGGCGGCCAGCACGGTGCGGCGCAGCTTGGCCTTGTCGGCGCAGAGCGCGGCGGCCCGCGGGTCGAGGAAATCGGCGGGCCGGCCCAGACCGGCCGGGTAGGGCGAGGTGACCTCGTCGACGGCGCCCACGACGGCCATCGCCTCCGGCGGGCCGTGCAGCAGGAAACGGACGCGGAGCCGGTCGATCGCGACGCGTACGTCGTCGGCCGAGGTGCCGCCGGCCAGCTCGAGGATGGCGTCGACGGAGGTCAGGGCGGTGTCGGCGGAGCGGGTCAGCCGGGCCGCGTCGAGGATGCGCAGGGTGAACTCGTCGAGGCCGTCCAGGCAGCGGGCGACCGAGCCCCGGGACTGGGCGCGCACGGCCAGCGCCGAGATGTCGGCGGGCACGGGCACGACGAGGTCGGGGCGCAGCTGTACGAGCGCGCCCAGCGCCTCGTCAGTGAGCGACCGGAGTTGATCGGCGAATGTGGTGGCCATCGTGTTCAACGCTAGCCGCCGTGGGACGATATTGAAGTGTCCGGGCGAGGCGTCCGGCTCACTGAACACCTGAAGGGGAGATCCGTGGCCGCTCAGAACAAGATGCCGGGTACAGAGGTGCGTGGGGGTGCCGGGGCTCGGCGGGCGCAGTCGGTGTCGATGAAAGGCCACCTGAACGTCTCCGAGCTGATCTCGGATCGGGCCGCCGCTCCGTCGCCGTTCGGCGACGACCAGACTTTCCCGCTGCCCGTGGACAACCTGAACTACATCCCGTCGACACCCGCGTGACCGTACCCGCGGTTGGTTTCGATCTTGATATGACCTTGATCGACTCCCGGCCGGGGATCCGCGCCGCCTATCGGGCGCTGACCGCCAAGACCGGCGTCTTCGTCGACGCCGACCTGGCGGTCAGCCGGCTCGGGCCGCCGCTGCGCACCGAGCTGAGCGAATGGTTCCCGGCCGAGGACGTCGAAGAGGCGGTCACCACCTACCGGGACCTCTACCCGGATTACGCGATCACCCCGACCGTCCCCACGCCGGGCGCGATCGAGGCCTTGGCCGCCGTGCGAGCACACGGGCTGCGCGTGGTCGTGGTCACTTCGAAGCTGGGCCGGTTGGCCCGGATGCACTTCGATCACTTCGGCATCGTCGTCGACGAGTTGGCCGGCGACCTGTTCGCCGAGGGCAAAGCGGCGGCCCTGACCGAACACGGCGTGCGGTGGTATGTGGGCGATCACACGGCCGACATGGTCGCGGCCCGCACCGCCGGCGTCCCCGGAATCGGCGTCACCACCGGCCCCTGCGACGCGACGGACCTCCGTGCCGCTGGCGCTTCGTACGTCCTGCCCGACCTCGTCCCGTTTCCCGACCTGCTGACTGAGATTGCAGTTGGGCCGTAGTGCCCACCTTCAGTAGCCTTGGGTGAGCGGTTGTTTCCATTTGAGGGTTGTTCAGGGCCCACCTCGACCCGCGCGTAGCCGCACCGTTCGCGCCCAGGTCTCCATCGCCCTGAGTAATCCTCACCAGTGAAGTTGAGGTCAGCGGTGCCCACGGGTCGAGTGAAGTGGTACGACGCGGCGAAGGGATTCGGCTTCGTCACCAGCGATGAGGGTGGGGATGTCTTCCTGCCCAAGGGTGCGCTGCCGGACGGAACGGCCGAGTTGAAGTCCGGTCAACGAGTCGAGTTCGGTGTCGTGGACAGCCGTAAGGGCGCGCAGGCGATGGGCGTGAAGCTGCTCGACGCGCCGCCGTCCCTGGCGGAGCTGCGGCGGCGCCCGGCCGAAGAGCTGCACGGCATGATCGAAGACATGATCAAGGTGCTGGAGCAGCAGGTGCAGCCGGGGCTGTCCCGAGGTCGCCACCCCGACAAGAAGACCTCGGCAAAGATCGCGCAGCTGGTCCACGCGGTGGCGCGAGAGTTCGAGGCCTGATCAGAGGAACGGTTTGACCGACGGCGTGATACCCGCCGCCGCTGAACGCTGAAGCAGGGCGTCGGCGGCGGCGAGTCCGTCCCGGCCCAGTTCCAGGGTGAACTCGTTGACGTACAGATCGATGTGCTGCTGCACCACCTCGGGCTCCATCTCCTGGGCGTTGGCCAGGATGAACTCCTGACTGGCGGCCGGATTGGCCCAGGCCATGCTCACCGAGTTGCGGATCCACTCGGTCGCCTGTGCCGGGTCGACAGCGCCCTTGCGGGCCAGGATCGCACCGAGCGGGATCGGCAGGCCGGTGTCGCCCTCCCACCACTCGCCGAGATCGGCCAACGCGATCAGACCGAAACGCTGATAGGTGAACCGCGCCTCGTGGATGACCAGGCCGACGTCGTACCTCCCGTCGGCGACCCCCGGCATGATCTGGTGGAACGGAACCACCTCGATCTTGGCCGGCTGCTTGCCCTCGGCCCACAGGCGGAACAAGAGGTACGCCGTGGTGCGGTCACCCGGGACGGCCACCGTGGCTCCGGTGACCTCCTGCTCGGGGGTGCGGGCGAGCACGAGTGGGCCACACCCGCGGCCGAGCGCGCCGCCGGTCGGCAGCAACTCGTAGTCGTCGAGCAGCCAGGGCAGCGCCGCATAGCTGACCTTGACGAGGTCGAACTCGCCACGCTCGGCCGCTGTGTTGGTGACGTCCACATCAGCGAAGGTCAGGTTGACCTCGGGCGCGCCGTGCACAAGGCCGTGCACGAGGGCGTGGAAGACGAAGGTGTCGTTGGGACACGGCGAGACCGCGAGTGAAAGCGCCACGCTTGTCACGCTAGACCCGGAACCGCCGCCCCGCCCGAAACACCACCTGTCTTCCACCCCACACGGTGAGGTTATCCACAGGCTGTCCACAGGGCCTCAGAAGCTGTGGACAACGCGGCGAACGCCTCCTTGAGCCGCCACGCGGCCCGGTCACGCGGCCCAACCGGATTGGAGATCGTGCGCAACTCGACGAACGGGACCCGCGCGTCGGCCGCCGCCGTGGCCACCCCGAAGCCCTCCATCGCCTCGGCCACGGCATCCGGGAAGCGCCGCGCGAGAACCGCGGCGGTCGCGCCGGTGCCGGTCACCGTCGCGAGCGTCAGCACGTCGCCGACGATCGCCTCGGGGAGTGCGGCGGTCAGGCCTTTCAACAACACCGGGTCGGCGGCCAGGACGCTGTGGCCGAAGCCGAGTTCCTCCACCGACCGGAACCCGTCGGGCGTCTCGGCCCCCAGATCGGCCGCGATGCTGCGCCCCCCGAGGACCGTCGCGCCGACCGGCGCCCGCCCGACGAAGCCGCCGGCGATGCCGGCGCTGAGCACCGCCCGGTAGCGGCCGGTGGCGAGCAGCCGAGCGGTCCCGGCCGCGGCCGCCGCCGGCCCGACCCCGACCGGCTCGACGGCCACCCGGCTCCGGTCGGTGGCGGCGCGCACGGCTTCGGCCTCGGCGGCCACCGCGGTGACCACGAGCAGGGGGGGTGCCGGCGTGAGCGTTGTCACCGGTCGTCCTCCCCGGCGACCGGCTGCGCGCCGTTGCCGGAACTGCCGGCCGAGGAGGGCCGGTAGACGTGGAAGCCGGGTGGGGCCGGCGCCGGGTCCGGCTTCGGCGCGGACGACTGGGTCGGCCGGTCGTCGGCCGGAACTGCCGACTCCCGTGCCGGTCTCGCCGCCGGTCCCGCTTCGGACCGCGAGGGCGGGGCGGCGGGCGCGTCCGGGCGCGCGGGATCTTGCTTGCGCTTGCCGAAGCCCCACTTCCGCTTGCCGCGATCCGGCTTCTCGGCGAGGTCGGGAAGGGTGGGACTGAGCCCACGACCGTCGCCCGTCGGCAGTGTCGACGTCGAGCCTGGCCGACCGGGTTGCGGTCGGCGCGGCGCCGGGGCGCTCGGTCGATTGCGGTGCGGCACGGTCGGTGCCTCCGGCCAGGGATCGGTGGGCTCGGCGATGCCGTCCGGTCCGACCCGGCCGCCGCCCGCTTGGCGCCCTTCGCCGGCGGCCGTGCCGCTGTGCCCGGCGACGGTGGGGCGGTCGGAAGCGGCGTTGTCGGCGGGGTCTTGCTCGGCGCCGGAGTCGGTGGGTGGGGGGTCGGCCCGGCCGCTCAGGCGTTCGTTGTGCAGACGGGTGGCGGACCAGCCGGCTCGGCCGGCGGCGGCCACTGCCAGCAGGGCGGCCAGGGCGATTCCGACGCGGCCGGAGAGCGGGATGATGCCCAGCGCGCCGCCGGAGACCCAGGCGATCATCAGGACGGTCTCGGAGTGGGCGAAGGCGCTTGCTCGCTGACGCTCGGGGATGCGCTCCTGGATGCTCGCGTCCACAGCCAGCTTGGCGATGCCGCTGAAGATGGCGGTGATCAGGGCCAGCAGGGCGAGCATCGGCAGGCTGAAGAAGAGGGCGGAGAGCACCGCCACGCCGGCCGTGATGGTGATGCCGGCGGACTGCAGGGCCAGCGGCCGGCGGATACGCAGCCGGGTGCCGACGGCGGTGGACAGGAACGTGCCGATGGCCAGGGCGCCGCCGATCAGGCCGACCGCGCCCTGGCGGCCGATGTCCTGGCCGAGGACGTTGGTGTCGAGCTGATTGGCCATGATCACGAAGGCCAGGAAGAGCAGCAGGAAGCCGTAGAGCAGGCGCAGGCTGGCGCTGCCGATCAGGGTGGCGATCACCAGCTTGCCGGAGAGCGGGCGCACCCCGCCCCGGCCCAGGCCCAGGGCGGCCCGCCAGGGGCGGGGGACCTCCTCGGGCGGGTCGGAGTCGGCTCGTGGAGGCAGGCGCAGGGACACCACCATGCCGATCACGAAGATGATCGTGGCGACCCGCAGCGGCCACTGTGGGCCGAACTTGAAGGCGAGCAGGCCGATCGGGGCGACCACGGCGCCGGCGAACGTGCCGTAGACGCTGGCGCGGGCGCCGACCTGGGACAACCCGACGCCCTCGGGCAGCAGGCGGGGCACCGCGGCGGAGCGGGCCACGCCGTACGCCCGGGAGAGCGCGAGCACCCCGAAGGCCGCCGGATAAAGTCCCCAGCCGAACAGGTGATCGGAGATCACGTAGGCCAGGAACGCGCGGCCGAGCATGGTGACGGCGAGGGCATAGCGGCGGCCGTGCCGGAAGTGGTCGAGCAGTGGGCCGACCACGGGTGCCAGCAGGGCGAACGGGACCATCGTGATCAGCAGGTAGAGGGCGACCTTGCTGCGCGCCTCGCCGAGCGGCACGTTGAAGAAGATCGTGCCGGCCAGGCCGATGGTGATCAGGGCGTCGCCGGCGCAGGAGAGCGCGTGCAGGTCGAAGAGGCGGATCATGCCGATCTCGTTGGCGGCGCCCTTGGCTCGCGCGCTGCCGACCCGGCGGGTCGCCCAGGCCCCGCCGCGCACGGAACCGCGCACCAGCACGCGGGCGGCCTTGATCCCGGTGCCGACGGTGCGTCCGAGTGTGGGAAGCAGCGGCATGGAAACCATCCTGACCCATCCGGGCCAGCCGCGTCCCGTCCGGTGGCCGCCGAATTCGGGGGAGTCGGTGTGCCTCACCTGTCCCGGTAGGGGACAATGAATATGTGACGACTCGGACCTCCGCTCGCGCCGCCCGCCTCGACCAGGTTTGTGCTGATGCAATCGGGGTGGCCCGGGGCGCGATCACCGATGTGGATGCGTCCGACATCGGCGAGCACCTCGAGGCGATCGCCGAAGGCGACCGTGTGGTGACTCACTTCTTCGAGAGTCACCTCGCGGGCTACCGCGGCTGGCGGTGGGCGGTCACGGTGACCCGGGTGCCGCGCAGCCGCCACGTGACGGTCTGCGAGACGGTGCTGCTGCCCGGGCCCGACGCGCTGATGGCCCCGGGCTGGGTGCCGTGGAACGAGCGGCTGCAGCCCGGCGACCTCGGTGTGGGCGATCTCATGCCGACCGCGCCCGACGACGAGCGGCTCGCCCAGGGTTATGTGCTCAGCGACGACCCCGCGGTCGAGGAGGTCAGCTGGGAGTTGGGCCTCGGCCGGTCCCGGGTGATGTCCCGCGAGGGCCGGATCGAGACGGCTCAGCGGTGGTACGAGGGCGAGGCCGGCCCCGAGGCGCCGATCTCGACCGCGGCCCCGCGCAACGCCCGCTGCGGCACCTGCGGTTTCTACCTCCCGCTGGCCGGCACGCTGCGCGCGATGTTCGGCGTCTGCGGCAACCTCTACGCCCCCGACGACTCTCGCGCGGTGAGCGCCGACCACGGCTGCGGCGCCCACTCCGAGGCGCTGCTCGGCACGGCTGAGCAGCCGGTCGAGGAACTGCCCACGATCTACGACGACACCGAGGTCGAGGCGGTGGCGGTCAGCCGCGGCCACGGTTCGGTCGAGGACGAGGAACCGGCCGAGGATTACGGCCACAGCTAGAGCTCGCGGAACTCCGCGTGGGTGATCGACCGGCGTCGCTTGCGGTTCCGGTCGTGGATGAGCATCGTGATCAGGCCGGGGATGCCGACCAGGAAACCGGCTGTGCAGGTGTCCAGCCAGCTGTCGGGGCCGTTCGCGAGCCAGACGATCAGACCGGCGAGCGCGAAGGCGGCGAGGCCGGCCGCCGCGAACGGGACCATCGGCGGGTCCAGTGGTTCGACCCGGGGCTTCGGCTGCGTCACACCGACAGGGTACGTGCGGAGCGATCATCCGTGGGTATGCGGTGCCTTTCCCGGCTTTGCGCAGGTCATTCCGTCTGAAAGCATGCGCGGGTCACCGATCTCGGAAGGGACCCTGCATGTCGTCTGCTGCCACCGATGCAGGAGCACGTAACGCTTTTGATCGATATTTCCAGATAAGTGCGCGTGGATCGTCGCTCGGCCAGGAGATCCGTGGTGGATTCGCCACGTTCTTCACGATGGCCTACATCGTCGTACTCAACCCGCTCATCCTCGGCGCCGGCGTCGACTCCGCGGACCGCAAGCTGCCGATCGCCGCCCTCGCGGCCGGAACCGCACTGGTCGCCGGCGTGATGACCATCCTGATGGGGGTCGTCGCCCGCTTCCCGCTCGCGCTGGCCGCCGGGCTCGGCGTGAACGCCCTGGTGGCGTACGAGATAGCACCGGAAATGACGTGGGCCGACGCGATGGGCCTGGTCGTCATCGAGGGTGTGCTGATCGCCGTCCTGGTCCTCACCGGCCTGCGCACGCTCGTCTTCCGCGCCGTTCCCACCCAGCTGAAAACCGCCATCGGCGTCGGTATCGGCCTCTTTCTGATGATCATCGGTCTCGTCGACGCGGGCTTCGTGCACCGCGTGCCGGACGCCGAGAACACCACCGTGCCGGTCGAGATGGGTCTCGGCGGCAAGCTGGTGAGCTGGCCGGCCCTCGTCTTCGTGCTCGGCCTGCTCCTCACGCTCGTGCTGTTCGTCCGCAAGGTCAAGGGCGCGATCCTGATCGGCATCCTCGGCTCCACCGTGCTCGCCATCATCGTGGAGGCGATCGCGGGCGCCGGCTCGTCGGTGACCAACCCGCACGGCTGGTCATTGAACGTGCCGACCTGGCCGGACAAGGTGGTCAGCACCCCGGACCTCTCGCTGATCGGCCACTTCAACGTGCTCGACTCGTGGTCCAGGGCGGGCTGGCTGGTCTGCGTGATGTTCGTCTTCACGCTGCTGATCACCGACTTCTTCGACACCATGGGCACGATGGTCGCGGTCGGCCAGGAGGGCGGCCTGCTCGACGAGTCCGGGATGCCGCCGCGCACCCGGGAGATCCTGCTCGTCGACTCGGTCGCGGCGGTCGCGGGCGGTGCCGCCAGTGTGTCGAGCAACACCTCGTACATCGAGAGCGCGGCCGGAGTGGGCGAGGGTGCCCGGACCGGCGTCGCGAACCTGGTCACCGGCGTGCTCTTCCTGCTCGCCATGTTCCTGGCACCGCTGGTGCAGGTGGTGCCGTTCGAGGCGGCGTCGACCGCGCTCGTGGTGGTCGGCTTCCTGATGATGACCGCGGTGCGGCAGATCGACTGGACCGACTACACCATCGCGGTGCCGGCGTTCCTGGCGATCACCTTGATGCCGTTCACCTACTCGATCTCCAACGGCATCGGCGCCGGGATCATCGCGTACGTCGTGCTGAAGGTCGCGACCGGCCGGGCGCGGGAGATCCACCCGATTCTGTACGGGGTGGCCGTGCTCTTCGTTCTCTACTTCATCCGGGGTCCCCTGGAGACCTGGGTCAGCTGAGCTGGTTATCTTGACTGCCGGCACCGGTCCCTCCGCTCCCGGGCGGGCCGGTGACGGCAGTCATAGTCGTTAGCCAAGCTCATTAGCTAAGCTAAGAATCGTGATGGAGTGGCCGGTGGCTACGGAGCGAGGGACAGCCGACGAGCTGGCCAGGACGCTGCGCGAGGCCATTCTGCGACTCAACCGGCGGGTCCGGCAGACCCGCGCAGTCGGTGATCTCACGTTCAGCCAGCTCTCCGCCCTGACCAGCCTCCAGCTGCACGGCGCGTTGACTCCTCGCGAGCTCGCCGACGTCGAACGGGTCCAGCCACCGACGATGACCAAGATCGTCGGGAAGCTGGAGGACCGCGGGCTCGTCGCCCGCACCCCGCACCCGACCGACGGACGGCAGGTCATCCTGGCGCCCACCGAGCAGGGGCGGACGATGTACGCGCAATTCGAACAGGTGCGAAACGAGTGGCTCGCCGAACAGCTGGCCGCTCTGAGCCCCGACGAACGTGACGTGCTCGCCCGCGCCGCCCAGATCATGCAGCAGGTCGCCCAAGCCTGACCGCCTCGATCAGTCGCCGAGCTTCATCACCGAGGATTTCTTGCACGAAACCCTCGCCGAAGACGCGTACGGCCGAGAAGGAGGCGCAGCCTAGTGCGGGCAGTGCTGAGTACCACGTTCCACTCCCTGGGAGTTCGTAACTACCGACTCTTCTCCACCGGTCAGCTCGTGAAGCTGGTCGGAGTCTGGATGATGTTCACCGCCCAGGACTGGCTCGTACTCGATCTATCCGGGAACTCGCCGGGTGCGCTCGGCACCGTGGCCGCCCTGCAGTTCCTGCCGGTGCTGCTGCTCACCCTCTACAGCGGGCGCCTCGCCGACCGCTACGACAAGCGCCTGCTCCTGATCGCCGCGAACGCCGTCTTCGCGGTCACCGCGATCGTCTTCGCCGTGCTCGTCGCCTCTGGCGCCGTCGTCCTGTGGCACGTCTACCTGTTCGCGGGGCTGCTCGGCATCGCGAACGCGGTCGAGACCCCGGTGCGGCAGGCGTTCGTCTCCGAGCTGGTCGAGCTTCCGCTGCTGCCGAACGCCCTCGCGCTCTCGGCGGCCACCTTCAACTGCGCCCGGATCGCCGGACCGGCCCTGGCCGGGGTCGCGCTCGCGGTCTTCGGCACCGGCCCGGTCTTCCTGATCGCCACGGTGCTGTCGATCGCGCCGGTCTTCAGCTACACCCGGATGCGGCCGGCCGACCTCTACCGCAACGCGCCCGCGGCCAAGAAGGGCGCTCGGGTCATGGACGGCCTGCATTACGTACGCAAGCGGCCCGACCTGCTGCTGCCGATCTCCCTCATCGCGGTCGTCGGCATGATCGGCTTCAACTTCCCGGTCACCCTGGCCGCCCTCGCGAAAATCAACTTCCACGCCGGTCCGTCCTCGTTCGGCCTGCTCACCACGACCCTCGCGGTCGGGGCACTCGGCGGGGCCCTGGCCGGCAGCGGGCGCCGGGCCCGGCCCAGCGTCTATCTCGTGCTCGGGGCGGCGCTGGCCTTCGGACTGCTCGAGTTCGCCGTCGGGTTCGCCCCCAACTTCGTGGTCGCGATGGTGATCCTGCTACCCACCGGGTTCTTCTCGATCTACCTGGCGCAGGCCGCCAACCACCGCGTTCAGATGGGCGTCGACGCCGAGTACCGGGGCCGGGTGATGGCGCTCTACGTGCTCGTCTTCCTCGGCACCACGCCGATCGGGGCGACCGCGGTCGGCTGGTGGGGCGAGCGGTTCGGGGTGCCGGCCAGCATCTGGTGTGCCGGTCTGATCTGCTTCGTCGCGGCCGTGGTGGCACTGATCTGGCAGCTCAAGGTGAGTGGGGATCGAATCAGGGTGCGCTGGTCCGGCCGGCCGCGGGTCGAGCTGGTCCGCGCGACCCGGGACGAGGTGCCGGCCGACGACATGCCAGCCGACGCGGTGCCGGCCGGCAAGGGACCGGCCAGCCGGGTGCCGGCCGATGAGGCGCCGGCCGTCGCGCTCAGTTCGGGACGCTGAGCGGGCGCTGCGTCGCCGCCAGTTCGAGCGCAGCGCGGCGCGGGTCGCCGTTCCAGCGGCTCGGGAACGCGTCCACCAGCTGCCAGCCGGCCTGATGGAGGGCTCGCTGGCGGGCCAGGTGGGCGTCCGGGCCGCCCGGATGCGGTCCGCAGAGGACGCCGACCTCGCCGAGCACCAGGTCGATCGTCCAGGGCCCGACGGCATAGGCGGGCAGCACGGGAACGTCGAGCCGGGCGAGTTCGTCGGCCAGTTCGGCTGCCCACCCCGTCGGGACGGGCATCTGGCCGCCGGTGCGGGCCGGCGCGGCACTCGCGTACGTCAGGTAGTCGCCGAGCAGGCCGTCGGCATCCGCCAGCGAACTCACCACGACCATGCGCCGGCGTGCTCTGGTGATCATCACGTTGAACAGGTGCGGGTCGGAGACGAAGCGGCGGCGGCCCGCCGGGTCGCCGGGCAGCAGGCCCAGGGACACCACGACCACGTCGGCCTCGCTGCCCTGGAAAGCGTGCACGGTGCCGACCCGCAGGCCCAGCTCCTCGATCCGCTCCACCGGGTAGGCGGCCACCAGCGCCGCCTCCAGCGCCTCGGCCTGCGGGCGGAACGGGGAGATCACCCCGATGCCCCGGTGGCCGTCGGCGACCAGGTCCTCGATCACCTTCAGGACCGTGGTCACCTCGTCGGCCAGCCCCGGACCGGGCGCCCGCACCACGTCGATCGCGTCGGTGGCCTCGGCCGCCGGCGTGCGGGTCAGCACCGCGATCCGGTCACCGTAGAACCGGTGCGCCGAGAAGCCGATCAGGTGCGGGGTGCTGCGGTGGTGTTCGGCCAGCCAAGTGGCCGGGCCGGCGCCGGCCGCCAGGTCGTAGGTGCTCACCCGGCGCACGTCCAGGCGCTCGTCGGCGCCGTGTGCGGCGAGGACACCGGCCACGTCGACGTCGCTGACGAAGGAGACGAAACGCAACTGCCTCGGATCGCCGACGACCAGGGCCCGTCGAGCTCGGGCCAGCACCGGGGCGGCCCGGATCTGGTCCACGTGCGAGGCCTCGTCGATCACCACCAGGTCGAACATGCCCGCGGCGGCCGGGAGCAGGTCCTCCACGTCGGAGACGGTGCCGATCCACAGCGGGAGCGCCCGCACCAGAGGCTTGGCGTCCAGCTTCGCCAGCAGCTCGCGACGGCGGTTGCGGCCGGCGCGCAGGGCGGCGGCCAGGGCCGCGGCACCCCGGCGAGCCTCGGCACTCCAGCGACGTTCGCTGTGGGCGGCCCGGCGCATGGCGTCCCCGACGGCGGTGGCCAGGGCCTGCTCGGCGGCGTGCAGGGACGGCCAGAGCGGGGCCAGGTCGGTGCCGCCGGTTGCGGCCAGCCGGGCGGCGGCACGCTGGGCGGCGGCCGCGGCTCGGGCGTCCGCCACGCGCTGGGGCGGGATTTCCCGGGTACGGCGGCGCGCCCACCAGCCGAGCAGCCCGGGGCGCTCCAGGTCGCCGTTGAAGGCCCCCGGGACGTCGGACGCCAGCGACGGCAGCTGTGGCTGCCAGTGCTCCAGGGTCGCGGCCGTGGTTTCCAGGCGCAGAGCATCGGCCACGGCGGCGCGTTGTAGCCGTACCTCATCGAATTTGGAACGGACGGCCGTGACGTCCGCGCGCAGCTCTTTCTCGCTCGGGCCTTGCGCCGCGCCCGCCGTGAGCTCGGCCGCCAGGCTCGCCCGGCGCCCGGCGTCACCGAAAAGCACCGGTGTGGGGCCCGGATAGCGCGCCAGCAAGGCCGCCAGGACCTCGGCCGCGTGCGGCGACTGGGTCGCCACCAGCACCGAACCACCTCGATGGACCACCTCGAGCGCGGCGGCGACCACGGTGTGGCTCTTGCCGTTGCCGGGCGGACCCGAGACCACCACGATCGATTCGGTACGCGCGCGGGCCACCACCTCGGACTGCGCGTCGGTCAGCGGCAGCGGGGAGAGCACGGGGGAGTCGTCCGGCTGTTCGACGCGCGGCTCGCCGTAGATCGCGGCCAGCGCCGTCCCGGTCAGGTCCCGCGCCGCCCAGCTGCGCAGACTGTCCGCGAGCCCGCCGCCGAACACGTCCCGAGCCACATAGAGCCCCGCTTGCGCGACAAGCACGACACGGTTCTTCGGCAGGTGCCGGTGGTCAAAAGTGACGGTGAAGACGGCGATGCCGGTCGCCTCGGCCGCCGTCTGCATCCAGGCCGTGCTCCCGGTCGCGGACAGCCAACCCGGCGCGGCCACCCCCGGCGCCGCCTCCAGCGCGGCGGCCAGCTCACGGTCGGTCACCAAGGGCGTCAGCTCTATGTCACCGGCGGGAACCACCCGGTATCCGGTAAGTGACCGTTCCAGCCGGACCGGCTGGCTCAGCAGCGGAACCCGGACCTTGCGCGGCTTGTCGTCGGTGAGCTCGCCGGCCAGGAACCCCCAACCCCGGCGGAGCAGGCGCTCGTCGCGGTGCAGTGCGTCCAGGGCGGCGAGCCGATCGACCTCGGCCCGGCGCGGCGCCCGCTCGGCGTCGTCCAGCCAGACCAGCGGCTGGCCGCCCCGGGTGACGTCGAGAACGCGATCGCCGGCGGCGGGAGCCAGTTCCGCGAGAACGCCGAGAACCGTGTTGAGCCGCATGGCGAACGACGGTACCGCCCGCTCGATTGGCAGACCGGGTCGGCCGAACGGGTATTCCGGCGCTCGGGTCAGGCGGCTTAGCGTCTTCGGGTGGCTATCGTGCACATTGCTGTGCTCACCGCGGCCCTACTGACGCTGCTGTGTCTACCCTGCGTCGTGGCCGCCGTGGTGTGCGCCGACGTGCTGGCGGAGCGGCCCTGGACGCGAGACGGCCGCCGGCGGATCCGTGCGCTGCGCCGCCTCGACCGAGCGCTGTGCCGTCTCGACCCGACGCTGTGCACCGACGACCCGACGCTGTGCACCGACGACCCGACGCAGTCACCGGCCCGGCTCGACCGCCCGTCGATCGAACAGCTCGCCTTCGACCTGCGCCGACTCGCCCGGCAACGCCACTCGGGCCCGACCCAGCACTCGGAGAAGTGGCTGGCCGCGGTGCAGCGGGCCTACGACGACCGGTTGCGCCTCGCCTGCCAGTGCCTGGGGCTCGACGAGCATCTGGACCCGCTCCAGGGCATGGACCGCGACCTCGAACGCCTGCGGATGGAACACGTGCTGCAGGCCGCCGGGCTGGCGTTGCATTAGGCCGTGTTCCGCAGGCGTTGATTGCGGCAGCGAGGCGACGTGACCTGACCGACGACGGGATCAGGTGGCGGGTCCGGACCGAGAACCTGGCGACGTTGCAGGCCTGGACGGCCTGCTGGGCACCGCTTCGCGGGTCAGGAGGACTCGCGGGCTGCGGGACCGCCGCCGAACAGGACGTCGTCCCAGCTCGGGAGGCGCTTGCGAGGCTTGGTCTCGTCGGTCTCCGAGGCCTGCTGACCCTGCTGTCCGACGGTGCGGCGGGGGCGCAGCACGGCCAGTGACGGGACGGCGGGCACCTCCTTGGGCAGGTCGGCGTCGTCGTCGAAGGCCGAGCCGGAACCGCCACCGAGCAGGGCGGCGGCGCCGCCGGCCACCGGGCGGCGAGGCTCCGAGCCGGCCGTCTCCAGACCGCGGCCGCCACTCAGCGGGCGGTCGAGGGAGGCGAGCAGAGCATCGCGGCCGGCCCGGATCGGGTCCCGGGTCGGGCGGTTGGGCGTCTTGGTCTCCGCCGCCGGCAGGCCGTGACCACCGCGGGTGGGCTCGGCATTGCGGGACGGGCCGGGAAGGCCGTGACCGCTGCGCTCGGCGAGGAAGTTGCGCTCGGGCACCGGGTCCTGGCCGAGGATCTGGGTGGGGCGCTCGGCGCACAGGTATTGCGCCATGTCATCGTGCGGGGAGACGACCTGGCGGCCCTTGTCGAGATCCCACAGCGCCTGCGCGGTGGCCTTGCCGGACGGCCAGGTGGCGACGATGCGCCAGGTGCCGTCGTCGCGGCGGAACGCATCCCACGAGATCTTCTCGGTGTCGATGCCGTGCTGCGCGAGGCGGCTGTCGACCACGTCGGCGAGCGGGGCACCCGAGTCGGACGTCTTCAGCCGGGTGCGGCGGGCGTGCTGGGCGAGCATGGCCCGCTCCTGCAGGACGGGGCCGGCGTAACGCAGCACGCGGTCGACCGGCACGCCGGCGACGCGGGCGACGTCCTCCGCGGACTCGCCGCATCGAATGCGGGCCTGGATGTCTCGCGGTGACAGGGACGCCGTCGCGTTCTCGGGGTGCATCACGGCCACGGAGCCGCCCGGTGAGACGGGGTGGGCCTCGTGGGTAACCGCGCCGCTCACCCGGTCGTCGATGGGGAGTGCCAGGAGCCGGCCGACCTCGTCGGCGAGCACCAGAGCCTGACCGTCCTCGGAGAGGGCGACGAAGCGTACCGGCCGCATGCGTTGCCTCCGTCCCGTCACGTTCGTTGGCCTGTGCTCCCGAGAGTCAGCCACTCGGGCGCGTTTCGGAACACGGTACGCGCCTTGGTCACTCGATGGGAGAAGACACACCGTGGTATTGCTCTGAGCTGCGGAGATGATCTTCATTGTTTCGCCGGGCAAACCCATTCAAACCCGTGCACCGCTGCCGCCTCCCGCGCAGCGCGAGCGAGACTAGTCGAGCCGTTCGGCCACGTAATCGATGCACGCGGTCAGGGCGGTGACGTCAGCCGGGTCGACAGTGGGGTAGAGCGCCACCCGGAGCTGGTTGCGGCCCAGCTTGCGGTAGGGCTCGGTGTCGACCACGTCGTTGGCGCGCAGCACCTTGGCGATCGCCGCGGCGTCCACCCCGTCGAAGTCGATCGTGGCGACGGCCGCCGAGCGCAGCGTCGGGTCGGTGACGAACGGCGTGGCGAACGAGGAGCGGTCGGCCCAGCCGTAGATCGCGGCGGCGCTCTCCGCACTCCGCTTGACCGCCCAGGACAGGCCGCCCTGCGCGTTCATCCAGTCGAGTTGCTCGGCGGCCAGGTAGACCGTCGCGAGTGCCGGCGTGTTGTAGGTCTGCTCGAGGCGGGACTGCTCGATGGCGGTGACCAGGTCGAGGAACTGCGGGATGTAGCGTCCGCTGCCCTTGATCTCGAACGCCCGCTCGATGGCGGCCGGCGACATGAGGGCCAGCCAGATGCCGCCGTCGGAGCCGAGCGCCTTCTGCGGGGCGAGGTAGTAGACGTCGGTCTCCCGCAGGTCGACGTCGAGGCTGCCGCCCCCGGACGTGGCGTCGGTCAGCAGCAGCGCGCCCTCGTCGGCGCCGGCCACCCGGCGGACCGGCACGGCCACGCCGGTGGAGGTCTCGTTGTGGACGCTCGCGTAGACGTCGACGCCGGCCTCGGCGGTCAGGAAGGACGCCTGGCCACCGGGTGCCTTGTGCACGGTCGGGGCGGCGAGGAACGGCGCGTCGGTGACGGCCTTGGCGAACTTGGCGCCGAACTCGCCGAACTCGGCGAACTGAGCCTTGTCGCGGACCAGGCCGAACGCCGCGGTGTCCCAGAACGCGCTGGTGCCGCCGTTGGAGAGGATCACCTCGTAGCCGTCGGGCAGCGAGAAGAACTCGGCGAGACCGCGGCGCAGGCGGGCGACCTGGTCCTTCACCGTCTTCTGGCGGTGGGACGTACCCATGTAGGTGCGGGACACCGCGGCCAGCGCCTCGACGCCCTCCGGCCGCACCTTGCTCGGCCCCGAACCGAAGCGCCCGTCGACCGGCTTGATCTCTTCAGGAATCCGGATGTCAGTCAAGGGTTCTGCCTCGGTCTTCCGCTGCGGAGTCGGCTCGGCCACGGTCACACATTATGCGGGAGTTGCTCCCAGCCATCGACCTGCTCCGGCTTGCGGGCCGGTGCTCCCACATAGTGGAGTCCGGGGCGCAGGATGCGGTTGAGCCGCTTCTGCTCGAGGATGTGCGCGCTCCAGCCGGCGACCCGGGCGCAGGTGAACATCGGCGTGAACATGTGCGCCGGCACCTCGGCGAAGTCGAGCACGACCGCCGACCAGAACTCGACGTTGGTGCGCAGCGGCCGTTCGGGTCGGCGTTCGGCCAGTTCGGCGAGGGCCGCCCGTTCCAGCTCGGCGGCCACCTCGAAGCGCGGGGCGCCGAGCTCGCGGGCGATCTGCCGGAGCACCCGGGCGCGGGGGTCCTCGGCGCGGTAGACGCGGTGACCAAAGCCCATCAGGCGTTCCCCACGATCAAGAACATGCTTGACGTACGCCGTGGCGTCGCCCATGCGCTCGACCTCTTCGATCATGTGCAGCACCCGGGTGGGCGCACCGCCGTGCAGCGGGCCGGAGAGCACACCGATGCCGCCCGAGATGCAGGCGGCCACGTCGGCGCCGACCGAGGCGGCGATCCGACAGGTGAAGGTGGAGGCGTTGAGCCCGTGCTCGGCGGCCGCGATGAAGTAGGCGTCCACGGCCTTGATGTGCCGCGGGTCGGGTTCGCCCCGCCAGCGGCGCATGAACCGCTCGACGATGGTCTCGGCCTTGTCGATGTCCTTCTGCGGAACGGCGGGCAGGCCGAGCCCGCGCGCCGCCTGTGCCACGAACGACAGCGCGGTGACCGACACCCGGGCGAGGTCGCGGCGGGCCTGCACGTCGTCGATGTCGAAGAGCGGGGACAACCCCCAGTACGGGGCGAGCATGGCCACCGCGGACTGCACGTCGACGCGGATGTCGCCGGAGTGCACCGGCACCGGGAACGGCTCGGCGGGCGGCAGTCCCGGCCCGAACCGGCCGTCCACCAGCAGGCCCCAGACGTTGCCGAACGAGACGTGCCCGATCAGGTCCTCGATGTCGACGCCGCGGTAGCGCAGCGAGCCGCCGTTCTGGTCGGGCTCGGCGATCTCGGTCTCGAACGCGACGACACCCTCGAGGCCCGGCTTGAAACCGGACCCAACACTCAACTCGGATCCAGCACTCAAGTCGACAGGGCTCCCCTGTGAAGAACTGCTACGAGTCTTTCATATTGCCCGGTTGGCCAGGGCGCCGCGATGTGCTCTCCGCGACACCCATCCTTACCGAGCTGACGTAAGGGCCGCTCGGACTTACGGTCGTTGAGGCCGAAAGTAATCAGGGGAGCGCTCGTGACTGTGCAACCGCCCTCGCCCGCGACGATGCGGCGCGACTACACCGAGCGTGGGGAGCTGGTCGAGGCCCACCTGGCGGCCGACTGGCCGACCCAGTTCGCGGCCTGGTTCGCCGACGCGGTGGCCTACGGCCTGGCGGAACCCAACGCGATGATCGTGGCCACGGCGAGTGCCGAGGGGCGACCGTCGGCCCGGACGGTGCTGCTCAAGGAGTACGACCGGCGCGGCTTCGTCTTCTTCACCAACTACGAGTCGCGTAAGGGCTCGGAGCTGGCCGCCAACCCGTACGTCAGTCTGGCCTTCCCGTGGTTCGCGATGCAGCGCCAGGTGCTCGTGACCGGGTCGGTGGAACGAGTGACCCGGGCCGAGACCGAGGACTATTTCGCCTCCCGGCCGCGCGGCTCGCAGCTCGGCGCCTGGGCGAGCCCGCAGTCGCGGGTGCTGCCCGACCGGGCCGCGGTCGAGGCCGGGCTCACAGCGGCCCAGGACCGGTTCGGTGCCGGACCGGTGCCGGCGCCCCCGCACTGGGGCGGGTTCCGGGTGCTGCCCGACACGGTCGAGTTCTGGCAGGGGCGCAGCAGTCGGCTGCATGATCGGCTGCGCTTCGCCCGTACCGCCGAAGGGGTCTGGATCTTGGAAAGGCTCGCACCTTGAGCCAGGTCGTCGACGACGATGCGAAGGAGCGCAGCTCCTGGGTGATCGATGTCCGGCCGCTGCGGGTGCCGGCCTACCGCCGGATGTGGATCGGCAACGGCGTCTCGTTCTTCGGGTTCCAGTTCACCTCGGTGGCCGTGCCGGTGCAGATGTACTCGGTGACGCACTCCTCCGCCTGGGTCGGCCTGCTCGGCGTCGCCGGACTGATCCCGCTGCTGATCTTCGGGCTCTGGGGTGGCGCCGCCGCCGACGTGGTCGACCGGCGCAAGCTGCTGCTGGCCAGCTCGATGCTGGCCTGGATCTCGACGGTCGGGCTGCTCGTGCAGGCGCTGCTGGGATCGCACAGCGGCTGGCTGCTGCTGGCGCTGACGGCGGTGCAGTCGGCTGGTTTCGCGGTGAGCTCGCCGACCCGGCAGGCGATCATCCCGCGGATCGTGCCGGCCGGACTGGTCCCGGCGGCGAACACGCTCAGCTACACCACCACGACGGCGGGCGGGGTGCTCGGTCCGCTGGCCGCCGGTCTGATCTTCGGGATCGCCTCCACCGGCGCCGGCGTGACGGTGGCCTACCTGGTCGACGCGGCCCTGTTCACGATCTCGTTCTGGGCCACCTGGAAGCTGCCCTCGATCCCGCCGATCGTGCACGAGGAGGGCGCGCCGAAGCCGTCGGCCGGCCTGCGAGGTATCACCGACGGCCTGAAGTTCCTGGTCACCCAGCCGGTGCTGCTGCTGTCCTTCGCGGTCGACATCATCGCCATGGTGTTCGCCATGCCCCGGGCGCTGTTCCCCGAGGTCGCGGCCGACCGGTTCGGCGGCGGTTCGGCGGTCGGCTGGTTGTACGCCGCGATCGCGATCGGCTCGGTCATCGCCGGTCTCACGTCGGGCTGGATCGGCCGGCTGAAACGTCAGGGGGTGGCCCTGATCGTCGCGGTGGTCGCGTGGGGGGTCGCGATCGGCTTCTCCGGCTTCGCGCATTCCCTGTGGCTGATGGTCATGCTGCTCGCTGTGGGCGGCGCGGCCGACCTCGTCAGCGCGGTCTACCGGCAGTCGATTCTGCAGACGTTCGCCCCCGACCGGCTCCGTGGCCGGCTCCAAGGTGTCTTCATCGTGGTGGTGGGCGGCGGCCCGCGGCTGGGCGATCTGCGCGCCGGCGCCACCGCCGATCTGACCGGAACGACCGCATCGTGGGCCGGCGGCGGATTCGTCGCGGCCGGACTCGCGCTGGTCGTGGGCTTGGCGTTCCCGGCTTTGGCACGTTACAAGCCCCAGGCCGAGACCGGGAACGAGGCGAACCGATAGTGTCCAAGCCATGACTAGCGTCGTGCCGGCGATGACCGGAACCCAGTGGGCGATCGAGGCGGACGGCCACCGGGCCGTGGTCGTGGAGGTCGGTGGCTCGCTGCGCCACTACTCCGTCGGCGACGTGCAGGTGCTCGACGGCTTCGAGGCCGACGAGATCTCCCCGGCGTCGGCCGGGCAGATCCTCGCGCCGTGGCCGAACCGGATCCGGGACGGCCACTACGAGTTCGAGGGTCAGGCGCACCAGCTGGCGCTGACCGAGCCGGCCCGGCACAACGCCATCCACGGCCTGGCCAACTGGGTGCGCTGGGCGCTCGTCGAGCAGTCGGCCGACGCCGTCACGGTGGCCTGCGAACTGCCCGCCCAGGTCGGTTACCCCTGGTGGCTGACGCTGCGCACGCGCTGGAGCGTCTCGGCGGCCGGCCTCACCTGCACGCAGGAGGTGGTCAACAACAGCGCGACCAACGCGCCGTGGGGCTACTCCGTGCACCCCTACCTGCAGCTCCCGGGCGTCTCGGTGGACGACACCGTGCTGCACGTGCCGGGCAAGACCCGGATCCAGCCGGACAGCCGGCTGCTGCCGATCGGCTACGTCCCGGTGGCCGGCACCGAGTTCGATTTCACCGCCGCCCGCGCGATCGGTGACCTGGTCATGGACGTCTCGTTCGGTGAGATCGAGCACGACGCGAACGGTGTCACCGAGGTGACCATCGCCGACCCGAACTCCGACCGCAAGGTCGTGGTCTGGGCCGACGACAAGTTCAAGTACTGGCAGATCTTCACCGGCGACACCCTGCACGGCGAGCGGTTCCGCCGCTCGGTCGCGATCGAGCCGATGACCTGCCCGCCCGACTCGTTCCGCACCGGCCGTGACCTGATCGTGCTGGCGCCCGGCGAGAGCTGGACCGCCACCTGGGGAATCCGCAGCTGATGGAGTTCGACGAGGTCGTGCGCCGCCGGCGGATGGTGCGTAACTACGATCCCGACCGCCCGGTCCCGCCGGAGATCCTCGACGGGATCGTCCGGCACGGGCTGCGGGCGCCGAGCGCCGGCTTCTCCCAGGGTTGGGGCTTCCTGGTGCTCACGGCGCCGGAAGACCGCGACCTCTACTGGTCGACGACGGCCGAGGGGGAGTGGGACGACTGGCTCACCCGGATGCGCAACGCCCCGGCGATCGTCGTCTGCCTCTCCAACAAGTCGGTCTACCTGGAGCGCTACGCCCAGTCCGACAAGGGCTGGGCCGACCGGGACGAGAATCGCTGGCCGGTGCCGTACTGGGACATCGACACCGGGTTCGCCGCGCTGCTCATCCACCTCAGTGCCGTCGACAAGGGCCTGGGCTCGTGTTTCTTCGGGATTCCGGCGCACCGGCTGCAGAAGTTCAAGGACGCGTTCGGCGTTCCCGACGAGTACACCCCGATCGGCGCGCTCACGATCGGTTACCGGGCGACCGACAAGAGGTCACCGTCACTGAAGCGCGGGCATCGCCCGGTGGACGAGGTGGTGCATCATGGCCGATGGGCGGCATCAGCCGAGTGACCGCGGGCGCGGCTAGGCTGACACCGACAGGTTCGGGTTCTTGGAGAGGGGGCAACCCGGCATGATCTTCAAAGCGGTCCGGGACGGAGCCCCGTACCCCGATCACAACACCACGCTGAAGGCTTGGTCGGAGATTCCGCCGCGGCCGATCCGGCTGGCTGATCTGATCACCACGAAGCGCGAGCTCGCCCTCGACAAGCTGCTCGCCGAGGATTCCACCTTCTACGGCGATCTGTTCCCGCACGTCGTCGAATATCAGGGCCATCTCTATCTGGAGGACGGCCTGCACCGTGCGCTTCGGGCCGCGCTGCAGCAGCGCAACCAGATTCACGCCAGAGTCCTGGTCGTCGGCAGCTAACACCGTTAGTTTAAGGGCATGGTCACCGTTGCCCCGCTGGATCTGCTCGACTTCGACTCGCTGCTTACCGACGAGGAGCGCGATGTCCGCGCCCTCGTCCGGCGGGTCGCCGACGACCGGGTCCGCCCATCCGTCGCCGACTGGTACTTCGACGGCACGACCCCGGTCCGGGATCTGGCGCTGGAGTTCGGCAAGCTGGGTCTGCTCGGCATGCACCTCACCGGTTACGGCTGTGCCGGCTCGTCCGCCGTCGCCTACGGGCTGACCTGCATGGAGCTCGAGGCCGCCGACTCCGGCGTGCGCTCGCTGGTTAGCGTGCAGGGCTCCCTCGCGATGTACGCGTTGTGGAAGTTCGGTTCGCCGGAGCAGAAGCAGCGCTGGCTGCCGGGCATGGCGGCGGGCGAGTTGATCGGCTGCTTCGGGCTCACCGAGCCCGACCACGGCTCCGACCCGGCGAACATGTCGACTCGCGCGCGCCGTGACGGCGACGACTGGGTGCTCGACGGCGGCAAGATGTGGATCACCAACGCGCCGCTCGCGGATGTGGCCGTGATCTGGGCGCGCGCCGACGAGGGGGTGGTGGGCTTCGCGGTGCCGACCGACACCCCGGGCTTCGCCGCCCGGGAGATCAAGAACAAGATGTCGCTGCGGGCGTCGAGCACCGGCGAGATCACGCTTACCGGGGTACGCCTTCCGGCCGCGGCCCAACTGCCCGAGGCGCGTGGCCTCAAGGCGCCGCTCGCCTGCCTCACCGAAGCCCGATTCGGCATCATCTGGGGCGCCCTCGGGGCGGCTCGGGACTGCCTGGCGACGGCGATCGACTACGCCACCACCCGGGAGCAGTTCGGCCGCCCGATCGGCGGTTTCCAGCTGACCCAGGCCAAGCTCGCCGACATGGCCCTCGAGCTGCAGAAAGGCTTCCTGCTCGCGCTGCACCTGGGCCGGCTGCGCGACTCGGCCGGCGGGCTGCGGCCCGAGCAGGTGAGCGTCGGCAAGCTCAACAACGTGCGCGAGGCCATCAAGATCGCCCGGCAGTGCCGCACGATCCTCGGTGGCAACGGGATCAGCGGCGAATACCCGATCATGCGGCACGCCAACAACCTCGAGAGCGTGCTCACGTACGAGGGAACTTCGGAGATCCACCAGTTGGTCATCGGCCAGAAATTGACCGGTTTGAACGCGTTCGCGAGCTGACCGGATGCGAGTGTCGTACCCTCCTCGTACCGTGAGGGTATGGCCAAGTCTCCGGATGTCGACGAACCCACGAGGGAGTATCCGGCCGTCCCCGAGGACGAGGCGCCGGCGCCCTCTCCCGAGCCCAAACCCGATCCCCCACAGCGGAGCATCGTCGCCCGCGTCCTGATCTTCTTCGGTGTCGTCTTCGCCGTGCTGGTCGCGGCCTGCTTCGGGCTGCGGGCGCTGCACGTGCTGCCCTCGTTCGACAACCCGTTCGAGAACAAGACGACCGACCGCAGCCAGCCGGTGCTGCTGCAGTCGATGCGCGACCTGAGTCGTTACGTCGCGGCCGACGGCACCTTCCAGGTGATCGTCGACCTGCAGGAAAGCAAGGACAACATCCCCGACTTCCTGATCAACCGGCGCATCCTGTTCGTCGGCTCCGGCACCGTCGAGGAATATGTCGACTTCGCCAAGCTGCCGACCAGCGCGATCGAGGTCGACAACGAGAAGAAGACCATCAAGATCACGCTCCCGGCGCCCGAGCAGGGCAACGCGGCGCTCGACATGCAGAAGAGCTATGTGGTCGAGGAGCAGCGGGGCGCCCTCACCGCGATCGGCGACGCGTTCAAGAGCGACACCGACAAGCAGCAGCGGGTCTACGCCATGGCCCAGCAGAAGATCACCGAGGCGGCTCGGTCGAGCGGCCTCAACCAGCGAGCCGAGGAGAACACCCAGCGCATGCTGGAGAGCCTGTTCACCCGGCTCGGCTACACGTCGGTGACGGTCACGTTCAGCAATCCGTGAGCCGGAACCCGGCTCGCCCTGGCGGGGGCGGGCCGGGGTGCTCCGCGGTCACTCGTTGGGCAGCAGCGCCCACAGCACCAGGTAGATGATGAACTGCGGCCCCGGCAGCAGGCAGGACAGCACGAAGATCAGGCGAACCACGCCGGACGAGAGTCCGAAGCGGCGGCCAAGACCGGAGCAGACCCCGGCGATCCAGCGGTCGTCACGAGGGCGGGCGAGTCGGCGGGTCATGGTCGAACCACTCCTTCACTAATTTTCGGTTGCGGTGCGGCGAAACCACCCTGGTAGCAGAGCTACTGGCGGTCACCTCAACCAACATCGACGGTAGGTGCGGCGGGATCGCCTTCCCTCGGTCCGCAGGGGGAGAAGCAGTGTTTGATTCCCGTAAGGGTGACCCGTACCCGAGTGCGACTCGCTGTTAACCTGAGTGCCGTTTCCGGGCCGCGTGCGGCCCTCATCGATTTGGAGGCAGCGGTGACGCTGGCCGTCCTGACCGCCGGCGGCGGTACTGCCCTGGCTCCCGCGGACGCCACCCAGCTCGCGAGCGATCTTGCGGCTGCCCTGCATGCGGCGGGTGCGGTCGAGGTCGAGCGGCTCGGGAGCGACCCGGCCCGGCTGCGGGAGCTCGCCCGGCGGGCGCACGACGCGAACGAGCCGGTGCTGATCTGCGCCGACAATCTGGTGGCCCATCCGAGCCTGCTCTGGATGCTCGCCACCGAGCCGTCCGGCCGCACCACCGCGTTGATAGTCGCCGATCCGTCCGGCGACCTGCGGGCCGACCGCGGTCAGGTGACCGCGGCTGCGGAGGGTGACGGCACCGCCCGCTTCGCCGGTGCGATCCGGGTCGCGGCCGCCGACCTGCCGGCCCTCGACAAGGTGGCCGACCGGGAAGATCTTCTGCCGGCCCTGGTCGAGGAGGGCGTGGTGCCGATCGCCACCCCGGTGCGGCTGCTGCACGCCGAGCAGGTGCACACCGAGCCGGAGCTGGCCCGGGCGCGGGCCGCGGTCGCCGCGGTCGACGAGGACAAGGCTCGCCTGCGGCTCGCGGTCAAGGAGAAGGACGACTTCTTCACGACGTACGCGGTGAGCACCTGGTCGCCGATCGTGACCCGGGCGGCCGCGCGGGCCCGGCTCACCCCGACCGGCGTCACCTGGCTCTCGGTGCTGCTGGCGGTCCTGGCCGGGCTCGCCTTCTGGCAGGCGTCGCGGCCCGCGATGATCGCCGGCGGCCTCCTGCTCTACCTGGGGTTCGTGCTCGACTGCGTGGACGGGCAACTGGCCCGGTACACCCGCACGTTCGGCGCGTTCGGCGGCTGGCTCGACACGATGGCCGACCGGGGCAAGGAATACGCGGCGTACGCCGGTCTGGCGGCCGGTGCCGAGCGGATCGGCCTGCCCTACGCGTGGCCGCTCGCGATCACCGCGATCCTGCTCCAGACCGTCCGGCACATGACCGACGCGTGGTACGGCCAGCTGCACGACGAGGCCGCGGCCCGGCCGGTCGCGGCGGCGGCGAAGGGTGTCGGTGCCCGGCTGAGCGCGGCCTCGACGAGGGTGCAGGGTGACACCGGTTCGGTGGCGTACTGGTTGAAACGGATCGTGGTCTTCCCGATCGGCGAGCGGTGGGCGCTCATCGCGGTCGTCGCGGCGTTCACCACCGGGCGTACGGCATTGGCCGCGGTCGTCGCCTGGGGGCTGCTGGCTTTCGCGTACACCCTCGCTCTCCGTTCGTTGCGCTCGCTCTCGATGCGGGTGAGCGTTCTCGACAAGCGCGACAAAGCGGCCAGCCGCGATGACGGAGTCCTGGTCCGCAAGGTGCTCGCCAAGCTCGGCGGGCCGATGCCGCTGGCCTTCGCCGCACTCGGCGCCGTGGCCTCGCTCGCCCTGACCGTGGCGCTGCTTGCCGGCTGGGCCGAACCGCCGGCCCGGCTCGAGCTGATCGTGACCGCCGTGCTGGTGCTGGCGGCCGGACTGCCGGCCGGCAACGGACATCGCGGACCGCTCGACTGGCTGGTACCGGCGTTCCTGCGGGCCGGGGAATACCTTCTGGTGGTGGCGGCCGGGCTGATCGGCAGCGTGCCCACGCCGGTGGTGTTCCTGCTGCTGTTGGCGCTGGCCATGCGGCACTACGACGCGGTCGCCCGGATGGAGAAGAGCGCCCCGGCCGGCCGGCGGCTCGACTCGGCGCTCGGCTGGGATGTCCGAGTGGTGGTGCTCACCGTGCTGACCCTGCTCGGCCGGGCCACGCTTGCCGAGGTGCTGCTGGCGGTCGTGGTCGGCGGCCTGTTCCTGATCAACGCCGTTGTCGACTGGAGGGGTGGCAACCGCACGTGACCCTGCTCAGCATCGTCCTGCCCGTCTACCGGGTGCAGGGTTATCTACGGCAATGCCTCGACTCGCTGCTCAGCCAGTCGTTCACCGACTTCGAGATCGTGGCGGTCGACGACTGCTCGCCCGACCACAGCGGTCAGATCCTGGCCGACTACGCCGCCCGTGACCCGCGGGTGCGGGTGGTCACGTCGCCGACCAACGTCGGCCTCGGCATGGCCCGTAATCTCGGTCTCGAGCACGCGACCGGCGAATACGTGTGGTTCCTCGACAGCGACGACTGGCTCGCCGCCGGTTCGCTCGGGGCGGTCGCCGCCCGGCTCCGCGCCACCGACTGCGACCTGCTCGTCGTCGGCTGGGACCGGGTGCACTGGCACGGTGCGGTGCAACCGGGCTCGGCCGAGAAGGTGCTGGCCGGCGCGCCCCCGGTGTTCTCCCTGCAGGAGTGGCCGAAGGCGCTCGACGTGCTGCACGTGGCGTGGAACCGGGTGATCCGGCGAGAGCTGCTCAGCCGGCTCGGCCTCGGCTTCTCGACCGGCTGGTACGAGGACGTCTCGTTCACCTTCCCGCTGCTGGTGGCCGCTCCCCGGATCAGCACCCTGTCCCGCACCTGCGTGCATTACCGGCAGCGGCGCACCGGGGCGATCACCCGTACGGTCGGGGACCGGCACTTCGAGGTCTTCGAGCACTGGGAGACCGCGCTGGCCCTGTCCGCGAAGTACGCCGACCCCGGCGACGAGGTGCGTGGCCTGCTGTTCCGCCGGATGTTGTGGCACCTCGTGCGGGTGTTGCGCAACGACAACCGGCTGCCGAAGGAGTCCCGCCGGCGGTTCTTCGCCCAGGTCACCGAGATGTACCACCGCCACCTGCCACCAGCCGGTTTCCCGTCGCCGGGTCGTGGCGAGGCGCTGCGTTACCGGCTGGTGGCCCGCGGCGCCTACCGCCGGTTCGTCCTGGCCGACCAGGCGATCCGCAAGGGCCGGCGCAACCGGGCCAAGCTGCGCCGGTTCCGGGGCAAGGTGGTCGACCGGCTCCGGCGGTTCGCTCACCACCTCTACTACCGCGTCCAGCTGCGGCTTCCGGTCGACCAGTCGCTCGCGCTGTACGGCGCGTACTGGTATCGCGGGGTGGCCTGCAACCCGGCGGCGATCGCGGCGAAGGCGGCCGAGCTGGTCCCGGAGATCCGGCCGGTCTGGGTGGTCGGTAAGGCGCGCAAGGGCTCGGTGCCGGCCGGCACCGACTTCGTGGAGGCCGGGTCCTGGGCCTACTTCCGCGCGCTGGCCCGGGCCCGTTACCTGGTGAACAACGTGAACTGGCCGAACTGGATGGTCAAGCGGCGCGGCACCACGCACGTGATGACCCACCACGGCACGCCGCTGAAGACGATGGGGCTCGACCAGATCGATTACCCGGGCGCGGCCACCGACGCGGACTTCGTGGCCCGGATGCGCCGGGCCGACCGCTGGGACTTCAGCGTCAGCGCCAACGCGCACTCGACGGTCGCCTGGGAGCGGGCCTACCCGTGCGGTTACGAGAACCTCGAGGTCGGCTACCCGCGTAACGACCGGCTGGCGACCGCGACCGAGGCGGACGCGGCCGCGGCGCGGGCGAAGCTGGGCGTCCCGGCCGGGCAGCGGGTGGTGCTCTACATGCCGACGCACCGCGAGTGGCTTCCGAAGGACACCGAGGTGCTCGATGTGGAGCAGCTCTCCGCCGAGCTCGGCCCGGACACGACGCTGTTGGTGCGGGCGCACTACCTGCACGTGCCGGCGGCCCCGCGCGTGCCGGTGGCAGCCGGGAAGCACCCGATTACTGATGTTTCCAGCTATCCCGTGGTTGAAGATCTCTATCTGGCAGCCGATGTACTGATCACAGATTATTCGTCCGCGATGTTTGATTACGCGGTCCTTGATCGGCCCGTGGTGCTCTACGCGCCCGACTGGATCGTCTACCGAGAGGTCCGCGGCGTCTATTTCGACCTCGCCGACCTGTCGCCGGGGCCGATGGCGACCGACTTCGCTCAGCTGCTGGAGATCTTGCGGGGCCGGGATTATGCCGATGACCAGCGCGCCGCCTTCCGGGCCCGGTTCTGCTATCTCGACGACGGCGGGGCGGCGGAACGCGTGGTTCGCCGGGTATTTCGCAGTGAGTGAAGAAACCTTGTAATCAGTCCACTACCGTGAGCAAATGGCACGTTCACCCGATGGCGCCATATAGATACTCCTCGTCAGAGTGAGCTAGATCGCCGGGCGTCGTGGGACCGGGATCATTGCAAACTTTCCCGGCAGGAGTTATCACGGTGTCCACCGTCTTGCTCAAGGACGTCACCAAGGTTTGGCCCGACGGCACGGTTGCCGTCGATCACGTGAGTCTCGACGTCAAGGACGGCGAGTTCCTCGTGCTGCTCGGGCCATCCGGATGCGGTAAATCCACCATCCTGCGAATGATCGCAGGACTGGAGGATCCGTCCGAAGGGGACATTCTCCTCAATGGTGACCCGGTGCTCGAGTTGGCGCCGCGGGATCGCAGCATCGCCATGGTCTTCCAGGATTTCGCGCTGTATCCCCACATGACGGTCGGCGACAACATCGGCTTCCCGCTCCGGCTGTCCGGCATCGAGCCGGGCGACCGACTCGAACGCGTCGGCGACGTGGCCAGCGCCCTCGGCATCGGTGACGTGCTCGCTCGCAAGCCCAGCCAGCTCTCCGGCGGCCAGCGCCAGCGGGTCGCGATGGGCCGGGCCATCGTCCGTCGCCCCGGCCTTTTCCTGATGGACGAGCCGCTGTCCAACCTCGACAGCGGCCTGCGCGCCGAGCTGCGGGCCGAGATCACCGGCCTGACCCGTGAGCTCGGCGTCACGACCATGTATGTGACGCACGATCAGGCGGAGGCCCTGACCATGGCCGACCGCGTGGCGATCATGCGGAAGGGCGTCCTGCAGGACGTCGGCACTCCGACCGAGGTCTACGGGCGGCCCGCCACCCTGTACGTCGCCGCCTTCCTCGGTTCGCCCCGGATGAACCTGCTCGAGGCGCAGGTCTACGTCCACCTCGACCAGTACGTGGCGCTCAACTTCGGTGAGCAGGCGCTCTACCTGCCCTGGACCGACATCCGGGCGCGGGCCGTGGCGCACTACCACGGCGAGCAGATCGTGGTCGGCATGCGGGCCGAGGCGCTCACCCCGGTCGCCCCCGAGGCCCAGGGTGACGTTCTACGCGGCCGCATCCGCTACCTCGAGCACCACGGGCACGAGTCGCTGGCCTTCCTCGACATCGGGGCGACCGCGATCGTGGTCGACGAGATGGGCTCCGGCAAACGTGAGCAGGAGCAGGCCAACGGGGCGCTGCGGCGCTTCGGCAGCACCCTGCAGAAGCTGACCGGCCGGAGCGCCGCCTCGACAGTCGTGCAGTCCCGCGAGGAGAAGAGCGTGCTCGACCCGGGCCGGCACCATCGCCGACCGGCCGAGCTGGCGGTGCGCCTGGCGCCCTACCCGGCGGTCTCGCCGGGGCACCCGCTCGCCGTGGCGGTCCGGATGGACATGCTGCACTTCTTCGACGAGAGCGGTGCTCGCATCGACGTCGGCTGGCGCTGACGGCGGACTGCATGGGTGCCATCTGTGGGCAAAAGCGATTAGGCTGCACCACGGTGGAGGAGAGATTGCGTCCAAGCTTGCGAACAGCTCCGGGAGCGGAGCCGTTCGGCGCCGCCATCTCGTCAGCTGGCGTCTCGTCAGCTGCCGGCTCGTCACCCGCCGTCGACGCCTCGCGACTGCTCGATCGCCCCTTCGGGCGGGAGGAGATCGCGGTGCTCCGGCACGAGGTGTCCGGCCGGTTGGTCGACGTCGGGCTGGTCGGGGACCGGCTCCACGGCTTCGTGCTCGCGGTCAACGAGGTGATCACCAACGTCGTGCTGCACGCCGGTGGCCGGGGGCGGGTGCTGCTCTGGCTGGCCGACGACTCGGCGTGGTGCTCGGTGAGCGATTCGGGGCCCGGGATACCCGCGAGGTTCCTGCGTCCGCCCGAGGTTCCGGAGGCGTTCGAGGTGGGTGGGCGGGGCATCTGGCTCGCCTACCAGCTGTGCGACGAGGTCACGGTGGCCACCGGCCCGATCGGTACCACGATCGGGATGCGCATTGTGCTGCCGAAACACTGATTTGAACAACTCGTAAAGCGCCGGAAAAATGTGAAGGTGCCCTTCGGGGCTCACCGTGCGCGCCATGCGACTACATTGGGCGCGTGCTCGGACTACCTTCGCATGTGACGGCATGCCTATTTGATCTTGACGGTGTTCTCACGCAGACCGCCCTTGTGCACAATGCTGCGTGGAAACAAACGTTCGACACGTTCCTCGAGACGTGGTCGGCGCAGCACGGACAAGACTTCGTGCCGTTCGACTCCGGCGCCGACTACCACCGATACGTCGACGGCCGGCCACGCGCCGATGGTGTCCGCACCTTCCTGGCCTCCCGCGGGATCACCCTGCCCGAGGGGACGCCGGATGACGGTCCCGACCAGACGACCGTGAACGGCATCGGCAACCAGAAGAACCTCCTCGTCCTTCAGAAGATCAAAGAAGGCAAGGTTCAGGTCTACGACGGCTCCGTGGAATATCTGAAGGCGGCTCAGCAGGCCGGACTGCGCCGGGCGGTCGTCTCGGCCAGTGCCAACTGCAAGGACGTGCTGGAGGCCGCCGGCATCGCGGACTTCCTGGAGGCCCGGGTGGACGGCGTGGTCGCCCGAGAGCAGAACCTGCCGGGCAAGCCGGCCCCCGACACGTTCCTCTACGGCGCGAAGCTTCTGGGGATCGACCCGAAGAGCTGTGCCGTGTTCGAGGACGCTCAGGCCGGCGTGGCCGCCGGTCGGGCGGGCGGCTTCGGGATCGTGATCGGTGTTGATCGCGTCGGGCAGGCTGACGCTTTGTTGGAACACGGGGCCGACATCGTTGTCACGGACCTGTCCGAACTCCTGACGCGCTGAGCACGTATCAGCGCTTATATCTTCAAGACTTTTCTCTTACTCATTCGCGAGAGGCACCACCGTGATCCGTGAACGGGCATATCCCGTCGACCCCTGGCACATTCGGGAGACGCGGCTCGACCTGGACCTGCTGGCCCAGTCCGAGTCGGTGTTCGCACTGGCCAACGGGCACATCGGGATGCGCGGAAACCTGGACGAGGGCGAGCCCCACGGCCTGCCGGGCACCTACCTGAACTCGTTCTACGAGCTGCGTCCGCTGCCGTACGCGGAGGCCGGCTACGGCTTCCCCGAGTCCGGCCAGACGATGATCAACGTGACCAACGCCAAGCTCATGCGGCTGCTGGTCGACGACGAGCCGTTCGACGTGCGGTACGGCGAGCTCCGCTCCCACGAGCGCGTGCTCGACCTGCGGGCCGGCACGCTCGAGCGCACCGTCGAATGGGTCTCCCCGTCCGGCCAGGCCATCCGGGTCCGCACCGTGCGCCTGGTGTCCTTCACCCAGCGCGCCGTCGTCGCCTTCCTCTACGAGGTGGAGCCGCTCGACGCCTCCACCCGGCTGATCCTGCAGTCCGAGCTGGTCGCCAACGAGCAGCTGCCACCGATGAGCAAGGACCCGCGGGTCGCGGCCGTGCTCGACCACCCGCTGCAGGCCGAAGAGGTCCTCGAGCAGAGCACCGGTGGCATCCTGGTGCACCGCACCAAGGCCAGTGACCTGCGGATGGCGGCCGCGATGGAGCACTTCATCGAGGCGCCCGGCAAGCATGAGATCCGGACCGAGGGCCACCCCGACTGGCTGCGCACCACGGTTGCCGCCAAGGTCAGCCCCGGCCAGAAGCTGCGAGTCGTGAAGATCGCGGCGTACGGATGGTCCGGCAGCCGCTCGCTGCCCGCCCTGCGCGACCAGGTCGGCGGGGCCCTGGCCAGCGCCCGGCTGGACGGCTGGGAGGGGCTGGTCGAGGCCCAGCGGGAATACCTCGACGCCTTCTGGGACCACTCCGACGTCAAGGTCGAGGGCGACCCCGAGGTGCAGCAGGCGGTCCGCTTCGGGCTGTTCCACACGCTCCAGGCCGGTGCGCGCGCCGAGAAGCGGCCGATCGGCTCCAAGGGCCTGTCCGGCCCCGGCTACGACGGCCACACCTTCTGGGACGCCGAGACGTTCGTGCTGCCGGCCCTCACCTACACCCAGCCGGCCGCGGCGGCCGACGTGCTGCGCTGGCGGCACTCGACGCTCGACCTGGCCCGGGAGCGCGCTCAGACGCTCGGCCTGCAGGGCGCCGCGTTCCCGTGGCGGACCATCCGCGGGCAGGAATGCTCGGCGTACTGGCCGGCCGGCACCGCCGGTTTCCACATCGGCGCGGACATCGCCGACGCGGTGCGGCGCTACGTGCAGGCCACCGGCGACTACGACTTCGAGCGTGAGGTCGGCCTCGAGCTGCTCGTCGAGACCGCCCGGCTGTGGCGCTCGCTGGGCCACCACGACCGGCACGGCCGCTTCCACATCGACGGGGTCACCGGCCCCGACGAATACACGGCCGTGGTGGACGACAACATCTACACCAACCTGATGGCGCAGCAGAACATGTTCAGCGCGGTCGAGGCGGCCAAGCGGCACCCCGACCTGGCGCGTCAGCTGAACGTGGACGACGAGGAGATGGCCTCCTGGCGCGACGCGGCGGCGGCCATGCACATCCCGTACGACCGCGAGCTGCAGGTCCACCAGCAGTCCGAGGGCTTCACCCGGCTCCAGGAGTGGGACTTCGAGAACACCCCCGAAGAGGCCTACCCGCTGCTGCTGAACTACCCGTACTTCGACCTGTACCGCAAGCAGGTGGTCAAACAGGCCGACCTGGTGATGGCGATGTACGTCCGTGGTGACGCGTTCACCCCGGAGGAGAAGCAGCGCAACTTCGCCTACTACGACGCGCGCACCGTCCGGGACTCGTCGTTGTCGGCGTGCATCCAGGCGGTCGTGGCGGCCGAGGTCGGCCACCTCGAGCTGGCGCACGACTATCTGGGCGAGGCTGCCCTGATGGACCTGCACGACCTGCACCAGAACTCGCGGGACGGCGTGCATGTGGCGTCGCTGGCCGGCACCTGGATCTCGCTGGTCGCCGGTCTGGGCGGCATGCGTGACTTCAACGGCCAGCTGACGTTCGCGCCGCGGCTGCCCAGCCGGATCAACAACCTGGAGTTCTCGCTGCTCTGGCGCGGTCTGCGGCTGCGGGTGAACGTGACCGCCGACGAGGTGACCTACTCGCTGCGCAACGGCGGTGGCTCGGCTCGCCTGGTGATCCACCATCACGGCAAGGACGTCGAGGTCACCCAGGTCAAGCCGGTGACGGTGCCGATTCCGCCGGCTGGTCCGGTGGGCCCGCCGCCGACCCAGCCGTACAACCGGGCTCCGGTCCGCCGGGCTCCGCAGGACTGACCGGCAAGGAAAAGGCCCCCGCTTTCGGCGGGGGCCTTTTTTCAGAGCATTGATACGTGTACGTGGTCCTTGTGGTTACTCGGGCCGTGGTAGGCCTTCCAGCCACTGGCCGGGAACCAGATCTGCGCGTACCAGATCACGTAGTAGATGCCGAGTCGGTCGGCGTTTCGTACGAGGAACGCCATCAGGTCGTTGCCGTACTTCTTCATGGTGGCGTTGTGCGCCTCCGAGAAGCCGCTCTTCTGCAATGACCAGTCGCAGGCCCGGCCCTTCGGGTGCTCGAACGGGCCGCCGTCGCGGTGACAACCGACGAAGTTGCTGAAGCCGGCCTTCTTCACCTCTTGGTACATGTGCAATGTACGCGCGGTGATGCAACCGCCGGTCGTCGGATCGTTCACCGTGCATTTCTCCGGCGAGAAACCGCCGTCCGAATTGCGTGGTGCGGGCGCCGCGGTCTTGGACTGCGCATCGACGAAGCCGGCGGTGAGGCTGTTGCCGCCGATCAGGCTCAGCGCCTTGTCGGCCGCTTCCTTCTGCTTCTTCATCGCGGTGAGGTTGGTCTGCTCGGCCTTCACCTCGGCGTCGAGCGCCGCCTTGGTCGCGTTGACCTCGTCGATCGCCGCGTTCAGCTCGTTGAGCTTCCGGTCGTGCAGCGTGTTGAGCTCCTCGAGGGAGACCGCCTTCTTCAGGAAGTCGTTCGAGCCGTTGCTGCCGAGCAGGAAGCTCGCCGTGCCCAGGTGGCCGGTGCGGTACTGCTGGGCGGCGATCACGTTGACCTCGGGAATCAACGTGTTGCGCTTGGCCTCGGCCAGCGTGACCTTGACGTTCAGGGCCCGTTGGTTGGCCGTCGACTTGGCGACCGCGGCCTTGGCCTGCACGAACTTGCGGTTCGACGACTCCAGCACGTCGTCGAGGGTCTGGTCGGCCTTGTCGTCGCCCTTTTCGTCGGGCTGGGCCGACGAGGACGACGGGTCGTTGGGTTCCGCGCTCGCGGGCGAAGCGGGTGCCGCCAGGAACGCGACAGCAACGAGCGGCGCCAGGGCCAAGTTCAGCCACCGGCGAGAGCGTACGGACATGCACGATCCTTCCAGTTGACCGCCGACCGAGTTAGCTGACGGGTTCGGGACGGAAGCGATCCCTACCGCTTTCGCGGATTCACCCCACTGACCTGGTTCCCCGGCACGCCCGCATGGGCGATTAGGCGGTGGTCTGCCGGCACCTCGGGGGCGGTGCCTTCGGCGGCAGAACCGGGACCACTTTACCCGAGGTCCCGCTATACCACAGGGCCCGGTAAATGCTAATGCCGTGACAATCCGGCGACTTTCCGTGATTACGTCACGCAAGGTTGTCGACGAAATGCGCTGAGTACGAGAGCTGTCTATCGGTCGATGTCATGGGTATCGTCGGTGCCGATCCCCGCCCGGGGATCGCCGCTCAATCGCCCGAAGGGCGAGCCGGGGAACCACGTTCCTTGGGGTGAATCCGCACATAAGCGGTAGGGATCACTTCCATCCCGAACCCGTCAGCTAACTCGGTCGGCGGCCGACGGAAGGAAATGTTGTGCGGCAGAAAACTGTCCGCCGCCGATTAGTGGCATTCCTTGCGCTGATCGCGGCGAGCACCATGCTGGCGGCTCCGGCCAGCGCGGCGCCGGGGGACACCGGCGATGACGGTGAGGGCGGCTCGAAGACGCTCATCGAGCAGCTCGAGGCTGCCTCCAAGGGCTTCGTGGATGCCCAGGAGGCGCTCGCCAAGTCGAAGACTCGGCAGGCCGAGCTGACGGCCAAGCTCAAGGAACTGGACACCCAGCTGGCGCCCAAGCAGGCGGCGGTCGACCAGATCGTCCAGCAGGCTTACCGGACCGGCCGGCTCGGGCCGATGAGCGCGCTGCTCACGGCCAACTCGACGACCGGTTTCCTGGATCGGGCGCAGACCCTGGAGACGGTCGGGGTCAAGCAGCAGGCGGTGGTCAAGGATCTGCGCGAGACCCGCGACCAGCAGGAGCAGGCCAAGCTCGCGATCGAGGCCACCATCCGCGACCAGCAGAAGCAGGTCGCCACGATGGCCAAGCGCAAGGCCCAGGCCGAGGGCGCGCTCAAGGCGGCCAACGCCGGCAAGGACGACCCGCAGCCGACCGACGGTGGCAAGAGCGACTCGGCCACCAAGTTCACCGGTGGCAGCGGCATGGTGGACGACCCGACCAGCGGTGGCCGCATCACCCAGCGGTTGCTGCACGCCATGCAGGAGGCCCAGGCCGCCGGCTACGACCACTACGTGCACTGCTTCCGCGAACAGAACAGCGGTGAGCACCCCAAGGGCCGGGCCTGCGACTTCGCGGCCGACAAGGGTGGCTTCGGCGGGGTCGCGTCGGGCAGCAGCAAGACGTACGGGACGAACCTGGCGAACTACTTCATCAACAACTCGAGCAAGCTGGGCGTGCTCTACGTCATCTGGTTCCGGCGCATCTGGCTACCAAGTAGTGGCTGGAAGTCGTACAGCAGAGGCAACGGCGATCCGTCGAGCGACCACACCAACCACGTACATCTGTCGGTGAAATAGATCTTGAAGAGGGGTACGAGGCCTACTTCTTGACGAAGGTCTCGTACTCCTTCATGACGTCCTCGGTCGAGCCGTCCGCCTTGATCACGCCGCCCTCGAGCCAGATGCTCCGCTCGCAGGTGTCCCGGATCGACTGCTCGCTGTGGCTGACCAGGAACACCGTGCCGGCCTCGGCGCGCAGGTCGCGGACCCGCTGCTCGCTGCGCTTGCGGAACTTCGCGTCACCGGTGGCCAGCGCCTCGTCGATGAGCAGCACGTCGTGCTTCTTGGCGGCGGCGATCGCGAACCGTAGCCGGGCCGACATGCCGGACGAGTAGGTGCGCATCGGCAGGGAGCTGAAATCGCCGCGCTCGTTGATGCCGGAGAACTCGATAATGTCGTCGACCTGCTCCTTGACCTGAGCCGGGGTCATCCCCATGGCCAGGCAGCCGAGCGTCACGTTGCGCTCGCCGGACAGATCGTTCATCAGGGCCGCGTTGACCCCCAGCAGGGACGGCTGGCCGGCCGCGTAGATCGCGCCGCCCCGCTCCACCGGCAGCAGCCCGGCGATCGCCCGCAGCAGCGTCGACTTGCCCGAGCCGTTGGTGCCGATCAGCCCGATGGCCTCGCCCTTGTAGGCGACGAAGCTGGCGCCCTTGACCGCGTGGACCTCGCGAACCGCGGTGCTCTTCTGCCGCGTGACCAACCGCTTGAAGCTGCTCAGCGGCGAGGACTGGTTGGGTCCGATCGAGCCGTGGATGCGGTAGATGATGTGCGCGTTGTCCGCGATGACGGTGGGGATCTTCTCGGTGTCAGCCACGGCCGTAGCCCTTCTCTCCACGCCAGAAGTACGCATATCCGCCGATCCCGACGACCAGCGCCCAGATGGCCGCTTCGGTCCAGAGCAGCACCGGGCTGCCGGCCAGCTTGACGTTCTCCATCAGCGCGTGCCGGATGAGCTCGATGTAGACCAGGATCGGGTTCGCCTCGATCACCGCCAGCTTCCAGCCGTGCAGGTGCTGGGTGTACTGGGTGACCGGGTAGAGCACGGCCGAGCCGTACAGCCAGACCCGCATGATGAACGGGATCAGCTGCCGCAGGTCGTGCAGCTTGCTGCCGAGCCGCGAGACGAGCATGGCCGCGCCGGCGTTGAAGATCGTCTGGAGCAGCAGGGCCGGGATGATCAGTAGCCACTGCCAGGTGATCGGCTCGCCGGTGACCAGCATGATCACGATCAGCACGGACATCGAGGCGATCATGTTGCGCGCCTCGACCAGAGTGATCGAGATGGGCAGACTCGCCCGGGGGAAGTGCAGCGCCCGGATCAGGCCGAGGTTGCCGCTGATCGCCTGCACGCCCGTCTGCACCACGGTCTGCGTGTAGCCGAAGATGAAGACACCGGCGCAGAGGTATGCGATGAAGTTGTCGGTGCCGTGCTTCGTGTTCAGCAGAACGCCGAAGATCATGTAGTAGACACCGGCATTGAACAGGGGCGTGAGGACCTGCCAGATCATCCCCAGCCTGGTGTTGCCGAGCGAGGCGGAGACCTTGGCCCCGGCGAACTCCCAGATGAAGTGCCGGTACGACCAGAGCAGTCTGGTGTATTCCGGCAGGCTGGGCAGTCGCCCGGCCGTGCTCAGCCCGTGCTTCCGGGCCAGCTCTTTCGGCGTCGGCCCGGTGTAGGGCTCGACGACGGTCGTCTGGGCCATGGGGTGGTGCTCCGATCTCGTCGGCCCGGCGGGGGAGTCGGGTCCTGGTGCTTTCCGCGAGAACACAACTGACAAGCATGCCAAGCTGCCGTCGATGGAACGGGCTCGTATCGACGTCCCGTGAGGTTATCCGACCGAACGGCGGAACGCAACCGTTACGTCGTGGCGTATAGTGTTCGCGTGGCGACAGCGAAGCGTGCACCTGCCGGAGCCGCGGTGCTCCGCGTCGACATCACCAAGGCGATCCGTGACGCGGTCATGGCCGAGCTCGCCGAGGTCGGTTACGGCCGGCTCTCGATCGAGGCCGTGGCCCGCCGGGCCGGCGTGGGCAAGACCGCGATCTACCGACGTTGGAACAACAAACTCGAGATGGTGCTCGAGATCGTGTCCGACGTGGCAGGGCGCAGCGTACCCCTGCCGGACACCGGAAGCTTCGCCGGCGATTTGCAGTTGCTGCTGATGATCGTAAGCCGGGCACTCCAGCACCGGATCGCCTCCCAGATCATCCCCGACCTGATGGCCGAGGCATCCCGCAACCCGCAGATCGCCGAGACCCTCCAGAAGGCGTTGCGAACCCACCAGCAGGCCGTCGGGGAGCAGCTGATCGGCCAGGCCGTAAGCCGCGGCGAGCTGCCCCCGGGCACCGATCCCGACCTGGCCGTCGACCTGCTGCTCGGCCCGCTCTACTGGCGGCTGGCGGTGGCCCGCACTCCGCTGCCCGGTGGTTACCTCGACAAGATGATCGTGGTGGTGACGGCGGCGCTGAAGGCCGCCAACTGAACTACCGATCCGCAACCGGAAATGCCCTCCTGGGATCGCGGCGCGCGGCCGAAGTTAGGGGCCACACCCCCGGACCCCTCAGGAGCCGCCATGCGTCCGCAGCCTCGCATCGATCTGGATGCCGCCGCCCTGCTCACCCTGATGATGGGCGGGCAGCCGGCGGTGCGCGGACCGAAGTCCGCACTGGTCCGGACCTCGGCACCGGTGGGTTTCTGGCTGAGCCAGGACGGCACCGTTCAGCTCGAGATCAAGACCGACGGTACGTACGACGGCAAGGTCGCCGGGCGTAAGCGTCGGGCGCGCGGCACCTATCACATCGACGGTGCCCTGATGACCCTCAGTGATCAGGACTCAGGCATGCACACCTCGGTCACCCTCTACGACGGTGAGCTGGAAATGGCCGGCCACCGCCTCGGACCGGTGGCCTGAGACTCGGCCACGGCCCGCTGCCGCGCGTCCAACCGGTTGCTGGCCAGGGCCAACAGCAGGCCGCCGACCGCCAGTACGACCCCGAGCCAGGCCGATGACAGGTAGCCCCAGCCGGCCGCGATCACCAGACCGCCGAGGGCGGCGCCGAGGCTGTTGGCGAGGTTCGTGGCCGACTGATTGACCGCCGCACCCATCAACTGGGCGCCCGGAGCCACCGAGATCAGCAGCGATTGCAGGGCCGGACCCATGAACAGGCTGGCCGCGCCGATCAGAAAGACGCTGACGAACAACCCGATCGGGTTACCGGCGAGCAGCCCGAAGAGCGCAATCGTGAAGATCATGCCGACAAAGCCGAACAGCACGCTGCGCCGGAGGTCGCGGTCGGAGGCGATGCCACCGAGCACGTTGCCGACTGTCATGCCGAGGCCCATCACGGCCAGCACCCACGGCACCGCCGACTCGGACAGCCCGGTCACGTGTGTGGTGACCGGCGCGATGTAGGTGTTCACCGCGAAGAAGCCGCCGAAGCCGACCGCCGCCACCAGACCCACCAGCCAGACCTGCGGTTTGCCGAACGCGGCGAGCTCGGCCCGGGGCGATCCGCCCGGCGCCGCCGCCACCTCCGGCACGACCGCGAGCACGGCGAGCAGGGTGAGCGCGAACACCGCGGCCACCGCGAGGTACGCGATGCGCCAGCCGGCCGCCTGCCCCAGTCCGGTGATCAGCGGTACGCCGAAGACGTTCGCCGCCGTCAGGCCGCCCAGCACGATCGCGAACCCCTTGCCCTGGTTGCCCCGGCCGAGGATGGCCGCGGCGAGCAGCCCGGCCGCCCCGAAGTAGGCCCCGTGGGCCAACCCGGCCACGAACCGCCCGGCCAGGATCAGCCCGAACGTCGGCGCGAGCGCCGAGGCGACCGTGCCGATCAGGAACATCGCGAGCAGGCCGAGCACCAGTTTGCGGCGGGCGACCCGGGCGGTCAGGGCAGCGATCGTCGGCGCGCCGGCGACCACGCCGAGTGCGTAGACCGTGATGATCCAACCGGCCGTGGCGACCGCCTCCGCCGAGGACCGCGCGTAGGCCTCCGGCAGGAGATCGCGGGCCACCTCGGGCAGCAGCCCCATGGCCGCGAACTCGGTGAGGCCGAGGCCGAAGCCACCCAGGGCGAGGGCGAGCAGGGCCGCATAGCGGCGACCGGCGGTGAGTTTCTCCACCACACCGACTCTAGAACGTTCTAGAGCGTGGCGCGTTAGAACGTTCTAGTAATCACACGTAAAATCCCGGCCCATGCGAGCAGGGGAGCGCCGGACCACGCTGGCCGACGTCGCCGCCGAGGCGGGCGTGTCGGTCGCGCTGGTCTCGATAGTCATGCGCGACGCCCCGGGCGCCAGCGCCGCCACCCGGCAGCGGGTCCTCGAGGTCGCCCGCCGGCTCGACTATCAACCCGACAGCCGCGCCCGGCTGTTGCGCAGCGGTGAGAGCCGGCTGATCGGGGTCGTCTTCGGCGTGCAGCACCCGTTCCAGCACGACGTGCTCACCGGGCTCTACGACGCCGCCGACAAGCAGGGCTACGAGCTCGCCCTCAGCGCCGTCACCCCGCGCCGGGACGAACGTACCGCGATCGGCAGCCTGCTGCAGGACCGCTGCGCCGCGCTGATCCTGCTCGGCCCGCAGATCCCGGTCGCCGAGCTGGCCGCGCTGAGCGACCGGATGCCGGTGGTCGCGATGATGCGTGGGGTCCGGCACCGGGCCGTCGACGTGGTGCGCACCGACGACGTCCGGGGCCTGCGCCTGGCCGTCGACCACCTGGTCACGCTCGGGCACACCCGGATCGCGCACGTCGACGGCGGCCGCATGATCGCCTCGGCCGAGCGGCGGCAGGGCTATCAGGAGGCGATGCGCCGGCACGGGCTCGACGAACACCTCCGGGTCGTGGTCGGCGGCAGCGGCGAGGAGGACGGGGTGCGAGCCGCCCGGGAGCTGCTCGACGATCCGCCCACCGCGGTCACCGTCTTCAACGACCTGAGCGCGGCCGGCATGCTCGACGTACTGCCCCGGCTCGGGCTGTCGGTGCCGGGCGACATCAGCGTCGTCGGTTACGACGACACCAGCTTCAGCCGGCTGGCGCACATCGACCTGACCACGGTCGCCCAGGACATCGACACGATGACCACGCTCGCGGTGGCCCGGGCGGTCGAGCGGATCGCCGGCGCCGGCATCACCAACCGCGAGGTGGTCATCCCGCCCCGGCTGGTCATCCGCGGCACCACCGCCGCACCCCGCGGCTGACCTCAGCGCCCGCCATACCGCGCCGCGCCCCCGCCCCGCTCGCCCGCCGCGCCCGCGTCGCGCGGCTAAGCGAGACGGCGGGTGGGCCGATCGGAAGGTTATGCGGTGGATCGGGAAAATCGCCCTGGGTTGGGCGGTGCTGCCGTTTGCCCTGAGCGGCTGCGGCGCCGGCCCGGCAAAACCGGCCGCCTCGGGTTCCCCCACCGCGACCCTGGCCCCGTGGGTGCGGGTCACCTCCGGCAGCCCCACCGCCGTCCCCAGCACGGCCAGCACGTTCGCGCCGAAGAGCGCCCTGCCGAAGGTCTCGTTCCTGCCCACCTCGTCGGCGTGCGCGATCCCGTGGCCGGACAACGTGGGCCAGGTCCTGATCCCGATGGTGATCACCCCGATCTCCCGGGGCTTCACCGTCCAGTGGCCGGCGAAATACGGCTCCTACTACCGGATCACCGCGGTCCCGCAGGAACTGGTGGTGGGCCCCCAGCCGGAGCCGTCCTGGCAAAGCGTGCAGGCCGGCGACAACTGCACGGTGTCGGCCACCATCTCCGGCTTGACGTCGGGCGCCCCGTACATAATCTGGCTCGACGCCCCCGCCACCCCGCGCGACGCGGTGGGTTCCCGGAGCCTTTACAGCGGTAAATCCGGCGTGGTGAAACCGCTCTAAGGCGGTCGGCCTCAGGAGGCGATGGTGTTCCGGCCGCTGAATTTGGCGGCGTAGAGACGGTCGTCGGCCTGGCGGAACAGGGCGTCGCCGGACATGCCGTCGGTCAAGGTGGCCAAGCCGACGCTCACCGTCAGCTTCACGCCGGGGATTATGTCGGTTCTCGCGACCGCGGTCCGGATTCGCTCGGCGACCTCTCGGCCGACGGTCAGGTCGCCCCGCAGGAACAGGGTGAACTCGTCGCCGGCATAGCGGACCGGGACGTCCTCGACTCGGCAGTGAGCTCGCAGGATGTGTGCCACCTCGCGGAGGGCGCGGTCGCCGACCGAGTGGGAGTAGGCGTCGTTCACCGCCTTGAAGTAGTCGATGTCGACCAGCAGCAGCACCAGTGGGGCGGCCAGCCGGCCGGAGTCGATGCGGTTGAGCAGCAGATCGAAGCGGCGTCGGTTGCCGAGGCCGGTGAGCGGGTCGCGGAGGATCTCGCGTTCCGCCCGGGCCCGAGCCGCCTCCGCCTCCTCCTGCTGGCGGGCCTGGCGCAGCATCGCCAGCCGTTGGAGACGGACCCGCCACAGCTCTCTGGTCTGGACCTCGATCGCGTCGAACATGTCCCGGACCGACTGGCTCTCCTCGATCTCCAGAGCGGTGCGGGCCAGCTCGTACCGAATTATCGGTTTCTCATCGGGGCGGCCGCCGAACTCGCAGAGCTCACGGGCGGCGACGAACTCGCGGCGGGCCTCGGCCAGCTGGCCCTGCGCGCGCAGCACGATGCCCAGCGCGAGATGAGCCATCCGGGCCGGCTGGTGGTCCTCGGCGACGCGCAGCGGCATGATCGCCTCGCGGGCCAGCTTCTCCGCCGGGATCAGGTCGCCGAGCTTCGCCAGGGCCAGCGCCAGCATCGCGGCGGCGACCACGTCGTCGGGGCGTTCCTCGACGTACGGCCGGGTGATCGCAGCGCTGCGGCGCAGGCGGCTCGCGCCCTCGTCGTGGCGTCCGATGTGGTCGAGCCGAAGGCCCCAGTAGAGCAGTGTCATCGCGTGCACCAGGTCGAACGCGCTGGTCGCCTCGCTCAGCTGATCGTAGGTGGCGGAAGCGGTCTCGTACATCTCGGCGGCGGTGGCGGCCTCGGCGAACGAGCAGAGCGCGGAGGTGCGCCGGTTACGGCCGGGATGCGGGGCGTCCAGAAGGACGGCGGCGCGGGCCAGGTTGCGCATGGCGTCGACGTAGCGGGAACGTAGTACGTCGAAGTGGGCGAGGTCACAGAGTGTCTTGGCCTCGCCCATCGGGCTTCCGGCGGCGCGGTGCGCGTTCAGCAGCCGGTCGGCGAGCTCGGCCCCCTCGCGGAACCGCCCCATGTGGAGGTTGGCATACATCTTGCCCTGGAGCAGGAAGTGCGCGGTGCGATTGTCCCCGCAACGGCGGGCTATCTCGAGGTATGCGTCGGCGGCGGCCAGTGCGTCGTGGCACCGGCCGGTGTTGGCCAGCCGGTGCACTCGGGTCGCCAGAAGATGAAGCGGACCGAAAGCCGTGACCGGCACGGGTAGCCGGCTGTCACCTTCCATCCGATCAGTATCAACAAAACCGTTCAGATCAACAGAGCGGGTCACCGATGTTGAAGACCTCGTTGATCGCCTATTACGGACAAAACTGACCAGCCCGCCGATAAGCCGGTCGCCTTCGGTCTGGCCCTCTGCCGCAGAAGGTCAGACCCGCGAAGGATCAGGCGCTCACCGGCAGGCCGGCGGCGCGCCACGCGGCGTACCCGCCGGCCAGGTCGGTCGCCCGGGCCAGGCCCAGGTCCTGCAACGAGGCCGCGGCCAGGCTGCTGGTGTAACCCTCCTGACAGGTCACGATGACCTGCAGGTCGTAACTGCCGGCCCACGGCAGGCGGGCCTCGCTGCGGGGGTCGAGACGCCACTCCAGCACGTTGCGCTCGATCACCACGGCGCCCGGGATCTCGCCGAACTCGGCCCGCTGCGCGGCCGGCCGGATGTCGACGAGCACGGCGCCCCGATCGACGGCCGCGGCCGTCTCGTGCGGGTCGAGCCGGGTGAGGCGGGCGCGGGCCCGGTCGAGGATCTCGTCGATGCTCATCGGCGCGATGGTCACCATTCGCGACCGGCCTTCTCGATCTTGAGCGCCTCGAGGCCGTCGGCGCCGAAGCGGTACTTCGTCATGGTGGTGAGCGCCGGGCCGTAGACGTGGATGCTGACGGCCGGCCGCGACGACCGGTTGGTGATGCGGTGGATGTGCCGGGTGCCGAAGCGGCGGCCGGCGCCCTCGCCGAGCTCACGACCGGCGATCCGGGCCGGGCCGCCGACCGGCACGGTGACGGTGTCCTCGGTGAGCGTGCCGGCGAAGACGTGGAACGCGCCCGCCGAGCCGCCGTGGTCGTGCAGTTCGGTGGCTTGGCCGGGAAGCCAGGTGAGCAGCCAGACCTCATGATCGTCGGCGACCGTCAGTCGCTCGTACCAGCGGTTGACCGGGTTGAACCGGGGGGCCACGGGCCACTCCTCGGGCATGGCCGCGTAGCGGTTCGCGATGGCGAGGTGGTCGAGGCGTGTGTCGACGGCGGTCACGGAAGCTCCTCGGTTTGCATACATTGCCCATCAATCCTATAGGTTTAACGCCCGACTGTGGCCCAGGGTAGCGGTACCCCGGGTGGTCCGGGGAGAAATCAGTGGGAAAACGCGGAGCAGCTGGTCAGCTGGGACAGCAAGCGCTGGCGCAGTGCGCCAGATCGGTCGCCAGGTCGGCGACGAGAGGGATGCCCGTCCGCTGCATGACCACCATGTTGGCCCGACGGTGATCGACGGTCAACCCGGTTCCGACAACTGGGAGCGAGCGATCGTCGCCGCCGGCCCCGGCGCTCGGTCCGGGTCGGCCGGGCGCTGATCTTTGTTCCGGGAACGGCTTATAAGCGACTCGATCGGCGGCCGGCGGCGCACCTCTTCGGTCGCCTCGAGGGCCGCATTCACGAAAGCGCCGGATTGATCGCCGAGGAACGGTCGCGCCGCGTTTTTCGTTCATTACCTTTTCGAGTTCGGGCAGCCGGGTGGGCGTCGCTCCGGGGCGTGAAGGATCAACGGCCGCTGATGCGGATAAATCAGGACACGTGGCGTCAGGTTCCGTGACCGCCGGTCGCAGACTTTCGACGCGCGCCCCGATAGCGAGTGTGCGCAGGAAGATCGCCACCTCCGGGCAAACGAACGTCCATCCGGGCCGGTGTGCCGGGCTGCTACCGCAGAGTTCCGGCGGAGCGCCTCCGGCCCCGGCTCCCGGCCGCGGCTTCCAGTCTGGACCTGAAAGAAGCTCGTAGCGCTTTGCCTCTTTCCGAACAGCACGTGAAAAAGCGTCCCTCAGCAACCGATCGAACACGCTGGGTGGCAAAAGTGGAGTTTCCAATCACCGGATCGGCTAGGCGCCTCAGCCGTTAAGACGGAAATCCTGTCGGCAGGCGCGCCGTCAATCGAGATGGCTATATGGTGGCGAGCGCCGCCGAGAAACCGGTGCCGGAGTCACCTCGCCCGACCTCCGACCCCCCCGATCAACGAGGACGGACACGTGTTGAAGTCACGCCGCGGTCTACTCGCCGCCGGCCTTGCCGTGGCAGTGGTCGGCGCCATTGGTGTCGCCTCCACGCTGAACGCGGGTGCGGAGCAGATTGCGGGCGCCCCCAGCAGCCCGGCCGCCGCCGGCGACCAGGTCCCCGTCGCCGACACCCCGACCGGCGCACCCGGCAGTGTCACCCCGCCGGCGCTTCTCCCCTGGGGCGAGCGCCCCAAGCCGATCCGACTGGGTAAGGCCGGTGCGACGAGCCGAGAAATTCGCCGATCCGGCGCCGTCGCCGCGCGTGCCGACACGAGCGGCGCGTGGCAGCCCCGTGGCAGTTATGCGCCGAAGGGCAATGCCGACGAGAACACGGTGCTCGAGTCGGAGAAGACCGACATCGCGCCGCCGAAGCCGATGTCGATCGGCACGCCGTTGGCCGCTAAGGCCGACGACGGCGAAGTCGTCTACACCTACGCCCGCGGTTGGGAAGAGGCCACGACAAGCGGCCTCTATGCGACCGTGATGGTCAGCAAGCCCTACCTTGCCGACGGCGACTTCCATTCTCTCGCCGAGCTGTCCGTGCAGACCAAGGACCGGAAGACGCTCAACGCGGTGGAGGTCGGCTGGACGGTCGACCGCGTCACCAACGGTGACGACGACCCGCACCTGTTCGTCTATCGCTGGGTCAACGGCAAGCCGAGCTGCTACAACAACTGCGGCTTCGTCCAGTACAGCAAGAGCGTCAAGCCCGGAGACACTCTCGCCCCCGGAACGCCCCGTAAGTTCGGCATCCAGCACACCAACGGCGGCTGGTGGGTCGCCTTCGAATCGGAGTGGCTGGGGTTCTACCCGGATTCGATCTGGGAGAACGAGGGCATCAAGTTCGTGCAGACCGAGGCGGTTCAGACCTTCGGCGAAGTGGCCGCGACCAGCGATACGCCGAAAACCTGCATGGGCAACGGCAACAACCCGGTGACGGACGTAACCCAGGAAGAATCCGCGGCCTCCTACTTCGCCGCCGTCTCCTACGTCGACTCGCCGACGACCCCGGTCCTCAGCAAAGAGGTGACCGGTGCGGCCGGTGAACGTAATCTCTACGGGTTCAAGTTCGTGACGAGCAAGGGTGTGCCGAGAACCGACTCCTTCCGGTACGGCGGCCGGGGCACGAACGCCAAACAGACTGCGTGCGTCGTCGGCTAGGTTTCTCGTGACGCGATGCCCGGTCCCGGCGAGGGGGACCGGGCATCGTCCTTTTCCTGGGGCTTGTCGTTCGAACCGAATTCAGCAACGCGGTGTACAAGTTGTTGGCGACGGGGGACGGCGACCAGCGAGGGGCACGCGGATGAGGCGACGGGGGAGCCCCGACGAGGAGCTGATGACCGCGCTCTACACCGAGCACTACGCGGTCCTGCTCAGCTTCGTCCTGCGTTATGTGCACGACCGGCATCGCGCCGAGGACATGGTGCAGGAAACTCTGCTGCGGGCCTGGAAGCACATCGACCATCTCGACGCCGATCACCGGCGGACCCGCTCCTACCTGCTGACCATTGCCCGTAACGTGGTCACCAACGCCTGGCGGGCCGAGCAGCGCCGCCCGCATCTGGTGGCCGACGAGAACGCGGTCAACTCCATGCCGGCCGAGGACAACGTCGACCAGATGGTGGAGGGCTGGCTGGTTTCCGAGGCGTTGGAGCGCCTGTCCGACGACCACCAGGCCGTGGTCCGCGCCATGTATTACGAGGGGCGGAGCGTGGCCGAGGCGGCCCGGCAACTTTCCGTACCGGAGGGCACGGTCAAGTCCCGGGCGTACTACGCGGTTCGGGCGTTGCGGACGGCGTTCGAGGAGATGGGGGTTCTCCGATGAGCGCGGAGCACGACGAACTGCGGCGGCTTCTCGGTGGTTACCTTCTGGGCGGCCTGGACGAGGCCGACACCGATCGGCTCGATGCCCACCTGCGGGACTGTGACGACTGCCGGGACGAGCTCGACCGGCTGGCGCCCGTACCGGAGCTGCTGCAACGCCTGCCCGACGCGCAGCGGACGGCCGGGGTCGCGGCGCAACCACCGATAAGCATGTCCGCCCGCCCCTCGCCGGAAAATGTCGAGGGCCTGCTCCGGCGGATGCGGTCGGAGCGCAGCCGGGAGCGGCGCGCGGCAAACGTACGCTGGCTGGCCGCGGCCGCCGCGGTGGTGATCGCGATCGCCGTCGGTGCCGGTGTGATCCGCACCAACCGGACGACCGAGCCGACGACGGTGTTGCCCAGCGCCAACCTGGTGACCGCCCAGTTCTCGGCGGCCGAGGGCAGCGGTCTGACCGGCCAGGCCGTGCTGACGCCGAAGCTGTGGGGAGTGTCGGTGGCGCTCGACGTCACCAAGCTGCGCGGCGAGGGGCCGTTCCTCTGCGAGGTGCACAGCCTGGAGGGCAAGGTCGAGCAGGCGGCCGTGTGGGGTCCGACGCCGACCGGCGGCGCGAAGGTGATCGGGGCGAGCTCGATCCAGTTGCGCAACGTCCGCGAGGTGAGTGTCGCCGACACCGACGGCCACCTGCTCGGAACCGCCCGTCTCGACTA
>NZ_BOMM01000050.1 GCF_016862195.1 Paractinoplanes ferrugineus | reverse complement strand
GTCGATGACGCGGGTGAAGCGGCTAGCTCATCGTAACGTGGATGGCTTTCGCTAGCTTGGGATCAGCGCGGCCGCGTCGCTATCCCGGCCCAATTCTGCTAGATGGGTAACCTTGATCCTCCAGTATGGAGGAGCTTCAATGGTTGGGATGGTGCGCACCGCACTTGATTGACGGTGGTCACATGCCTGGTCACAGCGATGATCAACTTCTCGGGGATTGGGGTGACATCGGGCGGCACAACGGTGCCGTTCTGTCCGATTCTGCGTACATAGAGACACGTACTAGAATTGCTTGATAGAAATGTAACAATGCTGGGGGTCAAGGGGTCGCAGGTTCAAATCCTGTCAGCCCGACTTTTTGGAACGTCTTCGCAGGTCACAGACTTGCGGAGGCGTTCTTTTCATTTACGACGAGCGATATTTGCTGCTGATGGAGCCCTTTACTCGGCTCTTTGGATGAGGTCCGAAAGCGCTCTTCGGGTCGGCATTTCCGCAGCTCAGGACCGTTTCTGGTGGTCCTGGTCGGTTGTTTCTTGGACTACTTGACTCGGCTCCTTTCTTTCCTGGTTCCCGCGTCGGCCTCGCCGGAGCGGGTCCGTACTTCTGCAGGTCAGAGGGTTATGTAAGTCGTTCGGGTGTATCGCCTTGAGGTCGGTGCCCGGTGGCACCACCCTTTACTCGTGAGCCGGCTGCTGCTCCGCGGTGGCGCTCAGCTGGGAGATGTGAGCACGCCGCTGTGCGACCCCTTGACTCGGTCGGTTGCGACACCTGTCAGCGATCCCTTGACTCGGGAGTGGACATTGAAGATCGAGAATCTTCTAGCGACCGTCCGGAGCGAGTCCTGGGCGGTGTTGTTGAGAGACTGGGACCGGTCGTTGCGTGCCGGCAATCATCCGGAGACCACCAGGTACAACTACGTGCTTGCCGCGTCGCAGCTGGCTGCGTATCTCGGTGAGGGGATGCCGGAGGCGGGTGGTGCTTGCGATCCGGCCTCGGTCGATGGTCGGCAGGTGGTGGCGTTCCAGGCATCAGTGGTCGAATCTCGCTCGGCGGGAACGGGGCTGAACAAGCACAAGGCGTTGCAGCAGTTTTTCCGGTGGCTTGTCGCGGAGGGCGAGGTGGAGCGGTCGCCGATGAGCGAGGTGCCGAAGCCCAAGGTTGTACAGGAGCTGGTCGAGGTCCTCAGCGATGAGCAGACACGGCGGATCCTTGATGTCTGCCAAGGGCAGGGCTTCGTGCAGTTGCGTGACCAGGCGCTGGTGCGGATGTTCTACAACACGGGCGCGCGCCTGTCCGAGGTCGGTGATCTGCTGGTGTCCGAGGTTGATCTGGATACTGACTCTGTGGTGTTGACCGGTAAGGGCGGCAAGCAGCGCCGGGTGCGGTTCGGTGTCAAGACCGCGGCGGCGCTTCGCCGGTACGTGCGTGCGCGCAGTCGGCGTCCGGGCCTGACGGGTATTGACCAGTTGTGGATCGCTGCCAAGGGTGCCCGGCCCTTCAAGTCGAATGGCATCAAGATTCGCCTCAGAGTGCTGGGGGAGAGGGCCGGGGTCGAGCATGTGCATGCGCAGCGGTGGCGGCACAGCTTCGCGCACGAGTGGAAGCTGGCCGGGGGCGATACCGGCGATCTGATGCTGCTGATGGGTTGGTCGTCGGAGGAGATGCCACGCCGCTATGGTGCCAGCGCCGCTGCTGAGCGTGCGCAAGCTGTCCACGCCCGGCTCGGCATCGGCGAGCGCGTGTGAGTGCGCGTTTTACGCCGGGTGACAAAGGATGCGACTTTGGCCATCCCAAGCCTTCGCCTCACCAGGACTCTGCCGAGCGAACCGCTAATGAGCGAAAGCGGCAGTCAGGTCGAGTTCTACGTCCCGCCCGTTGACTGTCACCACGACTCGTGGGTGTTCGCCGGCCGCAGTCAGATAGCTGACCAGAGTAGAGAGCAGCATGTCATGGCGCCCCTCGATGCGGCTGATCTCCGATTGCGCCACACCCATCTCCGCAGCGAGCGCCCGCTGTGTCAGGTCCGCGGCCTTGCGGATCGCAGCTAATCCGTCGGCGTAGGCGTGGTCGGCTTCTGCCATCTCCGCCCGGATCTTTTCGGAGCGGGCTACTGCTCCCGGTCGTGCCCGGAGCTGGGTGATCCTGGCCGCTGTGGCTGCGGTGCCGACGAAGGTCTCGTCGCTGGCGTCGGTAGAGATGTTCTTCCCGCTCATGCCTGAGTGCCCCCTTGTGCGCGGAGAAATGCCTTGATGATCTGGTCGGCTCGCGAGCCGACGCTGTCGTAGAACACGTCCCCCATGACGGCTTTGTCATTAGCGAACAGGATGATCATGGGTGGAGCTTCCGCAGGGAACCAGACGATCAGCCTGATGGCAACGCCCTCTCGATACGGATGAGAGACACGCCAGACGGGATAGGCACCCGATTGGCGTACCCGGCGCAGGGTGGGCGTGTCCGCTTCGGGTGGATCCTTCAACTCCTGCAGGTAGCTGAGCTGTGCCAGCACAATGTCAAGGCGTTCCTGTGCACCGGGCTGGCCCGCGTCGGCCTGACTCTCCAGCAGGTCGAGCCATGAACCGAAGTTAGATGACCAGTCGATCAGCACGCACCAAATATAGCACCGACAGCATATTTCGGGGAGGCGCCGGCCGGAGGGCTCCAGCGCTGGTGCAAGCCTGTCCCTTTCACTGCCCTCGCCATCACCGGCAACCTCACCAGCGGCCCAATCACCAATCGGTTCGGCCGCGGGCTGCCGGTCGTCGCCAGCCAGGCGCTGATGGTTCTTGGCCTGGTCGCCTTTTTGCCACCGTGCACCTGAGGTCGGTCGCGCTGGTCACGCTGTGCGTCATCCCGATCGGCGCGGGCGGTTCCCTGGCTATGCCGGAGGTCACTGGCGTGTTCGTCGACGGCGTCGACCCGGCCGGTCGGCACGGCCAGCGCGGTTTGAATACCTTCGCCAGGTCGGGGGAGCGGTCGCAATCGCCATCTTCGGCTCGCTGATCGCCGGCTCGTTGACCTTTCCACCGGCATGCGGGCAAGCCTGGCCATCGTTGCGGCTCTCCTGCGCTGCATCGCCTCGCCGAGCCCGCAGATCCGCGCCGGGAGTGACGGCCTCGCAGGGCAGGCGTCCCGGGTAGAGGCAGGTCGACGCGGCCTCCGCGCACAACCCAACCGTTGCCTGATCGGTCTGGAGTCAGCCGTGGTCGGCTGAGAGTGCTTGCCGGGTGTTCCAGCGGTGTTCGACGTTGGCGATGCGCCAGTAGGCGATGGCGGCGACCCAGACCGTGATGAACAGGCCGACGACGCCGAAGCCGACGTTGTTGAGGTTCCTCGTACGCGGCGTAGCCGTGCGCGACCATGGCCTTGCGTTGAGCCGGATCCAACGCTGTCTGGGGCAGCGTTGCGGTATACAACCGGGCCCGCTACCGCCGCTCCCGCACCCAGGACCCCGCCGCGCTGGACGCCATCGTCCACGACGAGGCCGCCGCCTGCTTCCGCGACGCCGAAGCCGCAACTCGCGACCGCCAAATAAGTTGAGGGGGCGAGGCGGTGCGGTCGTCGGCAGTCAGAGGTGAGTGGATTGGTGGACGCGTGGGTCGGCGTACTCCTCGCTGAGCCGCGCCGCGATCTGACTTCGCGTGGAGATTTGGAGCTTGGGGAAGATCCGGTACAGGTGAGAGCCGACGGTTCGCGGGGAGACGGCGAGCCGCTCGGCGATCTCGCGGTTGCTCATGCCCAGTGCGGCGAATCGGGCGATCTTCAGCTCCTGCGCCGAGAGGAGGCCGGACACGGGCAGGTCGTGGTCCTCGTCGCCGTGTACGCCGGAGGCTTCCAGTTCGGTCCGGGCTTCTTCGGCCCATCTCTGGGCGCCGAGTTGCTCGAGCGTCGCCAGCGATGTCTGCAGCGGGCCCCGGGATTGGGTTACCCGGTGTTGACGTCGCAGCCAGCGGCCGTAAGCGAGTTGGAGTCGTGCGCGGGCCCACAGCGAGTCAGTCGCGGGCGACGCCAGTCCCGCGAGGAAACTCTGCTCGGCGACATCATCGGGCGCGAGCACGGCCGTGGCGTACACGAGGTGGGTCTGGAGCAAGGGTGATCCGGAGGTTTCAGCGATCGGCCGCAGCCGCTCGACAACGTTTCGCGCGTGGTCCTGCCGTCCGGTACGCACGGCCAGTTCGGTCAGGTAGGTGACGGCGCCGAACTGCTCGCGGAAGTGATGGCTGGTGTCCAGCGGATCGAGGACGCGGCTCAGGGCGGTGTACGCCTCCAGGGGTTTGCCGGCCGAGATGTTGGCGATGCCCCGGACGATCTGCGCCTGCGCCAGGTGTCTGCTGCCGCCCCGGACGGCCGGCGAGTGCTCCGCCTCGGAGATCAGTTCGAACGCGGCCGCCGGGTCGCCCCGAAGTGCCATCGTCCGCGCCGTTGACAACAGGGCGGCCGTACCGTGATTGGTTGACATCGCCGCACCGGAGAGTGTCGCGAACTCGGTCAACGCGGCAGCGGCGCGATCCCAGTCGCCGAGCTCGAGGCGAACCTCGGCGGCGACGCAGAGATTGCGCGCCAACTGTCCGAACAGGCCGCGCGCCCGCAGTTCGATCTCGGCTCGATCGAGCAGCCTGGCTGCAACGGCGTAGTCGCCCACCGCGCGGGCCGCGACGGCATAGGCGCTCAGCCGGCTACTGGTGATCGCGGCTTCGTCGCCCAGGTCGGAAAGCTCGGAGAGTGCGGTCCGGCCGTTGCCGATCGGGTCGGCCAGGGCCAGAACGGCGATGGCACGGGCGTCCAGGGAATCCTGGGCCAGGCTGCCGGCCAGCGCGATCACGTCTGATCGGGCGCGGGAGTCGAGCGGCGCCGCGCACCGGCGCCGAGCGGCCGCCTCCGTGAGATCCAGCGCCAGCTCCCGGTCGCCGGCCGCCTCCGCCCGCCGCGCGATCGCGCACAGCTGGATCACCCGGTTGCTGTCGGCCATCACGGGCGGCTGGAAGTCCTCGTGAAGCAGCTCGGCCCGGACCTGGTCGAAGATGGAGAGCTCACCGCCGGCCGCGCCGGTCAACAGCCGGGCGACCGTGTCAGGGCGTCCGAGCCGGGCGGCGTACCGCGCGGCTAGAATCTGCCGGCGTCCACGCTCGACGGGTTTCGTGCTCAGCTGAGCGGCCCGTTCGAGGGCCGTGATGGCGGCTCCGATGTCCCCATGTCTCGCGATGTCCGAGGCGGCCGCCTCCAGCTCGGCGGCGATCGCGTCGTCGTGTTTCGCCGTGCCGAGAGCGCGGTGCCATGCTCGGCGGTAGGCGCTCACTGTGATGACCGCGCCGAGCGCGCGGTGCGCGGCCTGCCGGCGGCTGGCCGACTCGTTCTGCGCGATCGCCGCTTTGACCAGCGGGTGGGTGAAGTGCACCCGGGTCTCGTCGAACCGGAGCAGGCCGAGTGACTGCGGCCCCTCCAGCACCGTGGCGGTCACGCCACGTCCGCTCAGCACGGTCGCGGCGGCGAGAATCTCCGGCAGACTTGCTCCCGCTGCCACCGCGGCGACGAGTACGACGTCGCGGCCGGAGTCGGTCAGGTCCTGCACGCGTACGCCGAAGGTGCGCGTGAGAGCCGGGGACAGGAGCGGACCCGAACTCGTGGGATCCGATGGGATCCCGCCGGGGGCCGGTGGCGCCTGGGCGAGTTCGATCAACGCCAGGGGGTAGCCGGCCGCTTGTTCCAGGATCCACTCACGCCGGGCGTCGTCGAGCTGGGGGGCGCGAAGGTCGAGGACGCGCCGCGCGGCCGGTTCGTCCAGCCGGGGCAGGCGCACTTCCTGGAAGACATCGCTCAGGTCGGGCAGTCCGTCGACGGCTGACGAAGTGGCCACCACGACGACGCGTTGGCGGTCCAGCTGCCGGGTGACGAAAGCGAGAATGTGCCGGGTTTCCTGGTCGAGCCACTCGATCTCGTCGGCGGTGATCAGGAGCGTGCGGTGTGCGGACGCGGCGCGCAGGAGGTTGAGCACGGCGACCGAGATCACGAAACGGTCCGTCGGCCCACCCTCGTGCAGGCCAAGGACGGTACGGAGGGCATGGCGCTGAACGCCGGGCAGGGAGTCGGTCGAGGGGAGCAGCGGTCGCAGCAGCTGGTGCAACCCCGCGAATGGCAACTTCGTCTCGGCCTTGTTGCCGGCCGTGCCGAGGGTCAGGTGCCCCGCTTCCCGGGCCATCGCTTCGGCGGTGGCCAGACAGGTGGTCTTGCCGATGCCCGGCTCGCCCAGAAGCAGGAAGGCTCCGCCGCGATCCGCCGGCGCGGTCAGCGCTTCGGACAGGAGGCGGAGGACGGCGTCTCGGCCCACAGGCTCGCTCGTGCCCATGCGCACTCCCGTCCCCACCTCTCGGCCGGCGTCCTCCGGCTGGATCGGCGGCCTTCAGTCTATGTCCGCAGTGGTGCCCCGACTTGAGTCAATCGACTGAAGGCGGTCACCGGCGGCCCGCGATAGCTTCGGCACGGATGGACAGGCGTGCCGCGGCGACCGTACTGAAAGTGATGTTGAATTCACTATGGGTGATATTCGGATCGTGGGCCGGGAGTCCGAGGTTGCGGTCCTCCGTGCGGTTGTGGCGGCCGGGCTGGTCCAGGGTTCGACCCTGCTGGTGATCGGTGAGCCCGGGATCGGCAAGTCCGCGTTGCTCGCCACGGCTCGGAACGCCGCCCACGAGGCCGGCTTCACCGTCCTGCGCGCCGCCGGGGCGGAGAGCGAGATGCACCTGCCGTTCGGCGGCATCCAGCAGGCCGTGGCACCGCTGATCGGCCGCCTGCCGGTGCTGCCGGACGCACAGCGGCACGCCCTCGCGGCCGCCCTCGGCCTGGGCGACGGCGCGACCCCGGATCTCTTCCTCATCGCCGAGGCCATGTTCGCGCTGCTGGTGATCGAGCGGAGCGACCGGCCGGTCATCGTCGTCGTCGACGATGTGCATTGGCTCGACCCGCAATCGCACCAGATCCTCGCATTCCTGGCCCACCGGGGCGCCGGGAGCGGGATCAGCGTGGTCGGCGCGATCCGTTCCGGTCATCCCGGCCCGTTCACCCAGGCGGAATTCCCCCGGTTACCGCTCGGTGGCCTCGACGACGACGCCGCCGACGAGATCCTGAGCATGCAGGCCGGCGCGGTCAGCCCGGCGAATCTGAAACGGATCCGGCAGGTCTCGCGGGGAAATCCACTGGCGTTGTGGGAGCTGCCCCGTTCGTGGGGAGAGGGTGCGCCGACCGATGGTCACCCGTTGGCGGTGTCGGCACGACTGGAGCGGGCCTTCGCCGGGCGGATCTCGGGATTGACCCCGGCGACCCGGGACGCGTTGCTGATCGCGGCGGTCGGCTCGTCCAGCGACAAGACCGAGATCCTGACCGCCTTGGCGGCGTTCGGCACCCCGGGTTCCGCGGATGACGTCCTCGGGCCCGCTGTGGTCGCCGGCCTGTTCACCGACGCTGGTGCCACGATCGGATTCCGGCATCCGCTGGTGCGCTCCGCCGTCCTGCAGCTGGAGACCGTGGCCCGGCGGCACTCGGCGCACGCGGCACTGGCCGATGTGCTGACCACCGACACGTACCGCCGGACGTGGCACCGGGCCTGGTCGATCATCGGCCCGGACGACGACGTCGCCGGGGCGCTCGCCGCCACGGTGCCCGATTCGCTGCGCCGCGGGGCGGTCATGTCGGCGGTGTCGAGCCTGGAACGGTCCGCCCAGCTGACCGGCTCACCGACGCGGCGGGGTCAGCGCCTGATGGGTGCGGCCGACCTGGCCTTCGGCGCCGGCCGGGCCGACGTGGTGGCCCGCCTGGTCCGGGAGGCGTCCCAGGTCGATCTGACGGACCTCGACCGCACCCGGCTGACCTGGCTGACCGAGGTGCTCAACGACGACATCCGGGCGAACTCGGCGCTGGTGCGCAGGTTGTGCGAGAGCGCCCGGCGCGCCGACGCGCTGGGGGACGCCGGCCTCGCCCTCAACCTCCTGCTCTGCGCCGCGGTGCGCTGCTGGTGGGCCGACAGCGGCGCCGACGACCGCGCGGAGGTGGTCCACGTGCTGGACCGACTGACCGAGGCGCCGACCGACCCGCTCCACATCGATGCCGTCGCGGTCGCGGAGCCGGTGCTGCGGGGCTCGGAAGTGATGCGGTTGCTGGGCTCGATCGACCTCGACGAGGAGACCGACGGCGATCGGCTCCGGGTGTACGGCCAGGCCGCCTATGCCGTCGGTGACTTCGTCCTGGCCACGGATCTCCTGGACCGGGCGGAGGAGTTGTTCCGGGCCGACGGCCGGCTCGGCATGCTGCCGCTCGTTCTGGCCCTGCAGTTGCACATCCGGCTCGATCTCGGGGACTGGGTGGGCGCCGAACTGGCCAGCAAGGAAGTCGCCACCCTCTCGCGGGAGACCGGGCAACCGCTGTTCGCCGAGAACAACGTCCTGGTCGAGGCCCGGCGAATGGGCCTGCGGGGACAATGGCGGGCCGCCCTCGACATGATGGCCGGCGCGGAGTCGGAGGCGACCCGGTTGCGGATCAACGACCGGATCTGCCTCGCCTATCACGCGCGGGGGGTGGCTCTGATGAGCGCGGAGCGGCCGGCCGAGGCCTTCGTCTGCCTGAAGCGGCAATTCGATCCGGCCGACCCCGGGTACCACCTGAGGGAATCGTTCGCGGGCCTGGCCCTCCTCGCCGAGGCTGCCGCCGACTGCGGACGCGCGACCGAGGCACGCGGCATCGTCCAGTCCCTGGAGACGGTGGCGCTGGTGACGCCGTCACCGCTCCTCGAGGTCAACTTGCTGTACGCCCGGGCGGTGCTCGCGGCCGACGACGCCCGGGACCGCCACTACCAGGATGCGCTGGCCTACGACCTCACCCGCTGGCCCTGGTTACGGGCCCGGACTCAGTTGGCCTACGGCCGGTGGCTGGCCCGGTCCGGTCGGTGCGGTCCGGCCGGCGCCCAGCTGAACGCCGCCTCGGCGGTGTTCGAGCGCATCGGCGCCGTCCGGTGGTCCCGGTGTGCGGCAATCGAGCTGGACGGACTCAAGGGCTTGGGGGGTGGGCCAAGATGACAGCGCAACCGGTAGCGGTCCGAGACGGCCTGGTCGGTAGGGGTACCGAGCTCGCGCTCCTCGATCGGGTGATCGGCGGCATCGAGCACGAGGGTGCCTCGCTCCTGGTGCGCGGCCAGCCCGGAGTGGGCAAGTCGAGCATCCTGCGAGCCGCGGCCGAAACGGCCCGCCATCGGGGCGCGCTCGTGCTCCCCGCCTCCGGGGTCGAGTCCGAGGCGATGCTGCCGTTCAGCGGGCTGCATCAGCTGCTGTTACCCCTCATGTCCGGGCTGGTGGCGTTGCCGCCGGTCCAACACGATGCGCTGTCCACCGCGTTCGGCGCCATGGCCGGACCGCCGCCCGAGCTCTTCCTCACCGCCCTGGCCGCCCTGACCCTCATCACGGACGCCGCCGGCTCGAGGCCGGTCGTGCTGGTCGTCGATGACGTGCAATGGCTGGACGAGCCCACGCAGGACGTGCTCGCCTTCGTGTCGCGCCGGATACGCCACGATCCGGTGGTCATGATCTCCGGGCTCCGCGACGGGCACCCAGTCGCCATCAGCGCGGCCGACGTCATCGAGATCAACCTGCCGGCCCTGGACGCCGAGTCGTCGCGCGTGCTTCTCGCCATGTCCGGCGACCTCACCCCGGCCGACCAGCGCGCCGTGCTGAGCCAGGCCGAGGGCAACCCGCTGGCCCTGGTCGAACTGCCCACCGCATGGCGCTCGGCCGGGATCGACATCTTCAGCTCGGGACCGGCCTCGGTGCCGCTGACCACCAGGCTGGAGCACGCGTTCGCGGCCCGGATCACGGAGTTGCCGCCGCTCACCCGCGACGCCCTTCTCGTCGCGGCTGTCAACGCGACCGAGAGCCTGGCCGAGATCCTGGCCGGAACCGCCATCCTGGCCGGGGTCGGCGTGTCGACGGAATGTCTGGAGCCGGCCGCTGAATCCCGCCTGGTGGCCTTCGACCACGTGGGCGTCCGTTTCCGGCATCCGCTGGTGCGCTCGGGCGTCCTGTACAACGAGCGGTTGCGCCGGCGGCAGGCGGCGCACGCGGCGATGAGCGAAGTGTTGCGTTTCGAGCCGTACCGCCAGGTATGGCATCAGGCCCAGTCCGTCGACGGCCCCGACGACGACGTCGCCGCCCGGCTCGACGACAGCCACGTGGAGAGCATCAGGCGCGGATCGGTGCTCAGCGCGATCACCGCCCTGCAACGATCGGCCCAGCTGACCAGCGACCCGGAGACCCGGGCGCGACGGCTGCTGCTCGCCGCGCAGCATGCTTTCGGCCTCGGCCGGGCCGATCTCGTCCACCGGCTCGTCGACGCCGCCGAGATCAACGATCTATCCGATCTCGACCAGGCCCGGGCCGAATGGCTGCGGGAGCTGTTCAGCGAGGGCAAGCTCGGCGATTCGGCCCGGGTTCGTGAGCTCTGCGCGCTGGCGACCCGGTCGGCGGAGTCGGGCGGGCTGGACCTGGCCCTCGACCTGCTGTCCAGCGCCGCGCTGCGGTGCTGGTGGGCGGTCAGCGATCAATCCGAACGGGCCCACGTGGCGAGCACGGCCGAGAGCCTGACCGAGGCGGCGGCTGATCCACGCCGCACCTACGCGATGGTCGCGGCCGACCCGCTCGGGCGAGCGCGGCAGACCCGGATCCGGCTCGAGACGATCACCGCCGAGGGAGTGTCCAACGTCGACCAGTTGCGCCAGCTCGGCATGGCCGCCCGGGCTGCGGGCGCCGACCCGTTGGCCGCCGACTACTTCAACGGGGCGGAATCGAAGTTGCGCGAACGCGGGCAGCTGGGCCTGCTCTCGCAACTGCTGGCCGTCCAGGCCGCGGTCTGCCTCGACCTCGGGAACTGGCGTCGCGCCGGCCAGAGCCTGGAGGAGGGCCGGCAGCTCGCCAAGGACACCGACCAGTCGACCTGGCGGACCGGTACGGTCGTGGTTGAGGCGGTGTACGAGGGGCTCACCGGGGACACGGACCCGGCGCTGCGGCACGCGGCCGAGGTCGAGGCCGCCTGCGCCGGTCAGGTGGCCGGCGACTTCCGTTCCCTGGTGCAGCTTGCGCGGGGCACCGCTCACCTGTCCGAAGGGCGCCATGCCGCGGCGTACGCCGCGCTCGCGCCGATCTTCGATCCGCTAGGCCCCTGCCACCACCCGCGCGAACAACTCAGTGCGGTGATGTTCCTCGTCGAGGCGGCCGTCGGGTGCGGGGCCACCGAGGCGGTCCGAGCGGTGGTGGCGCGGCTGGAGACGCTGGCCGAGACGACACAGTCACCGATCCTCGGCGTCCATCTTCTGTACGCCCGGCCGATGCTGGCGAAGAACGCCGACGCCGAGCGACTGTTCCAACTCGGGCTGGCGCAGGACCTGACGCGCTGGCCGTGGCCGCGCGCCCGGATCGAGCTGGCCTACGGCAACTGGCTCAGGCTCGGGCGCCGGCCGGCCGAATCGCGCGTTCTGCTCCGGTCCGCTCTGGCCACCTTCGAGGTGCTCGGGGCGAGGGGATGGGCGCGCCAGGCCCGGGCCGGGCTGAGGGCGGCCGGGGAACAGATCCCGATCGACGGAGCGGAGACGCAGGCGTCGACGTTGACACCGCAGGAGATGCAGATCGCCCGGCTGGTGGCCTCGGGGCTCTCGAACCGAGAGATCGGACAACAGCTCTACCTGTCGCCGCGCACGATCGGCTCGCACCTCTACCGGATCTTCCCGAAGCTGGGCATCAGCTCGCGGGCTCAGCTCGCGTCCCGCATGTCCGACCTGTGACGGCCTTCGCCGGGCTGCTGCTGGGCCGCAACGGCGTCCAGCCAGCAGGCGAAGGCTTCCGCTGCGGTCAACCGCTCGCACGGGTCCAGCTTGAGCAGTCCGCCGATCAGGGTGTCCAAGGCACCCGCGTAGCGGAAGGTCGGCCGGGCCTCGACGAGGGGTTCCGCCCAGGCGGCGCCCGGGAACGGCAGATGTCCCTCGGCGGCGCAGAAGAGGGTCACGCCCAGCGCGTACAAATCGGTGGCCGGGCTGAATGGGGCGCCGGCGAAGACCTCCGGAGCCACGAATGCCGGGCTGCCCGCGGGGAACGCTGTCCGTTCGGCCGGGCGCCGGCAGCGGTCGACGGCGATGCCGAAATCGAGGAGAACGACGTCGTCCGCGGCGGTCAGTTGCACGTTGGCCGGTTTGATGTCGCGATGGATCACGCCGTCGGCGTGCAGGGCCTCGAGAACGGTCAGCAGCGCCCCCGCGATCGTCGTGGTCCGGCCCGCCGTGAGCCGGCCCCGCCCGGCGATCTCCGTGGCCAGCGACCAGCCGCTCAGTAGTTCCATCACCAGCCACGGGCTGTCGTGATGGACCGCGAGATCGAAGATGCGGACGACGCCGTGCAGGCTGAAACGTCCCGCTATCCGGCCCTCCCGCTGCGCCAGCGCCAACGGCCGGGGCAGATCGCTGTGCTGGGCGGCGACGTCGTACTGCTTGGCCGCCACCCAGCGGCCCAGGACCTCGTCGAAGGCCTGCCAGACCGTACCCATGCCACCTCGCGCGATGCGTGAGTGCAGCCGGTACCGTCCGGCGATGACCGCTCCGGCGGCCGGGTCCGCGATCTGGTGCATCGGTACCTCCCTGCCCATCACCCTGTGTGGCTCGGTCGGCGGGTGGCCGACAAACCGAAGGATTCCCGGCTCCCCGGTGCGTCGGCATCAGTCAGACGACTATCCGCAGGACCGGCGATTACCCGCCGTTTATCGAGGTCGGTGTGGCAGTCATTTGACCCAAGCTCGGTACGGGGCTCGCTCCTAGCGTCACCGACGTGCATATCACTCGCCGCGCTGCGGCTCTCACCGTTTCCACCCTGGCCGTTGTGGCCCTGCTGCTGTACGTGGCCGGCGCCGCGTCGGCCGGTACCGCGGGACATGCCCGGGTGAAGCCCACCGTCGTGCTGGTGCACGGCGCCTGGGCGGACAGCTCCAGCTGGGACGGCGTCGCCGCCCGGCTGCTCGACGACGGCTACCCGGTCGAGGTGTTCCCGACTCCGCTGCGCAGCCTCTCCGGCGACGCCCGCGCCCTGCGCGAATACCTCGGCGCCATCACCGGCCCGATCGTGCTGGTCGGACATTCGTACGGCGGCGCGGTGATCACCAACGCCGCCACCGGTTCCGCCGCGGTCCGGGCGCTGGTCTATGTGGACGCCTTCGCACCGGCCGAGGGGCAGGCGGTCATCTCGCTGTCCGGGCCGGACTCGGTCCTCGCCAACCCGGTGATAACCGACGTGTTCGACCTGGTCCCGGCCGGCGCTCCCGTTCTCACCACGGACTTCTACATCAACAAGGCGCTGTTCCCGTCGGCGTTCGCCAACGACCTGCCGCCCGCCCGCGGCCGGGTCCTGGCCGTCACCCAGCGCCCGATCACCTACGGCGCGCTGGGTGAGCCGTCCGGCGCCCCCGCCTGGCAGACCATCCCGTCCTGGTACGAGGTCGGCACCAAGGACAAGGTGATCCCGGCCTCGGCCCAGCGGGCGATGGCCGCGAGCATCAAGGCGCACGTGACCGTCTCGCCGACCGGCCACCTGCCGATGGTGTCCCGGCCCGGCGATGTCACCGCCACCATCGAGTCCGCCGCCCGGGCCACGCAATGAATCCCACTGTGGCTACCCGGTACGAACAGGTGGCGAAGAAGGCGATGACGCGGCTGTTGTCCATCATCGGCATCACGTACTTCATGTCCTACGTTGACCGCGCCAACCTCGCGCTCGCCAAGACCGCGCTGGCGGCCGATGTCGGGATCGGCGCCGCCGCGTACGGGCTCGGCGCCGGCCTGTTCTTCCTCAGCTATGCGCTGCTGGAGATACCGAGCAACCTGGCGCTTCACCGGGTCGGGCCGCGGGTGTGGATCACCCGGATCACGGTGACCTGGGGCGCGGTGTCTGCGGCCATGATGTTCGTGCAGAACGAGACCTCCTTCTACCTCCTGCGGCTCCTGCTGGGCGCGGCCGAGGCCGGGCTGGTTCCCGCGCTGATGTACATGGTCACGCTCTGGTTCTCGCAGAAGCACCGGGTCACCATGGTCGGCCTGATCTACACGGCACCCTGCATCGGTGCTCTGGTCGGATCGCCGCTGAGCGGCGCCCTGATGGAACTGGACGGGGCCGGCGGGTTGCACGGCTGGCAGTGGATGTTCCTGATCGAGGGGGCGGTCACGATCCTCGTCGGCGGCCTGGTCTGGCGGTTCCTGCCCAACCGGCCGGCCGACGCCCGCTGGCTCACCGCCGAGGAAGCGGCTCTGCTCACCGAACGCGTCGAGGTCCGGGCGGCCCCGGCCGGCGCCCGGAGCGGCAACTTCCGGCTGGCGTTCGGTCGCCCGGTGGTCCTGGTGCTCGGGGCGATCTTCTTCGTCAATCAGGCGATCCAGGCCGGCGTGGCGTTCAACTTCCCCTCCCTGCTGCAGGCACTCGGTCTGGACAGCGCCTTCCTGGTCGGGGTGGTGGCCGGCGGGGTCGGGCTCACCGGCCTCGCCGGGGTGCTGCTGTTCCCCTGGCTGAAGCGCCGCTACGGCCACGAGGTGCTGCTCATCGGCATCTGCGCGGGCGCCGTGCTGGTACTGATGATCGGCTTTTTGGCGTCCACCGACGCGGTCTGGCGGGTGAGCCTGATCCTGGTGTCCAGCTTCTTCAGCCTCGGCACACTTCCGCTTTTCTGGTCCGCGGCGATGTCCCGGATGGCCGGTGTGGTGGCCGCCGCGGGCCTGGCGTTCGTCAACACCGTCGGCGTCGCCGGCAGCTTCGTCGGCCCGCTGGTCTACGGCCGGATCGAGGAGGCCACCGGGAGCCTGTTCGCGCCGTACTACGCGATCGTGGCGGCCGCGTGCGCCGGTCTCGCGCTCGTGGGACTGCTGGCGGCGCTGATGCGGCGCGAACAGGCGGCCGAGACCCGGCCGGTGCCCGAAACCGTGGGGAGCCTGGCCTGATGTTCTCCATTGCAGTCGGATGACTGCGGCGTGGCCCGGCCGGTTGCTCCGAGGATGAGACGACGAAGAACCACCGACCACAGGAGACGCTCATGTCGCACCACCTCGACTCGCCGCTCGCGCGGCAGGACCCGCGGCTCAACATCACCGACCAGTACCTCTTCGACGATGCCACGGACACCGTGCTGATCATGAATGTGCGGACCTCGCTGGCCGGTGACACCCACCCCGACGCCTTCCACCCGGAGGCCCGCTACGAGTTCAAGGTGCATCTGGACGGCGAGCTCGATGAGGGGCTCACCTACCGGCTGGCGTTCGAGCCCGACGACGGTGACGGGCAGCCGTTCACCGTCTCCCGGCTGACCGGGGCCGATGCGCGCGACGACTCCGCCGCCGGCACGGTGCTGGCCCGCGGGCGTACCGGGCGGGAGGTGCCCACCGCCGAGGGCGGCCGGGTCTGGGCGGGGCCGGCGGTCGAGCCGTTCTTCCTCGACCTCGGCCAGCTCGACGCCGTCGACCAGGCGGTCCAGCACGGCGCCGACGCCGACCTGACCCGCTGGGCGGCCGGCGCCGCCAAGGACACGTTCACCGGCTCGACCGTGCAGTCCATCGTACTGACGGTGCCGGTCGGCACCGGCGAATGGCGGGCGGGGCGGCCGATCGCCACGTGGAGCACGGCCAAACTGGCCACCGACGCCGGCGGCTGGCGGCAGGTCGGCCGGACCGGCCTCCCGATGATCTGGCCGATCTTCCGCGACGCCGGCGGCGAGCCGGCCAGCCACGCCAACGAAACTCACCCCCGCGACGACGCCGCGAACTACGGCTCGGCCATCGGTGATCTGATCGCCTCGGTCGTCCGGCGGCGCGCCACCTCCGAGCGGCCCGAGGCGTACGCCGCCGACGTGGTCGCCCGGATTGTTCCCGACCTGCTGGGGTACGTGGTCGGTGCGCCGGCCTCGTACGGCTTCGCCGCTTTCAACGGCCGCCGGCTGGGCGACAACGCCCCGGAGGTCATGTTCTCCGTGGCCACCAACTCGGCGATCTCGACCGGTCTCCAGGCGGGCGACGTCGCCCGCAGCCAAAACCTTTTCCCGTACGTCGTGCCGGTCGACGAGCACTGAGATCGTGGCCGGCCGAACCGCCCGTACCGAGGTGGTCGCCGCGCTGACCGCGGTGGCGCTGCTCGCCCCGGAGACGGTGGCTTTCGCGCTGATCGCCGGGGTGCCGGCCGCGCAGGCGCTGGCGGCCGCGCCGCTGTGCGTCCTGGCGTACGCGGTCGTCGGCCGCTCCGTGCGCATCCTCGCCGGCGCCACCGCCGCGACGGCCGTCCTGGCCGCTGCGGCGTTGCAGCGCCTGCCTTCCGACCCGGATCAGCGCGGACGGCAGGTGATCGTGCTGACCCTGCTCACCGGGGGGATCCTGCTGCTCACCGGCCTGCTGCGGGCCGGCTTCGTGGCCCGTTTCGTCGCCCCGGAAGCGCTCCGCGGTTTCCTGTTCGGCCTCGCGGTCGTCATCGTCGTGCGTCAGGCCGCGGTGCTGGCCGAGGTGGCGACGCGAAACGGCGACGTCTTCGAGCGGAGCTGGGATGTGCTGCGGGCGGTACGGCAGTGGAGCCCGGCGTCCGTCCTGACCGGCGTCGTCGCTCTCGGGATCCTGCTGGCGCTGGAGCGCCGATGGCCTCGCCTGCCCGCCGTACTCATCGTCCTGATCACCGCGTCCGCGGTCGCGGCCGGTCTGCATCTGAACCGGCACGGTGTGGCCGACGTCCCGCGGGTGCCGGCCGGATTTCCGCAGCTCGCCCTGCCGCACGCCGGCGCCGGTACCTGGCTCGCCATGGCCCCGGCCGCGGCGGGTCTCGCCCTCATCTCCTTCGCGCTGACCCATGGCATCGCCGAACGCCTGGCCGGCCCGGACGATCCGCCGGCCGACCCGAGCCGGGAGATGACCGGCCTCGGCGCCGCCAATCTCCTCGCCGGGCTGGCCGGCGGCCTGCCGGTGGCCGGTAGCCCGTCGGCGAGCAGCGCCGCCGCCGGCGGCCGGACCCGCTGGCTGCCGGCGCTGTGCGTGGCGCTGCTGCTGGTGGTGGCGGTCGCGCTGGCTCCGGTGTTCGTCCTGGTTCCCGAGCCGGTGCTGGCCGCCGTCGTGATCATGGCGGTGCGCCCGTTCCTGAGCCTGGCCCAGCCGTTGATCTACCTGCGGCAGGATCGGCGCGCGACGATCGTCTGGTCCGCGGCCGCTCTGGGCGTCATGCTCTTCACGCTCGTTCCCGGCCTGCTGATCGCCGTCGGCCTGTCCCTGCTCATCTTCATCGCCGATGCGAGTCGACTGCGGGTCTCCCGGCTGGGCCGCGCGCCGGACGGCGCCTACCTCGACCTCGAACGCTTTCCGGAGCTGCCGGCGCCGGCCGGGGTGGTGGTTCTGCGTCCCGACGGCCCGGTCTTCTTCGCCAACGTCGATCGGCTCGCCGCCGCGGTGAACCGCGTCCTCGCGGGCGGCGAGCGGGTGGTCGTCCTCGATCTCGCGGCCTCGTTCGAGCTCGGCGCGAGTGCGGTCGACGGCCTCGCCCGGATCCGGCACGGCGTCGAGAAGCGCGGGGGGAAGCTGGTGCTGGTGCACTTATACCTCGATGCCCGCCTGACGATCGAGGCCAGCGAGCTGGCCGACGTGCCGGCCTACGCCACTGTGGATGAAGCGGTGGCGGCGGTTCCGATCCCATGATGCGGCGAGCCCCGGTGAGTTGCCCTGCTCGGCATCTCACCGGGGCGCCTACCCGCCCTTACCTCGGCGTTGAATCGGGACGTACCGCAAGGATGATCTTGCCCGGGCGGCGCGGGCCGCGGCCGTGCTCGAATGCGGTACGGCCCTCGGCCAGGGGGAAGACCTCGGAGACGATGGGGCGCAAGATGCCGTCGTCCACCGAGGTCGCGATGTGGGTGAGCTCGTCGTGGTCGGGCCGGACGATGAAGAAGACCGCCTGCAGCCGATACCGGTCGGCCTCGGCCTGGTCGGGCGGGGCGGACAGGGTGACCAACCGCCCGCCAGGGCGCAGCACCGCATAGGACCGGGCCAGGGTGTCGCCGCCGACCGCGTCCAGGACGACGTCGAGACCGGACAGCTCCTCGTCGAAGCGCTGCGTGGTGAAGTCGAGGAACTCGGCGGCGCCCAGGTCACGGACGAGCGCCTCGTTGCCCGGCAGTTCGGTGGCGATCACGTGGGCGCCCAGCGCGGCGGCGATCTGGACACCGTAGACACCCACCCCGCCGGCCCCGCCGTGCACCAGCACCCGCTCGCCCTTCTGCAGTTCGGCGTGGTCGACGAGCGCCTGCCACGCGGTCAGTGCGGCCAACGGCAGAGCGGCCGCCTCGACGTGGCTGATCCGGGCCGGCTTGGCGGCCAGCGCCGAGGCGGGAACGGTGACGAACTCCGCGGCCGCGCCGTTGCGGTCGAAGTCCACCAGCCCGTACACCTCGTCGCCGGCCGCCAAGGCGGTGACCTGATCGCCGACCGCCGCCACCACGCCGCTGACCTCGTGCGAGGGGATCGTCGGGGTACGGTCGACGCCGTCTCGGGTCTGCCAGGTCTCTTCCCAGGTCAGCTCGGCCAGGGTGATCGCGGCCGCGTGCACCTCGACCAGCACCTCGTCCGCACCGGGCACCGGGACCGGGACGTCCTCGAGCACGAGCTGCTCGGGACCGCCGCGGTGGTGTGCGCGAAGTGCCCGCATCGTCACAGCCCTTTGTCCTTGAGCCAGGCGAGACCGGTGTCGGCCACTTCGCGCCAGCCGTGGTCGATGGTCAGGGAGTGGCCCCGGTCCGGGAAGTCGATGAGATCGGTGACCGCCGGCGAGTGCCGGTACTGCTTCTGCGTCGCCTTGGTGATCACCTCGGGCACGGTGTGGTCCTTGCCGCCGGCGATCAGCAGCAGCGGGCCGCGTTCGGAGTTGCGGACCTCGACCGATGCGGGGGAGTGCAGCGAGAAGTTCGCCGCCGCCGCTTCGAAGAGCGGCTTGCCGGGCGCCGGGATGGCCCACTGTTGCCAAAGGGCGTGCGACTCGGCCTCGCTGATCGCGTTGCCGAACCCGTACCGGAATTCTTCGGCCGTGAGGGAGACGGCGCGATGGAGGTTCGCCGGGTTCTTGAACACCGGCAGGGTCGAGTGCAGCGCGGACAGCGGCAGGGGAAGAACGCCCTTGATCTGCGCGGCGTCGATGCCGATCGCGGCCGCGGCATGGCCGAGACCGAGGATCTTCTCGGCGATCATGCCGCCGAACGAGTGCCCGATGAGGATCGGCGCCTCGTCCAGGTTCTCGATGATGCCGATGTAGTGCGCGGTGACATCGTCGATGCCGTGATCGGCGATCGAGTCAGGGTGGGCGCGGGCCTCGGCGACGGTGTCCGGCGTGCCCGGCCATTCCGGGGCGATGGAGGGGTAGCCCGCCTGGGCGAAATGCTCCTGCCAGGGGGCCCACGAGGTCGAGTGCAGCCAGAGGCCGTGGATGAAGACGATGGTCGGCATGCGTGCTCCGTTCGGATCGAGCGATGCCGTCATCGTCGCCGATGCGCCACCGTCCCGGCTTCGGTGATTCGACTGTCCTTGACGGTGTTCGTGGTCACGGCTTCTCCGGGTCCACGGCCTCGGAGCGTCCCGGGAGGACCCCGTTCAGCTGACCGCGGGACGTGATGCCCAGCTTCGGGAAGATGCGGTAGAGGTGGCTCCCCACGGTGCGGTGGGAGAGGTAGAGGCGGGAACCGATGTCGCGGTTGCTCAGCCCGGCCGCCGCCATCTGGGCGATCTGGAGTTCCTGCGATGACAGTTCGGCCCACGCCGCCCGGGACCGCATGATGTCGGCATCGCCGGCCGCGCGGAGCTCCTGACGCGTCCGGGCACCCCACGCGGGTGCGTCGAGCCGGTCGAACGCCTCCCGCGCCTCCCGCAGCGGCCCGCGCGACTCGACGACGCGGCGCCGGCGCCGCAACCACATGCCGTAGAACAGGTTGCACCGGGCCCGGTCGAAGGGCGACGGCGGAACGACGTCCCGCAGCGCGTGGACGAACGCGGCCTCGGCGTCCTCGTCGGTGGCGACCAGCGGCCGCGCGTGATCCAGACCGGCCATCACCCCGGTGAGCCCCGCCGACTCCACCCTCGCCCGCAGCCGGTCGACGATCACTCGGGCCTCGGCCTGCCGCCCGGTCAGGGCGGCGGAATCCGCGAAGAACCCGACCGCCCCGAACTGCTCGGTGTCATGGTGGGCCGCGTCCTGGGGGTCGAGACACCGGGCCAGCTGGGTGTGCGCCTGTTCGTAGCGTCCGGCACTGAGCTCGGTGAGGCCGCGCGCGATCTGCACGCGCGCGAGCCCCATGCTGACCCGCGCCGGCAGCAGGACCGACTCCGCCTCGGTGGCGAGCTCCTGCGCGCGTTGCTCGTCGCCGCGTACCCCGGCCAGCGCTGCCAGGGTGGCCAGGGCGAGTCCGCTCCAGACGGGCTGGCCGGTCAGCCGGCCGAGCCGCAGCCCTTCCTCGGCCGCCGTTCCCGCCACGTCCCAGTCGCCCAGCAGCAGCGACGACCACGAGCGGGCCGCCTCGACGTGGGTGAGCAGCCCGAACCGCCCGTCGCTGCGCAGCTTGTCCACGGCGGTACGGAAGATCTGATGGGAGGTGGCGAAGTCGGTGACCGCGTGCGCGGCGATGCCGAGCAGGTGCGCCTCCTGGGCGGTGGCCGGCCTGGCCCGGGGCAGGTGCTCGGACACCCGGGCGCCGTGCGTGATCGGATCGGCGACCGCGAGCGTGGTCAGCAGGCGGACATCGCACCGGTCGACCGGCGTCGCCTCGGCCGCCCTGGTCAGGCGGGCCCGCAGTGCCTCACCCGGGTCGGCCCACCAGCTGCGCACCGATGCGCCGAGCAGCAGTTCGAGCGCGGCGTCCGGGTCGCCGCGCGCGGTGGCCGCCTCGGCGAGCATGACGAGCGACCCGACGCGGGTGCGCTCACCCGACGGGTCGTCGAAGGAGAACGGCCGCAGATTGTCGGCCCGGGCGCGGCCTACGGCGTCCAGGGTGATCGCGGACGTCCGGTCGACGAAGGCCGACACCAGGTCGGCCCGCCCGACCTCGAAGGCCAGCTCCGCAGCGCGCAGTAGCCGCCGGCTCCGGACATGGTCGTCGGCGGTGAGTTCGGCCGCGCGTCCCAGCGAGGTCGCGGCTTGCAGAGCCGCCCCACGGCCGTCCGCCCGCCGGGCCCGGTCGTCCATCTGCTGGGCGATGAACGCGTCCGGGCCGATGGCCGATGCCGCCCGGTGCCAGATCGCCCGGTCCTGGTCCACGTCGAGGACCCGGGCCAGCGCGGTGTGCGCGGCGTACCGGGCCTGCAGGCCGGCCGCCTGGTAGGTCGCCGAGCGCATCAGGGGGTGGCGGAAGTTCAGGCCGTTCTCGTCGGCGCGGAGCAGCGCCGCGTCGATGGCCGGCTCGAGGTCCGAGAGGGTCATCGGCTGGCCGGTCAGTGCGGCGCCGCCCGCGAGGATCTCCGATGTCGAGGCGGTCGCGTCGGTCGCGCAGAGCAACAGGAGCGCGGCCGTCGACGCGGGCAGGGTCCGGCCGTGGCAGCCGAAGGCTTCCGCCAGCCGCCGCGTCACCGGCAGTGGGCCGGACACACCTTGGTGGAGCGCCCCGAGCGTGCGGTGACTCGGCAACTCGATGAGGCCGAGCGGATTCCCGGCGGCCTCGGCGAGAATGAGGACGCGGGTTCCGGCGGCGAGCCCGGGCGCGCCGGCGTCCAGCAGGTCGGCGGCGTCCCGATCGCTCAGCCGCGGGAGCGTGAGAGCGGCGATGCCGGCGTCCCCGAGTTCTTTGCCGTAGCCCTCGCGGACGGCGCCGAGGACGACGATGGGATCCGAACCCGCGCGGCGGGCCACGAACGCGATCACCTCGCGGGATTCGCGGTCCAGCCAATGGACGTCGTCCGCGATGAGCAGGAGCGGCCGCCGCTTCGCCACGGACGAAAGCAGTTCGAGCGTCGCCAGCGCGACCTGCATGAGGGCCTCGCCATGCAGTTCGCCGAGTCCGAACGCGTGGTCCAGCAGCGATCGGTGCCGCGCGTCCAGCGACCCGGCGTCGGCGGCGAGCGGGCGCAGCAGCCGGTGCAGGCCGGCCAGCGGCATGTCGCTCTCGCCCCGGACCCCGGCGGTGTGCAGGACCCGCAGCCCGAGGCCGCCGGCCGCGTCGCGGGCGGCGGCCAGGATCGCGGTCCTGCCGATCCCCGGCTCACCGCGCAGAACCAGCGCCGAGCCCTCGGTCCGGACCGCCTCGAGCATGGCCGTCAACCGGCGGAGCTGGGAGCCGCGGCCGATCAGCACGGTCGGGTCGGCAGGGTCGCGGTGGCCATGATCGGAAATTACGTGCGTGGGCGAATGGTCCGCATCGCATGGTCGTGCGATCTGCTAAACGGCGACCGCGGTCAGCGCTCGTTGCCGTGCTCGGCGAACAGCCGCGCCAGGTCCACGCGCGAGTTGACACCGAGCTTCGCGAAGGAATGCCGCAGGTGCGTGCTGACGGTGTGCGGCGAGACGAACAGCTGCTCGGCGACCTCGCGGTTGGTCTGGCCCTCGGCGACCAGGCGGACGACGTTGAGCTCGGTCTCGGTCAGGGCCGCCCAGCCCTCCCGCGGCGCGGTCGTCGCGCCCAGCCGGCGGCGGACCCCGACGTCCCTAAGACGCCGCCGGACCCGGCCGGCGTCCCAGGCCGCGCCGAGTACCGCGTACCGCTCGAGCGCGGTCGAGAGCACCTCGATGCCGGTCTCGCGCTTGCCCTGATCGAGCAGCAGCCGGCCCTGGTCCTCGGTGGCGAAGGCATGGGCGAGCAGCCGTCCGGTGCGCTCCAGCCCGGTCATGGCCTCGGCCAGCCCCTCGGTGTCGCGGTCGAGCAGCGCCGCGGTGTACGTCGTGAAGGCGGCAATCGCGTCCACCCCGGGATTGAGCGACGCCCGGGTGGCCGCGCCGATCCGGGCGGCCTCGGCCAGCGCGCTGTCGTCCGAGCTCTGGGCCAGTCGCGCGATCCAGACGAGGTCGTCCTGCCACATCGGCCAGCGCGGCACGCCCCTGCTCACCCCGCCGAGGCGATCGAGCAGCTCGCGGGCGCCGGCGACGTTGCCTCGGGCCAGCGCGGCGCGGAGCAGCAGCCAGCCGGCCTGCACGCGGAGCTCGCCGCCGGTGGAGGCGACGGTCGCGGTGGCCAGGTCCACGCACACCGCAAGGGTGCGGGCCTCGCCGAGGTGCAGCGCGGCCTGACCTAGGGCGACCACGCCACTGGCGTCGACGGTGTTGAGGACGCGCGGGCGCTCGTCCGGCTCGTACAGGCCCTCGAGGGTCGCCGCGGCATCGGAGAGCCTGCCGAGCACGAGAAGCGCGACCGCCCGCTGTTGCTCCCAGACCATCGCGGTCCACTGCGACCCGACGCGGTGGGCGGCGACCAGCCCCGCCTCGCAGATACGCACGATCGCCGCCGGGTGCTCGACGGGACCGAGGAACCGCGTCCGTACGGCGTCGCGCTCCGGCCGGTCGATGTCGGTCAGCGTCCCGCGTTTGCCGGCGCGGTCCTGCCGTTCGAGCGCGTCGACGAAGCGGCCCTCGGCGTACGGGATCATCGCCAGGCACATGTCGGTGAACGCGGCGACCGTCGGATCGCCGGAAGCCGCCGCGGCCTGCTCGGCCTCGGGCCCGAGCGCCTTCGCCTCGGCGAAACGCCCCGCACCCTGCGAACTCGAGACCAGGTTGGCGAGGAGGTTGGCTCGTACATCGAGGGGAACGCCGTCGAGCGCGAGGGCGCGCCGGGCGGCGTCGACCCGGTCCTCGGCCGGGATCCACAACATCTTGGCGATCTGCAGCCGGATCTCCGCTTCCTGCGCCGGTGGGAGCACCGTACGCAGCGCGGTGTCCGCGAATGCCTTGCCCTCCTCCGCGCGCCCGGCGATGTGGAGCGACAACGCCACCTGCGCGACCAGCGGCCCCCGCAAGGGATCCTCCGGCCCGATCATGTCGAGCGCCTTACGGCCGAGGTCGGCCGCGGCCGCCGCGTCCAGCGAGCGCAGCGACCGGGCGGCGCTCAGCAGGGTCTCGGCCGCGAAGCGGTCACCCGTGTCGGCGCCGGCGACGAGGAGGCTGGCGACCTGAAGGGGCGGTGCTCCGCGGGCGAGCATGAGGTCGGCGGCCTGACGCTGCAGCGCGCGGCGGGCCGAGGCCGGCAGGGTGTCGCGTACCGCCTCTCGGATCAGGTCGTGCCGGAATCCGAGCCGGCCGTCGGCGGTCTCGGTGAGCAGATCGGTTCGGACCAGCTCGTCGACCGGCGCCAGGACGGCGCCCGGCGAGACGTCGAGCATGGCCGCGAGCAGGCTGAAGCTGAACCAACGGCCCAGGACGGACGCCACCCGGGCGGCCTGGCGCGACCCGCTCGGCAGGCGGTTCAGCCGCTCGCGCATCGTCTCCCGCACGCGTACGGGCAGCTCGTCGCCGGTGAGCTCGACCAGGCCGTCGTTCCGGTGAACCAGTCCCTCCTCGAGCAGGCCACGGAGCAGTTCGACCAGGAGGTACGGGCTGCCCTCGGTGCGATCGGCGAGATGCAGCAGCTCGGTGTCGGCCTGCCCGTGCACGATGTCGGAGATGACCAGCGCGACGTCGTCCTCGCCCAGACGGTCCAGCACCAAGCGGTCGGCGCCGCCCCGGACGAGGCGGTCGACGACGTCGCGCAGGCTCGGCGGCGCCTGGCCCGGACGGTAGGCGATCATCCACACGATCGGCAGCGAACGCAGCCGCCGGGGCAGCACCCCCAGCGCCGCGATCGTCCCGGGGTCGGCCCACTGGACGTCGTCGAGGCAGATCATCATCGGCTTGACCAGTGCCGCCCGCTCGAGCCGAGCCTCGATCTCGGTCACGTCCCACGCGGGGGCCGACTCGGCCACAACCGATTGGCCGCTGCCGCCCAGGGCCCCGGCCAGAGCGGCGATGAGCTGCGCCATGGGGACGAACGTCATGTTCTGGTCGCCCGGGTCGGCGATCGCCGAGGCCATCGCGAACTGCTCGTCGCCGGCCACCCGGGCCGCCTCGGCCAGCAGGCGCGTCTTGCCGAACCCGGCGGCGGCTTCCACCAGCACCGTGGAACCCAGGCCACGACGGGCATCGCGGACCCGGTCGCCGATCAGGGCGAGCTCCACGTCGCGTCCACGGATGGTTGGCGAAGTGCTCATACCGTCAGTGTGGACCATCGGCCGGCCACCGGATCTTCGTGGTCGAGGTCGGGCCAGGGCTGGGGTTCAGTGGAGCCGTTGCGCCATCAGGAAGCAGGCGTCGTCGCCGCTGGCCCCGTATTCCAGGCGCTCCAGCAGCGCCTGAGCGTCACCGTCCGTTTCGCGCAGACGGTCGGACTGACCGGCGGTCCAGTCATCCCTGGTCTGCCCGCGCCGGTGGAGACCGTCGGTGTGGAGCAGCACGTGTTCGCCGAGGTGAACCCGGCGGGTCGTGTGGTCGAAGACGGCGTTCTCGACGACACCGAGCAGTGGCCCACCGGTGTCCGTGAGGGCCGTCGCCCCGTGCGGGCCGGCGATCAGGACGGGCGGGTGACCGGCCCGTGCCGAGGTCAACTCCCCATTCGAAGGCCGGTACCGGGCCACCACCGCGCTGGCCGCGACCGCCAAGCCGCTGCGGCAGACGATGCTGTTCAGCCGCTGCAGGATGCGGGCGGGGGCACTGTCCTCCGCGGCCAGCGCGGCCATGGCGAATCTCAGTCGCAGCATCCCCGCCGCGGCGGCGAGCCCGTGACCAGTGGTGTCGCCGACGGCCAGGACGATGTCATCACCCGGCAAGGGGATGGCGAGATACCAGTCGCCGCCGATCTGCAGGTCCGGTTCGGCACTGGTGCACCGGGCCGTCACACGCAGGCCGGCGATCTCGGCGGTGCCCTGGGCCGGCTGCATTGTCTGCTGCAGCAACCGGATCGTCCGGCGTTGTTCGGCGACGAGCATCCGGTACGTCAGCTGCGTCCGCCGCCGGTTGATCGATGCCGTGTCCATGCGTCGACGGTATGGACCCCGGCCGGGGCCGGCTTGAGTCATCCGACGCTGCCTGCGGGTCGGTCACCGATTCGCAGTCAACCGACCGAAGACGCCTGCGGGAGCCGGGCCGCACACTCTGGCGGTCGACCTGCGACACGTTCTGAGGGGAACAGCCATGCCCAGCACCCAACGCCCGTACTGATCGCGACATGCAACTGTCATCGCACAGCGTTGAACAGCACCTGGCCGCGGCCCGGGACGCCGCGGCCAGGCGGCGGCTGCTCGCCGCCCGGATCGAACCCCGCGCGTCCACCCGGGGCGAGCGTGCCGCCGACGCCGTCGCCAACGTCCTGGGGTCCTGGCGATTCCTGATCATCCAGAGCGTCGTGCTCGGCGGGTGGCTCGTGCTCAACGTCGTCGCGGTGGTCCGGCACTGGGATCCATACCCGTTCATCCTGCTCAACCTCATGCTGTCGTTCCAGGCGGCCTACGCGGCGCCGGTTCTGCTCATGAGCGCCAACCGGCAGGCCGCCGTCGACCGTTCACAGACGCACAACGACTACCTGGTCAACCAGCGCGCCGAGGCCGAAGTCGAGGAACTGACCAGCCTGATGCATGCCCAGCTGGCCGGCACCAAGGAAATCCTCGACCGGCTGGACCGGCCCGGACCGGCAGCATGATCCTGCTCCGCTCAGTGCACGTGCGGGCCGAAGACGCCACCCGAGCGATCGCTCTCGCCGGCGGCCTCGTCCAGCTCCCGGGCCAACTCGGCCGCACCGACCAGCACACCGCCGGGGCTCAGGGCGTCGGCGAGGTCGGGCAGCACCGCGGCCAGTTGGAACGCGACGGCTTCCGGGCTGCTGTCGGTGTACCGGGCCACGTCGGCGATCGCGTCGTATCCGATGACCGCCCGGACCTGCTCGATGCCCATCGCGGTGTTGCGTTCGGTGTCCGACAGCCAGCTGCGGTGCTGCTCGACCGGTACCGTCTCGATCAGGTACGCGACCAGGACCCGCAGCCGTGCCGGACCGGTACGAGAGCCGGCGATCGCCGGCCCAGGGATCGCCGGGCCGGCGTGGGCGAGGCCGTAGAGCAGGACCCGGATCTCCGGATCGTCCAGGAGCGTGAAAAGTTTGCTGAGGTCGGTCACCCGACGATGATGCCGCGGCCGCGGCGGCGCGGTCTTGAGTCGACCGACTGAGCGTCGTCGGTTCGGCCGCCGCCGCAGTCGCCTGACTCAAGCCGCGGACAGCGTCCGCTTCCTAGCGTGGCCGGAGAGCGTATCCGCTCCACCTCACCGACCTGGTCGCGCTGCCGCCATGGTCATCACCCTTCGAGCCTCTTGAGGAGCGCAACGTGCCGGTCGTCGCCGACAACATCGATCAATTCGTGATTCATCCGACCTATGCCCTCGCCGGCCTGCTGCCCGATCAGGAACACGCCGATCGGGTGCTGGAGGCCCTGTCCACCGCCCTCGACGCCGACGTCGAGGTGCAGTTGTTGCACGGCGAGGAAGGGCTGCGGATTCTCGACCAGGGCGGTTCAGGTCACGGCCGGACCGCCTGGTTCCACCGGCTGTTGCAGAACTGGACATACTACGAGCAGATCCTGGGCATCTACAGCGAAGGCCTCCGGCGCGGTGAGCTCCTGACCGTGATTCCCTGCGCCCTGGACGTACGCCGCCAGGTCGCCGCGACCATGGTTCCGCACGGCGCCCATCGGCTCTACTACTTCGGCTACGACACCGTCGAGTCCATGGTCACCGGATGAAGCCCGGGGCTGGTGTCCGTACGTTGGTACTTGACCCGGTGACACTCGACCTGCTGAGGCCGCTCGCGCGGGGCAGGCGTCGCGGTTTTGTTCGCCGGCCGTTGGGGCCAGACGATCCGACCGGACAAACCTGACCGGACAACCTGACCGACCGGTTCAACCAGCTTGCTGTGGCGGCGAAGGTCCGGCCGATCGGCCTGCATCGGATCCGGCATCTGATCGCGTCGACGCTGCTGCACGCCGGCTACGGCGTCCACGAGGTCGCCGAGCGTCTCGGCCATGATTCGGCCACGCTCATGCGCTACTACGCCCGGGTCAGCGCAGCCCGGCGTCTGCAGGCCACGGACTGGATCGCCGAATTGATGACAGAGCCCGAGATCCAGCCAAGGGCGCTGCCTAACTGGGCAGGCTGCGCCACGAGTCTTCTTCCGAGTCGGGTATGTGGGCGGAGTTACGCCCCGCCTGAGGCGCGAACGCCTGTATCCGTCTGCACGCGACCTCGGGCGCGGCAAAAGGACCGAATCCAAAACTCGCCCACATGTGGTCGGTGGCATTGCCCCGGCCAGGTTGAGTGTTGACGGAATTCGAGTAGGAGAGGTTCCTGAGGAATGGTCTACAAAGCGGCTAAGTCGCGATGGAACTCGTGGAAGGAGTCTTCTCTGAAGAAGAATTAGTCGCGGGGAAGTCTGCTGCCGAGTCAAGGGGTCGATTCGCCGACGGGTTAGCACGCCGCTCGCTGGTCTCAAGCAGCCTGCTGGCGGGCCGATAAAACACTGACAAAGGTCCGCGAGAACACCTTTGAGGGAACCTGAGCAAAGAAACCGCTGATAGGGGCGTTATGATGGATTCACCGGGAGGTGGTTGGTAGCGACACCTTTACTCGGCCTGGTATGGTTATCGGTGACCTGGTAAAACGTTGGTGAGCACGTCGCTGGGCCTTTCATGTCCTGGGGGTCAAGGGGTCGCAGGTTCAAATCCTGTCAGCCCGACAATCTTGAAGGGCCGTTGACTAGGGTATAAACCCTAGTCAACGGCCCTTCTGTCATTCTGCTAGATCCGGATATTCCTACTAGGCTGCCCGGAGTTGGGGACCGTTTGGGGACCGGGGGGCCTCAAGTGGGCGCTGAGGGCATCTCCCGCCTCGTTGATCGAGCGCTGATCCGGGTGCAGGTACCGCTGTGTGGTGGTCAGCGAACCGTGCCCGGCGATCTTCCGGAGGACGTGCACCTTCACGCCCGCATCGGCGAGCCACGTCAGGCCGGTGTGCCGCAGGTCGTGCCGCCGCAGGTGCTCGTAGCCCAGCGCGGCAACCACCTCGTCCCAGTGCGTGGCGTCGCGCAGTACCGCCGTGCTGATCCGGCCGCCGCGCGGTCCGGTGAACAGCCGCGCGTCCGGGCCTGCCGCCGAGGCAAGCCGCTCGATCACCATCGGCCGAACCTCCTCGATGATCGGCACCTTGCGAGCACGCTTGCCCTTGGTGCCCTTGTCGATCAGACCGCCCGGTCCCGGTGTGGTCTGCCGGCGCACGGTCCACGTCCACGTTGCCCGGTCGATGTCCCCGGCCCGGACGCCGGACACCTCGCCGATCCGGGTGGCCGTGCAGGCGGCGAAGGTCACGATGTGCCCCCACCCGGTGAAGTGGCCCTGCGAGCGAGCGACGAGGGCGTCCGCGAGAGTGGTCAGAGCCTCCCAACTCGGCAGGGCGAGCGTGCGGGGATCGTCCAACTCGTCCTCGGCCTGCTGGTACTCGCGCTGCCAGCCCTTCACGTGCGCGACGTTGTGATCCACGATGCCGTCACGCTTGGCCTGTTCGAGCACTCTGACCAGGATGGCAAGCGCGGTGTAGGTCGAATGCTCGCCGAGGCCGCACTTGCTTACGCTGCGGGAAAGCGCCTGCGAGCGGTTTTTGATGTCATGGAAAAGGACCGTACGGCCATCAGCATGTACGAAAGAATGGGCTGCGTCTTGCTCGGCCGCACCCTGCACCACGTTGCCGGTGGCCGAACCATTCCGGCGCTGTGCTACGCGGCACCCGGTGCCGTCGATCCCGCAGCGTAGTGGCCTGCCCGCGTCACTCTGTCACTGGTGTCACTGTCGTCACTCGATGGCCGTTTAGCTGCGAAAACGTGAGTGACAGCCTATCCGCGGGCTGTCACTCGGTTGCCTCAGAAGCTCCGGGATGCCGCTCAACGGGGCTGGAACCTTGACCAGGCACTGCGGGGGAGTGTCACCGCTGTCACCTGTGTCACCGAGGTGGCTGGCCGAGCAGCACCACCGGTGTGACGGTCCGCCCCGCGTGAGGTCACTGTCAGCGGCGGATGGCACGTCACGTACCCTGAAATCCTCACCGTCAGCCCTACTGAAGGGCGAGGTTAGTAACTCATGAGGAGGGCTGATGCACACACTTACGAGCAAGCGCGTGGGGAAATTCTCACGTGACTTTGGCTTCGAGGGAACCGAGTCGGAAAAGTTTGAGCGATACGTCGCAGCGAACTACCTATTCCCATACGTGCGTGATGATATTGATTCAATTGAGCGTTCAGTTCTTGGTGGCGGCAATGACGAAGGCGTTGATATTGCCGCAGTCGTCATTAATAACCGCGTCGTCTTTGAACCCGAGGAAATCGACGAACTGATTGCAGGGCAAGGTGCCAATTCTGCAAAGGTAATCTTCATCCAGGCTAAGACAAGCGAGTCGTTTGACTCAAAGCTCATCGCCAAGTTCCTTCACGGTGTTGAGGCGGTGACAAAGTATGCAGTGAAGGCCAACACTGTAACGCTGCCACCTAGGTTGGTTGATTTGGCAATCCTTATTGACCGCATAGCGGAAAACGGCGACAAGTTCGCTGACAGCCGCATTCCGTTAGAGATCTATTATGTCACGACCAGCCCTAATGATGGCCAGAATGCGCAGGCTGAGCTTCAGGTAACGGAAGCGCTTGAACGTATCCGTCAGTTCGGAGTTTACTCAGAGGGATTCAAACTCCGTACCCACGGCCACGAGAAGCTCGCTGCTAAACAAAAAGAGCGTCACGGACCCCAAAACGTTCAGTTCAACTTCGAGAAACGACAAACGATCCCGGCAACAGATAGGGTCAGTGAGGCTTACATCGGCCTCATATCTGCCACCGAGATCATGAAGCTGCTCAAAGATGAATTTGGTGAAGCGCGCGCTGGTATCTTCGACGACAACGTGCGACTCGACCTCGGGCCTCACAACCCGGTGAATAGCCGGATCATGGGAACTTTGAGATCAAACGAACGCGAACACTTTCCTTTTCTAAACAATGGCTTGACTATTATTGCCACCGAGCTTCGTGGGAATGGCGATAGATTCTTCATCTCGGGATACCAGATCGTCAATGGCGGGCAAACAAGTCACCAGCTCATCCGTTGGTCAGAGACGGACGAGGTGAAGAATGCTTCTCACTTGTTGTCTAATCTTTGGATCCCAGTCAAAATTGTGAGTTCTAACGACCCGGACGTCCGAACAAGCGTTTCTATCGCGACTAACCTGCAAACCGCGATTGGTTCGACAGACATCCAAGCTAGTTCTCAAATAGCTAAGAATGTCGAAGAATACTTCGGGCAGTCCGGCTCGGATGGATTGCGTTATGAGCGCCAGAGCCGTGGGGCGGCGCTCGATTTTGCGCGCACCCGTGTAGTGACCACACCAGAGCTGAATCGGGCTGTTGCCGCAACCCTTTTTGGCGAGTCCTCCCGCGCAATCGGATCCCCAAAAGACTTTGAAGTCGAAGGGTCTTTTGTATGGGGAGAATACCCTGTAGAAACGTACTACTATGCAGCCTGGATTATCTATCGCATTGACAGGTATTTTGCGAGGACACCGGAATCTACGACGTTGAAGGCCGCCAAATACCACATCGCCATGATGGTTTCTGCGCTCGTGAATCCAGGCATCGTCTCGATTTTTGAGTCTAGCGATTTGGATGCGAGCAAGGCGCTCAAGAATCCAAAGAAGCTTAGTTTCCGTATATCTGACAAAGCGTTCTCGGAGAAAATTGAGGCCGCGATTGCGTCCGCGATAGCGTTGGCTGCGGAACAGTTCAGTCAGGTGCTCGCCGAAGGTCGAAGCCTGCGTAAGGACGACGTTAGAAGCAGGCGTAGCCAAGAGGCTTTGCTGGAGAGGGTGAAGACTGCGAGCAAGCCCTAAGCAGGCGGCGTTGTGTCAGCGCTGAGCGGGTAGAGGTTGTGTGACGTAGAGGTTGTGTGACGGGTCCAGCAAGTCGTGCGGGGACCATATGGGGACCACACGCTATGCACACTCGTACCCAGACCTGCACACTTGACATCCTCTTGAACGTCGCGCATCGCGCTTGACGTGCACAAGCGCCGTCCACAATGGCCTGGGGGTCAAGGGGTCGCAGGTTCAAATCCTGTCAGCCCGACTTTGTGAAAGGCCAGCTTGGCTGGCCTTTTTCATTTCCCGCCGTAATGCTTGCGGATCTTCGCGACACGCATTTTCCCGAACGCGCGTACGGTTTAACGAGTTCTCGTTGATCGCGTCCTTCTTGTCGGCCCGTCGGGAAGTGTCGCGCCGGCTCTTTGCGAGTCGTTATTCGCCACGATCAAAACGGAACTCATCCACCGGCAGCCCTGGCCCACTCGGGCCGCCGCCCGACAGGCGACTCTCGGGTGCCAGCGTCACGTCAGCCGGTTCCGCCGGCCTGCTCGCCACCGCCCGACACGACATCGTCGGCGTCTGCGTGGCGTGGGCCGGTGGGCGGGCCCGCGGGCCCGCCCACCGTCGTTGTCAGTGGATCTGCTTGCAGAGCGCGGTTACCTGCTGCGAGGTGAGGGTGTAGTTCCACGCCTGGACGTTGCTGATGCTGCCGGGCAGGTACGAACCGGCCCCACTGTGGCCCAGGTCGAACGTTCCGGCGCCGTTCCAGGCCGTGGTGTTGGCCGCTGTTCCGGCGGGGGCTCCGTTCACGTACAGGGTCATGGTGTGGGTTGCGGCGTTGTAGCTGGCGACCAGGTGGGTCCAGGTGTTGAGGGCCGGCGCGGCCGCCGCGGACACGTGCGGGCTTGTCGCTGGGGCCGCGGTGTCCGAGCCGGGCGCGATGAACGTCCAGGCGTTGTAGGTCTTGTTGTACTGCAGGGCGAAGGCCGAGTTGGCCGTTCCCTGCTGACCGGCGACGGTGGCGGTGGCGGCGATGCTGCTCAGCTTGACCCAGGCCGAGACCGTGTAACTGCCGTTGGTGGTCAGCACTGGCCCAGCCGTGCTCGCGCCGGCGTCGGTGCCGTTGAGCGTCAGGACGGTGCCCCGGGTGGCATCGCTGCTCCAGGTGGCGCCGCCGATCAGGGTGGCCGGGTTGTTGCCGGCGAGCGGATTGGTCACCAGGTACGGATTGGTGCTGCCGGGCGCGCTGTCGGCCGCGGTGACCACGACGTTGTCGGGGTCACTGGCGTCGGCGTCGTTGAGCGCCCAGGTGTCCTGTGGCCCGAGATAGGCCGAGGCCAGCGCGGCGTATCCGGCGTCGGTGAGGTTGACGTGGTCGGTGGCGACGGCGGCGTTGGGGTCGAGCTTCGTCTCGCCGTTGGCGGTGTCGGGGACGCCGACGGCGGCGTCGGTGTCGATGAAGAACTGGGCCGGGGTGGTCCAGGGGTTGGTGTCGCCGAAGCCGCCACTGCTGAGCCAGGTGTTGAGGTCGACCCGGTCGGCGTCGACCGCGGCGGTGCAGGGGTCGTTCGCGGTCGCGCCGGCCGCGGTGGTTGCGCCGTCACCGGTGTATCCGTCGCAGGGGCGCACGCCGAGGACGATGACGTTGATGTCGTTGAGCTCGAGCGCGGTCAGCAGCTGGGTGTAGCCGCTGTTCTCCAGCGAATCCAGGTTCCGGCCGTTGAGGATGTCCTCCAGACCCTCGTCGAGCACGACGGTGTTGACGCCGGGCTGACTGAGGATGTCGCGGTCGATCCGGGACAGCGCCGAGGGGCCACCGATGCTTCGACCCGAGTAGTTCTGCGGGTTGTCGGTCATCAGGTAGTTCGACTGGATGCCGGCGGCGATCGTGCCGTACGGGCCGGGGGTGGTCGGTTCGGCGGCGAGGAGGTCGTCGGAGAGCCGTACGCCGGTCTCGCCGTTGGGCGCGGTGTTGGGTTGGAAGGCGTCGATCAGACCGTCGCCGAGGACGGCCTGGGTCGGCGTTCCGGCGGTGGTGACGTCGATGTTGGTGAGCAGATTGGTGAAGTTGCCGTTGTGCGTCCCGGTGCCGGTGAAGGCGGTGGCCGCGGTGTCGGTGGTGTGGTCGCCGGAGCCGGGCGCCGACGTGTAGATGTGGTCGGTGTCGGAGGCCCAGGAGTGCTCGGGCAGCGACGCGACCGCGTTGGTCAGCGAGAACGAGACCAGCAGCCACTGGTTGGCGGTGACCGCGAAGGTCAGCGGATCGCTGTAGATCATGCCGCCGGCCGGGATCTTGGCGGTGGCCGCGCCGGCGAAGGTGAGGTTGTGGAACGCGCCGCTCGGGGTGGCCACCGGCGGGGCGGCGCCGTCGAGGGCGACAGTGGCGTGCCCGATCGTCAACGGAGCGACGCCGAGAGCGTTGTCCAGGCGGATGCGCAGGGTGTCGCCCGAGATCGAGGGCTTGACCGCGGTCCGGAAGGTCATGTTGGAGAACTTCGTGCCGGCCGGGGTGAGGTAGTTGTAGGCGAACTCGGTCGGGCTCGCCCACGCGCCGGTCCACGACTTGGCGGCGGCGGGGCTGACGGCGCTGCCGTTGGCCTCGACCGTTCCGGTGGTCGTGTTACGCGGCGCCATTGCGAAGATGTGTAGCCCCTCGGTGCCGTTGCCGACCTTGTTGCTGACGTCCGGCAGGGTCACCGACGCGATCGTCTTGCCCGCCTCCAGCGGCACCGAGAACGGGTAGATCTTCGGCGTCCTGGTGTCGGCCGTGCCGCTGATGTTGTTGCGGTGCGGCAGCGTGACGGCGGCCAGGCTCGGCGGCCCGGCGACCCAGTCGGGCACGTTCAGCACGTACGGCTGGATCTCTCCGTCGGTGTAGGTGATGACCCCGCGGGCCGGGCAGTACGCCTCCGGGTTCTCCCCGTCGAAGCAGTAGGTGCCGGCGACAGCGAGGCCTGCGGCCAGGTACGGCGTGGTCGCGTTCTGGTCGATCTCGGCCGGCTGCTGCTCCTGCGCGTTGGTGGCGGTGGTCAGGAATTCCAGGCTGCTCGGACCGCGCGCGGGCACGGTGTACGCGTACGTCACGGTCTGGTTGGCCGCGAGGACGTTGTCGGCCTGCCCGGCGCCGAACGCGGGCAGCGTGAACCCGGCCCCGTTGACGTTGACCTTGCTGCCGGTGGTCCAGCCCGCGTTGGCCAGGTCGGTGGCCGAGAACGAGGTGTTGCCGTCGGCCGACCCGGCCGCCATGGCGGTGTCCGCGGTGATGGCGGTGTTGTTGAAGCAGGCCGCCAGGCTCGCGCAGGTCGTGGCCGCGTGGCTGGCCGCCTCGAAGTTGTAGCCCTCGGTCGCCGACGCGTCGCCGGCGGCGTCCAGAACCGCGACCCACAGCGTGTGCGGGCCGGGCGCCAGCGGCGTCACCGTGACCGTGGCGGCGTTGCTGGTGGCGGCGACCACCTCGGATGCCGGAGTGTTGGTCACCGGCGGCGGGGTGTCGAGGTTGTAGACGAACTTGGTGGCCGCGGTGCCGGTGTTGTGCAGCGTGAACGTGGCCGTGGTGCCGGCCGCCGCGCCGATTCCGCCGCCGTTGTCGGTGTCGGGATAGGTCGCGTTGGCGTCGATGCTGGGGTCCAGTACGGCGTGCGGCTCGGCGACGAAGTGGCAGGACCAGGTCGGGTAGGCGGTGGTGGCCATGCCGTCGGTGACGGTGACTTGCCAGTCGACGATCTTCCCGTCGGCCAGCCCGCTGATGAAGGCGGCCGGTAGGCTCACCTTGGCGGTCGTACCGGACGCGAGGTTGTCGCCGGAGAGCAGCGTGTACGTCGTGGTGGTGCCGTCCACCCAGTACTTGAAGGTCGCCCGCAGCTTGTCGCTGTCCGGGTCGGAGATCTTGGCCGACAACACTGGGGTGTTGGTGACGATGCTCTTGCCCATGTACGGGTAGGGCGCGGCGGTGTCGCAGCCGACGTTGTTGGTGCCGGAGACGGCGGCGAGCTGGGTCGCGGCCGGGGTGGCCGGGGCCCGGTTGAACGTCACCTGCAGCGCCGGGTTGTCCGCGAACCGCTTGAACGCGTTGCGATTCTTGCTGGCTTCGGTGCTGTCCTGGCTGAGCACGACGGTGAACTTGCTGCCGGTGCGCGCCTTGACGAACGCGGTCTTGACGTCGAATCCGTGGGTGACGTTGTCGGCGTTCGGGCAGCTGTCCGGGTTGGATGCCGGGCCGTACGACTGGCTGGTGCTGAATCCGCTGTTGGTGGCGGGCCGGTTGTTCCAGTCGGTGCCGGAGCCGATCGCGCCGGTCCAGTGCAGGTTCACGGTGGCGGTGACGGTGCAGTACGACGAGTACGTCTCGGTCGCGTTGACCTGTGCGGTGTTGATGGTGACGTTGCTGGTCTTGAGCACCGCCGGGATCGTCCACTGGTAGTACGCGTGCTCGTCGCCGACGCAGCTGGACCAGCCGTTGTAGCCGACCCCGAGGTTGCCGTAGTTCCCGGCGCTGCCGGTGTTGTTGTAGTAGGACGCGCCGTTGCACGGCGAGCCCTGCTTCACCTCATCGAACGCCGGGGTGCCGCCGCTGGAGCTGTGCCAGTTCGGGCTCGGGTCGATGTAGAGCGGGAAGACCGTGGACGCCGCGTGCAGCAGCGTGCGGTCCGGAATCAGGCTCAACGCGGTCGAGCTCGCCCGCATCCGCACCGGGGCGACGCGGGCGGCCGCGCCCGGGTGCGCGGCGTCGGAGCGGTCGGCGGCGGGCGCCTTGGTGGAGTCCCACATCAGCGGCGTGGCGGTGTCGAGCACCATGCCGGTGTCCGGGTTGGCGGTCAGCGTCGTGCCGTCCGGGGCGCGGCCGTGCCGGGTGGCGGCGCGCAGGGCGAGAGCGTCGAGCGTCTTGTGGCGGGCGGCCTGCGCGGTTTTGACCACCAGCACCTCGTGGAAGCCGCCGCCGGTGGTCGCGCTGACCACCAGGTCGACGCCCGGCAACACCTCCGGGTAAGTCGCGGTCGATCCCGACACCCGCGGCGCGGGCAGCTTGCCGGGCCAGGTCACGGCGTAGCTGGTGGCGCCGGAGCTGGTGGTGGCCAGCGGCCCGGCACCGCCGGCGGAGAAGCGCACCGAGCCGTACGCCGTGGCCACCGGCGCCAGCGTGCCGTCGGAGCCGCGGTGCAAATTGGTGTCGATCGGCACCCACTTGCCGCTCTGCTTGGTACGCACCGGCGTCGGAGTGCCGGAGTAGACGAAGCCACCCTGCGGCTCGGCCGTGACCAGTTGGGTCTCGGTGGTCAATCGGCTGACCACGACCTCTTTGCCGCTGCTTTGCGCCTGGGTCGCGGCTGCCTCCATGGCTGCGGCGGCGTCGTCGCCGAGGACCGGACCGCTCTCCATCTGCCGCAGGTCGGACGGCTGCGCAGGGGTCGCCGGCGGTTGTGGGCCGGATCCGGTCAGGCCCGAGTCACCAGCGGGCGGCGTCGCGGCGGCCGGCGCGGCGAGCAACAGCACGGCGGTGGCCGCCACCGACGCAGCGGCCAGCGCTCGCCGGCCCCTATTTTCTTGTGGCACTGTGCACCTTTCCCATCGATCGCGCAACGGCGAGCACGGCCTTCCGGCCTGGAATTCAGGGAACGTCTAATTAGACCGTTGACTAATCACTGGGAAAACGTGCGTCATAACGAGCCCCCGTGCCCGCGCACGCAGGCCGGAATGGACTGCGCGCAGCGGAAAGTACCTGCGTAAGGGGTGGTTATTCAATGTATTTCAGGTCACTCGAGGTGCGGACCACTCTATTTAGACGGACGTTATGAAAAGGGGGGCACAGTGACGGCCCTCGTCGATGCTAATGTCCGCCGTCTACGCGGCTTGATCATCTGCCGCAAACGCGGGGGAGAGGGCTAAATGCTGCCCAAAATCAGGTCGGCGCTGGTCGCGCTGACAGCGGTGACGCTGGCCGTCGGGGGCAACATCCTCCCCGCGCAGGCAGCCCCGGCCAAACCGGTGGCGCCGGTCGTGCCGGCCACGCGCTCGACTCCGGTGAAGCCGCTCAAGGGCAACTACACGGCGCCCAAGCCGGCGTCCAAATACCGCGCGACCACGGCGTCCTGGCCCGCCGGCGTGGCCGATGTGCCGGCCACGCCGGTCGTGCCGGCCGGCGCCGCCGACGTGCCGGCCGCCCGATCGGCCGCCAAGGGCGTGCGGGCCGGATCGCTACCGGTCTGGATCGGCGGCAGCAAGGCGCCGGCCGTGCATGTCGAGGCTGAGACCCACGCCGCTGCCACCGCCGCCGGAGTGGACGGCGTGCTGGTCGCCCTGCGCTCGGCCGGCTCCGGATCAGCCCACCTCACGCTGTCCTACGCGTCGTTCGCCGACGCCTACGGCGGCGACTGGTCCTCCCGGCTGCGGTTGGTCTCGCTGCCCGCGTGCGCGCTCACCACACCGGACGTCGCCGCCTGTCGCACACAGACCCCGCTTGCCTCGAGGAACGACGCGACCGGCCAGACCCTCGAGGCCGACTCGGTGCTGAGCGCGGCCGCGACCACCGTCGTCGGCGCCACCGCCGACAGCAGCGGCGGCAACGGCGACTTCTCCGCCACCTCACTCAAGGCCGCCGGCAGCTGGCAGGCCGGCGGCAGCGGCGACGCGTTCACCTGGTCCTACCCGATCACCGTGCCGGCGGTTCCCGGCAATCTCCAGCCGAAGGTCGCGCTGAGCTACAACTCGCAGGCCCAGGACGGCCTGATCTCCTCAACCAACAACCAGGCGTCGTGGATCGGTGACGGCTGGGAGTACTCGCCCGGCTTCATTGAGCGGTCGTACGCCTCCTGCCACGACAACGCGGCCGGGGCGACCAAGACCTGGGACAACTGCTGGTCAGCCAAGAACACTCTCACCCTGTCGCTCAACGGATCGAGCACGCCGCTCGTGCTCGACGACGGCGGCGCCGGCTACCACCCGCAGAACGACCAGAACGAGAAGGTCGAGCACCTGACCGGCGCGATCAACGGCGCGCAGAGCGGCGAGTATTGGCGAGTCACCACCGCCGACGGCATTCAGTATTACTTCGGCCGCAACGAGCTGCCCGGCTTCAGCAGCACCAGCACCGCGACCAACTCGGTGTGGACCGTGCCGGTCTTCGAGACCGACTCCACGCGGCCCTGCTACAACGCCACCTTCAGCAAGTCGAGCTGCCAGCAGGCGTACCGATGGAACCTCGACTACGTCGTCGACACGCACGCCGACACGATCGCGTACTTCTACCACGCCGACCAGAACTACTACGCCTCCGCGCTCGGCAGTACTGCCGCCTCGGCGTACACCCGCTCCGGTTACCTCTGGAAGATCCAATATGGCCAGCGCGACGGCGCGGTGTACAGCACCTCGCCGGCCGCCCAGGTGACCTTCACGGTCAACGGCCGCTGCGACACCGACGCGGCCGGTTGCGCCACCTCCACGCTCACCTCGGCCACCGCCAAGGACTGGCCGGACCTTCCTTACGACGCCACCTGCGCGAGCGGCGCCACCTGCAAGAACCAGTCCCCGACGTTCTGGTCGACCACGATGCTCACCGGCATCCAGACCCAGGCGCTGGTCGGCACGACCGAGACCGCCGTCGACTCCTGGTCGCTGAGCCACTCGTTCCCCGACCCGCAGGACAGCAAGTCGACCGCCTCGCTGTGGCTCGACTCGATCACCCACACCGGCATGGACACCACCGCCGGGCCGATCGGCACGATCGAGCGCACCCTGCCGGCCACAGTGTTCGGCGGCACCCTGCTCGCCAACCGCGTCAAGATCACCAATGGCTATCCGCCGCTGACCCGGATGCGCCTGAACCTCATCACCACCGAGACCGGCGAGAAGATCTCGGTCGGCTACTCCACCGCGATCTGCCCCACCTGCGCCCCGACCGACCCGGCCCAGAACACCACGCTGGCCTACCCCGCCTACTGGACGCCGTCCGGTCAGAGCTCGCCGATACTCGACTGGTTCAACAAGTACGTCGTCACCGCGGTCACCAAGCAGGACACCACCGACGCGTCGTCCAACGACGACATCGTCACCACCTACACCCCGGTCGACAAACCGGCCTGGCACTACGACACCAACCCGCTGACCCCGGCCGCCCAACGCACCTGGAACCAATGGCGCGGCTTCAGCGGGATGACGGTGGCGGTCGGCAACACCCCCGACCCGATCACCAAGACCACCTACACCTATCTGCGAGGTATGGACGGCGACTACCTGACGTCCACCACCCACCGCAGCGTGTCGGTCACCGACTCACGTAGCGAGGCGCCCATCACCGACGCCGACCAATTCGCCGGCGTCACCTACGAGACCCGCGTCCTCAACGGCTCCGCCCTGGTCAGCGACACGATCACCGACCCCTGGACGTCGGCCGCCACCGCCAACCAGGCCGCCACCGGGCAGCACGCATACCACACCGGCACGAACCGTACCCGGGTCTTCACCGCGCTCGCCTCCGGCGCCACCCGGACCACAGAGGTCGACGAGGCCCACGACGGATACGGCCGGGTGACTCGTACCGACGACCAGGGCGACGTCAGCACCACGACCGACGACACCTGTCTGACCAACACCTTCGCCGACAACACCACCACCGCGTGGATCCTCGACAGCAAAGCCGAGGAGCGCAGCGTCAAGGTCTCCTGCGCCGTCACCCCGGCCATCCCCGCCGACGTGCTGTCCGACCAGCTCACCTACTACGACGGCGGGACCACGCTCGGCGGCGCGCCTACGGCCGGCGACCCCACCATGGTCAAACGCCTCCAGTCGTACGTCGCCGGGGCGCCCGTCTACGTCACCGCGTCCACGGAGGTCGACCAGTACGGCCGCGCGACCAGCGCCACCGACGGCAAGAACCACACCACGACCACCCAGTACAGCCCGGCCACCGGCGCCGCGCCCACCTCGGTGACCGTCACCGACCCGCTGAACCACGCGACCACGACCACCTACGACGCCCTGCGCGGGCTGGCGAAATCCACGACCGACCCGGCCGGATACGTCACCACCAGCCAGTACGACGCGCTCGGTCGGGTCGTCGCAGTGTTCAAGCCGGGCCGCTCCACGAGCAGCACACCCAACCTCAAATACACCTACTCGGTCTCCAACACCGGGCCGTCATTGGTCAGCACGTACACGCTCAACCACGACGCATCCGGCTACTGGCAGACCGAGACGCTGTACGACTCGCTGCTGCGCGTCCGCGAGACCCAGGCCCAGACCTCCGGGACCGGGCGCGTGCAGACCGACGTCTTCTACAACACGACTGGGCTCAAGTCCGGGGAGACCGCCGCCTACTACAACGGCGCCGCGATCAGCGCGGCCATCGAACCGGCCCAGGCCGGCGACATCGACGCCGAAACCGCCTACACGTACGACGGGGCCGGTCGCAAAACCGCGGACATCGCCTACCACCGCGGCGACGAGACCTGGCGCACCACCTACACGTACGGTGGCAACTTCGTCACCGTCGTCCCGCCGGCCGGCTCCACCCCGTCGACAGCCGTGTCCGACGCCCGCAACAACACCGTCCTACTACGCCAGTACCACGCCGGCGTCACACCCGACTACCTGCACGCGGCGAGCGGCACCTACGACGACACCCGCTACGGCTACACCGCCGACGGCAAACCATCGGCCGAGACCGACGCCGCCGGTAATTCGTGGGGATGGAAGTACGACCTGCTCGGCAACCAGATCGAGCTGGACGACCCGGACACCGGCAACTCCACCACGACGTACGACAACAACGGCGCGGTCGCCACGGTGACCAACGCCGAAGGCAAGCAGGTCACCTACGCGTATGACGACGGCGGCCGCAAGACCGGGCTGTACGACACCACCGGGGGACAGGCGCCGGCCGCGGGCAACGCCCTGGCCACCTGGACGTACGACACGGTCAAGAAAGGCATGCTGACGGCGACCACGTCGTACTCGGCCGGTGACACCTACACCGACACGGTGCTGGCCTACAACCTGTACGGCTTCGTCACCGCCCACCGGATGACCCTGACCGGCACCGACGCCGGTGTCCTGCCGGCGGCCGGCTACACGGTCTCACCCGGCTACGAGTCCAACGGACTGCCGGACGGACAGAACGACGCCGCGATCGCGGGCCTGCCTCAAGAGACGACCGGGTACGACTACGACGCCACCGACCAGCCGACCGCGCTGACCGGCAAGTCCGCGTACGTCACCGCGGTCGGCTACACCGGGCTCGGGCAGGTTGCCCAGTACACCTTCGGGGCGGGCGCGGTCGCCGGCTACGAGAACTTCACGTACGACGAGCAGACCGGGACTCCGGCAACCACGATCGTGAAGGGGTTCGGCCAGTCCGGCGACATCGACAACGTCGCGTACACCTTCGGCTCCGCGACGGTCTCGAAGGGCTCGGGCCTGCTCACCAAGATCGTCGATAAGCGGTCGGCCGCCACCGTCACCGATACCCAGTGCTTCGGCTACGACTACGCTCAGCGGCTGCAGCAGGCCTGGACGGGGACCGACAACTGCGCGGCCGCCCCGACTGCCGCCACTGTGGGTGGATCGGTCGCGCCGTACTGGCAGTCCTGGACCTACAACGCCGACGGCGGCCGGGACACCGCGACCGACCACGGCATCGCCGGCGCCGCCGACACCACCACCAGCTACCACTATCCGGCCGCCGGCAGCGCCACCGACCAGCCGCACACCCTGAGCGGCATGACGTCGACCGGGCCGAACGGCGCGACCTTCACCTACGACAAGTCCGGCAACACCACCGCGATCACCGGTGGCGCGAGCGGCGACGAGAAACTGACCTGGACCTCGACCGGCAAGGTGGCCACCGCCACCACCGCCCGGGGCACCACGACCTTCGGGTACGCCGCCGACGGCAGCCAGCTCATCCAGCGCGATCCGGCCACCACCACGCTCTACCTCGGTGACCAGCAGATCGTCATGAACAAAAACACCAAAGCGCTGACCGGTACGCGCTACTACACGGTCAACGGCACAGTCGTCGCGGCCCGGGCCGGAGCCACGGCGGTCAGCTACCTCATCGCCGACCGCCAGGGCACCGCCGACCTGACGATCGCGGCCGCCAACGGCGCGGTCACCCGCCGGCAGTACCTGCCCTTCGGCGAGATCCGCGGCGCGGCCGCCGGCGCGTGGCCCGGCAACAAGGACTACGTCGGCGGCGCCGATGACGCGAACACCGGAATGGAAACCCTCGGCGCTCGCCAGTACGACCCGGCGATCGGCCGGTTCCTGTCGGCCGACCCGGTGTTCGAGGGCAACGACCCCGCGCAGATGGGCGGATACGCATACGCCGGAAACAACCCGGTGGTGCACTCCGACCCGAGCGGCCTGCGGATCGACGCCGATGGCAAGGCGTCCGACGTGGCGGCGGTCGGCGACATCGACTTCGCCCGCAAGCGCTCCGCCCAAGCCGCCGGCTCCGGCAACGGCGGCGCAACGCACAAGCCGCACGTGGTCGCCCTGACGCCACATGTGCTGATCCGCGACGACGACCCGTACTACCCGAAGATGTACACCGCCCTTCATGGCAGCCAGATCGGCGACAAGCCCCTGGTCAAGCTCAAAAATGAGGAACAGATCTGGCGCTGGGCGTGCTCGTCGAAGGGCGCCTGCCCGAAGGCGTTCAACGATCTCCTGGGCGGCGGCAACGGAAGCTTCCTGTTCCCGACGAACTACCACAGGGCAACGCACGTCAACGGCCGGGTCATGGGCATCATGATCGGCTCCGGCACCCGCAAGGACGGCTTCGTCCGGCGGCTCAACGACCCCGACTCGATGCGTGGCGCGACCGAGGAAGAAGTCGACGCGCTGGCCCGGTCATCGGGCTTGAAATCGGCGCCGATGAAGCCGACCTCGGCAACGGGCGGCCGTGGCACCCGCTACTTCGATCCCGCGGACGATACGGTCCAGGTCATGTTCGAAGCGGGCGACCCGGCCCAGGCCGACCCCGTACACCAGGGCCCGTATTTGAAATACCAAGTGAAGGGGGCCGGCAAGGCCGGTGCGGTGCGGGTGCCACTGGACGGCAACCCGAACCCGGGCGAGGGTTTCACCGGCGCTGCGCCCAAGCCCATCGCCGAGTGGGGCAACGAGTCGTTGATCGAGGTCATCGAGGAAGCAGTGGAAGAGGGCGGCGAGTAATGAACGTTCCGGACTTCGCGCAGGGCCTGGACGCCCCAGGCTGGGAGAAGCTGCTGTTCAACGGCGCCGACGCCCAATTCACCATCGAGGCCCCGGCCCGCCTGATCGCACGGCACGGCTACTGGCTCCAGGTCCCCGAGTTCATGGAGTTCGTCGAGTTCTACCCGCCGGACGCCGCCGGCATCCGCTTCCCGGAGGCGGCGGCAGCGCTGGACGCCGGCCGCTTGCCGACGCGCGACCAGGAGGACGAGAACGTGCTGCGCTTCGCGGCCGGCCTAGCCGGCGAATACCGGTTTTTGCTGACCTACGCGGCCGAGAACAACAGCGCCGAGGCCATCGCTCTGATGGCCGAGGCACTGATGTACAGGGACGGTTTCACCACTTCCACCGCGACGCCCCGCCCCTGAGCCCGCGCATCACGAACCTGTTGGAGAGGCCGGCCGCCACCGCCCGCAACACCCCGACGTTTCGTCTCGGCGATGGGCCCGTTCGTCATTGTCGGGATGCCCCTGGGCCCGAGGAGCAGGCCGGGACGGGACCCCGTCAGCGTGATGATTCCAGGTTCGGCCACGCCGAGCGGCCCGCCTGCCTAGTGCGTTGACTACGAACGTTCACCGGGTCTGATTCGTCAGGCGGCTTTGGTCCGGGGTCGGCCCCAACGTTGCTGACGTTCGCTGCGTATGCGGGCTCGTTCGCGGCGTTGGGCGGCCAGGACGTCGGGGTGGCGGGCGTTGGCGTTGCGCCAGCGCAGGTATTTCTGCAGCTTGCGGGCCAGGACGGTGTGGTTCGGGTGGTTCGAGTTCGCCATGGTGAACATGCGTAGCGGCCCGAACTGCGCATCGATCGGGTTGGCCCAGGACGCGCTGGTCGGTGTCAGGCACAGCTCGACTTTGTTGTGGGCGGCCCAGGCCCGGATCATCGGTGTCTTGTTCGCCGACAGGTCGTCCATGACGACGTAGATCGGCGCGCCGTCCGGCCGCGTCTTGCGGATCGATTCAGCGCGGACAGGGTGTGATCAGCGCCTTTGCGCGCCCGGTTGCCCCCCCCAGAGCTGGTCGTCGCCGAGGCTGTAACAGCCGTGGAAGTAACGGATGCCGTGCGTGCGATGGTAGGTCGCCGGCAGCCGGTCCGGATGCGACTGCACGGCCCAGCCACGGCCGTGGTGCGGGCGGATCGACAGCGGCCCGAACTGGTCAAACTCGAAACACCGGCTCAGGAACTTACTGGTCACCTCCTCGATCCGGTCGAGCTTCGTCTCGAACTCCGGGTTCTTCGACTCCTTCCACGTCCGGGTCCGCTGCCAGCCGACCTCGTTCCGGCGCAGCATCTGGCGAAGCCGTTCCCGGCCGATCACGACCGTGCGGGAGGCGTCGGTGGCGAGGTAGTCGGCGAGTTTGCGCAGGCTCCAGCAGGTGAAAGGCCGCCCGAGCGTGCCCGGGCGGACCGTGGCCGTCGCGACGATGAACGCTTCATCGTCGTCACTGATCCGGCGGGGGACGGCCTCCCGCCCACTTAGAGGGCATCTGATCCCTACTTGCCCGTTTAGAGACGAGATGCAGTCATAGCCCCTGCCAGGTTCGGGTGGATTCGCCGGTCAGTCTGAGCATGATTGTGTTAGCCATCGCCCAATGGACCATCGCGGCCGATCGCTGCGGCAGCGCCTCGTAGTCGCGGGCCAGGCGCCGGTGCTGCATCAGCCACCCGAACGTCCGCTCGACCACCCACCGGCGCGGGAGGACGTGAAATCCCTTCTCCGCACGGCGTGGCACCCTCTCGACGTCGATGCCGAGTCCCGCGCCGTGACGCAACACGGTGTTCTGGTAGCCGCCGGCGACCCAGACCTTGCTCACCGTCGGATGCTCGGTCGCCAGTGTGTTGAGTAGGCCCTTGCCGGCGGCAGAATCGGACACCGACGCCGCCGTCACTACGACCGCCAGCAGCAGTCCGAGAGTGTCGGTGGCGATATGCCGTTTCCGTCCTTTGATCTTCTTAGCTGCGCCGATGCCCTGCTCGGATTCCTTTACATTGCAAGACGTTTGACACTTTGGGCATCCAGCACCGCGGCGCTCGGCTGCGCATCGCGGCCGAGGGCCTCACGTACCCGCGACCGCAGAAGATCGTGGATGCGCGCGGTGGTGCCGTCCTTCTCCCACTTGGCGTAGTAGTCATAGACCGTCTTCGCCGGAGGGAAGTCGTGCGGCAGGTACTCCCACGCCATACCGGTCCGCGCCACATACAAGATTGCATTGACGATCTCCCGGAGATCGTGGACTGGCGGGCGGATCCCCAGACCCCCTCGCGCCTGGCGCCACTGCACCAGAACCGGCTCGATCAACGCCCACCGGGCATCCGAGAGATCAGTTCGATATGGAAGTCGCTCCATTCCCATGCCTGACCAACGAACGATCACGGCCGATGACCTGCGAAACGTGAACTATCCCCTTAGAGGATCAGATGCCCTCTAAGCGGACATAGCGGTTCTCGGTCGTGACCTGCATGTCCGTTAGTTTGCTTTTGCGCTTCCCGCACTTGACCGCTTTGCAGATGCAATACAGGACGACTGCCGCCAGGGCATGTCGATAGATCCGCTCGTGCGAAGGGGTCCCGGGGCCATGCCTTGCCGTGAGTGGTCCATTCTGATGGCTTCGGTCTACGGTGAGTCTCGACATTGGACTCGGCTGTCGTCTGTTTCGGCGACGTCCTTGGAGGAAGAGTGCTTAACGCTCGATCCGCGTCAGTACTCCTGCGGGGGTAACGACGCAGTGCTTCTCACCTACGTCGATGAGTCCTTTACTGACGACTGGTACACGATGGCGGCTCTTTTGCTCGACGGGCCGGCCGCGGCGGCCCTGACCGCGCAGCTTGATCAAGTTGCGGCGGACGCTGCCCGCGCCTATGGCCTGCCCGCGGGTCCCGAAGTCGAATTGCATGGGCATGAGATCTTCCACGCAGCGAAATCATGGAAGGGCGTGCCACCTCGGGCGCGGATCGGCGTCTTCGACGACGTGGTGGAGGCGGTGGCGGCGCAGCCGGTTCGTATTATCGCCCGCGGCATGGACGTGATCGGCCAGAAAGCTCGCTACGCAGTCCCTGAAGCTCCGCACTCCGAGGTGTTGAAGCACCTGGATAGCCACGGTGTAACGGCACTCTTGGATACGTCACGTCACGTCGTCCATTGTGTCAACGAGTAAGGCACGTCTTCCGAAGACGTACGCGACCCCCAGCAACAAGAACGCAGATATCCGACAGTCGCACCGATCGATGATGAGCTCTTTGTAACTTCGATTGACAGACGACGGAGGAGAGCTGCATGCAGCAGGCCCGCATGGTGGTCGGCGTCGGGTCACTGCCGGACGACGACGACTTCATTCTCGACCAGGTGACCGAGGAACTGGCGGACGACCTTCGCGAGGTCGGTGAGGTGGAGCGGATCCCTCAAGCCGGTCGTGGGGCGGGTGACAAAGGTGTCGCCGAACTGGTTGCCGGGGCCGTTGCCGTCCTGGCGACCGCGGATCCCGGATATCTGCAGGCTCTTGCCGACGTCATCGTGGGGTTTCTGCAGCGCAACACCGGGCGGCGCGCCCATCTGCGGGTGGGTGACATCGAGTTCACGATCGACCGGCCCTCGCGCAAGGAGACAGCGGAATTGATCAAGGCCGTTCAGACCGCTATCGAGCGGCACGGCGATGGCTAGGCATGCGCTGTTGCTCGGCACGGTCACCTGCCATCTCGACCCCGAGTTGGCGCCGCTGCCGTCGGTGCGTCAGGACGTGTTGCAGCTGAAGGCAGTGCTTGACGACGCTGGGGAGTTCGACACCGTCCGGCCTGAATTCGATCTGCCCTTGAGTCACATGGTGCAAATTCTCGAGGAGTTCTACGGCAGTCGGCGGAAAGACGACACCGCGCTGCTCTACTACTCAGGCCACGGTGTGCTGCACCAAGATGGGCAGTCCCTTTTCTGGCGACGGCCGACACCGTTTCCGGGCGGCTCCATGCGACCGCGCTGGATACCGATGGAACGCTGCGGCATCTGCTCAGCAGCACTGCCGCCTCGAAAAAGGTGATTTTGCTCGACTGCTGCTTTTCCGGCGCCTTCACCGCACGCCATCGTTTCCAAGGCGGCGTCCGGCAGGAGCCGCGCCGAGGGAAACGAGAACGCGGGACTTTCTATCTGACCTCCAGCACCCATATGAAGGCCTCCAAGGCCGAGGATCCGGAGCGTCCGTCACTCTTCACACAGGTACTGCTCGACGGACTGCGCGGTGCGGCGGCCAGCACCTCCGAGGATGGCTGGATCACGACCAGCGAGCTGTCGCGCTATGCGTTCACCGAGATGGCGCGACTTCGGCAGCACACGCCCGTGGAGTCCAGCGAGGGAGTGACCGAGCCGATCAGGCTCGTCGCGGCGCCCGGATCGGAGGCAGCCGTCCGTCAGGGGCCGGCGGTCGTAACCACTCCTGCTGACGACGCGCCCTTCGACGCGGACCAGTGGCGCAGATTGATCAGCTACTACACGTCTTGCATGCAACGGTCGACCGCTCTGCAAGCCTTCGTCGACCCGAAGGACACGCGGCGGTACGTGGCCGTGCCGCCCGGTCCGGAGGTTGTCTATTCCGGCGAGGGCCCGGTGTCGCTGTCGGGTTCGGCCGCCGCCCTCGCCGACCGAGCACGCGATGAAGGCCGAGGATTGCTGTACGGCTATCCCGTCGTCCCTCTCCGTCCCGGCCGAGGCAAGCCGGTCCACCTGGGTCCGCTGCTTATCTGCGACGTGAACGTCAGCCCGGACCACGTGCTGCATGCTTCTTTCCCGCCCCGCCCGAGCCCAGCATTGATCGATCTCCTCCAGCTGTCGGAGGTCGAAGCAGATGAGCTCGTCCAGCGGGTCGAGCAAGTCTTCGTGCCGGGACAACCGGCGTCTCTCGCCGCTGTTGTCAGCCTGCTCATGGCCACCTTCGATCTGGAGCCCCTGGCCGACCTCGAGCCGGCGGCGTTGGTCGGCCGGATACTTCCCGCGCCGATCGATCGGGTGCAGAACGCGGGCATGTTGTACAGCGTCGACGTAGCTGACGCCCCGGAGCGTCAGCTCATTGAAGACGTACAAGCCATGGTCAAGAACCCCGGTGCGATAGCTGCCACGGCCCTCGGCAGGCTTGCGGCCATGCCGGCGGAGGCGGAGGAAGACCCCCCGCCCGTGTTGACCGTCGCGATGAGCCCGGTGAACGAAGCGCAGGAGGAGGTCATCCGGTCGGCGATGTCGCGGCCGATGACGGTGGCACAGGGACCTCCTGGCACCGGCAAGAGTCAGTTGGTCACCGCGCTCCTCACCACGGCGACGGCCTCAGGTCAAAGCGTTCTCATCGGCTCGACCAGCAATCAGGCAGTGAACTCCGTCGTGGAGCGCGTCGCCGAGCTGATCGGTCCAGGTCTAGTGCTGCGTACAGGAAACAAGGAGCACCGTCAGCAGGAACCGGAGCACCTCGCCGTCATCCTCCGGGCGTACCCACAGGATCTTCGCCGCGTGGTGCCTGACGACCGTACGCCGCAATCGGAGCTGCGATTGGTTGCAAACGAGGCGGAAGGGCTGCGGCGCGCCTTGAACGATCACCGTCTGCTGGAGCGGGATCTGGCCGACTTGGCGATTGCGCGTCAGCCGGAGACGGCAGACGTGGTACCCCTGCCTGAAGAGAACGCTGCACTCGAGCAGCTGGTGCAGTTGACCGACCGCGCGTTGGCCAGCCGGTGGTTCGGATGGTGGTACCGGTGGCGCCTGCGGGCATTCGGCATCACGGACCGGAAAGACGTCGAATTGCTCTCCGAACGGGCAGTCTTCGAGTTGCGCTGGCGTGAACGACACAAATCCCTCAGCACGTTGCCAGAGGTGCAGAAATCCTGGCGGCGCTTGAACGACTTGGTCGCCGTCGAACGCCCTAACCTCAGCCTGGACCTGCTCAAGGCACAAATCGCGCGACGGGTGGCTGCGCAGGCGCGGCTGCTCCAAGATCGCGCCGACGAAATGGCGAAACCCAATCCGCGTAGCTGGGCCGGCTTCCCGCAGCTCCTGTCGGCCCTGCCGGGCTGGGCGGTGACCGCATTGTCCGCGCGCTCGCTGCAACCGCGTGCCGGTATGTACGACCTCGTGATCATCGACGAAGCAGCGCAGTGCACTGTTCCGGCAATCCTGCCCATGCTTTATCGGGCCAAGCGCGCACTGATCATCGGTGACCCGCGGCAGTTGCCTCCGGTTGTCGACCTCAACGATCAGGATGATGCGGTGGAGCAAGCCAAAGCTGGATTGGGTGCAGGCTGGCTGGGGGACCGGCGACTAATCTTCGGACGGCATTCGGCGTACGACGCTTTCGCCGCCGCGGTAGGCACCACCTATCTTCTCGATGAGCATTACAGGTGCCATCCCGAAATCGTCGACGTTCCGAACCGGGAGGTGTACCAAGGGCGTTTGACAGTGCTGACCGACCCGGCAAGGCTCGCCGTGCAGGCTGATCCGGCGGTGCGGTGGCATCACGTGACCGGCAGATTCGACTACGGCCCGAGAGGCTCTGGCCGTAACGACCTGGAGATTGCCGAAGTCATAGCGGAGGTGCGACGTTTGCGCAGCGTCTACCCAGATGCGTCGATCGGTGTAGTCACACCATTGACCGCACAACAGCGGAATTTGGCTGCCGCTCTGCGTAGAGCAGGCCTCGAGGAGAATCTGCTGTGCGCGACGATCCACAAGTTCCAAGGCAGTGAGCGGGACATCATGGTCATCTCTCCCGTCGGTGCGCACGGAATCCACGAGCGCACCAAGGGCTGGCTCGTACACCAAACGAACCTCTGGAACGTCGCGATCACCCGCGCGAGATCGGAACTGGTCGTGGTCGGTGACCGCTCGTGGTGGTCCGCACAAAGGGGATTGCTGACCGCGCTGGCAAACCACGACGGCCTCACAGCGGTGGCTGCTGACGCCGATCCCGAAGCAGCCGATCGGCTTCATGCTGCATTAAGGACTGCTGGATTGTCCGTACGGCGAGATGTCGCTGTTTCCGGACGGGTCGTGGACCTAATGGTGAGCGGACAAAACGGCGGGATCGCCGTAGTCGTCGACGATCCCCTCGGCGACCCGGATGGGCGCAAGTTGCGCAAGGTTCTCGCGCTCATCGACATCCTGGGCGCGCATACACAAGTGGCGCGGATCCCAGCGTGGCGCTGCTACGCGGAACCGGAAGCCGTTGCCGGCGAGCTCGCGCTGATGATCTGAATTTTTACCCAAGGGCTAGAGACGCGGCTGGCGAGGATTTTAAAGTCGGAACAGTCTATCGCTGACGAGGCGCCACGGGTTCATTTCGCTAAGCTGCCTTCGTGCTGTGCATGCCGATTGGCGAAGACCGTTCAACGCATCTCCGATATCGCCGCCCATCGGCACTATGGCGCGATATCAAAAGAATTTCGAGAGTACAACGAGAAGCAAACAACACGTGCCGCACTTGATCGGTCGTGGCCACGCGCGTGGTCACAAACTTGATCAACTTCTGCTGGATGTGTGAAATCGGACGGCACGTCGGTGCCGTTACGTCCGCTCTCGTGTACATTTAGAAACAGGCTGACAGTGCTTAACCAAATTGTAATGCGACCTGGGGGTCAAGGGGTCGCAGGTTCAAATCCTGTCAGCCCGACCAGCAATCCGAAGCCGTTGGCGAGGACGAAAGTCCTGGTCAGCGGCTTTTTGATGGACGAACGTCGCTTTCCAAGATCGCTTTAGTGGATCTTGTGGGCACGGACCGGCCTACCGTGGATGAGGGCAGCTCAACTCGGTACCACGGGGGTGCTCAGTGACCATCGGCTCGTACCAGACTCCGACCAAGACACTGTGGTACTTCGTCATCGACCTGCCGCCCGGCGACGACGGGAAACGGCGCCAGCACAAACGGCGAGGATTTCCCGACCAGAAGGCGGCGGAGAAGCCGAAGGCGACGCGCGTAAGGCGTTCGGTGAGGCCGCGATCGGCGCGGACGGCAGCATTGCGGCCAAACTTTCCGGCTGGCTGTCGGAACGCGAACTCGACATCGAAGAAGATGAACAGACCAAAACGGTCGAGCACTGCGTCGACGCCGTGACGTAAGAGATGAGCGAGCCGTTCTGGTGTCATGACCTCGATGTCGGCGGGTTCGTCGGTGTCGACCGCGTCGAACAGCGTCCACACGGTGGGGAAATTGGGCTGTTCGGCACCGGTTTCCTTCGGCAGGACCCGCACTGGGCCCGACATCGCCCGCCGGCTGGCAGGGCGACCGTGATCCTGAGGCCGCCGCGGGGCCGGGGAACGGCGACCAGGTCGGCGTCGTGCGCATCGGCGATGGCCCGCACGATGGACAGTCCCAGGCCGAGCCCTTCGCCGCGGCCGACGCGGTCGGCGCCGCCCCGCTCGAACGGCTCGAAGAGCTGCTCGACCCGGGATCCCGGGATCGGGCGGCCGGTGTTGGACACGGTCAGGACGGCCTGGTCGTCTCGGCCGTGGGTGCTGATCTCGACGTGGCCGCCTTCGACGTTGTGTCGCAGGGCATTGTCCACCAGGTTGCCGATCATGCCTTCGGTGAGACGCACGTCGCCGCTGGCCCAGGCCGGGCCGTACGAGGCCTGGACCTCAAGGCCCCGCCGTTTCGCCTCGTCAGCGCGGCTGAGCACGACCTCCTCGGTCAGCCGGGCCAGATCGAACGGTGTGCGTGCACCGAGGCCGGCCTGTCCTCGCGCGAGCCTGAGCAGGGCCATGAGAAGCTGCTCCTGCTCCAGTCCGGCGGCGAGGACTCGCTCGTGCGCCGCGCGCAGCGACTCCACGGTGGCGTCGGGATCGGAGAGCGCGACCTGGGCGACGGTCCGCTGACGGGTGAGCGGGGTACGTAGCTCGTGCGAGACGTTGGCGATGAACCGGCGCTGGGCGACGAAGGAATCCTCGAGCCGCGCGAGCAGTCCGTCGAAGGTGTCCCCGAGGTCTTTCAGTTCGTCGTGGGGGCCGTCGAGTGCGAGCCGCTCGTGCAGGTTGCTGGCCGAGATGGTGCGGGCCGCGCCGGTGACCTGCTGGAGGCGGCTGAGCTGACGGCCGGCCATCAGCCAGCCGGCGCCAAGAGCGATCACCGTCGTGATCCCCAGCGCGATCAGCGACTGCACCAGCAGCGCGTCCAGCTGATCGGTGCGCTGGGCGCGGGACAGCTCCTGGGCGCGTCGGGCGAACTCGGCCGCCTGAGCGGAGGTGCCATCCTCGCTGTGGGTGGCGCTGTCGGCCTGATCCTGCGAGCTGAACTGCGGTGAGCCATTGGAATCGGGCTTGGTGGGACTGACCACCAGGGCGTTCGTCTCGCCGTTGGGCCCGCGGCTGGTGTAGGCGTCGGGGGTGAACTGGCTGGCCAGGATGTAGGTGATGGCGACGAGCATGGTGCCACAGACCAGGAAGAGCGCGCCGTAGAGCACAGTGAGGCGGAAGCGGACGGTGCGGTGTCCGAGGAATCGCATCGTGTCCCCTTCAGATCCGGTAGCCGGACTTGGCGACGGTTCTGATCACTGGCGGATCGCCCAGCTTTGCCCGCAGCCGACTGATGGTGATCTTGACGGCCGTGGTGAACGGATCGGCGTTCTCGTCCCAGACCCGTTCCAGCAGTTCCTCTGCCGACACCGTGCGGCCCTTCGCGGCGAGCAGCAGCTCAAGCACGCCGAACTCCTTCGGCGCCAGATCGAGCAGGCGCTGACCACGCTGCGCGGTGCGCCGGGCCACGTTCACCTCGATGTCGTCATGTCGCAGCACCGGCGGAGCCAGCGGGTGCGCGCGGCGGGCAAGCGCGCCGATCCGGGCAACGAGGACCGGGAAATCGAACGGCTTGGACAGGTAGTCGTCCGCGCCGATGCCGAGGCCGTCTATGAGGTCGTCGGTGGTGGAGGCGGCGGTGAGCATGAGCACCCGGCTGCGGCTCTCCGCCGCGATCAGCCTGGCGCACACCTCATCGCCGTGCATCCCCGGCAAATCGCGGTCGAGAACGATCACGTCGTAGTCGTTGACCAGCGCGCGGTCCAGGCCGGAGGCTCCATCGAAGGCGACGTCGACGGCCATGGTGGCCCGACGCAGGCCGACGGCGACCGTCTGCGCCAGTTCCTCGTCGTCGTCGATCACCAGAACCCGCACTGTTCCTCCTGAGGTGAGACGGCCCTGCCGCGGGCACAGTTGGACATGCCTACATGGTGCCTCCGCGGCTGGTTTCGTCCCGGTCTCATCGTTTGAGCGCTACCGGCAAACTGCTCATGCCGGACAGGAAGTTGGAGTAGATCGGCTTCCCGGCCGCGGTCAGGTTGATCCCACGGACCCGGTCACGCAGGCCTTCCAGCATTGAGTTGATCTCTACCCGGCCCAGGGAGGCGCCGAGACAGAAGTGGCGCCCGTACCCGAGGGGCAGGTGTTTGTTCGGTGTGCGGGCCAGGTCGAAACGATCCGGTTCGGCGAACACCGTCTCGTCGAAGTTGGGTGAGCTGAACCACGGCGTCACCAGGTCACCCTCGTCGAGCAGCCGACCGATCAGCTCCCGGACGCGGTCGACCACGCCGGCGAGCGCGCGGGGCGCGAACGCCTGCAAGAGCAGCCGTCGCAGGTCGGTGTAGCGCGGTCCGTCGGTGACGGCGAGCATGCGCCCGGCGCCGGGTCGCCACCCGATCACCCGGAAGCCGGGTCCGGAATCAGACGCCGGCTGCCGATGGACGGGTTCGTCGGCGCGAAGCCCGACGCCGGATACCGAGCATGTCATGGTCGGTATAAGTCTTCGGATCAATGAGGCTCGGGACCATTTATTTATCGCACTCAACTCCTCGATAAGGCGGTGGCAAAGTACCCGGCGCGTCCAGGTGTTATCAAGGCGGTGCGGATTGCCGGTTGGACAATGCCGGCTCCCTGGCGTGTCCAACTGAAGATTGGCCGCGAATTCCCGCGAGGTATTTGGATATGGGCCGTGATCCGCGTCACCGGTCCGTTCAACGACGGTCGGCGGCGGGCGCACCCGACGGTGATACCTCACCGAAACCCCGCATCGCGTAGATGTATCGCTACCAGGTGCGTAACGACAAAATAGGGAGCCCCACGATGGAAGCGAAAACCTGCCGGTTGCGACCGGCGGCCGTCCTCCTGGCCACCTGCCTCGCGGTGACCGCCCTGCTGGCCGGCGGCTGTGGTTCGTCCGACGACGACGCGCCCCCGGGCGTCGCCCAGGTCACCACCGGCGCTTCGCAGCCCGCCGGCGGCGCCGAGATTCCGAGCGGTGGTGGTGGCGCCGAGCTCAGCCAGCGGCAGATCTACGACGGCCTGCTCAAGTACTCCAAATGCATGCGCGAGCACGGGGTGAGCAGTTTCCCCGACCCGGTGATCGGAAAGGGCCTTCAGGTCAACGGCAACGAGGTCGGGCAGGGTACCGCCGCCTACAAGTCCGCGGACGACGTCTGCAAGTCGCTCATGCCCGGCGGCGCCGGCGCGGATGACGCCCCGGCCGACCGGACGGCGGCGCTGAAGTATTCCAAGTGCATGCGTGACCAGGGCGTGACGAAATTTCCGGACCCGGCCGCCAATGGCTCGGTCGACCTCGACATCGACAAGATCGGCATGGCGCCGGACAATCCGGTCTTCCAGGCCGCTCTGAAGGCCTGTCAGCAGTACCTGGGCAGCACCAACACCAATGGTAACGGCGGCTGATCCAACCCCTGCCGGCATACCGGCGACGCCGCGTCCCAGAAGGTCAAATTCTTTTCCGAGAAGCGGTGCCGCCGCCTTTCCGGCCCGGAGTCGGCTTTACGAAGCCGCTCATGAGACCGTACCGAAACCGCGGACCCGATAGAAAAAACAAACGTCGAAAAAGTCCGAGGTGAATGAGTGAAGGGCTCCGAATCATGAATGCCGCTCCTACTTTGCCGCAAGAACAGCTCGATGGTGAGGCGATCTCCGCGGTCCTGGACCGCCGGCGCCGCCGCCGCATCGTCATCGGTGTGGTCGCGGTGATGGCAGTCGCGGCCGGCGGAGCTGTGGTGGTCACCTACGACCGCAACTCCGGCCAGACGGACCCCATCGTCACGGTCCCGACCGGGACGGTCGAGGTCACCGAGGGCACCCTCGTCGCCCGTACCTCGGTAAGCGGGACGCTGGGCTATGCGGGCAGCTACACCGCGGTGAACCAGGCCTCCGGCTCGTACACCTACCTGCCTCCGGTCGGCCGGACCGTCAGCCAGGGCGACGTGCTCTACCGGGTCGACGAGAAGCCGGTCGTGTTCTTCATGGGCACGGTGCCGATGTACCGCGATCTCGACCGGGACCTGAAGGGCCGCGACGTCCAACAGCTCAACGCGGCGCTGGTCGCCGCGGGCTACGACGCCGACGGTCGTCTCGAGGCGGGCTCGAGCCGCTACACCTGGGCCACCGCCTCCGCCGTACGCGATTTGCAGAAGCATCTACACGTCGAGCGGACCGGCCGGGTGTCGAAGAGCGACGTGGTGTTCGCCGGCACGAGCAAGCTGCGGGTCGCCAGCCTCGCGGGCCAGGTCGGTGGATCGGCCGCGACGGGCTCGGCCGTGCTCACCGGCAGCTCGACCGACCGGCACGTGACCGTCGGGGTCGACGCCTCCCTGCAGAGCAGGCTCAAGGCGGGCGAGAAGGTGACACTTACGCTGCCGACCGGCAAGACCGTCGACGGCGCGGTGTCCTCGGTGGGGACGGTCGTCACGAAGACGAGCAGCGGCGGCTCCCAGATCACCGTCATCATCAAGCCCTCGAAGACCTCCGACACCGGTCGCCTCGACCAGGCGCCGGTCGGCGTCTCGATCATCACCGAGAGCGTGGACAACGTCCTGATGGTCCCGGTGAACGCGCTGCTGGCCCTGCTCGGTGGTGGCTACGGCATCGAGGTGGTCGAGCCGAGCGGTGTGCGCAAGCTGGCACCGGTCGAGCTCGGTCTCTTCGACGACACGGCCGGCACCGTGCAGATCACCGGCAACGCCGTCGCGGCCGGTCAGAAAGTCGTGGTGCCGACGACATGATCGACCACACCGAACACCGGACGGCCGTGACGGACGGCGCCCGCCCGGACACCGGCCGGGGGAGCGGGGAGGGGGCCGAGCCGGTCCTGCAACTCGAATCGGTCAGCAAGCTGTACCCGGGCGACTCCCCGGTGGCGGCGCTGCGCGGCGTCAGTTTCACGATCAACCGAGGTGAGCTGGTCGCAATCGTGGGGCCGTCCGGCTCCGGCAAGTCCACTCTGCTCAACGTCATCGGCACCCTCGACCGTCCGACCAGTGGCATCGTCCGCATCACCGGCGAGGACGTCGCCGAGATGAGCGACCGCAACCTCTCCCGGCTGCGGGCCACCACAATCGGTTTCGTCTTCCAGCAGTTCTCCCTGGCCGAGCACACCACAGCTCTGGAGAACGTCGCCGACGGGCTGCTCTATGCCGGGGTCCCGCGCGCGCTGCGCCGCCGCGCGGCCGCCGAAGCGCTGCGACGGGTGGGCCTGGCCGACCGTGCCGGGCACATCCCCGCCAAGCTCTCCGGTGGCGAGCGCCAGCGGGTGGCCATCGCCCGTGCGTTGGTCGGGCGCCCGGCGATCGTGCTGGCCGACGAACCGACCGGCAATCTCGACAGCAGGAACAGCGCGGCCATCTTCGCGCTGATCAGGGACCTCAACGCCGAGGGCGCCACGATCCTGGTCATCACCCACGATCGCGAGCTGGCAGCCCGGCTTCCCCGGCGCATCGAGGTGCTGGACGGCCGGGTCGTATCCGACGTCAGCCAGGCCCCCGACGCGAGCGGCTCGACCACCTGGTCTCCACTCAGTGAAAGGGCGCAATCGTGACCACTACCCTCGCCCCCGGGCGGCTGCGGCCCTCCGACCTGGCGCGGATTTCCAGCGTCGGCCTGCGTACCCGCCGGTTGCGGGCGGCGCTGTCGGCGCTCGGGATCGCGATCGGCGTGGCGTCCATCGTGGCGGTGCTCGGTCTCTCGGCCTCCTCCCAGGCCGGACTGCTGGCCCAGATCGACAAGCTCGGTACGAACATGCTGACCGTCACCACCGGCAAGGACATCTCCGGCGCCGAGGTCGCCCTTCCCAAGACAGCACCCTCGATGATCAGCCGGATCGGTCCGGTGGAGGAGGTGGAGAGCACCGGCGAGGTGACCACGGCCGACGCCTACCGCAGTCCGCTCATCCCGGACGTGAACACCAACGCCCTCACCGTCCAGGCGACCAGTCTGAAACTGCCCCAGACACTGCGTACCGAAGTCGTGAAGGGCAAGTTCCTCGATCAGGCCACGGCTCAGGAGCCGACCGTCGTGCTTGGCTGGATCGCGGCGCAGCGCCTCGGCATGAACCGCGTCTACACCGGGCAGCGGATCTGGGTCACCGACCAGTGGTTCTACGTCGTGGGCATCCTCGGCCCGGCGACGTTGGCGCCCGAGATCGACGACTCCGTCCTGATCGGGTACCCGGCCGCCGAGAAGTACCTCGGCTTCGCCGGGCATCCCTCGACGATCTACGTCCGGTCGGCCACCGATCAGGTGCAGGACGTGCACTCGGTGCTCGCCGCCACGGCCAATCCGCAGAACCCGAGCCAGGTCACCGTCGGAAATCCGTCCGACGCCCTGGTCGTACGGGCCGCGGCCCAGTCCGCGCTCAACGGGCTGTTCCTCGGGCTGGGGGCGGTGGCGTTGCTCGTCGGTGGCGTCGGCGTGGCGAACACCATGGTCATCTCCGTGCTCGAACGCCGGGGCGAGATCGGGTTGCGCCGGGCGCTCGGTGCGACCCGGGGCCACATCCGCATCCAGTTCTTGATGGAGGCGATTCTTCTGGCGGTGCTGGGCGGCGCGGCGGGGGTCGGTTGCGGCGCGCTGGCCACCGTTGTCTACGCGCTCAGCAAGAACTGGGCGGTGGTCATCCCGCCTGAGGCCTGGATCGGCGGGGTGCTTGCGGCGGTGGCCATCGGTGTCATCGCGGGCCTGATCCCGGCGCTGCGGGCGGCCCGGATGCCGCCCACCGAGGCTCTGCGAACTGTCTGAAACCGGGCGCCGCCCGATCGGTGAACCGACCGGGATCTGCGAACCGTCCGAGAACCGAGGGAGAGGCCGTGCCGATCGAGCGGATCAACGGCATCAGCCTGTACCGTGCCAATGCCCTGGGCATGGCTGTGAGCTGGCGTTTTGACGATCGTTTCAGGATGCCCGGTGGTACTCGTTGAGCACGCCGCCGAGGCCTTTCGGCGTCGTACCGGGGCGTCCATCGCAATGACGACCCGAGAGCACCGACCAGCCTGATCATCATCAAGTAGACCAGTCGAACCAGCATACTGATGATCTCGACGTGAAACGGGAAATCCCAGCTCACCGGATGTGCGACGACTTCTGGCGCGGTACAGGCCGGCGCTCTCGTCCCTCGGCCGTCTGCCATGGAACCGGCATCCACCGCGAGCTCCGCCCGGATCCTCGCCATGAAACAAACGGGCGTGCTTCTCGACATAGTGTTTCGCAGGTGAGAAGGCTGGTCCGGATCTTGAGCCAGCCTTCTGCGCGTTCCTGGGGGCCACAAGAGTCAAGCAGCGCCCGCGGTGGCTCGCCTTGACCGCTGGTCAAGCCACGTGCGTTGGTCGGTTGCTGAAGGCGCCGCGCAAGCGCGGTCGTAGAACCGCTCGGTACCGACCGGCATCGGACCTTCGGGCCGGCCAAGTCGGATATCACTCGGCATGATGTTCGGAAACTGCGATCATCCAGCGATGGAGATCTGGTCCCATGACGGCAAGTTGTACGAGGTCTCCTCGGGATACAGACTGCCCGACGATGCCTGGCAGTACGAGCTGATGGGTCTTACGGGACCTCCCGGCACCGGCCCCTACCTCTCTATCTCAATTCCAGACGCGACACCCATCGGTCCCTTCACGCCGAGGCGGGCAGAGCACGTCGTCATTCATTCAGGCGGCGGCACTCTGCCATGGCCGATCCTGGAGAAGCTGATGCGCGTGCTCGACTCCAGTGGTGACCTGGTCGACGAGGCACGTGACCTGTCGGCCGAGGCCATGACACTTCCGCTGACACTCAATGCCTGGACCTATGGAACCCATCAGTTCGAGGTCAATCACTTCCACCACGATGATTCGTGGTGCTACGAACTGTATGAAGTGGAAGCGGGCGTGGCCGAGAACTACATCGCCGTCCGCATCCCTGACGCGTCCCCGGACAGCCGCCCCTTCATCCCGCTGCCCAGCGACCACGTGACGCTGACCATGCATGGCCAATGGACACTTCCGTGGCCGGTGTTCCGGCGTTTCCTCGACGTCATCCGTGCCGCCGGCGACATCGTCGAATCCGTCAGCGACAACCCCGCGCGTGTGGATCAACCTTGACGATCGCTGCGGTGATCACGCGACGCCGTGCGTCCGGCAACAGCTCTCGAACCGCTTCGCGGTCGAGATAGTCGTCAAGGTTCGAGCCGCGCAAGCCGCCGCTGACGAGCCCGCGGCAGACCGAATCCGATCTGACCCGTGTAATAGGATCAAGCGCCGTATGCAGAGAGGATTGCGGGAAGGATTTGACGGAATTCATCGGCGAGCCGCACGTCTCCGTACACGCCGGTGACTGGGGCTACGAAGAACGCGAAGCTATCACCGGCGAAAAGACTGAAATCCGTAAGGAATTTACGGCAAAAAGGGCTCAACTGAGTTTGATGTCACGAGCTTCGGCTAATGGTGATGCAGAAGGATTAAGTAGATCGCGAATCAGCTCAGGACGAGGCGCACGGGGCGCCGGAGGTCGGGGTTCCCTTACTGATGCAACTCTTGCAACTGCAACTCGCGGTGATCGAAAAGCTCAAAAACCTTCCTTACGAAACCTACCGCAAAGTGATGTATGCGTTGATGGCCCGCTGTCGTGGCATCTACGACAAGCAGCTGTCGCCGGAAATGCGTAGCCTCCTGACAGCCACCGCAACGGCCGTACGCAACGATGACAAGGAGACGGGCCCGCTCTACCGTCAGCTGCAGAACACGATTTCAAACGACACACCGGGCATCGACGGTGGAGCTCTCAACCTTCTTCAGCTTGCCTGGCTACTGACCGGCGAGACCGCGGGCGAATACCCACAGTATGAGGCCGCAGAGATGGCAGAAGCACCGATCTCGAACCACCTCGACGTGCACGCGTTCAACAACTTGGACTCCGCAGACTGGCCCGGCCATCACGGCTCTGATCTTCTCCAAGTCCTCCAGGACATTGTTGCGCTCAACGAGGACCAACTGCGGCGACTGGCTAGAAGTTCTTTCGACGAGGCGGGCCGCATAATTTTCGATCAACCTCGGCAATGCCAGGAATGGCCCGGCCGGCCTGGTTCGGGCTGGTGTTCTTTCTCGCTGTGGCAACCGGTACTGCGAACGCGGCAGCACCGCCTCCAGGCGAGGGGTCCGCCGGTCGACGAGGCGGTCGGGCTTTGGCGGCGCTCGGGGTATCGCCGTAGGTGCGGCGTCGTCAGCGTCTACGGCCCCGGTACACCGACGAACGTGCTGCAGCTAGGACAGCAGATCGCGGCGGTGATAGGCGCCGATGCCGAGCCCGGTCAGGAGCGCGGCGAGCGCCAGCATGACGGCTGAATCCGTCAGGCTGGCCTCAGTGAGTGGTACGGGCGCCAGGTGAGCGAACGGTGAGATGTCGTGAAGCCAGTCCGGTGCTGCGATGCTCTCGGCGATGACCAGCAGCAGGAACCCGCCGACGGTAGGAAGCCCACCGAGAAGCCCGGTCCAGCGCGGCGCCCAGCCGATCGCGAACGCCGCCGCGCCGAGGCTGAGCAGCACCATCGGCAACACGTTCCACGTACCGCGCAGGGCATCGGTCACGGCCAGCTCACCACCGATGGCGGTGACGCCGAGCCAGGTCGCCAGGCCCGCGCCGGTGACCAGGACCGCCGCGGCAGCGGCGGTGACGGCGATCTCGGCGCCGATCAGTCGGAGCCGGGTGATCGGCTGACTCGCCAGCAAGGTGAGCCGCCGGTCGGACTCGGCCGCCACGAACGCGGTCATCCGGACGGTGACGAAGCCTCCGACGGGTATGGCGAGGATCGCGAACAGCGTCGCGGCGAACCCGGCGATGCTGCCCAATCCTTGGAAGCCGGCCTGTGACGCCTTGCCGGCCATGGCCGGGTTGTCGCGCAGGAAGTCGGTGACCGACACAGCGGTCAGGCCGATCAGCAGGTAGTAGGCACCGATCCCGAGCATCCACCCGGTCAGCGGCCGCAGCACCCGGCCCACCGCGAACGTCGTCACACCCGCCAGCAGCAGGGTTCGTGGACGCCGCCCGGCCGCTGCGGGCAGAAGTCCGTCGCGAACGTCGCGACGGCGGGCGATAGCCAGGGCCAGCACCGTGAGGAGCGCGGTCGCGGCGGCCAGCACCAGCAGCGGGGAGACACGGTTGTGGACGTAGGGCCCGGTGAGCGACAGCAGCCCGAACGGCGACAGCCAGTGCAGCCAGCCCAGTGCGGTGACCCCGTCACCGATCATGCGGGCCAGCAGACCGGCACCCAGCACCGCCACCGCCGTCCCGGTCGCGGGCGAGCGGGCCGGAAAGACTTGGGCTGTCAGCGCGGCCACCGCGGCAAAGAACATCCCGAGCAGCCCGGTCCCGGTGCCGTGCAGCACCGCGCCGGCCGGTGCGGTGCCCGACAACAGCAGAACGGCCGTGATGGCGGCCGCGGTGGCGGCCACAACCGCCATCACGGCGATCAGATGCCGCAGCAGCACGGCCGGGGCGGGTACACGGCCGGACAGCAGCAGGTCCCAGCGGCCGGCGTCCTCCTCACCGCGGGTGATCCGGGTGGTCGCCAGGATCGCCCAGGCGCCCAGCAGGACCGCGATGACAGTGCCGACCCGCCACACGGTGAAGCCGCCGGCGGTGTCCAGACCGATCGGGGCACCGAACAGCGTCCGGATCGCCGGGTTGCCGGCCAGAGCCTGCAGACTTCCGGCCGCCGCTGGGTCGGCCATCACCTGTGCGTAGGTAGCGACGACCAGCGCGGTCATCCCTGCTGCCAGTCCAACGACGATGAGTGCACCGCGCCGGATCTGGCGCACGGCCAGCCACGTGACGGCCCGGCCCGGCGACGGCTGCGATGCCACCCGGGAGCCCGCAGGGGTGGCGAGGGTGCCGAGGCTCATCGGGCCGTCTCCGTCCCGTAGTAGTCCAGGAAGATTTCCTCCAGGCTGGGTTCGCGCATGCTCAGGCCGGTGACCTCCGCGGCGGCAAGCGCCTGCAATACGGGGCCTGGATCGCCGGCCAAGGTGAACCGTAGGCGGTGTTCGCCGGCCGGCTCGATCGCCTCGACCCCGGGGATCACGTTCAGATCAGGTGCGGTGCCGGTGTAGCTGATCGTCACTTCGGCCCGGTGCAGGCCGCGCAGTTCGCTGATCGTGGAGACGTCGACGAGCCGGCCGGCGCGCAGGATGGCGACCCGGCCGCAGACGGCTTCCACCTCGGCGAGTTGGTGGGAACTCAGGAAGATGGTCTGCCCGCGGTCGCGGGCCTGGCGGACCGCGGTGCGGAATTCGCGTTCCATCAGCGGGTCCAGGCCGCTGGTCGGCTCGTCGAGCACCAGCAGCGGGGCGCGGGTGGCGAACGCGGCGATCAAGGCGATCTTCTGCCGGTTGCCCGTGGAGTAGGTGCGTGCCGGTTTCGACGGATCGAGGGCGAAGCGTTCGACGAGCTCGTCGCGGTAGGCCACGTCGGTGCCCGGACCGGTGCGGGCCTGCAGGTGCAGGATTTCGGCGCCGGTCAGTTGCGGCCACAGCGCCACGTCGGCCGGTACGTAGGCGAGGTGGCGGTGGGCGCGGGCCACATCGGCGGCGTCGACGCCGAACACCTCGGCCCGCCCGGCAGTCGGGCGGGCCAGGCCGAGCAGCAGGCGGATGGTAGTGGATTTACCGGCGCCGTTGGGGCCGAGGAACCCGAACACCTCACCCTGGACGACGTCCAGGTTCAGGGTGTCGAGGGCGGTCAGGCGACCGTACCGTTTCGTGAGGTCGACAGCGCGCAGCGCGGGATCGGTCATCGCGGGAAGCCTTCCGGGTCGGGCGTGGATCTATGACCGCCGACCAGACTTCCCGGCACACCTGTCGCTCACCGTACGCCTGTCCCGCACCGGTCGGGAAGACCCGCCGTCGGTCAGGGCCGCACGGGGTCGTCGTCCCAGACGTCGGGGATGCCGTCGGCGTCGGCGTCGACCGCCTCGGCCGCGCACAGTTGCCGGTAGTGCCGGTTGCGGGCCCGGAGTACCACCGTGGCCAGCAGGGCCGAGATCAGCGATCCGGCCAGGATGCCGATCCGGGCGTGCTCGTCCTTGGCGCTGCCGACGCCGAACGCGAGTTCGCCGATCAGCAGCGACACGGTGAACCCGATCCCCGCCAGCAGCGCCACACCGAGCACGTCCCACCAGCTCACCCCATCGCCGAGGGCGGCACGGGTAAACCGTTGCACGAGCCAGGTCGAGCCGAGCACGCCGACGCATTTACCGACCACCAGACCCAGCACGATGCCGATGGTGACCGGATCGCGCAGCGTCTCGCCGAGCCCACCGGCGCCAGCGACCGACACCCCGGCCGCGAAGAACGCGAAGACCGGCACCGCGAACCCTGCCGACACCGGACGCCACCGGTGTTCGAAGTGCTCGGCCAGGCCGGGACCCTCGCCAGGGCTGCGACGGATCACCGGGACCATGAAGCCGAGCAACACTCCGGCGACAGTGGCGTGCACCCCGGAGGCATGCACCAGCGTCCAGACGGCCGCGGCCAGGGGCAGCAGCAGCCACCAGGAGCGGACCCGCCGCTGCACCAGCACCGCAAACAGCCCTAGCGGCACCAGGGCGGCGGCCAGCGGCAGCAGGCTCAACGAGCTGGTATAGAACACCGCGATGATCAGGATGGCGAGCAGGTCGTCGACCACCGCGAGGGTGAGCAGGAAGGTCCGCAGGGCGGCCGGCAGGTGTGTGGAGATGACCGCCAGCACGGCGAGGGCGAACGCGATGTCGGTGGCGGTCGGCACCGCCCACCCGCGCAACGACCCACCGGCGATGCCGGTGTTGACTGCCATGTAGATCAACGCAGGTACGGCCATGCCACCCACCGCGGCAGCAACCGGCAGCACCGCACGCCGCGGATCCCGCAGGTCCCCGGCGACGAACTCGCGTTTCAGCTCAAGTCCGGCGACGAAGAAGAAGATCGCCAGCAGCCCGTCGGCCGCCCACTGCGCCAGCGTCAGATCGAGATGTAGCGCGTGCGGGCCGACCGTGAGCACGATCAGGTCCTGGTATCGCGCTGACCACGGCGAGTTCGCCCAGACCAGGGCCAGGATCGCGGCGCCGAGCAGCAGCGCGCCCCCGACGGTCTCGGTTCGCAGGATGTCGCCGATGCGGCTGACCTCCGGCCAGCTGCCGCGGCCGAACAGGTGACGGGGCTGATGAGGTGGTGTGGCTGTCACGAAACTCCCTGCGGAAAACGGGCACGGCAAAAGATCGCCGACCAGACTTCCCGGCACACCTGCCAGTGAACCTACCGCGCCGCAGCACCGGGGGCAGCGATTCACCTCACCCTGCACCCCGGTTTATCGGTCTCCGTCGATCTGCTGCTCCAGCAGGTCGACCGCCGTCGCGACACCGTTCTCCGCCCGCACCCGCTCCCCGAGCCGACGGGCCGCATCGGAGATCACCGGATCGCTGACCGCCTGCCGGATCGCCGCCGCCAACGCCGACACGGTCAGCTCGCGCTGCGCGACGGCGGCCGGCGCGACACCGAGCTGCTGCATCCGGGCACCCCAGAACGGCTGATCACCAACGAACGGGCATACCACCTGCGGTACTCCCGCCCGGACCGCTGCCGCAGTGGTGCCTGCCCCACCGTGATGAACCACCGCCGCCACCCGAGGGAACACCGTCTCGTGGGCGACCTCGCCGGACACGAACACATCTGGCAACGACGGGACCTCCTGCAGTCCGCCCCAGCCGGTGGCAAGCACACCCCGTACACCCGCCACCCGCAATGCCTCGACGACCACCCGCGTCGTGGCCACCGGATCCGTGCCGGCCATACTCCCGAACCCCACGAACACCGGTGGCTCGGAGCCGCCGGTCCACACCGCCTCATCCAGGCCAGCACCATTGCCGGCATCCGGGCGGTCCGCGAACCAATAGCCGGTCACGGTCGCCGACGACGGCCAGTCAGCGGGACGAGGCACCACCGCAGAGCTCACCGCATGCAGCACCGGTGCGACTCCGCCGTCCGAGCGGCGTAGCGGATCATGCCGGCCACGCCGCCGCGGCAGATCCAGTCCGGCACGCCACCGGTCCACCGTGCGGCCGAACATCATTGCCGGCGCCCGCATACCCGCATAGGTCATCCGGTTCATCGACGCCGGCAGCCACGACGGGAACTGCTGGCCCGGCCACGGGAACTGCCTGGTCGGCACATACATCGGCATCGGCAGAGCCAGCACCGCCGGGACATCCAACTTCTCTGCGACATGCTGCCCGGCCAGCACCTGCCCGTTGTGCACGATCACGTCAGCGCCCCGACCAGGCCCTGTCGAAGCCAATCGCCAACAGTCGTCGAGCACCCGCGTGAACATCGCAGGCATCTGGCGCATCAGCGCCAGCTTCGCGCCCATCCCACCAGACGCCACATCGCCGACCGCGGAGCCACCGTCCAGCACCCGCAACGGGCCGTCATCCACTTCCGCGAACACCACGCCCTGACCCGCGACCAGCTCCGCGAACCGCTTCGGCGCCCCTAACACCGCCGCATGACCGCGCCTCTGCAGCTCCTGCGTCAACGCCACGAACGGCTGCACATCACCGCGGGTACCCAGCGTGAGAATAAGGACCTTCATCGCAAGCCTCCACCAGCCGACACGTCGTCACCGTGCCGACCAGGCTTCCCGGCTCACCGTCGACGAGCGTACTGCCAGCCATCACCTCCGGTACAGGCCCACACCGGAGGCCGGCGTCCGCGTCGCCGACGAAGCCTCTGGACCTGGGTTACCTGAGGCCGCCATTGCCGGTTCCCGGTGTACTGCGGTCGGCCCCCATTTGGTCGGGCCGGGTCGGCACTAGCTTGCGGGACGCCTCAGCCGCGCAACTGCCCGAGTCCAGTTGACGGCTTCGAGATCGCGCGAGTCTCGATCACCGTCCGCGGATCCGCGGCGAAGGCCGGCCGTCACAATGTCAGACGCTGCCCCGCCGAGCACGCCTTCAGCCGTTGCTGCCTGCGGTGATCGACGGTGCTTTCTGGCCGGCGCGGCCTGGGGGCAGCCGAGCGCACCAGAGGGCGAGGGCAGCCAGCCACGTTGACTGGGTCAGATCGAGTGCGCGTTGGGGTAGTCCGCCGCCCTGGCCGGCGAGGCTCAGCCCACCGACGGTGATCGTCAGTGCCGCTGTCAGCGCGAACCACGCCCGGCTGCCGCGGGCGGCGAATGCCTGATCCGGTAGGGCGCCGAAGGCTCGTGCGCTGAACAAAATGCTCAGTGGGAGGGCTATGTCGGCGAGCACGCTGGAGGCGCTTTCCGCCAGATCCTGCCAGCCGGCATGCCCGGTGATGCCGCCCGCCGTGCAACCCGGCTCGATCGATGGGGCGCAGGTCATCGGCTGTACAGCGCTCAGCGTGGTGGTGACACCGAATATCGCGAGCGCGGCAAGGGCCTGCTGCCAGCGCGACATCCGCGGCAGCAGGCGCCACAGTTGCACGGTGAGCAGCAGGCAGCAGATGCCCGAGCAGGCGCCGAAGGCATTGACGAGAGTGTGATGAGGTCTGGTCAACGCGCCGAGTTCGCTGATGTAGGAACCGGCCACCGGCAGATCCCGGCCGACGAGCGGCCCGAGATAACACCAGTTGCTGTAGAGAGCCGCGGTGACCACACCGAGCACAATGAGTGCGCGGTTCCGGACGGCCGTGCGGGCGGGGAGGCGGGACACCGACGTCGAATACCTCTTTGGTACGCATTCACTACAGCCGTCTGTTACAACGTAGGCCGCTTTACCGCCCGGTGCTTGCGAACCCATAGCGTTCGCCGGCCGGAGCAGTCGACCCGGCGCGGTGGGGGAGAGGGCTGCCTCGGTCGGGCGTCCGGGCGGATGCTCCTATGGTTGTCAAGCGGCCAGGTCAAGATCAGTGCAGTCCGCCGGCTGGCATGGCGGCGAGGCCGTAGCGGGTGCGCAGCCAGGGCAGTAGCTGCCGATACGTGTTCAGGGTCTGCGGCTTACCGAGGTCGTGGCTGAGGATGATCGAGCCGGGGCGGGTGTCGCGGCGTACGCGTGCGCTCATGTGCCGCACCATCGCCGGGCCGGTGCCGTAGCGGTCGATCAGGTAGCACTGGTCGTCGACGCTCCAGCCCAGCGAGGTCAGGTCGAGGCGGGCGGCCAGGCCGGTCAGTCGGGGTGTGAAGTTGCCGTAGGGCGCCCGAAAGTAGTGGATCGGCGCTCCGGGCGCTGCCTTGCGGATCTCGGCGTTCGTCCGCTGCAGGTCATGCAGGATCTGCGCGTCGGTGCGCTGGTACAGGTGCTCAGCATGACTCCAGCTGTGGTTGCACAGCGTGTGCCCTTCGGCGGCGATACGCGCTGTCAGCCGCGGGTAGCTATGCACCCGGCTGCCGACCAGGCAGAACGTCGCGGTCACGTGGTTGGCCTTCAACATGTCGAGCAGGCGGGGCGTGATCGCCGGGTCCGGGCCGTCGTCGAAGGTCAAGGCGACCGCGGCTGATCCGGTGGTTCGGCGGCTCGCGGTGAGGCCAGGCGTGACCGGCTGAGGCAGTGTGAGCGACGGTGACGGACTCGACGAGGTCGGGCTCACCGGCGAAACCGGTGATGACGTCGCGGCGGCCGGCGCCGTGGTGGGACCATCATGTGCTGAACCGGGGCCGCTTTCGCAGGAGGCCAGCGTCAGCAGGGCCGCGGCCCACATCATCGCCCGGATGAAGTCTCGGCGCACGACCACGTCATTCGGCTTTCTTATGTCACGTGTGGTGGTTCGCCGGCCCGGCCGGGCCCGGTGGAGGTGATGCACCGCGAGCAACAACACCGGCGCGAAAGCCAACAGCAGCACAGCTACGGCTTCCTCCGTACGGCAGTCATCACCATGCGCACGGACTTCCCGGCGCATCCGGATCTCAGCCCGATCGTAGAGTCCTCCGGCAAGGAGAGCCGGTCCGTCCCGCGCCCGCTACTTTCCGGGGCGTTCGTCGTACTTCTTGCGGGCGTCGACAACTTCCTCGATGTGCTGCGTCGACCACTCGGTGAGCGCCTTCAGGGGACCGCGCAGGGTCTGGCCGAGCGGCGTCAGCTCGTACTCCACCCGGATCGGCGCCTCCGGATACACCGTCCGCAGGATCAGCCCGTCGCGTTCGAGCGTGCGCAGCGTCTGGGTGAGCATCTTCTCGCTGATCCCCCCGAGCTGCTGCCGCAGCTGCGTGAACCGACGTGCCCCGTGCCTGCCGAGCTCGCCCATCACCAGGACAGCCCATTTGCTGCCGATCTGGTCGAGCACGTCACGCGACGGGCAGCCCCGCGTGTACGGGTCCCACGATGATGTGGGCTCGCTCACTTCCCGGACCGTCGCCACAAACCTCACCTGGATCCTTTCGCCCGGGTGGGCACCTTACCCGAAAGTTCGCCCTTACCAAAGGAGAGTGACCAGTTCATCGTGGGTTCACGTCGCGGAAGGCCTGCGGCCGAAAGGTGTAACCGCCATGTCGATCGTTGTCACTGCAGCCTCCGGAAATCTGGGCCGGCTCACCGTCGAAGCGCTGCTCACCCGTGGGATGCCGGCCTCCGAGATCGTCGCGACCAGCCGGGACATCAGCAGGATCAAGGACTTCGCCGACCGCGGTGTCGAGGTCCGTCGGGCCGACTTCGCGGAGTCCGGCAGCCTCCCCGCAGCCTTCGAGGGCGTGGACAAGCTTTTGCTGATCTCCACCACGACCCCGAGCGAGCGCGTCGCCAACCACCGCCGCGCCATCGACGCCGCGGTGGTGGCGGGCGCGTCGCTGGTCGCGTTCACCAGCATGCTGCACGCGGACACGTCCACCACAAGTCTCTCTCCCACCCACCGGGCCACGGAGGAGTACTTGCGCGAGCGCCTCCCCAGCGTGATGCTGCGCAACGGCTGGTACCTGGAGAACTACACCGACCAGCTCCCTCAGATACTGCTGGGCGGAGCGCTCTTCGGGGCTGTCGGCCAGGGCAGGATCAGCGCTGCGACCCGAGCTGACTACGCCGACGCCGCCGCGGTCGTGCTGACCACCGAAGGTCACGACGGCAAGGCGTACGAGCTGGGCGGCGATGAGGCAGTCACCCTGACGCAGCTGGCCGCGGCAATCTCGGCCGCGACCGGCAAGCGGATCGGCTACACCGATCTGCCGGCCGACGAGTTCGCTCAGGTGCTGGTCGACGCGGGCGTGCCCGCCGAACTGGCGCAGGTCCTCGCGGACGCCGACCGCGCTATGAGCCACGGCGAAATGTTCACCGACTCCGGCGACCTGCGGCGCCTGATCGGACGGCCGCCGACGACCCCGGCGGAAGCGATCGCCGCCGCCCTCCGCTGACCGGGCGGCGCTGCGCAAGGCGGTCCAGGGCGCACGGACCCGCCCTGGTCGCACGCTATCCCGGAAATCTATGCCCGTTGATCGAAGATCGATCACTCTTCACGGGACAGAACCGGGTCCGGACACCGGATGAACACCAGTTTCGGCACCGCGAGATCCGCGCTGGATTTCATGTTCACAAGTTCGACACCACAGATTGGTGAGGTTCGGGGCGGATCATCGTGGTGCCGCGTGGCAAGCTCGTGTCCCGTGATCGATGACTTCGCGAAGGACTACCTGCACCGCCAGCTCAAGGTGACTCGTGAGGCACTGGTGTGGAAGCTCGACGGCCTGTCCGAGTACGACATCCGACGTCCCCTGACGGTGACCGGGACCAACCTTCTCGGGCTGGTCAAACACATGGCGACCTGGGAGGCCAGGTACCTCGGTGAGATCTTCGCCCGCCCGTTCCCGGAGCCGCTACCGCGCTGGCAGGACGCGGACGGCAGCGATCTGTGGGTAGCACCGGATGAGACGCGCGAGCAGGTTATCGGTTTCTACCGACGCGCTTGGGACCATGCAGACGCGACGATCGAAGAGCTCCCCATCGACGCCTTGGGCCACGTGCCGTGGTGGCCGAGCCCCGAGGTGAAGCTGTTCAACATGATGGTCCACGTCTTGCAGGACACCACCCGGCATGCCGGCCACGCCGACATCCTGCGTGAGCAGCTCGACGGACGGACCGGGGTGATGGCTGAGTACGAGGAGCCGATCGACACGGCGGCCCGCGCGACACACTGGGCGACGATCGAGCGGGCCGCCCAGACAGCCGTCGGCGGCACGGACCCATCCGGTTCTTGAGCGCTCTCTCGTTCGCCCGGGATCTTGAGTCGGACGTGCTCTGACATGGCGTTTGTCCCTCAGTTTCGACACCGCGAGAGGTGGACGCTCGATCGGCTGGATTCGATGTCCGAAGCAGCGATGGCCGGCCACCGCGTCCGCTACGTCCTGGCCACCAAACTCGTCAACGAGCTTGTCGAAGCCGCCGACGAGAAGATGCTCGCTAAAACAATCGCCGACCAACTCGGCTACATGGAACTTGATCGGCGCGGCGCTGAACTGCTCTTCCAGGTTCTCCCCGAGCGGGAAGAGAAGGCCTCCGTCGCCATCGCTTCCAACGAAGCCCTCTCCGGCTGGACCAAGACCTTCACCCGACCCGCGGCTCTGCGCCGCGATCGTCGACCGGCTCACCTTCGGCGGCAACATGATAGAGGCCGGAACCGACTCCTACCGACTCGCCCAGACGCGCGCACGCACCGATCAGTCCGCCCACGCACGGGTCTGAGCCCGCCTGCACCGCTCAATGTCGCCGGCGACGTATTCATGGATTCAGGCGAACCCCAGGAAGATCTGCTGCCAACGATCCTCGGAATCTGCGAGGAGTTCTTCGCCAGCACCAGCCCAGCCGTCCGCCACGAGCTCGACACTCTCATGCGCGCCCGCGACATCACCGGAGGCCCCGGCTGGCTGATCGACATGCTCGCCCTCACGCGCAGCCGCATGGAACACGCAGTCGACCGCAGCCAACCTCAAGCAGCCGACGAAAGTACGGTCAAAACTCGCGGAGATTGATCATCGGGTGAACTGATCAATGGAAGCAAAACTCACGAGCCGCTGGTTTCACAACTCGCGAGCGGAGCCACGCCATGAACGCGGCGGTGAAGGAGGGGTCCGATGTCCGACGCGTTGATCACCGCCGCAGGGCGGCACGACGTGGCGACGACCGTGGAACTACTGACCGCTGCGATACGGCGACGGGCACTGACCCTGTTCGCGACGATCGATCATATTGCGGGGCTAACCGGATGAGCACGCGCCTGGGCTTGCCCTTCTCGAGCTACCGCACGGCTGCGCGCCAACGGATGACAACGCGGATGGCCCGAGGTGTATGGCGTCCTGGCGGGCCCGGCACCAGCGAGGTGACGTGCTGGATGTCCACCAGGTTGGACCGTGAAGGTCGGCGACCGGATCGAGGCAGTCGAGCCGCTGGTGGAAATCTCGACCGACAAGGTCGACACCGCGTCATCGCCCTGAGCGGGCAACAGGACACCCGCCTCGATCTCGGGTCGCCGGGCCGGACGCCCTGACCTCGGCACGCGCCTGCGCCGGCCGACTCGACCTCCGTCACCGGGTGCGGTGTTTCGCCACCGAAGGCCACGCGCGATCTGCGGCACGAGAGTAAGTTGATCTTCAGGGCAATCGTCTGCGCTCGGCACTGTCATCGCAGCTCGTCTGGGCCGTTCCCACCCATGTGAGAAATGCGTTGTGGGCGGACGCGGCGTGCGTGATGCTTCGACCGTGCGTGATCTTCTCCCGGTGCTGTGGTTATGCGGCCCTTCGGGTGTCGGTAAGTCGACCGTTGCCTGGGAGCTGTTCACAGGGCTGCCCGGATCGGGTCACGTCGACATCGACCAGTTGGGTATGTGCTTCCCAGAGATCCCGTCCGACCCGGGCCGGACCGTGCTCGAGGCGCGCATCCTGGGCGACGCGGTCGCGAATTTCGCGGCGGCGGGCGCCAACTGCCTCATCGTTTCGGGATACATCGACTCTCGGCGAGGCATCCACACCGAGCATCTGAGGCAGGCCGAGCTGACGGTGTTGCGAATGCGTTGCGACCAACCGGAACTGCGACGGCGTCTGGAAGTCCGCGCCCGCCCCGGTGAACAGGTGGACCTCGCGCTGCGTGAGGCGGAGGTTCTCGACCACAGCGGGCTTACCTATTCGGTCCTGGACACCACCGGTCGTACCGCCGCGGAGGTGCTCGAAGCCGTTCGTGACCGGTGGCCATCCCCTCCGGCGCGGCAGCCTCGAGGCTGGCCACATCCACCGCGGACGCCCGGCGAAGTCCTCTGGCTGTGCGGCGCGACGGCGGTCGGCAAGTCGACGATCGGGTGGGAGGTGGCCGAACGGTCGCGGCGGGCCGGACACCCCACCGGCTTCGTTGACCTGCAGCAGATCGGGTTCCTCAACGCAGCCGATGCGCGGGACACCGGTAGCCATCGACTCAAGGCCGCGAACCTCGCCGCGGCTTGGGCCGCCTTCCACCAGCAGGGAGCGCGGCGGCTCGTAGTGGTCGGCCCGGTCGAACATTCGGGTCAGATTCGTCTTTACACCGAGGCGCTGTCTGCCGCTACCGTGATGCTTTACCGGCTGCATGCCGGCCGAGACCAGTTGGCCGAGCGGATCCGGTGCCGAGGGCTGGGCGGTGGCCCGCCCATCGCCGGTGACGAGCTACGCGGCCAACCCGCTGCTGTGTTGGTGCAGGCGCATGAGGCTGCGGCCGTACAAGCAGCCGCGCTGGAACACGCCTCCATCGGCGATGTGCGAATCGGCACCGACGGCCGTTCAGTCGTGGACGTTGTCAACGAGATCACCAGACGGGTTGGCTGGTGAGCCAGGTCCTTGCCGAAGAGACGAGCTCGGTGCACCGCGGGCCGTAAGGCGGTGCCGGCCGTGCCTACCGGGTTGTGAGGTACGTGTCCTGGTAAGCGGCCCGGCCGCCGAAGACGTTGAGGCCGACGTGGCCGTTGGTGTACGTCGTGTCGGTCACGTCGATGATCCGGGCGCCGTCGACCCATACCTGGATGCGGTCGCCCCGGGTGAGGATCCGGACCGGGTACGTCGTGCCGCGGCGGACCAGGGTCGGGACGCGGGCGAGGGCCTTGGCGTCGTCGAAGGAGCCGTCTGCCTTGACAACGAGACGGATGACGCGCAGGTCCGGGTCGATGTTGAGGCAGTAGGCGGCGGAGCCGTCGGCCGTGGCGCGCCAGAGGAGTGAGAGGGCACCGCCGGTTTCCGGGTCGGGGCCGCCCAGGCGTACCAGGGTGGTGAGGTCCATGTCGCCTGCCGTGCGGGCCGCGATGGCGTTGGAGTCCTTGTCGAAGGTCCCGCAACGGCCCGCGCTGTCGGTGGACCAGTGTCCGGCGGGGACGATCATCAGCTCGCCGAGGTTCGAGCGGAACCGGCCGCCGGCCGGGGCGGCCGGCGGTGCCTTCACCCGGTGAGCCAGTCGGGTGGTGCTGGCGAGCCGGTGCACCTTGAGCGACTCGATGTGGGCGCTGCCGCCCTTGGTGTAGAAGGCCATCCCGGCGGCGTGCGGGTCGGGGAAGATCAGGCTTGTCACGGCGGCCCGGCCGTCCGCTGCGAAGGCCTCGACCGATGACGAGTCGACGTACAGGCGCAGGGTCACCCGGCCGCCTTCAGCGGTCATCGGTGCGGTCGTGCGGCCGGCGAAGTACTCGGTGAAGTCGCTGCGGCCCGCCGCCGATCGGTCCACGAACAGCTGGTTCGCCGTGGCGTCGTATCCGATCGTGGTGTGCTGGGTGTCGTCGGCCCGGATTCGGAAGCCGACCTCGGTGGCGGTGCCGAGGGTGATCTCGGCCTCGATCTCGTAGGCGGTGCCGGTGAGGCCTGCGAGCGGGTTCGCGGAGGTGGGGCGGACGGTGAGGTTCTTACGGGTCGTCGTCGAAGCGCGCAGGGCGGCGAGTTCGGCGACGGGGCGCTGCGCCAGGCGTACGCCGGCGGCGGTGTCGGTGAGTGTCAGTTCGCGGGGGATGCTCAGCTGGCCTTTCCAGGCGCCGGTGGGGGCGCTGAACGGGTAGTCCCAGTTGCTCATCCAGCCGAGCCAGACACGGCGGCGGTCGGGCAGGCCGTCGAAGGACATGGCGGCGTAGTAGTCGCGGCCGGAGTCGACGCGCAGGGTGGTGCCGGCGCTCTGGTCGGGGGCGAAGCTGGTGCCGTTCCAGTCGCCGGTGAAGTACTGGGCGGCCGAGCCGTCGGTGGCGCGCACGGCGCCGGTACTGAGGGTGAGGACCCACTTCACCGTGTCGTTGTGGCCGTTGACCGGCAGTGCGAAGAAGTCGGGACATTCCCAGACGCCCGCGGTGGCCCAGTCGCCGTAGCCGAAGGAACTGGTCTGGGTCCAGGTGAGCAGGTCGGTGGAGGTGAAGAAGCGGACGTGGTCGCCGCCGGAGACCACCATCAGCCACTGGTGGTGGGTTTCGTCGCGGATCACCTTGGGGTCGCGGAAGGTCCAGCCGGCGTCGGGACCGCCGGGGTTCGGCACGACCGGCGCCGGGCTGCTGGACAACTGCCACGAGCGGCCGTTGTCCTTGCTGTACGCGATCCGCACGCTGGCGTTTCCGCCCGGCTTGTCGGGGTGGTAGCTCGTGTAGTACGCGATCAGTCCGGAGCCGCCGTCGAACAGACCGGAGGCGTCGTCGGCGTCGACGACCGCACAGCCTGTCCAGCAGTGGCCGTAGGCGTTCCAGGGCAGGGCGATCGGCAATGCTTGCCAGTGCACGAGGTCGGTGCTGACCGCGTGTGCCCAGCGTCCCTGGTCCTGGTGGAACAGGTGGTATTCGCCGTCGTAGCGGACCAGGCCGCAGGGGTCGCTGGTGGAGCCGGTGAGCTGGGAGTAGTGGTACGCGGGGCGGTAGGGCTCGGTGAAGTAGTCGGCGGTGCCGTGGACTTCGACGTTCTGGAAGTACGACGTCCCCCCTCCGGCCACCACGGCGACGGCGGCTCCGGCGGTTCGCGACACGCGGGCGGTAAGCGTCAGGACGCCGTCGACGTACACCTGCATGCTCGTGCCGGTCACCCGGGCTTCGACGCGGTAGGAGCCGCCGGGCGCGATGGGCCGGACGGGACCGGTGGCGGAGGCGAGGTGGGCGCCGGTGGAGCCGTCCAACAGGATGACGGCGTTGCGGCCGGCGTCCAGGCGGGCTTCGTAGCCGCCGGCGCCGTTGGCGGCGGCGCGCACGATGAGACCGGCGCAGGACGAGGCGCCGGCGGGTGTGAGGTCGGCTCTCGCCACGAGGTCGCTGCCGGCGAAGGGGGCCGTGCGAAGGCCGTTCTCGCCGCGGATGCCTCGCACGTCAGGGGTCCAGTTGCCGGTGCGGGTCGTCCAGCCCTGGACACCGGTGACGAGGTCGGTGATGGTGATGTTCTCGAACGACACCGGGCCGGCTGATGCCATGACCGCGAATCGGCCTGTTTGGTGAGCAGGGTCCTGGGCCGTGATGACGGGACTGTAGCCGTCGGGGGTCAGGAAGTTGGTCTGCCAGTGCACGCGCAGTTCGCCTTGGGTGGCTTCGACGCGCAGACGGTAGACCGTGTCGGCCTTGATGGCGGTCGGGTACGTGCCGAGGGTGCGGTTCCCGTCGATCCGGTACAGCCGCAGCCTGCCCTGGCTCGCGTCGACCTCGACGCCGTAACCGCGCGTGGCCCGGGCATCGGTGCGCAGGAGTAGCGCGGCGACCGCGGCATCGTCGTGCAGGAGCAGATCGGCCTGCAGCGTGGTGTCGTACGCCCGAGTGGTGCTCACGGCGCGGGCGCTGTCCGCCGGGAACGGGTCGGCGCGCCAGCCGAGCGGTGTGGCCGTCCAGGTGCCGCCGCTGGTGGCCCAACCGGTGAGGTTGGTGGTGATCGCGGCGAGGCGCGGTGGGCCGAAGGTGACCGTGTCGCCTTGGGCGAGCAGGCCTACAGATCCGCTGTCGCGGCTGTGGTCCTCGGTGCGCAGCAACTGTTCGCCGTCGAGGTACACGGTCAGCTCCGGTCCGTCCACGGCCACTTCGAGGTCGTAGGGTCTTCCGGTTCGCGTTCGCGGTAGTGGTGCGGCAGCGATGGTGTCGCCGCTCGCCAGGTCGTGGAGCCGGAGACGGGCACGGCCGAACTCGAGCGCGGCAACGTATCCGGCCGACCCGTCCGGGGCGGCGCGGAAGACCAAGGCACCCACATCGGAAGCGGATCGAGCAGTGATGCGGGCTCCGTAGGTGCCGTTGGCCGCGAGTTGCTGCTCGGACAGGGCGAGAGCCTGCCCCCGCCGGCCGGCGGTCGCCTTCTGGCCGCCGTCGACGGTGCGGGTCCAGGCTCCGGTGAGGGGGAGCGGGTCGGGTATCGGGGTGGGAGTTGGCCGGGCGGCCTGTGCGGGGGACCGCAGGCCGCCGAAGGGCAGCAGGGTGGCGGCGGTGCTTCCGGCGAGCAGGAGGGTACGACGGGACACGCTCATGGGCGCTCCTGAGGGAAGTGGGCTGTGGCCGACGGGCCGGAGCCGGGGTGTCAGACGGTTACGGCCACAGCGGCCGGGGTCCTGCGGTGAACGCCGACGCCATCTGCCAGGCGTCGAAACGGTCCAGGGCGACGTCGCCGTCGGCGCCGACGCCGACGCCGACGGCCTGGTCGGGGCGGGTGGGATAGACGCGGGCGGAGAGGGGATGCCCGTTGGCGAAGATCTCCAGTGCGGAGTGGTCGACGAGGACGCGGAGCTCGACCCGGCCGTCGGGACCCATCGGCAGTGCGCCGTACCGGGGTTCGGTGTCGACCGTCGGGTCGAGGCTGCTGGTCTCGCGGTGCAGGCGCAGGGTGCCGCCTGCTCCGTCGTGCGTCCGGTTCACTTCGACGACGGTGCGCTCCGCGCCGTCGGGTGTCTCGCGCAGGACGAGGCGGGCGGTCGCTGCGGGGGCCAGGCGCAGGCTGATCTCGAGGTCCAGCTGGTCTCCGCGTACGTCGTACAGCCGGGTGTACGACGCGTTCAGCCGGCGCGCCGGCACGGCGACGTGGTCGCGCCGCAGCCGGGTCAGCTCCGGGGCCGGGGCCTGGTGCAGTCCGCCGTCCGAGCCGAGCGTGACGATCCGCGGCAGGGACATCACCCCGCACCAGCCGGCCCGCGCGTTCGCGTCGTCGGTCCGGCCCTCCTGCAGCCAGCCGAACATGATGCGGCGGCCGTGCTCGTCGCGGGTGGACTGGGGGGCGTAGAAGTAGCGTCCGCCGTAGTCGAGGCGGTGCACGGCGGTGGGGGTGAAGGCATCACCCTGATAGCGGCCGGTCCAGTAGAGAGAATGGTGGGTGGTGCCCTCGTCCCAGGCGGAGAAGACGAGGACGTCGGTGGCGTCCGCATTCCCGCTCTCGCTGTCGCCGAGGCGGAAGAGGTCGACGCATTCCCAGGTCGTGCCGGTCCAGTCGGGTTCGCCCGGGTTCTGTGCGGCGGTGCCGGTCAGCAGCGGGCCGACGTACCGCCAGGTGCGCAGGTCATCGGATTCGTACAGGAACGCGGTTCCGCCGACACCGCGGATGCCCGAGCCGATGAGCTGGCGCCACACCGCGCCCTCCCGCCACACGCAGTGGTCTCGGAAGGCGGTGACGTCGACGCCCTCGGGCGCAGCGGCGATGACCGGGTTGGCCTCGTCCTTGGTCCAGGACCGCAGGTCTGCCGATCCTCTGGCGACGCAGGGCAGCTCGTGGCCGGCGTGCCGGCCCGAGTAGACGATCGTGGGTACCCCACCGTCGTCGACGAGGACACCTGACCAGCAGCCGTCGCGGTCGGGGCCGTCGAGGCCGGGGGCGAGGGCGATCGGTTCGTCGGTCCAGCGGACGAGGTCGGTGCTCGTGGCGTGCCCCCAGTGGATGTTTCCGTGGGCGGGGGCGAAGGGGTTGTACTGGTAGAAGAGGTGATAGACGCCCCGCCAGTGGGTCAGCCCGTTGGGGTCGTTGAGCCAGCCGCCGGGCGCGGTGAAGTGGAAGCGGGGGCGGTGCGGGTCGCGGTGGGCGCGCTCGGCCAGGCCCTCGGCAACGGAGGTGCCGGGAGTGAGGGTGAGGTCGTGGGTCATGCTGCGGTGGTCTCAGCCTTCTTGAGGTCGTCGGTGGCCTTGAGCAACCGATTGGCGATGCCGGTGGCCGGTGCGCGCAGGTGGCAGCGCACCCAGTGGGGGTGTCCCTGGTCCTCGCCGACGATGTGGCGGACGGGCTCGGTGCGGCTGCACGTGCCGTCGCTGCCGTACGGGCACGCCGTGGGGTTGAGGATCGCGTCGCGTAGCCGGGCTCGTTCGATCGGGTCGTAGCCACTGGAACGGCGGGGGTCGGGGACGGCGGACAGCAGCAGGCGGGTGTAGGGGTGTGCGGGGGCGTCCATGACGGCCAGCGCGTCGCCGCCCTCGACGATCTCACCGGCGAACATGACCATCGTGGTATCCGCGAGGTAGCGCGCGGAGCCCAGATCATGGGTGATGTAGAGCATGGCGATGTCCCGGTCGGTGCGCAGGCGCCGCATCAGGTTGAGGACGCCGACGCGCACGGAGACGTCCAGCATCGAGGTCGGCTCGTCGGCGAGGATCAGTTTGGGCTCCACGGCGAGGGCGCGGGCGATCGCCACGCGCTGACGCTGGCCGCCGGAGAGTTCGTGCGGATAGGAGTGCAGCATGTCCTCGGTCAGGCCGACCGACGTCAACAGCTCGCGGAGCGCCTCAGGCGCGGCTGAGCGGCCGTGCAGGACCAGCGCCCGGGTGAGGAAATGCTCGATGCGGTGGACGGGGTTGAGCGAGCCGAAGGGGTCTTGGAACACCATCTGGACGGTGCGGCGGTAGGCCCGTGACGCCCCGCGCCGCTCGGTGCGCAGGACGTCCTTGCCGTTGAGCAGCACCTGCCCGGCGGTGGGCGCTTCGAGGCGGGCGAGGCAGCGGGCGATGGTCGATTTGCCGCTGCCGGACTCGCCGACCAGGGCGGTGATCAGCCCGGCCGGCAGGTCGAAGGACACGTCGTTGACGGCCCGGACACGGCGCCGGGAGAAGACGGTGCCGACCTGGAAGTCCTTGGTCAGGCCACGTACGGACAGCAGCGGTGCGGTCATCGGAGGTCTCCTTCGGTGCTGCGGGCCACCCAGCGGCCGGGCGCGACCTCGCGCAGGTCGGGGATGTTCATGGAGCAATCCGATCGATCCGGGGGACAACGGATGTGGAAGCCGCAACTGTCGGTGGTGCGGGGGGCGTCGAACAGGCCGGTGAGTTCGCGGCGCGGGCCGGTCAACGGCGGGAAGGCGTTCATCAGCGCCTCGCTGTACGGATGCAGCGGCTTGGCGAACAGGTCGTCGGCCGCGGCGAGCTCGACGATCCGTCCGCCGTACATCACGCCTATGCGCTGGGACAGCTCGACCATCAGGGACATGTCGTGGGTGATGAACAGGATGGAGAAGCCCAGCTCCCGCTGCAGGTCGCGGATCTGCGCCATGATCTCCTGCTGCACGACCACGTCGAGCGCGGTGGTCGGCTCGTCCATGATGAGCAGCCGGGGGTGCAGGGCGACGGCCATGGCGATGACCACGCGCTGGCGCATACCGCCGGAGAGCTGATGCGGGTACGCCTTCAGCCGTTCAGGATCGATGCCCACCAACTCCAGCAGCTCGCCCGCCCGGTCCCGCGCGGCCCGCCGCGACAGCTTCTCGTGCGTGGTGAAGATGTCGCCGATCTGCTCGCCGATGGTCAGGACGGGGTTGAGCGAGTTCATCGCCGACTGGAAGACCATGGCGATCTGCCGCCAGCGGAACGCCCGCAGCTCGCCGCCGGCCAGGGCGAGTACATCGCGGCCCTGGAAACGGATGTCGCCCGCGGTGATCTGCGCCGGGGGCTTGAGCAGCCGCATCACCGCGTTGGCAATGGTCGACTTGCCGCACCCCGACTCGCCGGCCAGCCCGAAGATCTCCCCCGGGCCGATCGCGAACGACACCCGGTCCGCGCCGACGACCGTACGGCCGTCGCTACGGTATTCGACCCGCAGGTTACGCACCTCGAGTACCGGATCCATGAGAATCAGCCCTTCCTCTGCGCGGAGCGGAGCCTCGGATTGGTGATTTCGTCGACCGCGTAGTTGACCAGCGCCAGCGCGAAGGCGACGAGCGCGATGCACAGTCCGGAGGGGACGAAGATCCACCAGGCGCCGGTCATCAACGCGCCGTCGCTGCTGGCCCAGTACAGATTGGTGCCCCAGCTGACGACGCTCGTGTCGCCGAGACCGAGGAATTCCAGCGCCGCCTGCGAGGTGATGCCGAAGACCACGCACCCCAGCAGCGTGGTCATCACCACCGAGGCCATGTTGGGGAGGATTTCCCGGAACATGATCCCCAGGGGGCGCTCGCCGGTGACCGCGGCGGCGGCCACGAAGTCCTTGCCGCGGATCGATCTGGCCTGCGCTCGCAGCACCCGCGCCGAACCGGCCCAGCCGGTGATCACCAGCACCAGGACCACCGTGGCGGTCCCCGGGGGCAGGAACGCCGCGAGGATGACCAGCAGCGGCAGGCCGGGCAGCAGCAGGAAGATGTTGGTGACCAGCGTCAGCGCGTCGTCCATCAGACGCCCGAAGTAGGCGGCCGCGAGACCCACGAACAGGGCGACGCCGGTCGCGACGATCCCGACGGTGAACCCGACGAGCATCGAGGAACGCGCGCCCCACAGGGTGAGCGCGAGGACGTCCTGGCCTTTGGTGGTCGACCCCAGCCAGTGCGCACCCGAGGGACCCTGGCTACCGCTGGAATTGATCAGGGACGGGTCGCCGGGGGCGAGTACCGGCGCCAGCAGCGCCAGCAGCGCGAAGACGGCGAGCAGGCACAGCCCCGACAACGCCTTGCGGCTGCTCAGAAGTTGGCGCGCCAGCCCGTGTCGCCGCGTCTGCCCCCGTACGCCCGGGGCCGGAGCGGCCACGGTTGAAGTCGTGCCCGTGGTGTCTACTGCGGTCATCTCTAGACGCTCCTTAGCGGACGCGAACGCGCGGGTCGAGACGGACGTAGACGATGTCGATCAGGAAGTTCGCCAGGAGCACGGCCGCCGTGATGGTGAGGAAGATGCCCTGCATCAGCGGGTAGTCGAGGCGCTGCACGGCGGCGAGCAGTTGGAAGCCGATGCCGGGGTAGGCGAACACGACCTCGGTCAGCAGAGCGCCGCCGACCACAAAGCCCAGGCCCATGCCGATGTTGGTGACCGATGGCAGCAGCGCGTTACGCGCCGCGTAGCGGAACATGATCCGCGAAGGGCTGAGGCCCTTCGCCTCGGCCATGGTGATGTAGTCCTCGGCCGCTGTGGCGATCATGCTGTTGCGCATACCGAGCATCCAGCTGCCGACGGTGACGGCGACGATGGTGAGCGCGGGGAGCACCAGATGGGTGCCGGCGTTGGCCAGGAACTCGGCGTTGAGGCCGGGAGTCAGCCCCGCGTCGTACGCGTGCCGCAACGGGAACCAGCCCAAGCTCACACCGAACAGGTACAGCGCACCCATCGCCAGCCAGAAGTACGGAAACGAGCCGACGAAGATGAGCAACGGTGGGAAGGCGGAGTCGAGCAGCCCCCCACGCCGCGAGGCGGCGACGATGCCCAGGAGATTGCCGAGGAGAGCCGCGATGATCAGGGCGGTGGTGCCGAGCAGCAGCGTCCAGCCGATCTGGGCCCCGATCACCTCGGTGACCGGGGTCGGGAAGCGGGAGATGGAGATGCCGAGGTCGCCGGTGAAGACGCTCTTGACGTAGGTGACGTACTGCTCCCACAGGGGACGGTCGTCGAGGCCGAACAATTTGCTCATCTGAGCGATCTGTTCGGGCTGCATCGCGCCCTGCGACTGCGCGAACATCCGGGAGACCGGGTCGCCCGGCATGAAGCGCGGAAGCAAGAAATTCAGGGTGATGGAGGCCCAGAAGGCAACCAGGTAGAACCCTAGATTGCGCAGGATGAGACGCACGGCTCGTGCTCCCTGTCGACGAGGGTGAATGGAATGCGGTACGCAGGGGCGGCCGGCCGGGAAGGTGGCCGGCCGCCGGCCGCGCGAACCTGCCTCAGCCCTTGACGGGCGTCAGCGACGTGAGCACCAGGACGGTGCTGGTGTTGCGGTTGCCGAGAGTGGCGTACGGGTTGTCCTGTGACGGCCAGCCGGTGAATCGGGCGTCGGTGTACGCGCCGAACTCAGGCCCGGTGAACAGGGGCACCACGGGGGCGTCGGCGTCGTACAGCTTCTGCAGACCGTTGATCTGCTCGCGCTGCTTCTGCTCGTCGGTGGCGGCGGCGAAGGCGTCGATGAGTTCGTCGGCCTTCGGGTCGCCGAAGCGGTGGTAGTTCTCGCCGGCCTTCTCGCCGACGGGCTTGAGCAGCGCCTTCGACATCACGCCGCGGAAGTACTCGTACGGGGTGGCGCCGTTGTTGCTCCACACGATGCCGGTGTCGAAGGTGCCCTGCTCGTAGGAGCTCACCACGGCCGCCCAGTCGGGCGTCTTGACGGTGGCGGTGATGCCGACCTTGGCGAGATCCTGCTTGATGATGTTGGCGGCCGAGATCCAGTCGGAGGAGGCGGAGCCGACGGAGATGTCTAGCCGGAAGTCCTTGCCGTCCTTCAGCTTCCGCTTGCCGCCACTGTCCCGGTAGCCGGCCGCGTCGAGGGCCGCGGCCGCCGCGGCCGGGTCGAGCTTCGTCCAGGTGCAGGCCGCCGCGAGCTGCGGATCGCGCCACTTGTCGTACGTGTGAGCCAGGCCGGTGCAGTCCGCGGGCTGGGCGTAGCCGTTCATCGCGACCTTGGCGATCTGGTCGCGGTCGACGGCCAGGCTGAGCGCCTTGCGCACGGCCGGGTCGTCGAAGGGCGCCTTCGTGGTGTTCAGCTGCCAGTTGATCATGGCGCCGGCGGGCGGGAACCAGTAGTGGTTGTGCTTCTTGTCCTTGGCGACGAAGGTCTTCTCGATGTCGGGGATGAACGACTGCGTCCAGTCCACTTCACCGTTGGTGAAGGCGAGGTTGGCGCTGTCGTTGCCGGAGAAGGCGAGCAGCCGGATACCGGCGATCTTCTGCTTTTCGGGCTGCCAGTAGTTGGGGTTCTTGCGCAGCTCGTACGCCTGTGTCTGGAACTTCTCCACCTTGGTGTACGGGCCGGTGCCGACCGGGTCCGCGTTGGTGAACTTCGCCGGGTCGTCGATGGTGGACCAGACGTGTTTCGGCATGATCGGTTGGTTGCTGATCTCGAAGAAGCCGGGTGAGAAGGGCTTGGTCAACGAGAACGTCACGGTGTGGGGGTCCCCGGCGGTGACTGTCCCGAGGTAGTCAAGGCCGCCGAGCACCTTCTTGCGGAGCTCGAAGGTGTAGACGACGTCGTCGGCGGTGAAGGCCTGACCGTCCGACCACTTGACGCCGTCGCGCAGCGTGAAGGTGAGCGATTTGCCGTCCTTGGCCTGTTCCCACTTGGTCGCCAGCCACGGCGTGTCCTTGGCGTCGGCCATGCTGTGCACCACCAGCGGCTCGTAGACGGCCTCCTTCGTCATGGGGGCGGCCTGCGGGGACAACGGGTTGAAGTTGCGCGTGAACGTCGCCAGGTCCTCGCGGGGGATGGTGAGCAGCTGGTCGCCGGAGGTGTCTCCGGCGCCGGAAGCCCCCGAGCCACCGGTACAGGCGGACAGGAGCAGGGCTGCTGCTGCAGCGGTCGCGGCGAGCACCGTCAGAACGGGTCGCGGCCGTCGTGAAGGTATGCGGGAGGGTGCCATAATGGGAACTCTCTTTCCTCTCTTCAAAAGGCAGACGAAGGCGGAACGGGAATCCTCGGCGGGCTGATTCGCAGTCAGACCGACGAGCGTTCGAGCAGCGGGCAGTCGATCGTCACCCGGTGGGTGTCGAGCGGCTGACCCGCTGCCAGAGCGGCGAGCATGTCGATGCCCTTGGTGCCCATGGTTTCGAAGGGCAGGGCGAGCGTCGTCAGCTTCGGCCGCAGGTAGGCGGCGATGAGCTCCTGGTTGTCGAAGCCCACCACCGCCACGTCGTGCGGGATGCGCAGCCCGCGTTCCTTGATCGCGTCATAGGCGCCCATCGCCATCCGGTCGTTGGCGCAGAACAACGCGGTGGGCCGGGCGGCGGCCGGGCGGTCCAGCAGTTCGCCGGCGGCTGTGTAAGCGCCGTCGGCGGTCGCCCAGCCCGAGACGACGAGAGAGGGGTCCGGGGTGATCCCGGCCTCGCTCAGGGCGCGCTCGTAGCCCGCACGCCTGCCGACGGCGGCCGGGATGGTCGGGTCAAGGTTGATGAAGCCGACCCGGGTGTGACCGGCGTCCAAGAGCCGGCGCGTCGCCCGGAATCCGCCGGAGGCCTCGTCGGGCAGGACGCACGGCAGCTCTCCCTGCGCGTCATAGCAGTTGACGAGGACGGTCGGCACCTCACGCGCGGCGGCGGGCAGCGTGACCGCCCGGTGCCAGGTCGTGGCGTACAGGAGCCCTTCCACCCGGTGCTCCAGCATCTGCTTCAGGGCGGCGGCTTCCTGAGCCGGATCGCCATTGCTCGCGGCGATCAGCAGAAACCGCCCGTCACTCCAGGCTCGGCTTTGCGCCCCCGTGATCACCTCCGCCGCGAACGGGCCGGTCACGATCTCGGTGATCAGGCCGAACCACCCGCTGCGTTTCGCGGCCAGCGCCCGAGCCCCGGCGTTGGGCCGGTAGCCGAGCTCGTCGATCGCGCCCAGGACCCGCCGGCGAGTCTCCTCGGGGATGCCGGGCCGGTCGTTGAGGACGAAGGAGATCGTGGTCCGCGAGACACCCGCGCGGCGGGCCACGTCGCTCATGGTCACGCGACGGGTCTCGTTCGTGGGCACTCTCGGTTCCCTTCGGTCGGGCGAAGCCGTGACAACACCTCAGGTTTCGCGCTTTAATAACGCGCGTTAGTGGAGTGTTGCAGGGAAGTTACGTCTGTCCCGAGCGGCATGTCAATAGCTACGTCGGGACGGCTTCCGGCCACCGGTCCGACGCTCTTCGCCGGCCAGGACGCTGCACCATCCGCACCGGCCGAGCCCACGCAGGCCCAACCCGCGCCCTTTCGAGAGAGGCAGATTGCCACCATGACCCGATCCCAGCCCGGCAGCACCGTCGCCGTCCTCGGCGAATGCGTCGCCGACGCCTTCGTCGACCCGCGCCGATCCGGTCCCGGCACCCTCGCGCTGCGCGTTCTGCCTGGTGGTGGTCCCGCCAACACCGCCGTTGCGCTCGCCCGGCTCGGCACCGCGACCCGCTTCCTCGGCCGGTTCTCCCACGACGCCTTCGGCGGCCTCTTCCGTGCCCACCTCAGCGACTCCGGCGTCGACCTGACCGGCAGCGTGACCGCCGCCGATCCCAGCAGCCTCGCCGTCGCCGACCTCGACGAGACCGGCCAGGCCACCTACACCTTCTACGGTGACAGCGCCGCCGACTGGCAATGGACCGCCCCCGAACTCGCCGGCACCCGCCTGGACGACACCACTTGCCTGCACACCGGATCCCTGGCCCTGATCCGCCGGCCCGGCGGCGGCCGGATCGAGGACCACCTCGCCCGGGTCCGTGAGCACGTCACTGTGTCCATCGACCCCAATGTCCGTCCCCGGTTCGTGGCACCCTCCGCCTATCGCGAACGACTCCCACACTGGTGCGCCCTCGCCGACATCCTGCGCCTCAGCGAGGACGACCTCACGCTGCTCGCCCCCGACACCAGTGCCGAGAAGGCCTGCGACACCTGGCACGCCGCCGGTGCCCGCCTGATCGTCATCACCCTGGGCGAACGCGGTGCCCTCGCCTCCCTCGACGGCCGCCGCGTCACGGTCCCCGCCCCGGCCACCGACGTCGTCGACACCGTCGGCGCCGGCGACTCCTTCACCGCCGGGCTGCTGCACCGCCTCAACGCCCTCGGGCACCTCGGCGGCCGACTCGACGGGCTGACCTTCGAGGACGTCAGCGACGCCTGCACCTACGCCGCCCAGGTCGCCGCCCTGACCTGCTCGGTTCCCGGCGCGAACCCACCGCACGCGCGGGACGTCGCCCGAGTACGACCGGCGGGCGGGACAAATGTTTCGGTTGTGTAACGGCGTTTTACCTCCGTTGACAAACCGTTTTACCAAACGCAAAGTGAGGTCCATCCCACTGGTAAAAGGGTTCGGCGGGGGCAGATGACACAGCCGAGGGTAAAAATCCGCACGGTGGCCGAGGCTGCCGGTGTTTCCGTCACGACCGTTTCCCTGGTGCTCAACAACGTACCGAGCGCGCGGGTCAGCGCGGAGACCCGGGAGCGGATCCATCAGGCCGCACGCCGCCTCGGCTACGTACCCAACGAGGTCGCCCGGCAGCTGCGGTCGCAGCGCACCAAGGCGCTGGGGCTGCTGGGTGACGAGGTGACGACGACCCCGTTCGCCGGGCGGATGGTGCTGGGTGCGCAGGAAGCCGCGAGCAAACACGGCTGGCTGCTGATGCTGCTCAACAGCGGGCTGGATCCGGAGCTGGAGCGTAAGGAGATCGCCGCCCTCATCCGCGGGCGGGTCGACGGTCTGCTCTACACGACCATGTACCACCGGGTCGTCCGGGTGCCGGACCAGTTGCGAACGATGCCGACGGTCCTGCTGGACGCCGAGGACGAGACCACCGACGTGCCGTCCGTGGTGCCGGACGAGCAGGACGGCGCCTACCTGGCGACCAAGGAACTGCTCAATCACGGGCATCGCCGCATCGGTTTCATCAATCACAGTGGCGACATCCCCGCCACGTGGGGCCGGCTGAACGGATACCGCCGCGGGCTGGCGGAGGCCGGCGTGCCGTTCGCCCCTGAACTGGTGGTGCCGGTGCCACCGGTAGCCCGCGAAGGATACGGCGCCACGCTGCGACTTCTGGGCGCCGAGCGGCGCCCGACCGCGTTGTTCTGCTTCAACGACCGAGTCGCCATGGGCGCCTACCAGGCCGCCGCGGCACTCGGGCTGCGAATCCCCGCCGACGTTTCCATCATCGGCTTCGACGACCAGCAGGAGATCAGCGAGGGACTACTCCCGGGGCTGACCACGGTCGCGCTGCCGCACTACGAGATGGGCGCGTGGGCGGTCGACGCGCTCATCGCCCGGATCCTCGATCCGCAGACACCGGTCGAACGCGTTCTGCTGCCGTGCCCGGTCGTCCGGCGCGGGTCGGTCGGGCCGCCGGCGTTCTGATCGCCTGAATCTCGCGGCTCCGCTTCCCTGACCGGCTGGTCGGCTGAGGAGAGAATTTAAGAGATCAAAGGAACCGGTCACGCCGGAACGCATCCTGCTGTGGAGATGGTCCTGGGAGGACCGATCCCAGACCGACGTACTGGCAGCCGGCTGGGCCGGTCTGCTGACCCTGCCTCGAGATGCGCCCGCGTGGCGCCGCCCGGCAACCGGCCACGTTCCCTGCGCCTCGACGACAACGACCTCACCCTCACCATCGACCCCGCCGCCGGGCACGCCGAGCGACACCGCGCGGTACTGCACGCCGAACGGGCCGGCCGTACGTCCACCGCACCCATCACCGACGGCGGTACCAGCGACGTGCGGCTGCTGTTGGACGGAAGTCTTCCTGCCCGGCGGATCCGTGTTCACCGAACGGCTCCATCCCGAGAGGAAACCCAGGCGAAGGTCACCGTCTGGCAAATGCGGGCTCACGGCCTCAGACAACGCCAGGAGCCCACGAGAACAGGAGGGCATCCCCTGTGCAAACGCCGCTTCCTGCCATCACCCGCACCGGCGCCTCCGTCCTGGGCGCCGTGGCACTACTGCTCGCGGCCGGCCTGCCACCCCAGCGCGTCGCCGCGACGCCCGTGGCGGCGACGACCTACCGCCCGCTCTACCACCACATCGTGCCGGACCGGTGGATGAACGACCCCCAACGACCGATCTACCTCGGTGGGCAGTTCCACTACTACTACCTCTACAACGACGACTACCCGGCCACCAGCCGCACCGCGTGGCGGCGCGCCACCAGCACCGACCTGGTCCGCTTCACCGAACGCGGAATCGCCGTCCCCAAGGACACGACCCCCAACGGAAGCATCTGGTCCGGCTCGCCAGTCGTCGACACGAGCAACACCGCCGGATTCGGCGCCGGCGCCGTGGTAGCCCTGGCCACCCAGGGGGACGCCGCGAACAACGGCGCGCAGGCCCAGTTCCTCTGGTACTCCACCGATGGTGGCGCCACCTTCCGCAGTTACAGCACCGCACCGGTGATCGCGAACCCCGGGCGGGTCGACTTCCGCGACCCGAAGATCATCTGGGACGCCGACCGGAACCGCTGGGTCACCGTACTCGCCGAAAACGACCAGCTCAGTTTCTACACATCCACCAACCTCAAGAACTGGCAGCGGGCCGGTCGATGGGGCATGTCCGGCATCGGCGCGCTCGAATGCCCCGACCTGTTCAAGATGACCGCCGACGACGGAACCGTGAAATGGGTCATCGCCGCGTCGGCCAACGGCAAATCCAGCGGCCAGCCGAACACGTACGCCTACTGGACCGGCAGTTTCACCGGGACCGGCTTCCAGCAGGACGCCCCGCAACAGTGGCTCGACTACGGCTGGGACTGGTACGGCGCAGTGACCTGGGAGAACCCCACCAACCCGGTGGGCAGCCGCTACGGCATCGGCTGGATGAACAACTGGGACTACCCGGCGAACACCCCCACCTGGACCAACGACGGCTTCAACGGCACCAACTCCATCGTGCGTGAGATCAAACTCAAGCGGCAGAGCACCGGCGGCTACAGCCTGGTCTCGCAGCCCGTGACCGGCCTGAGCGACATCGTCGCCGGCACCACCATCTTGGGCTCCGTGCAGGTCGACGGGACAGTCCCGCTCAGCTACACCGGCGAGGCATACGAGCTCACCACCGACGTCAGCTGGAGCCGGCTCAACAACGTCGGCATCCAGCTACGCAAATCTCCCGACGGGACCCGGCACGCCGACGCCGGCGTTTACGGCGACTACGCCTATCTCAACCGCGGCAACACGAACCAGCCGGACCCCACCAACCGCTACCTCGAAAGCCGGAGCCCGTTCGACTCCGCACAGAAGAAGGTCCGGCTCCGCATCCTGGTGGACCGCACCAGCATCGAATTATTCATCGACGACGGCAAGTACGTGCACTCCAGCGAGGTCTTCGGAACCTCGGGCGACAACGGCATCGCGCTCTACGCCGACGGCGGCGCCGCCACCTTCGCCGACCTCACCATTCGCAGCCTCGCCGACATCAATGCCCAACCTGTTCCGTCCGGAGCCGTGCTGAACAGCTTCGACAACACACCTACGGATCGATCCCGGACTCAATCGAAACAATCGTCGGCCCCCACCCGCCGGGTCGGATCCGTCGACAGCCAGGATGCCGTCTCGCCGAGATGATCGAGGTGGCGCGCCGGCTTTCATTCACCGACCATCGGGGAAACTGTGCCGATTCAGCCGGTACGGGCTGGCCGCCAGTGCGCAGAGGATGCTGCTTGCCCCCCCGCCGCCGCAGATCGGCGCTCTCCGTGGTGAGTGACGGCGAGTCCTCGACAGGGTCGAACCGGAGTGTCCCGGTGAACAACTCGACGCCTGGGTCGTACTCATGAATTGACGTACGTGTGCCACTCCACGTGGCCGAAGAGCGGTGCCCATCTCGCTGAACCGCATCCCGGAGTCTCGGGCCGGGACTCCGGTCCCAGCCCGAATCGGACGTGGAGGCGCCGTTCCTGGTTGTTCACCGGTTCCAGTGTTCGGCGATCCGCGTGGCCTGCTCGGCTCCCCATAGACGGCCGACTTCGTACGCCTCTGGCGCGAGCTTGCCGTCCAGGGCGTGCAGACCCCAGCCGCTCAGGTGGAGGTAGGCCGGATCGGGCTGCACGACCTCGACGTCGGCGCCCGACTCGTGGCTGATGTGTGGGTCCCGGACGGGCGGCCACCATGCGTGTCATGGATGAGACAAGGCAACTTCCGTCTGGACCTTCGCCGAGGCGGAGCTCCCGCCGCCGGCTCCTGGTGGCCGGTGTCGTAACGATGGCCGTGGCCGGCGTGGCAGCGACCGCGTCTGTCGGTTACGGCGCGGACCGGGCGAGTTCGCCGTCGGCGTCGGCGAGCGAGGACTCGCTGGCGGCGTACCGGAACCAACCGGTGACGTGGGGCGCATGCACGGACGGCGACCTTGCCGGGATTGCCGGCCTGCAGTGCGCCCGGATCACCGCTCCACTGGACTATCGTGCCCCGGCTGGGCCCGTGGTCTCCGTGGCACTGTCGCGGATCGCGGCAAGCCGGCCCGACCGGCGGCGGGGAGTGTTGCTGAGCAACCCCGGCGGCCCGGGCGGACCCGGCCTCGACTTGCCGGGGTTGCTGCGGGACGTCCTGCCGGCCGAGGTGCATGAGCAGTACGACCTGATCGGGATGGACCCGCGCGGTACCGGGGGAAGTTCTCCGCTGCGGTGCCGTCTCAGCGGCTATCAGTCGTCCTTCATCGACACCCTCGCCTACCCGTACGACCCGGCGACCTTCGAGGACATCGCGGCGCGCAGCCGCGATGTCGCGGACACCTGCGCCCGCAACATCGGCCCGCGCATGGCGCACTTCACAACCGTCAACACCGCCCGCGACATGGACCTGATCCGCGCCGTGCTGGGCGAGAAGAAACTCTCCTACGTCGGCGTGTCCTATGGGACGTACCTCGGGGGCGTCTACGCCACGCTCTTCCCCGAGCGGACCGACCGGATCGTGCTGGACAGCTCCCTCCCGCCGGACTGGGACGGCAGCTACCACCTGCTGTCCAAAGCTGTCCCGGCCGCCATGCGGCGGTGGGCCACCTGGGCCGCCGCCCACGACGATCGCTACCACCTCGCAAGCACACCGGCCGAGGTCACTCGGCGGCTCTTCGGCATGATCCGGAGCTTGGAACAGCGGCCGCTGGAGGGACTCGACCCCGGCGAAGTCCGATGGCAGCTGCGCAGCGCGATGTACGACCTGAAGAAGGGCGCCGAGTACGTGGTCAATCTGCGCGAGAACATGCGCACCTCGGAACCCGCGACAGGCGCCGGCCCCGACTTCCCCAGCGACCCGCCGACGGAGGGGGATGACGCTTTCCGATCGCTGAATATGGCCGTGACATGTGGCGAGGTCGGTCGTTTGTCGCCCGACGTCGAGCAGTACCGCCGCGAGGCGCAATCGGCGCGGAAGAAGGAGCCTCTGACCGGCGACCTCGTCACCAATGTCAATGCCTGTGCTTTCTGGACCCACCGGTCCGCCGAGCCCGCCGTCACGGTGCACAGTCCAGTCGGTGCGCTCATCGTGCAGAACGAGTGGGATCCGAACACCCCGTGGGAAGGCGCCCAGCGGATGCACCGCGCCCTGCCGGCTTCGCGCCTGCTCACCGTCCTCAACGGCCAAGGGCACGCCATCCTTTACGGGAAACCTGGCGCTTGTGTCGTCGACCGGATCGGCGCCTACCTGGGTTCCGGACGTTTGCCGGTGAAGGACGCGACCTGCAAGCTCCCGGTGCCGAGCCCGTAGGCCGGCGACGACGCCGACAACGGCGCCCCGGCCGCGGCGAGAGCGATTACAGTCGCATTCGTGAGCGCAGATCAAGGTCTTGTCCAGGTGTCCGATTCGTTCGGCGTACGCCGTACCCGAGCCGGATCGGTCGTCGCGGAAGACGGGACAAACTATCGGGTCAAGTGGGATGACACCGACGAGGAAGAGCTTGTCCCTCGCGGCGCCGGCGTTCACGTCGCGATGAGGGGTTCGCTGCGTTTCCTGGCCCTGTCCGACCCGCGGCTGTTCCACGCCGTCTTCGCCCAGGAGCCCCTCGCGGTGGTTCTCCATCTGCTGGCCGATTCGTCGGTCCCGCTGAAGGTGCGAGAGATCCGGGAGCGTCTGGCCGAGCTCGGTCTCCGGAACGAGACCTGGGCCCGGTACGGGCCCCGCGCGCTGGCGGTTCTGCCCAAGTGGCCGAATGTCGTCCGACGGCAGAAGGGCGACACTCTGGCGTACGCCTGGGTGGGGGACGACCTTCCCGAACTCCCGTCAGCGGCCGAGGTCGAACCGGAGCCGGCACCTGCGCCCGCGCCTGTGTCGAAGCCCGCTCCTTCGCCCGCCAAGCCGATCGCGGCGGCTGCGGCACCGGCCGAACCGGCGGTGCCGTCCGGCGAGCGCCTTCGGCGCCAGATGAGCGCCGCGCGGAGCCTCGGCGAGGTCGCCCGCCTGCTCACGCTCCCGAGAGAGTTCGTGGCTGAGTTGTCACCGGAGGTGGTCGCCTCCGCGCTCCGCCGGATCGCCGCTGAGGATCGGCTGGTCGCGGGTTGGCTCGACGCCCTGACCGTCGCCGGGCCGATCGGTGCGCTGACCGAGGAACTGGCGAGGGTCCGGGCGGCGAACGCCGCACTTCAGAGCCGGGTCGATGAGTTGGAGGAGTGGTGGACGGCCCTGGAGCAGAGCACCGATCCGGGCGCTGCGATCCGTCAGCCGGGTAGCTGACGAGCTTCCGGTACGCCGGCTCGGAAGTGCGCGGGTAGGGCGATCCGCATCGACGTGGTCGAGCCCGCGGCGGTCACCCCGCTCGCTCACCGAGGCGGACGAGCATCTTGCCGGTGTTCTCGCCGCGAAGCAGCCCGAGGAACGCCTCCGGGGCGTTCGCGAGCCCGTCCACCACGGTTTCGCGGGCGGAGAGCCGGCCGTCGCGCAGCCAGCCGCCGACCTCGGCGACGAAATCGCCCATCCGGTCGTTGTGGTTGGAGACGATGAAGCCGCGCAGGTTGAGTTCCTTGCCGATGGCCTGGGCGAGGTTGCGCGGGCCGGTGGGCGGCGCGGTGTCGTTGTACTGCGCGATGGCGCCGCAGAGGGCGACCCGGCCGTACTTCCGGAGTTCGCCGATCGCGGCTTCCAGGTGATCGCCGCCGACGTTGTCGAAATAGACGTCGATGCCGTCGGGGGCGGCGGCGCGCAGCTGGTCGCGGACCGGGGCGTCGCGATAGTTGAACGCCGCGTCGAAGCCGAGTTCCTCGGTCAGGTGGCGGGCCTTCTCGGGGGAGCCGGCGCTGCCGATGACCCGTTTCGCGCCGCGGAGCCGGGCGATCTGCCCGACGATGCTGCCTACGGCGCCGGCGGCGCCGGACACGAAGACGGTGTCTCCCGCGCGGAACTGGGCGATGTCCAACAGGCCGACGTACGCGGTGAGCCCGGTCATCCCGAGCACCCCGAGGTATGCCGAGAGCGTCGGGGCAGCGTCCGGGTCCACCACGGTGACCTGCCGGGCATCGACGGCCGCGTACTCCCGCCAGCCGTACCCGTGCACCACCACCGCACCGACCGGGATGCCGCCGGCGGGTGAGGCGACCACCTCGCCGATCGCGCCGCCGTCCAGCGGCGCGCCGACCTGGAAGGGTGGGATGTAGGACTTGGTGTCGTTCATCCGCCCGCGCATGTAGGGGTCGACGGACATGAACAGGTTACGGACCAGCACCTGGTCGTTGCCGGGCTCGGGGACCTCGCACTCGGCGACGTCGAAGTGCTCGAGGGTGGGCCAGCCGGTGGGTCGGGCGGCGAGGCGGATCTCTTTCACCTGATGCTCCTGTCGATGGTGGCGGCTCGACGTTACTCGGCAGTAGGTCGACGGGGCTGATGGCCCCGGTCACGCCGCGCCTTTCGACCGCGACCGGCGCGGGTCGGAGGATCTACGGCGCCGGCCGGCTGATCAGCGATACCCGGGTGATCGGTCGGGTGGCTGATCGGGAAAAGGCGAGGCCCGGGGCGGCGTGCACGCCGCCCCGGGCCCTTCTGCCCCGGTGCTCAGCCTCCGGTGGGCGTGTTCCAGCCGAGGACGGCGTTGCCGGCGCCGGCGAAGGACACGATGCGGTAGCGGTACGAGCCGGCGGTGCCGGTGTACGCGAGGTTCTCCCGCGCCGTCTCGCCGGTGGCCTTGGCCACGTTCGTCCACCGCCCGTTGACGAACTTGTCCAGGTAGAGGTCGAAGTCGGCCCCGGACGGGCCGGCCAGGCAGGCGGTGTGCCGGCCGGCCGTGGCGGTGAACGTGCTGGTGACCGCGGTCGCACCGGCGGCGACCGCGCCGCTGTCGTGCTGGGTGAAGCCGGCCTGGCAGTCACCCGTCGGCGAACCGGTCGGTGCGGTGGTCGGCGCGGCGGTGGTGGGGGCGGCGGTGGTGGGGGTGGTCGTCGGCCGGGTGGTCGGCGCTGTGGTGGGGGCGGTCGTCGGGCGAGTGGTCGGTGCCGTGGTCGGGCCGGTGCCGGTGCAGGCCGGCTCGCTGCCGCCGGCCGGGACGCTCACCGCGGTCCACGCCGCCTTGACGGTCGCGCACTCGGTGCCGTTGCCGAACAGCTGCGCCGCCGCGGCCACCGAGGCGGCCCGCGCCTTGGCGTGCGTCCAGCCGCTGGTCTTGCGGTTCAGCGTGGCCATGTAGATCTGGCCGGCCTTCTCGATGCCGATGCCGGTGACCGTACTGTTGTTGCAGGTCGGGCTGGTCGGCTGCCCGTCGGTCGGCCGCGAGCCCTCGGCCAGCAGGTAGAACCAGTGGTTCTGCGGGCCCGCCGCGGCGTGCACCTCGGTGTTCGGGATGGCGCTGGAGAAACAGTTCGGGTCGCCGACCTTCGACGGGTCGGCCATGTTGCGGATCGGCCCGTTGCCGGTCAGGTTCGCCAGCTCGCCCACGGTGTAGTCGGGCTTGTCCTTCGGGTCGTCGGCGAAGAACTCGGTCAGGGCACCGAAGATGTCACCGGTGGACTCGTTCATGCCGCCGGCCTCGTTGCCGGCACTCGACCCGCCCGGGGTGAACTGGTTGATCGCGTGACCGAACTCGTGTCCGAGCACGTCCATCGTGGTGAGCAGCCGCCTGTTGTCGGAGGAGTGGCCGATCTCGACCCGCGAGCCGTTCCAGAAGGCGTTGACGTCCTGCAGGCCCATCCGTACCGGGAAAGCCTTGCCATTGCCGTCTATGCCGTTGCGGCCGAGCCACTCGCGCAGCATGTCCCATTCCTTCGAGACCGTGTACATCGCGTCGACGCAGCCGGTGACCAGGTCGGTAGCGCTGCCGGTGCCCCAGGCGTCGGTGGTGCTGCTGAACGGCTGGCCGCTCTGCGGGCCGCAGGCCAGGCCGGGGCGGGTGGTGTCGCGCATGACGAACTGCCCGCCCGAATTCTGCGTGTTGATCGTGACGTCGCCGTAGTAGGCGCCGTGCCCGGTGGCGTCCACGACGTCGTCGCGGGTCAGCTCGTTCATTACCTTGCCGGTGGTCGCGTCCACGAAGACGTGCAGCACGCTCGGGACCAGCCTGCTCTCGACCCGCTTGCTGCCGGAGACCACCACCTCGTACGCCAGGACGCCGGCCTCCTGGGCGACGACCTTGAGGGTGCCGGGGTCCGCGGAGGTGACCTTGGCGAGCTGCTTGCGTGCCGTCCGGACCGCCGTCGTGGCCGGGATCTTCGCGGTGGTGCCGACCGACAGCGCCTGCTGCTGGGCGACGTAGTTGTCGAGCACGGCGCCCTTGGCGTCGGTGACGACGACCGCGTCGCCGCCCTCGACCGGCAGACCCTGATAGGTACGCGTGTAGGCCACGTACTGCAGTCCGTGCTGGCTGACCACCTGGCGCTTGACCAGCTTCTCGTGGCTGCCGGCGAAGAACCGCTTCGGGTCCTTGGCCACCAGCGCCGACGCCGAGGTGGCCGCCCGCGACTCGGCGACGGCGGTCGGGACCGGGTCGGCGGCGGAAGCGCTCTCGGGTGCCGCGGGGGCCGAGGAGGTCGCCGCGTTCCCCAGCGGCATGGTCAGGGCGATGGACCCCGCGATGGTGGCGGCGGCCACGCCGGTCACCACCGCAAACCTGTGCTTCAACAGTGCTCCTAGCGACAATGACTCGCGGCGCTGATTATCGGCTGTCACCCGATCGTCCGCCGTCGCGAAGTGAATGATTCGCTCGCCTTCCGAGCGGTGCCAGTCTTGGCTCTCGAAAAGAAAGAAGTCAATGTGCTTAAGCAACGCTTAATGCTTTCCGGCCCCCATCTCGACGGCCTTACGCTGGGCTTACGGCAACGTTTACCGAGATGAGACCGATTTTGACGAGCGGTGACCCGGCCGTCACGAATGATCGATGCCGCGATAGATCAAAGGTCCCGAACTGTCATCGGTCACCGTTATCTTTTCGATATCTGAGCTTCCGGCGCCCTTAAGGTGCGGCCTCGGATAATGCCGCACCCCGTTTTTGTCGCGGTGGTCGAAGTCGCGGCGCGCTCCGGCGCTGTCGGCGAGCCGGTCGGCGCCGAGAGTGGCGGCGGATCCGGGGACCGGCCGTCTGCGGCACCGCCGGGCGGCGCTGCACATCTTCCGGTCGCCGGGCCACCGGTACGGCGAGGCGTGCGCGTGGAACGGGCTCGGTGCGGCCGCCACCGGCCGGGGTGGCGCGCGGCCAGGGTGGCGACCTGCTGCCGCCGGCGCGTCAGGCGCTCTCTTGTGCCCCGCGCCCGAGTGCCGGCGCTCCTTGGCGCCATCGGGTGAGCATCCCGCCGAGCCCGGCCACCCGCGTGCCGTCGGCCGGACCCGGTTGTGCGCGTCGCTGGGGGAGTAGGGCCAGGATGACCGGACCCAGTGTCGCCGCGAGCACGTGACCCGTGGTGGTCACGCCCGGGGCGCTGACGAACGGGATCCCGACGGCCGCGCCGAGCACGGTCGACGCCGCGATCCGGGAACGGCCGGACAGGCGCCCGGCCGCGGCGGCCAGGACGGCGAACATGGCGTACGAGACGCCGACGTCCGAGCGGTTGGCGGCCGGATCGGTGAACAACTCGGCGCCGTACACGGTGAGAAGCGTCGCGCCGACGTGGCCGCCGAAGGCCACGGCGGCGGTGCGTGCCGTCCCGATTCCCCGTTCCAGAGCCACGAAGCCGACGCCCACCAGCAGCAACTCCGGCAACAGGCCGCTGGGCACGATGAAGGCGCTGGCCGTCAGGGCGGCGACCGGATGACTGGCGAGGTTCTCCACGTTTGTCGACGCCCAGGCCACCGCGTCGTCGAGAAGGCGCGGACCGCCCATCAGCCGCAGGGTGACGGCAACTCCGGGCAGCACGACGAGCATGGCGATGGCCAGCGGAGTGACGCGCGGGGAGGGCAGTATGCGGGCGAGACGGTCCCGGATGCGGTCGGCAGCGGGTGATGTCGCGGTAGCCATGTACCCAGTAGTTCCCCGCAACCTAGGAAATTCCTGCCAGCCACCTAAGTTTGCGGTGAGACTCGGAGCACGGGTGACTGATTCCGGCCCGGATGGTGCGAAATGCCGGAATCCGGCTCCCGGGGCGGTCCAGCAGCGCGTTCCGGTAGCTACAGCACGAACGTACGGACATGGCCGTCCGGGATACCGATGTAGCTGTTCGGCATCCGTTGTCGACAATGACGGGCGTGATCGTACGCCGCGGCAGGGTGTGGTGGTGGGTCGGCGCGTCGCTGTTCGCCGGGCTGGGGTTCATCGCGCTGGGCCGGTTCCTCGTGGGCCAGGGTCTGGAGGACGCGGACCGGTGGGCCAGTGTGCTCGGGGTGTTCCTGAACGTCCTGGCTCTGCTGCTGACCGTCTACACGCTTGTTGCCGACCGCCGTTCACCGCCGTCGGCGGACACACCCGCCGAGCTGGCGCGAGAGCTCGCGGATGCGGTCTGCCGCCAGTGGGCCGAGGAAGCGGAGTTTCGCGACCTCAACGATCCCTATCCCCTTCCGGTGACCTGGGAATTGGCCGACCACCGGCTCTTTCCCGACTGGACTGTGGTGGACCGCCTCGGGCGCGGCGAGGTCGGGCGAGCGCCCGGATCCCGCTCCGGAGCACAGACCTGGGCCAAATCGCCGGCCGAACTCGTCATACCAGGCCGTCCCCTGGTCGAGTCGTACCGCAAGATCCCCACCGGCCGGCTGGTGCTGCTCGGCGAGCCGGGATCGGGCAAGACCACACTGATGCTCGGCTTGGTACTCGACCTGATAGCGGATCGGCGCGACAACGACCCGGTTCCGGTCGTTGTGACGGCGTCCGGATGGCATCCCGCTGAGCAGAGCTTCGCAGACTGGATGCGCGAACGGCTTTACCGCGACTACCCGTTCCTGTCGATCAGAACAGTGGGCGGAGGCAGCCGGTTTGATGTTCTGCTGGACGCCGGCCTCCTGCTGCCGATCGTGGACGGCCTCGACGAACTCGGCGATGGTCTGCGGTCCAGCACGATCAAACTGCTCAACCAGTATCTGAAACGACCGCGGCGGCGGGTGGTGGTCACGTGCCGGACCGAGGAGTACCGCAAGGCGAGCCGACCGGGCAAACGGGAGATCACCCTGACCGGCTCAGTGGGGCTGACGATCGTGCCGTTGGCCGCTGACACCGTCACCGACTATCTGGAGAGCTCGGCCGAGGGACCGCAACGTGCGGCTATGTGGCTCCAGGTACGGGACGCCCTGCGGGCCGAAGCGGGCTCGACGGCCGCTGTTGCGCTTCGGACGCCCCTGATGGTGGGCATGGCACGGCAAATCTACAACCCCGGCGACGGTGACACGGGTGCGCAGCTTCCGGCGCCGTCCGAGCTCCTTGACAGCACCGCCTTTCCGGACGTGGCAAGTCTCCGGCAGCACCTCTTCGACCAGTACGTGCGCGCCGCCTACCGGCCGAGACCCCGATCGGGGCGATGGTTGCGGGTAGGTCCGGACGACGCGGAACGTTGGCTGATCCAGCTCGCGCGCTACCAGGAGACGACTATGGCCGGTTCCCCGGACATCGAATGGTGGCGTTTTGACCAAGCCGTTCCGCATCCAGTCCGGGCGTTCTTCGGCGCCTTCATCGGCGGCATCAACGTCGGTCTGATCGGTGACTCGCAACAGCCGGTCCAGGGCATCGCCTGGTCGACTCGGGCTTTCACCCGGCGGTTTCTCTACGTCGTGGGTTCCAGCCTGGTCGTCGGCCTGCTGTTTCCCATCGCACCGTACGGGGCCCTCGCGATGGGTATGGCGGTCGGCGTGGTGTCCGGCATCGTGGTCGGCACGCGCGGCGAGCCGATCGAGCTTCCGCGGGCGGCCAGCCCGCTCGAGGTCCTCGGCCGAGACCGGCGCCTCTTCTGGATATTCGGCCCGGGGCTTGGCTTCCTGGCCGCCGTGCTGTTCGGCGCATCCGGGGCACTGCTTGTCGACAACCGGGCTGGGATAATCCTGGTGGGCTTGGTAGCGGCCTTCTACGCGGCGGCCGCCGGGGGGATGGGAAAAGCCGCATGGGGCTGGTTCGTCCTAGCTCGCTGGTGGTGGTTCCTCCGCCGGCGGGCGCCGCTGCGAGCTGTGCGGTTCCTCCGGGATGCCCATCGCCGGGGCGTCCTGCGGCAGGTCGGCGCCGTATGGCAGTTCCGGCACATCGACCTGCAGCGCCGGCTCGCCCTCCGCGATCCAGGTCCGCAGACATCGGTCCCGGCGGTAGGCGCACACCAGGTCGACGCGACCTAGGTCACGAGTCCGTCGGCGACCTGGAAGCCAATCGGGCTCAGTCCGCCCCTGTCGCCGGACGCGACACGCATTTCCCGGATGCGCGTACGGTTCGCCGAATCGTCGTTGGCGTCACGACAAGGGGCTCCTACAACCGGGCCGGCGGCTTGACCACCGACTTCGGCACTTTCTTCATCGTCGTCCTGGACTTGCTGGCGATGGCTGAGGATCACCCACTTGTGGGTGCCCGGCGCCGAGGGAGAGTTTCCCGCCGATGTCGCGCGGACGGCGATCGAGGATTATCGGCGGTTCCTGGTCGCTCAGCCGGAAAGCCAGCCGACCAGGAGCGCGAGGCCGAGGCTGAGCGGCATGGCGATCAGCCTCGCACGTCGGTCCGGGCTCCGGGCCGGAGAACGCCGGACGACCGCTCAGCCGGCCAGGGTGGCCAGCGTCGACTCCTCCATGGTGCGGCTGACCAGGGCGGCTGCCGTCCAGAGTGCGCGGATCACCTGCTGGTCGTCGCGGCGGCCGATCGGCAGGGTGGCGGACACGGCGGCCACCACCTGGTGCGGGCCGCCGGACGTGATCGGGACGGCGTACGACTTGTAGCCCTCGAGGCATTCCTGCTGTTCGGTGGCCCAGCGCCGGTCCCGGACGGCCGCGATCTGGGCTCGTAGCCGGCCGGCGGTGGGGCCGCCGCCGGTGCGGTGCGGTGCGCCGTCGTGCTCGAGGGCCGACAGGATGCGCTCGGGGTCGTCGCTGTAGGCGATGAACAGCTTGCCCGACGCGGTGCACCACATCGGGATCCGGTTACCGACGGTCGCGTGGACGCGGGCGTCGCTGCGTCCGGCGAGGCGTTCCAGGTAGAGCGTGTCGAGGCCGTGCGGGACCGCCAGGTGCACGACGGCCCGGGTGGCGGAGTGCAGATCGGTCAGAACGGGCCGGGCGACATGTCGGAGATTGGCCGGTCCCGGCACGAGCTGCCCGAGTTCGTACATTCGCCAGCCCAGTTGATAACCGGCTTCCACTCGCTCGAGGAGATTGAGATTTACCAACTCCTGAGCCAGTCGATAGGCGGTTGCCTTGGGAATGCCGGCACGTCGGCTCAGGTCGGTCAGGCCGAGCGTGCTGCGCCCGCCGTCGAACGCGCCGAACAGGAGAAACGCCTTGCCCAGGACGGACGACGGGTGGCTGTCGCCGGCGGCGGCACCGGCCTGCTGTCCGATTATGTTCCGCACCGGGCCTCCTTGAATTGTCCAGCTGGACAATTCACATTGTTGAGGCGGACCGGGGCGCTGTCCAGAGCGAGATGTAAATTCTGGGAGTCTTCTGCCGCGGCCCGGGGTTCAGCGGTTGCGGACCGGTGAACGGACTGCGCCGGTGCCCGCGCCGGTCAGCCGGATGTGATGATGGCCGCGTGAGCACCCCGCCCCGCGCACCCGTCGGAACCGGCGACGACGTCAAGGCCGGCGTCCGCGACCGGTTGCTCGAGGCGGCGATCCACATCGCCGGGACCGAGGGCCACGACAGGGTGACCTACCGGTCGGTCGCCGCGCTGGCCGGCACGTCGCACAGCCTCGTCCGGTTCTATTTCGGCACCCGCGAGGCCATGCTGACCCAGGCGTTCGAGCGCGCGGCTCGCCGCGACGCGGCCGAGGCCCATCTGCTCAGCGACGACCTGCGGACGTTCGGCTCGACACTCGTCGAGACGATCATGGGGGCACCCGCCCGGCAACTGCTGCAGTACGAGTTCCTGCTGCGTACCGCCCGTGGCGACGGCCCGGTCGAGCCGGTGGCCGAGCTCTACGACCACTACATCGCCCAGGTCGGCGGGACACTGGCGAACGTCGGCATCGACGACCCGGACGACACCCTCGCGACGCTCGTGTTCGCCGCGCTCGACGGCTTGGTCCTGCAGCACCTGGTGTACGGGTCGGCGGCGCGCACCGAGCAGGCGCTGGCCAAGTTGCGCGTGATTCTCGAGGCGTCCCGAGCCGGTAAGTAGTGGCTCGCTGAGCGGACCGGAGCCGGGATCGGTGCCCGTACGGCGTGCTTCTCTGGGGGCCGCCCCGCGAAAGGACCACGCTATGCGCAACCCCCTGTTCGATGCTCTGACCGCGGACGAGATCCGCCGCGTCGCGGCGGTGATCCGGAGCGAACGGATCGGCGGCGAGCGTCCCGGCTTCAGCGCGGTCTTCACCGACGAACCGGACAAGTACGCGCTGCGCGCCGGCACCGCGGTCACCCGGCGTGGCCGGGCCATGATCCTCGACCGCGACACCGGCCGGACCTACGACGTCGTCGTGGACCTGGACTCCGACAAGATCGTTTCGTCGGCCGAGGTGACCGACGGCTCGGCGCCGGTGCTCGTCGAGGAGTTCGAGCTGGCGCCCGCGCTGATCAAGCGGGACCCGCGCTACGTCGAGGCGCTCGCCAAGCGCGGCATCACCGACCTCGACAAGGTGCAGATCGACCCGTGGGGCGTCGGCAACATGGCCGACGTGCCGGTGCGGGGTCGCCGGATGGCCGGCTCGGTGTCGTATTACCGCGAGTTCCCGGACGACAACGGCTACGCCCACCCGATCGAGGGCGTCATGGCCGTCGTCGACCTGGTGAGCCACGAGGTCGTCGCGGTGCACGACTTCGGCGTCCGCCCGATGAACCCCGATCTGTGCAACTACACCGCCGACGCCAACCAGCCGATGCGCGACGACATCGCGCCGCTGGAGATCACCCAGCCGCACGGCGTCGGTTTCCGGCTCGACGGTCCCGAGCTCACCTGGCAGAAGTGGCGCCTGCGGATCAGCATGCATCCGCTCGAAGGCCTCGTCCTGCACGCGGTCGAGTACCGGGACGGCGACCGGTACCGGTCGATCATGCACCGCGGCTCGCTCGCCGAGATGGTCGTGCCCTACGGCGATCCCTCGTCCGAGCACTTCTGGCGCAGCGCGTTCGACGTCGGCGAGTACGGGCTCGGCAAGCTGGCCAACTCGCTGCGGCTCGGCTGCGACTGCCTCGGCGAGATCGTCTACCTGGACGCCGTGCTGGCCGGCGAGGACGGCTCACCGGTGACCATCGAGAACGCGATCTGCATCCACGAGGAGGATGACGGGATCCTCTGGAAGCACACCGACTGGGTCACCGGCAAGGTCGACGTGCGCCGGTCCCGCCGGTTGGTCGTCAGCTTCATCGCCACCGTGGGCAACTACCACTACGGCTTCTTCTGGTACTTCTACCAGGACGCCTCCATTCAGATGGAGATCAAGCTCCTGGGCATCGTGCAGACCCGCGCGGTCGAGGACGGCGGGCCCGCCCCGCACGGCACCCCGATCGGGACGAACCTGATCGGCACCTACCACCAGCACCTGTTCTCGTTCCGGCTGGACATGGAGGTGGACGGCTGGGAGAACACCGTCGTCCAGAACGACGCGTACAGCGTGCCGGTCGGCCCGGAGAACCCGTACGGCAACGCCATCGGCGTGCGAAAGACCGTCATCGACCGGGAGAACGCCGGGGACTGGGTGACCAACACGCAGAGTTCGCGGAACTGGACGGTGGTCAACCGGGGCCGGACCAACCGGTGGGGCGTACCGGTCGGCTACAAATTCCTGCCCGGCTGGAGCTCCGCCACCATGCTCGCCCAGCCGCCGTCGCTGATCGCCCGGCGGGCCGGGTTCGGCACCCGCAACATGTGGGTGACGCCGTACCGCCCGGACGAGATGCGCTCGGCCGGCGACTACCCCAACCAGAGCCGGTCCGGCGACGGCCTGCCCCGCTGGACGGCCGCCGACCGGCCGGTCGCGGACACCGACGTCGTGCTGTGGCACACCCTCGGCGTCACGCACATCCCGCGCGCCGAGGACTGGCCGGTCATGCCGGTCGAGAAGGCCGGCTTCCAGCTGTTGCCGGTCAACTTCTTCGACCGCAACCCGGCGCTGGACGTACCGGCGGCCGAGGCCCGGCATTGTCACTGACGGCCCGGACCGGCGCCGTGGTGGCGGTCGCCTGCCTGAGCGTGCACGCCGCCCTGCTGATCGTCGCCGGCCCGGCCGCCGCCCCGATGTTGGCCCTCTCGATCGTCTGCGCGGTCTGCGCCCGCGGCCGTGCCTCGCGCCCGGAACACGCCGCGATGGTCGCCCTGAGCGGGCTGATGCTGGCGATGCACCTGGGCGGCCATCACCACGGCGGCGCGGCGCTGATGCGGGCCGGCCTGGCGCTGGCCGGCACGCAGGTCGTGCTCGGGGTGCTGAGCCTGCGGTCCGGTGGGCGGTCCGGACTCGTTGATTCGGGGCTTCGCCCGGTTCACGATCGGCATCTCGACGGCACGACGTACGTGCCTTTACCTGGGAGGACACCGTGACGCAGGCGGAGAGGCTTTTGATCGCGGGCGAATGGGTGCCCGCCGAGTCGGGGCGGACCAGCCGCACGTACGACCCGTCGAACGGAACGGAGCTGGCCGAGTTCGCCGAGGCCGGCCGCGCGGACGTGGACTCGGCGGTCGCCGCGGCGCGGGCCGCGTTCGAGGATCCGGCCTGGCGGGACCTGAGCCCCGACGCCCGGGGCCGGATGCTCTGGAAGGTCGCCGACCTGATCGAACGGGACGCGGCCGAGCTCGCCGAGCTGGAGACCCACGACCAGGGCCAGCCCATCGCGATGTCCACCGGCGTCAACGTGGTGCTGGCCGCCCAGGTGTTCCGCTACTACGCCGGGTGGGCCACGAAGATCGAGGGCAAGCTGTCAAGCGTTTCGGTGCCGGACACCCTGCACTACACGCGGCGTGAACCGCTCGGGGTGGTCGGGCTGATCACGCCGTGGAACTTCCCGTTCGCGATCGCCGCCTGGAAGCTCGCCCCGGCCCTCGCGACCGGGAACACCGTGGTCCTCAAGCCGGCCGAGCAGACCCCGCTGAGCACGCTGCGGCTGGGCCGGCTGTGCGTCGAGGCGGGCTTGCCGGCCGGTGTGGTGAACGTGCTGACCGGCGGCCCGGAGGTGGGCCGGGCGCTGGTCGCCCACCCGGACGTCGACAAGATCTCCTTCACCGGGTCGACCGAGGTCGGCCAGCAGATCGCCGCGGCGGCCGCGACCGACCTCAAGCGGGTCGGCCTCGAACTGGGCGGCAAGGCGCCGAGCATCATCACCCGCGACGCCGACATCGATGCCGCCGTCGTCGGGAACCTGCAGGGCGCGCTGTTCAACACCGGGCAGGCGTGCGGCGCGTACACCCGGTTCTACGTCGACGCCAAGCGGGCCGACGAGTTCACCGAGAAGATCGCGGCGGCGGCGCAGACCCTCAAGATCGGCCCGGGGATCGACCCGGACACCGTGCTCGGCCCGCTGGTGTCGCAGGAACAGCTCGACCGGGTGGCCGGCTACGTCGCCGGTGGTGTCGCGCAGGGCGCCCAGCTGGTCACCGGCGGCGACCGGGCGTCGGGCCGCGGCCTGGACAGCGGCTACTTCTTCAGCCCGACGGTCTTCGCGGGCGTCCGGGACGACATGACGATCGCCCGCGAGGAGATCTTCGGGCCGGTGCTGTCCATCCTCAGCTACGACGACGAGGACGAGGCGGTGGCCCGCGCCAACGACACCCGCTACGGCCTCGCCGCGGTCGTCTGGACGCACGACCTGACCGCGGCGCACCGGTTGGCCGCCCGGATCCACGCGGGCACGGTGTTCGTCAACCAGCTGCCGCTGATCGACCCGGGTGCGCCCTGGGGCGGATTCGGGATGTCCGGCTGGGGCCGGGAGATGGGGACGTTCGCGCTCGACGAGTTCACCGAGACCAAGGGCGTATGGGTCAACCTGGCCCGCTGATGATCGAGGTCACCGGTCGGCCGGAGACCCTGTTCGACGTGTTGAGCCGGCGGGCCGCCGCCGAGCCCGGCCGGGTGGTGGCGACGTTCGCCGGCGCCACCCGGGCCGATCTCACGCTGGGGGACTGGCTCGCGTCGGCGCAGCGGCTCGCCCGGCTGCTGGCGTCGGCGGAACTGGGCCTGCGCCGGGGCGATCCGGTGGTGACCTGCCTGCGGCCGGGGCCGGCGCTGGCGGTCGTCCTGGCCGGCGTGGCCCGGGCCGGCCTGGTCGAGATCCCGGTCGCGCCGGGCGGCACACCGGCGACGGCCGGCCGGGTCGCGATCGTCGGCACCGGCGCGCTGGCCGCCGACCCCGGCCTCGCGGGTCTCGCGCCGGTCGTGCGCACCGTCGACGACGGCGGCGGCCCCGGCGACCTCGACGACGTGCGCCCCGGTCCGCTCGGTCCGCCCCCGGCGCCGGGCGACCCGGCGCTGGTGCTGAGCACCTCCGGCACCACGGGCCGGCCCAAGGGCGTTCTGCTGCCGCACTTCGCCGGCGTCCGGCACGCCCGGCGGGTCACCGCCTCCATGCGGTACGGCCCGGACGACGTCCTCTACAACGCGTTCCCGTGGAACCACGTGAACGTCCGGCACACCGGCCTGCTCGCCGCGCTCGTCAGCGGGGCCCGCCTGCTCGCCGTGCCGCGGTTCTCCGCGTCGGCGTTCTGGGGGCTGTGCCGGGCGGAGCAGGTCACCGCGTTCAACTTCATGGGCGCGGTCGCGGCCATCCTGCTGCGCGCGCCGGCCCGGCCCGGGGACCGCGACCACCGGGTCACCCGCGCCTACGGCGGCCCGGCGCCGCGATGGCTGGCCGAGCAGTTCCGGGAACGCTTCGGCGTGCAACTCGTCGAGGCGTACGCGTGCACCGAACTCGGCGACGTCACCAGCAACCTGATCGACGACGTGGCCGAGGGCACGGCCGGCCGGCCGGTGCCGGAGTACGAGGTGCGGATCGACACCGACCGCCGGATCGCCGTGCGCGCCAGGCATCCGTACCTGAGCACGCTCGGCTATGCGGGCAGTGCCGAGCCACCACCGGAGTGGATCGTCACCGGTGACCTCGGGCGGTTCGACGAGGCGGGCCGGCTGGTCTACTGCGGGCGGCACACCGACGTGATCCGGCGTCGCGGCGAGAACATCTCGGCCTGGGAGGTCGAGTCGGTCGTGGCGGCCATGCCCGGCGTGCGCGAGGCCGCCGCGGTCGGCGTCGCCTCGGAGTTCACCGAGCAGGACCTGCTGGTCGTGGTGGCCGGCGCCGGCCCGCTGCGACCCGAGGACGTGCATGCCTGGTGCCGCGGCCGGCTGCCCCGGCACAGCTGGCCGCGCTTCGTGGCCCGGCTGGACGCCCTGCCGCGCAACGCCTCCGCCAAGGTCGACAAATCCGCCCTGCGCTCGGTGAGCGGCGAAGACCTCGAACATCTGCGACGAAGGGACCACCCGTGCGAGTCCTCGACCTGACCGACGAACTGGGCGCGGCCGCTGTCCGCGCTCTGGTGGGCCTGGGCGCCGAGGTCGTGCGCGTGCCGGCCGGCCCACCCGGCCCGCGGGCGGCCGAACTGCACTGGTACGCCGGCACCCGGGTGACCGCCGACGGCCCGGGAGTGCTGGACGCCCTGGCCGCCGCGGCCGACGTGGTGCTCGAGAGCGGCCCGCGCCTCGGCCTGCGCGGGCTCACGCCGGCCGGGAAGTCGCGCTGGCCGGGCCGGGCGCACGTGGTCGTGACACCGTTCGGGCTGACCGGGCCGCGCCGCGACTGGCTGGCCGGTGACCTCGTCGCCGCCTCCGCGGGCGGGATGACCTGGCTCGGTGGTCGCGCCGACGGGCCGCCCAAGCCGCCGCCGCGCGAGTCGGCGCTCCAGGTGGCCGGGGCCCACGCGGCGATCGCGGTCTATCTCGGTGTGCTGGCCGGCGAAGGCGGGCTGATCGACGTCTCGGCCCAGCAGGCGGTGGCCGCGACCCTGGAGACCGGGGCGATCTCCTGGATCCACGCGGGCGCCTACCCGCGCCGCAGCGGCGGGGTCTACGCGCATGTGGCACACCGCGTCTTCCGGGCCGCCGACGGGTACGCCGCCGGCGGCTACTCCGGCAGCAATCGCATGTGGACGGACCTACTGGCCTGGCTGGACGAGACCGGCGAGGCCGCGGACCTGACCGACGAGAAGTACGCGGACCCGGTGTTCCGCTGGGCGGCCCGCCCGCACGTCGACGAGGTGGTGGCCCGGTTCGCCGCCCGCCGGAGCGCGGCCTCGCTGGGCGAACAGGGCCGTCGCCGCGCGCTGCCCTGGGCCGAGGTCAGCCCAGCCGACCGACTGTCCGACAACCCGCAGCTGCGCGACCGTGACTTCTTCATCACCGTCGACGGGCTCACCGACGTGGGGTATCCGGTGACGCTGCCCGGCCGTACCCCGCCCCGGACGCTCGACGGCCCGCGGGCGGGCGGGACGTGGACGTCGCCACGCCGCCCGCGAGGTGCCCGCAAGCTCGCCGGTCTGCGCGTCCTGGACCTGACCTGGGTGCTCGCCGGGCCGTACGCGACGAGGCAGCTGGCCGACTACGGCGCCGACGTGATCAAGGTCGAGTCACGGCACCGCCAGGACCCCACCCGGTTCCAGCCGTCGATGCGGCTGCGGCCGGGCGCCGGCTTCGACGACGGCGGCTACTTCCTGAACTTCAACCGGGGCAAGCGCAGCATCGCGGTGAACATGCGCCGGCCCGGGGGACCGGAGCTGGTCCGCCGGCTCGCCGCCGAGTGCGACGTGATCATCGACAACTACAGCCCCGGCACCATGGCGAAGTGGGGCCTCGACCACGCCTCCCTGGGCCGGCCGGACCTGATCGCGGTGTCGATGTCCGGCGTCGGGCAGACCGGGCCGTGGCGCAACGCGGTCACCTTCGCCGACACGCTCGCCGCGATGTCCGGGCTCACCCACGAGACCGCCGACCCGGGCGGCGATCCGCAGGGGCTCACCTTCGGCCTCGGCGACATGGTGGCGGCGAACGCGGCCGTGCTCGCCGTCCTGGCCATGCTCGCCGAGGGCCGCGGCGGGTTCGTCGACCTGTCCCAGCTCGAGGCGATGGCCGCGGCGATGGGACCGGCCCTGCTCGAGCAACAGTTGGGCGCGCCGGCCACCGGCGCGACGCCGAGCCGTCCGCACCGGGTCGCGCACCGGGCGCCGCACGGCGTCTACCCGGCGCGGGGCGACGACCGGTGGGTGGCGATCGCGGTCGACGACGACGACCAGTGGCGTACGCTCGCCCGCCTCGCCGGGATCGGCGAAGCCGGCCTTTCGCTCGCCGAGCGCAAGGCGGACGAGGACCGCATCGACGAGACCCTCGCGGCCTGGACGCGGACCCTCGACGCCGCCGCGGCGGCGGAATTGCTGCAGGCCGCCGGTGTGCCGGCGGCGGTGGTCAGCACCGGTGCGGATCTCACCGACCGCGACCCGCAACTGGCCGCGCGCGGCTTCTATCCGGTGCTGCGCCACCCGGTCGCCGGGGAGGTTCGCCACGAGGGAAGCGTGCTGCCCGCCCGCGTCGACCGGTCGGCGCCGTTGCTCGGCGAACACACCGTCGCCGTTCTCGAGGAACTGCTCGGCGGCGCCGCCGTCGACCCGACCGTTCTGGAGTGACAAGCATGCTCGACGTGACCGTGGCCGACGGAGTCGGCACCGTGGTGATCAACCGGCCGCCCGCGAACGCGGTGAACCCGGAACTGATCGAGGAATTCCTGACCGTCCTGCCGGACCTCGCCGCCGACGCCGCGGTCCGGTGTGTCGTCATCACCGGCACCGGCCGGTTCTTCGTGGCCGGCGCCGACATCGCGGTGATGCGCGACCTGTCGATGCCGAATCACATCCGGATGCGCCGCTGGATCGAGGTGCAGCGCGCGCTGGAACTGGCCCCCAAGCCGGTGATCGCCGCGATCAACGGGCATGCGCTGGGCGGCGGGGCGGAACTTTCACTGGCCTGCGATCTGCGCATCGCGGCGGCCTCGGCGTCGGTGGGTTTCCCGGAGATGAGCCTCGGTCTGTTCCCGGGCGCGGGCGGCAGTCAGCGGCTGCCGCGCCTGCTCGGCGCGCACCGGGCCAAGCTGCTCATGATCGAGGGCCGCCGGCTGGGGGCCGCCGAGGCCCTGGAGATCGGCCTGGTGGACGAGGTGGTCCCCGACGCCGACTTCGCGGCGGCGGTGGCGGACCGCGCGGCTCGGTGGGCGCGGCTGCCGACCGCGACGGTCGGGCTGCTCAAGCGGTCGATCGTCGAGGGCGCGCCGCTGGGCATCGACGAGGCGATGCGTGTCGAATGGGCCGCCGTTCAACGCGTGCTGGCCACCGAGGACGCGGCCGAGGGGCTCCAGTCGTTCCTCGACAAGCGTCCCCCGACGTTCACAGGCCGCTGACGAACGGCGTGTCGACGCCGATCTCACCGACCTTGCCGGCGCCGCCGGGCGCGCCCACCGGCGCGTCCCGGCCGGGCAGGACGACCTGGAAGAAGTCGCGCGAGTCCGCGACGAACCGGGTCCGGGCCTCGTCACCGCGGGCCTGGCGATCGACGAAGATGGCCTCGACCGGGCATTCGACCTCGCAGGCGCCGCAGTCGATGCACTCGGCCGGGTTGATGTAGCTCTTGCGGTCGCCGACGTAGATGCAGTCGACCGGGCAGACGTCCATGCAGGCGCGGTCGTTGACGTCGACGCAGTCCTTGCCGATCACGTAAGCCATGACGGGGTCCTCTCAGGCGGCTTCGGTGGAGTGACCGGGAAACAGGGAGGCTTCCGGGTCGAGTTCGACGGCGGCGTTGTGCACGGCGGTGGCGACCTCACCGAAACCGACGGACATCAGCCGCACCTTGCCCGGGTACTCGGTGACGTCACCGGCCGCGTACACGGCCGGCAGGTTGGTGCGCATGCGCTGGTCGACGCGGATCGAGCGGCCGGCGAGATCCAGCCCCCAGCCGGCCATCGGGCCGAGGTCGGAGACGAAGCCGAGGGCGGCGATCACGCTGTCGGCGGGCAGCACCTCCGCGCCGAGGTGCACGTGCGACACCCAGTCCTGGCCGGCCAGCTTGGTGATCTCGGTGTTGGTCCGGAAGGCCACGCCGGACCGCTCGGCCTCGGCGATGCTCGCGGCGTGCGCCCGGAACCGGGCCCGCCGGTGCACCACGGTCACGCTGCGCGCCAGCGGCACGAGCGCGTTGGCCCAGTCGATGGCGCTGTCCCCGCCGCCGACCACGACCACGTGCCGGTCGGCGTGCACGCTCAGATCGGGTACGAAGTACGACAGGCCCCGCCCGAGGAATTCCGTACCGGCCGGCAGCGGCCGTGGGGTGAAGGTCCCGATCCCGGCGGTCAACACCACGGCGCCCGCGTCGACCAGGGTGCCGTCGGCGAGCAGTAGTTGCGGCCGGCCCGCCTCGTGCCCGAGCCCGATCGCCTGCCGTTCCAGCAGATACCGCGTGCCGAACGCGTCGGCCTGGGCGGTGAGCCCGTCGACGAGCTCGCGGCCGGTGACGCCGGGCAGGCCGGCGACGTCGCGCACCACCTTCTCCGGGTACAGGGCCGCGATCTGTCCGCCGACCTGGGGCAGCGCGTCGACAAGGACGGTGCGCAGGCCGCGGAAGCCGGCGCAGAACGCGCCGTACAGGCCGGTCGGACCGGCGCCGACGATGGCCACGTCGGTATGGATCGTGGTCGGTTGCATGGCCCGACCGTAGGTATCGCCTCGGGCGCCGCCGACCGGGCGGGACCGCTGAGCGGAACGTGGACCGCTCAGCGGAACGCGTTTCGGTGGGCGGACCCGCCGGCTGGGACCGGCGCCGGGCGGGTGATTCGCTCGCCTGACGTTACCGCGGCCCCGGCCGCGAGAGGAGGAGTGCTCGATGGTCGCAGAACCCACCGCTCGCCGCCGGTCGCGGCGCGGGCGGCTGCCAGGACGTCAGGACTGGTCGAGCTGGCCGCACTACCAGGCGGCGGCCGCCGGCTTCCGCGGCTACTGGTATCCCGTCGCGTTCTCGTCGCAGATCACCGGCAAGCCGACGGCGGTGACCCTGCTCGGCGAGCGGATCATGGTGATGCGCGACCGCGGCGTCGTCTATGCGCTCAAGGACCGGTGCCCGCACCGCGGGGTGCCGCTCAGTTACGGCAACCAGCAGTTCCCGGGCACCGTGAGCTGCGTTTATCACGGCTGGACGTTCGACCTCAAGACCGGCGACCTGGCCGCCGCGATCACCGACGGGCCGGCCTCGCCGATCTGCGGCAAGGTCACCCAGCCCACGTTCGAGACGGCCGAGCGGCTCGGCCTGGTCTGGTTGTTCGTCGGCGACGGCGAGGACGCCCCGCCGATCGACGACCAGCTCCCCGAGGAACTGGTCGGCAACCCCGCCGTGGTGGGGGTGCGCCGGCAGGCCCGGGAGGGCAACTGGCGGTTCGCCGCCGAGAACGGCTACGACGAGGGCCACGCGAAGTACCTGCACCGCACCGCGTTGTGGCGGCTGTTCAAAGCCATGCCGGTCTACAACGACACCCGGATCGTCCGACGCGGACGCTGGATCTACCGGGTGCAGGACAACCAGTACTGGGAAGCCGACTTCCCGGGCCTCGGCAAGTGGTCCGGGCGGGCCTGGTACAAGTTCAATCCGCCGGTGGCCGCGGCGGGCAACCGCAACATCGGCAACACCGGCGGCGCCGCCAAGGTCGACGAGGTGATCGCGGCGCAGGACTTCCCGGGGTTCGCCTCGATCTCGATGCCCGGCGTCCTGCGTATCGCCTACCCCAAGTTCATCCACTACGAGTTCTACGTGCCGGTGGACGCGGATCACCACCTCTACGTGGGCGTGATGGTCAACTTCGCCGAGGGCGTGTCGACACTGCCGTTCTACGCCAAGTACCTGGGCGCGATCCGGTGGCTGTTCCACGGCCAGTTCTCCGGTCAGGACAAGTGGATGGTCGAGGTCACCGACGCCCCGCCGGAACGGCTCTACCGGCCCGACGAGTCGTTGCTGCAGTGGCGCAAACTCGCCGAGGACGTCACCGAACAACGTGCCGAGCGGCTCAAGGAGTCGGGTGTGACACCCGACTCGGGCCGGCCGGAGGTAACCCGATAATGGCCCGCATCGTCCTCGGGGTCGGCGCCTCCCACTCGACGCTCATGAACACCCACTGGGACCAGGTGGCCGGCGTGGACCGGGCCGAGCGTTTCCGGGACGCGCTCGGCGAGGCCCGCGAAGCGATCGCCGCCGTACAGCCCGACGTCGCGGTGATCGTCGGCTCCAACCACTTCCGCGGCTTCTGGCTCGACCTGATCCCGGCCTTCACGCTCGGCGTGGACCAGGTCGTCGCGGCCGGTGACGGCGGCACCCCCAAGGGGCCGCAGCGCACCGACCCGCCGTTCGCCCAGGCCCTCGCCGAGGATCTGGTCGAGCACGGCACCGAGGTGGCCATCTCGGCCAAACTGCAGATCGATCACGGACAGTCGCACGCCGTGCAGTACCTGCTGCGCGACCTCGACGTGCCGATCGTGCCCCTGGTCATCAACGTGTTCGCCACCCCGCTGCCGCTGATGAGCCGCTGCGTCGAGCTGGGCGCCGGCATCGCCCGCGCGATCCGGGCGATCGAGGACGACCGGCGTGTCGTGGTCATCGCGTCCGGCGGCCTCTCGCACCAGCTGCCGTGGCCCAGCCGATGGCAGGACCCCGCCGGTGACGACGAGGAATTCCTGGTCGAGGCGTGGCGCGAGGGCCGCGGCGCCTGGGAGAAGTACGACAAGCGCCGCCGCGAGATCATCGTCGGCGCCCGGCCCACCCTCTTCCCGGAGTTCGACGAGGAGTTCCTGGCCCGCCTCGGCCGCGGCGAGCTGCGGCACTACGCCGACTGGAGCAGCGCGCGGATCGGGGCGGCGGCCGGCAACGGCGGTCAGGAGGTGCGCACCTGGATGACGATGGCGTCCGCGCTCGGCTTCGCGCCGGGCCGCGCCCTGGCCTACAGCCCGATGCCGGAATGGCTCACCGGAATGGGCGTCGCGGTGATCGAGCCGTGAGCGACCTGCTGGCCGAGGTGCTCAGCCGGATCACCCCCGATCGGTTGCGCACGGCCGCCGTCGCGATCACCTCGATCCCGAGCCCGACCGGTCAGGAAGCGCCGCTCGCCGGGTGGCTGGCCGGGCAGATGCGGTCGAGCGGCATCCCGGCCACGGCCCAGGCGATCGATGCCGACCAGGCCAACGCGGTCGGCCGGGTGCCGAGCCGCCGGACCGGGCGCGACCTCATGCTCTACGCGCCGATCGACACGCTGACCACCGGCGACGAAGACGAGGACGTGCCGTGGATCGGGCCGTCGCTGCGGCCGGACATGCGGGCGCGGGGCGTCGCGCACGGGGATCTGGTGCAGGGGCTGGGCGCCGGGAACCCCAAGGGCCACGCCGCCTGCGTGCTGGTCACCGGGCAGGCGTTCGCCGAAGCGGTCGCTGCCACCGGGGAGCGGCCCGCGGGCGATCTCGTGCTGGCGTTCGGCGCCGGTGGGATGCCGACGAATGCGATCGGCGCCGGCCGGGCCAACACCGGACACGGTGTCGGAGCCTCGTTCCTGCTCGAACGCGGCTTCTACACCGACCACGCGATCATCGCCAAGCCCGGTGACTTCGTGGCCCACGAGGAGGTCGGGCTCTGCTGGTTCGAGGTGACGGTCCACGGCATCCACACGTACGCGGGAAGCCGCCACCGCCTCCCGTACCGGAATCCGATCGTGACCGCGGCCGAGGTCACCACCCGCCTGGAGCGGTGGCTCGCCGGTTTCCCGGCCCGGCACCGCACCGCCACCGCCGCGCCGCAGGGTGTCATCGGCGCCGTCGCGGGCGGGTGGGAGCGGATGCCCGCGGTCACCCCGGCCGCCTGCCGGTTGCGCCTGGACATCCGCCTCGCGCCCGGCCAGCACCCGCTGGGGGTGCGCCGCGAGCTCGCGGCAATGCTCGACCGGATCGGCGCCGAGGTCGACGCGGAGATCGACTGCGAGCTGGTCAACCACATCCCCGCCACGGCCACCGACCCGGGCAGTTGGGTGATCACCGAGACGATCCGGGCGTGGGAGGCGGCGTCCGGACGGCCGCACGTCCCGGTCACCGACGGCAGCGGCGCCACCGACGCCAACATCCTGCGCGCCCGGGGCATCCCGACCGCCCGGGTCGGCATGCCCAAGGCCGCACTGCCCGGGATCGATTTCGCCCTCGGGATGAACACCGTCGAGGTGACCGAGATGCGCCGGCTCTGCGAGGTGCTGGCCCGGGTCGCGGTCGCCAACAGTGAGGAGCAACGATGAGCAACGCACCCGAGGGCAAGTACGCCGAGGGTTATCACTACCTCGACCTCGGATCGGGCCCGGACACCGTGTTCCTGCACGGCGGTGGTCCCGGCTGCACCGGTTGGAGCGACTTCGGCCCGGTCGCCGGTCTGTTCGCCGAGCAGCGCCGGGTGCTGATCCCGGACATCCTGCAGTACGGCCGCTCGGACAAGGTGCGCATCACCGGGCCGATGTGGGACTTCCACGCGGCGCGCACGATCGCCCTGCTGGACTCGCTCGGCGTCGAGCGGGCCGACTTCGTCTGCAACTCGTGGGGCGGCACGATCGCGCTCGATCTGGCCGCGAACTATCCGTCGCGGGTGCGGTCGCTGGTCGTCACCGGCAGCATGCCGGTCTTCTACGGCCCGCTCGCCCCGCTGCCGGAGAACGGCCGGCGTGGCCGCAACGCGCGCGACGCGTACTACGGCGGCGAGGGCCCGACCCGGGAGAAGATGCGGCAGCTGATCACGCGGCTGGAGTGGTACGACGGCGACCGGCTCCCGGCGGCAACCCTGGAGCTGCGCTACCGGCAGAGCCTCGACGAGGGCGAGCGCGAGCTGGCCGCGATGTCCGACTCGCCGCGCGGTGAGTGGCAGGACCTCACCGCCGAACTGGGCCGGATCCAGGCGCCGACGCTGTTCATCTGGGGCCGCGAGGACGCTTTCCTGACGCCCGACTACCCGATGATGCTCGCCCGGATGGTCCGGCACGGGAACCTGCACGTGATGGACCACGTGTCGCACCACTTGCAGGAGGAGCAGCCGGAGCGGTTCCACGCCATCGTCGCCGCCTTCCTGGCCGACGTGGCCCGCCGGGATGGAGACCCGAACAAATGAAGATCATTCTGTGGCTCACCGGAGCCGGCGTGCTGGTGCTTGTCGCTCGGCGCCTGGCCGGGCGCAGCAACACCCAAGTCCACCGGATCAACCAACCGTAGGAGTGCCATGTCCATCTGGACCGACCTGATGCCGATCCCGTTCTCGGTGTCCTATGTGGATGCCGGTGGCGTGCCGACCCGGGCGCTGCGTGCCGGCGCGGGCGAACCGGTGGTGTTCCTGCACGGCACCAGCGGCCACCTGGAGGCGTTCAGCCGGAACATCGTGCCGCACGCCGCGCACTACGCGGTGCACGCCATCGACATGCTCGGCCACGGCTACACCGGCAAGCCGCCGCACCCGTACGAGATCCCCGGCTACGTGAAGCACCTGCTCGACTACCTCGACGCGACGGGCGTCGACAGGGCGCACATCGTCGGCGAGTCGCTCGGCGGCTGGGTCGGCGCCCGGGCCGCGGTGGACCACCCCGACCGGGTGGCCAGCCTGCAACTGCTCTGCGCCGGCGGCACCGTCGCCAACCCCGAGGTGATGGCCCGGATCGACTCGAGCACCCGCCAGGCGGTGGCCGGCGACGACGTGGAACTGACCCGGAAGCGCCTGCGGTTGCTCATGGCCGACCCGGTGAACGCCACCGAGGAACTGGTCGACGTGCGGCACCGGATCTACCACGAGCCCGACTTCGTGGCCAACGTCGACAACCTGCTGTCGCTGCAGAAGATGGAGATCCGCGTACCCAATCTGCTCACCGCCGAGCAGATGAGCCGGATCACCCAGCCGACGCTTATCGTCTGGGGTCGCAAGAACCCGTTCGGCGACGTGCCGGAGGCGCAGGCCATGCACGCCGCCATCGCCGGCTCACGGCTGGAGCTCTTCGAGGAGACCGGGCACTGGCCGCAGCACGAGCAGGCGGCCCGCTACAACCCGCTGAGCCTGGACTTCCTGGCGAAGGTGGCCGGCTGATGCGCGCGGTGCGGATACACGCCTGGGGCGAGCCGCCGGTGCTCGACGAGATCGACGAGCCGGTCCGCGGCGACGGTGAGGTCCTCGTGGAGGTCCAGGCGGCTGCGCTGGCCCACCTGGACCTCACGGTGGCGTCCGGGGAGTTCGGAATGCGGCCGCCGCTGCCGTACACCGGCGGCGTCGAGGGCAGCGGGGTGGTCCTGGCGGCCGACGATCTGGCCCCCGGCACCCAGGTCATGCTGCGAGGTGGCGGCCTCGGCCTGATCCGCGGCGGCACCTGGCAGGAACGGGTCAGCGTGCCGCGCAAGGCGGTGACCGTGCTCGACCCGCCGCTGCCGGCCGACGTGGCCGCCACGTTCTTCGTGCCTACCACCACCGCGGCTGTCGTGCTCGGCGACGTGGCGAGACTGCAGCCGGGCGAGAGGCTGGCCGTGGCCGGCGCGAGCGGAGCCGTCGGCGCGGCCGTCTGCCAGCTCGCCCGGCTGGCCGGCGCCGAGGTCACCGGGCTGGTCGGCAGCCCGGAGCGGCTGGCCGGACTGCCCGCGGGCGTCCCCGGCGTGGTGCTCGGCGAGGCCCCGGCCGAGTGGGCCACGCAACGCCCCTTCGACGTCGTCGTCGACACGCTCGGCGGCGAGGATCTCATCGGGCGTACCCGGTGGGTGCGGGCCGGTGGCCGGGCCGTGGTGATCGGCTACGTAGCCGGCACCCGGAGCACCCTCGACCTGCCGAACTGGCTGCTCGCCGACGTGGCGCTGCTGCCGGTCAACATGATCCGGCACGAGCGGCGGGCGCGCGAGCTCGCCGCGGGCCTGATCGGGCGGCTCGCCTCCGGCGAGCTCTCGGTGGCGGTCGAGCCGGTGCCGGCGGAGGCGGCGGCCGACGCCCTCGACCGGCTCGACCGGGGCCAGGTGCGCGGCCGGCCGGTGCTGAAGTTCTGATCGGTGGACCCGGTCCGGTGGCCGGAACGTCGCGTTGATAACTCCGCCGCCACCGACGAGCCTCGGGTGATGGAGGCCATAGCGAAACCCGGTTGCCTGTTCACCGCCGATCCCCGCGAGCCGCACCCCACCCCGGACAGCAACAGCGTCCTGGGCAAGGTGCGGCTGATCCTCGAGGTCTTCGGCCTCGACGACGAGACGCTCAGCCTGTCCGAGCTGGCCCGGCGGACCGGGCTGGCCAAGGCCTCGGTGCACCGGCTGAGCCAGGAGCTGGTCCACTGGGGTCTGCTGGAACGCCGCAACGGCGAGTACCGCCTCGGCATGCGGTTGTTCGAGATCGGGCAGCGGGTGCCGCGCCAGCGGATCCTGCGCGATCTCGCCCGGCCGCTGATGATCGACCTGGTGCAGTCCACCAACGAGACCGTCCACCTGGCCGTGGTGGACGGTCTCGAGGTGCTCTATCTGGAGAAGGTCAGCGGCGGCAACCAGATCAGCCGCCCGTCACGGGTCGCCGGCCGGATGCCGCTGCACTGCACCGCCACCGGCAAGGCCCTGCTCGCCTTCGGCCGGCGCGCCCTGCTCGACGAGGTCATGGCCGCGCCGCTGGCCCGGGTCACGCCGCGCACGACGGTCGCGCCGGGCCTGCTCGCCCAGGAATTGCAACGCGCCCGCGAGCTGGGCTACGCGGCCGAGTTCGAGCAGGCCCGGATCGGCTACATGAGCGTGGCCATCCCGCTCGCCGGGGCGACCGGCGCCACCGTGGCGGCCCTGTCGGTGACCGCCCCGACCTCGCGGGCCAACGCCGACCGGTACGCCGGGCTGCTCAGCCTCGTCGGCCGCCGGATGACCAAGCTGCTCAGCGCCCAGGAGATCTGAAGTCCTCGACGATGTGCCCGGCCGTCTTGGCGGCGTACGCCTCGATCGAGACCATCGGGTTGACGCCCGGGGCGGTGGGCAGCGCGGACGCGTCGGCCACGTACACCCCGCGGACGTCGAGCAGCCGGCCACGGCCGTCGACCACCGTGCCGGTGGCGCAGGTGCCGGACTGATGCGCCGACAGCGTCAGCACGTCGGCCCCGTCCAGCTCGGCCAGCACGTCCAGGAACGCATCGAAGTCCTCGCCCGCGTGCCAGCGCGGGTCGCCGGGCAGGAACGTGAAGATCTCCGAGGCGCCCGCCGCGCGCAACAGCTTGGCCAGTTCGACGTGGCAGCGCCGCACGACCGCCAGGTCGACCTCGTCGTCGAGGTCCCAATGGATCAGCGGCATCCCGTCCGGGCCCAGCTCGACCCGGCCCGACCCGTGATCGCGGGCGAAGCCCCACACCCCCGAGACGTGGCGCAGCCGTAGCTGTTCGCGCTTGTGCGAGGCGCCGTCGTGCCATGGGGTCAGCGCGGTCCAGAAGCCGAGGCCCATCGGCGCCGCCTCGATCACGAAGCCGTGCTCGCCGGCCACCCGGTCGAATTCATGGCTGACGCTGGTGAGGATCTGCCCGGCCCAGCCGTTCACGTCCTCCTCGAAGACCCCGCTCATGAAGTACGACGGGTGCACGTGCAGATTGCGCCCGGCCGCCGGCCCGCCGAGGCCCGAGGCGAGCAGCAGCGCCGGGCTGGCCAGGGCACCGGCCGCCAGCACCACGATCGGGGCCCGGATCACCACGTCGGCGCCGCCGACGGTCGCGCGGACCCCGGTCGCCCGGCCGTCCGCGGAGAGGATCTCCCGGACGTCGCAGTCGGGCAGCAGGCGGGCGCCGGAGTCGCTGGCGTCCTGCAGGAAGGTCTTCATCGTCGACTGCTTGCAGCCGGTCAGGCAGCCGGCGTTGCACTCGCCGCAGTACCGGGCGTCGTCGTCGCGGGCGTTGCGGGCCAGGGTCTGCCAGGCCAGCCCGGCCACCTCGAAGCCGCGGATCAGCACCTGGTTGACGCGGTTGTGCACGGTGTTGGCCGGGGTCGCGTTGATCCGCCGCAGCACGTCGCCCAGGTGGTCGCCGAACTCGTCCAGGCCGGCCATGCCGCGCGCGCGCCACTCGTCGAGCACGTAGCCGGGGGTGGGCAGGCAGGCCATCGAGTTGACCGTGGTGCCGCCGCCGACGGTCGAGCCGGCCAGCAGACCGACCGAGGCGGTCGTCGACCACAGGAAGCCGCCGCCGAGGTAGAGGTTGGGGAACGACAGCGCCTCGAGCTGGGGGAGATCGGGCTCGTTGCGGTACGAGCCCTTCTCCAGCACGAGGACGCGCAGGCCGGCGGCACTGAGCCGGGCCGCGGCCACGCCACCACCGGCCCCGGAACCGATCACCACGGCGTCGGCGGTGAGATCGTCGCCGACCCCGACCGTGCGCAACGTCTTCGGGAACTCGCTCTCGGACGGGGGCGGCAGCAGCGGGCCGGGGAAGCCGATGGCCGGCCAGGTCGGGTTGGTGGCCTCGGCGTCCGGCACGGTGTAGAACATCGCCAGGACGGTGCTCTGCAGAATGATCGCGCCGGGATAGGTCTCCGGTGCGGTCAGCGCCGCCCGCCAGGCGGTGGTGCGCTCGTCCGGGCCGGCGCCGGCGAAGTCCGGGCCGAGCGCGGCGAAGGTCGCGGCAACAGCCGCCTGGACGTGCGGGGCCAGCGCGGGCAGCACGGCCGCCACGATCTGGTCGATGCCGGCGTCCGAGGCGCTGAGCCCGAGCAGGGTGGCGGTCTCGGGCGAGTCGCCGGCCGCGGCGGACACCCGGGGGAGCAGGGTGTCGCAGACGGCGCGGATCGTCGCCGACGCAAAGGTGATCATGCGGTTGTGCCCTCCAGGAACGCGGTCACCAGAGCGGCGACCTCAGTTGCCTTCTGCTCCATGAGCGGGATGGTGCCGCCCTCGACGATCGCGACCTCCACCCGCGCGGCGCCGGTGAGCCCGGCCTGGACGCGCTCGACGTCGGGCCGGGCGAACGGGTCCGCCGACGCCCCGATGATCAGGGTGGGCGCCTCGATCCTGCCGATCCGCTCCTCCATGACATAGCGGGCGCAGGCGAGATGCCCTTCGGCCGGATCGACGCCGGGGGCGAGGGCGTCGCGGATGAACCGGTCGAGCAGGTCGGGCCGCCCGGCCGGGTAGTACGGCCGGCGCAGCTCCCACAACGTGGTCAGGTGGCGGCCGTCCGCGGCGGTCTCGGCCTCGTCGACGCCGGGGCCGTTCGCGTGCGACTCGCGGAACTCCGGCCCGGTCCACGGCGGCGAGGAGAGGATCAGCGCGGGTACCCGGGCGGGGACGGCGGCGGCCATCTCGATCGCGACCGCGCCGCCGGTGTGGTGCCCGAGCACCACCGCCTGGTCGACCCCGAGCGCGTCGAGCAGCGCGTACGCCCCGGCGGCCATGGCCTCGACGGTCTGCGGCCTCGGCAGCGGCGCGCTGAGCCCGAAGCCGTACATGTCCATGGCGATCACCCGGCGGCCGGCCGCGAGCAGCGGCTGAACCTCGCGGAACTCGTCGTACGAGCGCGGGGTCTGATGCAGCAGCAGAACGGCCGGGCCGGCGCCGAGCTCGGCGTAATGCATCTGGCCGTACGGGGTGTCCGCGTAACCGCGGGTCGGCACTGGCGTCATCGGAGTCCTTCCGGGGTGCACGGATGTGACGTGGCTCCATTCACCCGCCCGCACCCCGTCGAGCCGCATCCGGTGGTCCGCTCACCGGACCGGTCCCGGGCGAAAGACCGAGGTCGGGGGCGAGTCCGTTCAGCGGAACAGCGGACTTAGCGCGGTAACCGGCCGGTGTCAGGGTGAGCGCCAATCCGGTCAGGTCCGAGGGGGTTACGCGGATGAACAATGGTGCGGCGCCTCTGGTCGAGGTTCGCGGGATCACCAAGCGATATCCGGGCGTTCTCGCCCTCGACGACGTCAGCCTGTCCGTCCGCGCCGGTGAGATCGTGGCGCTGACGGGCGAGAACGGCTCCGGGAAGTCCACCCTTTCGAAGATCATCGGCGGCGCCGAGCAGCCGGACGACGGTGTCCTGCTGATCGACGGCGAACCGACGGTGGTTGCCAATCCCGCGACCGCGCTGCGGCTGGGCATCGTGATGATCAGCCAGGAGCTGACCCTCGCCCCGCACCTGACGGTGGCGGAGAACGTCTTCATGGGCCGGCTGCCGCGGCGCGGCGGCCTGGTCGACTGGCCGGCGGTACGGTCCCGGGCCCGTACCGAGCTGGCGGCGCTCGGCGTCCACGTCGATCCCCGCGTCAAGGTCGGCGACCTGTCGGTGGAGCTGCAGCAGGAGGTCGAGATCGCCCGCGCCGTCTCCTCGAAGGCCCGGCTGCTCATCCTCGACGAGGCCACCAGCTCGTTGTCGGAGACCGCCACCGAGCGCCTGCTGGAGCTGGTGCGCGAGCAGGGCCGGCGTGGTGTCGCGGTGCTGATGATCTCGCATCGGATGCCGGAGCTGTATGCCACGGCCACCACGGCGGCGGTGCTGCGCGACGGCCGGATGGTCGGTGTCGTGCCGCTTCCGGAGACGCCGGAGCCGCGGCTGGTGCACATGATGGTCGGCCGCGAGCTCAACGACTACTACGGCGGCCGCCAGGTCACGCCGGGGCCGGTCGTGCTCGACGTACGCGATCTGGCCTCGGACGACGGCGCCCTCGCACCGACGTCCTTCCAGGTCCGCGGGGGCGAGATCGTCGGGGTGGCCGGTCTGGTCGGCTCGGGCAAGGCCCACCTCGGCATGGCGCTGGGCGGCGCCATCCCGGCCACCGGCGAGGTCCGCGTCAACGGGACTCGGGTGGTCCTCGGCGACCCGCGCCGGGCCCTGACCGCGGGCATCGGGCTGGTGCCCGACGACCGTAAGCGGGCGGCTCTGCTGCCCACCCGCAGCGTGGCGCACAACATGACACTGAGCTGGCTGCGCACGCTGTCCCGGTTCGGCGTGGTGCCCGGCCGCACCGAGCGGCGCCGGGTCCGCGAGGCGATCGCCGAGTACGGCGTCAAGACCTCCTCGCCGAACAAGCTGATCACCCAGCTGTCCGGGGGAAACCAGCAGAAGGCGGTGCTCGGCCGGATCTTCGCGCTCGGCTGCCCGGTCTATGTGCTCAGCGAGCCGACCCGGGGCGTGGACGTGGGCTCCAAGAGCCAGATCTACGGGCTGCTGCAGAAACTGACCGCGGGCGGCGCGGCCGTCGTGATCATCAGTTCCGAGCTGCCCGAGTTGATCGGGCTGGCCGACCGGGTGCTCGTCTGCTTCCGCGGCGCGGTGCGCGGCGAGTGCAGCGGGGAGCAGCTCACGGAACAGGTCCTGAACGCGATCGCGGTCAGCGGCCACATCCACACCGACGACTCCGGAGAGGCCGCATGAGCCAGGACACCACGACCCGTCCGGAGGCGCCGATCTCCGGCCCGGTGCCGGGCGGGGACTCGACGAACGCGCTGAGCCGGCTGGCCGCCCTCTGGCGGCTCTCCGGCAGCAGCACCGGGGTGCTTGCCGGTCTGCTGCTGCTCGGCGCCTACCTCGGCGCGACCCAGCCGATCTTCCTCACCTGGGGCAACATCACCAACGTCGTCGCCAGCAACAGCGTCGTGCTGGTGCTCGCCGTCGGCGCCACCTTCGTGATCATCTCGGGCGGGCTCGACCTGTCCACCGCCTCGGCGGCCGCGGTCACCGGCATGGCCTACGGACTCCTGCTGCAGCACGGGCAGAACGCGCTCGTGGCCGTGGCCGGGGCTCTGCTGGTCGGCCTGCTGCTCGGGGTGCTCAACGGCGTGCTGATCGCGTACGTCAAGGTGTCGTTCCTGGTCGTCACGCTCGGCACCCTGTCGGTCTTCGAGAGCGCGGCGCTGGTCATGAGTCAGGGCAAGACGCTCAACGTGTTCTCCCGGCCCGGCTTCGCACCGATCTACCGGATCACCAACGGCGACGTCGGCGGCATCCCGTACCTGATGATTTTCGATGTGGTCCTGGTCGTGGCGGCGGCCCTGGTGCTGCGCTACACCACGTTCGGCCGCGGGGTGTACGCGCTCGGCTCGAACCGGGAGGCGGCCCGCCTGAACGGCATCAACGTCGCCCGCACCACCCTCAGCGTCTTCGTCATCGCCGGTCTGGCCGCCGCGGTCGCCAGCCTGATCCAGGTCGGCCGGCTCACCGGCGCCAGCCCCGGCGTCGACTCGACGCTGCTGCTCACGGTGGTGGCGGCGGTGCTGATCGGCGGGACCGCCTACACCGGTGGTGACGGCGGGGTCGGCGGCACGGTTCTCGGTGTGCTGTTCCTCGGCGTGATCCAGAATGGGCTCACGCTCAGTGACGTCTCGACCTTCTGGCGGGGCACCGTCAACGGCACGGTGCTGATCGTCGCCGTGACCCTCGGGGTCGCCCGCCATCGGGGCTGGCTCACCATCAACCGCGGAAAGAAGGCGCAGAGCCGTGCGTGACGTCATCCGGGCCGTCTGCGACACGTTCGCACCCTCGCTGGCCCCGCCGGACGGGGTGGACGAGGCCACCGCCGCGTACTACCGGGACGGGGCGACGGCGCGCGGCATCGACGAGACGGTGGCCGGCGCGGTCGCCGGACTGGACGCGCTGACCCGCGGTGCGGTCGCCGAGCTGGTGACGCGACTCGGCGCCGGTTTCGCCGCGGCGAACCTCGCCGAGCGCACCGCCACGCTGCGGGCGGTGGCCGGCGAGTCGATGCGGCTGCGCCTGGCCGTGCGCCAGCTCAAGGCGATGACCCTGGCGACGTTCGTCGGCGCGGTCGACGAGCACGGCGCCAACCCGACCTGGCCCGCGCTCGGCTACCCCGGCCCGGCCACCCCGCCGCCGGCCCGGCCGAAGACGCTGCCGATCGAGACCCTGCCGGCCGGCGCGGCGCGGCTCACCGCCGACGTCGTGGTGATCGGCTCCGGTGCGGGCGGCGCGATCGTGGCGGCCCGAGCCGCCCAGGCCGGTCGGTCGGTGCTGATCCTCGAGGCGGCGCAGTACCGCAACGAGGCCGACTTCCGGCAGATCGACGCGCTCGGCGCGCGGATGTTCCTGCGCGGGGGCTCGATGTGGTCGTCGTCCGGGCAGATGGGCCTGCTGGCCGGGGCCACCCTCGGCGGCGGCACCGTGATCAACTCGATGGTGTGCCTGCGCACGCCGCGGCACATCCGCGAGTTGTGGACGGACGCCGGGCTCGACGGCCTGGACGGGCCGGACTTCGACAAGTACACCGACATGGTGTGGGACCGCATCGGCGTGAACACCGACGCGACCACCTACAACGCCAACACCCGGGCGATGATCACCGGTCTCGCCTCGCTCGGGTACCGGCACGAGCGGCTGCCCCGCAACGCCGCCCGGGACGACGACTCGTCGCTGTGCGGCTACTGCAACGCCGGCTGCCAGCAGGGCAGCAAGCTCTCGACGCTGCACACCTACCTGCGCGACGCGGCCGCCGGCGGTGCGCGGATCGTCACCGGCGCGCACGTCGACCGGGTCACCACCGCGAACGGCCGGGCCACCGGGGTCGAGGCGACCGTCAGCACACCGGACGGCCCGTGCGCGCTGACCGTCACCGCGGCCGACGTCGTGCTCGCGGCCGGCGGCATCGAGTCGCCGGCCGTGCTGCTGCGTTCCGGGATCGGCGGTCCCGCCGTCGGCAAGAACCTCACGCTGCACCCGGCGTGGATCGTCACCGGTGTCTACGAGGAGCCGGTGCAGGCCTGGCACGGCCAGATCCAGTCGGCCGTCAGCTTCGACCTGACGCGGGTCGTCGACGGCGGCGGGTTCCTGGTCGAGAGCCTGGCCCTCAACCCCGGCACCTGGGCCGGGCAGTCGCCCTTCGTCGACGGCCGCACCACCCGCGACCAGCTGCGGAAACTGCCCTACTACGCGACCTGGCACGGTGTCTCGCACGACCACGGCACCGGACAGGTCCACCTCGACGCGGACGGCCGCGCGGCGGTCCGGTGGGACCTCGACGACGCGGTCGATCACCAGATCGCGATCCGCGCGCACACCGAGCTGGCCCGGATGCACCGCGAGGCCGGCGCCACCGAGATCTTCACCTTCCACTGGAGCGATCGGCGCTGGCGGCGCGGCGAGGACTTCGACGCCTACCTGGACGGCCTGGCCGCCGCGCCCGCCGACGACTACACCGCGTTCTCCGCCCATCAGATGAGCTCCTGCCGGCTCGGCGCCGATCCGGCCACCTCGGTGGCCGACGGCTGGGGACGGCTGCACGACACGGCCGGGGTCTGGATCGGGGACGCGTCCGCGCTGCCGACCGCGCCCGGTGTCAACCCGATGATCACCGTCATGGCCCTGGCCGAGCGGACCGCCGCGGCCCTTCTCCGCGCCTGACCCGCCTTCCCGCCGGCGGCGCTCGATGCGCCGCGGGTGACTCCCGCACACCCTCCGGAGGTTCAAAATGTCCATTTCTCGGCGAAAACTAGCGTTGCTCTCCGTTCTCGGTGCCGGCACCCTGGTCGCCACGGCGGCCTGCGGCGGGGGCGACAAGGCCGCGGCCGACGGCAGCCCCGGCGGCGGTCTCAAGGTCTCCTACTCCACCCCGGTCGCCTCGCAGCCCAGCCAGCAACTGCTCACCAACGGCCTGAACGCGGCGGCCAAGGAACTCGGCTGGAGCGTCAACGTCGTCGACGCCAACCTCTCCGCCGACGCCCAGGTCTCCAACGTGCAGACCATGATCCAGCAGAAGGTCGCCGCGATCGGCCTGTGGGCGCTCGACTCGGGGGCCATGGAGGGCGCGTACGCCCAGGCCAAGAGCGCCGACATCCCGGTCATCGGGGTCAACTCCACGGGTCAGAACGTCTCCTCGACGGTGTGGTGGGCGTTCAACCTCTGCGACAGTGCCGACGCGCCGTTCAAGCAGGCCGCCCTGCAGATCGCCAAGATCCGGCCGGGTGGCAACGTGATCGTCCTCGGTGGCCCGCCGGTGCCGTCGATCCAGCAGAACGTCAAGTGCTTCAGCGACGCGGCCACCGCCGCCGGGCTCAAGGTGCTCAACCAGAGCGACAACACCAAGGACACCTCGGCGGCCGCGGCGGCGCTGACCGCCGACCTGTTCAGCAAGTACAAGGACGTCGACGCGGTCTGGGCGTACAACGACGCGACCGCGCTGGGCGCCTCCACCTCGGCCCAGCAGGCGGGCCTCAAGATCTCGGACGGCACCACGCCCGGCGTGATCATCCAGGGCGCGAACGGCGACTCCGACGCGATCGAGGCGATCAAGCAGGGCCGGCTCACCGGAACGTGGGACCCCGACGCGTACGCGACCGGCATGACCGTGCTCAAGGCGATGGACGACGCCAAGAAGGGTACGACCGGCAAGAACTACATCGTCACCGCGAAGTACTGGGACAAGAGCAACATCGGGAGCTACCAGGACCCCGGCACCCTCGGCTACACCCTGCAGACCCTGCCGGTGACCGTGAAGTGAGCCGCGGATGAGCAACGGCCCCGGTCAACGGTGACCGGGGCCGTTCTTCGTCAGCCCCACAGGGGGAAACGCGGCGCGCCCAGGTCGATGTTGACGGTCTTGGGCGCGCTGTACTCGAGCATCGTCTCCCAGGACAGCTCCCGGCCGAAGCCGCTGTCCTTGACGCCGCCCATCGGCGCGCCGGCGGGCAGGTCGAACCACTTGTTCACCCACACGATCCCGGCCCGCAGGTCGCCGGCGATCCGGTGGGCCCGGGCCAGATCGGTGGTCCACACCCCGGCGGCCAGGCCGTACCTGGTGCCGTTGGCCCGCTCGACGACCTCGTCGTAATCGGTGAACGACTCGGCCACCGTGACCGGTCCGAAGACCTCGCTGGTCACCACGTCGGCGGTGCCGGACGGGTCGTGCAGCAGGGTGGGCCGCAGGAAGAACCCGTTCCGGTTGACCGGGTCGAGCACGAGTTCCTCGTCGCCGGCCAGCACGCGTACGCCCTGCTCCCGGGCTCGTTGCAGGTGGCCGTTGACCCGGTCGAAGTGCGGGCGGGAGACCAGCGGGCCGACCTGGGTGGCCGGGTCCAGGGCGTCGCCGACCGTGATCGTGCTCGCCAGCGCCGCGAACCGGCCGAGGAACTCCTCGGCGATCGACGAGTGCAGCAACAGCCGGGACGACGCGATGCAGGCCTCGCCGTTGGCCAGGTAGATGCCGAGCGCGGCGTCGGCCACCGCCCGGTCGAGGTCGGCGTCCTTGGCCACGATCATCGCGCCCTTGCCGCCCAACTCCATGATCGTCGGGGTGAGCGCGCCGGCCGCGGTGGCCATCACCGCGCGGGCGGTCGGGCCGCCGCCGGTCAGCGTCACCTTGGCGACGTCGGGGTGACCCACCAGCGCCGCCCCGACGCCCGGCCCGAAACCGGTGACGACATTGACCACGCCCGGCGGCAGTAGATCGGCGATCAGCGCGACGAACTCCAGCACGCTTGCCGAGGCGAACTCGCTGGGCTTGAGCACCACGGTGTTGCCGCAGGCGAGCGCCGGAGCGAGTTTGTTGGCGGTGGTGATCAGCGGCGAGTTCCAGGGCAGGATCGCGGCGATCACGCCGAGCGGCTCCCGCACGGTGTAGACGAGACTGTGCGGGTCCTCCACCGGGATCTGGTCGCCGCGGTGGGCGCGGGTCAGCCCGGCGTAGTAGCGGTAGATGGCGGCGCTGGCCGGCAGGTCGGCGATCGCGACCTCGCGGACCGGCCGCCCGTTCTCGGTCGGCAGGAGCCGGGCGAAGAGCTCGGCGTTGGCCTCGATCCGGTCGGCGATCGCGGCGAGCAGCGCCTGCCGGGTGGCCGGCGTCGACCGCTGCCACGACGGCAGCGCCCGGCGGGCCGCGTCGACCGCCGCGTCGGCCTGGCCGGCCGTACCGTTGCCGATCGCCGCCCAGGCGCTGCCCAGGCTCGGGTCGACGGCCTCGAAGGAGTCGGGCGCGGCCACCCACTCACCGCCGATGAACATGCGGTAGTCCGCGTCCGGCCGGAACCTGTCCTTGAGCATGGCACTCCTCACGGTGTCGGGCCCTGAGCCTCGCCGCCGGGCGAGACCGGCGGCAAACGGCCCGGTCCGGTCACCGGATCAGGTCAGCTGAACGGACCGAACGGGCAGGGGTCCCAGGCCCGTCACCAGTGGTTATCGTAATGTTCAAGATCCGCTGCGGCGGGAGGGAACCGTCTTGTCCGAGCTTGCGTTCCAGATTCCACCCGGCGCCGAGATCGACGAGGAGGGGCTGCCCAAGTCGGTTCTCGGCAAGGCCCAGCTGCTGCTCGCGGCGTTCGGCGCGGGCGCGGGCCGGCTGCGGCTGACCGAGCTGAGCCGGCGTTCCGGGGTGCCCAAGGCGTCCGCGTACCGCCTGGCCCAGGAGCTGGTCCAGTGGGGGCTGCTCGAACGGGCCGGCAACGGTTACCAACTCGGGATGCGCGTCTTCGAGCTCGGTCAGCGGGTCCCGGTGGCGGCGATCCTGCGGCGCGTCTCCCGCCCGGCCCTGGTCGACCTGTACGCCGCCACCCGCGCCACCGTGCACCTGATCGTCCCGGACGGCGCCCACGTGCTGTTCCTGGAGAAGATCGCCGGCACCGCCAACGTGCTGACCCACTCCGAGGTCGGTGGCCGGCTCCCGGCGAGCTGTGCCGCCTCGGGCAAGCTGTTCCTCGCCACCCGGCCCGATGCCGGGGAGGTGCTCGGCGATCTGGCCCGGCGCGACCTGATGCGGCCGACGACCCGTAGCGTGCCCACCGTCGAGGCACTACGCGTGCAGTTGGACGACGTCCGCAAGCACGGCTACGCCGTCGAGATCGAGGAGATGCTGGCCGGTTACAGCTCGCTGGCAGTCCCGATCACCGATGCCTACGACGTCGTCTACGCCTGCGTGTCGATCACCATGCCGACCAGTCAACTCATCGTTCCCCGGCTGCTGCCCACGGTCCGGGCGACCGCCGAGTACATCTCGCGCGAGGTGGAGCAGCATTCCGCTACCCGGCGGTGCGCCTGAACGGCAGATCGTCGACGTCGAGGAACGCGCGGAGAACGTTGCCGGTGAGCCGGGCGACGTCGTTGTCGCCGCCGTCCACCAGCAACGACCCGCACCAGGCGATGCTGCCGGTGGAGAACACCGCGCCGCCGCGGGGCTTGGGCAGCAGCACCAGGTCGCACCGGACCTTGTCGCTGGTCGTGCCGTCGTAGTGGCCGTCCGGCAGCTGCACCTCGACCGGGTCGAGCCCGTACGCCCGGGAGAACCCGCTCGCCGTGGCCAGCACGATCGTGTCCGCCGGGGTGCCCAGCGCCCGGTCGGCCCGGTCGATCTCCACGCCGGCCGCGCCGTGGCCGTTGACCATCGACGGGAAGTCCCCGATCCGCGGGCCGGTGATGCCGTCGAAGGCGAACGCCACCCGCGGGTCGGCCGGGTCGGCGACCACGTCGTACGGCCGGTTGGCGTCGAAGCCCTGCGCCGCCATGCCCACGCCGACCAGCTTCTGCGGTGCCTTCCCGCGTAGCCGCCAGAGGCCGCCCAGCTCGCCGGTGGTGGCGTGGTGCCACTCGCCCGGCTCCGGCTGCCAGGCCCGGATCCCGGCGGTCCGGCGGATCTCGATGGTGTGCCCGCGCTCCGGGTCGACCGAGGTGACCCAGTAGAAACCGTTGCCGCCCAGGTACATCAGCCGGCCGCCGCCGTCGAGGTAGCTCTCGTACGCGGCGGCCATCGCCGTCGTCGGGTATTCCGGGTGGCTGCCGGTCAGCACGACCCGGTAGGGCGCCAACGCGGCGAGTCCCTCGTGGTGCACCTCCTCGTCGGTGATCACGTCGACCGCGAAGCCCTCGGCCTGCAGCCACGCGATCAGGTGGAGGTCGGCGCTGAACTGATGGGCCGAGGTCTCGCCCCCGGCCACCGCCGCCCATCGGTGTCCGGGCCGGACGTTGGGCAGCGGCTTCTGGGTGCTGGTGAAGCAGACCCCGGTCAGGTCGGTGTGCACGTCGTAGAGACTGCGCAACCCGCTGCCGACGAGGTAGGCGTCGTGCGGGTTGCCGCCGAACTCGGGTGGCTCGGCCACCCCGACGTCCCGCAGATAATCACGCGCTCCCGGGTCGGCCATCACGTGCTCGCAGCTGTAGGCCAGGTAACTGAACGTCGGCAGCACGACCAGCGCCTTCTGCCGGGGCCGGTCGCCCGGGGTGAGCACGAACGGCACGGTGTCCTCGGTGCCGTCGTCGGCGGTCACCCGGATGCCGTAGACGCCGCTGGGCAGGTCCGCGGGCAGTGGCAGCACGAGGTCGTCCGGCCAGCCGGCGTCGTCGAGGTCGTCGTCGTGGAAATGGATGGCCTGGTAGGCCTGCGGCGCGAGGCGCGGATCGACGTCGCCGGCTGCGCCCGCGATACCGAGGCAGGCGCGCAGCGGGAAATTCACGGCGACTCCGGCGAAGTCCGGGCCGACCCGGTTGGCGATCTGCCGCAGCCGGTCGGACGGACCGAAATCCCACTCCGCGAGGGTGGCGCCGGCGGCGGTCAGGACCGGGCGGTCGATCCGGCCGTTGAAGTGGTCCCGTGCCGTGCCGGCCGCCACGGTCGCGGCGAAGGTGACGGCGAGTGCGTCCGGTTCCGCTCCGTTCATTTCGACCTCGAGAACCAGGCTTTCGCCGTACGCCGAACGCAGTGCCAGATCCACCCGGCCGGCCGCCGGCGAGACGCCCAGGGTGAGCCGATACCAGCGGCCGGTCACCAGTTCGCCGGCCGGGGTGAATCCGCGCGGCGTGCGCAGGCCGCCGCGCCCGTGGTCGTCGAGCACGACCTCGGCCACCACCACGCCGGCCCGGGTCAGCGACACGACCGTCTGCGGATGCCCGGCGGCGACCAGCGTGGGCTGGATCGCCGCGGTCAGCTCCACCCGCCCGGCGCCGGCCGGCACCGGGCCCTCGGCGGTGCGCACGTAGGAACCGGTGGGCAGCGGCCGCTCCCGGCCGGCGAAGCGTTGTCCGTCCAGCGCCGAGCGCACCGGCCGGATGTCGAGGCCCGGGCCGAGCGGGTGGGCGTCGCCGTTGAACAGCCGGACCACCTGGGCCTCGAAGCTGGTCGCGGTGGTGCTGAACCGGCCGTGCACGCTCGCGCCGGGGCGGTAGCTGAGCCGATCGAGATAGCCGATGATGTTCATTTCCGCACCCTGGCAGGGCGGTGCGGGCGGTGCCGCCGGGATGGTCCGGTGACCGGACCACCCGGCTGGGGCGGCACCGCCGGGCGCGGGCACGATCGGGTTTCGGAGCCAGGGGAGTCCCATGAATTCAACAGCAGAGGCCGCCGCGTCGCGGTTGGCCGACGCCCGGCGCGCCGGCAAGCCGTGTGCGCCGGTGCGTGACCTGATCGACGCCCAGGACGTGGCGCTCGCCTATCGCGTGCAGCGTCTCGGCGTGGACCGGCGGACCGCCGCCGGGGAGCGGATCGCCGGCCGCAAGATCGGCCTGACCGCGCCGGTCGTGCAGCAGCAGCTCGGCGTCGACCAACCCGACTTCGGGGTCCTGTTCGACACCATGGACGTGTCGGCGCTCGCGGTCGTCCCGGTGGGCGGCCTGCTGCAGCCGAAGGTCGAGGCGGAGGTGGCGTTCCGGCTCGGGGCCGATCTGGGTGGTGACCTCTCGCCCGCGACGGTGCGCGCGGCGGTCGCGCACGCCGAGGCGGCCATCGAGATCGTGGACAGCCGGATCGCCGACTGGGACATCAGCATCGCGGACACCGTCGCCGACAACGCCTCCAGCGGGCTGTTCGTGCTGTCCGGGCGGCCGGTGCCGCTGTCGGCGTTCGAGCCGGCCGATGTGGTGATGCGGATGACCGTCGACGGCGCGCCCGCCTCGGCCGGGACCGGGCGGGACTGTCTCGGCGATCCGCTGGCGGCCCTCGCCTGGCTGGCGCGGACCGCCCGTGACCTGGGAGATCCCCTGCGCGCGGGCGAGATCGTGCTGTCCGGGGCGCTCGGCCGGATGGTCCCGGTCGGGCCGGGTTCACGGGTGCGTGCGGAGATCTCGTCGCTGGGATCGGTCGATGTCGTCTTCGGAGGAGATCTCGGATGAGGGTAGCGGTGATCGGCTCGGGGAACATCGGGACCGACCTGATGATCAAGGTCTTGCGGGGGAGCGGGAAGCTGGAGATGGCCGCCATGGTCGGCATCGACCCGGCCTCGGACGGGCTGGCCCGGGCCCGGCGGCTGGGCGTCGCCACCACCGCCGACGGGGTCGGCGGGCTGCTCGCGATGGCCGACTTCGCCGCCATCGACCTGGTCTTCGACGCCACCTCGGCGCGGGCCCACGTCGCGAACGACGCCGCCCTGGCGCCGTACGGCAAGCGGATGATCGATCTGACCCCGGCCGCGATCGGGCCGTACGTGGTGCCTGCCGTCAACCTCGACCAGCATCTGGGAGCCGGAACCGTCCGCAACATCAACATGGTCACGTGCGGCGGGCAGGCCACCATCCCGGTCGTCGCCGCCGTGTCCCGGGTCGTCCCGGTGCCGTACGCCGAGATCGTCGCCTCGATCGCCTCGAAGTCGGCCGGACCGGGCACCCGGGCCAACATCGACGAGTTCACCGAGACGACCGCGCGGGCGATCGAGCAGGTCGGCGGGGCCGGCCGCGGCAAGGCGCTGATCATCCTGAATCCGGCGGAGCCGCCGCTGATCATGCGGGACACCGTGCTGTGCCTGGTTGCGGCGACGTCCGCGGGGGTCCTGGACGCGATCGTCGAGTCGGTCGAGGAGATGGTCCGCGCGGTGGCCGGATATGTCCCTGGATATCGTCTCAAGCAGCGCGTGCAGATCACCCCGGTCCCGCCTGATCAGCCGGTGCACACCCTCTCCGGAGACGCCGCGGTCACCCATCAGGTGTCGGTGTTCCTGGAAGTCGAAGGGGCGGCCCACTATCTCCCGGCCTACGCCGGGAACCTCGACATCATGACCTCGGCCGCGATCGCCGCCGCCGAAAGGATGGCATCATGACCCGGCTCTTCATCCAGGACGTCACGCTGCGGGACGGGATGCACGCCGTACGCCATCGGATGGAGCTCGACTCCGTCGCGAAGATCGTCGGTGCGCTCGACGCGGCCGGCGTGGACGGCATCGAGGTCTCGCACGGAGACGGGCTGGCCGGCGGCAGCCTCAACTACGGGCCCGGGTCGCACACCGACTGGCAGTGGCTCGAGGTCGCGGCCGCGAACATCTCCCGGGCGCGGCTGACCACACTGCTGCTGCCGGGGATCGGCACCATCGCCGACCTGCGGCAGGCCTTTGCCCTGGGCGTGCGCTCGGTGCGGGTGGCCACCCACTGCACCGAGGCCGACGTGGCCGCCCAGCACATCGCCACCGCCCGCGAGCTCGGCATGGACGTCTCCGGCTTCCTGATGATGAGCCACCTGGCTCCGCCCGGGGTGCTGGCCGAGCAGGCGAGACTGATGGAGTCCTACGGCGCGCACTGCGTCTACGTCACCGACTCCGGCGGCCGGCTGCTGATGGACGACGTGCGCGACCGGATCCGGGCGTACCGCGACGTTCTCGACCCGGCCACCGAGATCGGCATCCACGCCCACGAGAACCTGTCGCTGTCCGTGGCCAACTCGATGATCGCCGTCCAGGAGGGGGTCACCCGGGTCGACGCGTCACTGGCCGGGCAGGGCGCCGGCGCCGGCAACTGCCCGATCGAGCCGTTCATCGCGGTCGCGAACCTGCGGGGCTGGGACCACGACTGCGACCTGTTCGCTCTGCAGGACGCCGCCGACGACCTGGTGCGCCCGCTGCAGGACCGCCCGGTCCGGGTCGACCGGGAAACCCTCACCCTCGGGTACGCCGGTGTCTACGGCTCGTTCCTGCGCCACGCCGAGACCGCCGCGCAACGGTACGGCGTGGACGTCCGGTCGCTGCTGATCGAAGTGGGCCGCCGCGGCCTCGTCGGCGGGCAGGAGGACCTGATCGTCGACATCGCCCTCGACCTGGTTGATTCCGGACCGGTGAGCGAACCGGCGTGACCTGGGCGCCCAGTGGGCTCTGTCAGGCTCCCCGGACATTCGAGAAGTTCGGAGATTCTCATGGCAACCACCGATAGCCCGGCACCCGAACCCGCGCTGACCCTCGAGCCGACGCCGGTCGGCCGGCCGGTCGCGGACAGCTTGGCCGGGGGCACGCTCGGCGCCGCCCATCTCGTCTTCATGGTGATGGCGGCGGTGGCTCCGGCCGCCGGGGCCGTCGCCCTCATCCCGTTGTCCATCGCGCTCGGGGTCGGCGTCGGCACGCCGGGCATCTTCGTCGTCGTGGCGCTCATCCTGCTGCTGTTCGCCGTCGGGTTCACCCGGATGGTTCCGTACGTCCGCAACGCCGGCGCCTTCTACGCCTTCATCACCAGGGGCCTCGGCGGGCTCGCCGGGCTGCCGGCCGCGTACGTCGCCCTCACCGCGTACCTGTGCGTCGGCACCGCCACCCTCGGCGCGCTCGGCTACTTCGCCAACGTCACCATCGATCGCTTCTTCGGCATCGACGTGCCTTGGTGGTTGTGCTGCGCGGTGGCGATGGTGATCGTCGGACTGCTCGGCTACCTCCGCATCACGGTGGCGGCCGGCGTGCTCGGCGCCGCCCTCCTCGCCGAGGCGCTGGCCGTGCTGGTGCTCGACGTCGGCATCCTCTTCCAGAAGGGTGCCGGAGCGTTCACTCTGCAGTCGTTCGCGCCGTCGCACGTGCTGGCCGGCTCGGTCGGGGTGGGCCTGATCTACGGCTTCTCCTGCTTCCAGGGATTCGAGGGGACGGCCATCTACGCCGAGGAGGCCCGCGACCCCGACCGCACGGTGCCACGGGCGACCTACGGGGCGGTGCTCCTCGTCGGACTCTTCTTCGTCCTCACCACCTGGGCCCTCATCGCCGGCGGCGGGGGCGAGGGGGCGCCGGCGGCGGCGCTCGCCGACCCGGGAAACTTCGCGTTCGGGCTCAGCGACACGTTCGTCGGCCACGCCTGGACCGACCTGCTGCAGGTGCTGATCGTCACCAGCAGCTTCGCCGGCGTCCTCGCCTTCCACAACGCCGCTTCCCGGTACCTGTACGCGCTGTCCCGGGACGGCTTCATGCCCCGGGTGCTGGCGCGCACCCACCCGCGGCACCGATCACCCACGGTGGCCGGTTACACCAGCTTCGCCGTGATGACCGGAATCATGGTCGGCTTCGCGGTTGCCGGACTCGACCCGCTGACCAACCTGTCGACGTCGCTGACCGGGGTGGGCGCGGTCGGCATCCTGGGTCTGATCACCGCCACCTCGCTGGCGGTGCTGATCTTCTTCCTGCGGCGGCGGCAGTACGGCTGGGGTTACACGGTGGCGCCCGCGCTCGCCACCCTGGGCGTCGGCGCCGCCACCGTGCTCGCCCTGTCCAACTACGAGGCGATCACCGGAACGACGTCGACGCTGATCAACTCGCTGCCCTGGCTGCATCTGGTCGTGATCGTGGCCGCCCTGGCGATCGGGCTCTGGGCCCGGTCGCGCCGGCCCGCGCGCTATGCCGCGATGGGCGCGACCCGCATCGCCGAGTGAGGATGGCCGCCCCGAGCCCCGGTAGGTTGGCGCGATGGACTATCTCCGCCAGTTCGAGGCCGTTCACCGGCGGCCCCAGTTGTCCGGTCTGGACGGTTCCTACGGACAGTTCTGCGCCTACCTCGAGGGCTTGAACGCGGGCAACGACGGCGGACTGCTCACCGGTTTCCGGGAGTGGCTGGTGACCCGTCTGGGCGACGGTGACAACCTGACGTGGCGGGCCCTGGTGATCCACCTGGCCCGCCCGGAGGGGCCGGCCGCCGGCCGTGCAGCGGTCGATTCCGCCGACCGTGACCCGGTGGTGGTGGCCAAGCTGTTCGAGCTGCTGGGCGAGTTCTTCACCCTCCGGTCCCGCCCGGCCGACCTGGTGCGGATCTACGACGAGTATTCGACCTGGACGAAGGCGAAGTCCGGGCACCGCTAGGTCACGAGTCCGGTGGTAACCCGGAAGCTGCTGGCCGATTCGCGACAATCCCCGTCACCCGCGGTCGCGCCGACGGCCGAGCCCACGCCCTCGCCCTGGCCACCAAGTACGGACTCACCCATGACCAGCGCCGCGCCCGGATCGGGGCCCAAGCATGAAACCGGCTCTGCTGAGGGCCTCCGGTGCCGGGGCCCGGCCGGCGCACGCCCTCGCCGACCGCGTCGCCGAGGAAGGCTCGGACATCGCCGGCCACCTCGTCGACGCCGTGACCGCCGCCGGGGTCACCGTCGTCTTCGTGACCCACCTGCACGAGCTCGCGCAACGCCGCTACGACCAGCGCGACCGCTTTCCCGGACTGTTCCGGCGGGCCGAACCTGACCGGTCCTTCCGCGTGCACGAGGCCGCGCCGGAGTCGACTGCGCACGGCACGGACCTCTGGTATCGCATGCGCCGATCCTCCTCGACCCCGGATACCGGCGGCGCCGCTTGCCGTCGCTCACGCGCTGGAATTGCTGGTCGGCGGCCCCTTGCGGCGGTTCTTGAGCGCCATTTTGGCTGGTCTATGGGAGCGGGCCAGCAAAATGGAGGAACACCGCACCACTAGCGAAAGAGGTCTCCCATGGAAAAGAGCCAGACCAAGCGGACCGGCATGAAGAAGGTCACCATCCGCAAGACCGGCCCGGTTCGTCTGACCGCTTCGGCCTGCAGCCACTACCCCGGCCAGGTCTAAGACGTGCGGCGGGTGCGGGCGTCTTCGGCGCCCGCACCCGTGCCACCGACGGAAGGGTGCCGTACATGACCGACGTCGAGCGGCCCTACGACCCGGATCAGGTTGTCAGGCTGCACTCCTTGACTTATCTGGAAGAAGACGGGGAGATCACGATCGGGCGTACGGAAATCGATTCCTATGCCGTTTTCCCGGCTGATGGCGCCGCGTTTGTCCAGCGTCTGCAGAATGGTGAGACCCCGCGCCAGGCCGCGCTCTGGTATTCCTCGGTCTACGACGAGGAGATCGACGCGGCCCATATCGTCGGTGCGCTGGAGGAGCTCGGTTTCCTGCGCACGGGCGGCGAGCCGGCGGAGGCCACCGGGCCGGTGCGCTGGCAGGGCCTCGGGCGGGCGCTGTTCTCGCCGGTCGCGTGGGTGCTCTACGGTGCTCTGCTCGGGTGGGCCGGCATTCTGATGGTCCGGTCGACGGATCTGGTGCCGACCTACCATGACCTGTTCTTCACCGAGTACTACACGATCGTCGTGGTGGGCCTGTTCGTCGGCGCGATGCCGCTGGCCCTGCTGCACGAGTCGTTCCACGCGCTGGCCGGGCGGCGTCTGGGGCTGCGGTCGCGCCTGCGGATCGGCCGACGGTTCTACTTCATCGTGCTGGAGACCTCGCTGGACGGGCTGGTTGCCGTGCCCCGGCGCAAGCGCTACCTGCCGATCCTGGCCGGCCTGGTCGCCGATGTGCTTGTCGTCGCCGTCCTCGTCATCGGTGCGGATCTGTCGCGGTTGCCGGACGGTTCCTTCTCCCGGCTCGGAATGGTCTGCCAGGCGTTCACCTTCGCCACCGTGCTGCGCATCGTGTGGCAGTTCTTCTTCTACCTGCGGACCGACATCTACATTCTGATCACCACCGTGCTCGGGTGCTCCGACCTGCACGGCACGGCCAAGCAGATGGTGACGGACCGGGTCCGCCGGGGGTTCGGGCGAGCGCCGGTGGCCGACCCGTCGCAGTGGCACCCGGTCGACCGGCAAGCGGCCCGCTGGTATTCGTGGCTCATCGTCGCCGGGTACTCGTTCAGCGGGGCCACCCTGCTGTTCGCCGCCATCCCGGCCAGCTATCACGTCTTCGCCGGCATCGTCGACCGGTTCGTCGGTGGCGCGACGACGGCCCAGACCGTCGACTCGGCGCTGTTCCTGGCCCTGAACGTGCCCCAATTCGCGTTCACGGTGTGGCTCGGGATCCGGGAGCGCCGGGAACGGGCAGCCGCCACCTTCAATCACGTCATCGCCTAGAGGGAGCGCCGGTCATGACCTCTCACCACTGGATCCGCGGCGGCAGCCGTGCCGACCGTACGGCGGAACTGGGCCGGCTCGGGCTGCCCGCGCCGCTCGCCACGGTCAGCGCCCATCGCCGGCTGCGCGGGCCGTACACGGCGGCCGGGACGCTGATCCGTCTCGTGGCCGCGGACGCCCTGCGGCGCGACCCCGAGCTTGGCCCCGACCATCACATCGCCCTGCTCACCTCCACCCCGGAGCTCGCCGGCCAGGTCCCGCCGATCAAGGTGGCGCTGGAGCTGACCGCGGCATCCGGGGCCCGCACCCGGTATCAGGCCCGGCTGCACAGTCTGCGGGTCTCGCACGGGCTGGTCGACTTCCTGCTCGCCTACCTGCGGGGGCTACCGGCCGAACCACGGGTGCTGGTGGTGGAGGACGTGAGCGAGGCTGACCCGACCGACCTGGAATTCCTCGCGGTGCTCGTCCGCCGGGTGCCCGCGGACCTGCTGACAGTGGTGGTGGGCAGCGGTCCCGCTCCGCTCGCCGACCCGCCCGGCCCGGTGAGTGTCTCCCTGCCCGCCGCGTTGCGGGCCCACACCACGGCCCACGATGCCGCCGGCGGCACGGCTCTTCCGCCGGTGACCGGCGACCTTGCCGACGCCTTTGTGGACAGTGACGGCACGACCGACGACCCGCGCGCCCTCGAGGCGTACGAGAAATTGGCGCAACCGGAACGCGCGGCCCGGCACGACCGGCGGATCGAGGTGTTGCGGGAGCTCGGTGAGCGCTCGCTCGAGTTCGGGGCCATCCCGTTCCACGCCGAGCACGGCAGCGACCCGGCCGGCGCGGGTACGGCCGCCCTGCGTGTGGCCCAGCTGAACAGCAAGAACCTCGGGCTCTACCACTCCGCGGTCGATTTCGGCCTGCGCGGGCGGCGCCTGGTGCCCGGCGGACCGGACGACAAGCTGTGGTGGCACTTCACCGGCGACGCCACGACGTCGTTGTCCGCGCTGGGCCGGGCCGAGGAGGTGGAGCTGATCTACGCGGAGCTCCGCATGGTCTCGACCGACTCGGAGATGCACATGCACGGGGCGTACGCGACGGCGATGCTCTATGCCCGGCACTTCGACGACAGCCGGCGCGACCCGCGGAAGGCGCGGGAGTGGCTGCACGTGGCGATCGCCATCTCCACGCTGCTGCCCGACCCGAAGGAACGAGCCTTCTACACCGTGTTCAACCGCAACGGGCTCGCGCTTGTGGAAACCCGTGAAGGGCGCCCGGATCGCGCGCTGGAGCTGCTGAACAGCGGCATGGCCACCCTCGATCGGGAGCTGGCGCCGGGGGAGCAGCTGCTGCACCGCACCGGGCTGCGCTACAACCGGGCTCAGGTCTTCATCATGACCGGCCGGCTGACCGAGGCGCTGGCCGACCTGGACACGGTGATCGAGGTGGATCCGAACTTCCACGACCACTACTTCAACCGCGGCAACGTGCTGCACCGGCTGGGCCGGCGGGCCGAGGCGGTGGAGGATTACGGGCGGGCCCTGGCGCTGTCACCGCCGTACCCGGAGGTGTTCTACAACCGCGGTGACGCCCGCGCCGAGCTGGGCGATCTCGCGGGGGCGGTCGAGGACTTCAGCCGGGTGATCGAGCTCGACCCGGACAACGCCGATGCCTGGCTGAACCGCGCCGCCATGCGTCATGAGCTCGGCGACGACGACGGTGCCTGGGCCGACGTCACCGCCGGGCTCGCGGTGCGGCCGGACGGCGCCCACCTGCATGGTCTGCGAGGCCGGTTGCTGGCCGGACGCGGCGACACGGACGCCGCGTGGGCCAGCCTCACCGCCGCGGTGGAGCACGATCCCGGCCTGGCCTCGGCCTGGGCCACCCGCGGCATGCTGGCCTTCGACAACGGCGATCTGGACCGGGCCGTCGCCGATCTGGACCGGTCGGTGAGCCTGCTCGACAACCCGGAGATCCGCTTCAACCGGGGCGTCGCCCTGCAGGAGGCCGGCCGCTACGAGGAGGCGGGGCGCGACTTCGCGGCGGTTCTCGACGCGACCGGCGACGAGGACGCGCGGGCGCGGCTCGACGAGTGCCGGCGGGCCGCCTCGACCGCGTTCGACGACGCCGCGGTCAGCTGAACCCGTGGACATCTCCGACTGGCCGCCTCTCGGGGTCACCGCCTTCACCGAGGCGATGGCCGGGCACGCGGCGAGCGTCGCGGTGATCACCACTCGTACCCCGGACGGGAAAGCCTGCGGACTGTTGGTGTCGACGCTGTGCTCCTACAGCGTCGACCCGCCCTCGGTGTTGTTCGCGGTCGGCCGCAGCGCCCGGTCCTATCCGGCGCTGACCGGCTGCGCCGCCTTCGGCGTGCACCTGCTCGACCGGGGGCACCGCGAGCTCGCGGACATCTTCGCCGGGCGGGTGGACGACAAGTTCGCCGCGGTGGCCTGGCGCTGGCACGGCCCGGTCCCGCGGCTGGACGGAGTGCCGCAGTTCCTCACCTGCCGGACCCGGCGGGTCGTGCCGGACGGCGATCACGCCGTCATGATCGGTGGCGTCGTGGCCCTGGAGACGGACGATGACACCGGCCCGGTACGCGACGACCCGCTGATCTATTACCGCCGGCGGCTCGGCTCGTGGGAGACGGTGTTCGGTGACAGTCGCTCCGGCGCGCTCACCGATTGACGCGTCACCGGTCGGCCGCGAGGTGGTTCGGGCAGCCACACTCCGGCCCGGCCGGCACCGCGTCGAGCCAGCGCTCGAAGTCGGCCGCCGAGTCGCTCCCGAGCATCGCCTGCTGTGCCGAGCGCAGCAGGTGGCCGGGTTCCAGTCCGGCTTCGTCGGCCATCGCCCGGTAGGTGCGGGCGTAGACCTTGAGCGCGTCCGCCCGCCGCCCGGTCATCGCGAGACCGACCATGAGCTGGTGCTGCAACTTCTCGTTCAGCGGATGGCTGGCGCACAGCTCCTCCAACTCGCCGAGCACCTGCGGGCCGCGGCCGTGCCGGAGATCGAGCCAGAGCCGTTCCTGCAGGACCGCCAGGCGGTCGGAGTCCAGCCGGTCGGCGGAGTTGAGCAGGCCGCTGTGCCCGCGCAGGTCGGCCAGCGCCGGCCCGCGCCACCACGCCAGGGCATCCTGATACGAATCCCGGGCGGCCTCGCAGCGGCCGGCGGCATGGTGCCCGCGCGCCTGCTGGACGGACTCGTCGAAGTCGTCGATGTCGATCTCGCCCGGGCCGACGTTCAGGATGTAACCCGCCGAGCGGGTGACGAGAACGGGATGTCGCTGAGCGTCGACCGCCCGTCCCGGCGTCCGCGGCAGCAGGGTCCGCCGTATCGCGGACACATATGACTGCAACGCCGCGGGCGCGGATTTCGGCGGACGGTACGACCAAAGATCATTGATTATCGATTTGGTGGAATAATATTCATTGCGATGCATCAAAAGCAGGCCCAGTAGTATCCGCTGCATCGGCGCGGTGGGGGTGCACAACACACCGTCGCGGGCGATCTCGAGCATACCGAGGACAGAAAACCGCAACGCCGGAATGATTCCTCCCGATTTTCTCCCGCCCAGTTCAACGTACGCCCGGCGGCCGTTACGTGTGGTTATTTATTGATCACTATATGTTATCAACTCGATCCTGGCATAGCAATGCGTTAAGTAGTTTTACGTATTGTCACGCGTTATTTTTTATAATGAGTTAACAATTCTTATACATGATGTCGGTCAATGCGCTGTCCGCTTCCGGCGAACCGCCTCGGGAATGAGCAGCAAGAAACTACGTCATGTCGTTGACGGCGGCGGTGACCAGGTTTTCGAAATGACACAACGACCCACGCCGGTGCCGGTCGCCGGTCCGATCCGGTCAGCCCGCCACCGCGTCACTCGTCCGGGCCCCGTCTCCCGCGGCCGGCGTGCAGAGTGAGCCGGCGCAGTGCGGCGTGCAGGGCGGGGGCGAGTGCTGCCGGGTCGGCGGGGTCGCTCAGGTCGTGCGCCACGCCGGCCAACACGACCCGGCCGGGGCCGGTGGTCGGCACCTGCCGCAGCGCTGCCGCCAGTGCGTCGGTCGTCGGGCACGGGACCTGGGGGTCGTTGGTGCCGCAGGTGAGTAGCGCCCGCGTCCGGGCCGGCAGACGACCGGCGACGGTGGCCGGGTCGAGGGCATCGATGGTTTCCACATAGCGCCGGTTGGAGCCGCCGAGGCTCCGGAACAGATCGGCGAGTGCGATGGGCATGTCGTCGGTATCGATCGGCTGACCGGCCCGGAGGTCGGCGACGGCGCGGGTGATGGCGAGATCGATGCTCGGCCGCTCCTGCTCGCTCAGCTGGCCCGCGGTGACGGCGGCGGCAAGTTGCTCATGCAACTGCCGGGCCAGAACGTCGAGGAGTCGTTGCGCCAGAGGTTGCAACAGCCCGACTCCGGCTGCCCGAGGCTGAGCCGAGACCGCGACCTGCAGTGCCGTCAAGGCGCCTTCACTGTGCCCGATCAGGTTCACCTTTCGCCGGTCGACCTCAGGCCGGCCGGCTAGCAGCCGGTAAGCGGTGTCGGCCTGGCGGACGAAGGCGGGGTAGTCGATCGTCTCGGGCTTTCCGGCGAAGGCACCGAGACCGGTGCGGCCCGTGCCGTACTTGTCGAAGCGCATGCTGACGACTCCGTCGTGCCCCAGCGCATCGGCGAGCTCGGCCAGAGTGTGCGGGGTCAGCGTCGGTGGCTGGTCCCCGTTGCGGTCGGTGGGACCGCTGCCGGGCAGCAACAACGCGGCGGGCATCCGCTGCCGCGGACGATGGGCGGGTACGTGCAACGTGCCGAAGGTGCGAGTGCCGTCCACGACGAAGCTGATCTCGTGGTCCGCGGCCGGCACCCACCGAGCGGCACTGGCGGAGGGGGCCGCGGCAATGACAGTTCCGGTCACGACGGTCAGGATCGTGATGTGCCGGGCGATCCGCCGGCCGGTGCCCCGCGGCCTGCTCGCCGGCGAGGTCATCGCTTGATCTCCCGCTCGATCAGGGCGACCGTGGCGGCCGGGTCGGCGACCTCCACGACGAGGCGGGCGTAACGTTCGTCGGCGAGCTCGATGACAACGGCTCGGGCGCCGTCGCGGATGTTCCAGAAAACACGTTCACCTTCCTGGTGGAAGGTGCCCGCGGTGATCACGCCGGGCAGGCTGGTGCCGGGGGCCCGCAAGCCTTTGGGTTCGGCGGCGATGCCCGGGTCGACGGTGGCGCCGCGGACGTTCACCAGCGGGATCACCAGGCGGCTCTTGAGCGACCACAGTTTCTCCCATCCTTCGATCTCCACGACGAGGTCGTCACCGGCGATGCTGATCTGGGCCATTCGACTAGCCTTTCTGCGGCCTGCGGACTCGGCCGCGGGCAGGGTGGGGTACGGGTGCGAGTCGCACCCGGCCGGGGCCGGTCATCGGGTGACCGGTTACGAAGGGTCGCCGGTCGGTCCGGCGGCGCGGGCGAGCAGCCGTTCGCCCAGCAGCGTGCTCAACGCGGTCGGGCTGGTGCCGTTCACCCGGGCGGCCCGGTGCAGGGCCTGTCCCAAGGTCTGCCAGGCGGTGGTCACCAGGGCCGCCACATCGGTGTCGACCGGGGCGCGCTCGACTCCGGCCAGCAGCAGCAGATCGAGCACGGAGTCGTCGGTGGCCGCCACGCCGGCCGCGAGTTGCTCGGCCAGCCGGGGAAGGCGATGTTCGAGGTGCCAGCGGAGCGCGGCGATGTAGAGCCCTCGTTTGCTGCCGAAGACCTTGTAGAGACTGTTGCGGTGCACCCCCAGGTGCTGAACGAGATCGTCCACGGACACCCCGTCGTAGACCCGGCCGGCGAACAACTGCGCGGCCGCAGCCGTCACGGCCTGTTCGTCGAAACCTCTGGGGCGTCCCATGCCGAGCACGTTACTGATTTAGGAACGACCAGTCAAGAACGATCGTTCCTCAATCAGGATCTCCGTGCCGGGCTTCAGCCGGGGTGGTCCTGATGGTGGCTCCCGCCGGCTCCCGTCCGGTCGGCCGGCGCCCGGGACTTCGGCCCGTCGCCCGGCTCCACCACGATGAACTGGCCCATCATGCCCTGGTCCTCATGGCGCAGGAGGTGGCAGTGGAACATGTAGGGCGTCTCCGGATCGGCGTAGTCGGCGAATCGCATGATCACCGTGTAGCCCTGTTGCGGTGGTAGCCGGATGGTGTCCTTCCAGCCGCTCAGGTGGGGTGGCAGCGGGCCGCCGTCGGTGCGGCTGAGGACCTGGAACTGCACGTCGTGGATGTGGAAGCTGTGCGGGGTGCCATGCCCGTTGCGTACCGTCCAGACCTCGGTGGTGCCCTTGGTGACCACGGCGTCGTTGCGCCCGTGCTCCATCAGGCGGTCGTTGATCTGCCGGCCGGTGAACGTCATGGTTCTGGTCTGCGCCGCCTCGGCCGGGTCCAGCCGGGGCGTGTCGACGAGTTTCGCCGGCACCGCCGGGCCGGGCTTCAGCGATGCGGCCGCGCGCAGCTGCAGGACATCGAACTTGTCGCGGCCACCCTGGAAGCGGCGGACCCCGAAGTCGCCCTCGGGAGCCGGCGGGACGCTGCGCAGGACCACCTGCTCGCCGGGGCGCATGGCGACCAGCACCTCCGCCCGTTCGGCCGGCGAGAGCGGCAGCCGATCGACCTGGTGGGGCCGGTCCAGCAGGCCGCCGTCGGTGCCGATCAGCGTGAACGGGCGCCCGTCGGAGAAGGCGAAGTTGTAGCTGCGAGCCGTCGACGCGTTGAGGACGCGGAGCCGGACCAGATCGGTAGTGACCGGCAGGTAGGGCTTCGGCGTTCCGTTGACCAGCAGGGAGTCGCCGAGGATGCCGATGTCACTGCCCAGCGGGCTCGCCTCGGCGAGCTGCCCGTCGTCGGTGAAGGCCTTGTCCTGCACCACGACCGGGACGTCGTCGACGCCGTACTCGTGGGGGAGCGCGGCGACGTCGGTGGCGGGATCGTCGACCAGGAAGAGGCCGGCCAGGCCGCGGTAGACCTGCTTCTCGGTCCGCTCGTGCGGATGCGGGTGGTACCAGAGGGTCGAGGCGGGCTGGTCGATCCTCCACTCCGGACTGAAGGTCGAGCCGGGGCGGATCGGCTGGTGCGGGCCACCGTCCATCCGGGCCGGCAGATGCATGCCGTGCCAGTGCACCGTGGTGTCCTCGCCGAGGCCGTTGGTGATGTTCACGCGTACCTGTTCCCCACGCCGGGCCCGAAGTGTCGGTCCTAGGTGCGTGCCGTTGTAACCCCATGTGGCGGTCTGCCCGCCGTGGCCGAGGTCGCTCCGGCCGCTCTGGGCCCGCAGCTCGAACACTCGCCGGCCGGCCGCGTCCACTTCGGAGCGAGCAAGCGGCGGGACGGCGAGGGCGCGATCGAACGCCACCCGGCCGACCGTGTCGATCGGGGGCCGGGTGAGCACCCAGGCGACCACGCCGGCGCCGAGAACGCACAGCACCAGCACTGCTGTCAGACCACGGAAGAACCACTTACGCACGAGACCGCCTCCGGCGACCGACTACGGGATTGCGTCCAGCCTGCCGGGCCGCAAGGACGCTCGACCAGGTACGCGCGGGGGAGCGGGGGAAACATCGGGGCTTACCCCGAAGGGGGTAGGGGAAGACCTGAATCCGTTACCCAGAAGGTGTTCCGGGCACGCCGGAGGCCGGCGCCGCCGGGGGGACCGAGGGCGCCGGCCGGTCGGGGGGACCGAGAGCGTGCGGGTCAGTGGCTCTCGATGCGGAACACCGCCACGTGCGGGGCGGCCGCCGCAAAACCGTCCGGTGTGGAGTCGCGGACCACGCCGGTCTTGACGAACATCTGCACGCCGTGCGGCACCTCCTTGGGGAAGGCCCGCAGGACCGGCTCGCGGTCGGACTCGGGGATCTCGACCAGCCGTACGTGTTGCTTCGTCTTGCCGCGGGACAGCACCGCCTCGCCGGAGGCTCGGGCGTTCTTGACCCAGTCGCCCTTGGCATAGCCACCGATGATGTAGCGGCTTCCGTCGACGGTCAGCGGCGAGACCGGCGTGGTGCGGGGTTCACCGGACTTGCGACCGCGGACGGTGAGCAGGTGCATCGTCCCGATCGGCAGGCCCCGGCGTTGCAGCCAGATGATGACCTTGTTGGCGATCTTGAGAGACTTCGGCGGGAAGGACATCAAGCCTCCTGATGCGGTGGTGGGATGGCGATCCAGGGCATGTCGCCCGTCTCGATGGCTCCGGTCACTTCCCGGAGCCAGGTGATCTCGGCCTGCCGGAGAAGCTGGCTGTACTCCGTTTCCAGCAGCACCAGGCGCGGCACTCCGGTCTTCCGCGCCTCCTGGAGAGCGGCGTCGGTCTCCTCGAACAACCGCGTCAGCGTGCTGCGCCGTTCGTGCAGGAGTCCCACCGCCTCGTCCCGATCCAGGTTGAGCAGGTGTGCCAGCCCGGCCGCGAAGGCCGGGTACTCCTGGGCGACCGTCGCGAGGTGCTCGCGGACGATGGTGGTGAGCGTCTCCACGCCCGCCGGGGTGATCGTGTAGATGGTCCGCTCCGGCCGGGACCCGGTGCGGACCCGGCCGGCCACGGTGGCGAGCCCGGCCCGGACCAGCCGGTCGATGGCGTCGTACAGCGAGCCGCCGCGGAGCTTGACGACCGCCTCGATGTTGCGTTCCCGCAGGAGATGCTGCATCTCGTACGGGTGACGGTCGCCCTCCCGGAGCAGTGCCAGCACAGCCATGGTCAGCGAGCTGTTCAACGCCCGCACGATGCGTCCGTCATCACTCGGCTCCTCCCGAATTCGAATAACCGAGTTCGACTATAGCCAAGGCCGGACGGATCCCTTGCGGGGCGGGGCACAAAAAACGCTAAGCGGTCAGCTGCGCCCGCTGGCCCATCCGGGCGTCCTGCCAGCGGGCGGCGAGCTGGGGTTTGGCCGGTGGCCTCCGATTGTCGACGGGGGTCTCCAGGAGACGGTCGGCCACCTCGCCGGCGTACAACCGGAGCAACTCGTGCATCGCGTACAGCGGGCGTGCGCAGCCGGAGATCACCGTGGCCAGGTTGCGGTCGACCAGGCTCAACATCGACAACTCGGCGTCCTCGACGTCCATCCCGGTGCAGGCCGCCACCTCGGCGGGCGTCACCGTCGCGCTGTCGAGCCGGCCGAACGCGGCGAGCACCAGCCACTGCTCCATGCTCAGATCCTGGCAATGCGTCTCGATGCGCCGGCGCAGGTTCTCGTCCCCGAAGGACAGGTGGTCGAGCCGGAGACCGCCGGCGGTCAGCTGGCCCAGGCGCGCGGCCGTGGACCAGTTCCGGGCGGTGATCGAGGCGCCGACGCTGCGTAGCACGGCGGGCACCCCGGCGCAGAGCCGGATCAGCGCGGCCGACTCCTCGCGGTGCGCGGTGAACCGCTGCTCCCCGATGATGCTCGACAGCAGTTGCGCGCCCGCGCGGGCATCCAGCGGCGGCAGGTCGACGGTGCACGCGCCGGCCAGCGAGTGCAGCCGTTCCGTGCTGGTCACGATTACCGCGCACCGGGCGTACCCGGGGAGCAGCGGGGCCACCTGCCGGGCCGAGACCGCGTCGTCCAGCAGCAGCAACATCGATCGCCCGCTGCTCCACGTCCGGAAGATCTTCTGCAGGTCCTCCAGTTCGTCCGGCAGCTCCGACGCCGGCACGCCCGCCGTGCGCAGGAGCTTGGTCAGCACGGTGGCACTGTCGATCGGGGTGCCGTCCGGCCCGCGCAGTTGGTGGTAGAGGTGTCCGTCCGGGTACGCGTTGGCGAGCCGGTGCGCCAGCCGGGTGGCGAAGGCCGTCTTGCCGATCCCCGCCATCCCGGTGACCACCAGGACGGGCATCGCGGTCTGGTGCGGTGCGTCGGCCAGCCACTGCTCAGCCTGCTCGAGCAGGTCCTCGCGGCCGACGAAGTCGCCGACGTCCGCCGGCAACTGCGCCGGGCTGCCCAGGGCCCGGATGGCGGCGCTGGCCCCGGCGGCGGCCACCGGGGCGTCCTCGTCAAGTGACGGGTCGGCGGAGAGCAGGGCCTGATAGGTCCGTCCCACCATGGGCGAGGGGTCCAGGCCGAGGTCGTCGCAGAGCACCTGGCGCAGCCGGCTGTAGACCTCCAGCGCCTCGGTGCGCCGTCCTGCGCGGTAGAGCGTGATCATCAGTCGGGTGTGGAAGCTCTCGTGGAGCGGGTTCTCCGCGGTGAGGGTCTTGAGCTCGCTGATGAGTTCGTTGTGGCGACCCAGACGCAATTTCGTGTCGCAGGAGAGTTCGACGGCCCGGAGCCGGTTCTCCTCCAGCCGGGTCAGGTGCGCGCTCAGCGACTCGCCGGCGACGATGTCGCTCAGCGCCCGGCCGCGCCACAGTCCGAACGCCCGCTCCAGCCGCTCTGCGGCAACCTCCGGGTTGTCGGCTTCCAGGGCGGTCGCGGCCTCGGCCACGAGTCGTTCGAAGACGTGCAGATCGAGGCTTTCCCGTGGGATGGAGAGCACGTAGCCGTACGGCTTGGTGTGCAACGTCTCGGACCGGCCGTCGCGCCCGTCGCTGTTCAGCACCTTGCGCAGCTTGTAGATGTAGGTCTGCAACGTCGAGAGCGCACTGCGCGGTGCCCGCTCACCCCAGAGCTCGTCGATGAGCTCGTTGGCGTGCACCGGCTGGTTGTTGCGCAGGAGCAGCAGGGACAGAACCTGGCGCACCTTCGGCGCGGTGGGCGTGAGGTCGACGGTGCGATCGATGACCTCGAGAGGCCCCAAGACTCGGAATAGCATGTATCCCCCGTACCGATAGACGGTCGTCAGCGAGGAGTCTAAGCAGATTGACTGGCCGGCCGCCAGGGCCAGGAATGGCGCCGATGCTTTCTTGGTGCCCATTACTTACCGTAGTGAAATGCATTAGGTAGCGTGCTTTCTGCAAGCACGCGGACACGCTGAGTGGTTTAGCGCCGGTAATGTCGGGATAAAATGCGCAGGTGGCAGGGGGTGTCTGGCGAGGTTTGGAGTCTTCGACCAAAAGTGCGCCATCTGCATACGCTATAGCGATCCTCGAGCGATATTCGAGCGATAGGGACTTTAAATCGATCAAGGCCAATTCTAAGAAATATTACCGGCCTGTTAATTATTGGCGTTTCGGTAACCGCCAGGAGAATTATTTCCATTTGTTGAAAATTGGAGGAGCCGACCGGTGGCGGGTGGCTGCCCGTCCCGGCCGGCTCCTGCGGTCAGCCCAGCGCCTCAGCCAGTAGATCGAGTTGCTCGACCCCGGCCGAGCAGGGGAACAGCAACAGCTCGTCACACCCGGCGGCGGAGTACTCCGCGACGGTGGCGCGGACGGCCGCGGCGCCGGTCAGCGCCTTGCCCGCGATCCGCTCCGCGGCCGTCGGCCCCAGGAAGGCGTAATACCGTCCCAGGTAGTCCCGGGCCGCCTGCTCGGCGTCCGGTCCCAGCGCGAAGTAGCCCAGCGCCGCCAGCCGAGGCCGGCCGTCGCGTCCGTGCGCCTGCCAGACCGTCAGCAGTCGCTCCACCAGTTGCCGGTACGCCGAGGCGGAGCTGCCCCCGGCGATCCAGCCGGTGCCGTGCCGGGCGGCCCGGCGCATCGCCGCGTCCGTGTGCCCGCCGACCAGCAGGGGCGGCCGGACGAGCGGGCGCGGGCCGATCGGCTCGGCGAAGCCGCGCAGCTCGCCGGACCAGATCTTCTCCCAGTCGGCCAGCGTCCGGTCCAGCGCGGCTCCCCGGCCCGCGTACGGCACCGCGGAGGCCGCGAAGTCGTCCTCTCGGCCGCCCGCCGACACGCCGACCGTCAGCCGCCCGCCGGAGATGCCGTCGACGGTCGCGATCTGCTTTGCCAACAGCGCGGCGTTGGCCCGGTAGGGCGCGATGAGGATCGTCGCGCCCAGCTTGATCTCCGTGGTCACGGCGGCGACCGCGCCCAGGGTGACCAGGGACTCGTAGTTGCCGTACACGAGCCGGTCCAGTACGGCGAGGGTGGAGAAGCGGTGCTGTTCCGCGCGTACTGCCCAGTCCAGCAACTGCCGCCCCGCCACCCCCGGTACGGACGCGGGAATCCCGACCCCGACGTGCATGCCGGCGCCAGGTCAGCGCTTGTGGCCGACGACGAGGGTGTCGTACTCGCCGAGCGCGGACACCGAGGTCTCCACGAAACCGGCAGTGGTCATCCACTCCTGACACTCGGCCGCGGTGTACTCCGCACCACCCTTGGTGGTGAGCAGCATGTCCAGGCTGATGATCAGGTTCACCGGGTCGGTCGGCTCCTCGTCCACCATGCGGTCGTAGACCAGCAGCGTCCCGCCGCTGGGCAGCGCGGCGTACGCCTTGCTGATCAGCATCTGCCGCTCCTCGGGCGACCAGTCGTGCAGGACGTGCCCAATGTTGATCGTGTCGGCCGCGGGCAGGTCGTCGGTGAAGAAGTTCCCGGGCACGAACTCGACCCGGTCGCTGAGCCCGAGCTTGCCGACGTGCTCGATGAACAGCGGCTGCATCTGCGGCAGGTCGAACACCCGGCCCCGCAGCCGGGGGTGCGCCTTGACCACGCCGGACACCAGGTTGCCCCGGGCGCCGCCGACGTCCATCAGGGTGCCGGTGCCGGAGAAGTCGAACGCGTCCGCCAGCTCGGGGGCGAGCAGCCCGTTGAGCGCGTCCATCATGCCGACGAACCGGCGCAGCCGGTCCGGGTTCTCGATCATCTCCATGTAGTCGGCCTCGGCCTGCGGCTCGCCGGTCTTGAGGCCCTCGGTCAGCCGGCCCCAGGCCGGGTACAGCATGTGGTCGGCCCGCTCCAGGAAGCCACCGACGTAGCTCGGCGTGCCGTGCACCAGCCAGCGGGCGGCCGAGGCGGTGTTGGCGTACCCGCCGTCCGCCCGGCGCAGCAGCCCCAGCACCACGAGGCTGTCGAAGAAGTGCCGGGCGCCCCGCCGGTGCAGGCCCAGTTCGGTCCGCAGATCCTCCTCGCTGCGCGGCCCGTCCTGCAGCTTCGCGAACAGTCGCAGCTCCAGGGCGGTGAGGACGACCTTGGCCCGGCAGAACGCGGTGCCGAGTTCGATCAGTTCGGCCGGCGTGGCCGCATCGGTGATGGTCGGAACGGTCATGACGCTGGTACCTCCGGAATTCGGGCTCGCCGGGTCGGCGCTGCGGGATGGGGTCTCGACGATGACTGCGGCGTCGTCGTCGCCATGGCCGGCCGCGACGACGTCCGCGAAGCGCTCGGCGGAGCGACCGGCGACCGGCATGGTGACGCCGGCCTGTGCGGCGTGCTCCACCGCCAGGCGCAGGTCCTTGAGCATGAGACTGCTGCGGAACGCCGGTGGGGAGTACTGGCGCCGGCGCATGAGATCGGCCCGGAAGGCCAGGACGGGCGAGCTGAACCCGCTGCCGGCCACCGCGGCCAGTACGTCGTCGCGATCCAGGCCGGCCGCCTCGGCGTACTGCACGACCTCGGCCAGGCCGCTGACCTGCACGCCCAGCAGGACGTTGAGGGTCAGCTTGAGCACGGCGGCGTTGCCGGTGGCGCCGAGGTGCCGCACCTCGGTGCCGATGGCGTCGAGGACCGGCCGGACGGCGGCGGCGTCGGCCGGGTCGCCGGCCACCAGGACCCGTAGCCGTCCCCCGCGGGCCATGTCGGGGTTGCCGACCACGCAGGCCTCGACCCGCCGCAGGCCCGCTTCCCGGAGCCGGTTCTCGGTCCGGCGGGAGAAGGCGGGCGAGACGGTGGAGGTGTCGACCACTGTCGCGCCCGCGCCGAGTGCCGGGACGACCTCGTCGAAGAGGACCGTCTCCACCGCGGCCTCGTCGCTGAGGCTGAGCAGCACCACGTCGGCGTCGGTGACCGCCTCGCGGACGGAGGCCGCCACGGTGGCTCCGGCCTCGGCGAGCGGCACCGCCTTGGCTCCGGTCCGGTTGTGCACGGTCAGCGGGAAGCCGGCGGCGAGCACGGCATGGGCCATGCCGCCACCCATCCCGCCGAGGCCGATCACGGCCACCCGCTGCGGTGTGCCGGGCACCGCGGTCAGCTCCGGGCCGGGTGCGTGTCGACGGACAACTGCGAGATGCATCGCATGGTGGCGTTGCTGAAGTAGCGGTCGAAGCCCTCCGCGGTCGTGGTGTCGCGCTTCTCGGCCAGGTACGGCGCGAGCTTGGCCTCGAGCGAGTGGACGCCCTGCTGCCCGCCCATGTGCCGGGAGACATCGGCGAGCTCACCCTCGTAGTGGATGACTCGGACCATGATCTCGTCCTGGATGAACACGGCGGTGCCGAGCAGACGCCCGGACTCCTCGCCGTCCGCGCCGCGCAGGGTGGGTGTGCTCACCCGCCGGAAGTTGGCGAAGATGTCGGCGATCTCATCCTCGTGACCGGGCTTGACCCGGTAGGTGATCGCGGCGTACGGCATCACATTCCTCCATCTACGGTGAGGGTGGCTCCGGTGACGAATCGGGACAGGTCGCTGGCGAGGAAGAGCACCGCGCCGGTGACGTCGGCCGGCTCGGCGAGCCGGCCGAGGGCGGTCATCGCCTTGAGGCGCTCGCGCACCGGCGGCGGCGGGCCGTCCCCGGTGTCGATGACCCCCGGGTCGATCAGGTTGACCCGGATCCCCCGTCGTCCGGCCTCCTTGGCCAACGTGCGGGTCAGGCCGATCAACGCCGACTTGGAAGCGGTGTAGTGGGCGCTCTCGGGCCGGCCGCGCAACGCCACCGACGCGCCCACGTTGACCACGGCCGCGCCCTCGGCGAGTAGGCCGAACACCGCGCGGGTGACCAGGAAGGACCCGGTGAGGTTGAGGTCGACGACCCGGCGCCACTCGTCGCGGTCCAACTCGGCGATCGCCGAGCTGCCGTCGACGCCGGCGTTGTTCACGAGGACGTCGAGACCGCCCAGCAGCCGGCCGCACGCGTCGGCCAGCCGTTGTACCGCCTCCTCGTCGGTGATGTCGGCCTGCACCGGCTCGACCCGGCCGGGCAGGCCGGCCGCCGCGCTCACCAGGTCGTCGGCAGCGGCCTTGTTCCGGTGGTAGGCGGCGACGACGTCGGCGCCCGCCCCGGCGAAGGCCAGTACGGTGGCCCGTCCCACCCCTCCGGTGGCGCCGGTGACCAGCACCCGCCGGCCCTTGAATTCGAGTTCCAATGTGGTCCTCCCTGACGAGCGGCCGGCACGGCGTGCCGTACCGGCCGGAAGCGGCACTCGGAAGCCTGCTTGCCGGGCCTCGCAAAGGTCTGGAGAGTCGGTGGATCCGGCGCCGCCACGCTTGACCGGGGCTCGAGGTGCTTCTGCCAGGTTGGCCTCATCAACCGACGTCCCATCTGGAGGCTGCCCGTCATGACCACCGCCGAGGTGCTTTCCTTTCCGTTTCGCAGCGGCGATCCGCTGCAGCCGCCGGCGGAGTACGCCCGGCTGCGGGCCGAGGGTCCGCTGACCCGCGTCACACTCCCCACCGGTGATCCCGCCTGGCTGGTCACCCGGCATGCCGAGGTACGCGCGGTCCTGAGCGACGCGCGGTTCAGCCGGGAGGCGATCACCGCGCCGGGCGCACCGCGCCTGTTGCCGATCGCCCAGGGGTCGAAGTCCATCTTCGTGATGGATCCGCCCGAGCACACCCGGCTGCGACGGCTGGTCTCCCGGGCGTTCAGCACCCGCCGGATCGCCGCGCTGCGACCCCGGGTGCAGCAGCTCACCGACGACCTGCTGGACGCGATGGCCGGCGGACCGCAGCCGGCCGACCTGATGACCGGCCTGGCCCAGCCGCTGCCCATCACGGTCATCTGCGAGATGCTCGGCGTGCCCTATGCCGACGTCGCCCAGTTCCGGGCCTGGACCGACATCATGCTGAGCTTCGACGCCAACCGCCGCGACGAGGTGCTGGCCGCCCGCAACCATCTCAACGACTACCTCACCGAGCTGATCGAGCAGAAGCGGCGCAATCCCACCGAAGACCTGCTCATGGTGCTGATCGGCGCCCGCGAGGAGGGGGACGGGCTGAGTCAGGAGGAACTGCTGGCCTTCGGCTACACGTTGCTGGGCGCCGGCTACCACGCGACGACCAGTGGCATCGCGCACTCGGTGCTGATGTTGCTACGGGCGCCGGCGCAGTGGGAACGGCTGCGGGCCGACCGCTCCCTGGTGCCGTCGGCGGTGGAGGAGCTGCTGCGGCTCTCCCAGGCCGGTGGCGGCCTCGGCGCCCTGCGCATCGCCCTGGCGGACGTCGAGGTCGGCGGGGTCCTGGTCCGGGCCGGCGAGGCGATCCTGCCGAGCATCAACGCGGCCAACCGGGACCCGGAGGCCTTCGCGGAGCCCGACGTGCTCGACGTGTCCCGCAAGCCGAACCTGCACGTGGCCTTCGGGTACGGCATCCACCACTGCCTCGGTGCGCAGCTGGGCCGGATGGAACTGGAGATCGCGCTCGGCGGGCTGCTCGACCGGATGCCGAAACTGGCGCTCGCCGGTTCCGAGTCCGAGCTGCACTGGAGCGCGGGGGTCGCGTTCAGCCGTCCGGCGGAGCTGCCGGTCACCTGGTGACCGGCAACCCCGCCGGAGGTCGGTCGCCGCGGTCAGTAGGCCGCGGCGACCTCGTACAGTCCGAACGGCGCGCCGCGGCTGCTGTCCTGGTACTGCCGCAGCGGCGCGGTGGTGCCCTTGTGCGCGGAGCCCCGCTCCCAGACCTCGAAGGCCTCGACGCTCTCCCACTCGCTCATCACGATGAACCGCGCCTCGTCCGTGGTGGCCCGGAGCAGCTCGTTGCTGATCAGCCCCGGCGTGCCGCGCAGATCCCGGCTGATGCGGTGGTACGCCCGCACCACCGCATCGGGGTCGTCGCCGGGGGCGGCGGCGAAGATCAGTACTCGGAGGCGAGCGGTCATGACGAGACGACGGGTGCGCCGGCTCCGGTCATCTGGTGAACGACCGTCATGGTCGCCATCGTGCCGGCGGTCCGGTACGGGTGCAGTTTCGTCCGGTGCTCGACGTGTCCGGGGCTGTGCTCGAACTCCCGGAACCGCGGCTCGTCCACCCAGTCGCTGATGACGTAGTAGACCGACTGCTCGTCGGTGCTGCGGCACAGCCACTGGCCCAGGTTCGCCGGCTGGTCGGTGATCTCGTGGCCGACTTTGTACCAGGTCTCCTCGAACTCCCGCTCCAGACCCGGACGGATCTCCATCCGGAGCAGGACCCGGAAGACGACATCGGTGCCGCCCATGTCAGATGCCCCCGTCCACGTTGATGGTCTCGCCGCTGACGAACGTGGACAGATCGCTGACCAGGAACAACACCGCGTTCGCGACCTCCTCCGGCCGACCGAGCCGGCGCAGGGCGATGAGCTGCTGATAGCGCTGGCGCACCTGCGGGCTCACCTCCTCCTCGGTCTCGATCGGTCCCGGGGCCACCACGTTGACCCGGATGCCGCGGCCGCCCAGTTCCTTGGCCAGCGAACGGGTCAGGCCGATCAGCCCGGACTTGGCCGCGGTGTAGTGCGCCCGCAACGGGATGCCGATGGTCGCCACCCGCGATCCGATGGTGACCACCGAGGCGCCCTCGGGCAGCAACGGCAGGGCCCGCTGGGTCACCTCGAACGGAGCGGTGAGGTTGTTGTCCAGCACCCGGCGCCACTCGTCGAGCGACAGTTCGGCGAACGGGATGTGGCTGATCACGCCGGCGTTGTTGACCAGCGCGTCGAGCCGCCCGTACCGCTGCCGGGCCTCGTCGATCAGCCGGGCCAGGTCGGTCTGGTCGCTGACGTCCGCCCGGACCAGGTGGTGGTCGCCGGCGGTGCTCTTGAGCTCACGGGCCAGGCTGTCCACCGCCTCGCCCTCGCTGCGGTAGCACGTCATGACGTCGGCCCCCGCGCCGGCCAGGGCCAGCACGATGGCCCGGCCGATGCCCCGGCTGCCGCCGGTCACGAGCACCTTCTTGCCGTCGAGTACCACGCTCATGTCTTTCTCCTTCATGGTGGGTCAGGCCAGCGCCGCGGCCGCGGCCGCGTTCCCGGCCAGGGCCACGACTGCCAGCGTCGTGCGGAGCAGATTCCAGTTGCGCCAGCTCGGGCGCGGGTCGGTCCGGCTCCAGTCGGCCGGCTGCCGGTTCGGGTCGAGCGACATCACGTACCGGTTCATCGGCACGTTCTTGACCAGGGAGATCACCATGACCACGGTCAGCACCACCGCCGCGGCGCCGAACAGCAAGCGCGCCGCCGGCACGTCCACCACCACGAACAGCACGATGTCCAGCACCACGGTCACGGCATGGGTGATCGGCATGAACGGGTCGTACCGGGGCCACATGAACTGGATCGTGTTGACGTAGCGCTCGTACGGCAGAACCAGGACCAGCGGAACGATCCCGATGACGGTGGAGAGCATCACGCCGGCCGCGATCCCGTTGCCCGCCAGCGCAAGCGCCAGCAGGGTCGGAACGAGCCCGTTCATCGCACGGAGGAGCCGGCCGCGCTGGTGGCCGCCTGCTCGACGAGCTTCTTGATCCGCTGCATCTGGATGGCGGTGTTGCGATTCAGGTGCTCGGTCATCCCGTCGTCGTCGACCGGTGTCGACGGCTTCATGTGGAAGTCCTGCACCCAGCGCATCCGCACGCCGTCCGCCTCCTGGGTGTAGGACCAGGCGATGTTCATGTACTCGAAGGGGCCGGTCTCCACCCGGTGCGCGCGCACCGTACGGGTGGCCGGGTCGGCGGTGCGCTGTGACACCCAGGTCCAGATCCGGCCCTCCTCGTCCGGGTGCATGGTGAGCCGGAAGACGACCAGATCGCCGCGCTTCTCAAGAATCTCCGCGGCCGCGTACTCGCTGAACAGCCGGGGCCAGGACGCGACATCGTTGGTCATGTCCCAGACCAGGTCCAGCGGAGCGTCGATCACGACGGAGTTGTCGGTGTGCCCTGCCATCTCTGCTCCTCAGATTGTGGCGAACCGCTTGTTGACATAGGTGACGGCTTCGTTCGGGGTGGTCATCTCGGCGATCGACTCGTCCGACATGGGGATGCCGTACTCCCGCTGGATCCGGCTGGCGATCTCCAGCAGGGCCAGCGAGTCGTACCCCAGGTCTTCCAGCCCTCGGTCGCCGATCGGGCCGGACAGATCGACGTTCTCGTCCTCGCCCGCACACTCGCGCATGATGCGTCGCAGGTCGTCCAGGGTGAACTTGTCGGACACGGCGTTTCCTCCTCGTAGTCGCAGGTCGTGCTTCGGGTACGGCTCAGGAGCGGGTGGTGGTGACCACCGCCGCGGCGTTGAAGCCGCCGTACCCCCGGGCCAGGACCAGCGCCGCCGTGACCGGCGCCGGCCGAGCCCGGAGAACCAGATCCAGGTCGTAGCCCGGCGCCGGCTCGACGACGCCGACGGTGGGCGGCAGGACCTCGTCGCGGACGGCGAGCATCGCGGTGACCAGATCAAGGGCCGCGCCCCCGGCGTACAGGCGGCCGGTCATCGTCTTGGGGGCGGTGACCGGGACACCGCGGGCGCCGAACAGTGCGGTGATGGCCTCCGCCTCCTGGCGATCCAGTTCCGGCACCCCCACGGCATCGGCGAACACCACGCCGATGTCCGCCGGACCCAGACCGGCGTCCGCCAGGGCGAGTTCGGCGGCGCGCCGCAGCCCGGGTGGACGCCCGGAGCCGGGTGCGGGATCGAACGTCGAGGCGAACCCGCTGAGCCGCCCGTAGATCTGCGGGGCGCCCCGGGCGACCGCGGCCGACTCCTCCTCCATCACGAAGAGCGCACCGCCCTCGCCCGGCACGTAGCCGTCGGCTTGCCGGTCGAACGGGCGGTAGGCCACGGCCGGGTCGGTCTGGGTGCTGAGCCGGCCGGTCGTCAACTGCGCGGTCAGGCCGTACGGGCAGAGCGAGGCGTCGGTGCCCCCGGTGAGCACCATCCGGGCCCCGTTGGACAGCAGCCGCCGGCTGCGCGCGGCGGCGTCCAGGCCGCCGGCCTGCTCGGTGCAGACCACTCCGCAGGAGCCGCGCATGCCGTGCCGGATGGAGATCTGGCCGGTGGTGGCCGCGTAGAACCACGCGATGGACTGGTAGGCGCCCACGTGGTCCGGTCCTTTGGACCACAGCCGGTGGATCTCGCGCTGGCCGAACTCGGTGCCGCCGGACGAACTGGCCGTCACCACCGCCATCTCGTACTCGGGCTGGTCCGCCGGTTCGATGCCGGCGTCGGCCAGTGCCTGCGCCGCCGCGGTCAACCCGAGATGCGTCCAGCGGTCGGTCTGCACCGCGATCCGGCTGGGCACGTGCTCGGCGGTGTGGAAGTCACCGGCCTCACCGGCCAGCTTGACCGGGTACCGGCTGCTGTCGAACCGGGTGATCGGACCGATCGCCGATCGGCCCTCCAGCACCTGTTCCCAGTGTGCCGACAGGCTCAGCCCGGTGGCCGCGGCAACCCCGACACCGGTGACGACGGCGGTCATGCCCGGCCCGACCGGGTCAGCAGCATGGCCGACTGGAAGCCGCCGAACCCACTGCCCACCGACAGCACCGTGTCGACGTCGTGTTCCCGCGCCGTCAGCGGCACGTAGTCCAGGTCGCACTCCGGGTCCGGATGGTGCAGGTTCGCCGTGGGCGGCACCACCCGGTGCTCGATGGCCAGTGCACAGGCCGCTATCTCGATGGAGCCGATGGCGCCGAGCGAGTGACCGACCATCGACTTGATCGACGACACCGGCACCTGGTAGGCCCGCTCGCCCAGGCTGCGCTTGAAGGCCTCGGTCTCGTGCCGATCGTTCTGCCGGGTGCCGGAACCGTGGGCGTTGATGTAGTCCACCGCCTGCGGATCCAGCTTGGCCTGGCGCAGCGCCACCCGGATCGCCTCGGCCATCTCCCGGCCGTCGGGCTTGAGACCGGTCATGTGGAAGGCGTTGCTGCGGTTGGCGTAGCCGACGATCTCGGCGTAGATGTGCGCACCCCGGCGCATCGCCGCCGACTTCTCCTCGAGGATCAGCACGGCCGAACCCTCGCCCAGCACGAATCCGTCACGGTGCAGGTCGAACGGGCGCGAGGCGTGCTCCGGATCGGCGTTGTTCGGCGTGGTGGCCCGGATGGAGTCGAAACAGGCGACCGAGATCGGCGAGATCGGGGCATCGGTGGCGCCCGCCACCACCACGTCGGCCAGACCGTCGACGAGCATCTGCACGCCGGCGCCCACGGAGTCCAGTCCGGCCGTGCATCCCGTCGACGTCAGCGACACCGGCCCTTCCGCGCCGGACGCCCAGGCCACCTCCACCGCCAGGGTGCTCGGCACCATGTAGCCGTAGAGCTGCGGCACCCGGTACGTCGGGTCGACCTCCCAGAACCGGCCCGCGTCGCTGAGCACGACGTACTCGTCCTCCAGGCCCATCGTGCACCCGACCGCGCTGCCCAGGCTCACGCCGATGCGTTCCGGGCGCAGCCCGCCGCGGTCCAGGGCGCTGTCGGCCCAGGCCTCGCGGGCGGCCACGACGGCGAACTGCGCCGCCCGATCCATCCGGCGTTCCTCCTGCGGGGACAGCCCCTCCTGGCGGGGGTCGAAGTCGCATTCGGCGGCGACCCGCGAGCGGAAGTCGGCGGCGTCGAACAACGAGATCTCCCGGGTCGCCGTGCGGCCGGCGGTGAGCGTCTCCCAGAACGCCTTGGTGCCGGTGCCGCCGGGGGCCACCACGCCGATCCCGGTGATCACCGCGGTGCGCCCGGTCACCGCACACCCCCCACGTTGAGCTGCGGCTCGTCGGCGCTCGGCAACTCCTCGGTGTCGACATGGCCCAGCTCCGGGCGGGGGGCCAGCGGACTCAGGTGGAACACCAGCTCGGCGTCACCGTCGTGCGAGTTCTCCAGGCGGTGCCGCATGCCGATCGGCACCATCAGGCCCTGACCGGCGGTCAGCGACACCACGCTTCCGCCGGCCTCCGGACCGCCGTCCAGGCGCATCGTCAGCGATCCCTTGACGACGTGCAGGAATTCCTCGGAGTGGGGGTGGTAGTGCTCGGCGACGAACTCGCCGGGCCGCAGCGTGAGGACCCCCATGAAGCCGGAGGTGGATCCGACCGTCCGCGGGCTCAGCACCACTCGGATGTCGCCACCGCGGCGCCGGTTCGGCGCCACCTCGGTGACGGATACCGCTCGGGCGACGGGCTCAGGCACGGCTGCCTCCCCGCTGCGGCTCCCAGACGTAGAAGGGCACGGCCATCGCGTCCTTGGGCTCCTTCCAATTCGGGTCGTACGGGCGGATGTGCTCCGCCAGCCCCTTGTTGACGGTGTCGTAGAGCGGGTGCTTACGCGCCTCGTAGAGGTTCGGCGTGATGTCGTCGTCCGCCTCGACGAGGTGGAAGTACAGGTCGTGGAAGCGGAACAGCGTGCGGCGGGAGACGCCGATCATGTGCGGGAGGTCGGTGGCATCCGACTCGGCGAAGATCGATGCGACGGCGTCCGCCTCGGACGGTTGCATCCGAGCGACGATCAATGTGCGGTGCACCTGGCTCTCCTTGGGGTCGATCGGTCGATGGGCGGGTGTCAGCGCAACGTTCCGGCCCCGCATCGGAGCCAGCCCCATCGTCGGTAGCCGGCATCGCGGTCAGGTCGAAGGCCGCTGGAGCAGCGCTCGTCGGGTCGCGGACGAGCAGGTGGCCGGTCTCGTTGCGAGACCGGCCACCGTCGGGCGAGAGGCGAGACGTCACACCGGCCGTGGCGCCGCCACGTCCTGAGGCTCCGTCCGCGTCGGGTCGCCGGCCCGGTCGTTTGCCGGGTCGACGGCCAGGGCCCCGGCGATCCGCCGGCGGCGGACGAACAGCAGGCCCGCGTACCCGCACCCCAGGGCCCCGAGAGCGCCGTAGTAGACGCTGTCCGGCAGCACGTCGGCCAGCCGGACCACCTGGCTGCCGAGCCCGGCGCCCATGGCGCTGAACAGCCACCACACGCCGATCATCTGCCCGGCGTGGGTCCGCGGTGCCGCGTCTATCGCCGCGCTGATGCCCACCGAGGCGACCACCAGTTCGCCGCAGGCGTGCAGCAGATAGACCGACACCAGCCAGCCGGGGGAGACCGCCGCCACGGCGGCCCGGTCGGCGGCCACCGCCATGATGAGGAAACTGACCCCGGCGAACGACAGACCCACCGAGAACTTGACCGGTGCGCTGGACCGGGAGCCGCGGGTGGTCCACCAGCGGGCCAGCAGCGGGGCGAGGATCAGGATGAAGACCGGGGTCGCCGACTGGAGCCAACTGGCCGGGATGGCGAATCCGAACCAGGTCCGATCGGTCGACCGCTGGGCGAACAGATTCAGCAACGCGCCGTCCTGGCCGACGATCATCCAGAACAGCGCCGCGCCGAACAGCAGCCACAGGAACGAGCGCATCCGGGACCGGTCCCGCTCGGTCAGCTCCGGGCGGCGTACCAGCAGGAAGAAGCACAACGTCGGCAGGATCAGCGCGCTGAGGCCGACCACGATGATGGCGAGTTCCGCGCTGGCCGCCCCGGACAGCACCAGCACCACGACCGCCACCAGCACCGCACCGACGATCGCGGAGGTCCGGCGGACCACCACCGCGAGCGCCGCGGCCCCGATCGGCCGGGCCGGCGCCGCCCCCGTGTCACCGAACCGGCGGTAGCCGGCCAGGTAGTGCGCCGTCCCCAGCAGCATCGCCACCCCGGCCGCGGCGAAGCCGAGGTTCCAGTCGATGGTCTCGCCGAGGAAACCGGTGACCAGCGGGCCGAGCATCGCACTGAGCTGGATGCCCACGTAGAACAGTGAGATGCCGGCCTCCCGGCCGTGGCTGTCGCGCCCGTAGATGAGGCTGAGCATCGTGGTCAGGTTGGGCTTGAGCAGCGCCGTGCCCAGCGACACCAGCAGCAGTCCGAGCGGTGCTGTGCCGATCGTGGGCAGGGCCAGCACGAAGTAACCGGTCGCCACCGCGAGGGTGCCCCACAGCACGGCCCGGCGGGTGCCCAGGATCCGGTCGCCGATCCACCCGCCGGGCAGCGACAGCATGAAGGTCAGGCCGAGGTAGGCGCCGAACAGGGCGGCGGCGCTGGTGGGGGGCAGGCCCAGCCCACCCTCCGCCCGCGGATCGGCGGCGTACAGCACCAGGATGGCCTGCATCCCGTAGAAGCCGAACCGTTCCCAGAGGTCGGTCAGGAACAGCGCCCCGAAACCACGCGGACGTGCCTGCGGAGCCGGCGGAGCGGGTGGGGATTGGGTTGTCACGGCCGCGTCCTTTCTCGGCTGAGCGCCGTCGGTCAGAGGGCGAGCCTCAGCCCGTACGTCGTCAGCCACTCGTTGAGGTGCAGGGCGGTGTCCACCTCGATGCGGGTCAGCCGGCCCGCGGCCGCCGGATCCGACCGCAGGTCGCCGACGACCGCCGGGTTGAGCAGCGGCTCCACCGCGGCGTCCCCGGTGGCCAGCAGTTTGACCAGCTCGTCGCGGACGACCCGGTCGTAGGAGGGGTCGTTGGACACCGGGTAGCCGGTCTTGGGGCGGTTCAGCACGTCGGCCGGGAGCAGGTCACCGACCGCCCCGCGGAGCAGGCTCTTCCACTGCCCGTCGTAGGTCCGCATGCTCCACGGCGTGTTGAACACGTACTCCTGCAGGCGGTGGTCGCAGAACGGCACCCGGACCTCCAGGCCCAGGGCCATGCTCAGCCGGTCCTTGCGATCCAGCAGGGTGCGCATGAATCGGGTCAGGAAGAAGTACGTGGTGTCCCGGGCGACCTGGTCCCGGGGGCTCTCACCCGGCATCCGCGGCACCTCCGCGGCCGCCGCGCGGTACTGGTCGCGCTGGTATCCCGCCACGTCCAGCCGGGACCGCAGGGGTCCGAACAGCGCCGGGAACCCGAGGTTGTGCGCCAGGCTCCAGGGCAGCGTGCCGGGCTGGCCGTACTCCGGATGGTGGAACCACGGGTAGCCGCCGAACAACTCGTCCGCCGACTCGCCGGTGAGCGCCACCGTCGAGTGCTGGCGGATGGCCCGGAACAGCAGGTACAGCGAGATGTCCATGCTGCCCGGACCGGCGATCAGCACCGGCCAGTCCATCGCCTCGACGACCGCCTTGCGGATCTCCGGCAGCGTCATCTCCTCGTTGCCCAGCACCACGTGGCTGTGCTGGGCGCCGACGTGGTCGACCACCTCCTGCACGTACGGCGAGTCCACCGTGGGGTGGGTCAGATCCGGTTCGAAGTTGTCGGCGTAACCCACGAAGTCGACCGAGAAGGAGCGGACCCGCTCCCCGGTGCCGGCCATCGACCGGGACGCCAGGGCGGTGAGCGTGCTGGAGTCCAGGCCGCCGGAGAGCATCGTGCACAGTGGAACGTCGGCGACGACCTGCCGTTCGACGATGTCGGTCAGCAGCCCGCGGACCGTGTCGAGGGTCGTCGGCAGGTCGTCGGTGTGCTCGTGGGCGGTGAGCGACCAGTACCGGCGGATCCGGGTGCCGGACCGGCCGATCCGCAGCACGTGTCCCGGCGTGAGCTCCGGCATGCCCCTGAGCACGCCGCCACCGGGGGTCTTCACGCCGGCGAACAACTCCCGCAGGCCGTCGGCGTCGACGACCCGGTCCACGAGCGGGTGGGCCAGGATGGCCTTGGGCTCGGAGCCGAAGAGCAGGCCACCCGGCGTCGGGTAGTAGTAGAGCGGCTTGATGCCGACCCGGTCGCGCACCAGCAGCAGTTCCTCGCGACGCACGTCCCAGAGGGCGAACGCGAACATCCCGTTGAGTCGCTCGGCGAAGTACTCGCCCCACTGCAGGTAGGCCCGCAGCACCACCTCGGTGTCGCTGCGGGAGCGGAACCGGTGCCCGTAGGACTCCAGTTCACGGCGCAGCTCGGGGAAGTTGTAGACCTCGCCGGAGTAGCTGATCACGGCCAGCGGGCGGCCGTCCTCCTCGGCGATCATGGGCTGCCGGCCGCCCTCGATGTCGATGACCGCCAGCCGCCGGTGGCCCAGCCCGGCGTGCGGGGAGAGCCACACTCCCCCCGCGTCGGGTCCACGCAGCGCCATGGTGGCGGTCATGTCGGCCAGCACCACGCCCTCGGTGCGCAGATCCCGGTCGAAGTCCACCCATCCTGCGATGCCGCACATGGCTATTCCCTCCTCGCCGTCGGGCTGTCCGGTGCGGGCCGGCTCACGCGGGTCCGTACCAGGTCGCCTGGACGGTGGTCCGGGCGGTGAACAGCACGGAGCCGTCGGCGGCCACCGCTGTGCCGGTGCCGGTCGAGGTGAAGGTCTTGCCGGTGAGGGTGGCGGTCTGCAGGCCGCGCACGGTGAACTGGAACTCCTCGCCGTCGAAGGCCAGGTGCCGCCAGCCGTACTGGAAGCCGGTGCTGGTGGGCCGCCACCAGCCCAGACCGGTGGTCTGCGGGCCGGAGGTCTGCGCGAAGTTGCCGTCGTAGGCGAACGCGAACAGTGAGAGCTCGGAGACGCCGGGCTGGTCCGGGAAGGCGACGATGGCCTCCCAGTTGCCGACCGGCAGCGGTGCCTTGACGATCGAACCGGCCGCCGCCGCCGGCCCACCGGCGATCAGGGGCGCGGCTATCGCGCCGGCCGCGACGCCGGTGAGGCCGGTGACGCCGTTGCGCAGCAACCGGCGCCGGGGCATGGCAGTGGTCATGAGATCTCCTCAGGAGTGCGGTGCGAGGGATGGACGGTGCGGTGCCGATCACTCGGCCAGGTCGTGCGGCGCCACGACCCGGCTGGTGGCCGTGTCGAAGACGGTGATCGCCGCGAGGGGGCACGATTCGGTGGCGTCCAGGACGGCGTCGTCCGGATCCACCACGGGGTGCACGGGGGACGACCGCAACATGTCGTCCACCGCGAACCGGCCGGGGGCGACCGTGGCGCAGATGCCCGTACCGCGGCAGCGGCTGCGGTCTATCTCGATCCGCCAGGTGTTCATCGCCGGCTCACCAGTCGACCGGGAGGTTGGCCAGGGCCCGGGCGGTCAGCCCGGTCTTCCAGGTCAGCCACTGCTCGGGGACGGCCAGGTGCATCGTGGCCGGGACCCGCCGCACCAGGGTCTCGATGGCGATCTGCATCTCCATCCGGGCCAGCTGCGCCCCCAGGCAGTGGTGCACGCCGAAGCCGAAGGCCAGGTGGGGGTTGTCGAGTCGGCCGATGTCCAGGCGGTCGGCGTCGTCGAACACCGTCGCGTCGTGGTTGGCCGAGCCCAGCGCGCAGATCACCGCCTCGCCCCGCCGGATCGTGACTCCCGCGATCTCCAGATCCTCCAGCGCCACCCGCAGCTGGGTGCCGGTGAAGACGAACGGGTTGTACCGCAGCAGCTCCTCCACCGCCGGGCCGATGAGCTTCGGATCGGCGCGCAACCGGTCGAGCTGCTCGGGGTGGCGCAGCAGCAGGAAGAGTGCGGTGCCCAGCGAGTTCGCGGTGCTCTGGTGCCCCACCGTGAGCAGGATGAGGGCGAAGTTGAGCAGCTCCTCCTCGCTGAGCTTGTTGCCCTCGTCGCGGGCGTGCACCAGCAGTCCGAGCAGGTCGTCGCTGGGGGTGGCCCGGCGCTGGGCGATGAGGTCGGCCAGGTACGACTCGATCCGGCCCCGGGCCTCGCCCACCTCCTCCCGGCTCCGGTCGCCCAGCGCGAAGATGATCTCGCTCCAGGCGTGCAACCGGTCGCGGTCCTCGTACGGCACACCGAGCAGCTCGAAGATGACCTTGATGGGCAGGCTCAGCGCGTAGCAGCTCATCAGATCGACCGGCCGCGGTGCCACCAGCACCAGGTTGACCAGCTCGTCGGCCTTCTGCTGGATGTGCTTGCGCAGGCCGACCACCCGCCGCGCGGTGAACGCCTGCATCACCAGGCGGCGCAGCCGGGTGTGGTCGGGCGGGTCCATCCCGAGGATGGTCTTGCCGCCCGGGGTGGTGTTACCCATCCGGGGCGCGTCGGGCGCCTCGGCCGCCGCCCGGCTCAGCCGGGCGTCCGCCAGGGCCGCCCGCACGTCCGCGTAACGGGTCAGCAGCCAGGCGCGGTCGCCGGTGGGCAGCGTCACCGGCGCCACCGGCTCGTCGGTCCGGAGGGCGGCGAACTCCGGCGGCAGCTCCAGCGAGCCCGGAGCGACGAACGGAAATCGCAGGTGGACCTGATCAGTGGACATGGCGCTCCTTCGTGGTGAGCGGGGACAGCGCGGCCGACGCCGCGGCGGCGACCCGGAGGGCCTCGAGCCGCTGCTGCGGATCGGCGGCGAACGGCGACAGCGCGATCGTGGTGACGCCGGCGGCCGCGTACGCCGCGAGCCGGTCGGCGATGCGGTCCGGCGGACCGAGCAGCGCGGTGGCGTCGAGGAAGTCGAAGGGGACGGCGGCCGCCGCGCCGTCGAGGTCGCCGTCCCGAAAGCGCTGCCAGATCGTCGCCGCCGCGGCGCCGTGGCCGGACTTCTCCAGGAACGCGTAATAGAAGTTGTGGGCGCGGTCGCCGAGGCTGACGAAGCGGGCCACGTAGTTGCGGATCGCGTCGGCACAAACGGCCGGATCGGCACCGACGACGATCGGCACCGACGGGATCACCTCGAAGCCGGCCAGGCCGCGGCCGGAGCGGGCGGCGCCGGCCCGGATCCGGCCGAGCGCCTCGGTGATCCGGTCCGGCGAGCAGAAGACGCCGAACCACCCGTCGGCGATCTCGCCGGCGAGCTCCAGCGCCCGGGGTCCCACCGCGGCCAGGTAGATCGGGATGTCCGGGTTGATCAGCCGGCCCGGCAACCGGAACGGCTCACCCCGGCCGCCGGGCAGCGGGATCCGGAAGTGCTCGCCGAGGTGCACGACCGGCTTGCCGGCCAGCGCGGCCCGCAGGATGGCCACGTACTCCCGGGTCCGGCCCAGCGGCCGGTCGAACGGCGCGCCGTGCCATCCCTCCATGACATGCGCGTTGGCGCTGCCCAGGCCGATGCGGAAACGGCCGCCGGACAGCCCGTCCAGCATCGCGGTGGTCATCGCGGTCATCACCGGCGTGCGTCCGGGCATCTGGAAGACACCGGCGGCCAGGTGGATCCGGGTGGTACGGGCGGCGATGTAGCCCAGCAGGCTCGCCGCGTCCGAACGGTAGCCCTCGGGTACGAAGGCGATCTCGTAGCCGAGCCGTTCCGCCTCCTCCACCGCCTCGCCGGCGCCCTGCTGCGGCACGTTGACGGCCAGTCGCATGCGTTGCCTCCTGTCGGGTCGAGCCAGCACGGTGGATCAGGCGAGCACGGTGGCGGAGCCGAGCACCGCCAAGGCGGTGAACGCCAGGGCGGTGCGCAGCAGGTTCCAGTTGCGCCAGAGCCGGCGGGGGTCCTGCCAGTCGGCCGGGACGGCGCCCGGATCGAGCCCTTTGACCCGCCGGTTGATCGGCACGTTGCACAGGTGGGACACCCCGGAGACGCCGAGCAGTAGCACCGCCGCCACCGCGTACAGCACGCGCGTCGTCCGGTCCGGCGCCAGGAAGGCGAGCACCAGGGCCAGTGCCGTGCTGCCCAGCACGATGGCGGGCATGGTGGGGTCCCAGTGCCGGCCGATCAGCTTGTGGGTGTAGACGTAGCGGTCCGCCGGCATCGCCTGCAGCGCCGGCATGACGCTGAGCGCCACGGCGAACAGCACGCCCGCGGTCAGACCGCTTCCGAGCAGGACCAGCACACTCAGCGTCCGGGCCACGACTGCCTCCTCTCCCGGCCGGCCCGGACGCTCGGCGGCACTGTCGGCCGTCGCGTCCGGGCTCGGCACGCTCTCAGTCCTTGTAACCGGCCACGAGGATGTCGTTGGTCTCCAGCACCTTCGCCTCGGTCCGGGCGAAGCCGGCCGTCCGCATCCAGCCCTGGCAGTCCTCGACCGCGTACTCGCTGCCGCCGTGCGTGACGACGAGCATGGTGAGGCTGGTGAGAAGGTTGTTCAACGGGCTGAGCTCGTCGTCGAGCATGGGGTCGTAGACCAGCACCACCCCGCCCGGGCGCAGCGACTCGAACGCCTTGCTGATCAGCTGCTGGCGCCGCTCGGGCGACCAGTCCTCGAGCACGTGGCCGAAGACGATGACGTCCGCGGTGGGCAGCGTGTCGGCGAAGAAGTCACCCCCCTGGAAGGAGATCCGGTCGGCCAGTCCCAGCTCGTCGACGTGGTCGCGGAACGCCGCTTCCACCGGGGGCAGGTCGAAGACCGTGGCGGTCAGATGAGGGTGCGCCTTGACCAGCGCGGCGGCCAGGTTGCCGCGGGCACCACCGATGTCGACCACGGTCTTGCGGGCCGACCAGTCGAAGGACTCGGCGAGCACCGGCCCGACGGCGGAGTTGAGCGCGTCCATCATGGCGATGAAGTCGCGCATCTGCGCCTCGTCGCGGTACAGGTGCTTGAACATGTTGTCGTCGCCGTGCCCCTCGACCTGCGACTCGCCCGTGCGCAGCGACTCGGTGAACCCGCCCCAGGCCTGGTAGAGCACCCGGTTCGAGCGCTCCAGGAAGCGGCCGACGTAGGTCGGCTTCCCCTTGACCAGGTAGGTCTCCGCGGCCGCGGTGTTGCGGTACCGGCTGTCCTCGCGGTGCAGCAGGCCCAGCTTCACCAGGGCGTTGAGGAAGTCCCGGGTGCCGCGCGAGTGCAGGCCCAGCCGTTCCCGGATCTCCGGCTCGGTGCCTGGGCCGTCGGCGTCCAGGACGCTGAACAGGTCGATCTCGTTCGCGGTCAGCAGCACCTTGGCGCTGCCGAAGTCCATGCCCAGCTGAATGATGCCCGGCAGATCGAGCGTCGTGTTCTGAGGAGTGTTGCTCGCCATGAGCGAGGTCCTTTCCGTTGGCATTGACGCGTTGAAGCGCTTGGGAGCCACGCGGCGAAGCGATGCTCGGCGGGGCCGCGACCCATGCTGTGAGCACCCGCTGGACCGGTGCTGGAGGGGTGCTGGAGTCCAGCCGGGTTCGAGTGCGCGCCGCTACTGACGTAGCGAGGACGTACGGGCGGTCCTGCCGTGCGCCTGACGACACGAGGAGGAGTACCGATGGAATTGGGTCTCAAGGACCGGGTGGTCCTGATCACCGGCGGCAGCGGGGGGATCGGCCGGCCACTGGCTCAGCAGTTCGGTGCCGAAGGCGCGCACGTGGCTCTCACCTACCACCGGCGGGCGGAGACGGCCCGGGGGGTGGTGCGGGACATCGAGATGGCCGGCGGCTCGGCGATGGCGGTGCCGTACGACCTCACCGACCGGGCGTCGATGGATCAGGCGGTGGCGGCCGTGACCGACCGGTGGGGTGACATCGACGCCCTGGTGGTCAACGCCTCAGCGACCGGCGGCCCGAACCCGCGGCCGGAACCCTTCGACCAGATCTCGCCCAGCACCTGGGAGCCGCAGTTGCGGACCGAGGTGGAGGGCGCGTTCCACACCGTCCAGGCGGTGCTGCCGACGATGCGGCGCCGCAGCTGGGGCCGCATCGTGTTCATGTCGGCCAGCATCGTGTTCCGGGGCCGCGCGGGCGACGAGGCCTACACCGCGGGCAAGGCCGCGCTGCACGGCCTCAGCCGCAGCCTGGCCACGGAGCTGTTCGACGACGGGATCCTCAGCAACGTGGTCGCGCCGGGCCCGACGCTCACCGAGGGCCTGCTGGGCAAGCTGCCGCCGGCCCTGCGCGACAAGATCGCCGGACGGTCCCCCGAACAGGCCCGCAAGTTGCTGGATCAGGGCATGCCGCACCTGCGGTTCTCCACTGTGGAGGACGTGACGAATGTGGTCGTCTTCCTGGCCTCGGCGGCCAACGGCAACGTGACCGGCTCGGTGGTCAACGTCGCCGGCGGCCACTGAGCCGAGGCCCGGTTCGCCCGGGTCTCACCACGGCACGGTCCGGCCGGAGCGGAGCAGCACCCCGGTCGGACCGTCGTCCGGCAGCAGCACGGCCGCCAGCACGTCCTGGGCGGCGGCCTCGGGGCTGCGCTGCGCCTCGGGCCGCATGCGGGTTCGTACCAGCCCGGGGTTGACCGCGTTGACCAGCACACCGGTTTTCGAGGTGGCGCGGGCGAACAGGACGGTGGCGGCGTTGAGCGCCGCCTTGGACAGCGAATAGCCGGGGCTGCCGGGGAAGAGGCCGTTGGCGAACGTGCCGATGCCGCTGGACACCATCACCACCCGGCCCCATCCGCGTTCCGTCATCGCGGGCAGGAGCGCGGCCGTGACCCGCCAGGCGCCCAGCGTGTTGACCTCCAGCTGCCGGCGGACGGTGTCGATCGGCACCGTCAGCGGGTCCCGGCCCCAGTCGAGCTGGACACCGGCGTTGTTGATCAGAATGTCGATCGGGCCGGCCCGCTCGGCCAGCCCGGCGACGGCCGCGTCGTCGGTGACGTCCAGGCCCAGCCCGACGGCCTCGCCGGGCAGCTCCCGCGCGGTGGCCCCGGCCTCGCCGGGATCACGCGCGGTGACCACGACCCGGTGGCCCAGGGCGGCCAGCGCGTCCGCCACCGCCCGGCCCAGTCCGCGGTTGGCTCCGGTCACCAGTGCCGTACGCCTGTCCATCGACCGCTCCTTCTCGTCCGCGCCCGCCGTGGTCCACCCACGACACGGCATGGTGCGCCGCGGTCCTGGAGGCGTGATCGATCGCGGCGCGACGCCCGCCGGGAGCATCCACCGGCGCTCCAGCCGGGCGCGAGATCTGGTTGCGACGGTGAGGCCGGCCGCCGCCCGGCGGCCCCACGACTCGGGAGGACGATCGGTGTCGGAGACGGGTGACAGCGGCGGGTTCGCGCCCATCCAGGCGCTGGGGCGACTGGCCCCGTACCACTGGTCCGCGGGGCTGGTGATGCGCGGGCTGGCCGAGCTGCGCATCGCGGACCAGCTGGCCGGCGGGCCGCGGACCGCGGTGCAGGTGGCGGCGGCGATCGGCGCCCACGCGCCGAGCCTGCACCGCTTCCTGCGGGTGTGCGTGCTGCACGATCTGGTCACCGCCGAGGAGGGCGGCCGGTTCGCGTTGACCGACCGCGGAGCGCTGCTGCGTTCCGACGTCCCCTCGCTGCGTGGTTTCACCATCGCGGTGAACGCGCCGGGGATGACCCGGCCCTGGGAACAGATCGCCGACGTGGTGCGGACCGGCCGGCCGGCGTCCGAGCAGGTCCTCGGGACCAGCCACTGGGACCACTACGCGAAACATCCGGCCGAGGCGCGGGCGTACGTCGAGACCTCGGCGACCCTGTCGGCGGAGGCGGCGGACGCGCTCGTGCGAACCATCGACTGCACCGGGGTGCGGCGGGTCGTCGACGTCGGGGGCAGCCCGGGGACGGTGCTGGCCGCGGTGCTGGACGCCGCACCACAGGCCCATGGTGTCCTGCTCGACCTGGACTGGGCGGTGCCGTACGCCGAGGCGGAGCTGGCCCGGCGCGGGCTGGCCGGCCGGACCGAGACGGTCGGCGGCGACTTCCGGGTGGCCGTGCCGCCCGGCGGGGACCTGTACCTGCTCAAGAACATCCTGTGCGACCTCGACGACGACACGGCCGCCACGGTCCTTTCGGTCTGCGCGGCGGCCGCGCCGGCCGGTGGCCGGCTGGTGGTCGTCGACTGGGAGGACACCGGGGACACCTCGCACGTCCACGCCAACGACGTGGAGTTCATGGTGCTCACCGGAGGCCGGGTTCGCACCGGTGACGAGTACGAGGAGCTGCTGCGCGCCGCCGGATTCGAGCAGGTACGGCGGACCCGGCTGAGCGGCTTCGACCGAGCGCCGATCGTCGTCCTCGAGGGCCGGCGCGGCACGCATGACTGACCGGAGGGCAAACGCGATGACGGACCGCACGACAACTGTGGAGAAGGACGTGGCCCAGGCCTGCGAGGGAGCCCCGGTGATCGGGCCCCCGCCGGTGCAGGCGGTGGCCGAGCTGGGCTGGGGGATGTGGGCCAGTGCGGTGGTGCAGGCGGGCGCCCAGTTGCGGCTGGCCGACGCGATAGGGGAGGAGCCGGTGTCCATCGCCGAGCTCGCCGCCGCCGTCGACGCCGATCCGGACGCCCTGACCCGGCTGATGCGGGCGCTGGTGTCGTTCGGCATCTTCCAGCAGGTTCGTCCGGGCTGGTACGCGCACAGCACGCCCTCGCGGGCGCTGCGCAAGGATGCCCCGGTCCCGCTGACCGACATCATGCTGACCGGCTCGGACTGGGGCTGGGCGATGTGGGGCAAGCTCGCCGAGAGCGTGCGCAGCGGCAAGTGCGCCTTCGTGGAGCACTACGGCAAGGACCTGTTCACCTATTTCGCGGAGGACGACAACGCGGCGGGAGCGGCCGCCCTTCGCGGGTTCGCGGCTCAGTCCCGGGCGACGAACCCCCTGGTGCTCGACGCGCTGGACATGTCGGGCGTGGGCACCTTCGTGGACGTCGGCGGCGGGCACGGCAGTGTGGTGCTGTCCCTGCTCAACCGGTATCCGGACGTCCGCGGTGTGCTGTTCGACCGGGAGCACGCCATCCGGTCGGCGCTGCTCGAGCTGACCAGCCCGCCGCTGGCCGAGCGCTGCACGCTGGTGGCCGGGGACTGCTTCGAGTCCGTACCCGCCGGTGACCTCTTCCTGATCCGTCAGGTCCTGCACATGTGGGACGACGACGCCTGCATCACCGTGCTCCGCAACTGCGTGCGCGTGGCGCGGCCGGGCGCTCGCGTCGTGCTGCTGGAGCAACTCGTCGCCGACCCGCCGGAGACCCCGTGGGACGCGTTGATGGACCTGCACATGCTGCTGGTGATGGGGGGCCGGGAGCGGACCGCGGAACAGTGGGCGGACATCTTCACCCGGGCGGGGCTGACCTACTCCGGGGTCACGGCGACCGGCACCCCGCTGCGGCTGGTCGAAGCCCGGGTGGCCTGAGCCGCCATGCGCGTTCTGTTCGTCAACTGGGGTTGGCAATCACATCTCTTCCCGATGGTCCCGCTGGCCTGGGCGTGCCGGGCGGCCGGGCACGAGGTCCGGGTGGCGACACAGCCGGGGCTCGTCCCGGTCGCCGCCGCCACGGGTCTGCCGGTGGTGCCGGTCGGCGCGGACGTCGACGTTCCGGGACTGGTCCGCGGTTACGCGTCCGGGGCGCCGGTGCCGGCGCCCGTACCGTCCGCGGCCGGTCCGTCCGCGCCCGGTCCGACCGGGCCGCCGCGGACGCCGCGGGCCCTGGCCATGGTGGTGGCGTTGGCCGAGGCCATGACACCCGACCTGCTCCGTCTGGCCCGCGACTTCCGGCCGGACCTGCTGGTCTTCGAGACGACCACGTGGGCCGGGCCGCTGGTCGCCGGCGCGCTCGGGGTGCCGTCGGCCCGGTTCCTCTATGGCGTCGACATGCTCCACGCGTTCCGGGGGGCCGCGGCCGGGGCCCTGGCTCCGCTCACCGGACGGCTCGGGATCGACCGGGTCGACGTCGGCGGCGACCTGGTCGTCGACCCGGCGCCGGAGAGCCTGCGGCTGCCGGTGGACTACCGGCCCCAACCGATCCGGTACGTGCCGTACAACGGCACGGCCGCCGCCGCGCCGGTGCTGCCGCCGCGCGGTGACCGGCCGCGAGTCTGTGTCACCTGGGGTACGACCATGTCCAAGCTGGGCGGGCAGCGCTTCCTGGCGGGCGAGGTCGGTCGCCTGATCGGCGCGGATCATGAAGTGCTCTACGCGGTGACCGACGAGCAGGCCGGGCAGTTGGGTGAGGTGCCACCGGGTGCCATCGTGTGCCGCTCGGTGCCCCTGCATCTGGTGCTGGAGACCTGTGCCGCCGTGGTCCACCACGGTGGTGCGGGGACAATGCTGACCGCGCTGACCGCCGGCCTGCCCCAGGTGATCGTTCCGCAACTGCCGGACCACGCCACCCACGCCCGTCAGCTGACCGGTGCCGGGGCCGGGCTCACGCTCGACCGTGCCGGTTGCGACGCGCCGGGCCTGCGCGAGGCGTTGGCGGCGCTGCTCGGTGAACCGTCGTTCGGGGTCTCCGCGCGGGCGGCGCAACGACAGATGCACGACCATCCGACCCCGGTCGAGCTGGTGCCGGTGCTGGAAAAGCTCGCCGGCGTCTGACCACCATCCACGCGACGGCCCCGGGGAGTGATTCCCGGGGCCGTCGCTCGTGGTGACCGGTCACACCCGGCTCAGTGCCGGTTCGGTGGCGAGGCGGCTCAGGATCTGGTCGGCCACCTCCGGTCCGTACGCGGTGCTCAGTGTTTCCCGGGCGGACGCGTCGTCCCAGTCGTAGTCCTGCGGTCCCGGCACGACGAGCGAGCGGCCGGCCAGCAGACATCCGAGCTGGGCGGCGCGGACCAGATCCAGGCCACGTGTCGCGGCGGCCAGGAACCCGGCCCGGAACGCGTCGCCCGCGCCGGTGGGATCCACCGACTCGACGACGCCGGGCGGCCGGACCTCGACGGCGCTCTCGTTCGCCCGCTGCAACCGGACGCCGGCCGGTCCCAATGTGGTGACCCACGTTCCGGCCCGGTCCAGGACCTCCTCGGTGCTCCATCCGGTGCGGCTGGTGAGCAACTCGTGCTCGTACTCGTTGGTGAACAGGAAGGCCGCGCCGGTCACCAGCCGGCGGACCGACTCGCGGTCGAGCAACGCGAGCTGCTGGGAGATGTCCGAGGCGTACACGTAGCCGCGGGCCCGGCACTCGGCGACGTGCCGCAGCATCGCCTCGGGGTCGTTGGCGCCGATCAGGACCAGGTGCGGACCGCCCACCCGCTCGGCCAGTTCGCCCAGACCGATGTGCCGGGCCTCGGACATGGCCCCGGCGTAGAACGAGGCGATCTGGTTCTGGGCGGCGTCGGTGGTGCACACGAAGCGCGCGGTGTGGTGCCGCGGTGAGACCAGGACGCCGGAGGTGTCGACGCCGTGGTCCTGCAGCCAGGTGCGGTAGTCGGCGAAGTCCGGGCCGACGGCGCCGGCGAGCACCGGGCGCAGGCCCAGCAACCCCAGGCCGTACGCGATGTTGGCGGCGACTCCGCCGCGCCGCACCACCAGGTCGTCGACGAGGAAGGACAGCGAGACGGTGTGCAGCTGCTCGGGGATCAGCTGCTCGGTGAACCGTCCGCTGAAGGTCATCAGATGATCGGTCGCGATCGAACCGGTGACGAAGACCCGCATGACGCCCCCTCAGCCCGCGGTCGGCCGGCGGCCGGCGTCGATGGTCTCGTCGGGCTGATCCGGGTTCGGTGCCGCCCCGGTGGGGGTTCGTGTCGTCACTGTCGTCTCCGTTTCGGTGCGACCGGCTGTGGATGCGCACCGATGCTTGCCGCTGCCGGCCCAGGACAGCTCCACGAACGCTCGACGCGGCGTCGAGCCGCCCGTCGGCGGGCATCTCCAGCGCGCTTCGACCAGTCCTACAGCAGCCTCGGCCGAGAATGACCCGGTCGGAGGACAGGAGTGATCGATATGTCAATGCTCGACGTGAGCCGTACGACGGTCCAGGCGATCAACGAGGCACTCGACGGCGAGGACTGGCAGCGCTGTCCCCGGTGTGGTGACCTGGTCTACGGACGCAAGCTGGCCCGGCTGCGCCAGGTCTGCCCGGGGTGCGGCGTCCACCATCGCCTCACCGCTGCCGAACGGATCGACCAGATCCTGGACGAGGGCTGGGAGACTCTGCCCGCGTCCGCGCCGGTGCTGTCCGACCCCCTGGAGTTCAGCGACCAGCGGCCGTACCCCGACCGCCTGGCCGGTGCCCGGCGGGCCACCGGTTTGGACGACGCGGTGCTCTGCGCCCAGGGCACGGTCGCGGGCCAGCCCCTGATCATCGCCGCGATGGACTTCCGTTTCATGGGCGGCAGCCTGGGCGTGGCGGTGGGGGAGAGCATCACCGGTGCGGCCGAGGTCTGTCTGGCCGAGCGGGTGCCTTTCCTGATCGTCACCGCCTCGGGGGGCGCCCGCATGCAGGAGGGTGTGCTGGCGCTGATGCAGATGGCCAAGACCAGTCAGGCGCTGGCCGCCCTGGACGAGGCCGGCGTGCTGACCATGTCGCTGCTCACCGACCCGACCTACGGCGGGGTGGCCGCGTCGTACGCCACCCTCGCGGACGTCATCCTCGCCGAACCCGGTGCGCACATCGGGTTCGCCGGTCCCCGGGTGATCCAGCAGACCATCCGGCAGGAGCTGCCGCCGGGCTTCCAGACGGCGGAGTTCCTGGCCGCGCAGGGGCTGGTCGACCTGGTGACCCCCCGCTCGTCGATCCCGGTGACCATCGCCCGGATCCTGTCGGCGTTGCGCCCGGCCGAACCGGTGGCGTCCGCCCGCACGCTGTTCACCGACCCCGGCGAACTCGCGCAGCGCGACGCATGGGACACCGTTCAGTTGTCCCGGCACGCCGACCGGCCGACCACTTTGGACTACGCCGGTCACCTTCTCGAGGTGTTCCAGGAACTGCACGGCGATCGGGTGGAAGCCGACTGCTCGGCGATCGTCGCCGGGATCGGCCGGCTCGACGGGCGGCCGGTCGCCCTCATCGGTCCGCAGAAGGGGCACAGCACCCGCGACCGGATGGCCCGCAACTTCGGCATGCCCACGCCGGCCGGATACCGCAAGGCCGCCCGGGTGATGCGCCTGGCCGAGAAGCTCGGCATCCCGGTCGTCACCCTGGTCGACACTCCGGGCGCCTACCCGGGTCTGGAGGCCGAGCAGCGCGGGCAGGCCTGGGTGATCGCCGAGAACCTGCGATTGATGGCGCAGCTCGCGGTGCCGGTCGTGGCCGTCCTGACCGGTGAGGGCGGCAGCGGTGGAGCCCTGGCGCTGGGGGTGGCCGACCGCGTCCTGGCACTGAGCAACGCCACCTACTCGGTGATCAGCCCGGAGGGGTGTGCGGCGATCCTGTGGAAGAGCTCGGAGGCCGGCCCGGAGGCCGCGCGGGCGCTGCGCATCGGGGCCGCGGACCTGCTGCGGTACGGCATCGTCGACGGTGTCGTCCCCGAGCCCGGCGACGGGGCGCACACCGATCCGGCCGCGACGGCGGCGCTGGTGCGGTCGGCGGTCGCCGCGGAGTTGGCCGACCTGTCCTCGCGCAGCGGCGCCGACCTCATCAGTGAACGCCGGCGCCGGTTCCGGCGCTATGGCGTCGACAACCCAGCGGAAGGGGACACCCAGTGGCGGTGAACGGTACGGAGCGGGCCGAACAGCTCTTCAAGGTCATGGGGCAGCGGGTGATCCGCGACGTGGCCGAGTCCTGCGGCTCGGTGCGCCGCATCCGGGTGGCCGCCGGGGATCTCAGTCTCGAGGTCGAGTGGCCGGGGGGCGAGGTGGTCGCGGTGCCGGTCGCCCCGGTGCCCGACGGCGTCTCGTCGCGGCCGGCCGAGGCGCCGATGGTCCCGGAACCGGCCGCGCCGGTGCTCAGCGAGGCCGGGGTCGTCGTACGGGCGCCGCTGGTCGGCACCTTCTATCACGCTCCGGAACCGGGCGCCCGCCCGTTCGTCGCGGTCGGCGATGTGGTCACGGCCGACGACCAGGTCGGCATCGTCGAGGCGATGAAGCTGATGAACCCGGTGTCGGCCGAGACGGCCGGCCGGGTCACCGAGATCCTGGTGACGGACGGGCAGCCGGTGGAGTACGACCAACCGTTGATGGTGATCCTGCCGGTCGACTGACCGGTGGTGGAGGGAGACCGATGTTCAGCACAGTTCTCATCGCCAACCGGGGCGAGATCGCGCTCCGGATTGCGCGGACCTGCCGCGAGCTGGGGATCCGAACGGTCGCGGTGTACTCGACCGCCGACCAGGACGCACCGGTGGTCCGCTTCGCCGACGAGGCGGTGCACATCGGACCCGCTGCCCCCCGGCGCAGCTACCTCAACGCGGCGGCGATCGTCGAGGCGGCCCGCAAGACCGGGGCCGAGGCGATCCACCCCGGATACGGATTCCTCTCCGAGGACCCGGACTTCGCCGAGATCTGTGCGGCCGAGGGCCTGACCTTCATCGGGCCGCCGCCGGCGGTGCTGGCCCGGCTGGGCGACAAGGCGCGGGCGCGGGAGGTGATGGCCGACGCCGGTCTGCCGGTCCTGCCGGGTGGCAATCGGACGGTCGACACCGTCGCCGAGGCCGTCGAGCGGGCGTCGTCGGTGGGTTTTCCGTTGATCATCAAGGCGGCCGCGGGCGGCGGTGGCCGGGGCATGGCCGTGGTCCGCGAGCCGCACGACCTGCCCCGCATCTATGCCGAGGTACGGGCCACCGGGCAGGCCGTGTTCGGCGATTCGCGCGTCTACCTCGAGCGCTATCTGGACGGGGCCCGGCACGTCGAGGTCCAGGTCCTGGCGGACTCCCACGGCGGCGTGGTGCATCTGGGCGAGCGTGACTGCTCGGTGCAGCGCCGCCGGCAGAAGCTGGTCGAGGAGACGCCGGCGCCCGGCCTCGCGCCCAAGACCGCCGCGTCGTTGCACGAGGCCGCGGTACGCGGCGTGCGGGCCACCGGTTACGTCGGGGCGGGCACGTTCGAGTTCCTGGTCACCGGGGACGGCGAGTTCTACTTCATGGAGATCAACTGCCGGATCCAGGTCGAGCATCCGGTCACCGAGATGGTGACCGGTGTCGACCTCATCGGCGAGCAACTGCGCGTCGCCGCCGGCTATCCGCTCACCCTCACCCAGGCGGACGTGCAGCCCCGGGGCGCGTCCATCGAGTGCCGGGTGAACGCCGAGGATCCGCGGCGGGGCTTCCTGCCGACCGCGGGCACGGTGACGACGTTCCGGGCGCCGGGCGGGCCGTTCACCCGGGTCGACACCCACCTTGAGGCGGGGCAGCGGGTGACCGCCGATTACGACCCGATGCTGGCCAAGGTGGTGGTGTGGGCGCAGGACCGCCGACAGGCGATCGCGCGCATGCAGCGGGCGCTGAGCGAGCTGGCCGTCGAGGGTCCGGGGGTGCAGACCACGGTCCCGTTCCTGACCGAGGTCCTCGCCCATCCCCGCTTCCTCGACGGAAAGCACACCACCACTCTGGTGGACGAGATGACGGCTCAGGCCTGACCGGCGGGGCGCTCCTTCTGGAGGCGCCCCGCGCCGTCACCCCAGGCCCGGAGTTTGGTCATCTCCTCGTAGGTGATGGGCCCGGCCCGCTCCACGAAGTCGACGAGCACCTCGAGCTGCTCGTCGGTGTACCGCTCGAAGAGCTTCTCGGTGGCCGCGCCCAGTGAGGCGAAGAACCGGTAGATCTCCGCCGCCCCTTCGAGCGGCCGCACGATCACCCGCCGCCGGTCGTTGACGTCGCGTTCGCGCCGGGCGTATCCGGCGGACTCCAGCCGGTCCAGCGCGCCGGTGATGGCGCCGGTCGTCAGCCCGGTCTGCTCGGCCAGGGTCCCCGCGGTGGTCGGCCCGGTCATCTCCAGGATGCCGAGGCAGTTGAGGTCACTGACGTTGATGCCGAGTCGATCCGCGACCGCGTGGTGGAAGAGCACGGACCGTGACACCAGCGCGCGCATGCCCTCGTCGAATTCTGCTACCAGCGCCTGCCGATCACGGGGCGCGGGCGATTCCTGGCTTGACATGGGGCACCTCATCGTTAGGCTGGTAATAATCACAGTAGCTAAGATAATCAGTCCGAGCCTATACTCAGTAGGCTCGAATAATCAGCAGGTTAGTACAACGTTCAACTAAGAAAACTGTTCACTGAGATGGTTAGCGACTGATGCATCGAGAGCGTAGCCGCCCCGACGCCCGGTCGAACAGTGTTCACATCCGCCATCCACCGAGGGTGTACGCCATGACTGCCACGCGATCCGCCACTCCACCCGACTCCCGACGCAAATGGGCCCTCATCGTCGTCCTGCTGGCGGCGTTCATGGACCTGCTGGACTCGACGATCGTCAACGTAGCGATCCCGTCGATCCAGTCCGACATCGGTGCGTCGTTCGCCCAGGTGCAGTGGATCATCGCTGCCTACCTGCTGAGCTTTGCCGTCCTGCTGGTGACCGGCGGCCGGCTGGGTGACATCTTCGGACGTCGCCGACTGTTCCTCATCGGCGTGACGAGCTTCACCCTCGCGTCCGCCCTCTGCGGCCTGGCCTCCAACCCGGAGCTGCTCATCGCCGCCCGGGGACTGCAGGGCCTGGCCGCCGCCCTGATGGTGCCCCAGGTCCTGTCCATCGTGACCGCCACCTTCCCGCCGGCCGAGCGCGGAGCCGCGCTCGGTGCCTTCGGCGGCCTGGCCGGCCTGGCCACCGTCGGTGGTCCCATCCTCGGCGCGGTGCTGACCGACCTCGACCTGTTCGGCTGGCAGTGGCGCACGATCTTCCTGATCAACGTGCCGGTCGGCATCCTCACCCTCGTCGCCGCGTTCGTCGTCGTCCGGGAGTCGCGGTCGGAGCGGCCGTTGCGGCTGGATCTCGTCGGTGTGGTGCTGCTCGCCGCCGGCATGCTGCTGCTGCTGGTGCCCCTGGTCGAGGGGCGCGAGCGGGGCTGGCCGGCCTGGACCTTCATCTCGATGGCCCTGGCCGTGGTGGTCCTGCTGGTGCTGGTCCGTCAGCAGCGCGCCCGGTCCGCCCGCGACGGATCACCGCTGATCGCCATGAACCTGTTCCGGCTGCGGTCGTTCAGTGCGGGACTGTCGGCGAACCTCATCTTCTTCACCCTCGTCACCGGGTACTTCCTCATCTTCACGCTGTACCTGCAGGCGGGCCTCGGCTACTCGGTGCTGAAGGCGGGCCTGACCGGCATCCCCTGGTCCTTCGGCACCAGTTTCGCCGCCGCCATCTCGGCGACCGTGCTCACCAAGCGGCTGGGCCGCAAGGTCCTGGTCATCGGGGCGGTGCTGTTGGCGGCCGGGTTCGCCGGGATCGGGCTGACCACCGAGCTGGCCGGCACCGACGTCACGCCGTGGCAGCTGCTCCCCGCTTTGCTGGTCGGCGGCATCGGGATGGGCATGATCGTGGCACCGATCCTCGACTTCATCCTCGCCGAGGTGCCCACCGACGACGCCGGTTCCGGATCCGGCCTCGTCAACGCCGTGCAGCAGGTGGGCGGGGCGATCGGCATCGCGGTCATCGGCGTCATCTTCTTCAGCTCGCTCTCGCACGCGGCCGGTCCGCAGGTCACCGCGGTCGCGCCCGAACTGCGAGCCCAGCTGCAGCAGGAGGGCGTGCCGGCCGAGACGCAGGACCGCATCATCGCCGGCGTGCGGCAGTGCTTCGAGGACCGCATCGACAACTACGGCGGCCCGGAACCGCAGAGCTGCCGGCAGTCCGACGCCGCGAGTCCGGCCGCGGCCACCGCCATCGGTTCCGCCGCCAATGAGGCCCGGGGCGAGACCTTCACCGTCGCCCTGCGGTGGTCGCTGGGGGCGATCATCGCGCTGGTCCTCGTGACCCTGCTGCTGATCACTCGGCTGCCGCGAGAGGCGCACAACCACGAGGAGGCGCTCCTCGCCGAGGCCGACGACGACGCCGCCACCGGGGCGATCGCCACGCGCTGACACCCGCACCGCCCGTGCCCGATCCATATCGCGTCCGAGAGGTGAGAGACATGACTGACGAAAGCCGGCCGGTTCTGATCGTCGGCGGCGCCGTGGTGGGACTGTCCGCAGCCCTGTTCATGGCCCGCCGGGGAATCCCGGTCCTGCTCGTGGAGCGGCACCCCAGTGTGCTGCGGCACCCGCGAGCGCGAGTGATCAACCCCCGGACCGTCGAGGTCCTGCGGTCGGTCGGGCTCGGGGACCGAATCTTCGCTCTTCGCTCCCTGACGTCCGACCTGGCCGAGAAGACGATGGTCCGGGCCGCGCACCTGTCGGCTCCGGAGATCTTCGCCGTGCCGATGGCCGAGGAGGCCCCGGGTCTCGACGCGGAGGTCACCCCGGCCGACTGGTGTTCGATCGACCAGGACAAGCTGGAGGAGGTGCTGGCCGAGGAGGCCGTCGCGGCCGGCGCGGAGATCCGGTTCGAAACCGAACTGGTCTCCTTCGAGTCCGACTCGGACGGTGTGACCGCGGTGCTGCGGGACGTGCGCAGTGGTGCCGAGCGCACGGTTCGGGCCGATTATCTGGTGGCGGCGGACGGCCGGGCCAGTGCGGTGCGGGAGGCCCTGCAGATCGGCTCGAGCGGCCCGGGCACTCTGGTGCACCAGCTGAGCATCGTCTTCAAGGCCGACCTCAGCGCCCCGCTGCGGGGCCGGGACCTCGGACTGGGCTACTTCGACGAGCCCACGCCGGGCACCATGCTGATGCCGCTCGACGGGGATCGCTGGGTGTTCTACACGCCCTACGACCCGGACGCGGGCGACGGGCTCGACGCCTGGGACGAGCAGCGGTGTGTCGACGCGGTCCGCGCCGCGGTCGGCGTCCCGGACCTGACCGTCGAGGAGATCGACGTGCAGATCCCGGCCACCGGTACGAAGATCCTGGGCTTCGAGATCGCCGCCGCGGTCGCCGGGCGGCTCCGCTCCGGCCGCGTGTTCCTGGCCGGCGACGCGGCGCACGCCGTGCCGCCGACCGGGGCGCTGGGGGCCAGCACCGGCATCCAGGACGCGCACAACCTGGCCTGGAAGCTGGCGGCCGTGGTCAGCGGTGCGGCCGGACCGGAACTGCTCGACAGCTACGAGGCCGAACGCCTCCCGGTGGCGCGGCTGACGGCCGACTACGCGCTGCGGGAGATGCAGGAGCGCAGTGGTCCCGGGGACGAGGCCAACGACGCGATCAGCTACGCGGCGATGATCCTCGGCTACGTCTACCGGTCCGGAGCGGTGCTCGGCGCCGACCCGGACGGGCCGGGCGCGTTGTCCCCCGATCGGCTCGGCGCACCCGGCACGCGGGCGCCGCACCTGTGGATCCAGGGCACGACGGGCAAGCGGTCCCTGCTGGACTCCTTCGACGGCGGTTGGGTGGTCGTCACCGGGACGGCCGGCCGGCCCTGGGCCGAGGCGGCCGCGAGGGTGACCGATGCCGGTTTCCCGGTGCGCGCGGTCGTGATCGGCTCGGCCGAGGCGGTTGACCTGGATCAGCGCTGGCCGGCGGCGTACGGCGTCGAACCCGGTGGTGCCGTACTCGTCCGACCGGACGGTTTCGTCGCCTGGCGCTCGGCCGAACCGGTCGCCGATCCCGTCTCGGCCCTCACCGACGCCCTTTCCGCGCTGCTGCACGTCTCCCTGCCGGCCGCATCCACCGACTCCGTACCCGCCTGATGTCAGAAGGAGCACCATGACAGCCGACCAGATCATCGAGTCCGAGTTCGCCGAGGCCCTGGGTAGCACGGTGTCCGGCACGCTGCAGTTCCTCAACGGGGCGTCCGACCTGGAGATCAAAGGCGACTGGCTGACCAGCGACCTGTACCGCGCGCATTTCAGCGGTCACCTTCCGGACGTCACGACCAACGACGGCACGGTCTCCGTCACCTATCCGCGGCGCCCGTTCGTCCGGCGGCGCCACGGCGCGGTGAGCCTCAACGCCTCGGTGTCCTGGAGCATCGACATCAACCGGGGCGGGGCGGAGATCAACGCCGACCTCACCCGGATCCGCCTGCGCTCCTTCGTGATCCAGGGCGGCGCGAGCAACGTCACGCTGTTGCTCGGCGAGCCCAGCGGCGTCGTCCGGCTCAGCTTCGACGGCGGCGTCAGCGCGCTTACCGTCGTCCGGCCGCGCGCGGTGCCGGCGATCGCCCGGATCCGCCGCGGTGCCGCGGCGATCCATTTCGACGGCCAGGAGATGGACGCCGTCGGCGGCGCTCTGCAACTGACCACGCCGGAGGCCGACCAGAAGTCGGACCGGTACGAGATCGATGTGCTCGGCGGGGCCACCTCACTGCGGGTGACCACGGCCTGATCCGACCTCAACCCGCCCGCCGGCGGTAGGCGGCTCCCGTCCCCCCGTCGGGAGCCGCCTACCGCCCTATCCGCCCCCATCCGACACAGCGGAGCAGTTCATGTTTGCCACATACCAGCAGCTTGACTTCATCCTTCAGCTGGTCCTGTTCCCGGTCTGGCTGGTGGCCGCGACAGCCGCCGGCCGGCTCGCTCGCCGGCCGGACCAGCGCCGGCTTCGCCGTACCGCCCGTCTTTTGACCGGCTGGCTGGTGCTGGCCCTGGTACTGGTGCTGGGCCGGGTGTTCGCGGCCGCCATGATGGGCCGGTCCGGGTGGATCTTCATCGCCGACCGGATCGCGCTGTCGCTGCTCGCGATGGTCCCCGCCGCGCTGGCGGTGGTGGTGCTCACCCTGCCGCGGCTGGTCCGGCTGGCTCGATCGGCGGGCGGTGGTCGCGGCACGCCGGTGACGCGGGAGCAGCTACGCCTGGCGGTCTCGCCCGGCCTGACGGTACCCGTCCGGTTGGCCGCCTTCGCCTCGCTCCTCGGCTTCTTCGAGAAGTTCCTCCCGGTGGACAACAAGCCCGTCTTCGTCGTGACTATGCCGCTGCTGGCGCTGGTCGTGGTGGGGGCCGCGCTCCTGGCCTCGGCCCGGCAGCGGGTGCACCTGGTCCTGGCCGGCCGGCGTGCCCCGGCGGGGCGCCGATGGGCGAAACGCCTGGGCGCGGTGGCGGTGGTGCTGGCGCTGGTCGGCTTCTACATCACCACCGGACTGCGCGACAAGATGCCCGCGACGTTCAGCATGATGGAGGGCGAGTCCGACTTCGGCGGCGGCGCCGCCGTCCACGACCACGGCGGCCAAGGCGGTGCCGGTGGCGCCGGGTCGGTAAGCGTCACCGATCTCACCGGACCGGCTCTCGGTGCCCCGGACAAGCGCTTCGAGCTGGTCGCGGACGAGAAGAAGATCAAGCTGGCGTCGGGTGCGGAGGTCGACGCATGGGCTTTCAACGGTCAGATCCCCGGCCCGGAACTGCGGATGACCCAGGGTGACGTCGTCGAGATCACGGTGGTGAACAAACTCGACCACGATCCGGTCGCCGTGCACTGGCACGGCCTGGACGTGCCGAACGCCATGGACGGCGTCGCCGGAGTCACCCAGGACGCCGTGGCACCCGGTGGCAAGTTCGTCTACAAGTTCCGTGTCGACGAGGTGGGCACCCGCTGGTATCACTCCCACCAGGCGGCCTCCGAGCAGGTGGCCCGCGGCCTGTTCGGCCCGATGGTGATCGAGCCGCGGACGCCGGTCACCGCGGCGCAGGACGTCTCCGTGGTGCTGCAGGACTGGGCCACCGACCGCGGCAAGGTCACCGCCTTCGGCACCGCCGACCAGCTGGACCGGCGCGCGTTGCCGGCCGGCACCCAGGTGCGCCTACGCCTGGTCAACGCCGCCAACACCACGCACGACCTGGCCGTGCTCGGCGCGCCGTTCCGGATCGTCGCGCTGGACGGCACCGATCTGCACGGCCCGACGGAGCTGCGGGATCGCAAGCTCGTCGTGGGCTCCGCGAGCCGGGTCGACGTCGAGTTCACCATGCCGGCCGGCCCGGTCCGGCTGGCCGACCTCGGAGATCCCGGCAGCGGTCTGCTGTTCTCCCCGGACGGCCAGGGCGATCTGAAGATTCCGGACGGCCTGGACGCGGTGGACGTGTACAGCTACGGCACGCCGACGTCGACTCCCTTCGGTCCGGACAGTCACTTCGACCGTACCTACAAGATGGTCTTCGACGGCGGTCTCGGCTTCTACAACGGCGGGTTCGCGCTGCGGCAGGCCATCAACGGCGCGGTCTTCCCCGACGTCCCGATGCAGATGGTCACGGAGGGGGATCTCGTCCGCCTGAAGTTCATCAACCGCGGCGAGGAGGACCATCCCATGCACATCCATGGGCATCACTTCCTCGTGCTGTCCCACAACGGCAAGGACGTCTCCGGAAGCCCGTTGTGGCTCGACACGGTCGTGGTCCGTCCGGGCGACATCGTCGAGGTGGGCCTGCGGGCCGACAATCCCGGCGTATGGATGGACCACTGTCACAACTTCGACCACACGAAGCTCGGCATGGTGATGCACCTGGCCTACGCCGGGGTCAACAGCCCGTTCGTGGTGGGCGGCCAGGCCGGTAACCACCCGGACTGACCGGGCGCGGCAGATGCCGGGCGGTGGCCGATCCCGGTCACCGCCCGGCTTTGTCCGGACTCCGGCTCGACCGGGGCTCGTCCGAGCCTGGAGCACGCCAGGCGACCCTTCCGTACGAGGCGAAGCCGCCGGACGGGAGGAAGCCATGTTCTACGACCTGGCCAGATGGTGCGGGCGGTACGTCTTCGAGGGACTTCTGAGCTACGGCATGATCGTTTCCGGTTTCCCCGGGTACGACATCGCCGAGGACCATCCGGAGCAGCCCGCGGCCGACGTGCCGATGTCCGCCACCGAACGGGAGTTGTGGGCTCAGCTCACCGACCTCCGGTAGACCCGCCGCACCCGCGCCGGCCGTCCAGCAGACGGCCGGCGCGCTGCTGTCCGGGCGCGGCGTGGTTGGCATCGCGACCGCGGCTTCGCGGACCCGTCAAGCGGCACTCCAGCGGTTCTTCAGGCCGGCCCCGAACCATGAACGGCGTTCGTCGACCCATCCCTCGCCCGGCCGTGGCCGGCCGGGAGACCCTGGAGGAAATGTGTCCCTGCGCCGGTTCACCTCGGAGTCCGTCACCGAAGGCCACCCCGACAAGATCGCCGACCGGATCAGCGACGGCATCCTCGACGCGCTGCTGGCCCAGGACCCGCGCTCGCGCGTTGCCGTCGAGACGCTGATCACCACCGGGCAGGTGCACGTGGCCGGTGAGGTCAGCACCACCGGGTACGCCGACATCGCCGCCGTCGTCCGGGAGGTGGTTCTGGGCATCGGCTACGACTCCTCCGCCAAGGGGTTCGACGGTGCCTCCTGCGGCGTCTCCGTCTCCATCGGAGCGCAGTCTCCGGACATCGCCAAGGGTGTCGAGCTGGCCCACGAGCACCGGACCGGGGCCACCGCCGACGAGTTGGACCGGCAGGGCGCGGGCGACCAGGGCCTGATGTTCGGCTACGCCTGCGACGAGACGCCGGAACTCATGCCGCTGCCCATCATGCTGGCGCACCGGCTCGCCGCCCGGCTCACCCAGGTCCGCCGGGACGCCGTGATCCCGTACCTGCGCCCGGACGGCAAGACCCAGGTCACCATCCAGTACGACGGCGACCGCCCGGTGCGCCTGGACACGGTCGTGGTGTCCAGCCAGCACGCGCCCGACATCAGCCTGGAGAACCTGCTGACGCCGGACATCCGCCGGTACGTCGTCGAGCCGGAGCTCGAACAGCTCGACCTCGACACCGGTGACTACCGGTTGCTGGTCAACCCGACCGGCCGGTTCGAGGTCGGCGGCCCGATGGGCGACGCCGGCCTGACCGGTCGCAAGATCATCGTCGACACGTACGGCGGGTACGCCCGGCACGGCGGTGGCGCGTTCTCCGGCAAGGATCCCTCCAAGGTGGACCGGTCCGGGGCGTACGCGATGCGCTGGGTCGCCAAGAACGTGGTCGCCGCCGGACTGGCCCGCCGCTGCGAGGTGCAGGTCGCCTACGCCATCGGCAAGGCCGAGCCGGTGGGCCTGTTCGTCGAGACCTTCGGCACCGCGACCGTGCCGGAAGAGCGCATCCAGGACGCCGTCCTGGAGGTCTTCGATCTGCGCCCGGCGGCCGTCATCCGCGACCTCGACCTGCTCCGGCCCATCTACGGCGCCACGTCGGCCTACGGCCACTTCGGCCGGGAGCTTCCCGGCTTCACCTGGGAGCAGACCGACCGGGTGGACAAGCTCCGCGCGGCCGTCAGCGACTGACCACCCGAAACCCGACCGGAAGGACTGTTCATGACGATCACCGAGCGCGCCCTGCGCGACTTCAAGGTGGCCGACCTCTCGCTCGCCGCCTTCGGCCGCAAGGAGATTCAGCTCGCCGAGCACGAGATGCCCGGTCTGATGGCGCTGCGCGCGGAGTTCGGCGCGTCCCGCCCGCTGTCCGGAGCCCGGATCAGCGGATCGCTGCACATGACGGTGCAGACCGCGGTCCTGATCGAGACGCTGGTCGCGCTGGGCGCCGACGTGCGCTGGGCCAGCTGCAACATCTTCTCCACCCAGGACCACGCGGCGGCCGCGATCGCGGTCGGGCCGGACGGCACCGCCGACCGCCCGGCCGGGGTGCCGGTGTTCGCCTGGAAGGGCGAGACGCTCGAGGAATACTGGTGGTGCACCGAGCAGGCGCTCACCTGGCCGGGGGAGCCGGGCCCGACCCTGATTCTCGACGACGGCGGGGACGCCACCCTGCTGGTGCACAAGGGTCGGGAGTTCGAGGCCACCGGCGTCCCCGACCCGGCAACCGCCGGCTCGGAGGAGATGGAGATCGTCTTCCGGCTGCTCGCCGCCTCGATCGCCGAGAACCCGGGACGCTGGACCGCGGCGGCCGCCGCCATCGTGGGCGTCACCGAGGAGACCACGACCGGCGTACACCGGCTCTACGAGATGGAGCGGAACGGCACGCTGCTGTTCCCGGCGATCAACGTCAACGACTCCGTCACCAAGAGCAAATTCGACAACAAGTACGGCTGCCGCCACTCGCTCATCGACGGCATCAACCGGGCCACCGACGTGCTCATCGGCGGCAAGGTCGCCGTGGTGTGCGGCTACGGTGACGTCGGCAAGGGCTGCGCCGAGTCGCTGCGCGGGCAGGGTGCCCGGGTCATCATCACCGAGATCGACCCGATCTGCGCCCTGCAGGCCGCCATGGACGGTTACCAGGTCCTGCGGATGGAGGACGTGGTGGCCTACGCCGACATCTTCATCACCGCCACGGGCAACAAGGACATCATCACCGGTGAGCACATGGCCCGGATGAAACACCAGGCCATCGTCGGCAACATCGGCCACTTCGACAACGAGATCGACATGGGCGGGCTGGCCCGGCGCTCGGACGTCACGCGGGTGACCGTCAAGCCGCAGGTCGACGAGTGGACGTTCGCCGACGGTCACTCGGTGATCGTGCTCTCCGAGGGGCGCCTGCTCAATCTGGGCAACGCGACCGGCCACCCGTCGTTCGTGATGTCCAACTCCTTCACCAATCAGACGATCGCGCAGCTCGAGCTGCACACCCGGATCGACAGCTATCCCATCGGGGTGCACGTGCTGCCGAAGCACCTGGACGAGAAGGTCGCCCGGCTGCACCTCGACGCGCTGGGCGTCCGGCTGACCACGCTCACCGACGAACAGGCCGGCTATCTCGGCATCCCCGCCGAGGGTCCGTACAAGCCGGACCACTACCGCTACTGACCAGGGAGCGACATGGATCCGGCCGGGCAGGACAGATCGTTGGCAGACCTCCTCCGTCGGCGCATCGCGGTGCTCGACGGCGCCTGGGGGACGATGTTGCAGGGTGCCGAGCTCACCCCCGAGGACTATCGCGGCGAGGTGATCGCCGGTCACCCCCGGGACGTCACCGGTGATCCGGACCTGCTCAACCTGACCCGGCCGGACCTGATCCTCGACGTGCACCGGCGGTATCTCGCCGCCGGCGCGGACATCACCACCACCAACACCTTCACCGCCACCAGCATCGGGCAGGCCGACTACGGCCTGGAACACCTGGTGCGGGAGATGAACGTCGAGGGCGCGCGGCTGGCCCGGCAGGCCGCCGACGAGGCCGGCGGCCGGTACGTCGCCGGGTCCGTCGGCCCGCTCAACGTGACGCTGTCGCTGTCGCCGCGAGTCGAGGACCCGGCCTACCGGGCGGTCACGTTCGACCAGGTCCGAGCCGCGTACGCGGAGCAGATCTCGGCTCTCGCCGAGGGCGGTGTCGACCTGCTGCTGATCGAGACGATCTTCGACACCCTGAACGCCAAGGCGGCCGTCGCGGCCGCCCGGGCGGTCGCCCCGCACCTGCCGTTGTGGATCTCCGTCACCATCGTCGACCGCAGCGGGCGGACCCTGTCCGGGCAGACCGTCGAGGCGTTCTGGCGGTCCATCGAGCGGGCCGAGCCGCTGGTCGTCGGGGTGAACTGCTCGCTCGGCGCGGCCGAGATGCGCCCGCACGTCGCCGAGCTGGCCGAGCTGGCCGGCACCTATGTGGCCTGCCACCCGAACGCGGGCCTGCCGAACGCGTTCGGCGGTTACGACCAGACGCCGGACGAGACCGCCGCTCTGGTCGGCGAGTTCGCCGCGGCCGGCATGGTGAACATCGTCGGCGGCTGCTGCGGCACCTCACCGGCGCACATCGAGCGGATCGCCGCCGCGGTCGGTGCGGCGGCTCCCCGGGTGATCGCCGCCCCGGCCCCGGCCACGCGGTTCAGCGGCCTCGAGCCGTTCGCCATCGGGCCGGACACCGGCTTCGTGATGATCGGCGAGCGGACCAACGTCACCGGTTCGGCCCGGTTCCGCCGGCTGATCGAGTCCGACGACTACCAGGCCGCGGTGGCCGTGGCGGTGGAGCAGGTCCGCGGCGGGGCCAACCTGCTGGACGTCAACATGGACGCCGACCTGCTCGACAGCGAGCGGGCGATGACCACCTTCCTCAATCTGATCGCCACCGAGCCGGAGGTCGCCCGGATCCCGGTGATGGTCGACAGCTCCAAGTGGACCGTGCTCGAGGCCGGCCTCAAGTGCCTGCAGGGCAAGGGGGTGGTCAACTCGATAAGCCTCAAGGAGGGTGCGGAGCGGTTCCTCGCGCAGGCGCGCCGGATCCGCGACTACGGCGCCGGCGTGGTCGTGATGGCCTTCGACGAGCAGGGTCAGGCCGACACCGCCGAGCGCAAGGTGTCGATCTGCGCCCGGGCCTACGACCTGCTGGTCGACCAGGCCGGCTTCGCCCCCGACGACATCATCTTCGACCCCAACGTGCTCGCCGTGGCCACCGGCATCGCCGAGCACAACGGCTACGCCAAGGCCTTCATCGAGGCGCTGCCGCAGATCAAGGAGCGCTGTCCGGGGGCCCGGACCAGCGGCGGCATCTCCAACCTGTCGTTCTCCTTCCGCGGGAACGACGTGGTGCGCGAGGCGATGCACTCGGCCTTCCTCTTCCACGCGGTCCGGGCCGGGCTGGACATGGGCATCGTCAACGCGGGTCAGCTGGCCGTCTACGCCGACATCCCGGCCGACCTGCTCGAGCTGGTCGAGGATGTGATCTTCGATCGGCGTCCCGACGCGACCGACCGGCTGGTCACGTTCGCGTCGACGGTCACCGGCTCCGGCACCAGGCGCGAGCTCGACCTCGCCTGGCGGGACGCGCCGGTCGGGGAGCGGCTCTCGCACGCGCTGGTGCACGGCATCGTCGACTTCATCGAGGAGGACACCGAGGAGGCCCGGCAGCGCCTGGCCCGGCCGCTCGAGGTCATCGAAGGCCCGCTGATGGACGGCATGAAGATCGTCGGCGACCTGTTCGGCGCCGGCAAGATGTTCCTGCCCCAGGTGGTCAAGAGCGCCCGGGTGATGAAGCGCTCGGTGAAATACCTCGAGCCGTTCATGGATGCCGAGAAGGAGCAGGCCCGCCTGGAGGGCCGGGCCGACACCGGCCGCGGGCAGGGCAAGGTCGTGCTCGCCACGGTCAAGGGCGACGTGCACGACATCGGCAAGAACATCGTCGGCGTGGTCCTGGGCTGCAACAACTACGAGGTCATCGATCTGGGCGTGATGGTGCCGGCGGCGCGGATCCTGGACGCGGCCGTGGCCGAGGGCGCCGACGTGATCGGGCTCTCCGGGCTGATCACGCCGTCGCTTGACGAGATGGTCACGGTCGCGGCCGAGATGCAGCGCCGGGGGCTCAAGCTGCCGCTGCTGGTCGGCGGGGCGACGACCTCGCGGCAGCACACGGCGGTGCGGATCGCGCCCGCCTACGACCGGACGACCGTGCACGTGCTCGACGCGTCCCGGGTCGTCGGGGTGGTCGCCGACCTGCTCGACGGCAGCCGCGCGGAGACGCTCGACGCCGCCAACCGCATCGACCAGGACCGGCTGCGCGAGCAGCACGCCAACCGGCACGCCCAGCCGATGCTCAGCCTGTCCGCCGCGCGCGCCAACCGCGAGAAGGTCGACTTCAGCGACCTGCCGACGCCGGCGTTCACCGGCCTGCGCACGGTGGAGCCGGACCTGACCGCGCTCCGCGAGATGATCGACTGGCAGTTCCTGTTCCTGGCCTGGGAGCTCAAGGGCAAGTTCCCGGCCATCCTGGCCCAGCCGGTCGCCCGCGACCTCTACGACGACGCCAACACGATGCTCGACGAGATCATCGCCAACGGCTCGTTCCAGGCCCGCGGGGTGTACGCCTATTGGCCCGCGCACGCCGAGGGCGACGACATCGTCCTGGACAACGGGGTCCGCTTCCCGATGCTGCGCCAGCAGACGGCCAAGCCCGAGGGCCGCGACAACCGCTGCCTGGCCGACTACATCGCCCCGCGGGGCGACCACCTCGGCGGGTTCGCGGTGACCATCCTGGGCGCCGAGACCCTGGCCGCCCGGTACGAGGCCGAGCAGGACGACTATCGGGCCATCATGGTCAAGGCCCTGGCCGACCGGCTCGCGGAGGCCTTCGCCGAGTACATCCACCTGCAGGCCCGCCGCGACTGGTTCGAGCCGGACGCCCGGCCCGAACTGGCCGATCTGCACGCGGAACGCTTCCGCGGCATCCGGCCCGCGCTGGGCTACCCGGCCAGTCCGGACCACAGCGCGAAGAAGGAGCTGTTCGAGCTGCTGGAGGCCGGCAAACTGGGCCTGGGGCTGACCGAGTCCTTCGCGATGACCCCGGCGGCCAGCGTCAGCGGCCTGATCTTCGCCCACCCCGCGGCCCGGTACTTCACCGTGGGCCGGCTGGCCAAGGACCAGATCGAGGACTACGCGGTCCGCCGCGACATGCCTGTCGACCAGGTCGAGCGCTGGCTGCGCCCCAATCTCGGCTACGAGCCCGCGGAGTAGGGCCGGCCGGCCCCGGGCCGACGCGCTGGGACCCCCGGGGGAGGGGTCCCAGCGCGCCGCGTGTCACTTGCAGGTCCGGGCTCCCGTCGCGTACGCCAGGCCGAAGCCGGACGCCGACGAGTCCATGAAGATCACCTCGCGCCCCTTGCCCGCTGTCGCGTACATCTGCGCGCCCGGGCTGCACGACGCCGGACCGAGGTACCGGCCTTGGAAGGTGTACTGCTTGAGCTTCGGGTTGAGCGAGTTGTCCGGGTAACCGCCGTTCTCCATCCAGGCGGCCACCGGCGCCTGGACGGTGATGGTCAGGGTCGAGTCGGACAGCGCGACGGTGTCGGCCCGGACCGCCTGCGGCGAGTTCTCCTCGAACAGCAGGTGGCTGGTGCGGGTGGCGAAGTCGAAGAGCCGCACGGAGTCGTTGTACGTCCCCTGGCTCCACTCGCCGTCGACGATCGTGCCGTAGTCGCGGTCGGTCATCCAGGCGACGCCGGTGCTGGACAGGTCGGGGTAGCTCATCCGTTCGGCGCCGGCGTCGCCACCGGCGTACGTGGTCCGCCCGGTCCGGACGTCGTGCACCTCGACGCCCAGCGACCAGGTGTGCCCGGCGGCGTCGGGCTGCGCGTAGTTCTCGTAGCGGACGTAGGAGATCCGGCCACCCGTGACGGTGGGCGCCGTCGCGCTGCCGATCCAGCCGGGATGGGCCAGGGTGTGCACGGTCGGGGAAGTGCCGCGCAGGTAGCGCACGACGTCGAGGTATCCCTGCGTCGTGTCGTACTGGCTCCAGGCGACGACGTCGCCGTCGAAGCCCAGGCCGTCGATGCGTTCCGGGGAGCGGTAGAGCTCCCGGACCGGCCCGCCGCCGACGGCCGCCGACAGGATGCGGTTGGTCTCCCAGGTCGGCGAATCGGGGTCGGCCGCGACCGACAACCAGACGACCCGCTTGCCGTCGGTGTGCGGGAAGCTGTGCACGCTGCCGTCGTCCGGGGAGATCCGGTACGGCGTGCCGCTGCCGTCGGTGCGGCCCACCCAGATCGAGGTCGGCTGGGTGCGGTTGGCGTCCGAGCGCGGCACGGTGAACCAGCCGCCGGCCATGCTCGCCTTCATGTCGGCGTACATGCCGGTGTTGAGCCGGTCGACGAGCACCTCGGTGCCCTTGCCGTACAGGCCGGCCCGCCACTTCGCGGTGATCCCGCGCGAGTCGAACGCCGTGCGCACCACCGAGAGGTCGGTCCGGCTCAGCCGGAACGACCGGGCCGAGGCGAGCACCGCGTCGCGGGCGTCGACGAAGTCGGACATGGGCGTCAGGTAGTCGGTCAGGGCGCGGTAGACGACCTTGTCGGCGACCGTCTTGCCGAGCTTCTGCCGCAGGTCCCACAGGGCGCCGGAGACGATCGTCGAGTTGAGGTGCACCCCGCCGTCGTCCATCGTCGGCGTGTCGATGAGGTGCTGGAAGTCGGCCGTGGTGGCGCCGTCGTCGAGGTCGCGCAGGGCGCACCGGGCGGGGGTCAGCGTGCGGCACAGGTCGCCGCCGAGCAGGCTCGCCTGCGGGTCGGTCATCGACAGGCCCGACGCGTCGACGTCGAGGGCGTTGCCGAAGTAGTCGGCGATCGCCTCGTTGAGCGCGCCGGGCTGCCCGGCGTAGACGAGGTTCGCGGTGTGCTCGACCACGCCGTGGGTCATCTCGTGGCCCACCACGTCGGGGTCGGCGGCCAGCGGCAGATATTCGGCGTCGCCGCTGCCGTACACCATGCGGGTGCCGTCCCAGTACGCGTTGACCCAGGGCGAGCCGCCGTAGGTGATGCCGACGATCGAGTCGATCGGCATGCCGTCGTCGTCGAGGCTGTCGCGGCCGAACTCGGTCCGGTACCAGTCGACCACCTTCGCGGCGTCCCAGGCGGCGTCCACCGCGCCGGCCTCGGTCAGGTCGGCGCCCAACGTGGTCGACGCCGACGCGAACGGTGCCAGGCCCTCGGGCCACTGGCCGCCGGCCAGCTCGTAGTAGTCGCGGCCTCGGGCGTCCCAGGTGGTGATCGGGACCGGCCGGGACAGGTCCTTCATGAGGTAGGTGCCGGTGTCGGACCGCACCAGCGGCAGCGACACGGTGGCGCCGTGCAGCGTGGTGCCCTGGCCGGCGGCCGGCGTCGCCCCGGTGCCCGCCCCGCTCCCCTTCGCCGGGGCCGGCGGCGCGGCCGCGGTGCCGGCCCCGGCCAGAGCGGCCGACTGCCGGCCGGTGAGGAAGGTCTTGATCCGGCTGACGCTCAGCAGCGACACCCCGGTCGTGGCGCTCACGTAGACATCGCGCAGCACGGGCGCTCCCGAGACGACGTCCTTGCCGGCGACGAGCACCCGCCGGGCGAGCACACCGGTGCCGGTCGGCATGACGAGCAGACCCTGGTCGGTGCCGGTCAGATCGGTCGGCGCCGAACCGGGACGCGGCGCGGCCGCCACGACCGCGGCGGCCGGGTGCAGGCTGCGCCGGACCTCCTCGACCGCGCGGGAAACGGCAAGGGTGGCGGGAATCGGGGTGACGCTCGTGTCGACGGCGAGGCGGGTGAAGTAGCTGCCCGAGGTTCCGGTCACCGTGCGCTCGCCGGCCGCCTTCCGGGTGCGCACCACGTATTGGGCGCCGAATACGGGCAGGCCCTTGTAGGTCTGGTTCAGCCGGACGGTCTCCCGGTCGCCCCGCGTGTCGACGCCGGCCGTGGTGAGCGTGCCGGCCGGGTCGCTGATCTTGTAGCGGTCCCGGTGGCCGGCGAGGTGTGCCTTGGCGGCCCGGTCCGGTGCGAGGGTGGCGTCGATCGGGTCGGCGACGTCGTCGACGAGCGCGGGCGTGTCCGTGGCGGGCGCCGCGGTGGCCGGGAGGGACCCCTCCGCCGACGGGGGCGCCGCGTTCGCGGCCTGGGCGGTGCCGGCGAGGACGGCCGCCGTCGCCAGCACGGCGATTGCGGGAAGTGCCCTGGATCTAGGCAATGGATGCTCCTGCGAGATCGTGGAACAGGCTCCGGTGCGCCCAGCTCACCCCGGTGCCCGGGGGCGCCACAAGGACGAGCTTGGGCAAGTGCGCAAGTGCGCAGATCCACGTCCGGTGGTTTCTTACACATCCGTAATCACCGATTCATCAGAGCGAGAGGCCCCCCGCGCATGCTCGGGTCCGGGGGGCACACAGACGTATGGACGAACGCGATATCCCGTGGTCGGCGACCGGTCTCGATCCGCTGGCCGGGCGGGTGCTGGAGCACCTGGTGGCAGTGCGGTCGGCGGACCGGGACGAGGTGGCGTCCGCGGCCGGGGTGTCACCGGCCGAGGCGGATCGAGCGTTGCGGGACCTCGCGGACTCGGCGCTGGCATCGCCGACCGGTGGGGCGGTGCCGCGCTGGGCGGCCGCGCCGCCGCGCCCGTCGCTGAGCGCGCTGCTGGCCCGGCGGCGTGCCGAACTGGCCCGGGTCGAGGATCTCGTGGAGCGACTCTCCGAAGTGCACGAGGCGGTGTCGGGGCCGCGCGCCGCGGATCTGGCCGAGCTGCTCACGAGCGAGGTCGAGGTGCCGGCCCGCTATCGCCAGCTGCTTGCCGCGAGCTCGTTCGAGGTGCTGCATCTGGCGAAGCCGCCGTACGTGCTGGGGCCCTCGGTGTCGGCCGAGGCGGTGGCGGTGGCGCCCGGGGTGCGGATGCGGTCGGTGTACGAGACGGACGGGTTCACCGACGCGGTGTCGCTGCGGACCGCGCTGCGCGGCACGGGACAGGGCGGGAAGCTGCGGTTGACCTCGCAGATCCCGGTGAAGCTGGTGATTTTCGATCGCGCGGCCGCCCTGCTGCCGGTGCGGGGGGACCGCCCGTCGGCGGGCTCGCTGGTGGTGCACTCGCCGGGACTGGTGACGGCGCTCGTCGCGCTGTTCGAGAGCTTCTGGGAGCGGGCCGAGCCGGTGTCGCTGACCAGGCGACGAGACCCGCCGGACGCCGCCGGTGGACCGCCCGGCTCGGGGCGGGACCTGCGTACGCGGGAGATCCTGCGGATGATGGCGGCCGGGATGAAGGACGAGACGATCGCCCGGATCCTCGACGTCAGCCGGCGGACCGTTCAGCAGCACATCAGCGACGCCGGGGCGGTGCTCGGCGCCCGGACCCGCTTCCAGATCGCGGTGCTGGCGACGAAGCGGGGCTGGCTGAGCGAGCCGGCCGACAGCGGGCGGCAGCCCGAGTCATTGCAGCCCGAGTCATTGCGGGCCGGTTAAGCGGCGCCGAGCAACCGCAGGGCGGCGTCGGCCACCGCGTCCTGCAGGGCGTCCGCCGGCGGGAGCGTCGAGAGGTCCCGGCGCATGCCGATGACGTTCTCCGCCAGGCCGAAGATGAACTCGCCGGTGAGCGCCGAGCCGCCGGCGGCCGCGGTCAGCGATCGGTAGACGGCGCGCAGCGCCTCGCGTTCGCGGCGGAACTGGGCGAACGGCTCGGACGCGATCTCCGGTAGGGCGTAGAGGATGCCGATGTTCCACGGTGCCGCGAGCAGCACCCCCACGTCGTAGTGGACCAGGGTGTGCAGGGCGTCGGCGGGGGAGCGGGCCGACAGCGAGGCGGCGAAGGTCAGCGACGGTCGTACCGTCGACTCGAGCAGCTCGGCGAGGATCTGTTCCTTGTTGGCGAAGTGGTAGTAGAGCGACGCCTGCCGGATCCCGACGCGCTCGGCGATCAGCCGGGTCGAGGTGGCCGCGTACCCGCGGGAGGCGAACAGCTCGGCGGCGGCGTCCAGGATCTCTTCGCGGGCGGTGGCCGCGGGCAGGCGCCGGGCGCCGGAGCGGGGCCGGCCGACCGGGGCGGCGGAGGTCGGGGAGCTCACGCCTGAATGGTGCCACGCCCGCGGCGGTGTAACGCCGCCGATACATCCGGCAACTCAGGGTTTACGGCCGGGAAACCGCCGCCGTTCTCCTCCCCGGAAATCTGTCAACTGACAGAAATTGACCCCTGAGGAGGCGGTCGTGTCCCCAACCTCTGCTCCGCCCGTGCCCTCCAAGACCGACGCCGACGCCGCCGACCTGCGCGGTTTCGGTTACGAGCCACAACTGCACCGCCGGATCGGCAGCTACGCCTCGTTCGCCGCCGGCTTCTCCTTCGTCTCCATCCTCACCACGGTCTTTCAGCTGTTCGCCTTCGGCTTCTCGTTCGGCGGCCCGGCCTTCTTCTGGACCTGGCCGCTCGTCTTCCTCGGCCAGTTCATGGTCGCCCTCAACTTCGCCGAACTGGCCGCCCGCTACCCCATCTCCGGCTGCATCTACCAGTGGTCGCGGCGGCTCGCCAACGCCACCGTCGGCTGGTTCGCGGGCTGGGTCATGATCATCGCGCAGATCGCCACGGTGGCCGCGGCCGCGATCGCGCTGCAGGTGGTGCTCCCGTCGATCTGGGCCGGCTTCCAGCTGGTCGGCGGGGACCCGTCGCTCACCTCCACCACCGGCGCCACCAACGCGGTGATCCTGGGCTCCGCGCTGATCGCCGTCACCACCGTGATCAACGTGATCGGCGTCCGGCTGATGTCGATCGTCAACAGCGCCGGGGTGACCCTGGAGATCATCGGGGTGGCCGCCGTCGTGGTCCTGCTGCTCACCCACGCCGAGCGCGGGCCGGGCGTCGTCTTCGACACCGGCGGCACCGGCACCGGGCTGGGCTACGTCGGACCGTTCCTGGTGTCGGCACTGATGGCGGCGTACGTCGTGGTCGGCTTCGACTCGGCGGGCGAGCTCAGTGAGGAGACCCGCGACCCGCGGCACACCGCCCCGCGCACGATTCTGCGGGCGCTCGCCGCCGCCGGCATCGGCGGCGGCCTGATGCTGATCGCGGCCCTGATGGCCGCGCCCAGCCTGACCGACGGCCGGTTGGCCACCGAAGGCCTGCCGTACGTGCTGACCACCCGGCTGGGCGAGACCGGCGGGCGGATCCTGCTCATCGACGTGGCGATCGCCATCGCGGTCTGCACCCTGGCCATCCAGACCGCCGGCAGCCGGATGGTCTTCTCGATGGCCCGCGACGACGTGCTGCCGTTCTCGGCCGCGCTGCGCCGGGTGTCGCCGCGCACCGGTGCCCCGGTTCTGCCGTCGATCGTCGTCGGGGTCGGCGCCGCCGCGGTCCTGCTTGTCAACATCGGCCAGCCGGCCCTGTTCACCGCGATCACCAGCGTCTGCATCGTCCTGCTCTACATCGCGTACGCCCTGGTCACCGTGCCGCTGCTGATCCGCCGATGGCAGGGCTGGCCGGGCGGCGAGGAGGTGACCGGCACCGAGCGGGGCGGGAAGCTGTTCTCGCTCGGCCGGTTCGGGATCGTCGTCAACGCGCTCGCCGTGGTCTACGGCATCGGCATGATCGTCAATCTCGGGTGGCCGCGGCCCGAGGTCTACGACCCCGCCGGCGCCCACTGGTACCTGCACTACTTCGCACTGCTGTTCGTCGGGGGCGCCCTGCTCGCCGGTGGCCTGGCCTTCCTGCGCTACCGCACCCGCGCGATGGCACTGCACCTGCCTTTGCCGGCGGCGGTGCTCCCGGAAGGCGAGACGGCATGAGCGTGAGCACGGCTACCACCGCGGGGGCGCGGGACCACGCCCGCGCTCAGGCGGGCACCGTCGTCGAGTGCATGCCGACCGTGCCCGCCGGTGACGGCCTGATCTGGGCCGAGACCGTGCCCGGCGGCGGTTACGCGAGCAAGCGGCTGGCCCGCGGCAGCACCCTGCGACTGACCGACCGTGACGGCGACGCCTGTGTCTCGGTGCTGCTCTTCAACGCCGACGAACCGTGGGAACGGCTCAACGTCGCCGACACCGTGAAAGTGCTGTGGCAGGCGTACGTGGGGGCGGGCCATCTGCTGCTGTCCGATCAGGGCCGGGTGCTCGCCTCGGTGCTCGCCGGGGCGCCCGACCGCTCGGACACCTTCTGCGGCACGTCCACCCGGCTGCGCAACACCGAACGGTACGGCGACGGCAGCCCGCAGGGACCCACTCCGGCCGGGCGGGAACTGCTCACCCTGGCCGCCGCCAAGCACGGCCTGACCCGCCGGGACCTGCCGCCGAGCATCTCGTTCTTCCAGGGCGTACGGGTCGGCGAGGACGGCGGGTTCACCTGGCTCGGCTCGGCCGGACCCGGTGCGACAGTCGAACTGCGGGCCGAGATGCCGGTGACGGTGCTGCTCGCCAACGTGCCGCACCCGCTGGACCCGCGGGCGGCGTACACCTGCTCGCCCGTACACATCAAAGCCTGGACCGGAACGCCGGCCGCGCCCACCGACGACCTCTGGACGCGGTCGCCGGAAGGCGAACGCGCCTTTCTCAACACCGCCGACTACCTCACCGCCCGGGGGCTGCCGTGACTGTGCTCGACGAGATCGTGGCGGCGCGCGCACCCTGGTCCGCGATCATCCGCCGGGGTCAGGTGCTGACCATCGAGGACCTCAAGGGCAACCAGGCGGTCGACTGCCTGCTCTACAACGCCGACGACACCGCCGAGCGCTACTCGGCCCCGGACACCGTCGCCGCGCAGGGCAACATCTTCCTGACCACCGGCAGCGTGCTGCGCTCCAGCGAGGGCCGGCCCCTGATGACCGTGATCGCCGACGAGGTGGGCCGGCACGACACGGTCGGCGGCGCGTGCAGCCGCGAGTCCAACACCCTGCGCTACGGCCACCACACCAAGCACCAGCACGCCTGCGTCGAGAACTTCCTGCTCGAGGGCAGCCGCTGGGGGCTGGGCAAACGCGACCTGGTCAGCAACATCAACTGGTACATGAACGTGCCGGTCGACGCGGACGGCAGCCTCGGCATCGTCGACGGCATCTCGGCGCCCGGCCGGACCGTGTCGGTGCGCGCGGAGATGGACGTCCTCGTCCTGGTCTCGAACTGCCCCCAGATCAACAACCCGTGCAACGGTTTCGACCCCACGCCGGTCCGCATGGTCGTCACTGTCTAACCCGGAGGGCGCTCCCATGTTCGACACCCTGCTCGTCGCGAACCGCGGCGAGATCGCCTGCCGGATCATCCGCACCGCCGCCCGGATGGGCTTGACGACGGTGGCCGTCTTCTCCGACGCCGACCGGGCCGCCCCGCACGTCGCGATGGCCGACGTCGCGGTCCGGCTCGGCCCGGCCCCGGCCCGGGAGAGCTACCTGCTTGTCGATCGGGTGCTGGAGGCGGCGCTGTCCACCGGCGCCGGCGCCGTCCACCCCGGCTACGGCTTCCTGTCCGAGGACGCCGGGTTCGCCACCGCGGTCGAGCGGGCCGGGCTGGTCTTCGCCGGGCCCACCCCGGCCCAGCTCGCCTCGTTCGGCGCCAAGCACACCGCCCGGGACCTGGCCCGGGCGGCCGGCGTTCCGATGATCGAGGGGACCGGTCTGCTGTCCGGGCTGGACGAGGCCCTGGCCGCGGCCGACCGGATCGGCTATCCGGTGATGGTCAAGGCCACCGGCGGGGGCGGCGGCATCGGCCTGCAGGCCTGCCCCGACCCGGCCGCCCTGATGGCCGCGTTCGACCGGGTGGAGCGGATGGCCGTCGCCAGCTTCGGCACCGGGGGAGTGTTCCTGGAGCGCTACGTTCCGCGGGCTCGCCACGTCGAGGTGCAGGTCTTCGGCGACGGCGCCGGGGGAGTGGTCGTCCTCGGCGACCGGGACTGCAGCCTGCAGCGCCGCAATCAGAAAGTGATCGAGGAGGCGCCGGCGCCCGGCCTCCCGCCGCTCGTGCGTGAGCGGCTGCATTCGTCGGCCGCCGCGCTCTGCTCCTCGGTTTCCTACCGGTCGGCGGGAACGGTCGAGTTCGTCTACGACGCGGCCCGCGAGGAAGCCTCGTTCCTCGAGGTCAACGCCCGGTTGCAGGTCGAGCACCCGGTCACCGAGGCGATCTACGGAATCGACCTGGTGGAGTGGATGCTGCGCCTCGCCCAGGGCGACACCGGCATGCTTGCCGCGCCGCCTGCGGCGTCCGGCGCCGCGGTGGAGGCCCGCGTCTACGCGGAGGATCCCACCCAAGGTCACCGGCCCGGTGCCGGCTTGATCACCCAGGCGGTCTTTCCCCCGGATGTACGGGTGGACGGCTGGGTCGCGGCCGGGACCGAGGTGTCCACGGCGTACGACCCGATGCTCGCCAAGGTGATCGTGTCCGCGCCGACCCGCGCGGCGGCGTTCACGGCGCTGGGCGAGGCGTTGGCGCAGACCCGGATCGACGGCATCGAGACCAACCTGGGCCTGCTGCGGGCGGCCACGTCACATCCCGGTGTTCTGGACGCCACCCACTCGACGGCCACGCTCGCCGACGTGCACGACGAGGAGCCGCGCATCCTCGTCGAGCGGGCCGGCACGATGACCACGGTGCAGGACTGGCCCGGCCGGATCGGGCTGTGGGAGGTCGGCGTGCCGCCGTCCGGCCCGATGGACGACCTGTCGTTCCGGCTGGGCAACGAGGCGCTCGGCAACCCGGTCGGCGCACCCGGCCTGGAATGTACGGTGGACGGGCCGGCGCTGCGCTTCACCGCCCCCACCACGATCTGCGTGACCGGTGCCGCCGTCCCGGTCACCGTCGACGGGGTCCGGGTGCCGCGCTGGGAGCCGGTACCGGTGCCGGCCGGGGCTGTCCTCGACGTGGGTAAGGCGACCGCCGGCTTGCGCGCCTACATCTTGGTGGCCGGCGGTCTCGACGTGCCGCTCTACCTCGGCAGCGCGGCCACCTTCACCCTCGGGCAGTTCGGCGGCCACGGCGGTCGCGCCCTGCGGATCGGCGACGTCCTGCGCCCCGGCCCGGCCACGCGGACCCGTGGACCGGTGCCGGTCGGGCAGCGGCCGGCGATCCGCCGCGACTGGCAGATCCACGTCACCGAGGGCCCGCACGCCGCGCCCGAGTTCTTCCAGCGGGCCGACATCGACGAGTTCTACGCCGCGCGGTGGACCGTGCACTTCAACTCCGCGCGCACCGGCGTGCGGCTGATCGGCCCCAAGCCGCGCTGGGCGCGCACCGACGGCGGCGAGGCCGGCCTGCACCCCTCCAACATCCACGACACCCCGTACGCGGTCGGTGCCGTCGACTTCACCGGAGACGTGCCGATCCTGCTCGGACCGGACGGCCCCAGCCTCGGCGGCTTCGTCTGCCCGGCCACCGTCATCACCGCCGAACGCTGGAAACTCGGTCAGCTCAGCCCCGGCGACACCGTACGCTTCGTGCCCGTCTCCGACCTCGACTTCACCCCGCTGACCGCGACCGTCGACGACGGCGTGCTCGCCCGCGGCGAGGACGTGACCTATCGCCGCGCGGGCGACGACAACCTGCTCATCGAGTACGGCCCGATGACCCTCGACCTCGGTCTGCGCCTGCGCGGGCACGCCCTGATGGACCGGCTGCGCGCGGAGGGCCTCGACGGCGTGGTCGACCTGACCCCGGGCATCCGGTCGCTGCAGGTGCACGTGGACTCGGCGCGGCTTCCGGTGCGCAAGCTCCTCGGTCTGGTACGCGAGCTCGAAGGTCAGCTGCCCCGTGACCCGCGGGTCCCCAGCCGGGTCGTGCACCTGCCGTTGAGCTGGGACGACCCGGCGACCCGGGAAGCGATCGCCCGCTACATGGCCGGGGTCCGCGACGACGCGCCCTGGTGCCCCTGGAACATCGAGTTCATCCGCCGGGTCAACGGCCTCGACAGCGTCGACGACGTCCACCGGACCGTCTACGACGCCAGCTATCTGGTGCTCGGGCTCGGCGACGTCTATCTCGGCGCGCCGGTGGCCACCCCGCTCGACCCCCGGCACCGGCTGGTCACCACCAAGTACAACCCGGCCCGCACCTGGACCCCGGAGAACGCGGTCGGCATCGGCGGTGCCTACCTGTGCGTCTACGGCATGGAAGGCCCCGGCGGCTATCAGTTCGTCGGGCGCACCGTGCAGGTCTGGTCCCGCTGGCGCGAGGCCGGGGACCCGTGGTTGCTGCGCCACTTCGACCGGATCCAGTGGTACCCGGTCGGCGCCGAGGAACTGCTCGACCTGCGCGCCGACGTCGCCGCCGGACGGCACCGGCCGCACATCGAGGAGGGCGTCTTCTCCCTCGCCGACCACGAGGCCTTCCTCGCCGGCAACGCCGCCTCCATCGCGGACTTCCGGGCCCGGCAGACGGCGGCGTTCGGCCGGGAACGGCGGGCCTGGGCGGCGGCGGGCGAGTTCGACCCCCGCCCCGAACCACCGCCGCCACCGGCCACGGCCGACGTCGCCGTGCCCGAGGGCGGCGTCCTCGTCGAGGCGCCGTTCGTGGCCAGCGTCTGGCGCGTCGACGTGCGGCCCGGCGACCGGGTCGAGGCCGGCCAGCCCCTGCTCGCCCTGGAGGCCATGAAACTCGAGACCGTGGTCACCGCGCCCCGCGCCGGTCTGGTCACCGACATCCTGGTCAGCGCCGGCGCGCAGGTCGCCCCGGGCAACCCGCTGGTCGTACTCGCCGGAAGGAACTCCCGATGACCCCGCAGGACCGCGTCCGTTCCGCTTACGCCGAGCTCGCCCTCGGTGCACGCCCCGAAGCGTGGATCACCCTGCGCTGCCTGCCGGACGTGCTCGCCGACGCGGTGACGGTGGCGGATCGCCTCGGGGCCGGCGCCACCCTGCCCCTGGCCGGCAAGCTCGTGGCGGTCAAGGACAACATCGACGTGGCCGGCCTGCCCACCACGGCCGGCTGCCCCGGGTACGCCTACACCCCCGAGCACAGCGCCCCCGCCGTGCAGCGGCTCGTCGACGCGGGCGCGATCGTGCTCGGCAAGACCAACCTCGACCAGTTCGCCACCGGCCTGGTCGGCACCCGCAGCCCGTACGGCGCGGTCCGCGACGTCCGCGACCCGGCCCGGGTCTCCGGCGGCTCCAGCTCCGGCTCGGCGGTGGCCGTCGCCCTCGGCATCGTCGACCTCGCCCTGGGCACCGACACCGCCGGTTCCGGCCGGGTGCCGGCCGCCTTCCAGCGGATCGTCGGCATCAAACCGACGTACGGCGTGATCCCCGCCGGCGGTGTCGTGCCGGCCTCCCGCAGCCTCGACTGCGTCACCGTCTTCGCCCGTACCCTCGCCGAAGGCCGCCAGGCGGTAGCCGTCATGAGCGATCCGGTCTTCCCCGCGGACGCCCCGCTCGCCGCGCCGCCGCACCCGGTGATCGCGGTGCCCGACCGCGACGAGCTGCCGCACCTCTCCGCGGAATGGCTGGACCACTTCGAACGGGCGTCGAAAACCCTGGAGAGCGCCGGGGCCCGGCTGCGCCCGATCCGGCTCGGGCCGTTCCTGGCCGCGGCCCGCCTGCTGTACGAGGGCGGCTTCGTCGCCGAACGGTACGCGGCGGTCGGCGCGTTCATCGACGAGCACCCGGACCAGGTCGACCCCACCGTACGGGCGATCATCGGCAACGCCCGCGACGTCGCGGCCCACACCCTCGTCGCCGACACCGAACGCCTGCAACGACTGCGCGCCGAGGCGATGGCCGCGTGGGGCGACGCCGACGCGCTCCTGCTGCCCACCGCGCCCTTCCACCCGACGATCGCCGAGGTCACCGCCGACCCGGTCGGCGTCAACGCCCGCGTCGGCACCTACACGAACTTCTGCAACCTGTTCGGCCTGGCCGCGGTCGCCGTGCCGGCCGGGATCGGGGTCCAGATCATCACCCGGGGCTTCGCCGACGCGGTCGCCGCCGACATCGCCGCGATGCTCGTCGGCCCGCAACCGGCCGCTCCCTACTCGACCGGGCTGCCGTTGCTGGTGGTGGGCGCGCACCTGACCGGGCAGCCACTCAACCACCAGCTCACCGCGGCCGGCGCCCGGATGCTCGGCGAGGTCCGCACCGCCCCGGAATACCGGATGCACGCCCTGCCCACCGCACCGCCCAAACCCGGCCTGCTGCGGGTCGTCCGGGGCGGCGCCGCGATCGCCGGTGAACTGTGGGAGCTGCCGCCCGCGACCCTCGGGCCGTTCCTGGCCGCGCTGCCCGAGCCGATGGCCCTCGGCAAGGTGCGGCTCGCCGACGGATCGGCGGTGACCGGCTTCCTGTGCGAACCGGCCGCCCTCGCCGGTGCCCCCGACATCACCGACCACGGCGGCTGGCGCGCCTATCTGGAGTCACGATGAACGCCGCCTCCGGGAGTCAGCCGACCGGTTTGAACAGGGTGCCGCGCAGGCTGCCTCGGGCGGTGCGCAGCGCCACGGCGGCCCAGGCGGCGAGCAGGCCGGCATAGAAGACGACGGCGGCGGCGCGGAACACCGCCGAGCCGGTGTGCAGGGCCAGGCCCGAGGTGCCGGTGACGACCGTGCCGACCGGGAAGGTGAACGACCACCAGGTGAGCGAGAACGGCAGGTGGTCGCGGGCGGTGCGCAGGGTGATGGCGGCGGCCAGGGCGGCCCAGAGCAGGGCGAAACCCCAGACGGGTACGCCGTAGAGCACGCCGAAGGCTTGCATGGCATGTGCGTACGGGGCGGGCACGGCCGGCGCGGCGACCCCACCGAGCAGGTTCGCCGCGGTGATCGACTGGCCGAGCGGGCCCAGGACGATCCACAGGGTCGGCACCATCCGGGCCGGTCCGACCTTGTGCTGGGCGAGCCGGTGCCAGATCAGCGTGATGATGATGAGCGAGGCGAGCAGGCTGAGCCCGAACATGGCGTAACAGGCCAGCACCAGGGTCTCCCGGAGCTGCCCGGCCGGGGTGTGCGGGACGAGCAGGGCGCCGGTCGAGGCCGACACCATCGGCGGGACGACGGGCATCAGCCACCCGCCGAACGCGCTGCGCCCGTCGACCCCTTCGTGGCGGGTGAACTGCAGGTACGGCACCGAGGCGGCGGTGAACAGGCCGGCCAGGGTGCCGGCGGTCCAGAGCACCCAGTCGATGCCGAGCGCGGCGTGCAGGCCGATGACGTCACGGCCCAGCAGCAGGGTGCCGGCGCCCACGGTGAGCATCGCCATCGGCGGAGCGCCGTAGAAGTGGGCCATGATCGGGTCGGCGTGGTGTCCGCGCGCGGTGCGGGGGTGCCGCGTCCAGTGCGCGACGGTGGCGGCGGTCAGCGCGACAAGCATCAGCGCGGCGAGCGCCCACCCGGCGGTGGCGACGGCTCGCAGGCCGGGGAACTGCAGCGGCAGCGACGCCGCGGCGGTGGCCACGATGCCGGTGCCCATGATCGACGCGTACCAGTTCGGGGTGAGGTTGGCCAGCACGTCGCGGGGGTGTTCGAGGTCGCGCAGCAGCCCGTAGCGGGCGAGCCGGTGCGGTTCCGGTGCGGCGTGGTGGGTCACGACCGGCTGGGGCAACGTCGAAGTGGTCATACCTGAACGATCAGGCCGGGCCGACCTGGACGGTAGCCACCTCGACGTGGTGAAGCCACAAGCCCACCTTGTGGCCGGTTACCATCCCTGCTTGTGGCTTTGAGCGCGCGGATGCCCGAGCTGGCATCGCTGGAGATCCTGCTCGCGGTCGCCCGGACGGGCAGTCTGAGCGCGGCCGGGCGCGACGTCGGGCTCACCCAGCAGGCGGTGTCGGCCCGGATGGCGAGCCTGGAGGCGCAGACCGGGGTGCGGCTGGCGGTGCGTACGACCCGGGGCGCCGAGCTGACGCCGGCCGGGGTCGTCGTCGCGCAGTGGGCGGATCGACTGCTGGGCGTGGCGCAGGAGGTCGACGCCGGCCTGGCGTCGTTGCGCGAGGACACCCGCAGCCGGATCCGGGTCAGCGCCAGCCTGACGGTCGCCGAGCAGCTGCTGCCGAGCTGGCTGGTCAGCGTGCAGGCGGACGCCCGGCGGCGCGGGGTCACCCCGATCCAGGTGGTCCTCGAGGCCACCAACAGCGAGCACGTGATCGCGCAGGTTTCGGCCGGTCACGCCGATCTGGGGTTCATCGAGGGCCCGAAGTCGCCGCCGGGTCTGCGCAGCCGGGTCGTCGCCCACGACGAGCTGGTGCTGGTGGTGCCGCCGGAGCACCGCTGGGCCCGCCGCCCGGCCGGGGTCGACGCCGCCGAGCTGTGCGAGACACCGCTGGTCACCCGTGAGGTCGGCTCGGGCACCCGGGAGTTCCTGGATGCCGCGTTACGCCGGGTCCTCGGCGCGGCTGCGCGCCCGGCCCCGGCCGCGCTCGAGCTGTCCACCACCGCGGCGGTTCGCGCGGCCGTCCTGGCCGGTGCCGGACCCGCCGTGATCAGCCGGCTGGCCGTCACCGACGACCTGCGGGCCGGCCGACTGCGGCACGTCCCGGTGGCCGGCCTGGCCCTGCGCCGGGACCTGCGAGCCGTGTGGACCGGCGGCCGGGTGCCGCCGGCCGGTGGCGTGCGGGATCTGCTGGCGCACATCGGTACCCGCCCCGACCCCGGCTGACCTCGGCCGGGAAGTAGTCAAACAATCGCTTGACTTGTCGGCGGTCCCGACGTAATTTAAATCAAGCGTTTGATTTGTTGTGGAGACGCGACATCCGAGAGGGGAACGTCATGGGGCAGCTGGACGGCAAGACGGCGCTGGTGACCGGCGGCACGAGTGGGATCGGACTGGCCACCGCGCACCGGTTCGCCGCCGAGGGCGCGCACGTGTTCATCACCGGGCGCGATCAGCAACGCCTGGACAACGCGGTCAAGGCGGTGGGAAACGCCACCGGCGTCAAGAGCGACGTCAGCGACCTCGACGATCTGGACCGGCTCGCCGCCGCGATCCGGGACCACGGCAAGGGGCTCGACGCGGTCTTCGTCAACGCGGGTGTCGGCGAGTTCGCGACCCTCGACACGGTCGGGTGGCAGGACTACCAGAACACCTTCGACACCAACGTGGGCGGCGTGATCTTCACCGTGCAGAAGGTGCTGCCGATGCTCAACTCCGGCGCGGCGATCGTGCTGACCGGTTCCAGCTCGGCCGGCAACGGACAGCCCGCGTTCGGTCTCTACGCCGCCAGCAAGGCCGCGATCCGCTCGCTCGGCCGCACCTGGGCGGGCGAACTGGTCGGCCGCGGCGTCCGGGTCAACACGATCGTTCCCGGCCCCACCGAGACGCCCGGTCTCGGCGGCCTCCTGCCGGACAACCCGCAGGCGCTGTTCGACCAGCTCGCCGACCGCATCCCGATGAAGCGGATCGGCCGGCCCGAGGAGATCGCCAGCGTGGCGCTGTTCCTGGTCTCCGAGCAGTCCAGCTTCATGACCGGCTCCGAGGTCTTCGTGGACGGCGGGGCCGAGCAGATCTGAGGACGCACGCTGCGTCCCGGGAACCGGCGTGGCCGATCCCCGGGACCGCGTCCGTGCTCAGTAGCCGATCTGGGTGGCAGCCACGTCGCGCAGCGCGGCGGCCGTGGTGGCGGTCAGATATTGGTCGCTCAGGCCGCGCGGCGACTCGCGGAAGAGGATGCCGTAGAGCGTCACCGCGTCCAGGTAGATCGCGGTGTCGTCGGGGTGCTTGCCGTCCGCGACGATCAGGTAGGACGTCCCGTTGGTGGCGATCAGCTTCTCGAACTCGTCGCTGATCGGGGCGACCACGTTGGGCGTGTCGAGGGCCGCCGACAGGGCGGCGTAATTGGTGTCGATCGCGGCGACGGCGGCCGCCCGGGTGGCGAACGGGGCCGGGTCACGCAGGGCCCAGTTCTTGAACAGCACCACCTTGCCGCCCGGTTTGAGGGTCCGGGCGAAGGCCGGCGCGTACGTGCCGAGCAGTGCCGACGTGGCCGCGGCCGGGTTGGTGGCGACGAGCGTGCTGTACTCCTGGAGCACGATGTAGTCGTACCTGGTGGCCCCGCTCAGCGCCGCGGTCACCTCGCCGGCGTCGTAGGTCTGCTGCAGCGTGTTGCCGAAGTGGATGACCTCGGTGGTGCGCACCGTCCGCCCGGCCGCCGACGCCAGCGTCCGCACCAGGCTCGGGGTGTCCTGGCCGGTCGCGGTGGTGGCGGTGCCGATCAGACTGTTGCCGATGTAGAGGACGTCGAGCGCGGGCGGGGCAACCGCCGTGGCGGAGACGGTGAAGTGGATCGTCGCGGGCGCTCCGGCCTTCGAGCCGCCGCATCGGCCGCGGAGTACGCCTGAACGGTCAATGTGTAGGTGTCCGGGGTGGCCAGCAGCGGACAGTCCACATAGTCGTTGCAGAGAAAATAGGGCGCGGTGTTCTCCGTACGCGAAAGGGTGGTGCCTTTTGCTCCGGTGAGCTGGAACGTCACGCTGCCGGCGGCGACCCCGGCCGCGAGCGTGGCCCGCAGGCTGAGGTTGCGGCCGGCCAGCCTGGTGAGGTCGACCACCGAGCCGTCGACGAGCGGGCTCAAGCCCAGGATCGGCTGGTGGGTGAGGTCGTTGACGAGCGCCAGCGCGCCGATGCCGGCCTTCGCGGGAGTCGGGCCGGCGGCGCCGTAGACCCGCAGTTCCCAGAACGAATATCCGTACGCGGTCAGCGCTCGCGTGGTGAGCAGGACCTTCACGTAGCGGGCGGTGCCGGTGACAGTGACGTCCGGCCGGCCGCCGACGCCGGCGGTGGTCGAGTAGGCGGTGCTGTAACTGACGCCGTCGGTCGAGAGCTGAATGCTGAACGCCTTGGCGTAGGCCGCTTCCCAGTCGATGGCGACGTGGCCGACCGCGGCCGGGGCGCCGAGGTCGACCTGGAACCACTGGGATGCCGTGAAGGCACTGGACCAGCGGGTGCCGGTGTTGCCGTCGACGGCCGCGGCGGCCGGCACGGCGGAGCTTTCGGTGGACGAGGCGGTGACCGGTCGGCCGGCGGACAGCAGCGTCTCGGCGGCGTTCGCGTGGGGGGCGGCGAGCAGCACGAGGGCACTGATCAGCGTGCTGGCGGCGAGGGCGGACACCCCTCGGCGGGGGAATCTCATGGTGGCTCCGGCGGGGGAGAGGGGGACGAGGCGGAGAAAGCGCTCTCTGAGCTCAGGCTGCTTCGCTGCCTCTGGCCGTGTCAATACCAGCGGTTAGCCCGAGAAAGCGCTTCCCGTGCTCGCCTGGTCACCGGCGGTTTCGGAACGGTGAACAGAATGAACGAAACGCCGCTGGATTGACATAAAATCAAACAGTTGTTTTACTTCTTTGATGGCGGAACGAGCGGATCTGCGGCGGGAGGCGGGCCAGCGCACGCGTGGTGGGCTGCTCACCGCGACGCTGGAGTTGCTGGCTCGCAAGGGGCCGGAAGGGCTCTCGCTGCGCGAGGTCACGGAGAAGGCCGGGGCCAACGTGGCGGCCGTCAGCTACCACTTCGGCTCGCTGAAGGCGTTGCGCGACGCGGCCGTCGAAACCGCGCTGGAACGCTATCTCGACGCCCAGCTCGAGGCGCTCGCCCGACTGACTCCCGACTCGACGCTGACCGAGCTTGCCGTGGGGTTCGCCCGGCCGATGATGCAGGCTCTGGCCGCCGGCGGCACCGAGCTGGCCATCATCCGGACCGTCGCCCGGATCGGCATCGACCCACCGGCCGGGTGGGGCCGGCTGACCGGCAAATTCGAACAGACCCGCACGGACGCGCTCCGCGTGCTGACGGCCCGGCTGCCGGGCATCGACGAACAAGAGCTGATTTTTCGTACGCGGTGCATCGCCGGCCTGCTGAACTGGCTCGCCCTGGCCCCGATCGGCGCCGAGCTGGCCGCCGAGCCCGCCGAGCGGATCGAGCACCGGCTGGTCCCGATCCTGGCCGGCGCCCTGGCGGGACAAGCCGCCCCGGTCTGAGGCGGCGAGCCCGCCTCATCAGCGGTCGCCGCGGTCAGGCCGCCGGGTCCTGCTGGTAGGCCAGGCGCAAGCGCTGGGTGCGGCCTTCTCGCAGGGTGTGCAGCCAGACCAGCGCGGGCGGGCAGTGCTCGGGCTGGTCCGGCGGGTTGATGAAGTCGGTCTCCCAGACGATCAGGTCGCGGCCGACGGTGACCGCACGCAGTCGCAGCCGGACGCCGGCGCCGTAGGTGTAGTCGACCATCGTGTGCAGGAAGGTGGAGTCGCTGGTGAGGGAGCCGCTCAGGGTCAGCGACGTGTCGGGCCGGAAGCGTTCCCGGATCAGGCCGGCGAACCCGTCGTCGCGGCTGGCCCGGATGTGCTCCTCGGCCTCGGTCCGGGCGGCTTCGGTCCGGGCGCGGGAATCCTCGAAGGCCGCCGGGGAGGACTCGCGCAAGGCGCGCTCAAGAGCCGCCGCCCGTCGCGCAGGCGGCTGCGGACGGTGTCGGCGGGCACGGCGCACAGCTCGGCGATCTGGGCGTACGAGGAATGCGCGGTGAAGTAGCGCAGCACGGTGACCTCCCGTACCGGTTCGGGCAACGTGTCGACCGCGGTGCGGACCCAGTCCCGCGTGGCCGCCCGGTCGAGGGCCTCCTCGGGGCCGGGTGCGGTGTCCGCGGGCAGCATCGGCTCGAGATCGGCGATCGGTACGTCGCGGCGTGCCCGCAGCACCATCCGGCAGTTGTTGCGCACGATCGACCGCAGCCACGGCCCGGCCGCCGCCGGATCCTGGAGCTGTGAGATCTTACGCAGAGCGATGAGCACGGCGTCCTGGACAGCGTCCGCGGCCTCTTCGCCGTAGCCGAGGACGGCAATGGCCACGGCCCGCATGCCGGCCAGATTCTCGTTCACCAGTAATGCGAAGGCGTCTTGGTCGCCACCCCGCGCAGCGCGGGCGATCTCGGTGCGCACCCTCCGAACGTACGCGGCGTTTTTCGGGGGTGGCTACTGAATGTGACTTGTCCTTGCTCGCCCCCGGACAACCGCGTGGAGACCGGGGCCTTGCTCGGCGAAGGCGCCCGTCAACGTTTCGTCGGCGTTGTGTCGGCGCCGGGGCGGTCGAATCGGTCTCATGACCGACACGATCGACACCTCCTCGACCCTCGCCGACCGGGCCGCCATCGCGGACACCCTCCACCGCTACACCGCTGGTCTGGACCTCGACGACGCCGAACTGCTGGCCTCGTCGCTCACCGCGGACGCGGTCGTCGACCTCGGCCCGGCGATGCGGCGGATCGGCTACGACTTCCCGCCGCTGACCCCACGGGAGACCGTGGTCGAAGCCCTGATCGGCGCGGTGGGGCCGCTGGACACCAGCCACGCCATCAGCAACATCCGGTACGACATCGCCGGCGACACCGCCACCGTGCACGCCTACGCCCAGGCCAATCACTTCAAGCCGGGAACCGGCTCGGACCCGGCGGTCACCCGGCACGCCCTGATGATGAACCGCTACACCGCCACGATGGTCCGCGACGGCGAGCAGTGGCGCATCCGCCACCTGGACATCGCCAACGCCTGGTTCGAGGGTGACCCCCTCATGCTGCTCGGTCAGTGACTCACCGCCGTCGCCCGCCGGCCGTGGTGAACGACCATCGGCAGGTTCGCGTCGACCTCCGCGGTGCTGCCCCAGCTGAGCCGGTAGGCGCGATTGTTCGCCAGCTCGGGACGAGGCTCGCTGGGTCCGGCGGGCCTCGTCCGCGGTGAGCGGGGCGACCCGGCCGACCGACTGGCCCGGTTCGGAGCAGGCGTACTGCGCTTTGCCGGCGAAGACCGCGTTGGTCTCGTCCGGGGGACGGACGCGGTAGCCGCGCGCCGGCACGGGCGTACAAGCGTTGGGCGCGTAGCTGACGGTGATCAGCGCGTACGCCCGGCTCCCCGGCGTCAGCCGCACCGGGTGGATGGTGGCGGTGGCCCGGAGGTCGCGAGTGCGGCATTCCACCGGCCGGGCGGCCGAAGTGGACCCCGACGAGTTCGCCCCGGACCGGTTCGCGGGCGAGCCGGTGCCGGCGCACGCGGTCAGCGAGAGCAGAGTGCCGAGTGGACCGATGCTCCCGACGGGCTCCGTCCTGAGCGTCGGCATGGTGAACGAAGGGCCGACGGACGGCGATCCGCGAAGTTCATCGCCGAGGCCCAGGAGGCATATGACGCGGATCACCGGGTAGGTCACGCACTTCGCCGGGTCGTGGTGCATCTCGTCGCCGAACCAGCAGCGACGAGAACGGAGCACCCCATCATGGGAACCCTGCGACAAGGTGAGCAGTTCATCGAAGTCAACGGCATCAAACTGCATTGTCACGTACGGGGTGACGGCCCCGTTCTGCTTCTTCCCTCGCCGGGCTGGGGCCCCGCCGTCGACTACCTGATGCCGCAGCCCGCCTTGGAGAGGCACTGCACCGTGGTGTACTTCGACGCGCGGCACAGCGGTAAGTCGTCCGGTCCGGAGAACGCCGAGGGCTATACGCTCGAGCACTTCGTGGCTGACCTCGAGGCCCTGCGCGTCCACCTGGACGTGCCGAAGGTCTTCGTCGCCGGGCACTCGGGCGGCGGCCACCAGGCGCTGGCCTACGGCCTTGCACATGGCGACCACCTGCTCGGGATCATCGCCGTCGACGCGATCGCGGCGGCCGACGAGGTCCGCGACCGCGAGATGATGAAAATGATCGACAAGCGCCGCTCGGAGCCCTTCTACCGGGCGCACCCGACATACGTCGACGACGCCATGGCGGCGATGACCGGCGCGGCCGGTCCCCTGACCATCGAACAGATCCTGGCGAAGACCGGCGCCTTCTATTTCCACGACCCCGAGCTGGCGGCGGCCGGCCTGGCGAACCTGGAGTTCGACGACGCGGTCCTCGAGTACAGCCGGATGGCCGGCTTCCAGAGCAGGAACCTCCTCGCGGAGTTGCCCCGCATCACCGCGCCGACACTGATCATCGTCGGGGACGACGACTTCCAGTGCGACCCGGTGTCGCAGGCGGCGCGGATGCACGCCGCGATGCCGTCCTCCACCCTGGAGGTCATCGCGGACGCCGGCCACTTCCCGTGGGTCGAGCAGCCCGAGGCGTTCGACGCCGTCTGCGACAAGTGGTTCGGGACGCTGGACGCCTAGGAGAACTTCACCCCGGTCCTCTTCCCGCGACGCCCGACCGCGCGGAAGAGGACCGGGCGTTCATCAGTCCAGCAGGCGCGGCGGCCCGGCGGGCACGGTGCTGGGCACCGGATCCCACGAGATCGTCCCGTCCGCCGCGGGGCGCACCCGGCCGAAGGGCTGATCGCCGAAGCACAGCAGCCGTTCGGCGCCGGCGAACTGCCGGTTCCTCGGGGCCGCTGTCCGCTCCGCCAGGGAGAGCGCACGGTGGCTGAACGACCCGGCCCAGCCCACGTGGTCGGGGTGCGGAGGGGTGAGCGCGAGCCATGGCGCCGCCGCCTTCCCCAGCCGGTTCGGGCGCCCGCCGGCTAGGCCGGGCTCAGCCGCAGGGTGGTGCCGGCGGCCGCGTCGGTGACCATCGAGGCGGCGCCGGCGTGGCCGTACTTGGCCTGGTAGGCGGCGTCGACGTCGGCGCGCTCGGGGCCGGCGCCGAGGTCCTCGACGGTGACCGCGGCGTCGAGGCCGGGGACTTCGATGTGGGCTCGGCCGGCCGCGACGGCGCGCCCGAACCAGCCGGTGCCGCGCCGGTACCAGGTACGGACGTACACCTGGTCGGCGACGCGGACCACCCAGATCGGCACCGGGTCGGGCCGGGATCCGTCGGTGCGCTCGACCGCGATGCGCAGCTCGTGGGCCGCGTCGATCCGGTCCAGGGCGTCCGCCGGCCAGGTCAGCACGGCACCGCGATCGGCTGTTCGCTCATCTGCCGATCATGTGCCGGCCCGGACCCGTGGACCAACACCGCCCGGGTGTCCGGCGATACTTTTCCGGTCCCGATCGGGCGCTACCGTGGGCGGCGGCCCCCGCCGTACAGGAAAGGTTGTTTTGATCATGGGTTGGAACACCTCGGTGCTCTTCCGTCAGGGCGTCACGGCCGACGAGGCGGTGGACGACCTCGCCATCACCGAGTTCAGCGGCGAACTCGTCGAAGCCGGCCAGGCCACCGGCGCTCTCAAGCCCGAGGCCCTCTACGCTGCCGATCCGGGTGGCTGGGCGCAGGTCTGGAACCCGATGATGGACCTGGTCATGGGCTGGGAACCGACCGATCCCGGCACCGCCCTGGTGGTCTTCTTCAGCAGCGCCTCCAGCACGTACGGTTTCACGCTGTTCACCGACGGTGAACGCATCCGGCACTACGTCTACGCCGACGGGGTGGCGGTGGAGGACGAGGGGACGCCGCTGCCGGCCGAGGCCGAGGTGCCGGTGCCGTCCTGGGGTCCGGACGAGGACTTCCTCTGGTCGATCATCACGGCGGTCACCGGTCTTCGGTACGACGCGCAGCTGCGGTACCGGGTTTACCCGGTGTGATCGCTGCTACCCAGGTTCCTAGGACGCTTTACGGGGTGTGGTGTTCGCTGTCGCGGGACCTATCGGGTCCCGGCAGCGGCGCGGATGTGTTCGGCGTACGTGTCGAGGCTCAACGGACCCCGCCACAGCTGCTCGTCGTGAGCGAGGTTGAACACGTCGAACCGGCAGTCGACAGCCTGGCGTAGCGCGACGGCCAGCATGCCGCGGTCGGACGGGTCGGCATAGTGGGCGCCCTTCGCCACCCCGTCGCCGTAGCCGGGGTTCTCGCCGCCTTTGGCGAAGCCGTACTCGTCGGCCAGGCGGCTCTGCCAGCGGGCCGCGGACCAGCCATCGGCCCGGTGGTCGGTCACCGGGACGTCGCGGTCGGCGGGCCGGCACCCGTCGTCACCACCCGAACCGTCGGCGAGCGACGACACGTACGACATGAGGCGCGGCGTGCCCGCCAGCGACGCGTAGTAGCGATGCCACGCCCCGCCGATCCCGAGCAGCCCGTCCGGAAGGAACTGCGCCACGGCCTCGGCGTAGGCGTCCGGCCGGACTCCGGAGCCGGGGGTGATGGCCTGATAGGTGCCGGTGAACCGCATCGCCTCGAACCGGGCGATCTGCCATCGGGTGACGTCGGCGAGGGCGTTGACGTACCAGTCCGCCCACGCCCCGACCCGGGCGGTGGTGACGTCCCGGTCGCCGGGCCGCCAGCCCGGCACGGGGTTGGGAGGGAGGCCGGCCGCCATCGTCGGGCCGTTCTGCGCGGCGGTGCTGAAGGCGGCGTACGACCCGGCCGTGTTGTAGAGCATCTCGGCGTTGCCGCCGGAGGTGAGGCGGATGTGGGCGAAGTCGCGGATGCCGAGATCCGCGTCGATCCGGCGGAAATAGCCGGCGGCCGCGTCCCGTACCGGCTGGCTGAAGACCATGTCGATGCCGGCCAGCCGGTTGCCGTGCTGGTCGACGGCGACGGCGTCGGGCAGGTCGCGGACCCAGGCGGGGTGGTGGTGCAGGCCCAGCGCCAGGGTGAGCTGTTGCCCGGCCGCCCGGAACGTGCGCATACGCTGCTTGATCATTGACACGTACGACGCCGAGAAGGCGCCGGGGGACGGTTCGTAGGCACCCCAGTCCAGTTCGAGCGTGGCACCCCGGACGCCCGCCGCGTTCTCGGCGGCCGCCGCCGAGGCGTGCGAACCGAGCGTGCCGAAGACCAGGCCGGGCGGCGCGGTCCCGGACCGCCCGCCGCACGCGCCGGCGGTCAGCAGCACCAAGGTCAGCAGCACCAAGGTCAGCAGCTGTCCGGTCAGCGCGGCGGCGGTACGGGCGGGGGACATCGGCAAGCTCACCGATTGGCAACGCGCAACGCCGCGTACGGGTTGTCCCCGCCGGTGTTTCCGTCAAGCGCGGCGGCCAGGTGGTGCAGAGACGCCCGCTGGGTCGCGGTCAGTCCGGGGGTCGAGGCCAGCACATCGTCGACGTCCTCGTGGTCGAGAATCCGTACGGCGGCGGCGAGCAGTCCGACCGGGCCGTCGCCGGTGCGGTCGTGCAGCAGTACGAGGTTCGGCGAGGCCGGCCCGGCCGCACGTGTCCGTTGCAAGAGCGAGGCGACCGCCGACATCTGCCCGGCGGACAGCGCCGCGCCGTCGCCGGACCGCAGGGCGAGGAATCCGATGCCGACGCTCTCGGCCGCCGCCTGCTCCTCGTCATCGGACATGGTGGAGTCGTCCCGGCCGTTGACGGCGATGATGGCCCGGACGCCGTAGTCGTCGTGCAACCGGACGAGGTCCGCTTCCGCGGGCTGACCGGTGCGCACCACATCCGGGGCCACCGCCGCGGCGTACGGCAACGCCGGCCGGGTGGACGGCTCCTCGTGCAGGACGCCGCTGGCCCGCACGCCGACCGCGGTGGCGAGCAGCAGGACGAGCGCACCTACCCGGGTCCGGGCGGCGCGCCGGGACACCGGGCGCAATTCGCCCAGCGCCGGGGAGCCGCCGGGGCTCGGTGGTGCGGCCGAGCTCGGTGGTTCGGCCGAGCTCGGTGGTTCGGGCGGCGGGGGTGGGCCGGTGGACGTGCGGCGGCGGGTGTAGAGCAGCGCGCCGACCAGGAAGACGCCGACCGCACCGAGGAGGGTCCAGAGGAACGGTTCCACGGTCGTCGGTTGGGCCGGTTCGGTCTCGACCGGCAGTGCGGGCGGGACCACCGCCCGCCTGGCCTCCGCCGGTGGCATGACCAGACCGGCGTCGAGCAGCGCGCGGCCGATCGGCGCCAGCCGCACCGGGCCGCCGCCGGCGTCCTGTTCGAGCACCCCGCCGGCGAACGCCTGCCGGGTCCGCCCGTCCGGCATCACGGTGGCCGGGCCGAGCGGCCGGCCCAGCAGGGTGCCGGCCCCGCCGCGGTACGCCTCGGCGATCGCCCCGGTCAGCCCGGCTTCCGGCCGGCCGGCGCCGGTGAGCGGAGGCAGCCCGGCCCGCCGGTAGCCGGCCGGGTCGTGCCGGGCCAGCGCGGCGACCAGTGGTTCGGCGGTCACCGCGGGTTTTCCGGTGGAGTCCGGGCCGCTGCTGAGCACGACTCCGGCGAACACCTGACGGCCGGGGCCGGATCGCCAGCTGCCGGTCAGCGGCGCGCCGGCGACCGACCGGCCGCCGAGATCCTGCCAGGCGGTGGCGAAGGCGCCGTCAGGCCCGTCGACGACCGGGTGTCCGGCGCACCGCGAGCCCTCGGTGACGACGAAGTCGCCGCCGGGCAGCCGCTCCACCCCGCCGCTGTCGTACGGGCCGAGGCCCACCTGCCACAGTTCCAGCCCACGGTAGGTGGCGCTCGGGTACGCCGCCAGCCGCGTCCCGTGTCCACGGATCCACGACGCGAGCTGCGGGCTGGAGTTGCCGAACCGCATGCCGGCGTCCTTGTCGCTCACCAGGAACAGCGTGACGCCGTGACTGAGCGCGCCCGGCCCGGTGGCGTACCCGGTGATCGGTCGTCCGGGCAGCAGCTGCTCGAAGCGTTCGGTGTCCCCGGTCGCGTTGAGCGCGGCGCACGCCGGCAGGTTCGCCTCGACGTAGGCGACCAGCCGGGCGAGGCCGTCGTTGCGGGTGGTGTAGAAGCGGGCCCAGCTGGTGGTGCCGAGAACGAGCACCACGCCGAGCAGCAGCCAGGCGACCCCGGCCGGCCACCGGGCGGCGACGAGGAACCGGCCGGTCAGCAGCACGGTGGCGACCAGCGCGGCGGGCAGGACGTAGACGAAGAACTGCTCGTTGAGCGTGCCGAGCAGCACCGTGTAGGCACCGAAGGCGTAGCTGGTGAGCAGCCAGGCGAGCAGCCACCGGGCGGACGGGCCGAGGCGGCGCAACAGCAGCCACGCCGTGGCCACCGCGCCGAGCGCCAGCACCACATAGGACGCCGCGTACTGGTTCACCTGCTCGGCGAGGCCGCTGACGAACGACACCCCGGGGCGGTTCCAGCCAGTGATCTGCACGACGCCGAGCAGCCGCAACAGGGTGACCGATTTGATCTCGACGAAGCTGGTGAACACCCCCAGTTCCACCGCCCAGAGCACGAAGACGCACCACAGGGCCAGCGCGGCGGCCAGGGCGGCGAGGCACTGGCGTACGAACCGGCGGTCGCGGCCGAGCAGGGCGTACACCAGCGGGGTGAGCAGCATGAAGACGCCCACCTCGTTGGTCAGCAGCGCCAGCCCGCCGGCCAGCCCGACCACCGGCACGAACCAGCGGGAGCGCCGCGCGTGCAGTGCCATCGCCAGGTGCAGGGTGACCAGGCAGGTGAACAGCGCGAACGGCTCGATCATGGCCATCCGCCCGAAGCGCAGGAGCACCGGGTCGGCCGCCGCGAGCACCGCGGTCACCGCGGTCAGCAGGACCCGGGTGCCGGGCCGGACCCGATCCGCCAGCCGATAGGCGAGCATCGCGATGAGGACGACGTTGACCACACTCACCAGCGCCGCCAGCAGCCGGGTGCCGGTGATGACGTCGATCAGCGGGTCGGCCTGGCTGCCGAGGACGCGCAGCCAGCCCGCCTGGACGAGGAAGGACAGCGGCGTGTGCACCAGCAGCGGGCGGTTGGTCCAGGTCAGCGACCAGTTCTGGGCCACGGCCTGGTCGGCCCGGCTGTAGACGACCTCGTCGTACTGGGTGTCGGGACTGCGGTCGAGGTTCCACAGCAGGAAGACGGCCGCGACGCATCCGCACCCGAGGAGGAGCAGGGCGATCCGGCGGGTCACCGGCAGACGGCTCATGACGGGAGCACCCGCCGGCGCGGCCGCAGCCGCCGGAGCGCGGTCAGAGCGCGTTCGATGTCCTGGTCGCGCAGCAGTCGCAGCCGGATCGCGCCGACCGCGTACACGGCGAGGCCGGCGGCGATGGCGAGGAGCGCGACGGGTTCCGGGGCCCGCTCGGCGACGACCAGCAGAGCCGTCAACGGAAGCAGCGCCAGCACGTACCGGGCCGCGGTTCGCATGTCCACCCATCGTGGACGGTAGCGACGGGCGTAGAGCCGGGCGAGGGCGGCGGCGCCGGTCCACGTCCCGGCGCAGAAGGCGACGGCCGCGCCGATGATGCCCCATCGGGGCACCAGCAGGGTCAACGCGACGACCTCGACGAGCAGGGCGGCGGGGACCCACCGGGCCACCGCCCGTACCTCCCGGGCGTTGAGGGTCTTGAGGAGCATGTCCATGGCGATCAGGCCGAGCGCGCCGACGGTCAGCACCCGCATCACGGTGGCGGCCTGGGCGTAGTGGGCGGGAAACAGCAGCCGCAGCGCCGGGCCGGGCGCGACGATCAGGACGAGTTGCAGCGGCACCAGCGCCAGCGGCACCCAGCGGAACGCGGCCCGGAACCACCCGTCGACCTCGTGGTCGGAGCGGGCCCCGGCGACGAACGGGAAGATCGCGTTGCTCAGCGCGTCGCCGACGAAGTACGGGGCTCGGGCGAGCACCGAGGCCGCCTGATAAAGGGCCACGGCCGAAGCGGTGACGCCGTGGCCCTGCCCGAGCACGCTCAGCGCGATGACGTCGACCGCCAGCATGACGCCGAACGCCGAACTGGCCGTTCCCATCGAGACGGCGCGACGGCTGGTCGCGCGCCAGGCGACCGGGCCGCGACCGGGCCGCCGGTCTCGTAGGGCGCGCACCCCGATCGCCGCCGACAGGACCGCGCCGATCAGGAAACTCGCCGCCACCCCGCCGACGCCCTGGTGCAGAAGGCCGACCAGGACCACGGCGACGACGACCTTGATGGCGATCTCCGAGATCTGCATGACGCCGTAGCCGTCGAAACGCCGTTCACCCTGCAGGCCGCCGCCGAGTGCGCTGGTCACCGACAGCACCAGGATCATGACGGTGACACACCCGACAGTCAGCGCGGACGCCGCCGGGATCACCGCCCGGCCGGCCTGCGCGGCCACGAAGGCCGTTGCCAGGACCAGACCGATCGCCGCGTTGCCCAGGAACGCCGCCCGGTAGGTCGCCGCGACGACCGCTGGGTCGTCGTCCCTCGCGATGATCGCGGCCAGCGCCCAGGGAAAGCCCGCGGCCATGATCATCGCGGCCAGGAACTGCACGTTCTGCAGCACACTGACGGCACCGAAGTCCGCCGGGGTGAGCAGCCAGGCGAGGGCGACGCCGAATCCGTAGTTGAGCACCGCGCCGAGTCCGAAGCGCAGGATGAGGACCACGCCGCCGCCGGCGGCGCTGCGCCGCCCGGTGAGATTCATCATGGTCGGTGGACCGGCTGCCGGGCGCGCCGGCGGTTCGTAGTCATTGGTTCCGCGACCTCCGTGTTCCGGTGACGCCGACGCCGAGGCCTGGTGCGGGAGGCCGGGAACGCGACCCGCGGAGCCGACGGTGTGCCCCTGCCGGGCGTCGGGCGTGCGATGACTGGGTAGAACGCTTGTTCACCGGAGACAGTCGCGCGACCGAGAATCCCGCCGGGTCACTCTGGTAGGAAGGCGGGACGATCCATTCCGCGGTCGCGGGACCCAGGTTACCGCTCGAGGAGCTGACCGGACATGCCGACATCCCCCATCGACACCTCGACCCGGCGGCGACGGGAACACCTCGCCGTCGACGGGCGGGTCCTGTCCGACGAATACCACGGCATCGGGCGCATGGCCGAGATGCTGCTGCGGGGCCTCGCCGGCACCACCGAGTTCGACGTCACCGTGTTCGTGCGCCAGGATCAGAGCTCCCGGCGCTTCGCCCTCGACGACCTCATCGAGGGGCAGGGACACCGGCGCGCGGTCTTCGATCTGCCGCTCACCTCGTCGTGGCAATGGGTCCGCTGGCCGGGCGCCCTGCGCCGGGCCGGTGCCACGGTCACCCTCTCGCCCTACAGCCTGGGCGGCCCGGTGGTGGGTGGCGGTCGCAAGTGCACTTTCGTGCACGACTGCATCATGGAGACCGACGCGCGTTTCGCCCCGGACCGGCGAACCAGGTCGCTCTACATGCTGCAGACCGCGCTGATGGCCCGCACCAACCGGGTGTTCACCCGCAGCGCCGCTTCGGCCCGGGACATCGAGCGCTTCTACCGGGTGCCGGTCGAGCCGTGGCAGGTGGTTCCGGGCGGGGTGGACGAGGACTTCGCGGCGGGCGCCGAGCCGGTGCCGCGGATCGGTGCGCAGGTCCTGCCCGCGACGTACGTCCTGCAGGTGGGCGCCCGGCGACCGCACAAGAACGTGGCCGCGCTGGTCCGGATGCTCGCGCACCTGCCGGCGGAATACCACCTAGTGCTGGTCGGCACCATCGACGGGCGGTTCCCGGATCCGGTGCCGCGGTTGGCCGAGGAACTCGGCGTGACCGGCCGGATCGTGCACCTGCCGCGGGTCAGTGAGGCGGAACTGCACAGCCTGTACGCCGGTGCCTCGGTGTTCGCCTATCCGTCCCTGATCGAGGGTCTCGGCCTGCCGCTGCTCGAGGCGATGGCGGCCGGCCTGCCGGTGGTGGCCAGCGACATCCCGGTGTTCCGGGAGATCGCGGCGGACGCCGCCGTGCTGATCCCGCACGAGGAGCCGCGGGAGTGGGCCGAGGCGGTCCTGAGCCTGCGGTCCTCACCGCTGCGGGCCGAACTGATCGCCGCGGGCCGGGCGCAAGTGAAGAAGAACACATGGGACGTCACGGTGGCCCGGTTGCTGACGGCGCTGCGGCAAATGTGAAAGCGACTCGTTGTCGGTGCACTCAGCGACGGTGAAGCGACACCTACCCGAAACAATTCTGGTCTCGATTTGTCACCGGCGCGTTCATATTGGCCAATTCTTGGTTCGCGCCTGACATATACGGCGCCGCTGTGCGGTTCAAACCCACCGAACGGTTATTGGCGACTCTCTATCTGCGGAAGCGTCCATTTAGGACAAGACGCCAGCTCGCAAAACGGATCAACCTCGCGTAACGGGCGTCATAATTGGTTCAAAAACGACATAGCAGACTTCAGGTCTTCGTCGGACGATCTGGCTGGACCGCCCTTCCCCGGAACGTGCCGAGTCCCTAACATCGGTCCCGGCGACATTCGCGCAATTCCCGTTCGACGCGACCGGTGGTCCGATCCACCGCCGGGCGTACCCGGTGTTCCCGTCTTGGTAGGGCGGGCCACCCTGTCCCGAATAACAACTTTCAAGGCCCAATAAAAGTCACGTACGTCAATGCGTCAGCTTCTCTACCGTTTGTCGACATGGGGACCATCGTGTATCAGAATGCGCAGCGATCCGCGCCCGGCGTGCGTCCCGACCACCATCCCGGCGAGAGCCCGGCCCTCGTCCCGTCAGAGTCCACCCCGATCGCGGTGATCGTGCCGACCCGGCACGAGGCGGACAGCGTGCGGCCGCTGTACGACAACCTGAGTGCCGCCCTGAGGGGGTACGACTGGCAGTTGGTGTTCGTCGACGACTCCGACGACGACACCGTCGACCGGCTGGCCGAACTCGCCGACCACGACCCCCGCGTGAGCGTTCTCCACCGGCCGCCGGGCCGGCGCGAGGGCGGCCTCGGCGGCGCCGTGCTCGCGGGCTTCGCGGCCACCCCGGCCGAGGTGCTGGTGGTGATGGACGCCGACGGCCAGCACCCGGCGGAGGTGGTACCGGGCCTGGCGCGGATGGTGCGGTCCGGGGCCGCCGACCTCGCGGTCGCCACCCGTTACCGGGGGCGCGGATCGGCGGCCGGGCTGCACGGCCGGTTCCGGCAGCAGGCCTCCCAGGCGTGCCGCCGGCTCGTGCACGCGCTGCTGCCGCGCACCCGCCGGTCCACCGATCCGCTCAGTGGCTTCTTCGCCGTCCGGCGGGCGGTGGTGGACGGGGTCGCGCTGCGCCCGATCGGTTACAAGATCCTTCTCGAGATCCTCGTGCACGGCCGGTGGTCGAGCCTCGGCGAGGCCGAGTACACGTTCCGCCCGCGTCTGCAGGGCGACTCCAAGTCGGGGCTGGCGGAGGGCCGGCGGTTCCTTCGTCACGTCCGAGCCCTGCGCCACGGACGTCCCGCCCCGGCGCCGATCGCCGGTCCACTCCGGATATTGATCTTCACCTCGGAGGTGGCCCCGGTGGTGAGCGGGATCGCCACGTCGATGGGCAACCTCAGCCGCAGCCTCACCGCGGCCGGCCACCACGTCGACGTGGTGAGCCGGGCCGACTTCCCGCACTTCATCCGGCGTGAGTTCCGGTTCTCCGGCTTCGCCCTGTCGTGGCCGGGGTTCCGCAAGCGGCTGGACAACTACGACGTGGTGAACGTGCACGGGCCGGTGCCCACCATGAGCGACGCCTTCCTGCTGCTCGCCGCGAGCCGGCGGCGGCGCCCGGCAGTGGTCTACACGCACCACAGCGATCTGGCCATTCCCGGCCTGCACGGCGCCTGCGTGGTCTACAACCGGGTGCACCGGCACATCGCTCGGCTCGCCGACGCCGTCCTGGTCAGCTCCCTGGAATATCAGGCCCGGATGCGGACCCGGTCCGGGCCGCCCGTCGAGATCATTCCCTGGGGCGTGGACACCCGGCGGGTCCGGGCCCGCCCGCCCCGCCCGGCGGGCGCGCTCAGGGTGCTCTTCGTCGGCCAGTTGCGTCCCTACAAGGGCGCGCACGTGCTGCTCGACGCCGTCGACGACCTCTCCGGGGTGTCGGTGACGCTGATCGGCGACGGGCCGGAACGGCCCCGCCTCGAGGCCCGCGCCGCCGGCATCCCCGGCGCGCGCGTCCTCGGCCGGGTCGGCGACGAGGACCTGTGGCACGCCTACAGCACCCATGACGTGATCGTGCTGCCCAGCCTCACCACCGCCGAGGCGTACGGCCTGGTGCTCGGGGAGGGGATGGCGGCCGGCTGCGTGCCGGTGGCCAGCGACCTGCCCGGCGTCCGCGAGGTCGTCGGTGACAGCGGGCTGCTGGTCGCGCCGGGCGACGTGGAGGGCCTGCGCGACGCGCTCAAACGGCTCGCCACCGACGACGCCCTGCTGGGCCGGCTCGCCGCCGCCGGCCTCCCGCGTGGCCGGGAGATGTCGGTGGAGGCGGCGACCCGGCGACACGACGAAGTTTTCCGCACCGTGCTCGAGCGCGTCGGCACCCGGCGCGCCCCGGCCCTCGTCAACCGCACCACCCACTCTTAGGGAGTAACGTGCCGAGCCTTCTCATCACCGACCCGGGCGCCGGGGCCATCGGCCGGGCCGCCTCCGGCCATGCCCCGATCGAAGGCGACCCCCGCTCGCTGCGGCTGCGGGCCAAGGCTCCGCTGCGGGTGAGCTTCGCCGGCGGCGGCACCGACGTCGCGCCGTTCCCCGAGACCGAGGGCGGTGCCGTGCTCTCGGCGACCATCGCCCGCTACGCCTACGGCAGCCTGACGCCCCGGCCGGACGGCGAGATCACCGTCTCCTCCGAGGACCTCGGCGTGTCCCTGCAGTTCGGCGTCGACGATCACCTGACCCTCGACGGCGAGCTCGACCTGGCCAAGGCCGCCGCCTGCCATCTCGGTGAGCTGGCCGGCGGCGAACGCCACGGCTACGACCTGCGGATCCACAGCTCGGCGCCGCCCGGCTCCGGGCTCGGCTCCTCCTCCGCGGTGATGGTGGCCCTGGTCGGCCTGCTGCGCGACCGGTACGGACTGCAGATGGACGCCTACCAGGTGGCTCGCACCGCGCACCGGCTGGAGCGTTACGACCTCGGCATCCGCGGCGGTCAGCAGGACCACTACGCGGCGGCCTTCGGCGGCTTCAACTACATCGAGTTCCTCGGCGGCGACCACGTGGTCGTCAACCCGCTGCGGATCCGCGAGGACACCCTCGCCGAACTCGAGCACAATCTGCTGCTCTGCTTCACCGGCCGGACCCGGGCGTCCGACCACATCATCGCCGACCAGTCGGCCCGGCTGGCGAACGCGGAGGAGGAAACCGTCGGCGGGCTGCGGGCGCAGAAGGAGCTCGCCACCGCGATGAAGCACGCCCTGCTGCAGAACCGGCTGCACGACTTCGGCGGCCTGCTCGACGAGGCGTGGAACCAGAAGAAGCGGATCAGCCCGCGGATCACCACGCCGTACATCGACGAGGCCTACGCCGCCGCCCGTGCGGCCGGGGCCGTCGGCGGCAAGATCACCGGAGCGGGTGGCGGCGGATTCATGCTCGTCTACTGCGAATTCGACGCCAAGCGGCGGGTGGCCGCCGCACTTACCGAACTGGACATGACGGTGGAGGAGATCACCTTCGCTCCCACCGGCCTGAGCACCTGGAGCCCTCGATGAGCTACACCGCAGTCCTGCGCACCGCGATCGACGAGAGTGCCGAGACCAAGACCCGGGTGACCCGCGACGACGAGCTGATGCGGGTGCTCGACGACATCACCGCCGCGGTGGTGGACTGCACGGCGAACGGCCGGACGGTCTTCTTCTGCGGCAACGGCGGCTCCTCCACCGATGCCGAACACCTTTCGGCCGAGCTGCTCGGCCGATTCAAGTACGACCGGCCGTCGATGTCGTCGTACTGCCTGGCCAGCAACACCGCGGCGATGACCGCGATCGGGAACGACTACCACTACGACCTCACCTTCGCCCGCCAGCTGGCCGGGCTGGGCCGCAAGGGCGATCTGCTGGTCGGCCTGTCCACCAGCGGCAACTCCGCGAACGTCGTCCAGGCGGTGCTGCAGGCCGCCGAGATGGACATCACCACCGTCGCGTTCACCGGTGCCGACGGCGGAAAGCTCGCCGGGATCGCCGACTTCACCTTCCGGGCACCGTCCACCGAGACCGCCCGGGTCCAGGAGTGCCACATGGCGGTCGGGCACACCATCTGCGAAATCGTCGAGTCCACCATCCATCCGCGGTCGTGACGACGTGGTCCGCGGTCCTTCTGGACCGTGACGGCACCGTCAACGTCAAGGCCCCCGAGGGCGAGTACGTGGCCCACCCCGATCAGCTGACCCTGCTGCCCGGGGCGGGCCCGGCCGTCCGCCGGCTGCGGGCCGCCGGCATCCCGGTGTTCGTGGTGACCAACCAGCGCGGCGTGGCGCGGGGCGTGATGACCGCACGAGATCTCGAGGCGGTGCACGAGCGGTTCCGGCTCCTGCTGCGGGCGGCCGGCGCCGAGGTGGACGGAATCTACGCGTGCGTGCACGAGCGCGGCGCGTGCGAGTGCCGCAAACCGCTGCCGGGGCTGCTGCATCGGGTCGCCCGCGACCACCCGCACGTCGACCTGCGGCAGAGCGCGATGGTGGGTGATGCCGCCGGCGACGTCGCGGCGGGGGCGGCGGCCGGCTGCGTCACCGTCCGGCTCGCCGAGACGCCTGACCCGGCGGCCACCGTCACCGCCAGGTCACTGCCCGAGGCAGTGACCTGGCTGCTGCGGTGAGGCGACGACCGGGATCAGCCGGCCGTCGCGGTGGCGGCGAGCAGCCGGGCGCCGGGCCGCACCTCGGTCAGGTCGCCCAGCATCACCCCGTTGAGGACGGCGCCCGCACCGACCCGGGCGCCGCCCCCGACGACCGTGTCGGTCAGGCGGGCCCCGCGGCCGATCCGCGCGTTGTCGAAGATCACGCTCCGGTGCAACTGCGCACCGGCGGCGATCTCGGCGTTACGCCCCACCACCGTTCCGCCGCTGAGCTCGGCACCGTCGCCGATCTCGGCGCCGGCCAGCACCAGCCGCTCGCCCGGTGGGGCGTGCCCGGCCGCCGCCGGAGCGAGACCGGTCACCAGGTCGCAGTTGCCGCGGATGTAGGTGGCCGGGGTGCCGATGTCCAGCCAGTAGGCGTCGTCGTCGAGCAGGCTGAGAATCCGGCTGCCCGCGGCGATCAGCCGCGGGAACGTCTCGCGCTCCACACTGACCACCCGGCCCGGCGGGATCGAGAGGAGCGCGGGGCGGGAGAACACGTACGTCCCCGCGTTGATCTGGTCGGTGCTGGGGTGCCGGGTCTTCTCCTCGAACGCGAGCACCCGGCCGTCGGGGTCGGTGGTGACCACGCCGTACGCCGCCGGGTCGGGCACCCGCCGCAGGTGCAGGGTGACCTCGGCGCCGCCGTGCCGGTGCCGGTCCACCAACGCGGCCAGGTCCAGGCCGCCCAGCACATCGCCGTTGAGAATGATCACCGGCCCGTCCCCGCGCAGGTGCCCGGCGGCGTTGCGCAGGGCGCCGCCGGTGCCCAGCGGCTCGTCCTCCACCGCGTAGCTGAGCGCCAGGCCTAGCCCGGCGCCGTCGGCGAAGTGGTCGCGGAACATCGCCGCCCGGTAGGAGGTGGCCAGCACCACGTGCTCGACCCCGGCTTGCCGGGCACGCAGCAACTGATGGGTGATGAACGGTATTCCGGCGAGCGGAAGCATCGGTTTCGGAGTGGTGAGAGTCAGTGGTCGCAACCGTGTTCCCTGACCGCCGACGAGCAGAATAGCCTCCATTTATCGATAGTTGCACCTGGATGTTTCGGGAACAAATACAAAGGACAGTGAACGATGAACGGGACAATGCCCGAAACAGTACGGGAAGCGCTGACAGCCGGCGATCCGATCGTGTTCGTCTCGCCCCATCTGGACGACGCGGTGCTGTCCTGCGGCGCGTTGCTGAAGGTCCTCGCGGACGCCTGCCCCGTCGTCGTCGCCACGGTGTTCACCGCCGCCGACGAACCCCCGCACACCTATGCGGCCCGCGGCTTCCTCCGCGAATGCGCCGCCGGCGACGCCTCGGCGCTGTTCGACGCGCGCCGGCAGGAGGACCTCGAGGTGCTTGCCGAAATCGGCGTAGGTGCCCTTCACCTGGGGTTTCCCGACGCGTTGTTCCGCCGCCGCCGGATGTCCGGCGCGGTGGGCGCCGTCGCCGGCCGGATGCTGCCGGAGTTGGCCCACCGCTATCCGACCTACCGCTACGACATCGCGCGGGGCCGGGTGGCGCGCGGCGACCGTCCGATGATCGCCGCCGTCGGGGCCGCGGTGGCGGCGGCGGTCGCGGACACCGGCGCGCGGCTGGTGTTCTGCCCCCTCGGCACCGGCCGGCACGTCGACCATCTCATCGCCCGCGGCACCGGTGCCCAGTTCGGCCGCCGAACCGTCTATTTCTCCGATTTTCCCTACGACCAGTCGGCCGCCGCCGATTCGATCTTTCTGTCCCGGCACGGGCTCGAGCCGTGGCGGTGGAATCAATCGATCGCCGACAAAGAACGACTTATCCACGGCTATCGCACTCAGGTGGCCGGTCTTTTCCCGGATCTTGTCGTGCCGCGCTCACCGGAGACCTACTGGGTGGCCGGCCGGCGCCGGCCGTGACGAAGTGCCGTCTCGATGACGGCGCCGTACCGGTCGCCGACGACCTCCCAGTCGTGCTCCAGGCTTCGTGCGTGTCCGCGCCGTCCCAGCGTCCGGCGCAGTGTCGCGTCGTTGGCCACCCGGTGCATCCCGCGGGCGAGCGCGGCGACGTCGAACGCCGGCACCGGGATCGCGCAGTCGTCACCGATCCAGCGCAACTGCGGCAGGTCGAAATACACCACCGGCTTGCCGTACGCCATCGCCTCCAGCGCGGAGAGGCTGAACGTCTCGTAACGGGACGGCACGACCATCGCCGCGCAGGAGCTGATCAGCCGCTCCTTCTCGGCCCCGCTCACCCGCCCGGCCAGCACCACCTCCGCGCCCAGGCCCCGGGTCAGCCGGCGCAACTTGTCCTCCTCGGCGGCCACTCCCGACCCGGCGACGACCAGCGGCATGCCGGGTGGCAGCTGGCGGACCGCCGCCAGCAACAGGTCCAGGCCCTTCTGGCGTACGTCGATCCGGCCGAGATAGAGCAGGTGCCCGCCCCCGCCGAAGTCGTCGTCGGTGAGCGCCGGGCGGTGCACGCCGTTGGGAATCACCTCGCACGTCGCCGGGCGCGCGTAGCGCGAGATCAGTATTCGGTCCGCGTCGTTGAGCAGGATGAAGTGCCGGTAGAGTCGCAGGGCCCGGCGCTCGACGAGATGGAACGGCACCCGGTAGCGGCGCGCCATGTCGGCGCCGCTGAGCATCTGCGCGAGAGCGACGACGGGTCGCCGGGACAACGCGGGCAGCAGGCTCGCCGACACCGGCGGGGTCAACGTCTCCACCCACACCGCATGCCGTCCGACCGCCGCCACCAGGGGCAGCAGGAGCTGGAAGAGGATCTGCCCGCCGCGCGGCCCCGCCCACCCCACCGGCAGGTGCACGTACCGGACGCCGTCCCGTGAGCCAGACCGGCTGCCCCGGTACGAGGCCGTGTAGACGACCACGTCGCGGTCGCGGGCGAGCCTCTTGGCGACCTCGTGGACGACGATCGGGCCGCCACCGTTGTAATGCGGATTGCCCACACTGTCGAAGATGGACATCGCCACGGTGTACCGGCGGATCTGCGAACCAGGGGCGGGACGGCCCGGAGTAGTCGTCGAACCGGTCATGGGAAGCATCATCCATGCACATGGTGACGGTTACGCTACGGGACACGGGTTGACATTCGTCTATGTGATGTCGGACGGTCGTAGGATGCACACACACCGCTTCCGTGCATTTCTGGCCGTCCTGCTCGCCACCGGCGCACTGTTCCTGCTCGCCGGTCGGGCCACGGCGGCAGCGCTGCCCTCCGCGCCCGCCAATCTGCACGTCACAGCCATCACCCCGACCTCGGTGACCCTCGCGTGGACCGCTTCCACCGGCGATCCCGTCGACTACTCGGTCAGCTACTTCCCCGCCTTCGGCGACATCGGCTACGGCCAGCGCGTCGGCAACGTCACCACCGCCACCGTCACCGGCGGCATCGGCCCCACCAGTCAGATCCAGTTCAACGTCTATGCCATCGACGCCAACGGCTACTCCTCGCCCTCGAGCAACACTCTCGTCGTGGTCACCCCGGCGAACACCACCGGCGACATGACCGCGCCGACCGCCCCCGGCAACCTCACCCTGACCGGGGTCAGCTCGGCCGGCGCGCAGCTGACCTGGACCGCGTCCACCGACGACGTGGGGCTGACCGGCTACAACGTCTACCTGTTCGACGGCTGGTTCGTGTCCCGCTATCTCGGCACCGCGACCGGCACCTCGTTCACCGCGCCGATCCTGAACACCCAGACCGGCATGATCCGCTACTACGTGCGGGCCCGGGACGCGGCCGGCAACCTGTCGATCGCCTCCAACCAGGTGTCCACCACCGCCACCCCGCCGACCACCCCGCCGCCCACCACCCCGCCGCCCACCACCCCGCCCCCGACGCCGCCGGCCACCCAGTGCAAGGTCGCCTACAAGACGACGAGCGACTGGCCGGGTGGTTTCGTGGCCGAGGTGAAGCTGACCAACACCGCGGCCACGGCGGTCGACGGCTGGTCCCTCGCCGTGACCCTGGGCGGCGACCAGCGGGTGACGTCGTCGTGGGGGGCCAAGTGGGCCCAGGCCGGCCCGACGGCAACGTTGACCGCCGAGACCTGGAACGCGAAGATCCAGCCCGGGGCCAGCGTCTCGCTCGGCCTGATCGGCACGTACGCGAACAGCAACGCGCCGGCCACCACCGCCGCGCTGAACGGGGCGGCCTGCACCCTCGCCTGATCCGCCGGGGCGTCCCTCGATCGGGGGACGCCCCGGCGTTCTGACGTCTTGGCTTCGAAGCCTGCTCAAGGCGGTGCGGGCACTTCTGCCGATACCGACGAGACCGAACCGCCGCATGTCATGGAGGCGCCGGGGGCGGCGGCCGCGTCGCGTACGGTGGCTGGGTGCCGAGCGAGCGAATCAGCCCCGACGCGGGATGCATGGTGACGGTGTGCCGGGACTGCTGCTGCGGCAATGTGGCCAAGCAACCCGGCGTGGATCACGACGGGCAGCTGCGGCGGTTGCGGGCGGCGCTGCCCGCGCCGCACCGGGTCCGCACCAGTCTGTGCCTGGACGTGTGCGAGCAGGCCAACGTCGTCGTGGTGCAGCCCAGCCCGGCCGCGCGCCGGGCGGGGGCCCGGCCGGCCTGGTTCGGTCTGGTCGGTGACCCGGCCGTCGTCGACGACCTCACCGGCTGGGTCGGCGCGGGTGGTCCCGGAGTGGCGGAACTGCCGGCCATCCTGGAGCTGTCGCTGATCCCCGCACCCGGCGACCCCGACCGGGTGGCGGGCTGAGCCTCGCGTCGCTCAGTTCCCGGTGGCCGGGCCGGCCCAGGCCGGGAGCGGCTCGCGGGCGCTGAGCCAGGACGCGGGAATGCCGCCGGTGCCGGTGCCGGTGAAGGTCGCGACGATGCCACCCACGATGGCGGCGGTGGTATCGACGTCACCCCCGGCCTCGATGCAGGCCCGGATCGCCGCCGGGTAGTCGTGCAGGAAGGTGGCTGCCACCCACAGCGTGAAGGGAACGGTGTCCGGCGCCAGCGCCCGGGCACCGTTGCCCAGCTCGTAGGCTGCTTCGGCGACACCGGCCCCGAGCAGGCCGACAGCGCTGCGGAGACCGGCGCTGACCCGGCTGTCGACGAGCTGCTCGAGCACCGCCCACAGCAGTGCCTCCGGGTCGGGCCGCTGGTCGAGTCGGCGGGCGTGCCCGGCTTCGGCCGCGGCCACCGCCACGGCCACCGCTGCGAGCACGGCCTCGGGGTGGGCGTGGGTCACTTCGGCCGACCGCATCGCGGCCAGGGCGGCGGCGGGGGAGTCGCCGGCGTGGAAGGCGCCCAGGGGTGCCACCCGCATGGCGGCGCCGTTGCCCATCGAACCCTGGCCGTCGAAGGCCGAGCGGGCCACCTGCCGCCAGTCGGCTCCGTCCCGGATCTGCCGCAGGATGACGATCGCGCCCGCGCCGTAGCCGCGGTACGGCTCGTAGCGCTGCGCGAAGGCTGCCGCCAGGCGGTCGGAGTCGATGTCGCCCCGGGATCGCAGCTCGCTGACGATGGAACAGGCCATCTCGGTGTCATCGGTCCAGGGCCACGGTGCCTGCGGCGGGCGGCCGGCGACCAACTCGGGGTAGGAGGTGCCCGGGACGAAGAACTGGGCGCCGAGCGCGTCACCCACCGACAGCCCGTCCAGGCTGTCGCGGCAAAGTTCCGATGGAGTCATGAGGTCACCACTATGTCAGCGCGCGTCCACGACAATCGGCGGCATGAGCAAACGTAGCCGTACGTCAATTCTGGTGATGGTTGTCGCTCTTGTCGGTGGGTTCGGGTCCGGATGCTCGATCCGGGAGGCGATCTGCGGTTCGGGGCAGTACCCGGTGGCGGCGGTCGCCAGCTACACCGGGCGGGCCTGCGTGTCCGACGGTGAGCCGCCGCCGAGCGGGTTCGTGCGGTTCCCGCAGGGCAAGGAGCCGAAGCAGGTGGGCGACAAGTGGGACAGATATTGGGCGGAGCACCGGCTTGACGGGCAGGGGCGGGAGTTGGCGTGAGCTAGCCCGGTCGACCTGAGTCCGCGCGCCGGCGGTCGCGGAAAGCGGCGACCTTCGCCCGGTTGCCGCAGTCGGCCATGGCGCACCAGCGGCGGGAGGCGTTGCGGGAACCGTCGATGAACACCCAGCGGCAGTCGTCGCCGCGGCACGCCTTGACCCGGGGCCAGTCGGGGCGGGCGGTGGCGCGCAGCAGGGCGGTGACGGTCGCGGCGGCGATGTCCCGCGCGAGGTCGCCGGGGATCTCGGCGCGGAGTGACGGCGTGTCCCGCAGGTCGAAGCGCAGAGGCAGCGTGTCCAGTGCCGACAGGTCGCTGAGGTCGGGCTCGATTCCGTTGTTGCGCAGGGCCAGGCCGCGGATCAGGGCGCGCAGTGTGCGGAGCGCCGGCACGCCGTCCGGGCCGCCGGTGCCGGACCCGCCCAGGCTGCGCCACCAGGTGCGGACGGCGTCGGGGTCGGCGAGTTCGTCGTCCGCACCGTGGGCGGTGTTGGCCACGGCCAGCAGCAGTTCCTCGTCCCGGAGAGTCGTCATGTAACCACCGTACTGGGTTAATCGGTTGCCTCGCGCTGTAACCGGTGTAACCGTAACGGTGGTTACTGGTGGCGAGGGAGACGGACATGAGGCATGGTGGTGAATCGGCGCTGCTGCTGTCGGCCGCGGTGTTCGGCGTGAGCGCGACCCTCTCGGTGTACGCGCTGCGGACCGTGCGCCCGGCCGACCTGCTCGCCGTCGAGATCTCCGGCGCGGCCGCGATCCTGCTTGTCACCGCCGTGGCGCGGCGGCGACTGCACGGCCGGGGCGCCTGGCGGCAGATGCTTGTCGGCATCCTGGTGCCGGGCCTCGCGTTCCTGTTCGGCGATCTGGGACTGGCCCGCACCAGCGCCTCGAGCGGCAGCCTTCTGCTGGCCGCCGAACCGCTGCTGTCGGTGCTGCTGGCGATGGTCGTGCTGGGCGAACGGCTGTCCCGTCGCGCGGTGGGGGCGCTCGCCCTCGGTCTGGCCGGCGGGGCCCTTGTCGCCCTCGAACCCGGCGCCCCGACCGGCGGCGGCACCACCCTCGGCAACGTCCTCGTCCTGCTGGCCGTGGTGGCCTCCGCGCTGTTCCTGATCGCCACCCGCCGCTTCAACGACGCCGGCGACGCCCTGAACGAGAGCGCCTGGCAGACCGTCGGTGGCGCGCTGAGCGTGACGCCGTTCGTGGCCGCCGCCTGGTCCACCGGCGGCACCCGCCTCGACACCGCCGGAACCGCCGGCTGGATCGCCTGCGTCGCGGTCGTCCTCTGCGGCGCGGTGGGCGGCGTCCTGTTCAACCGCGGCATCGCCCGGGTGCCGGCCGTCCGCGCCGGCCTGCTGGGAAACCTGACCCCGGTGGTCGGCACACTGACCGCAGTCGCGTTCCTCGGCGACCGCCCCTCGTTCCGCCAGATCGCCGGCGGCGCCGCCATCCTCGCCGGTCTCGCCCTGCTGCTGCACCGGCCGACGCCGGCGGAGGCGTCCGGCCCCACCGAGCCGGGGCCGGAGCGCCCGGTTCAGGAGCGGGAGACGTCGGCCCGGGACGTGCGCAGCCGAAGGCTCGCCTCCGACGGCGAACCGGGCTCGGCGGTGTAGGTGACAAGCGTCTGATCCGGGTCGTCGGGCGCCCGCAACGCCTCCTGGGCCAGCAGCATGGCGCCGGCCAGCGGGTGGTTCACCTCGTAACTCGCGTGGTGTTTGTCGGCGACCGGGTGTTCGGGCCACAGCTGCCGGAAAAGCTCGCTGTGCCGGGTCAGCTCGGCGACGAGTTCGGCGAGATGCGGGTCGTGCGGGTGGCGCCCGGCGTCGAGGTGCAGGAACGCGATGATGTCGCGAGCCTTGCGCCGCCGGTCGCGGAACAGCGCCCCGGTGTGTTCGTCGAGCAGGATCAGGCGGGCGAAGTTGCGCTCCCGCGGCGGCAGCACCCCGAAGTCGGCGATCAGGGCGGCGCCCAGCGGGTTCCAGGCGAGCACGTCGGTGCGCCGGCCGACGACGAACGCGGGAACGTCGGTCATGGCGTACAGCAGCTGGCGCAGCTGCGGCCGGACCCGCTGCGGCGGAACCGGTCGGCGGGCGGTGCGACGTGGGCGGGCCAGGTCGCGCAGATGCGCGCGTTCGTCGTCGGCCAGGCGAAGCGCGGTGGCGACAGCGTCGAGTACGGCATCGGAGACGTGCGGGCCGCGGCCCTGCTCCAGGCGTACGTAGTAATCGACACTCACGCCGGCCAGCTGCGCGAGCTCCTCGCGACGCAGCCCCGGCACCCGGCGCCGGGTGGGCAGCGGCCGCAGCCCGACCTCCTCGGGTTGCAGCCGGGCTCGACGGGAGCGCAGGAACTCGCCCAATGCGGCGTGCCGATCCATGGGGCAAGTATGGCCGCGCCGCGCCGGTTGAGCATGGTTCTGGCAGACCCACGGTCGACCCGTGCCCTGGCTGTCCATTCCGGACCGGCCGATGCTGAACCCCGAGAACAATTTCCGACCCGTACGGGAGCAATGATGGGTTTGCATGTGCAAGAAGCCACCGCGCTGGTGACCGGGGCCAACCGGGGGATCGGGCGGGCAATCGTCGGGGCACTGCTCGAGCGGGGCATCAAGAAGGTGTACGCCACGGCCCGTGACGCCGCAGGCGTGGCCGCCGACCCCCGTGTGCTCGTGCTGCGGCTCGACATCACCGACGCCGAGCAGGTCGCGGCGGCCGCGTCGATCGCCGGCGACGTTACGCTGCTGGTGAACAACGGTGGCTCGCTCGAATTCGCGGATCTGCTCGCCGGGGACCTCGCGGCGATCGAGACGGACCTGCGGACCAACTATCTCGGTACGCTCGCCGTCACCCGCGCGTTCGTCCCGGTGCTGCGAGCAAACGGCGGTGGGGCGATCGTCAACATGCTGAGCCTGGTGGCGCTGGGCGCGGTCCGGGGCATGGGCGGCTACAGCGTGTCGAAGGCGGCCGCGGCGTCGATGACCCAGGCCGTCCGGGCCCAGGTCGCCGGCCTCGGCATCACCGTGCACGGGGTCTTCCCCGGCGCGGTCGACACCGACATGATCCGGGCGTTCGACATGCCGAAGGCCGACCCGGCCGACGTGGCGCGCACGATCCTCGACGGCGTCGAGGCCGGCGCCGAGGACATCTTCCCCGACCCGATGGCCCGGGACGGCCACCGGACGTGGCGCACCGACCCGAAGATTCTCGAACGGCAGATGGCCGCGATCTGACCCCTCAGCGTCCGGCCCGTTCGCGGTCACGCCCCGACGCGATGACAGACCGCCTCGAGATTGATGCCGTGCAGGTCCCGCACGAAGGCGCCGTAGTAGTCCGCGTGATATTCGGGATGAACCGCGGGCGCCAGCAACGAGGTCGCGCCGGCCTCGAGCGCGGCGCGATGGAAGGCCGCCACGTCGTCGCGGGTGTCGACGGTGAAGGCCAGGTGCATGTTCGTGCCGACGGTGCCCCCGTCGATGAGCCAGAAGTACGGCTTGACGTCCGCCAGCCCGAAGCCGGTCATGGCGGTCGGCTGGTTCGGCGTCGCGTTCGGCGGGATCTCCAGCATCTTCGTGATCCCGATCGTGGCCAGCACAGGTCCGTAGAAGGCGACGGCGGCGGTAAGGTCGGGCACGGCGACGTTGAGGTGGTCGATTCTGGATCCCGAACGGTCAAGAGTCATGTGCTCAGACTCCCCGGGATAGCGGTCAGTAGCTGACCGCTGTCCCGGACTCGCCGCTCGTGCCGCGCTTTCCCTTCGGCCGGAGGTGGTTCAGGGTTTGCGGGCCACGGCGCCCCAGACGCCGACGTTGCTGGGGTCCGGCACGGCGGTGCCGGGGTCCGGCCGCCAGTCCGAGACGGGGACGATCCCGGGCTCGACGAGCTCGAGGCCGTCGAACAGCGCGCTGAACTCCTCGCGGCCGCGCAGCCAGTAGTCGGAGCGGCCGGCGCTTGTCATCTTCTCGTGCGCGGCGATCTGCTCCGGTGGCATGAAGTCTCCGGTGACGTGCGTGACGGCAAGGTAACTGCCGGACGGCAGTTCGCGCATCAACCGGTCGACGACGGGTTGGGCGGCACCTTCGCCGGGGACGAAATGGAACACCGCGATGATCATGAGGGCGACCGGGCGGCTCAGGTCGAGGGTGTCGGTGAGCTCGGCTCGGCTCAGGATGGCCTCGGGCTCGCGCAGGTCGGCCTGCAGGTAGGCGGTCTGCCCCTCGGGTGTGCCGCGCAACAGCGCTCGTGCGTGCACCAGGACCAGCGGGTCGTTGTCGACGTAGACGATCCGGCTCTCCGGGGCTATCCGTTGCGCGACCTCGTGGGTGTTGTCGGCGGTGGGCAGCCCGGTGCCGATGTCGAGGAATTGACGCACCCCGGCCTCTTCGGTCAGGTACCGCACCACCCGTTGCAGGAAGGCCCGGTTCGCTCGCACCCCGACCGGGATCCACGGGAAATGGCGCAGGAACTCGTCGCCGGACTCGCGGTCGGCGGCGAAGTTGTCCTTACCCCCGAGCCAGTAGTTGTAGCGCCGAGCCGGGTGCGCCACGCTGGTGTCGATCGGGTCCGGGCTTACCTGCGGGTCGACCATGCGCACACTCTAAACCCGACACTGAACGGTGCCGGCGGGCGGCGCGCCCATCCCCGCGGCGAAGTGGCCGGTGATCCGAGGGGTCGCGGCGCCGGCCGGAATGCCGCCGGGCGCGCAGGCGACACCAGCTACGGAGGTCGATCCGGTAGGTAGGCCACGCCGGGCAAGTGTCGTCTTGACCTGCACCAAGGTTCAACTTGAAGACTGCCCAGGACGTTGTCTCACGTGAAGGGTGTGGTCCATGCGCGCGATCCAAGTGGCTACCTATGGCGGTCCGGAAGTCCTGTCGCCGGCGGATCTGCCCGACCCGGTGCCCGCACCCGATCAGGTCGTCGTCGGCATGGCCGCAGCCGACGTGATCTTCCTCGACACGCTCCTGCGGGGCGGCTGGGGACAACAGTTCTTCCCCCGAACTTTGCCCTACGTGCCCGGTGGCGGGGGCTCGGGCGTGGTGCTCGAGACCGGCCCGGAGGTTGATCCGGCATGGCTCGGCCAACGCGTGGTCGTGCAGACCGGCGCCAGCTATGCCGAGCGCGTCGTCGCCGACGTCGACGAGATCATGCGCGTTCCCGCCGGCCTGCCCATCGACATGGCCGCGGCACTGGTCCACGACGGCGCGACCGCGGTTCGTCTCAACCGGCTCGGCACTCCGAGGAAGGGCGAGTGGGTACTGGTCGCCGCGGCGGCCGGCGGCGCCGGATCCCTGCTGGTTCAGCTGGCGGTCGGCGCCGGAGCGCGGGTGGTGGCCGCCGCCTCCAGCGACGCGAAACTGGCATTGGGTCGCCGGCTCGGCGCGGAAGTCACCATCGACTACACGCAACCGGACTGGACGGCCCAGGTGCGAAAGGTGACAGGCGGCGGCAGTCCCCTGGTCTACGACGGCGCCGGTGGTCCGCTCGGCACGCTCGCCTTGGACGCGGTCGCCGATGGTGGCCGGTTCGTCACCTACGGTACTGCCGACGGCTTCGCCGCTCCGGATCGCGAGACGGCCGCCCGCCGAGGCATCCGGCTGATCGCACCGCTGCTCGACGGCCCACCCGACCGGCGGACCCGGCGCGAACTGCTGGGCGTAGCCCTGGAACTGGCCGCGGCGGGCCGCCTGCGCCCCACCGTCGGCGACACCTACCCGCTGGACCGGGCCGCGGACGCCCACCGCGCACTGGCCGCGCGCACGACGATCGGGAAGTCTCTGCTGCTGTTCCGGTGAAGAACAGGCCGATGTCACCCCCCAACGAGAGCGTGCCCCGGTGGACCTCGTCGACGATCCGCAACAGCGCGCTGATCCACCAGACGCCCGGCGGCACCGGCCGGCCGGCGAACGCGGGACCCCGAGATGGTCGGTGGACCAGCCGATGGCCGACGCACCGGCCACCATGTGGCGCCGTTGAGCAGACCGGTGACGGTCTCGACGAGCGCCGGCCCCGGATGCGCCCGGGCCCCGGCGAGCTGGGCGGCCAGGGGGGAGCCTCTACGCGGCATCGACCACGCGCCGGCCGGGAATGGCGTCGATCAGCTCGCGGGTGTAGGGGCTTGTCGGGTGGGTGAAGACCGCCGCCACCGGGCCGTGCTCGACGACCTTGCCCCGGCTCATCACCGAGACCGTGTGCGCGACCTCGGCCACCACCGCCAGATCGTGCGAGACGAACAGGTAGGACAGCCCGAGCGCGGCCTGCAGATCGGTGAGCAGCTGCAGGATCTGCTCCTGCACCAGCACGTCGAGGGCGGAGACCGGCTCGTCCAGCATGATCAGGTCGGGGCACAGGGCCAGCGCGCGGGCGATCGCCACACGCTGCCGCTGGCCGCCGGACAACTCGCTGGGCAGCCGATCGAGGTAGGACGCCGGCAGGGCCACCTGGTCGAGCAGTTCGCGGGCGCGTTCGGCGCGGCTCCGGCGGTCGCCGATCCGGAACGACACCAGCGGTTCGGTGATCGACTGGCCGACGGTGAATTTGGGGTCGAGCGTCGCGAAGGGGTCCTGGTGCACGAGTTGGGCCTTGCGGCGCAGCGGGCGCAGCTGGTTCCACGACCGGCCGACGATCTCGTCGCCGTCGAGCACCACCGAGCCGCTGGTGGCGGTCTCCAGGCCGAGGGCGATGCGCAGGGTGGTGGTCTTGCCGCAGCCGGACTCGCCGACCAGCGCGTGGGTCCGCCCGCGCGGCACGGTGACATCGACCTTGTCGAGGGCGTTGAAGCCGCGGTCACCGCGCCGCAGGTCGCCCGGGGCGAAGGTCTTGCTCACCTCGGTGAGGGTCAGGATCGGATCGGGTACGGCCTTTTCGCGCACGTCGAAGCGAGGGGCCAGTCGTGGTGTCGCCGTGGTGAGCCGCCGGGTGTAGCTCTCCCGAGGCGCGCTGAGCAGGGTGACCGGTTCGCCCTGCTCGACCAGGCGCCCGTGCCGCATCACGACGATCCGGTCGGCCCGGTCGGCGGCGACGGCCAGGTCGTGCGTGATGATCAACAGCGAGATGCCCTGGTCGCGGACGAGCCCGCCAAGGTGGTCGAGGATCCGCTTCTGGACGGTGACGTCGAGCGCGCTGGTCGGCTCGTCGGCGATGATCAGCTTGGGTCTGCCGGCCAGCGCGATCGCGATGAGCGCGCGCTGGCGCAGACCGCCGGAGAGCTCGTGCGGATATTGCCGGGCCCGCGACCCGGGGTCTGGCACACCGGCCTGCTCGAGGTGTTCGAGCACCTCGGCCCGCGCCGCCGCCCCGGTCAGGCCGCGCAGCTTGACCGCCTCGGCGATCTGGTGGCCGACGCGCTGGGTCGGGTTGAGCCCGACCATCGGGTCCTGCGGGATCAGGCCGACCACCGAGCCGCGCAGCCGGCGCAGGGTGCGCTCGCTCGCCCCGGCGGTCTGGACGCCGTCGACCACGGCCGACCCGGCGGTGATCCGCCCGTTCGCCGGCAGCAGGCCGATCAACGCGTTGGCGGTGGTGGTCTTGCCCGAGCCGGACTCGCCGACGATGGCGACGACCTCGCCCGGCTCGACGGTCAGATCGAGGCCGACGACGGCGGGCTGCACCTGGCGATGCCGGACGTAGCCGACGTCGAGGCCCTTGATGTCGACGAGGGTCATCGGGTCAGCTCCTGCAGGGTCTTGGAGATGTGGTTGAGGCCGAGCACCAGCAGGGCCACGAACAGGCCGGGCAGCAGGCTCAGCCACCACGAGGTGACCAGGTAGTTGCGGCCGTCGGCGATCAGCGTTCCCCACTCGGCGGCGGGCGGGGCGGCGCCGAAACCGAGGAAGCTCAGCGAGGCGATCGCGATGATCGCCACGCCGGCGTCGAGCACGGCCAGCACGGCCACCGGACCCCACGAGTTGGGCAGGATGTGCCGCAGCAACACCCGGGTCCAGGACGCGCCGCCGGCCCGTGCCGCCTCCACGTACGGCAAGGTCTTCACCCGTAAGACCTCGGCCCGTGTCGTCCGCGCGAAGCCGGGGACGATGGCCACCCCGACGGCCACCGCGACCGGCACGGTGCCGTAACCGAGGGCGGTCACGATCGACAGGGCGAGCAGCAGTCCGGGGATGGCCAGCAGCACGTCGATGCCGCGCATCAGCACCGCGTCGAGCACGCCGCCGAAGAAGCCCGCGACGATGCCCAGCCCGAGCCCCGCCACCAGGGCGATGGCCAAGGCGATCAGGGTGGCCTTGATGGTCAGCGGGGAGCCGTGGAGCACCCGGGACCACAGATCCCGGCCGTAGATGTCGGTGCCGAACAGGTGGGCCGCGCCGGGCGCCTGGGCCACTGTCGCCGGATTCGTCTCGTAGGGATCCTGGGCCGAGAAGAGCTGCGGCCAGAACGCCGAGACGACGACGAACAGCACGTAGAGGGCGGACAGCAGGAACACCGGCTTGCGAGCCAGCTGCCCGAGGTTGGCGATCAGGTTGGCCCGGCGGCCGCCGGCCTCGTCGGCCGCCCGCGGCACCTCGGTCACGACGTCAGCGACGGCGGCGGTCATGCTGAGCCCTCCTTGGGTATGCGGGCGGTCATACCGGCACCACCTCCGGGGCGGGGCGGACCCGGCCCCGGGTGTGCGAGATCCGCGGGTCGAGCAGTGGGTAGAGCAGGTCGACGATCAGGTTGACCAGCACGAACATGGCCGCCGCCACGGTCACCACGGCGAGCACGACCGGCACGTCCTGGGACAGCACCGATTCCTGGGCGAGCTTGCCGACGCCCTCGCGGGTGAACACCGTCTCGACCACGATCGAGCTGGTCACCGTGAGGCCGACGAGGACGCCGAGGATGGTCATGGCGGGCAGGGCCGCGTTGCGGAAGGCGTGCTTGAGGTGCACCGCCGACCGCGACAGGCCTTTGGCCCGCGCGGTGGCGATGTAGGGCTGCCGCAGGGTCTGGTCGAAGCTCTTGATCAGAACCTGAGCGAGTACGGACGAGGTGAGCACGCTGATCGTGACGATCGGCATGACCAGCGACCGCACGCCCTGGTTGCCGGTGGCCGGCAACCAGCCGAGCTGGAACGAGAAGAACTGGATGAGGAACAGCGCCACGAAGAACTGCGGGAACGACGCGCCCAAGGCGGGCAGCCGGGTCAGGAACACCCGCAGCGGGTTCCAGCGGGCGAACGTGGCCAGGTAGGCCAGCGTCGCGCCGGTGATCAGCGACAGGACGGCGGCGCTCGCGCTGAGCGTCAGGGTGCCGCCGATCCGCTGGGTGATGAGGTCGCTGACCGGTACCTGCTGACTGAGCGAGGTGCCGAAATCGCCGTGCAGCACGCCGGTCAGGTGGTGCCAGTACTGCGCCCAGATCGACTGGTCGAGGCCGAACCGGTGCTTCATCCCGGCCAGCTGGTCCGGTGTGAGGCTGTCCTGCTGGACCCCGGCGGCGGCGAGCTGAAGCTCCATCGGGTCGCTGGGCAGCAGGTAGAGGATGGCGAAGGTGAGCGTGAACGCCGCCCACAGGACGGCGCCCGCCTGGACCACCCGCCCGATGACGTACCGGGTCATGGTCAGTCCTTCCAGACGTCGTTGAGCCTGAGGAAGCTCTCCGACGTGAACGCGAACCCGTGCACCTTGCCGGAGACGCCGGCCTTCTGCACCCGCTCGGCGAGCGGGAAGGTGATGGCGTTGTCGACGAGGTAGTCCTGCAACTCGCCGTAGGCCTTGCCGGCCGACGCCGGGTCGGTGGTCTCGAGCGCCTTCTTGAACAGCGCCTGGATCTGTGCGGTCTCCGCCGGGGCGGCCGCCTGCCGGGCGAGCGCCTTGGAGTTGGCGACCTCGGGATTGATGATGAACTGCAGCGCGCCGGGGTCGGCCCGGGTGAAGTAGGTGGAGGTCAGGTCGTAGCTGCCCTCCTTGAGATAGGTTGCCGACTGGGCGGTGGTGAGCTGGCGCAGCTTCAGGTCGATGCCGACCTTCTTGAGCTGGGCCTGCAACAGCTCGGCGCCCGGGTTGAAGGTGGTCAGTGGGTAGTCGATGGTCAGCTTCGCGCCGTTCTTCGCGCGGATGCCGTCGGCGCCGACCAGCCAGCCGACCGCGTCCAGCGCCTTGCCCGCGCCGTCCGGGTCGTAGGCGAGCTTGGCCGCCTGGGACTTGAAGTACGGCGTGGCCCGGTCGAACGGCCCCTCGACGATCGGGTAGGTGGCGCCGTAGAGCGTGGTCGCGTACGTCTTGACGTCGATCGCCTTGAAGAGCGCCTGCCGCAGCGCCGGGTCGCTGAGCGGGTGACCGGCACTGACGTTGCCGAACAGGGTCAGCGAGACGCCGGGCAGTGACCGGGCCTCGACCTTGTCGCCGGACTTGCTGATCAGCTGCTCGTCCTGCGGGCTGAACGGGTTGCGCGGCCACGCGATGTCGGTGGCGCCGCTGATCAGGTTGCCGGTGCGGACGCTGTCCTCGGCCACGTAGTTGAAGACGACCTTGGCGAGTTTGGCCTCACCGGTGTTGGTGGACAGCGCCGAGCCCCACGCGTAGCCGGGCCGCTTGGTCAGGACGGTCTCGACCTTGGCGGTGTAGTGGTCGAGCTGGAACAGGCCGGAGCCGACCACGCCCTTGCCGGTGCACCGCTCGGCCGGGGTGAGCCGGAACTCGGCCGGGTCGGTGATGGCCAGGTTGGTGGTGGAGGTGGCCTGCAGGAACGACGAATTCGGCTTGCTCAGCCGGAACACCACGGTGTGCGGGTCGGTCACCGTCGCGCCGGTCAGGCCCTGGATGTACGACGAGCCGTAGGCGGCGCCGTTGGTGTCCTTGACGGTCTGGATCCAGCCGGTGGCGTTGTCGGCGACGGCCTGCGCGTCCAGCTTCCTGCCGTTGGCGAAGGTGACGTCGTCGCGCAGGTGGAAGGTGTAGGTCAGGGCGTCCGGGCTGATCTCCCAGGTCTTGGCGAGCCAGGGCACGATCTTGCCGGTCTGTGGGTCCTGGTCGGTGAGCGAGTCGGCGTAGTTGCGGATGATCGTTCGGCTCTCGATCCAGTAGACCTGGAACGGGTCGATGCAGGAGAACGTCGGGTTGTCCGGCCAGAACGACACCCTGAGGGTGCCGCCGCCCTTCGGCTCGCCGGAGTCTCCCGCCGAGTTCCCGCCGCAGGCGGCCAGGGCGAGGACCGCGGTTGCCGCGATCATGGGTCGGAGGCGCATCTATCTTCCTTCGGTGAGAATGCGGCGGCCGCTCGCGAGCAGGACGGTGTCCTCCTGCGGCGGGTGAACACGGATGCAGAGCGCGTCGCGCAGATGGCGTTCGAGCGAGTGGTGCCGGGACAGGCCGGGATTACCGAGGGCGGCCACCGCGGTCTGGGTGGCGGCGATCACCGACCGGGCGATCGCGACCTTGAGGTTCGACAGCTCGGCCGCGATCGGGTCGCCGGCTTCCAGGCGCAGCAGCGCGCCGTGCAGCAGGGTCTCGGCCTCGGTTATCCGCAGGTCGATCTCGCCGGCCACCGCCTGGATGCGCTCGGTCCGGGCGATCGGCTTGCCCAGCGCGGCCGGCACCCGGTTGCGGGCGAACTCGGCGAACGCCGACCGGGCCGCACGGGCGACCCCGATGTAGAGGGCCGGGTGGCCGAAGCTCTGCGGGCCGGCCGTGGCGGCCGGGTCGCGATAGACGCCGTCGGGGCCGCGCGGGATCTCGACGAACGCCGCGGCGGGCACCCGGACGTCGTCGTACACCACGTCGTGGGTGTTGGAGGCGCGGAGGCCCAGGTGGTCCCAGGTGTCGACCCAGCTGATCCCGGGCCGGTCGCCGGGGACGATCAGGTGCCCGACGCGACCGTCGTCGGCGAGCACCCACACCACGTGGTAGGCCAGGCCGGCGCCGCCGGTGGCGTACGCCTTGCGGCCGTTGAGCACCCAGTCGTCGCCGTCGCGGGTGGCGGTGGTTTTCGGCAGGCCGCCGCGGGCCGGAGCGCCCAGCTCCGGCTCCGCGCGGATCGCGTTCACCAGCGCCGGCCCCGTCTCGGAACGCGCGAGCAGGTCGGCGTAGAACGCTTCCGGCCAGTGCGGGCGGGCGGCCTGCCCGGCGTGCGACATGAGCACGTTGGCGGCGAGCAGGCCGACCGAGGCGTCCCCCTCGCCGATCGCGGTGAGGATCCGGGCGGTGTCGCGCGGTCCCAGCCCGGGGCCGCCGAACTGGGTGCCGACGGTCGCGGTGAGCAGCCCGGCCCGGTGTGCGGCCTCGATGCCCTTCCACGGCAGTTCGCCGGTGCGGTCGTAGTCGGCGGCGGTCGCCGCGATCTCCTCGGTGACTCCGGCCAGCGCGTCCGGGGCGAGATCGGGGGCGGGGAAGCTCACGACCGGCTCGCGGTGGCGAACTCGCCGTACTCGGCGCCGTAGTTGCCGAGGTGCTCGGCCTGGAAATCGCTGCGCCGGCCGGTGGCCTTGCGGTGGGCGAGTTCCTGGCGGACGAGCGGCAGGATGTGGCGGCCGTAGTCGACGGCGTCGGCGAGGGTGTCGTAGCCGCGGATCGACACCAGCGACGCGCCCTGGTCGACGTAGTCGAGGATCGCGGCGGCCACCGTCTCGGGCGAACCGACGAGCGCGGTGGACGCGCCGGCCGCGTTGGTCACCGCCGCCGTTTTGGTCCACAGTGCCCGGTCGTAGAGCTCGGAACGGTCGGCGAAGGCGAGCGCGCGCTGCGAGCCGACGTTCTGCGGGTCGGTGCCGGCCGCCGGCGGGCGCACCTTGGCGAAGTTGGCCGCGATCCGGCTGACGTAGTCGTGCGCCTTTTCCCAGGCCAGTTCGTCGGTGCGGGCGATGATCGGGCGGAAGGTCACCCAGATGCGCGGCAACGTGGTACGGCCGGCCGCGCGGGCGATGCCGTGCACCCGGTCGATCTCGCCGCGCAGGTCGTCGAGGGGCTCGCCCCAGAAGCTGAAGATGTCGGCCTTGGCCCCGCCGACCGCGAACGCCTCGTCGGACTGGCCGCCGATCGAGATCGGGATCGTGCTCTTGTGGGGTGCGAAACCGGGGCCGAAGTCGTCGAACCTGTAGAACTCGCCGTGGTGGGAGAACGCGGCCGGCGCGGTCCACGATCGGCGCAGGATGTCGATGTACTCCGAGGTGCGGGCGTACCGCTTGGCCTTGGGCAGGTAGTCGCCCTGCCGGGCCTGTTCGGCGTCGCTGCCGCCGGAGATCAGGTGGACCACCGCGCGGCCCTCGGTGAGCTGGTCGAGGGTGGCCAGCTTCTGCGCGCCGACGGTCGGGAAGGTGGTGTTCGGGCGCAGCGCGACGATCGGCCGGACGTGCTCGGAGAGCTGTCCGACCGCGCTGGCGGTGACGAACGAGTCGGCGCTGGACGCCCCGTACGGCAGCAGCGTGTAGTCGTAGCCGCCCTCCTCCAGCGAGCGCACGTAGCGGCGGAAGTAGTCGAGGTCGATCCCGCGGCCGGGCATCGGGTTCAGCTCGGTCGATGGGTTGAGGTGGGTGAGGCTGATGAACTCGACCTCGGGCGACGCGGTGGCCGGGATGTTCTCGTCGAAGGAAGGCATTGCGGATCCTCTCTAAAGGGTTTCGGCGATCGCGATCGGCGCGAGGTCGCCCCCGGCCCGGAGTCGCTCGAGGAAGAGCACGATGGAGGCCGCGACGGTGCGGTGGGTCTGGTCGTTGAGGGCGTCGTGCGGGGCGCCGGCGATGCCGATGAGCTCGGCCCGCGGGACGCGGGCGTACCAGGCGAGGGCCTCGTCGACCGGGCTGATCGGGTCGGCGCGACCGTGGATGCCGAGCACCGGTACGGAGATCCGCTCTGGTGTCGTCGCGTCGAACCACTCGGCCGGCAGGTCGGCGAAGAGTTCGGCCGGGCGCACGCCGGCCCGGCTGATCCGGGCGCGGTGGGTCGGGCAGGACGAGCGCGCGTCCAACTCGTCGTCCCAGCTCCGGGCCGGGGCGGCGCTCACGGTGACCGGCAGACCGGCGAGCACCAGGGCGGTGAACGGGGCCGGGGTGGTCGCGGCCAGGTGGGCCGCGTAGGCGGCGCCGGCGTCGGCGCCGACGAGCACGACCGGGCGCTCCGGGTCGGCGGTCGCGAGCAGCCCGTCGACCTGGTCACGGGTGATCGCGGCGGCGTCGGTGGGAGCCTCGACGACGTGCACGCGGTAGGCGTCGGTGGCCAACCGGCGGCCGAACCGCTCGTAGACCTGGGGGGACTCGCCCCGGCCGGGGAGCACGATGAGCGTCCCGCGCAGCGGCACCGGGTCGGGCTCGGTCCAGGTGAGGATGGCGTCGGACTGGGCGAGCGTCATGGTGGGCCTTCCGATGTCGGAGCGGGAATCCCTATAAGACCTACCAACTCAATAGGTTTTTGAAAAGGGTTCGTCCGACGACGATTCGCGATCGGTCCGATCGCGAACCCTTATCGGTTGCTCAGCGCGGTCCCGCGAAGGCCCGGCGCAGGACGTCGGTCACCGCCGCGGCCAGGGTGGGATCGGTCCCGACCCGGGTGCGCAGGCTGAGCGGCGCCGGCGGGGCCGGCGGCAGATCGGTGCGCTCGGCGAGGCCCGGCGGCACGGTGGCGGCGGTCGCCATCAGCGCCACGCCGAGCCCGGAGCGGACGGCGTCGAAAACGCCCGCCACGTAACCGCTGTCACAGACGACGTACGGATCGAGACCACGCGCCGACAGCGTGGCCAGTGCGCGGCGGCGCAGCACGCAGGGCTCCGCGATGGCGACGACCGGCCAGCCCCGGTCGGTGGGCGGATGCCAGCTCTCGGCGCAGTACCAGCTCAGCGGCAGCGAGCCGATCAGGATGCCGTCGGCCGAGGACGCCTCGGCGAGATAGACCGCGAGATCGAGAGCGCCCTGGTCGATGGCGGCGTCGAGGCGGCGGGTGCGGTCGAGGCGGAACCGCACCTCGTGACGCGGCAGCGCGGCGGTGATGGCGGGCAGGATCAGGTCGGCCGCGTGCTCGGTGGCGCCGACGGTGATGGTCGGCCACTCGGGCCCGACCAGGCGCCGCAATCCCTCGTCATGCGCGGCCAGGATGCGCCGGGCCTCGGCGAGGAGCGCCTGGCCGTCCGGGGTGAAGACGGACGTACGCCCATGTCGCTCGACGATCGCCCGGCCGAGCACCTTCTCCAGCCGCCGGATGTGCTGGCTCACCGCCGACTGGCTGACCCGCAGCGTGGCGGCGGCCCGGTGGAAGCCGCCGTAGTCGGCCACCGCCGCGAGGCTGCGCAGCGCCACGATGTCCAGCACGGGTCCCATGCCCCGGACGCTAACAGTCGATCGATAAGAAGTTGTGTGCTGTTGCGATCAAGGATCGGCATTGGACAGGCGGCCCGCCGCGGGGTGATGCTGGCGGTACCGCGCCCGCTCGGAGGAGTCAGATGACCAGCGCCACAAATCCTACTCAAGCTATCGATAATGCAGGCAATTCGATCCGGTACGTGGTGATCGGCGCTGGAGCCGTGGGCGCTACCATCGCCGCCGAGCTGCACCGCGCCGGCGTCGACACCCTGCTGGTGGCCCGCGGCGCCCAGCTGGCCGCGCTGCGCGAGAACGGCCTGGCCTACGTCCGTCCCGACGGCACCCACCAGCTCCGCGTCCCGGCCGCCGCGGGCCCCGCCGAGGTCGACCTCACCGACGCGGACGTCCTCGTCCTGGCCACCAAGACGCAGGACACCGAGGCCGCGGTCGGCGAGTGGGCCTGGCGTCCGGTCAAGCGTGCCGACGGCACCACCGGCCTGGCCGCCACCGACACACCGGTGGTCACCCTGCAGAACGGACTCGACAGCGAGCGCATCGCGCTGCGCGGTTTCACCCACGTCATCGGTGGCGTCGTCTGGATTCCGGCCCAGTTCGTCGTCCCCGGCGAGGTCGTCAACCACGCTTGGCCGGTCCCGGCCGTCCTCTGGCTCGGCCGCTTCCCCGCCGCCGCCCCGCCGGGCGCCGAGCCGGGCCCGCCGTCGGCCGCCGAGCGGGTCGCGATCGACCTGCGGCGCGGCGGATTCACCGTGCACACAGTCGACGACATAGTCGGCCACAAGGCCGACAAGCTGATCGGCAACCTGGTCAACGGCCTCGACGCGCTCTACCGGCCCAGCGAGCTGCGGGACGTCGCGCTCGCCCGGCTGCGGGCGGAGGCCGATGCCGTCTACCGGGCCGCCGGCATCACGCCGGTCAGCCGTCCGCGGCAGGACTTCCGCGTCGCCGACATCCCCGGCCACCCCCGCGTCGGCAACTCGACCTGGCAGAGCCTGGCCCGCGCCGGCCGCACCGAGATCGATTTCCTGAGTGGCGAGATCGTCCTGCTCGGCCGCCTGCACGGCGTGCCCACCCCGGCCAACGCCGCCGTCCAGGCCCGCGTGCACCGGGCCGGGACCAACGGCATCACCCCCGGCTCCCTCGACGACGCCGACCTGGCCGCCACGTTCCCCGGCCTGACCACCGCGGCGGGCGACCACGACCCGGCCCGCAAGCCCGTGCTGATCAGCGTCGACGAGCTGCACCGGCGAGCGGCCGAGGCGGACCCGCCGGTTCTGCTCGACGTGCGGTGGGCGCTCGGCGACCCGCACGGCGAGCAGCACTACCGCGACGGGCATCTGCCCGGGGCCGTCTTCGTCGATCTGGAGACGGAGCTCGCCGCACCGGGCTCACCCGAGGGCGGGCGGCACCCGCTGCCCTCGGTCGAGCTGCTGCAGGCCGCCGCCCGGCGGTGGGGGATCACCGGCCGGGTCGTGGTCTACGACAACACCGGCGGACTCGCAGCGGCCCGGGCCTGGTGGCTGTTGCGGTGGGCGGGCGTCCGGGAGGTTCTCCTGCTCGACGGCGGACTGGCCGCCTGGCAGGCGGCGGGATATGCGGTCGTCACCGGGGTGGCGCGGCCGCGCCCGGCGAGTGAGATCGTGCTCCGCGGCGGGCAGCTGCCGACCCTGACCGCCGACGAGGCGGCCGCGCTGCCGGGCACCGGCACCCTGGTCGACGCGCGCGCCGCCGAACGCTACCGCGGCGAGGTCGAACCGGTCGATCCGCGGGCGGGGCACATCCCGGGGGCGGTCAACCTGCCGACCACCGGCAACCTGCGCGACGGGACCTCGCTGTTCAGGACGGCCGCCGAACTGCGGGAGCGGTTCGCCGCGTTGACCGGGCCGGTCGGTGTCTACTGCGGGTCGGGGGTGACCGCCGCCCACGAGATCGTCGCCTTGGCTGTCGCCGGCATCGACGCGGCGCTCTATCCGGGCTCGTGGTCGGCGTGGTCGTCGGACCCGGAACGGCCGGTAGCCACCGGCGAACAACCGGCGCGGCCCGCGTGACCGCGCCCGCGTGGCTGGCGGCCACCGGCGTCGAATGGACCGACGAGCCGTCGGTGATCGCCGGCCGCCGGGTCGACCGCTCCGGGGTCGAACCGGACGGAATGCCGCTGGCCGTCGCGTTTCCGCGCAGTGTCGAGCAGGTGCGGAACGTGGTGCGAGCGGCGCACTCCACCCGTACGTCAATCGTGGCTCGCGGAGCCGGAACGGCCCTGACCGGCGCCAGCAGCGCCGGAGCTGGCGTTCTGGTTCTTGATCTCTCCCGGATGGATCGGATCCTGGGAATCCGGCCGGACGACGGGGTAGCCGTCGTCGAACCCGGGGTGATCACCGCCGCGCTCGACCGCGCCGCGGCCGCGCACGGGCTGCGGTATGCCCCCGACCCGGCGAGTCTGGAAATCTCCACGATCGGCGGCAACATCGCCACCAACGCCGGGGGGCTGCGGTGCGCGAAGTACGGCGTCACCCGGGACGCCGTACTGGGCCTCGATGTCGTGCTCGCCGACGGGCGGCTGATCAGCACCGGGCGCGCCACTCTCAAGGGGGTGGCCGGCTACGACCTGACCGGGCTGTTCGTCGGCTCGGAAGGAACCCTCGGCGTGGTGGTCGGGGCCACGCTGCGGCTGCGTCCGCTGCCGGAACCGACGACGACCGTGGCCGCCTCCTACGCCGACGTGGCCGGGGCCGCGGCGGCCTCCGTCGCCCTCGCCGCCGCCCGCATCCAGCCGGTGCTCGCCGAACTGCTCGACGAGGCGACACTCGACGCCATCGACGCCGCGCAGGGCACGCATCTGCGAAAGACCGGATCGGCGTTGCTCATCGTGCAGATCGACGGGGGAGCGAGGGAGGCGGCGCGGGCGGTGGAGGTGCTCGGGCGCGACGCCACCGAGCTGCGCAGCACGAGCGACCCCGAAGAGACCGCCGCGCTGCTGGCCGCGCGCCGGGGTGCGCTGCCGGCCATCGAGCGGCTCGGGCGGCCGCTCATCGAGGACATCGCCGTACCCCGGTCGCGGCTCGCCGAGGCCGTTCGGGAGATCGGCGTGATCGCCCGGCGGCACGACGTGCCGATCTGCACGATCGCCCACGCCGGCGACGGCAACCTGCATCCCATCATCGTGGCGGGCGAGTCGGTGGACGCCGCCGAGGCGGCCGCCGACGAGATCTTCGCGCTGGCGTTGCGGCTCGGCGGCACCGTCACCGGCGAGCACGGGGTCGGCGTGCTGAAACTCCCCTGGCTGCGGCGCGAGCTCGGTCCCGCCAACCACGACCTGCAGCGGCAGCTCAAAGCGCTGTTCGACCCGCACGGCATCCTGAATCCCGGTAAGGCGCTGTGATGTCGTAGGTGCCCAGGACGGAGCGATCATGACTATGCAATCGGCGCTGGAACCGCTGCGCCTTCGGCGTGTTCTCAGTTCCTTCCCGACCGGCGTCACCGTGCTGGCCGGTGTTGTCGACGGTGTGCCGGCCGGGCTCGCGGCCAACTCGTTCGTCTCGGTGTCACTGGATCCACCGATGGTGTCGGTCTGCGTGGCGCACACTTCGAGCACCTGGCCGGTCCTGCGCCGGGCCGGGCGGCTCGGGGTCAGCGTGCTGGGCGCGCACCAGGAACACATCGGCCGGCAGTTGAGTGCCCGGGGTGTCGACCGGTTCGCCGCGCTGCGCTGGCGGACCAGCCCGGACGGTGCGGTTCTGCTCGACGGGTCGAGTGCCTGGCTGGACTGCGCGATCGAGCGGGAGATCCCGGCCGGCGACCACGACATCGTGCTGCTGCGCGTGCACGATGTGGACGCCGACCCGGAGGTGGCGCCGCTGGTCTTCCACGGCAGCCGGTATCGGCGGTTGCACCACGGCGACGGGTGACCGGCCCGCCGCTCAGTGGGCCGCCCCGCTGAGGTGGTGCAGCACGCCGCCGGTCCAGGGCGGGAAACCGGCGGCCAGGACCGAGGCCACGTCGGCGCCGACCGGATCGACGGTCAGGCCCGCGTCGAGGGCCCGGCGAGCGGCGGCGGTCATGGCTCGCGGGTCGGGGCCGGCGTCCAGCAGGGTCTGGACGAACGAGATGTCGCTGCCGCGGATCACCACCGGGATGGCGCCCTCGGCCCGGACCGCGCGCGCGGCGTCGTCCACGTCGGCGCCGCTGATCTCCACCAGCGGGGCGTCGGCCGGGAAGAACACGGCGGCCAGCGGGTTCGCGACGATCTGCGGGAACTGCCGGAGCACGGTCCCGGCGCTCGCCGCGCCGGTCGCCGGTGAGGGCGAGAGGGGCCCGGCGACGGTGCGCAGAGCGAAGAACAGGTGGCCCAGGGCGGGGACCTCGGGGGCGCTCAGCAGCGTACGGAAAGCCGCCGTTTCTATGTCGAAAGCCTTCTCCGGCGGCGCCGAAGCGCTGCGGACGGCCACCTCGAGTACGGCGTGCAGGGCCCGGACCGGTGAGCCGGCCGACCGGTGGCGCACCTCGTCGGCGAGCCCGGGCGGTTCCCCGATGCCACCGGGCAGAACGTAGCCGGGTCGTTCCCAGCGCTGGACGAACCGGCCCGCCGGCTGCCTCAGCACCCACGCCCGCGCGGCCGCCACCACGTCGTCGGCGAGCTCGTCAACCAGCCCGGCGGCCAGCGCCCGCGCCGGATGGAACACGGTGCCGGGGCCGACGATGTCGAGCACGGTCGCCGCGATCCCGGCCATCCGGGTCACCCGCACCACGCCGCCACCGCCGGGAATGATGCCCATCGCGGACTCGGCCAACGACCAGATCACCGCCGGGTCGGCCGATCCGACGCGGTAGTGGCAGGCCAGCGCGAGTTCGAAGCCGCCGCCGAGCGCCGATCCGTTGAGCGCCGCGGCCACCGGCCGGCCCAGCGTCTCCAGCCGGCGGGCCTGGTCGCGGATCGGCACCAGCAGGTCGTAGGTGCCGGCCGCCTCGTCCGGGGTGATCTCGCCGGGCTCGAATTCCGGGCCGGCGACGAACGATCGCTTCGCCGAGGTGACGACCACCCCGCGGAGTCGGTCGAGGCCGGCGGTCAGATCGTCGAGGCAGGCGTCGAGCCCGTCATGGTGCCGTCGATTGATCATGTTGGCGGTGCGCCCGGGATCGTCGAGGGTCACCGTGACCATGCCCTCGTCGTCCCACACCCACCGGACGGCGCCTGACTGTTGGATGATCGTCATACCGTCAGCGTAGCGATTGTTGGATGAACATCCAACGGTAGTCTGGAGCCCATGGCGAGCGACGACGCGGCACCGGACCCGATCGACCTGACGCTGGTCGACGTGCTGCGGGCGATGGCCGACCCGATCCGCCTGCGCATCGTGCAGACCCTGGCCGCCGGCGGACCACACGGCAAATGCGGCGAACACTGGAACTTCGGCGTCCACAAGTCGACGATGACCCACCATTTCCGCATCCTGCGCGAGGCCGGCCTGACCCGTACGACGGTGACCGGCCGCACCCACACGATCGAACTCCGCCGCGCCGAGCTGGACGCCCGCTTCCCCGGCCTGATCGACGCCCTGACCGTCGCTGACCAGCGCTCCAGCGTCGGCTGACCGGTTGCGGCGACGAAATTGTCGTACCCCGCCGTCATGCTCACCCCATGGCGCGTTCCACCCCCGCAATAGGAACCCCCCGTAACGAACTCGCGATCAACGAAGCCCGCATCCGGCTGGTGCAGCTGGTCCGGCTGGCTCAACTGACTCGGCAGATCACGGTGCTCATCGACCGCGGCCGGCCCGCGGCGGCGATCGTCCCGGTCGACCTGCTCGACGCCCGGGACGACGCCCCGGACACCACGGCGGCCAGCGCCGCCGGCTGGGTGCGACGCCTGGAGAAGGTGCGACAGGACCTGCGCCGGCAGCACGCCGTGCACACCGCGGAACTGCGTCAGGCGCTCGACGAGGCGTGGCGCGTCATCGACGACCTTCGCCCGCCGGGCACCGACCGCCGGATCGACGAGCAGCGAGCCGCGTGCGCCCCACTGCGCCGCCCGGCCGAACCGCCCACATGAGCGGAAACCGGCTCTTCATCTCGAGGGCGAGGGCTTGCCCGTACGCCGCCGGCGAAGCGAGGATCGCCGACCCGGCCGTACCGGAATTTCGCAGGACCGGGGCCGCGGCTTCGCTTTCGGGGTCACGATGGTGATGACCCGGGCCGGGGTCGAGGCACGGGGAGCGGGCGGCTTTCACCGATCTCTCAGGATCGCCGGACCAGCCGCACGGCGGCGACACAGGTCCTACTTGTTGTAGGTTTCGTTGCCGCCGAGGCGGGCAAACCTCGGGTTCCCTCGATCTGAGAGGCATGCGTTCATGCCGTCGTTCCTCGACCCGCAGCATCTGATCTCCACGTTCGGGCTGGTCGGCATCCTCGCGATCGTCTTCGCCGAGTCCGGGCTGCTGGTCGGCTTCTTCCTGCCCGGCGACTCGCTGCTGTTCACCACCGGGCTGCTGGTCGCCGACGGGACCTACCTGCACCAGCCGCTCTGGCTGATCTGCCTGCTGGTGTCGCTCGCCGCGGTGCTGGGCGACCAGTTCGGCTATCTGTTCGGGCGGCGGTTCGGCCCGGCCCTGTTCCGGCGGCCCGACTCCAAGCTGTTCAAGCAGGAGAACCTCGCCCGCGCCCGGCGGTTCTTCGACCGCTACGGCGCCCGGTCGATCGTCCTCGCCAGGTTCGTACCGATCGTGCGGACCTTCACCCCGATCGTGGCCGGCGCGAGTCACATGCGCTACCGGACCTTCCTGAGCTACAACGTGCTCGGCGGGACGCTGTGGGCCTGCGGCGTCACCACGCTGGGGTACTTCCTGGGCCAGGTGGCCTTCGTCCGCTCGAACATCGAACTCATCCTGATCGGCATCGTCGTCGTCTCGGTCATCCCGGTCGCTGTGGAACTGCTGCGGGCCCGCCGCCGCTCGCGCAGCACCCAGGCCGACCCCCACTGACGTTCCGGCGCGCGCCGCCACCGGATCGACCGCGAGGCTCACGGTGGCAGCAGCCTGCGCAGGGTGGCCGCGTCGTCGTCGTTCAGCGAAGCGGCGAACTGCTGCAGCACGGCCTGCCGGTCCACCGGATCGGCGAGGGCGGCGCGCATCCGCTTCGCGGCGGCGGTCGCGGCGTCCTCGACCGGCCAGTAGACGTGCCAGCGGCCGGCCTTGCGACGGTGCAGCAGACCTTTCTCGTGCAGCCGGATCAGGATGGTCTGCACCGTGTTGTAGGCCAGATCCGCACCGATCTCGCGCTGCACATCGGTCGCTGTCAACGGTTCGCCGCCGGCCCAGAGCACACCCATGACCTCGGCTTCCAGCGAGCCCCGCGCCCGCCGCCCCGTCGATGCCATGCCGCCAACCTACAGCCTGTAGGGGCCGGTCACGCCGATGGTTGTTCGACGGGGAGACAGCAGTAGAGGTACGCCGCCGGGGGTCAGCCGGCGTTCGCCGCGACCGCGAGTGGGCGGCCGGCGCGCAGCCGGGCGGCGATGGACCGGACGATGTCGCCGGAGCGGACGGCGGCGTTCGAGAGCAGGGACGCGGTGATTCCGTGCGAATGCTCGGTGCCGCCCTGCAGGTAGACGCCGGCGGTGACGGACGGGTCGGCGGCGATCCGGTAGTCGCGTTCGACCACGGCCCGGCCGAACTCGTCCCGGCGATAGTGCCGGGCAGCCTCGCCGAGCAGCGGGAACGGGTCGACGGGCTGGTAGCCGGTGGCGCAGATCAGCACGTCGGCGGTGATCGTCGACAGCTCGCCGGTGGTGAGGGTCTCGATGGTCACCTCGACCCGGCCGTCCTCGGTTTCCTTGGCGGCGGCCAGCCGCGACACGTTGAGCAGTCGCAGCCGTTGCACCCCGGCCACCTTCTCCCGGTACGCCCGGCGGTACAGCTCGTCGATCAGGTCGTGGTCGACGACCGCGTAGTTGGTGTTGCTGTGGTAGTTCATCAGCATCTTCTTGATCTCCGGCGGGGCGCCGTAGTAGTCGTCGACGGCGGCCGGGTCGAAGATGCGGTTGGCGAACGAGCTGTCGTCGGCCGGGGAGTAGCCGTAGCGGGAGAACACCCCGCACACCTCGGCCCGGGGAAACCGGTCGTGCAGGAACGCGGTGACCTCGGCGGCGCTCTGCCCGGCGCCGACCACCACGAACCGGGCCGGGTCGGCACCGTCCAGCCGGCCGATGTTGGTGAGCAGATCGCGGCTGTGCCAGATGCGGTCGCAAGCGTCCACCCCGGCCGGGATCCGGGGGCGCAGGCCGGTGGCGACGACCAGGTTGCGCGCGCGGTAGGTGCTGACCCCACCGGCGTGCCGGACCCGCACGTCGAACGCCGCCACCACCCCGTCGCGGAGTACCGGGACGACCTGGTCGACCTCGTGGGCGTAGCGGACCATGTCGGGCACCTTGGCCGCGGCCCATTCGAGGTAGTCGTGGAACTCCACCCGGAGCGGGAAGAAGCTCTTGTGGTTGACGAAGTCGATGAGCCGGTCGCGGTCCCTGAGGTAACACAGGTAGCTGTATTCGCTCGTCGGGTTGCGCAGGGTCACCAGGTCCTTGAGGAACGACACCTGCATGGTCGCGTCGGCCAGCAGCATGCCGCGGTGCCAGCCGAACGACGGCTGACGTTCCAGGAACAGCGCGGTCACGGGAGCGTCGCCAGTCTGTCCATTGTGCTCGGTGACGGCTATCGCGAGGGCCAGATTGGACGGGCCGAAACCGACTCCTACCAGGTCGTAGACCGGAATCTCGGTGCACGGAGTGGCCTGTGACATCGGCGGTCCCATTCGTCAGGTCGAGCGGTGTCGACGCTTGGCACGTGCTGAAGCCGCCCCCTTTCGGCGGCGCAAAGCTAGGTTAGACTAACCTAACTTTCTCAGTCGTGGATGGGCCAGGAGGCACCGTGCGGGTAGTCATGTTCGGGTACCAGACGTGGGGACATCGCACCCTGCAAGCGTTGCTGGACTCGGAGCACGAGGTCACCCTCGTGGTCACTCATCCGAAGAGCGATCACGCGTACGAGCGGATCTGGAGCGACTCGGTCGCCGACCTCGCCGCCGAGCACGGCGTGCCGGTCGAGGTGCGCGAGCGGCCCGAGGACGACCTGCTCGGCCCGCTCAAGGAGGCCGACCCCGACGTCATCGTGGCGACCAACTGGCGCACCTGGATCCCGCCGCAGATCTTCGCGCTGCCCCGGCTCGGCACGCTCAACGTGCACGACTCGCTGCTGCCGAAATACGCCGGCTTCTCCCCGCTGATCTGGGCTCTGCTCAACGGCGAGAAGGAGGTCGGGGTGACCGCGCACATGATGGACGGCACGCTCGACGCCGGCGACATCGTGCTGCAGCGCTCGGTGCCGGTCGGGGACCGCGACACCACCACCGACCTGTTCCACAAGACCCTCGACCTGTTCGGCCCGATCACCGTCGACGGGCTCGCGCTGATCGCCTCCGGCCGCACCGAGTGGACACCGCAGGACCGTTCGCGGGCCAGCTTCTTCCACAAGCGTTCCGACGAGGACAACCGGATCGACTGGACGTGGCCGGCCGAGGAGCTCGACCGGCTGGTGCGCGCGCAGTCCGACCCGTACCCCAATGCCTACGCCTTTCATCGGGGCGAGCGGCTCCGGATCGTCGCCGCGCACGTCTCCGACGGCATCTACGGCGGCACGCCGGGCCGCATCTTCTACCGCGAGGGCGACGCCGTGGTCGTGGTGGCCGGTGCCGAGGCCCGCCGCGGCACCAGTCCCGGACTGGCGATCGAGCGGGTCCGCCTCGACGACGGCACCGAACTGGGCGCCGCCGAGTACTTCCGCTCGATGGGCGGATATCTGACCTCGCACCCGTAGGTCCACCCCGTCCCGTTGACCGGGCCCCGCCGACCAGGGCGGGGCCCCGATGCCACGCGCCCGCACCCGGACATCAGGAGCCACCGCATGCAGAGCACCGACTGCACGATCGAGGAGCGGGAGCGGTCCAGTGGTGGCCCGCTCACGGTGGCGCCGGCCACGCTTCCCGAGGTCTTCGCGGCGAGCCTGGGGCGGGACCCGGACGCGGTGGCCGTCGTCTTCGAGGACCGCGAGATCAGCTATGCCGAACTGGACGCGCGGGCGAACCGGTTGGCGCACCTGCTGATCGCGCGCGGCGCCGGGCCGGACCGGGTGGTCGGGCTCGCCGTGCCGCGATCGATCGAGATGATCGTGGCGGAGTTGGCGGTGCTCAAGGCCGGCGCCGCCTATCTGCCGCTGGATCCGGCCGACCCGGCCGAGCGGCTCGGCTACCTGATCGCCGACACCCGGCCGATCGGCCTGGTCACCACGGCCGCGGTGGCCGACCGGCTGCCCGCGCCGGCCGGCCTGCCGCGGGTGCTGCTCGACGATCCGGCGGTGGCCGCCGAACTGGCCGGGGCGCCGGCCACCGACCCGATCCGGGCCGGGCTGCGGGTCGGGCACGCCGCCTACGTCATCTACACCTCCGGCTCCACCGGCCGGCCCAAGGGCGTGCTGCTCACCCACGCCGGCGTCGCGAAGCTGATGTCCACCCAGTTCGAGCGGTTCGGCCTCACCCCGGACGTCCGGGTGCTGCACTTCGCGTCGCCCAGCTTCGACGTCGCGTTCTGGGATCTGGTGCTGGCGCTCGGTTCGGGCGGCCGGATCGTGGTGGTGCCGGCCGACCGCCGGGTGGCCGGGCCGGCGCTCACCGAGTACGCGATGCGGCACCGCGCCAACTTCATGATCCTGCCGCCCGCGTTGCTCGCCGCGCTGCCGCCGGAATGCGAGCTGCCGCCGGGCATCCTGCTGGCCGGGACCGAGCGGGTGTCGCCGGAACTGGTCGCCCGCTGGGCGTCCGGCCGGCGGATGTTCAACGCGTACGGGCCGACCGAGGCCACGGTGAACTCGACGCTCGGTGAGTGCGTCCCCGGCGTCGCCGACGGTGGTTCGGTGCCGATCGGCCGCCCCGACCCGGCCACCGACGCGTACGTGCTGGACGCCGCGCTGCGCCCGGTCGCCGCCGGCGAGACCGGTGAGCTCTACCTGGCCGGACCGGGCCTGGCCCGCTGTTACGTGAACCGGCCGGACCTGACCGCGGAGCGGTTCGTGGCGAACCCGTTCGACGAGGCCGGCGGCCGGATGTACCGCACCGGCGACGTGGCGCGCTGGCGCATCGACGGCCGGCTGGACTTCCTCGGCCGGGTCGACGACCAGGTCAAGGTCCGCGGTTACCGGATCGAGCTGGGCGAGGTGGAGTCGGTGCTGGCCCGCCACCCCGGCGTCGGTCAGGTCGCGGTGATCGCCCGGGAGGACCGGCCCGGCGACGTCCGGCTGGCCGCCTATGTGGTGCCGTCCGGCACCGCCGAGGCGCCCGGGGAACGCGCGGACGCCCAGGTGGCCGAGTGGAAGGAGCTGCACGAGCTGCTCTACCAGGCGGGCCGGGTGGAACGGTTCGACGAGAACTTCACCGGCTGGAACTCCAGCTTCGACGGCGCGCCGATCCCGCTCGACGAGATGCGCGAGTGGCGGGACGCGACCGTCGAGCGGATCGAAGCCCTGGCCCCGCAACGGATTCTCGAACTCGGCGTGGGCAGCGGGCTGCTGCTGTCCCGGCTCGCGCCCGCGGTGCGGAGCTACTGGGGGCTCGACCTGTCCGAGCAGGCGGTCGCGACCCTGCGCGGGGCCACCGCCGACCGGCCGGGTGTGGTGCTGCGCGCGCAGCCCGCCCATGACCTGACCGGCGTGCCCGAAGGCCACTTCGACACCGTCGTGCTCAATTCGGTGGCGCAGTATTTTCCGAGCGCCGACTACCTGACCGAGGTGCTGCGGGCGGCGGTCACCCGGCTCGCGCCCGGCGGCCGGATCTTCGTGGGCGACGTCCGCAACCTGCGGCTGCACCGGATGCTGCACGAGGCGATCGCGGCCGGCCGGCCGGGCTACGACGTCGAGACGGCCCTGCGGGCCGAACGCGAGCTGCTCGTCGATCCGGACTATTTCGCGACGCTCGCTCTGCCGGGGGTCCGGTCGGTGGACGTACGCGTGAAGCAGTCCCGCCACGACAACGAGCTGAGCCGCTACCGGTACGACGTCGTGCTCCGCACCGAGGACCCGGCGCCCCGGCCCCCCACGGTGGAGCACGCGTGGACCGGGCCGGACGCCGTACGCGATCTGCTCGCCGGCCGCCCGGAGCGGGTGCGGGTCACCGGCGTGCCCAACGCGCTGCTGGCCGCCGGTGGGGTCACCGCCGACGAGGTGGCCGGTCTGGCCCGCGCCGCCGGCTACCGGGTCGCGGTCACCTGGAACGGCGATTCGCACACCGGCGCGCTCGACGCCGTCCTCCAGCGCGAGGGCGAGCCCGCCGGGGACTACCGGCCGGGGCCGGCCGTGCCGCTCACCAACACGCCGGCCGCATCCACCGATCCGGCCGCGCTGGTCAAGGCGCTCCGCCTGCACGCCGAGTCCTGGCTGCCGGCCTACATGGTCCCGACCGGATATGTGCTGCTCGCCACGCTGCCGGTGCTGACCAGCGGCAAGCTCGACCGGGCCGCGCTGCCCGCCCCGGACTACGCCGTGCTGGCCACCGGCACCGCCCCGCGCGGCCCGCGCGAGAAGGCGCTGTGCGCGCTCTACGCGGACGTGCTCGGCGTGCCCGGGGTCGGCATCGACGACGACTTCTTCCGGCTGGGCGGCGACAGCATCATGTCGATCCAGCTGGTGCTGAGGGCCCGCGCCGCCGGCCTGATCTGCACCTCCCGCCAGGTGTTCGAGGCCCGGACGGTCGCGGCGCTGGCCGAGGTGGTCACCGAGGCGGCGACGATCCACCCGGAGGCACCGGACGACGGCCTCGGCGAGATCCCGTTCACCCCGATCCTGCGCTGGCTGGACGAGACCGGCGGCGACCTCACCGCGTTCAGCCAGTCGATCGTCGTGACCACCCCGGCCGGTGCGCGGGCCGGCGAGCTGGCCGCCCTGCTGGCCCGGCTCACCGACCGGCAGGACCTGCTGCGCGCCACGATGGACCGCGACGCGGGGGTGCTGCGGGTGGCGCCGCGCGGCTCGGGGCGGGACTGGCTGCGGGTGGCCGCCGACGGTGCGACGATCGCGGCCGAGGAACAGGCGGCGGCACGGCGGCTCGACCCCACCCGTGGTGTGCTGGCGCAGGCGGTGTTCTTCCCGGCGGCCCGGCAGCTGCTGCTGGTCGTCCACCACAGCGTGGTCGACGGCGTCTCGCTGCGGATTCTGCCGGACGACCTGGCCGCGCTCTGGGACTCCCGGGCCGACTCGGCCGCCGGCACCTCGCACCCCGGCCCCACGCCCACCGGCACCTCGTTCCGACGCTGGGCGCTGGGCCTGCGGGAGGCGGCCGCCCGGCGCGCCGGGGAGCTGCCGCTGTGGACGCGGATCCTGGACGGGCCGGACCCGGCTCTCGGGCACCGTCCGCTGCGCCCGGTCGACGACCTCGCCTCGGTCACCCGGCACACCGTCCGGCTGCCCGCCGCGAGCACCGAGCCGGTCATCACCGGTGTCGCGTCGGTGTTCCACGCGGGCGTCAACGACGTGCTGCTCACCGGGCTCGCGCTCGCCGTCGCGCGGTGGCGTGGCGGCGCCGAGCGATCGGTGCTGATCGCGCTGGAGGGCCACGGCCGCGAGGAGCAGGTCGTCCCCGGCGCCGACCTGGCCGGCACGCTCGGCTGGTTCACCAGCGTGTTCCCGGTGCGGCTCGACCCGGGCGACGCCGACCTGACCGAGGCGTTCGCCGGCGGACCGGCCGCGGGTGTCGCGCTCAAGCGGGTCAAGGAGCAGTTGCGCGAGATCCCCGACCACGGCATCGGCTACGGGCTGCTGCGCCATCTCCACCCGGACACCGGCCCGGTGCTGGCCGCGCGGGCGGAGCCGCAGATCAGCTTCAACTACCTGGGCCGGTTCGCCGCCGGGTCGGGCGCGGACTGGGCGCCGGTCGCCGGGCACGGGATCCTGGCCGGCGGGTTCGACCTGGGCATGCCGGTCGCGCCGTACACGCTCGAGATCAACGCCTACGTGCAGGACACAGTGGACGGCCCGGAGCTGGGCGTGACCTGGGCCTACCCGCGCGAGCTGCTCTCCGGGGCGGCCGTCGCCGAGCTGGCCGACGGCTGGTTCGCCGCGCTCGAGGCGCTGGCCCGGCACGCCCGGGGCCCGGCCGCCGGCGGGCTCACCCCGTCCGACCTGACGCTCGCGCTCAGCCAGGACGAGATCGACGAGTTCGAAGCCGAATGGGAGCTTCCGTGACCGCGCCCACCGCCGGCATCAGCGACATCCTGCCGCTCACCCCGCTGCAGGAGGGCCTGCTGTTCCACACCCAGCTGGCCGCGGACGGCCCGGACGTCTACACCGGCCAGCTCACCCTCACGCTCACCGGCCCGGTCGACGCCGAACGGCTGCGGGCGGCCGGTCAGCAGCTGCTCGACCGCCGCCCCAACCTGCGGGTCGCGTTCCGCCGCCGGAAGAACGGCCAGGCGGTGGCGATCGTGCCCACCCGGGTCGCGCTGCCCTGGGCCACGATGTCACCGGCCGCCGAGGAGCTTGCCGAGTTCCTCGACGACGATCTGGCCACCCGCTTCGACCCGGCCACCGCGCCGCTGCTGCGGATGACCCTGGTCTCGCTCGGCCCGGACGATCACCGGCTCGTCCTCACCCATCACCATCTGCTGCTCGACGGCTGGTCGGTGCCGCTGCTGGTGGACGAGCTGATCGCGCTGTACCGCGGGGACGCCCTGCCGCCGCCGGCCGACTTCCGCGGCTATCTCGCGTGGACGGCCGCACAGGACCGGACCGCCGCCACCGAGGCCTGGCGGTCCGCGCTCGCCGGACTGGACGGACCGACACTGCTCGCCGGCCGGCCGCCGGCCCACGCGGTGGTGCCCGACCGGGTGCTGCGCGACCTGCCGGCCGAATCGACCGCCGGGCTCACCGCGCTCGGCCGCGCCGAGGGCCTCACCCTGAACACGCTCGTGCAGGGCGCCTGGGCCATCGTGGTCGGCGCGCTCACCGGCCGCGAGGACGTGGTGGTCGGCTCGACGGTGGCCGGCCGCCCGCCGGACCTGCCCGGCTCGGACACGATGATCGGCCTGTTCCTCAACACCGTCCCGGTCCGGGTGCGACTCGACCCGGCCACGCCGGTCGTCGGCGCGCTGCGCGATCTGCAGGACGGCCAGGCCCGGTTGATGGACCACCAGCACCTCGGGCTGGCCGACATCCAGCAGCTGGCCGGGCACGGCGAGCTGTTCGACACGCTCACCGTCTTCGAGAACTATCCGCTCGGCTCGTCGCTGCCGGCGGCCGGCGGGGGAGTGCGGGTCACCGGCGCGTCGATCCGGGACTGCGCGCACTATCCGGTGACGCTGACCGCCCGGCCGGGCGAGCGTCTGCACCTCGACCTGGAGTACCGCGGCGACCTGTTCACCCCGGCCGCGGCGGCGCTGCTGCTGGACCGGCTGACCGCGGTGCTGACCCAGTTGTGCGCCGCCCCGGCCGCGCCGCTCGCGAGCATCGACGTGCTCGGCCCGCGGGAACGCGCCCGGGTGCTCGAGGTGGTCACCGCGCCGGTGCCCGACGGCACCGTCGGAGACCTGCTGGCCGCCCAGACCGAGCGCACCCCGGACGCGGTGGCACTGGTCGCCGGGGGCCGGGAGTGGACGTTCACCGAGTTCTCCGGCTGGACCGCCGGACTGGCCGCGCGGTTGCGCGAACACGGCGTCGGCCCGGGCGACCGGGTGGCGCTCGCGCTGCCCCGGGCGCTCACCCCGCAGGCGATGTTCGGCGTGCTGGGCTCGGGCGCCGCCTATCTGCCGCTCGACCTCGACCAGCCCCGTGAGCGGCTGGCCGCGATGCTGGCCGATGCGGCTCCCGCGCTCGTCGTCACCGAGGAGGGCGTCGCGCTGCCCTGGCCGGGACCACGGCTGCACGTCACCCCGGCCGGCTTCGCCGCGACCCCCGCACCGGCCGCCGGCTTCTCCGGCGAGCAGCCGGCCTATGTCATCTACACCTCGGGGTCGACCGGGCGGCCCAAGGGCGTGGTGGTGCCGCACCGCGGGATCGTCAACCTGTTCGCGACGCACCGCGCCCGGCTGATGAGCGGGCCCCGGCGCCGGGTGGCGCACGCCGCCTCGTTCACCTTCGACGGCTCCTGGGACCCGCTGATCTGGCTGCTCGACGGCCACACCGTGCACGTGCTCGACGCCGAGGTCTACCGCGACGCCGTGGCGACGGTGGACTATCTGCGCGAGCACCGGGTGGACGTCCTCGACCTCACGCCCACCTATCTGCGCGAGCTGATCCCGGCCGGGGTGCTGAACGCCGGGCTGAGCCTGCTGTCGGTGGGTGGCGAGGCCATCGATCCCCGGCTGTGGCGGCAGATCTGCGCGGTCGGCGGGCTGGACTGCTACGACCTCTACGGCCCGACCGAGGCCTCGGTGGACGCGTACGGGTGGCACGGTCCCGAGCGGCGCGCCTACCGGTTGGCCAACGTGCGCACCTACGTGCTCGACGCGGCGCTGCGCCCGGTGCCGCCGGGCGTGCTCGGCGAGCTCTACGTGGCCGGGCCGGGCCTCGCCCACGGCTACCTCAACCTGCCCGCGATGACCGCCGGGCGCTTCGTCGCCGACCCGTTCACCGCGGCCGGTGGCCGGATGTACCGCACCGGCGACCTGGCCCGTTGGACCGGCGAGGGCGTGCTGGAGTTCGCCGGGCGCGCCGACGGCCAGGTGAAGGTCCGCGGCTTCCGGATCGAGCGGGGCGAGATCGAGGCGGCGATCGGCGGCCGGTGCGCGGTCGTGGTCCGGGCCGGGCGACTGATCGCGTACGTCGTGGACGGCCCGCCCGACCTCGAGGCGCTGCGGGCCCGGCTCCCCGCGTACATGATTCCGTCGGCCTTCGTCGAGGTGCCGGCGCTGCCCCGGACGGTGGCCGGCAAGCTCGACGTGGCCGCGCTGCCCGACCCGGAGGTGGCCGCGCCGGCCGGTGGCCGGACCGCCCGGGGCACCCGCGAGCAGCAGCTCTGCGACCTGTTCGCCGAGGTGCTCGGCATCCCCGCGGTCGGCATCGACGACGACTTCTTCGCGCTCGGCGGCCACTCGCTGTCGGTGATGCGGCTGGCCGGCCGGGTGCGCGCGGTGCTCGGCGTCGAGGTGCCGGTGCGCGCCGTGTTCGAGGCCCCGACCGTCGCCGCCCTGCTGCCCCGGCTGACCGGCAGCACCCGGGCGCCGCTGGTCGCCGGGCCCCGGCCGGACCGCCTGCCGTTGTCGTTCGCGCAGCGGCGGCTGTGGTTCCTCTACCGGCTCGAGGGGCCGAACCCCACCTACAACATCCCGATCGCGTGGCGGTTGCGCGGGCGGCTCGACACCGGCGCGCTGATCGCCGCGGTGGCCGACGTGGCCGGCCGGCACGAGACGCTGCGCACCGTGTTCGGCGAGGTCGACGGCGAACCGTTCCAGCGGGTGGAACCGGCCGGGCCGCTGACTGTCCCGCTCACCGACATCGCGCCGGACGACCTCGCCGACCGGCTGGCCGAGCTGGCTGGGTACGGCTTCCGGCTCGACGCCGAGCCGCCGCTGCGGGCCCGGCTGTTCCGCCTCGCGCCGGACGAGCACGTGCTGGTCCTGCTGCTGCATCACATCGCCGGCGACGAGTGGTCGGACGTGCCGCTGCGCCGGGACCTGGTGGCCGCGTACACGGCCCGCTGTGCCGGTCTGGCCCCGGCCTTCCCGCCGCTTCCGGTGCAGTACGCCGATTTCGCCCTCTGGCAGCGCGCGCAGAGTCTGGACGACCAGGTCGCCGGTTGGCGGGCGGCGCTGGCCGGGCTGCCCGCCGAGATCGACCTCCCGGCCGACCGGCCCCGACCGGCCGCGGCGAGCCACCGTGGCGACGTCGTGCGTTTCGACCTGCCGGACGGGGTGACCACGCGGCTGCGGGCGCTCGCCCGGGCCACCGGCACGTCGATGTTCATGGTCGCGCAGGCGGCGGTGGCGGTGCTGTTGACCCGGTTGGGTGCGGGCACCGACATTCCGCTCGGCTCGCCGGTGGCGGGGCGCCCGGACGCGGCGCTGGACGATCTCGTGGGTTTTTTCGTGAACACGTTGGTGTTGCGCACGGACACCGGTGGTGACCCGTCGTTCCGGGAGTTGCTGGCGCGCGTGCGGGAGACCGATCTGGCGGCTTTCGATGGTCAGGAGGTGCCGTTCGAGCATCTGGTGGAGGTGTTGAATCCGGTGCGGTCGCTGGGCCGGCATCCGCTGTTCCAGACGATGGTCTCCTACCTCGGCGAGGCCGACGGCACCTGGCATCTCGGCTCCCTGCGGGTCCAGACCGAAGATGTCCGTCAGCAGGTCGCGATGTTCGACCTGTCGTTCGACTTCTTCGAGACCCGGGACGGGGTACGGGGTGAGCTCGAGTTCGCCACCGACCGCTTCGACCGCTCGTCGGCCGAGCTGCTCGTCGAGCGCCTGAACCGGGTGCTGGCCGCGGTCGCGACCGACCCGGCCACGGTGCTCAGCCGGATCGACGTGCTGACCCCGGACGAGCGGGCCCGGCTGCTGCCCCCGGTGGGCACCGAGCCGCCGGCCGGTTCGGTGGTGGACCTGTTCGAGGCGCGGGTGGCCGCCACCCCGGACGCCCCGGCGCTGGTCGCCGGCGGTCGCACCTGGACCTTCGCCGAATTGGACGCCTGGTCGGCCGGGCTGGCCGGCGCGCTCGCCGGGCACGGGGTCGGCCGTGGTGACCTGGTCGGGCTGGCCACCGCCCGCCCGTTCACCGTGCCCGCGCTGCTCGGCGTGCTCCGGGCCGGGGCCGCCTACCTGCCGCTGGACACTTATCAGCCGGCCGACCGGGTGGCCGCGATGCTGGCCGACGCCGCACCCGCGATCCTGGTCGCCACCGCGAGCGTCGAGGTGCCGTGGGACGGCCCACGCCTGGATGTCGGCGAGGCGGCGCTGCCCGTTCGCGGGGTCCGTCCCGAGGTGCGCGCGGACGACCCGGCGTACGTCATCTTCACC